>NZ_CP109446.1:2985000-4185000 GCF_036227265.1 Streptomyces sp. NBC_01476 | reverse complement strand
ACCTGGACCGCCTGCCCGGCGATCGACACCATGGCCGCCGACGTCACCGAGGTGCTGAAGGCACACGGCGTCGCCGAGGTGGAGGTCCGTACCGTGCTGTCGCCGGCCTGGACGACGGACGAGATCAGCCCGGAGGGCCGCCGCAAGCTCGCCGAGGCCGGGGTGGCACCCCCGCGCCACAGGTCCCCGGCCGCCGCGGCGCCCGCGGGCTCTGCCGGCCCGGTGGCGCTGGAACTCGGCATCCGCTGTCCGCACTGCGGCTCGACCGACACCCGGCTGCTGAGCCGCTTCTCGTCCACCGCGTGCAAGGCGCTGCGCCGCTGCGAGTCCTGCCGCGAGCCGTTCGACCACTTCAAGGAGGTGTGAATGTTCCATCCGCTCCGGGTGGCGGAGGTCCGCCCGCTCACCGACGACTCGGTGACCATCTCCTTCGAGGTTCCCGAGGAACTCCGCGCCGCGTATCGCTACGCGCCGGGCCAGCACATCGCGATCCGCCGCCGGGTGGCCGGCGGCGAGGTCCGGCGGACGTACTCGCTCTGCGACCCCGTTCCCGGGGAGCCGGCGGCCGGCGGTCCCGGCGGGTCCACCGCCGGGCCGCGCCGGCTGCGGGTGGGGGTGCGGCTGGTGGAGGACGGGGAGTTCTCCACGTACGCCCTCAAGGAACTGCTGACGGGCGACGTGCTGGACGTGATGCCCCCGGCGGGCAGGTTCGTGCTGGAACCGCGGCCGGGGCGGTTCGCCGCGGTGGTCGGCGGCAGCGGCATCACCCCGGTGCTCTCCCAGATCGGCACGGTGCTGGCGCGGGAGCCGAAGGCGGCCTTCTGCCTGATCCGCAGCGACCGTACGGCCGCGTCCACGATGTTCCTGGAGGAGGTGGCGGACCTCAAGGACCGGTGGCCGGACCGGTTCCAGCTGGTCTCCGCGCTCTCCCGGGAGGAACAGCAGGCCGGGCTGCCCTCGGGCCGGCTCGACGCGGACCGGCTGACCGCGCTCCTCCCGGCGCTGCTGCCGGTGCCGGCCGTGGACGGCTGGTATCTCTGCGGACCGCTGGGACTGGTGAGTGCGGCCGAGCACGCCTTGCGGATCCTCGGGGTGCCCCGCTCCCGGGTCCACCAGGAGATCTTCCATGTGGACGAGCCGCCGCCGGTCCCGGTGCCGGCGGCGGGACCACGGGCCGACGGCGGCACCGTACGGGCGACGCTCGGCGGCCGGGCCGGCAGCTGGTCAGCGGCGGCCGGGGAGTCGGTCCTGGAGACCGTGCTGCGAAACCGGTCCGACGCTCCGTATGCCTGCAAGGGCGGGGTGTGCGGGACCTGCCGGACCAAGCTGGTCGCGGGCGAGGTGCGGATGGACCGCAATTTCGCGCTGGAACCTGAGGAGACCGGGGCGGGCTATGTGCTCGCGTGCCAGTCCCACCCGGTGACGGAGGTCGTGGAGGTCGACTTCGACGCCTGAGCCGCCCGAGCCGGGCGGACCGCCGGACGGACGGCCGGCCGGGCGGACCCGCCGCACGGCCGGTCCGCCCGGCTCCGGCCTCCCACGTCCGGGGCCCGGCTGGTGGCGGCCGCTGACGGCGCCCGGCTGACGGCGTCTAGAGGACGTAGCCCTCGGCGCCGGTGCCGTCCACCACCGGGCGGCCCGCGGCCTCCCAGTCGAGCATGCCGCCGTTGACGTTCACCGCGTCGACGCCCTGGGCGATCAGGTACTGGGTGACCTGGGCCGAGCGGCCGCCGACCCGGCAGACCACGTGCACCCGGCCGCCCTCGGGCAGCTCGGAGATTCGGGTGACGACTTCGTTCATGGGGATGTGGACGGCGCCTTCGGCGTGCCCGGCGGCCCATTCGTCGTTCTCCCGGACGTCGAGCAGGATCGCGTCGGCCGGGACAGCGGTGGCATCCACGCTGGGCAACTGGGAGCGGAACATCGGACGCGCCTCCTGGAACACGGCAAGAGCGGCGGTCCGCGCCGGGCGCGGACCGCTCACAGGGAACGTAGAAAAGCTACCTCAGCCGTCCGCGGTACCGGCCGCCCCGCCTGCGGCAGCACTGCGGCAAGAGCGGGACGGGGACGCTCAGGGGAACTGCGACAGGGACGGAAACAGGGCCGGCGACGAGGCCCGGTCCGCTCAGCCGCCGGAGGTCTGGCGGACCAGCTCGGCGAGCCGGGCCTCACGGCTGGCGACCTGGGTGAGCAGTTGCTCGGCGATCTCGTTGAGCAGCGCGTCCGGATCCTCCGGTGCCAGCCCCATCATCTGCCCGATCGCACTGTCCGCGAGCTCGGCGGCCACCGCGGCCAGCTTCTCCTTGCGCTCTGCCAGCCACTCCAGCCGGGCGTAGAGCACCTCGGCCTCGCCCGGCAGCTCCTCCTCCGGTACCGGCCCGGCCTCCCACTCCTCCGCCAGCGCCCGCAGCAGTTCCTCGTCCGCGTAGGAGTAGGCCTCGTTCACCCGGGCGATGAAGGCACTGCGGCGCTCCTTCTCGGCCTCGTCCTGGGCGAGGTCCGGGTGGGCCTTGCGGGCCAGTTCCCGGTAGAGCCGCTGGGCCTCCTTGCCGGGCCGGACCCGGCGCGGCGGGTTCGGGTCCTCCACCGGCCGGACGCCGTCCGATCCGAGCAGGCCGCCGAACAGCTCCTCGACCCCGGGCATCGGCATCACCAGGGCCCTGGCCTCCCAGGCCCGCTCGATGTCGGCCCGGTCACCGCTGTGCGCCGCGACGGCCTCCGCGATCAGCGCGTCCAGCTCGTCGAGCCGCGCGTACATCGGACCGAGCCGCTGGTGGTGCAGCCGGGAGAAGTTCTCCACCTCGACCCGGTAGGTCTCCACCGCGATCTCGAACTCGATGAGGGCCTGTTCGGCGGCGCGCACCGCCTTCGCCAGCCGGTCCTCGGCGTCCGACGCGGGCGCGGAGGCGGCTGCCGAGGATTCGGTTCCGGAGGTGTTCGTCACCCGCACAGCCTAGGCCCTGTACGGCCTCGACCCCTCAATCACCAGGCCCGGCCGCACACGAGCGGCCCCCGAGGCCCGGGACCGTCACCGGCCATCTGCCGGAGATGTTCCACGTGGAACCGCGGACCGTCCGGACAGGCCCGCAGCGCCGACGCCTGGTCGGGCCGGGCCGGGGAACCGGCCGCGTGCGGCCCCCACTGCCCCCACCGCCCGCTCCCTGGCCCGCTCCCTTCTCCGCCGGCTCGGCGTCAGCGGACGTCCCGTCAAACTCCCACTGTCGGGCGGCAATCCGGCAATTCGGTCGACTCCGCCCACGATTTCGTGCTTGCCTAGGCGAAGGAAGGACCCTACTCAGCGCCGAACCGCAGGTGCCCGACGTTGGACGAGATCACCCGCCAGACCGCATCCCCCGACGCAGACCACCACACCGACGCCCCTGTCGGCCACGAACAGCGCGACGGACAAGAGCCGCACCAGCACCCGGATGTCCCGGCCCGGGACGGCCCCAGGCCCGGCCCCGGTCCTGGCCCCAGCCCCGGCTCCGGCCCCCAGGAGCGCCCGCAGAGCCCTCCCACGGCCGACCACGTCGCCCCCCGGCGCGCCCGTATGTCCTCCTCCGTGCCCGCTCCCGCCGCGGAGCCCACCGCGCGGCCCGCGCCGGCCGGTCGCGCGAACCCTCACCCGGTCCCGGACACCGCCGCTGCCCTCGCTGCCGCGAAGAGCCCGCTGCCCGGTGTCGCCGCGCTGGTCCGCCTCGCCGTCCTCTGCGTCGACCCCGACGGCCGCGTCTCGTACTGGAACCGCGGCGCCGAAGAGCTCTTCGGCCACCGCTGGGAGCACGTCTTCGGCCACCGCGCCTCCGGCCTGCTCTCCGCCACGTCCCCGGCCACCGCCACCGCCTCCGTCCGCTCGGCGGCGCAGCCCCAGGACACCCTCGACCTGCTGGACGACCTCACCGACCCCGCGTGGGCGGGCGCGCTGGCGGCGGCCGACCGGGACGGCGTCCTCAAGGACGTGCTGTGGTGGACGTACCGCCTGGTGGAGCCGGGCGGCCGGAGTCTGCTGGCCATCGCGGCGCACGCCAAGCCGCTGCGCACCGGCAGCCTGCGGATCGCCCTCGGCGGCCGTCTGCTCCCCTACACCGCGGAGGGCCCGCAACGGCAGGACATCTCGGTCGCCGCGGTGCTGACACCCGCGGCCGATCCGGCGGCCGACGAGGCGATGGCCGCCCGGCTCGCCAGCGTGCTGCCCGGCGTCAGTCCCGGCCGGCTCGACCGCATCGTGCGCCAGATCGCGGCGCTGGGCCACCCCGGCCTCGAAGTCGAGGGCGGCACCCGGCTGCCGGTCGTCCCGCACGACTACGCCCGGTTCGCCGCGATCTCCGGCGCCACCGCCCCCTCGGTGCGCCGGGAGCTGCTGCCGCCACCGCGCGAGGGCGCGGCCGGTGAGCGGGCGGCCGGCGAGCGGGCGGCCGGCGAGCGGCCCGGCGCACCGCCCCAGGCCGACCTGTCCAGCGCCTCCGCCCTGACCGCCGTGCCGCTGCCCTCGGTCACCTCGCTCTCCCCGCCGCTGTCGTCGCCTTCCTTCACCACCGTGCCGCCGGGAGCCGACGCCCGTCCGTCGACCGGCACCGCGCTCGACGAACAGCTCTCGCTGCTGCGCGCGACGGGCGCGATGGTCGGCTCCACGCTCGACCTGCACACCACTGCCCGCGAGCTGTGCCAGGTGACGGTGCCGCGGTTCGCCGACGTCGCCGCCGTCCTCGTGGTGGACCGGCTCTTCTCCGACACCGAGCCGCCCGCCGAGGACAGGCCCGGGCACAAGATGCTGGTCCGCCGGGTCGCCATCGCCCACCCGGGTCCGCCGGGGGTGTGGGAGACGGCGCTGCCCGAGGGCGAGTTGCTGACGCTGACCGCCGACCAGATCGTGCCGCGGCTGGGCGCCCCGCTGCTGGTCCCGGTGGTGGACCCGGCGCTGGCCCCGGACATCGCCGCCGACCTGGGCGTGCCCGCGCTCGGCCCGCTGCTGACCGGCCACTCCGTGATCGTGGCGCCGCTCACCGCGCGCGGCACCGTGCTCGGCCGGGTCTGCTTCCTGCGGGCTCCCGGCCGCCGGCCGTTCGACGCGCGGGACTCCGCCATCGCCACCGAGATCGTGGGCCGCGGCGCCGCACACATCGACAACGCGCGTCTGCACCACCAGGAATCGCGCGCCGCGGCCACCTTGCAGCGCTCGATGATGCCGACCCGCCCGCCCAGAATCCCCGGCGTCCGGATCGCCCACCACTACATGCCAGGAGACCGGCAGGCCCAGGTCGGCGGCGACTGGTTCGACGCGATCCAGCTGCCCGGCGGCCGGGTCGCCCTGATCGTCGGCGATGTGATGGGGCATGGGCTCCAGGCCGCGGCGGTGATGGGCCAGTTCAGGACCGCCGTGATCACCATGGCGGCCCTCGACCTGCCGCCCGCCCAGCTGCTGCGCCACCTCGACAACCTGGCCCACCGCCTCGGCACCGATCACCTGGCGACGTGCGTCTACGCCGTCTACGACCCGATTCTGCGCACCCTGACCCTCGCCAACGCCGGCCACATCCCGCCGGTGCTCGCGGCCGGTTACGACGGGCCCAGCGAGCTGCTGGAGATCCCCGGCGGGGCGCCGATCGGGGTCGGCGGGGTGCCGTTCGAGACGGTGGAGATCCCGGTACCGGACGGCAGTTGGCTGGTGCTGTGCACCGACGGCCTGGTGGAGGTACGCGGCCAGGGTATAGACGCGGGTCTCGCCGCCTTGTGCGCGACGGTGATCGAACCGGACCAGAGCCCGGAGGACGTGTGCGCGCAGATCCTCGCCCGGGTGCACTCGGAGGACCGCAGGGACGATGTGGCGCTGCTGGTCGCCCGGTTCGAGGGCATCGCACCGCAGGACGTCGTCCGCTGGACGCTGCGTCTGGACGAGTGCGAAGTGGCGGCGGCGCGTGAGCTGACCCGCCGCCAGCTCGCCCAGTGGGGTCTGCAACGGCTCAGCGACACGGCGGAGTTGCTGGTCAGCGAGTTGGTGACCAATGCGATCAAGGCCGCGTCGTACGAGGTGGAACTCCGGCTGATGCGGGTCGGCAAACTGCTGGTCGAGGTGAGCGACGACAACCACAACCTGCCGCAGTTGCAGCGCGCCGACGCCGATGACGAGCGGGGGCGCGGCCTGGCACTGGTGTCGCATCTCTCGCGCCGCTGGGGGACCAGCCGCAAGGCGGTCGGCAAGGTCGTCTGGTTCGAGCTTCCGCTGCCCAGCTGATATTGTTGCACTCTACAACCTTCACGCCCGGAGAAGCGGAGTGCCCGATGCCCCCAGGGGAAGCGTTGCCCGCGGTGGACATGCCGCCCGTCCAGGACGAGCCCGGCCGGCGGCAGTCCCTGGAGAGCATCCAGCGCGAACTGACCGCCTTCGCCCGGCGGGCGCGCGCCGCCGCCGCGCGGATGCACCCGGACCTCTCCCTGGTGGCATACACGATCCTTTCCCACCTGGAGGAACAGCAGGACTGCCGGGCCACCGACCTGGCCGCGCACTACCTGCTGGACAAGTCCACGGTCAGCCGTCAGGTGGCCGCGCTGGAGCGGGACGGCTTCATCGAGCGGCGGACGGACACCACCGACCACCGTGTCCAGGTGCTCCACCTGGCGCCCCGGGGTGTCGCGATCCTGGCCGATGCCCGGGTACGGCGCCGGGCCGCCTTCGAGGAGCGCCTCGCGGCCTGGTCACCGGCGGATCTGGAGCGCTTCGCCGGATATCTGGTCCGCTACAACGCGGACGCGACCACCGCACGACCGTAGAACCTGCGGCGCCCCCGGTCCGCCGTGTGGGGCGGGCCAGGGGCGCCGGAGACGGCCGGGAGACCCGGGCGGCCGGGGGCCTGAGACGGCCGCACGCCAGAGACGGCCGGTGTGCCGGAGAGGGCCGGGACATGGACGCGAGGCTGCGCCCGCCGGCGATTTTCGCCGCCGGCGGGCGTGGCCCCGCTGCTTCGCGTGTACTGCTGTGCCGCCGCGCCGCTCCGTCGGACGTATCCGCAGACGTGCCCGCGGACACGTCAGAGGTTGTCAGAGGTTGACGCCGAAGTCCTGGGCGATGCCGCGCAGGCCGGAGGCGTAACCCTGGCCGACGGCCCGGAACTTCCACTCGGCACCGTTGCGGTAGAGCTCACCGAAGACCATCGCGGTCTCGGTGGAGGCGTCCTCGGTCAGGTCGTAACGAGCGATCTCCGTGCCGCCGGCCTGGTTGACGACCCGGATGAAGGCGTTGCGCACCTGGCCGAAGCTCTGCTGACGGGTCTCACCGTCGTAGATCGAGACCGGAAAGACGATCTTGTCCACTTCGGCGGGCACCGTGGCCAGGTTGACCTTGATGGCCTCGTCGTCACCCTCGCCCTCACCCGTGAGGTTGTCACCGGTGTGTTCGACGGATCCGTCGGGGCTCTTGAGGTTGTTGAAGAAGATGAAGTGCTTGTCCGACACGACCTTGCCCGACGTGTCGAGCAGCAGCGCGCTCGCGTCGAGGTCGAAGTCCGTGCCGGTGGTGGTGCGTACGTCCCAGCCCAGGCCGACGGTGACCGCCGTGAGTCCGGGGGCCTCCTTCGTCAGCGAGACATTGCCGCCCTTGGAGAGGCTGACACCCATGGTGGATCTCCCTGCTCGGTTCGGCGCGGGCCGCGCCACTTGACGATTCCTTTGCCCATTGACTCCAACGGACACCACCCTGCCCCGGTTCCCCGTCGCGTGCCACCGTTCTCCGCAGCGTGTGTCGATTGCTTGACACGCCCTTAACCGGAGACCGGCCGGGACGCCACCTGCTCGGCGGCCCGGCGGGCCCGCTCCTCCCGGCCGGGACGGGCCGACGCCTCCACCGGAGTGAGTACGCCCGGGGAAGGACACCCCCGGCGGCATCTCGCGGCGGCGGACCGCGTCGGGCCCGGTCTCGCCGCACCGGTGTCGCGGCCCGACCCCGCCGCCCGCCACCGCGGGCCCCGCCGGCCGGTCCTGAGCACGACACGCGGGAAAGGTCACCCCACGCACAAAGAAACGGGTCCCCGGTGATGACTTCCGTCATCACCGGGGACCCGTTTCCTCGGTACTTCTCTGTGCGCGAGGGGGGAGTTGAACCCCCACGCCCTTTCGGGCACTGGAACCTGAATCCAGCGCGTCTGCCTATTCCGCCACCCGCGCATGGGTGTCGCCGTTCGGGTCCTGTACACCCACGGGACTGGCCGGTCCTGTTGGTGTGAGAGCGCCTCTCGACATGCAGAAGATTAGCACGGCGCCCGGAGTGGAATCACATCCCTTTTCCCCGCCTCCGGACCGCCCCCGGACCGCCCCCCCGGCTGCCCGCAGACCCCCGACCGGCCCGGCCCCGACCCGGCTCCAGCCCGGCCCCAGCCCGGCCCCGACCCCCCGCCGACACCCGCAGGACGCCCGCCCGGCGGTCAGTCGGCCCGGAAGCTGCCTGGAGCGGCGGCCACGGGGTACGTGGGTTGGGGAGGACGGCCCACAGGCGGCCGGCGGGCAGGCGGCGGACGGGACACGGGCGGCAGTGCGGGACACTGGTGGGACGCGACGGACACACTGGGCCGCCGGACACCGGGCGGGGACCGGTGAACCGGGGACTGGGCACGGACGCCGCATCTACCATCGCTGTTGGCAGGGGGTGGGGCGTCCGTGGCGGGCACAGCGCGGTGTGAGTGTTGACACTGCCCTGTCCAGCAAGATCGGGGAACCAGCTGTTTTTCCCACGCGTGGATACGATCAGTAAGCAGTATCGGAAATGACACGAAGAAAGGCCCCGAGGAGGGAGGTGCCCGGTGGGTGTACTGAAGCGCTTTGAGCAGCGGTTGGAGGGCCTGGTGAACGGGACCTTCGCCAAGGTGTTCAAGAGCGAGGTGCAGCCCGTGGAGATCGCGGGCGCGCTGCAGCGCGAGTGTGACAACAACGCCACGATCTGGAACCGCGACCGCACCGTGGTGCCGAACGACTTCATCGTGGAGTTGAGCGCCACGGACTACGAGCGGCTCAGCCCGTACGCGGTCCAGCTCGGGGACGAACTGGCCGGCATGGTCAAGGACTACGCCAAGCAGCAGCGGTACAGCTTCATGGGCCAGGTCAAGGTCCACCTGGAGCGCGCCGACGACCTGGACACCGGTCTGTACCGGGTGCGCAGCCGCACCCTGGCGTCCAGCGAGTCGCAGCACGCCCAGCAGGCCCCCGGCCAGCCCGCGTACCAGCAGAGCCCGCAGGGCTACCAGCAGCGTCCGGCCTATCCGCAGCCCGGTCAGGGCGGCCCGGCCGCGGCCGGCGCCCCGCAGCGCCCGCAGAGCCCCCCGCCGATGCCCGCCGCCCCGCCTCCCGGCGGCCCCCGGCCCATCGGCGGCGCGTCGGCGGCCCCCGCCCCGGTCACCCGGCTCCCCGGTACCGGCTTCGCGGCCGGTTCCCCCGCGGCCGGCGTCCGCAGGTGGATCGAGATCAACGGCACCCGCCACCAGATCTCCCGCTCCACCCTGGTGCTCGGCCGCTCCACGGAGGCCGATGTGCGGGTCGACGACCCCGGAGTCTCCCGCAAACACGCTGAGATCCGGGTGGGTACGCCCTCTGTTGTCCAGGATCTCGGGTCCACGAACGGCATCGTGGTGGACGGACAGCACACCCAGCGCGCTACGCTCCGCGACGGCTCCCGCATCGTCGTGGGGAGCACCACCATCGTGTACCGGCAAGCCGAAGGGTGAAGCGGGGGCAATGTCAGAGCTGACCCTGACGGTCATGCGGTTGGGTTTTCTCGCCGTGCTGTGGCTGTTCGTGATCGTCGCGGTGCAGGTCATCCGCAGTGACCTGTTCGGAACCCGGGTGACCCAGCGCGGCGCGCGCCGCGGGGACACCCAGTCCCGCCCGCCCCAGCAGCGCCAGCAGGCGGCGCCCGCCGCGCGCCAGCAGCCGCAGGCCAGCCGGCAGCGGCGCGGCGCCCCCACGAAACTGGTGGTCGCCGAGGGCTCGCTGGCCGGCACCACGGTCGCGCTCCAGGGCCAGACCATCACGCTGGGCCGGGCGCACGACTCCACGATTGTGCTCGACGACGACTACGCGTCCAGCAGGCATGCCAGGATCTACCCGGACCGCGACGGCCAGTGGATCGTCGAGGACCTGGGATCCACGAACGGCACCTATCTCGACCGGAACCGGCTGACCACGCCGACCCCGGTCCCGCTGGGTGCGCCGATCCGCATCGGCAAGACCGTCATCGAGCTGCGGAAGTAGTCGCACAATGGGCGAGCGGAGCCACGACGCGCGAGCGAGAGGGTGGGCAGCGTGCGGATGTACCCGGAGCCGACGGGGGAGGTACGCATGTCTCTGAGCCTGCGTTTCGCCGCCGGTTCGCACAAGGGCATGATCCGCGAGGGGAACGAGGACTCCGGCTACGCCGGCCCCCGTCTGCTCGCGATCGCCGACGGCATGGGCGGCCAGGCCGCCGGCGAGGTCGCCTCCTCCGAGGTGATCTCGACCATCGTCACGCTCGACGACGACATCCCCGGCTCCGACATCCTGACCTCGCTGGGCCGCGCGGTGCAGCGGGCCAACGACCAGCTGCTGCACATGGTCCAGGAGGACCCGCAGCTGGAGGGCATGGGCACCACCCTGACCGCCCTGCTGTGGACCGGCCAGCGGCTCGGCCTGGTGCACGTCGGCGACTCCCGCGCGTACCTGCTGCGCGACGGCGTCCTCACCCAGATCACCCAGGACCACACCTGGGTGCAGCGGCTGGTGGACGAGGGCCGGATCACCGAGGAAGAGGCCACCACCCACCCGCAGCGCTCCCTGCTGATGCGCGCGCTGGGCAGCGGCGAGCACGTCGAACCCGACCTCTCCATCCGTGAGGTACGGGTCGGCGACCGCTATCTGATCTGCTCCGACGGTCTGTCCGGCGTGGTCAGCCACCAGACCCTGGAAGACACGCTGGCCGGCTACCAGGCCCCCAACGAGACCGTGCAGGAGCTGATCCAGCTCGCGCTGCGCGGCGGCGGACCCGACAACATCACGTGCATCGTCGCCGATGTGCTGGACACCGACGACGGCGACACGCTGGCGGCCCAGCTCAATGACACCCCGGTGGTGGTGGGCGCCGTCGCCGACACCCAGCTGCCGCTCCAGGACCCCCGCCACCTGCAGACTCCGGCCGGCCGCGCCTCCGAACTGGGCCGCACGCCGCACCAGGCGGGCCCGTCCGGCTCGTTCGGCCCGCCCGGCAGCGGCGACCAGGGGTCAGGCGGCGTCCTCGGCTCCTTCGGGGCGTACGACGAGGACGCCTTCGACAAGCCCGGCAGGAGCCACCGCTGGCTCAAGCGCAGCCTGGTCACGATCGTGGTGCTCGCGGTGATCGGCGGCGGCCTGTACGGCGCGTACGCCTGGACGCAGACGCAGTACTACGTCGGCACCAACGGCAACCATGTCGCCGTCTACCAGGGCATCGACCAGAAGCTGGCCTGGATCAAGCTGTCGAAGGTCCACAAGGACCGCGCCGACATCGAACTGAAGTACCTCCCCGCCTACCAGCAGAACCGGCTCAAGGACACCATCGCGGTGGGCAGCCTCGGCCAGGCCAACGACAAGGCCGACGAGCTGCTCCAGCAGGCCAAGGTCTGCCAGAAGGTCGCCGATGTGAAGACCGCGACCGCCGCGCAGAACGCCGCCAAGGGCTCGATCGGCGCCGGCGGTGCCACCGGCCAGGCCAACTCCAAGCCGCCCACGGGCAAGCCGGGGACCGTCAAGACCACCACCACGCCCACCCCGACGCCCACCCCGTCCCTGACGCCGCAAGAGAAGCAGCTGGCCGGGGAATGCGGTACGGGCCAGCAGTAGCAGGAGGGGCCGGCCCGTCATGAGCGCCAGCAACACCACCACCATCACGTCCATCGGCGCGCCCAACCGGCGCAACACCGAGCTGGCGCTGCTCGTCTTCGCGGTCGCCATTCCGGTGTTCGCCTACATCAACGTAGGGCTGGCCAAGAACGACTCGGTGCCGGCCGGACTGCTCGGCTACGGCGTCGGCCTGGGCGTCCTGGCCGGCGGCGCGCACCTGCTGGTACGCAAGTTCGCCCCGTACGCCGACCCGCTGATGCTGCCGATCGCCACCCTGCTCAACGGCCTCGGCCTGGTGCTGATCTGGCGGCTGGACCAGGAACCGTCCATCACCACCCCGGCACTCGGCGGCCCGATGGCACCCAAGCAGCTGATGTGGTCGGCGGTGGGCCTCGCGCTCTTCGTGATCGTGCTGATCTTCCTCAAGGACCACCGGATCCTGCAGCGCTACACCTACATCTCGATGTTCACCGCGATGGTGCTGCTGGTGCTGCCGATCTTCTTCCCCGGGGTGAACGGCGCCAAGATCTGGATCACCCTGCCGGGTATCGGCTCACTCCAGCCGGGTGAGTTCGCCAAGATCGTCATCACCGTCTTCTTCGCCGGTTATCTGATGGTCAAACGCGACGCCCTGGCGCTGGCCAGCCGCCGCTTCATGGGCCTGTACCTGCCGCGCGGCCGTGACCTCGGCCCGATCCTGGTGATCTGGCTGATGAGCATGCTGATCCTGGTCTTCGAGACCGACCTCGGCACCTCACTGCTCTTCTTCGGCCTCTTCGTGATCATGCTGTACGTCGCCACCGAGCGGACCAGCTGGATCGTCTTCGGCCTGCTGCTCAGCGGGGCCGGCGCGGCCGTTGTCGGCACCTCCGAGCCGCACGTCAAGATCCGCGTCGACAACTGGCTGCACCCACTGAAGCTCGCCGCCAACGGCGGCGTCACCGAGACCGCCCAGTCGCAGTACGCCTTCGGCTCCGGCGGCATCTTCGGCTCCGGCCTCGGCCAGGGCTACTCCCGGCTGATCGGCGGCATCGCCCCCAAGAGTGACTACATCCTGTCGACCGTCGGCGAGGAACTGGGCCTGGCCGGTCTGATGGCCGTGCTGCTGCTCTACGCACTGCTGATCGAGCGCGGCATGCGGACCGCGCTGGCGGCCCGCGACCCGTTCGGCAAGCTGCTGGCGGTCGGCCTGTCCGGCGCCTTCGCGCTCCAGGTGTTCGTGGTGGCCGGCGGCGTCACCGGGCTGATCCCGCTGACCGGTATGACCATGCCGTTCCTGGCCCAGGGCGGGTCCTCGGTGATCGCCAACTGGGCGCTCGTCGCGATCCTGCTGCGGATCAGCGACACCGCCCGGCGTCCCGCCCCGAGCCCGGCCCCGTCCCCCGATGCCGAAGCGACCCAGGTGGTGCGCAGCCAGTGAACAAGCCCCTGCGACGGGTCGCGGTCTTCTGCGGCCTGCTCGTCCTCGCCCTGCTGGCGCGCGTCAACTACGTGCAGTTCGTCCAGGCCGACCAGCTCGCCAACGACACGCACAACCGCCGCGTCGCGATCAACCAGTACGCCCAGCCGCGCGGCGACATCGTCGTGGACGGCAAGCCGGTCACCGGCCACACCACGACCAGCGGCAGCGACTTCAAGTACAAGCGCACCTACACCGACGGTCCGATGTGGGCGCCGGTCACCGGCCACGCCTCGCAGGCGTTCGGCACGTCCTTCCTCGAAGGCGTCGAGGACAAGTTCCTCACCGGCAACGACGACCGGCTCTTCTTCAACCGGACCATCGACCTGCTCACCGGCAAGCAGAAGCAGGGCGGCAACGTCGTCACCACGCTGAACGCCAAGGCGCAGGAGGCGGCGTTCAAGGGCCTGGGCAACAAGAAAGGCGCGGTCGCCGCGATCGACCCCCGTACCGGCGCGATCCTCGCCATGGCGAGCACCCCGTCGTACGACCCGTCGACCATCGCCGGCAATTCCACGACCGACGAGACCAACTGGGTCAACCTCCAGAAGAAGGCCGACTCGGACGACCCGATGCTGAACCGGGCGATCCGCCAGACCTACCCGCCGGGCTCGACCTTCAAGCTGGTCACCGCGGCCGCGGCGCTGCAGTCCGGCAAGATCACCGACGTCGACAAGGGCACCCAGTCGCCGGACCCGTACCCGCTGCCGGGTACGACGATCAACCTGGTCAACGAGGGCAGCATCCCCTGCAAGGACGCCTCACTGCGCCAGGCCCTGCAATACTCGTGCAACACCGTCTTCGGCAAGCTCGGCGCCGACATGGGCCTCAAGACGATGGTGGACGAGGCCGAGCAGTTCGGCTTCAACAAGGAACAGCTCGTCCCGGTCCGGGTGGACGCCAGCAACTTCGACACCAAGATGAGCCCGGACCAGGTCGCCCAGTCCTCCATCGGCCAGTTCGACACCGCGGCGACCCCGCTGCAGATGGCCATGGTGGCATCCGCCATCGCCAACAACGGCACCTTGATGCAGCCGTACGAGGTGGACAGGCTGGTGGCGCCGAACCTGAGCACCATCGCCCAGACCAGCCCGAAGAAGCTGAGTGAGCCGCTGTCCCCGGAGAACGCGCAGAAGCTGCAGTCGATGATGGAGACGGTGGTCGACAAGGGCACCGGTACCAACGCCAAGATCCCCGGGGTCAGGGTCGGCGGCAAGACCGGTACCGCGCAGAACGGACTCAACAACGCGGGCAAGCCGTACGCCTGGTTCGTCTCGTACGCGATGACCGACCAGGGCTCGCCGGTCGCGGTGGCGGTGGTGGTGGAGGACGGCTCCGCCAACCGTGACGACATCTCCGGCGGCGGCCTGGCGGCGCCGATCGCCCAGAAGGTGATGGAGGCAGTCCTCAACAAGTGAGGAAGCGGCGGGTCGCGCCCAGGTACCGGTCCTGTATCGGCGTCGGGACAGGGCGCGGCCGAGCCGGACACGCCCGGTAGCGTATGCCCGAGCAGGCACAGGGCAATGGTTAACGGATTCGGTTGAGATCGGGTTTGAGAGAGGGCAGAGCTATGGAAGAGCCGCGTCGCCTCGGCGGCCGGTACGAGCTGGGCTCGGTGCTCGGCCGTGGTGGCATGGCCGAGGTGTACCTCGCCCACGACACCCGGCTCGGCCGTACCGTCGCCGTGAAGACGCTGCGGGTGGACCTTGCCCGCGATCCGTCCTTCCAGGCCCGGTTCCGCCGTGAGGCACAGTCGGCCGCCTCGCTCAACCACCCGTCGATCGTCGCCGTGTACGACACCGGCGAGGACTACGTCGACGGCGTCTCGATCCCGTACATCGTGATGGAGTACGTGGACGGCTCGACGCTGCGCGAGCTGCTGCACTCCGGCCGCAAGCTGCTGCCCGAGCGGTCGCTGGAGATGACCGTCGGCATCCTGCAGGCGCTGGAGTACAGCCACCGGGCCGGCATCGTGCACCGCGACATCAAGCCGGCGAACGTCATGCTGACCAGGACCGGCCAGGTCAAGGTCATGGACTTCGGCATCGCCCGCGCCATGGGCGACTCCGGCATGACGATGACCCAGACCGCGGCCGTCATCGGCACCGCCCAGTACCTCTCCCCCGAGCAGGCCAAGGGCGAGCAGGTCGACGCCCGCTCCGACCTGTACTCCACCGGCTGCCTGCTCTACGAGCTGCTGACCGTACGGCCGCCGTTCGTCGGCGACTCCCCGGTCGCCGTCGCGTACCAGCACGTACGGGAGGAGCCGCAGCCGCCGTCGGTGTACGACCCCGAGGTCACGCCGGCGATGGACGCGATCGTCCTGAAGGCGCTGACCAAGGACCCGAACTACCGCTACCAGTCGGCCGACGAGATGCGGGCCGACGTGGAGGCCGCGCTGGACGGCCAGCCGGTCGCCGCGGCCGCGGCGATGGGCGCGGCCGGATACGGCTACCCGCACCAGTACGGTGAGGGCGCCGCGACCACGGCGCTGCCGATGCAGCCGGACTCGCAGACCTCGATGCTGCCGCCGATGCGCGACGACGACGGCGGCTACGGCTACGAGGACCGCCCCGACCGGCGCCGGCAGAAGAAGAACAACAACACCTCGACCGTGCTGCTGGTGGTCGCCGGCATCCTGGTGCTGGTGGGTGCGATCTTCCTCGGCAAGGCGATCTTCGACGGCGGTTCACCGGGCTCCGGCGCGACCGTGCCGAACTTCCTGAACCTCTCGCTGGACGACGCCAAATCCCGGGCGGCCAATGTCGACCTGCAGGTCGTCCAGGGTGCGCCGGCGTTCTGCGACGACGTCGACAAGAACCTCGTCTGCAAGCAGACCCCGGCCGCCGACACCAAGGTCCCGTCCGACAAGACGGTCACCGTGGTGCTCTCCAAGGGCCCGGCGCCGATCGCGCTGCCGGACGTCACGACCGACACGTACGACGCGGCGCGGCAGCAGCTGGAGAAGCTCGGCTTCGACGTCAAGCAGAAGATCAAGACGTCCACGACCGACGAGAAGGACACGGTTCTCTCCCAGGACCCGGACGCCGGCACGAAGCTCGCCAAGGGCGCGACGGTCACCCTGACGGTGGCGGAACCGCCGGAGCAGAAGCAGCTGCCGAACGTCCAGAACCTGGACTTCGACACCGCCAAGGCCCAGCTCGCCCAGGCCGGCTTCACCAACGTCAAGCGTCAGGACCAGCCGAACGCCGCAGCGGCGGGCACCGTCATCGGTGAGAGCCCGAACGCGTTCAGCTCGCAGACCCCGGACACCCAGATCGTGCTGACCGTCTCCTCGGGCCCGCAGACGCAGGCACCGCCGGCGACCATGCCGGCCTTCCAGTTCCGGAAACTCTCCGACGTTCTGCAGGACCTGCAGAATACGCAGCTCAACCCCCAGATCGTCGTGAACGGACCGAATGACGGCAGTGCCGTGGTCACGGCCTCGGATGTTCCCGCAGGGCAGCCTCTCAACGAAGGCCAGAAGATCACCCTGACGACTGTCGCCTTCGGAGGCGGCGGCAACAATGGCGGGGGCGGTAACGGTCTCGGCGGCTGACCCCCACCGCTGAGCTCCACCTCACACCTGAAAGGGGGGCGGCCCGCACCATCCGGTGCGGGCCGCCCCCCTTTCGGGTCCGCCCAGGAAAAGGGAACCCGCTACCGCTTCAGCTCCGCCGGAGGCGTCCGCTGCGGGTCGACCTTCTGGGTGCGGACCAGTTCGCCCCAGACGATGTAGCGGTAGCGGGAGGTGTAGACCGGCGTGCAGGTCGTCAGGGTGATGTAGCGGCCCGGCTTGGTCTTGCCGGACTCCTTGGGGACCTGGTCGGTGACGGCGACGTTGTACTTCGACGTCTGGTCGAGGACCTTGTAGACCTTGTAGACGTACCAGGTGTCCTTGGACTCGAAGACGATCGGGTCACCGTTCTTTATCTTGTTGATGTTGTGGAACTTGGCGCCGTGACCGTCGCGGTGGGCGGCGAGGGTGAAATTGCCGGAGTTGTCCCACGGCATCGCGGAGGGGGTCGGGTCGGTGTAGTAGCCGGCCACCCCCTCGTTGAGCACGTCGGTGGAGGTGCCCTTCTTGACCAGCACCTCGTAGTTCTTGCCCATCGCGGGGACGTGCAGGAAGCCGATGCCGTCCTTGATGTCCAGGCCGCGGGGCGCCGTGTCACCGCCGGCGCTGCCGGAGCCGCTCTGGGCCCACTGCTGGCGTACCTTGTCGCCCGCCTGCTTCTCGTGGCGGTCGGCGACGACGTTCGTCCACCACAGGGAGTAGGCGACGAAGAGGGCGAGGACCAGGCCCGCGGTGATCAGGATCTCGCCGATGACGCTGATGGTGGCCGCGAGCGGCCCCCGGGTGGGCGGCTTGCTGCTCGTCACGCGTTTCCGTTCTGGATCGCCGGCCGGGGCCGGCTCGCTGCTGGCGGCCGGCTCCGCGGCCCCGGTGGCCACAGGCGCTAGCCTCCGACCAGCGCGTCGGGCTTGCCCTTGCTGCGCGGCCGTTCCTCGATCAGCTTGCCCCACACGATCAGCCGGTTGGTGCTGGTGAACTCGGGCGTGCAGGTGGTGAGGGTCAGGTAGCGGCCGGGCTTGGTGAAGCCGGAACCGGGCGGCACGGGCTGGATCACGCTGATGTTGGACGGCGGGGTGGAGGCCAGCGAACTGGTGACCTCGTAGGTGTAGTAGGTGGTGGCCGTCTCCACCACCACCTTGTCGCCGGGGACGAGGTGGTTGATGTAGCGGAAGGGTTCGCCGTGCGTGTTGCGGTGGGCGGCGACCGCGAAGTTGCCGGACTTGTCCCACGGCATCGCGGTGTTCATGGAGCCGTCGTAGTGGCCGACCATGCCCTTGTCGAGCACCGAGTTCTTGTCGACGCCCTGCGCGATCGGGGCCTTGACGTCCAGCTTCGGGATGTACATGATCGCGAAGCCCTGGCCGGGTGAGAAGGTGCCGGCCGCGCGGTTCGGGTCGTCCTTGGTGGTCTCCCACTGGTGTTCCAGCTTGTTGGAGGCGCTGTTGGCCTGCTGGTGGGCACGGACGTTGGTCCACCAGAGCTGGTAGGTGACGAAGAGCAGCATGATCACGCCGGCGGTGATGAAGAGCTCACCGACGACGCGGCTGATGACGACCGAGGGGCTCTCCTTGGCGGCCTTCGCGGCCCGGCGCGCCTCGACCCTGCTGAGCGGGGCGGACGGCTCAGCCGCGCCGGACGCCGTCGCCGCGGTGGATGCCGCGGCGGGCCCCGGGG
Organism: Streptomyces sp. NBC_01476; assembly: GCF_036227265.1. NCBI lineage: Bacteria > Bacillati > Actinomycetota > Actinomycetes > Kitasatosporales > Streptomycetaceae > Streptomyces > Streptomyces sp. NBC_01476. The sequence continues at coordinate 4,166,458 of NZ_CP109446.1, read as the reverse complement.
TACGGCCGCGGGCCCGGTGGCCGCCGCGGGCGGCCTTCCGCCGGGCGGCCCGCCCCCCGTCGAACGGCGGCGCCGACAGCGGCACGGCCACGGTCTCGCCGCCGGCCAACTGCGGCCCGTCGCCGGCGGCCGGGGGCTGCGGCGGAGCCGCCGGGTCCTGCACCACCGGAAGCTGCGCGGTCTCCGCCAGCTCGCTCGGTACCGCCTGCGGTGCCCGCACCGGCTCGGGCGGTGCCGCGGGTGCCGGCGGTACGGGCCGCACCGGCTCGGGCCGCGTGCGAGCGGTTCGCAGGGGTTCGGTTCGCAGGGGTTCGGCTGCCGGCTCGGTTCGTACGGGCTCGGTTCGTACGGGCTCGGTTCGTACGGGCTCGGTGGGCCGTACGGGCTCCGTCGGGAGTGGGAACGCCTCCCGCCGGTGGGTCTCGCGCCGCGTCGCCCCGGGCGGCGGGAAAGCTCCGGGCGGCGCGAACGCCTCAGGCGTCGTGAAGGGCTCACGTACCGGCGGTTCCGGCGCCGCCGCACGGCTCCCGTCCTCGCTCTCCGGTCCGCTGAACCACGGGGAGGCCGCCGCCGGAGCCGAGGGAAGGTCCGTGATGAGCGGCCGGGCGTAGAAGGGCGGTGCGGCCGGCGGTGTCTGCTCCCGTACCTCCGGGGCGGCCGGCGGCGGTTGCGCCGCTGCTGTCTCAGGGGCCTGCGGCGCCTCGGAGGAAGGCGCCGCGTGGCGCCGCAGCGGGGCCGCTTCCTCGGGTACCGCGGGGGGCCGGCCGGGCAGCGGGTCGTTCAGCGGGTCGTCGAGCTGCTGGACGACAGCGGCGAACTGCCCGGTGTCCTCGTAGGACATCGGACCGTCGGACGCACGCTCCGGCCGGAGCGTGGTCACGCCCCGGCCCTCCCTGAGCGGCCGCCCGCCCCGACCACCGGGGCGAGCCCGCGGGAGCGGTCCACCGCCCCGGGGTCACCGCATTCCGCCAGCCAGTTGGCGAGCATCAGGTGCCCCCATTCGGTGAGCACCGACTCGGGATGGAACTGCACGCCTTCGACGGCGACGTCCCGGTGCCGCAGTCCCATGATGATCCCGTTCTCCGTCCACGCGGTGACCTGCAACTCATCCGGCAGGGTGTCCCGTTCGACGGCCAGCGAGTGGTAGCGGGTGGCGGTGAACGGCGACGGGAGCCCGGCGAAGACTCCGGTTCCCTCATGCATTACCGCCGATGTCTTGCCGTGCAGCAACTCAGGAGCGCGTCCGACCACTCCTCCGTACGCCACCGCCATCGACTGCACACCGAGGCAGACGCCGAAGACGGGCACGTCGGTTTCCGCGCAGTGCCGCACCATGTCGACGCAGACCCCGGCCTCCTCGGGGGTGCCGGGGCCGGGGGAGAGCAGCACCCCGTCAAAGCCGTCCTGGGCGTGGGACAGTGACACCTCGTCATTGCGCAGCACTTCGCACTCGGCGCCGAGCTGGTAGAGGTACTGGACCAGGTTGAAGACGAAGCTGTCGTAGTTGTCGACAACCAGGATGCGTGCGCTCATAGAACCGCGGCCACCCCACTGACGGCGCTCATGCCGTTGTTGTTGTCGACGGTCACCTCGTTGAACGGCAGCAGCGGCTCCGCCCAGGGGAAGACGTACTGGAACAGCAGGTAGACGACGGCCAGGACCAGCACGAGCGAGGTGAACGCCCGCACCCACGCGTTACCCGGCAGGCGTCGCCAGATCCAGCCGTACATGTGCTGCCTTTCTTCTGCGTCCCGACAGTCCCCGGAACAGAGTAAAGGGAGATCGACCGTCAAGGGGGCTGTGCTGGTCAAAGCTTCGGCATCGGTTCATCCGGCGGCTCCTGACGGCCCGCGGCCACGCTCACCGGCGGGTCATGGGAGCCTCTTCGGCGGGTCATCGCGGGGTCACAGGTGTCGCATAGTGCAGATCGACCGAGCCGGCGTAGCCCGGCAAGGTGACCCGGCCGGGGTCGGCCACGTTCCAGCCGAGGCCGTACGCCTGCACGTACTGGAGATAGTTCTGGATCGCGGGGCTGTCGGTGAGCGCCTGGCGCAGTCTTCCCCGGTCACCCACAGCGGTGATCCGGTAGGGCGGGGAGTAGACGCGGCCCTGGAGGATCAGGGTGTTGCCGACGCAGCGGACCGCGCTGGTGGAGATGAGCCGCTGGTCCATGATCTGGATGCCCTGGGCGCCGCCCCGCCAGAGCGCGTTCACCACGGCCTGCAGGTCCTGCTGATGGATGACCAGGTCGTTGGGCTGCGGGTCGGGGACGCCGGGGACCAGCGCGGTGGCGTTGGGCGGGGCGTCGTTGAGGGTGACCCGTACGCCGGAGCCGGTCAGCGGGTCGGTGCCGGCCGCCGCGGCGAGGTCGTCCAGGCGCTTGCGCTCGGCAGGCGGCAGGCCGCTGCCTTGCCGGGTGAGCCGGTCGACGTCCTGGCGGACCCCGGCGACCTGCTTCTCCAGCTTCTCGTTCTGGCCGCTCTTGCCGCGGACGTTGTCGGAGAGCTTCGGCAGCGGGTCGTCGCTGCGGATGTCCACGCCCTTGGCGGTGTCGAAACTCATCCAGAAGATCAGGCCGGCCAGCGCGAAGACTCCCGCGCTGAGCACTCGCAGCGCTACGGTGCGGTGGACAGGCCGGGAGGAAGAAGGGGTGGGGGAGGTGCCACCGGGCTCGGTCACCAAATACCCTGTCTCCTTAACAACCCGAGGAAGCACTACGCTAACGGACGCCCGGAAGCGGTAGTGCCGCCACAGGCACCCCATCCACCCGGCGCAGCCCACGACACCCGCGCGGTTACGCAGCGCATCGACAGGAGAGTCCCTCGTGCCGAAGTCACGGATCCGCAAGAAGGCCGACTTCACCCCGCCGCCCGCCAAGACGGCCACCGCCATAAAGTTCGGCAACCGCAGCGGGTGGGTCGCACCCCTGATGCTGGCGTTCTTCATCGTCGGTCTGGCCTGGATCGTGCTGTTCTACGTGACCCAGGGCAGCCTGCCGGTCGACGCCCTCGGCAACTGGAACATCGTGGTCGGCTTCGGCTTCATCGCGGGCGGGTTCGTCGTCTCCACGCAGTGGAAGTAGCCGGGCGGGCAGCGCCCGCGCGGGTTTTCCACACGGTTATCCACAGTGGGGAAAAGGTCGGAAGATCTGTGGATAACCTCTACGAGGTTGACGCCGGTACGACCGGTGACGAGACCGGTGGCAGAGTGTCGGCCACCGGTCTTTCGTTGATCTTGCAGGGAAAACCCTGATCGCCGCCGTTCCGCACAGCCGTTCCCACCAGTTGTGCACAGGAGGCGTCGGCACCCCTACACGTTGTGGATAACGTCTGATCAACGCCAACGGACACGGCCGCTAGGACGTGACCTGTGCCACAGCGACCGCGGTGACGGCCAGCGACGCGACCAGCACCGCGGCGGTCGTCCCCCACTGCACCTGATCGCGCCGCTCACGGGGCGCGTACGCCAGCCCGAGCGCGACCAGGGTGCCGCCGATCAGCCCGCCGACGTGTGCCTGCCAGCTCACACCGCTCCAGGTGAAACTGATGACGATGTTCAGCGCCAACAGGAAGAGGATCGGCCGCATGTCGTAGCGCAGCCGGCGCACGAAGACCGCGGTCGCGCCGAAGAGGCCCCAGATCGCGCCCGAGGCGCCGATGGTCAGCGAGTCCGGAGCCAGCAGCAGGACCGCCGCGCTGCCCGCGATCGCCGAGACGAAGTACAGCGCCAGATAGCGGCTGCGGCCCAGCAGCCGTTCCAGCGGGGCGCCGATCCACCACAGGGACAGCATGTTGAAGGCGATGTGCAGCGGCGCCCCCGAGTTCTCGTGCACGAACGCCGAGGTCAGCACGCGATACCACTGGTCGGGGCCCTGGGCGACGCCGATGCAGACGTGCTGCCCGGTGATGTCGTTGCCGCAGATCGCGTAGAGCCCCAGCCGCTCGACCAGCCGGTCGCCCATCGCCAGTTCCAGCACGAACACCGCGATGTTCAGGCCGATCAGGATCTTCGTGATCAGGAACGGGTCCGCCGCCACTGTGCCGCCGGCCACCGTGCGGGGCCGGGTGTGCGGGGCCGATGCCTGCCCGGCGCACTCCCGGCACTGGAAGCCGACAAAGGCGCTGACCATGCACTCCGGGCAGATCGGCCGGTTGCACCGGGTGCAGCGTATGCCCGTCTCCCGGTCCGGGTGCCGATAGCAGCAGACCGGCTGCTGGTCCATGTGCGTCCCACTCCCCTGCTGGGCCCGTGCCGGGCCCCTGCCGACAGCGCGTTGGCGAGCGCTCGCGCGCCCCGTCCACTGTGTACGTGCTGTGTACGTACGGACGGGGCGCGATGTTCCCGAGCGTACGGGATCAGCCGGCGCGCTTCTCCACCACGACCGAGTTGATCACCACGTCCTCCAGCGGGCGGTCGGTGCGCGGGTTGGTCGGCGCACCGATGATGCCGTCCACCGCCTTCTTGCTGGCGTCGTCCGCGACCTCACCGAAGATGGTGTGCTTGCGGGACAGCCAGGTCGTCGGTGCCACCGTGATGAAGAACTGGGAGCCGTTGCTGTTCGGCCCTGAGTTCGCCATGGCCAGCAGGTAGGGGCGGTCGAAGGCCAGGTCGGGGTGGAACTCGTCGTTGAACTTGTACCCAGGACCCCCGGTGCCGTTCCCCAGCGGGTCGCCGCCCTGGATCATGAAACCGGAGATCACACGGTGGAACACGGTGCCGTCGTAGAGCTTCTCGTGCGACGGGTTGCCGGTGCGCGGGTCGATCCACTCGCGGGTGCCCTCGGCGAGCCCCACGAAGTTCTCCACGGTCTTCGGAGTGTGGTTCGGCAGCAGCCGGATCACGATGTCGCCGTGGGTGGTCCTCAAGGTGGCGTAGAGCTGCTCGGCCACGATCTACCTTCCATAGTCCTCGCGCTGACAGGGGACAAATCCTTGCACGCCTCGGCCACCACGCGTCGGGTTCCCCCCGATCAAGGGGACTTCGTCCGCCGGGGAAGGAACCAGCTGACCCGGATGGCTTGCCGCACATGCCGTAACCGGTACGGCCAGGCATGATTTCAAACCGGGTGGAAAGGCGAAAACCGTACGCCACCGAGGAGGAGGTTCCTGTGACCCGCATCGAAAGCGTGCGCCACGCGGCTGACGTGACCAAGGACAGCGTGCGGCACGCCGCGGAGGTGGCGGCACCGTACGCGAGCACGGCGAAGGACGGTGCCGTGCACTACGGCAAGCAGGCCGGCGCACTTGGCCGGCAGGCCGGCGCGATGGCGAAGCAGAGTTACGACGAGAAGCTGGCCGACCGGATCGAGCACGTGGTCGTCCAGGTACGCGAGCAGGCGGCTGCGGCCGTCCCGCCGAAGGCGGCGAACGCGGTGGAGACCGCCGCCAAGCGGACGAAGAAGGGCGCGAAGGCCGCCGCCGAGTACACCGCACCGAGGGTCGGCACCGCTGTCGCCGCCACTCGGGCGGTGGCCGGCCCGGCCAAGGAAGAAGTGGTGCTGCGCGGTGGCGCCGCACTGGCGGCGCTGCGCGGTTCGGTGTCCGCGGCGGACATCGACCGGCTGGTGCGGCGCCGGATCCGCCGGCAGCGGACCGGCCGGGCCTTCCGGGGCCTGGTCATCGTCGGACTGGCCGGCGGCGCCGCGTACGCGGCGTTCAAGTGGTGGAGCAAGCAGTCCAACCCGGACTGGCTGGTGGAGCCGACCGATGCGACGGAGTCCCTGGACGCCGATCACGCGGGCCTCGGTGGCGCCGGCACGCTGACCGTGGTCGACCCGCTGGAGGAGACGCTGGCCGACGAGAGCGGTACCTCGCTCAACGGGTCGGCGTCGCAGGTGGACCGGGTGGACGGTCACGGCCTCGACCCGGAGGTGGAGGCGAAGCAGGCCGACGCCGAGAAGCCGGACGAGGACCGCTGAGTCCGGCTCTTTCCGTTGTGCCGGCTCTCCCGCGCGGAACGGCGGGGACCCCTTTTCCACCGGGGTCCCCGCCGTTCCGCTGTGCTGTGCTTCCCGGTGCCGTGCTGAGCCGCCCTGTCCCGGTCAGGCCGCCTGAACCGGCATCGGGCCCGCCGTCTCCTCCGGCCGCTCGGTGAGCACCGCCGGGACGTTCCGGAGCGTGAAGAGGGCGACCACCGCGCCCAGCGCCATGACCACGGCGGCGATCAGGGTCGTGGTGTGGAAGCTGTCGGTGAAGGCGTACCTGGCCAGTTCGACGACCTGCCGCCCCACATGGCCGGGCAGCTGTGATCCGGTCTGCACCCCGCCGGTGACCGATGCGCGGGCGGCTGCGGCCTGTTCACCGGTCAGCCCGCCGGGCAGCGTCAAGTCGCGGCGGTAGAAGGCGCTGAGCACCGACCCCAGGGTCGCACACGCGGCCGAGGTCCGACCTGCGCCCCCTGATCATCGAGGCGCTCTCACGCCGCCTGGGTCGACCGGTGACCCACGTCGAAGCGGGCATGCCGTTGCCGGTGGCTGAATCAACGGTCAATGCTCCACTGCCGGTTGACACTGTTGAGGGACTTGTCTCGACCGGAAGGGAAGACATGGACCCTTCTCGGCGCACGTTCCTTGCGACGACTCTCTACGCCGCCGCGCTGCCCGTCCCCGCCTATGCCGATCTGGCCGGCCGGGCCAAGGCGTACGCCAGCGGACGTACACGCGGATCGGCACCGGCGAGGTGTCCACCGTCCGGACCATGACCGAGCGCATCGCCGACATCCTCGACGAGCTGGGGGGCGGTCACGCCCGCCCGATGGCCGCGGCGTTCCTGGTCAACACCGTGGGCCCGTACCTGCAAGCCAAGGCGTCCGAGACGGTCAGGAAGGACATGCTCTCGGCGGCGTCCGACCTTGTGTACCTGACGGGCCGGATGGCCATGTACGAGCGGGCTCACGGTCTTGGCCAGCGCTATTACCTGCAAGCCCTCCAACTCGCCGGCGCGGCCGAGGACCACGTGACCTACTGCCGCACGCTGCGCGGCACGGCGCTGCAGGCGGCCAACCTGAAACACGCCGGGAAGGCACTCGCGCTGGCCGACTCAGCCGCCGAGGCCGCACCCAAAGCGGGGCCCCGCCTGCAGGCATTCCTCAAGGGACAGCAGGCGCACGGCGCCGCACTCGTGGGCGACCGGCGCCTGGCGTTCACCCGGCTGGCCGAGACGGAAGCCGCCCTGGCGAAAGCGGACAACCACCGTGACGCCATTGGCGGTTACGACCGGGCCGCCTATCTCTTCCACGTCTCCAGCGTCCGCTACGCCCTCGGTGACGTGGCCGGATCCGTCACGTCCATGCGGGACTCCAACCGCGTACGACCCGCAGTGGAGAAGCAGGGCAGAGCACACGCGAACGGCCTCCTCGCCCAACGGCAACTCGAAATGGGTCACCTCGAAGCCGCCTGCGGCACCTGGCGGACCTTCCTCGACGACTACGAGCGCCTCTCCTCTTCACGGGCCGACGAGCACTTCGACGCCCTCCGGCGAGGCATCCGGCCGCACACCGCGAACGCTCACGCCCGGCAGGTGTACGAACGAGCCAGGGAGCTGGCCCGTCAGAAGGTCGCCTGAGCACTGACGCCAGACCACGACGGCGACCGCATTCCACCAACGCTTCCCCTGGCTGGTCGACCGCTGGAGCAAGATGAGCATCTTCGCCTGCGGCGCACCCGCAACTCACGGGACGAACCAAGGAAGGGACGCTGGAGGAACTGCGGGAGCTGGACGCGGCGAGACCGAGGGGGTGCCGGACACCCGGTCACTTGATCGCGGGCGGGCGCTTACCAGGGTCGAGAACGATGACCAGGTCCTCCAGGATGCCGGCGAATTCCGCAGCCTCGATCTCGACTGCGAAGACGGTTCCGGCATGTTCAGGATGGTTGCGCAGGTGCTCATCACGCCAGAACTGCACGGTGATCACCAACTGGTCCCCGTCGCGGAAGAGGTAAGCCAGCAGGTTGTCGGTCGTGGGTCCCCAGCCGTCGAAGATCCAGAACCGTTCCCTGAGTAGCTCGTCCTCAGTGTCGTTGCCCGTTGCGGCGACGAATCGCCGATGAGTGGCAGCCGGGGACAGACCGGCGAAGGGCAGCGGCCAACCATGGCCGGAGCGCACCTGGAGCGCGGTGTCCCTCACCGCGGGGCGGAATTGCTCGACGTAGGCCGCGTTGTCGTCGCAGGTCAACCAATGGTCGGCGACCCACAGGTCCACCCGGCGCAGCGAGTCGGTCCACTCGCCGACCTCAACGGCGAACCTGCCCTTGTCTCCCAGAAGTACCCCCATCCGGGCACCGTGGCAGCTTCATCGCCGTGCGCACAAACCATTTCCGCCCCTGGCCCGCCGACGTGAAGCGGCTTCCGTCCAGCAGGCGCCGCCTGATCACGGGCATCCCGGCCCCGGCGCGCGAGCGTGACGACTATGGGCGGAACACCGCAGTGACCGTGATCAACTTCCTGACCTCGTACTGGACGCCAGCGGCCCCTTCACCCACACCGGGCGAGGGGACCACTGAGCTGCGTACGTACCGGTGGAGCCTGGGGGATTCGAACCCCCGACATCTGCCTTGCAAAGGCAGCGCTCTACCAACTGAGCTAAGGCCCCGCTTCGCGGAACAGCGTACCGGGTTCCGGGGGCCGGGGCCGACCGGGTACCGGGGGGCGGGGGGTCCGTAGGATGGTTTGCGGGTTCGCAGCCGCAAATGGGAGGGCGTATGGAGACGACGTCAGGGGCGGATCCCGCCGCTCGGGCGGTGGAGGCGATGGAGTTGCAGCGCGGGTGGTACGGGGAGCCGCTCGGGAATCTGTTCCGGCGGCTGATCGCGGATCTGGGGCTCAACCAGGTCCGGCTCGCCGGCGTGCTCGGCCTCTCCGCCCCGATGCTGTCGCAGCTCATGAGCGGGCAGCGGGCCAAGATCGGTAACCCGGCGGTGGTGCAGCGGCTGCAGGCACTGCAGGAGCTGGCGTTCCAGGTGGCGGAGGGGAAGACCGGGGCCATGGAGGCCGCCGCCCGGATGGACGAGATCCGGGAGTCGGCCGGGACGTCCGTGCTGAACACCACGCACTCGTCGTCCGGAGCGGTGCCGGGGGCCGCCGCCCCGGCCCGGCAGGTGGTGCGGGGCATCCAGACGGTGCTGCGGTCGGTGGCGTCCGCGGAGGAGATCGAGGGGGCGGCGCACGCCCTCGCGCCCGCCTACCCGCACCTGGCAGAGTTCCTCCGTGTGTACGGCGCCGGACGCACGAGCGACGCCGTCGCGCACTACGCGGCACATCAGGACTGACGGACGGCTGAGGGGGCGGACGGCGCACGATGGGTGAGGTCTTCGCGGGCCGCTACGAGCTGGTGGACCCGATCGGACGCGGCGGGGTCGGCGCGGTCTGGCGCTCCTGGGACCGCAGGCGGCGCCGCTACGTCGCCGCCAAAGTGCTCCAGCAGAGCGACGCCCACGCACTGCTGCGGTTCGTCCGCGAGCAGGCGATGCGCATCGACCACCCCCATGTGCTGGCGCCTGCCAGCTGGGCGGCCGACGACGACAAGGTCCTGTTCACCATGGACCTGGTGCACGGCGGCTCGCTGGCGCACCTGATCGGGGATTACGGCCCGCTGCCGCCGCACTACGTGGTCGTCCTGCTGGACCAGCTGCTGGCCGGCCTGACCGCCGTGCACGCCGAAGGGGTCGTCCACCGCGACATCAAACCGGCGAACATCCTGCTGGAGGCGACCGGCACCGCCACCCCGCACGTACGGCTCTCTGACTTCGGCATCGCCATGCGCAAGGGGGACGCCCGGCTGACCGAGACGGATTACGTGGTCGGTACGCCGGGATACTTCGCGCCAGAGCAACTGATCGGCAGCGAACCCGACTTCCCCGCCGACCTGTACGCGGTCGGGCTCGTCGCCCTTTATCTGCTCGGCGGCCAGAAACCGGACGCGGACGCCATCAAGGAGCGCTTCCTGGCGATGGGCATGCCGCCGGCGCCGGTGGGGGTGCCGGAACCGCTCTGGAAGGTGATCGGCTCGCTGCTGCAGCCCGATCCGCGAGCGCGGTTCCGTACCGCGACCGGAGCCCGCAAGGCGCTGGCCGCCGCGGTCGAGCTGCTGCCCGAGCCGCCGGCCGGCGAGGAACCGGTGGAGATCTTCGACCTGATCGGACCGCTGCCGGAGGGCTTCGGCCCTGACGGGCCGGACAGTCCTGGTGGGCCGGACGGTCCCGGTGGTCCCGATGGGCGCGATGCCTCGTCGATACCCCCCGCCCCGTCGATACCCCGCGATCCGTCGGCCGCCCCCACCCCGTCGGCTACCCCCGCCCCGTCGGCCACCCCCACCCCACCACCCGCCACCCCCGGAAACCCCTCCCAGGAGAGCGACGGCTTCCCCCTCCCCCCGCCCCGCCCGGCGCCCCCGCGCTCCGGCGGGCGCCACGCCGCCCCCCTCCCGCCGCACGAACCCCTCACCCACACCAGGACCCGCGCCGCGGCCACCGCGGGCCCGCCGCCCCAGCCCCTGCCCGAGCCGCTCCCGGCCGGCCCCCGCCCGCCCCGCCCCCAGCCCACCGCGGTGCTCCCCGAGGAGCCCACGCCGGGCACCGGGCACCCCAGCCCCTGGCAGGCCGCGACCGGTCAGGACACCGCCTCCGGCGGGCTCCCCGTGCACCCGCACCGACCGGGACCGCCGGCCAGAATCGCGGTCCCGGTCCTCGTCCTCGCGGTCGTCTGCATCGCCGTCGGCGTCCTCGCCCTCCTCGCCTCCTGACCGCGCGCGGCTCACCAGAACCACGCGCGGCTCACCAGGACGGCGGCGGCCCGTACCCCGTGGGCGGCGGCACCGCGTCCGCCGGCCGCCCGGCCCGCCGCCGCGCCGCCGCGTACCAGGCCGCCAGCGCCAGCAGCAGCACCGTCCCCGCCCCCAGCGCCGCGAAGGCCACGAACCGCAGCACCCCGGAGGACGACGACGTGCCCGGGACGGCCGTCCCGTCCGCAGCCGACACGTCGTGCGCGTCGACGCCGATCCCGGCCGCCGACGGATCACCGTCGTACGCGGGGGCCGCCAGCGCCGCGCCCTTGACGTCGACCCGGAGCGTGACCGGCACCGGGCCGCTCACCGCGGTGGCCACCCGCGGGTGCACGGTCACCATCAGGTAGTACCAGCCCGCGTACCGCATCCGGGCCACCGGATCGTCGTCGGCCGCGCGGTTGGTGTACGAGACCGGGGCGAGTTGCTCGCTGATCGAGGTCGGGGTGCCGGCGTACGCCTTGTCGTCGCCGTCGACGTACTCCCGGACCGGGCTGTAGACCTCCAGCCGGACGCCGGAGCCGATGTAGGCGCCGGCGTCGGTGACCTGGGCGCTGGAGAAGTCGGCGAAGACGGTGGCCTGCTGGCCCCAGTCGACCGGGACTTTGTAGAAGCGGGTCTCGCCGGGCAGCACCCGGTCCTTCCAGATGCCGGTCTTGACGGCCGCGGCCGTCTCGAAGCTGCTGCCACCGTGCGCCTGCCGCGGGGTGCCGGCGGTGAGCGGGGTGGGGGAGGCGGAGCCGAAGCCGGGCGCGGGGACGGCGTTCGCACCGGCCTTGAGCGGCGGCTCGGCGACGTAGCGCAGCTCCAGCGGCCAGGCGCCCGGGTCGGAGGTGCCGTCGCTGGTCCGGTGGACCTGGAGGGTGTACTGGTTGGCGTCCTGGCAGGTGGACCCGATGCCGATCAGCCGGGTCACCGCGGTGCCGATCGGCCGTGCGTCGCCCTCGTCCTGGAAGTGGGCGTCGCGGCTGTCGCAGTCGTCGCCGTCGGCGCTCTGCAGCTTCAGCTCGATGCCGTCGCCGTACGCGACCCGCGAACCGCTCGCGGGGACCGCGAAGGCCGAGACGTACGCCGAGGACTTCGCGTCGAGGGCGATGCCGTAGAACTTCGTCTCGCCCGGCTTGATGGTGTCGCGGTACGTGGTGGCCGCGCTCATCGCCGGGGCGTCCGCGGTGGTGGCCGCGCCGGGCAGCGGTCTGCCGGCCGGCTGCCAGACCGCGGGAGGGACGGCGGGAGCGCCCATGCCGCCCGATGATCCCGTGGAGGGCGGGGCGGAGCCGTCGGCCGCCGCCCGGCCCTGGAGTGCGGCGAGCGCCAGCAGAGCGGCCGCCACGGTGAACGTCGTGCGCTTCATACCCCACCCCTGTCCGTACGTGTCCTCATCCGGTGGACCAGTGCGGCCACCGCCAGTCCGGCGAGGGCGACCGCGCCGCCTGTTCCCGCCGCGAGCCAGTCCCGCCCCGACATGCCCGGCCCGGGCCCGGTGTCCGCCGCCGACGCGGTGGAGCCCCGGGCCCCATCCGACGCCCCGCCCGACGTCTGGCCCGACGTGCCACTGGACCCCCCGTCCGACGCCCCGCCCGACCCCACCGCCGGCGCCCGGTACTGCGGCCCGGCCAGCTCCTGCCCGCTCACCCGCACCCGCAGGACGACGCCGACCGCCGAGTTCCGCGCCAGCCGGGCCGCGTCCGGGCCGAGCCCGACCGCGATCCAGTAGTCGCCCGGCTGGTGCACGTCGCGCACCGCGCCGTCGTCCACCCACCGGTTGGTCCAGGTGACCGGGACCGTGCCGAGGCCCACCGCGACCGGGGAGCCGTCGTAGATGCGGTTGCCGTGTCCGTCGGAGGCGTCCTTGACCGGCAGGCGGCCGGGCGCGTAGAGCGAGGTGGCGACGAAGGTGGTGGAGGTCGAGGTGGCGTCGAGCACCGGCTCGTTGGCGAATTCGGCGGCGTAGGTGAGCTGCTGGCCCCATCCCAGGCGCACCTTGTAGTAGCGGATCTGGGCCGGCAGCAGCCGGTCCCGCCAGACGCCGGTGCCGATCCGGGCGGCGTCGTTGAAGCCGGTGCCGCCGGTGAGGTCCTTCGGGGTGCCGGTGACCGGCGCGGGCGCCGGGCCGTACTCGGTGGTGGCGGCGGCCGGTACGGTGCCGGCCGGCAGCGGGGCCTCGGCGCCGTAGGTCAGCTCGACCGGCCAGCGGCTGCGGTCGGAGCCGGCCGCGGTGGTGCGGTGCACCGACAGCAGGTAGCGGCCGGCCTTGTCGCAGTCGCCCTGGTGCTTCTGGCTGGGGATCCGGCTCACCGCGGCGGTCAGATTGGTGGCGCCCTCGTCCTGCTGGAAGTGCGCCGAGGTGGTGTCGCAGGTGTAGCCGTACGTCCCGGTGGTGACCAGCTTCAGCTCCAGGCCGTCGCCGTAGTCGACCGCGACGCCCGGCTGGGGGGCGGCGGTCACCGAGAGGTCCGCGGTGGCGGCGGCGTCCAGCCGGACCGCGTACCAGCGGGTCTGGCCGGGGTCGACGGTGTCGGTGTACGTCCCGGGCATGAGCAACGGCGCCTGTCCGGGCTGCGTACCGCCGTGCGCCTCGCTGCCGGCGAAGCGGTAGGCGTCGGCGCTGAGCTGGGAGGCGCGGACCAGTTGCCGGCCGAGGGCGGCGGCGTCGGGGGCGTCGTAGTAGGCGCCGTGGCCGGCCCTGGCGACGCACTCCAGCTCCTCGCGGGCGGCGCCCTTCACCTGGAAGCCGACGGTGTCGATGCGCAGGCCGATGCCGTCGCCGGCCAGCTGGGCGGCCACCTCGCAGGGCTTGGGGGTACCGCAGTTGGACTCGCCGTCCGAGACCAGCAGGATCGTCCGCCGCCCGGCGGCCGGCAGATCGGCCGCCGCCCTGGTGAGCGCCTGTGCGGTCGGGGTGTCGCCCTTGGGCTGTACGGCGGCCACCGCCCGCTTCACCGCGGCGCGGTCGAGCGCGGTGACCGGCTGCACCAGGCTGGTGTCGTCGCAGCCGGACGCCTTGGAGGCGCCGTAGACCCGCAGCCCGGTCGGGTAGCCGTTGGGGAGCGCGTCCACCACCGCGCCGATGGCGCTGCGGGCGGCGGCGATCCGGGTGTGGCCCGAACCGTCCGGGCCGGCCATCGATCCTGAGGAGTCCAGCACCATGATCATGCTGGCGTCGTCCGCCCCCGGGGCGGCGGTGGCGGCCGGAGCGGCGACCAGGACGCCGCCGAGCGACGCGCCGGTCAGCAGCAGGGCGCCGAGCGCGGGTATGAGCCCGCGGTACGTACGGCGGGCCGGGCCGCAGCCCGGCGGTGGTCGTCGTCCCATGGCGTCGCATCCCCCTCGCCCACGCTGTCCGTTTGCTCAAGCAACGTATTCCATTTGCTCAAGCAAACTCAAGTGCTCTCTGTCACGGTCCGGCAACAGCGATGACCCGTACCGCGAAAGGCAAGGGCCCCGACCGCTTGGTGCGGCCGGGGCCCTATGGACGCTCCGACGCCTGACTGCGTGTCAGCAGGCGACTCGGCGGGCGTCTCACACGTTCGCGCCGGAACCCGTCGGAACCGCGTCAGTGGCTTCCGTCCACAGGTCCTGTTCGGCGCGGTCCGCCTGGATCTGCCGGTACACGAACAGCCCGGCGACGGCGGCCAGTGCGACCAGGAGAATCTTCTTCATGGCGTGACCTCCTCCTTCTACTGGGGACAGCTTGACGCGCCCGACTATACACAGCAGCCGAGACCGAACGGTGACCTGCCGCCCCAATGCCCGCAACACAAAACCCCCGGCCGACCGGCCGGGGGTTTCGCTCGCGAGTGGGGCTACCAGGACTTGAACCTGGGGCCTCTTCCTTATCAGGTCGATTGCACCGCGTCGACGGCCACGGGCATCCGGTCTCCCGCCTTGGGCTATGGACCGCTGGGATCCGGCGCAGACTGCTGATGTTCATAGTTGTTGGTGTCAGCTAGTGATGTCATCTTGGCCGGGGGCTGACCCGATCGCGAGCTCAGTCGCCAGAAGAACCAAAGAACCCGACGTGGGTAGGTTCACCTTCGGTGTAGAGGAGCACATAGACGCCGGTCCAGCGCTTCCGGTCCTCTCCCAGCAACGTCGTGTCCTCATCCTCAAGACTTCTGGTCCTCATGGTCTCGTACGCCCGAGCCATCGCGTCCTGGTACTGCTTCACAGTTGGGCGATCCGTGCCGAAGTGGTGGACAAGCCGGGCGTTGGTCAGCGGACGGACGGTGTCGTAGTCCACCTCCTGGTCAGGCTCGATCGTCTTGACTATCCACCGCACGTCCAAAATCGAATGAGTGCCCTCGTTGCCCATGAACTCCTCATCGGCGTAGAGCTCCTCACGGCTCGCGTACTGCTCGCCGTCGCCATACATCTCCTGGAAGACCTCTTCGTGCAACGCTTCGAGCGTCGCCTCGACACTTCCTCGGTACGTAGTGACGTAATCCCACCCGCTGGCACCCATGACCAGCCCCTTTTCTCTAGTTGCCGCCTGACTGCGGCCCACGGTAGCGGCCCACTCTGACAACCGATGAGCGGTATGGGTGACCCGACAGCCACCACTCCCCCCAGCTCCCATCCCGTCTGCCGTCGGCCCTCACTCTTGTGGAGCGGGCGTGGTTCAGGGCATCAGCTCCCCCGCCGGAGGCATCGTCGTGACCGCGCTATGGGCTGTCGTGGTTCTGCCGTCATATCCCCTTGGGCCTACCTGCGGGCGGGATGGCGGATGACGGACGAACTGCTGACCGAGCCCGACGTGATGGCACGGCTCAAGGTGGGGCGTTCCACGGTGTACGACCTGATGCGCACGCACCGACGGGCCTCGGTGACCATCGGCCGGTGCCGCCGAGTTTCTGCACAGGGGGCGGCCTACGTCACGAACGCGAGTGGTCAGCGCGTGCGGAAGTACGTCTACGGCAAAACGTATGACGGGGTGGCCCGAGAAGCCTGCCGACCTTCAGGACCGGGAGCGAGCCGGAGTTCCGGTGCACGATCGGACG
Organism: Streptomyces sp. NBC_01476; assembly: GCF_036227265.1. NCBI lineage: Bacteria > Bacillati > Actinomycetota > Actinomycetes > Kitasatosporales > Streptomycetaceae > Streptomyces > Streptomyces sp. NBC_01476. The sequence continues at coordinate 4,150,682 of NZ_CP109446.1, read as the reverse complement.
TGGAAGCTCGGCGAGTGGCTGAGCTACCGGTTTGAGCACATCGTCAAGCCGAACGAGGAACCGGGCACCTGCAACAAGTACGAGGCCAAGACGCGGCTCTACCTCGTCCCCAAGCTGGGGAAGAAGCCGCTGACGTGTCTCACGCCTGCGCAGGTGTGAGGTTCCCCCGAGATGCGGGGAAGGGTGACAGCAGGTCAGATGGGTCTCATGAGAGGAGCCCTGACGATGCCTGCCCCGAGGAAGTACCCGCTGGAGTTGCGTGAGCGTGCGGTGCGGATGTACCGGGCGGCCGAGCCGAAGCCGGTGATCCGCCGCATGGCCGAGGATCTCGGTGTCCACCACGAGGCCCTGCGCAACTGGATCCGCCAGGCCGAGGCCGACGCCGGCGAACGGGAGGACGTGTTGACCACTGCCGAGCGCGAGGAGTTGGCCGCCCTGCGCAGGGAGAATGCCCAGCTCAAGCGGGCGAACGAGGTCCTGCGGACAGCCTCGGCTTTTTTCGCGGCCCAGCTCGACCCGACCCGGCCCAGGTGACCGCGCTCCTCGATGAGCACGCGCACCTGGGGGTCGAGCCCGTACTCCGGGAACTGCACATCCCCTCGTCCACCTATTACCGCTGGCGCCAGGCAGAAAAGGAGCCGTGTGAACGGCGCCGTCAGGACACGGAGCTGACCGGCCGGATCCGGCAGGTCCATGAGGAATCCGGCGGGGTCTACGGCTCGCCCCGTGTCCATGCCGTCTTGAAGCGCGGTGGAGTGCACGTCGGCCGCAAACGGGTCGAGCGCCTCATGCGCGAGGCCGGTCTCGTCGGCATCAGCCCCCGCCGCGGCAAGGGGTTCACCCGCCGCGATCCGGACGCCGATCTCGCCCCTGACCTCGTGCAACGCGACTTCACCGCGCCCGCGCCGAACCGGTTGTGGGTCACCGACCTCACCATGATCTCCACCGGGGAGGGGCCTTTGTGGCTGTCGGCGATCCGCGACGTGTTCTCCCGCCGCGTCGTGGCATGGGAGACCTCCGCCCGCGCGGACGCGGACCTGGTCCTGTCCTCGTTGGAGTATGCCCTGGCCAGCCGTGAGGTCGCCCCGGGCGAACTGGTCCACCATGCCGATCACGGCTGTCAATATACGAGTATCAAGCTGACGACGCGGCTGGTCAGAGCGGGTATCCGGGCGTCCATGGGCTCCGTCGGGGACTCCTTCGACAACGCCCTGGCGGAGAACCTGTGGATGATCATTAAGACCGAGTGCATCCGCGGCCGCGTCTTCGCGACCAGGGCCGAAGCCAATCTGGCGCTCTTCGAGTACATCGACGGCTTCTACAACCCCCGACGCATCCAAAAACGCCTCGGCTACCTCAGCCCGATCGAGTTCGAGGAGAAGCGCTACGCCGACCAGGCAGCGGCCGAACCGGTGAACCTGAAACCACGTCAACCCGCCCTGACCAGCTAGTCAGCCACTCCCGCACAGCGGGGGAACCTCAGTGCGAGCCGTGCTCGCCGAGCTGCGGCGGCAGAAGCCAGACCAGGCGGCTACGTGGGCAGAGGTGCTGCGGACGCTCCGAAACGCCCGGAACCGTGCCATGCACGGTCGCACCGGCTCTACGCGGCCTTCGTCCTGGTCCTGGGTCTACGGCTCAGCGAGGTTCTGGGCCTGCGCCGGCAAGACGTGGACCTCGAACACGGCCAGTTCACGCCGATCATGCATGTCCAGCGCGTAGACGGGAAGCTTGTGCTCAAGAAGCTCAAGACCGGCTCCTCACAGGCGGCGTTGCCGCTGCCGGCCTTCTGCCTCGAAGCACTGGCGGGCGGACCGGCAGTACCTGCAAGAGCTGGAGCGGCGGGCTGGCGGTGAGGAGTGGAAGCAGGCACCCGAGGCTGACCTGTTCCTCTCCGAGCGGAACGGCGGGCCGATCAAGCCGCGGGGCTTCTCGCTCACCTTCGAGCGGCTGGTGGCCCGCTCCGGTGTGCGGCGGATCACGGTCCGGCTGGCCCGTCACACCTGCGGGACGCTGCTGGCTTTCCTCAAGGTCCACCCCAAGGTTGCGCAGGCGATCCTTCGGCACAGCCAGATCAGCATGACCATGGACATCTACACACACGTTGTGGATGAGGACCAGCGCGCCGCCGCCGCGCGGCTCGCGGACCTGCTTACCGGACAGATTCCGGACAACTGATGTCACCCGTAGATGTCAACAGCCCCTCACGGATCCCGTGAGGGGCTGTTTGCGCTGGTGGGGCTACCAGGACTTGAACCTGGGGCCTCTTCCTTATCAGGGAAGCGCTCTAACCGTCTGAGCTATAGCCCCGCGCTGCACGGAAAGATTAGCGCACGGATGGCCGCGGCCCAAAATCGGTTGGGACGCGGCCACCGTGACCGCTATTCGTCCTCCGCCAAGGTCAGCTCCACGCCGCCCACGAAACCGGCGGACAGGTTGTAGATGAACGCGCCCAGCGTCGCCAGCGCGGTGGCCAGCACCACATCGATCACCGCGATGATCGTGGTGAAGGTCATCACCCGGGACAGCGACAGGAAGGACACCAGGTCGAACCCGCCCTTGCCGCCCTGCTCCGAGGTGGTCGCCTCGCTGATCGTCGAGCCGACGGTGGTGAAGACGCCGATGGTGTCGAGCACCATCCACAGCACCGCCACCGCGACGATCGTGCAGACCCCCAGTGCGATGGAGAGCAGGAAGCTCACCTTCATCACCGACCACGGGTCCGCCTTGGAGACCCGCAGCCGGGCCTTGCGGGTGCGCGGCACGGTCCGGGCGGCCGGCCGTGGCCTGCGCACCCCGGCGCCGGCCGGCGGACCGGGGACGCCGGGTCCTCCCGGTACCGCGGGCGCGCCCGCGGGCGGCGGCGGTGTGTACGCCGACGCGGGCTGGTGCGGCGGCGGCTGACGGGTGTCCGTCACGGTGTATCCCCCCTCTTGAGGACCGCTGAGGTTGGCTGAGCCAGGGGCACCTCCGGTCGTCCCGGCCCCACCCGCGGCGCCCGTGGCTCCACTCACGGTTTACTCCTCCGGTTCACCGACCGCGGGCGCTTCGCCCTCGGCCGCAGTGTCGAGCTCTCCTTCGCCGGCCGCCAGGGCCACCTCAGGATCATCCTCCGCCTCGGCGTTCCGCGCGATGCCGACGACGGCATCCCGCTTGGCGAGGTGGATCAGCTGAACGCCCATGGTGTCACGGCCGGTCTCCCTGACCTCATTGACCCGTGTCCGGATCACGCCACCGCTGAGGGTGATGGCGAGGATTTCATCGGTCTCCTCGACCACCAGCGCCCCGACGAGCGAACCGCGATCCTCCACGATCTTCGCCGCCTTGATACCGAGTCCGCCGCGACCCTGGACGCGGTACTCGTCGACCCGGGTCCGCTTGGCGTAGCCGCCATCAGTGGCTGTGAAGACGAAAGTACCCGGCCTGACGACATTCATGGAGAGGAGTTCGTCACCCTCGCGGAAACTCATGCCCTTCACACCCGACGTGGCCCGGCCCATCGGCCGCAGCGCCTCGTCCGTCGCGGTGAAGCGAATGCACTGCGCCTTGCGGCTGACCAGCAGCAGATCGTCCTCCGCCGAGACCAGTTCGGCGCCGATGAGCTCGTCGAAACCGCCCTCGACCGCGGCCTCCCGCAGATTGATCGCGATCACGCCGCCCGCGCGGGGGGAGTCGTAATCCTTCAGCGCGGTCTTCTTCACCAGCCCGGACTTGGTGGCGAGCACCAGATACGGCGCCGCCATGTAGTCCTTGATGGCCAGGATCTGGGCGATCCGCTCGTCCGGCTGGAAAGCCAGCAGATTCGCCACGTGCTGACCGCGGGCGTCCCGGCCGGCGTCGGGCAGCTCGTACGCCTTGGCGCGGTAGACCCGCCCCTTGTTGGTGAAGAAGAGCAGCCACTGGTGGGTGGTGGTCACGAAGAAGTGGTCGACGATGTCGTCCTGCTTCAGTTTCGTGCCGCGAACGCCCTTGCCGCCGCGCTTCTGCGACCGGTAGTCCTCGGTCTTGGTGCGCTTGACGTAACCGCCACGGGTGATCGTGACGACGATGTCTTCCTCGGCGATCAGGTCCTCGATGGACATGTCACCGTCGAAGGGCACCAGCTTGCTGCGCCGGTCGTCGCCGTACTTGTCGACGATCGCCTGCAGCTCCTCGCTGATGATCTGCCGCTGCCGCTCGGGGGAGGCCAGGATCGCGTTGTACTCGTTGATCTTGGCTTGAAGTTCATCATGCTCGGCGATGATCTTCTGCCGCTCCAGGGCGGCCAGCCGGCGCAGCTGCATCTCCAGGATCGCGTTCGCCTGGATCTCGTCGATGGTCAGCAGGCCCATCAGGCCCTCGCGCGCGGTCTCGACCGTGTCGCTGCGCCGGATCAGCGCGATGACCTCGTCGATCGCGTCGAGCGCCTTGAGCAGGCCGCGCAGGATGTGGGCGCGCTCCTCGGCCTTGCGCAGCCGGAACCGGGTGCGCCGCACGATGACCTCGACCTGGTGCGCGACCCAGTGCCGGATGAAGGCGTCCAGCGACAGGGTGCGCGGCACGCCGTCGACCAGGGCCAGCATGTTGGCGCCGAAGTTGGTCTGCAGGTCGGTGTGCTTGTAGAGGTTGTTCAGCACCACCTTGGCGACCGCGTCCCGCTTGAGGACGATCACCAGGCGCTGGCCGGTACGCGAGGAGGTCTCGTCGCGGACGTCCGCGATGCCGCCGACCCGGCCGTCCTTCACCAGGTCGGCGATCTTCTGCGCCAGGTTGTCCGGGTTGACCTGGTACGGCAGCTCGGTGACCACCAGGCACTGCCGGTTCTGGATCTCCTCGACCTCGACGATCGCGCGCATCGTGATCGAGCCGCGGCCGGTGCGGTACGCGTCCTCGATGCCCTTGCGGCCGACCACCAGGGCGCCGGTCGGGAAGTCGGGGCCCTTGATCCGCTCGATCAGCGCGTCGAGCAGCTCCTCGGACTCCGCCTCCGGGTTCGCCAGGAACCACTGGGCGCCGTCGGCCACCTCACGCAGGTTGTGCGGCGGGATATTGGTGGCCATGCCGACCGCGATACCGGCCGAGCCGTTGATCAGCAGGTTCGGGAAGCGGGCCGGCAGGACCGTCGGCTCCTGGTTGCGGCCGTCGTAGTTGTCCTGGAGGTCGACGGTCTCCTCGTCGATGTCCCTGACCATCTCCATGGACAGCGGCATCATCTTGCACTCGGTGTACCGCATGGCCGCGGCCGGGTCGTTGCCCGGGGAACCGAAGTTGCCGTTGGAGTCCACCAGCGGCATCCGCATCGACCACGGCTGCGCCAGGCGGACCAGCGCGTCGTAGATCGAGGAGTCACCGTGCGGGTGGTACGTGCCCATCACATCGCCGACGACGCGGGCGCACTTGTAGAAGCCCTTCTCCGGCCGGTAGCCGCCGTCGTACATCGCGTAGAGCACGCGGCGGTGCACCGGCTTGAGGCCGTCCCGTACGTCCGGCAGGGCGCGCGAGACGATGACGGACATCGCGTAGTCGAGGTAACTGCGCTGCATCTCCGTCTCAAGCCCGACGGGCTCGATCCGCAGACCGCCGGACTCGTTGCGCTGGTCCATCTCGGACTCGGGGAGGTCGGGCACGGGGGGAATGTTGGAAGACTCGTCGGCCATCGCTGTCAGATTGTCCTTTCACACGGCTCACACGGCTCGCGGGCCCGAGGGGGCCGGCATTCTGGGGCCGACTCAGATGTCCAGGAAGCGGACGTCCTTGGCATTGCGCTGGATGAAGGTGCGCCGTGCCTCCACGTCCTCGCCCATCAGCACCGAGAACAGATCGTCGGCCTGCGCCGCGTCGTCCAGAGTGACCTTGCCGAGCACACGGTGGTCGATGTCCATGGTGGTGACCCGCAGCTCCTCGGCGTTCATCTCGCCGAGGCCCTTGAAGCGCTGGATGGAGTCCTCGCGGATCCGCTTGCCGCTCTGCTTGCCCAGCTCCACCAGGGCGTCGCGCTCGCGGTCGGAGTACGCGTACTCCCAGTCGTCCCGGCCCCACTTGATCTTGTAGAGCGGCGGGCGGGACAGGTAGACGTGCCCGGCCTCGACCAGCGGCCGCATGAAGCGGAAGAGGAAGGTCAGCAGCAGGGTGTTGATGTGCTGGCCGTCGACATCGGCGTCCGCCATCAGAATGATCTTGTGATAGCGGAGCTTGCTGATGTCGAAGTCCTCGTGCACGCCCGTGCCGAAGGCGGAGATCAGCGCCTGGATCTCGGTGTTCTGCAGGATCTTGTCGATCCGCGCCTTCTCCACGTTGAGGATCTTGCCGCGGATCGGGAGGATCGCCTGGTACTGCGGGTTGCGGCCGGACTTCGCGGAACCGCCGGCCGAGTCGCCCTCGACGATGAAGATCTCGCACTTCGTCGGGTCGTTGGACTGGCAGTCGCTCAGCTTGCCGGGCAGCGAGGCGGACTCCAGCAGCCCCTTGCGCCGGGTCAGGTCCCGGGCCTTGCGGGCCGCGACCCGGGCGGTGGCCGCCTGGATCGACTTGCGGATGATGTCCGCGGCCTCGTTGGGGTTGCGGTCCAGCCAGTCGGTCAGGTGCTCGTGCACGACCTTCTGCACGAACGTCTTGGCCTCGGTGTTGCCGAGCTTGGTCTTCGTCTGGCCCTCGAACTGCGGCTCGCCGAGCTTGACGGAGATGATCGCGGTCAGACCCTCGCGGATGTCCTCGCCCGCCAGGTTGTCGTCCTTCTCCCGCAGGAACTTCTTCTCGCGCGCGTAGCGGTTGACCAGACCGGTCATCGCCGCGCGGAAGCCCTCTTCGTGGGTGCCGCCCTCATGCGTGTGGATCGTGTTGGCGAAGCTGTAGACACCCTCGCTGTACTGGGTGTTCCACTGCATCGCCACCTCCACCGAGAGCAGTCGCTCCTTGTCCTCCGCCTCGATGTCGATGACGGTGGGGTGGACCAGCTCGCCCTTGCGCGAGTTGAGGTACTTCACGTAGTCCACGAGGCCGCCCTCGTAGTGGTACGTGACGGAGAGCGGCTTGCCCTCCTCGTCGACGTGGTCGGCGCGCTCGTCGGTCAGCGAGATGCGCAGTCCCTTGTTGAGGAACGCCATCTCCTGGAAGCGCCGCGACAGCGTCTCGAAGGAGTAGTCCGTGGTCTCGAAGATGTCCGGGTCGGCCCAGAAGGTGACCGTGGTGCCGGTCTCGTCGACCGGCTCGTTCTTCGCCAGCGGCGCGGTCGGAACGCCCAGCTTGTAGTCCTGCGTCCAGCGGTAGCCCTCGGTGCGGACCTCGACGGCCACCCGGGTCGACAGGGCGTTCACGACCGAGACGCCGACACCGTGCAGACCGCCGGAGACGGCATAGCCGCCGCCACCGAACTTGCCGCCGGCGTGCAGCACGGTCAGCACCACCTCGACGGCGGGCTTGCCCTCGGAGGGGACGATGCCCACCGGGATACCGCGGCCGTTGTCGACCACGCGGACCCCGCCGTCGGGCAGGATCGTCACGTCGATCAGGTCCGCGTGGCCGGCCATCGCCTCGTCGACGGAGTTGTCGACCACCTCTTGCACGAGGTGGTGCAGGCCCCGCTCACCGGTCGAGCCGATGTACATGCCGGGGCGCTTGCGCACCGCGTCGAGGCCCTCGAGCACCGTGATCTGACTGGCGGTGTAGGACGTGTTGGAGTTCTCGTTGGGGTTGCCGGAATCGGCCACGAAGCGCCCTTTCTGGCACAGCACGAGCCGTCTCCCGCGAGCGGGGGCGGCTGCGTCGATCGACATGTTCCGCTGGGGTACCCCTGCCGGTCTGCCAGGGATGGGCGGTCTGCTCACCAGTCTACCGGTAGCGAAGAGATGAGTGGGGCTTTGCCGGTACCTGAGTTCCCATGTGCCGACCGAACCCTCCGCCGTCCGACTCCCTACACGCGGCCCCGGGGCCGAAACCGCTCACGCGGGCGTCCAGGGCTTCCGGCTGTCAACCCCCGGCTACGCTGTGCAGGGGCACACCAGTCCCGCCCGTCACCCGACCGCTCAGCTGTCAGTGGTGCAGGTCACAGGGGTACGTGCGCGGGGGCGGCTCAGCCGTAGGTGTCGCCGGGCCCGCGGCTGCCGGGTGCGCGCAGCCGCCCGTACGAACGGGTGGGCGCGGCCGGGCCCAGCACCTTGATCAGCTTGACCGTGCCGTGGCCGAGATCCGCGTTCAGCCGGGCCACCAACGTAGGGGCAAGCAGCCGCAGCTGGGTGGCCCACGCGGTCGAGTCACAGCTCACGGTGAGAACGCATGCGTCCTCGTCGTAGCGTTCCGGCGCGCAGTGCAGCGCCACCTCGGGCCCGACCAGCTGCGGCCAGCGGCCCATCACCCCGCCGACCGCGGCCGGCGCCTCCCAGCCGCGCTCGGTGATCAGCCGGCTGATCGCGGCGCCCAGCGACAGCGGATCCCGGCCGTCGGCGCGGGCACCGCTGCGCAGTCCGCCCCGCCTGGCCTGTTTCTTCTGTACGGCCGCGGCGCCCCTGGCCCTGGCCTGCTCCTTGGCGGCGCGCAGCGCCACCCGCGCCAGGTCCACGCCCGCGGGCTCGGCGCCGGCCGGCCCCGGCACCCGCGGCGCCGCCGGTTCTGCTTCCTGCCGTTCGGGCTTGTCGCTCACTGCCGTTCCACCGTCCCGTTCTCCACCGAGAACCGAGCCCCCACCAGCACGCCCGGCACATCGTCGTCCACCGCCGCGGTGACCAGCACCTGCTCACCCGGCGCGACCAGTTCGGCCAGCCGCTCCCGCCGCTTCACATCCAGCTCGGCGAAGACGTCGTCGAGCACCAGGACGGGTTCGCCGCCGTCCGCGCGGAGCAGTTCGTACGACGCCAGCCGCAGCGCCAGCGCGTACGACCACGACTCCCCATGACTGGCATAGCCCTTCGCGGGCATCGAGCCGAGCTTGAACACCAGATCATCACGGTGCGGACCCACCAGCGTCACACCGCGCTCGATCTCCTGGCGGCGGGACTCCGCCAGCGCCTCCAGCAGCCGCCCGTACAGGTCCTCCCGGCCGGCCGGGCCCGTCATCGGCCCCCGGTCCAGGCCCGGCGGGACGCCCGCCCCGCCGCGCTCCTCACCGATCGAGCCGCGGTACTCCAGCGCCACCGGCCCGCCGCCGGGGGCCAGTTGCTCGTACGCCTTGTCGGTGAGCGGCTGCAGCGCGGCCACCAGGTCGAGGCGCTGGGCCAGCAACTCGGCGCCGACCCGGGCCAGATGCTGGTCCCAGACGTCGAGGGTGGACAGGTCGGCGCCCTTGCCGCCGTGCCGGCGGGCCAGTGCCGCGGTCTTCAGCAGGGTGTTGCGCTGCTTGAGGACCCGTTCGTAGTCGCTGCGCACCCCGGCGAGCCGCGGGGCGCGGGCGGTGATCAGCTCGTCCAGGAAGCGGCGGCGCTCACCGGGGTCGCCCTTGACCAGGGCCAGGTCCTCGGGGGCGAAGAGCACGCTGCGGACGATGCCCAGTACATCGCGCGGCCGCACCTGCGAGGAGCGGTTGATCCGGGCCCGGTTGGCCCGGCCGGGGTTGATCTCCAGCTCGACCAGCTGCTGCCGGTCGCCCTGCACCACCTGGGCCCGTACCACCGCCCGGTCGGCGCCGACCCGGACCAGGGGCGCGTCGGAGGCGACCCGGTGGCTGCCGAGGGTGGCCAGATAGCCGACCGCCTCGACCAGATTGGTCTTGCCCTGGCCGTTGGGACCCATGAAAGCGGTGACGCCCGGGTCGAGGGGGACCTCGGCCCGGGCGTAGGAGCGGAAGTCGGCGAGCGTCAGGTGCGCTACGTGCATCGCGTGCTGTGGCGCTGGGCGCGCCGACCTCCCTGCTGTGACGTGCTGCGTACGGCTATTCCGCGGCGGTGACGGCGTGGCCGCCGAACTCGTTGCGGAGCGCGGCGATCATCTTCATCTGCGGCGAGTCCTCCTGGCGGGAGGAGAAGCGGGCGAAGAGCGAGGCGGTGATCGCGGGCAGCGGCACCGCGTTGTCGATCGCCGCCTCGACCGTCCACCGGCCCTCGCCGGAGTCGTCCGCGTACCCGCGCAGATTGCCCAGGTGCTCGTCCTTGTCGAGGGCGTCCACGGCGAGGTCCAGCAGCCAGGAGCGGATGACCGTGCCGGACTTCCAGGAGCGGAAGACCTCGCGGACGTCGGTGACCGAGCCGACCGCCTCCAGCAGCTCCCAGCCCTCGGCGTAGGCCTGCATCATGGCGTACTCGATGCCGTTGTGGACCATCTTGGCGAAGTGGCCGGCGCCGACCACACCGGCGTGCACCGCGCCGGAGTCGCCCTCGGGCTTGAGCGCGTCGAAGACCGGCTGCGCCTTGGCGACGTCCTCGTCCTTGCCGCCATACATCAGCGCATAGCCGTTGGCCAGGCCCCAGACGCCGCCGGAGACGCCGCAGTCGACGAAGCCGATGCCCTTCTCGGCCAGCTCCTTGGCGTGCTTCTCGTCGTCGGTCCAGCGGGAGTTGCCGCCGTCGATCACCAGGTCACCGGGGGAGAGCAGCTCGCCCAGCTCGTCGATGGTCGACTGGGTGGCGGCGCCGGCCGGCACCATCACCCACACCACACGCGGACCCGTCAGCGAATCCACAAGCTCCTTGAGGCTGTGGACATCGGCGACGTCGGGGTTCCTGTCGTAACCGATGACGGTGTGGCCGGCGCGGCGGATGCGCTCGCGCATGTTCCCGCCCATCTTGCCGAGACCGATGAGACCGAGCTCCATCACTGATCCTTCGTTTCGAGACGCCAGAAGCGTGCGACGCGTGCCTGACCTGTGCCTGCTTGGGTCTGCGGTGGCTGACCGAGGACGAGCCTACGTCGGCACCCCGGGCCGGACTCAGCCGGACAGCCGCACCGGCATGATCAGGTACTTGTAGGCGTCGTCCGCCTCGGCGTCGACCGCGGGACGGCCGCTGAGCAGGGCGGGCTTCGTGGAGGTCGTGAAGGCGAGCTGGGCCACCGGCGAGTCGATCGCGCTCAGGCCGTCCAGCAGGAAGGTCGGGTTGAAGGCGATCGAGATGTCGTCGCCCTCCAGCTTGGCGTCGACCCTCTCCACAGCCTGTGCGTCGTCGCTGGAACCGGCCTCCAGGGTGAGCACTCCCTGCTCGAAGCTCAGCCGCACCGGGGTGTTGCGCTCGGCGACCAGGGCGACGCGCTTGACGGCCTCGACGAAGGGCGGGGTCTCGATCACCGCGATCGAGGCGAACTCGGTCGGGAAGAGCGTGCGGTACTTCGGCAGGTCGCCTTCGAGCAGCCGGGTGGTGGTGCGGCGGCCGGCGCCCTCGAAGCCGATCAGCCCCTCGCCCTCACCGGAGCCGGCCAGCGCGATGGAGACGGTGTCACCGCTGGTGAGCGACTTGGCGGTGTCCAGCAGGGTCTTGGCGGGCACCAGGGCGACCGCGGAGATGTCGGCCTGCTCCGGCTTCCACAGGAACTCGCGGACCGCGAAGCGGTAGCGGTCGGTGGCGGCGAGCGTGACCGTGTCGCCCTCGATCTCGATCCGCACACCGGTGAGCACCGGCAGGGTGTCGTCCCGGCCGGCCGCGATGGCCACCTGGGAGGCGGCGGCGGCGAAGACCTCACCGGGGACGGTGCCGGAGGCGGTGGGCATGGCCGGCAGCGCCGGGTACTCCTCCACCGGGAGCGTGTGCAGGGTGAACCGCGAGCTTCCACAGACCACGGTCACTCGTACACCGTCTGTGGAAATCTCCACCGGCCGGTTGGGGAGCGCCCGGGAGATGTCGGCGAGCAGCCGGCCGGAGACCAGCACGGTGCCCTCGTCGTCGACCTCGGCGTCCACCGAGACGCGGGCCGAGACCTCGTAGTCGAAGCCGGAGAGGCTGAGCCTGCCCTCCTCCGCCTTGAGCAGCAGCCCGGCGAGCACAGGCACCGGGGGACGGGCCGGGAGGCTGCGGGCTGCCCAAGCCACTGCCTCGGCGAGTACGTCGCGCTCCACCCGGATCTTCACCGGAACCGCCTCCTGCTTGTTGCTGGCTGTCGGGGAACAGTCTGACGCACAGGACTGACAGTCGGTGCGGGTTGGCGTCAAGCCGCGACACGGGCGCGGGGCGGCTCCGGGCCGAGTTGTGCACAGCCCCCGCTTCGAAGCAGTTTCCCCGGTATCTACGTGTAGTCGTAGTAGTAGGGGTTGTGGATACCGTGGATAACCGGTTCCCGCCCAGGTCAGGCCGGGTTTTTTGTCCACCGCGCCTGTGGACGGCGCCCGTGGATAACCAGCCCCTGCTGTGGACGGCCGGAAGTTGTGCACACCCGCTCCACAGGGGACCCCGGGTTCTCCCCAGCGCCGTCCCCAGAAATACCCAGGTTCTCCCCAGCCCAACCCACCACCTTGGTGTGACGCCTTTCACTCTTGCGAGGGACAGAGGGCATTTCCTTGCCGAACAGTGGACAAAGGTGTGGAGAAGTGGGCCGGAGCTGTGCACAACAGGGTCCATCCTGTGGGCGAGCGGTGGACAACCGCGAAGGGGCTGCCGCGGGTGTCCTTTCCGTCCACAGTCTGTGGACAGAGGTTGCCCACATATCCACACCCCGCTGAGCTGGCGGTACGCCCCCTGCGGCGGGCAGCCTGTGGAAGCTTTCGGGACAACTTCGCTGTCCCCAGGGTGTGGACAGGCGCAGCACGGCAAATCTGTGGGTAACCCGGCTCCGGTGACCAGTAATCGAACAGCGCCCCCACCGACGAGTGAACGACGAACAGCGCCCCGGGAGTCGATCCCGGGGCGCTGAGGGTGTTCCGAGGGTGCTGTGACGGTACGGCGAGGCGCTGTGGGGCGCTGTGAGGCGTGCTGTGAGGTGCTGTGCGGGTCTTCGGAGGCGCTTCGACGGCGCTGCGAGGCTCAGCTCTTGATGCGGTTGGTGAGTTCGGTCACCTGGTTGTAGATGGACCGGCGCTCGGCCATCAGCGAGCGGATCTTGCGGTCCGCGTGCATCACCGTCGTGTGGTCCCGGCCGCCGAAGAGCGCACCGATCTTCGGCAGCGACAGGTCGGTGAGCTCCCGGCACAGATACATCGCGATCTGCCGCGCGGTCACCAGCACCCGGCTGCGCGAGGAGCCGGACAGGTCGTCCACCGCGAGCCCGAAGTACGCGGCGGTCTCCGCCATGATCGCGGTCCCGCTGATCTCCGGGACCGTGTCGTCGCCGCCCGGGATCAGATCCTTCAGCACGATCTCGGTCAGCTGCAGATCCACCGGCTGCCGGTTGAGGCTGGCGAAGGCGGTGACCCGGATCAGCGCGCCCTCCAGCTCGCGGATGTTCCGGGAGATCCGCGAGGCGATGAACTCCAGCACCTCGGGTGGCGCGTTCAGCTGCTCCTGGACCGCCTTCTTGCGCAGGATCGCGATCCGGGTCTCCAGCTCCGGCGGCTGGACGTCGGTGATCAGTCCCCACTCGAAGCGGTTGCGGAGCCGGTCCTCCAGGGTCACCAGCTGCTTGGGCGGCCGGTCGGAGGAGAGCACGATCTGCTTGTTCGCGTTGTGCAGGGTGTTGAAGGTGTGGAAGAACTCCTCCTGCGTCGACTCCTTCTGCGCCAGGAACTGGATGTCGTCGACCAGCAGGATGTCCATGTCCCGGTACCGCTTGCGGAACGCGTCCGCCTTGCCGTCCCGGATCGAGTTGATGAACTCGTTCGTGAACTCCTCGGAGCTGACGTACCTGACCCGGGTGCCCGGGTAGAGGCTCCGCGCGTAGTGTCCGATGGCGTGCAGCAGGTGGGTCTTGCCCAGCCCGGATTCGCCGTAGATGAAGAGCGGGTTGTACGCCTTGGCCGGCGCCTCGGCGACCGCGACCGCCGCGGCGTGCGCGAAGCGGTTCGAGGCGCCGATGACGAAGGTGTCGAAGAGGTACTTCGGGTTGAGGCGGGCGGTGGGCTCGACGGCGCCGCCCGAGGAACCGGAGCCGCCGGGCGCGCCATGGCGTCCGTGGCCGCCGCTGTGTCCACCGGGGCCGCCCGGTCCACCGGGACCTCCGGGGCCGCCCGGCGGCTGCTCGCTGCGGGCCTGCGGCACCTGACCCTGCTGCTGGTACGGGGGCGGCGGCGGTGCGTACTGCTGGTGGCTCTGATGAGGGATCGCCGGGTAGCCGTCATGGGTGTCGGACCGGTAGCGCTGGTCGCGCGGCCCGTCGTAGCTCTCGCGCTGTCCGTCGTAGGAGTCGCGCCGGCCGTCGTAGCTCTCCCGCGGCCCCCCGTAGGAGTCGGAGTCGCGGTCCTGGAAGCCGCCGGGGGCGGGGGCGCCCCAGGTGCCGAGGCCGGGCTGCTGCCAGTCGCGGTGCTCGGGGTAGGCCGGGCGCATCCGCGGGCCGCCGTCGAGTTCGCCGCGGTCACCGCGGTCGCGGTCGTCCCGGTCACCGCGTTCATCACGGTCGCGGTCACGATCACGGTCACGATCACGATCACGATCACGATCACGGTCGTACGGGTCCTGCGCGGGAGCGGACTGCTCCTGGCGGTCCAGCTGCGGGCCGGGGGGCAGGTCCTGGTCGCCGCCGGACGCCACCGCGATGGCGATGCCCACCGGGTGACCGAACTCACGGCTGAGCACCTCGGTGATCAGCGGCAGCAGCCGCCCTTCCAGGACGCTCTTGGCGAACTCGTTGGGCGCGGAGAGCACCGCCGTGCCGGCCACCAGGGCCAGCGGCTGGGTGCGCTTGAGCCACTCCGCGTCCTTGGGCTTCAGGTCCTCGCTGTCCCCCAGGAGTTTCTGCAGTACGCGCGGCCACACTGCGGCAAGATCGGCAGTCACGTCGCCCACAGTGCACGCTCTCTCAGGTCGGGAATCACGTCACGGTAGTCAGGGCGGCGTGCGCGGTACAAGTCGTTGTCCACAGGGTGTGTACAAAACGCGGGGCCGCACAGGGGGGCGCGACATCCGGGTTTGACCGGATGGCCTAGCCGCACGTACCGTATCGAGGTCGAGTTGTCGATGGCTGCTGCCGCCTGCCTACCGATGGGCGAAGATCTTCCGGGTATGTGATCGGAGGATCGTTGAAGCGGTGCACCTGAAAGGTCCGCGAGCTTTTCGTGGGCGCACGGTGACAGCCAGGCGACTCCCCGTCGGACCCACGATTCTCCCTGGAGCCCCCGAGTGAGCAAGCGCACCTTCCAGCCGAACAACCGCCGTCGTGCGAAGACCCACGGCTTCCGTCTGCGTATGCGCACCCGCGCCGGCCGCGCCATCCTCGCGACCCGCCGCAGCAAGGGCCGCGCCCGGCTGTCCGCCTGATCGTCACAGGTCCCATGCCGTGCTTCCCACCGAGAATCGGCTGAGGCGCCGGCAGGACTTCGCAGCGGCGGTTCGCCGCGGACGCCGAGCCGGCCGACCGCTTCTCGTCGTCCATCTCCGCCGCGACACCACGGACCCGCATGTGCCTGGGGGGCGCACTCCCCCGGCGCGTGCGGGTTTCGTCGTGAGCAAGGCGGTGGGCGGAGCCGTTGAACGCAACCTGGTCAAGCGCCGACTGCGTCATCTGGTCCGTGAGCGTCTGCCTCTGCTGCCCCCCGGTAGCCTGGTGGTAGTACGCGCACTGCCCGGCGCCGGCAGTGCGGACCATGCACAGCTGGCCCTCGATCTGGACGCCGCACTGACGCGGCTGCTGGGTCGCGACACCCATGGCGAAGCCGAGGGGAGGGTGGCTCGATGAAATACCCGTTGCTGGCACTCATCAAGCTGTACCAGTGGACGATCAGTCCACTGCTCGGTCCGGTGTGCCGCTACTACCCCTCCTGCTCCCACTACGGATACACCGCCATCGACCGGCATGGCGCGATCAAGGGCACCGCTCTGACCGCGTGGCGCATCCTGCGGTGCAATCCCTGGTCGCCGGGCGGCGTGGACCATGTCCCGCCGCGTAAACGACCGCCATGGCACGATCGGCTGCGCCGCTACCTGCGGGGCGGCTCCGACGGGCCCGTCACGCCCGAGCCCACCGGACCCTCTCACGCCCAAGGAGCCTGACCGTGGGGATCCTGAACCCCCTCTATGACGCCGTCTCGTGGATCATCGTCCAGTTCCACTCCTTCTACAGCCTGATCTTCGACGCGAACAGCGGCTGGGCGTGGGGTCTGTCCATCGTCTCGCTGGTGGTCCTGATCCGGACGGCGCTGATTCCGCTCTTCGTCAAGCAGATCAAGTCGACGCGGAACATGCAGGTGCTCCAGCCGAAGATGAAGGCGATCCAGGAGCGCTACAAGAACGACCGGCAGAAGCAGTCGGAAGAGATGATGAAGCTGTACAAGGAGACGGGCACCAACCCGCTCTCCTCGTGCTTGCCGATCCTCGTCCAGTCGCCGTTCTTCTTCGCCCTGTACCACGTGCTCAGCAACGTGGCGAAGGGCAACGAGGTCGGCGTCATCCACAAGAACCTGGTGGACAGCGCGCAGAGCGCCCACATCTTCGGCGCCCCGCTGCCGGCCAAGTTCACCGACAGCGCGGCCAAGCTGGCCGAGTTCGGCGCTCACCAGACCGAGGTCCGTGTCGTCACGATCCTGATGATCGTGCTGATGTCGTTCTCGCAGTTCTACACGCAGCGCCAGCTGATGACGAAGAACGTGGACATGTCGGTGAACACGCCGTTCATGCAGCAGCAGAAGATGCTGATGTACGTGTTCCCGCTGGTCTTCGCCGGCTTCGGTGTGATCGCCCCGGTCGGTGTGCTCGTCTACTGGCTCACCACCAACGTATGGACGATGGGCCAGCAGCTGGTCGTCATCCGGCGCAACCCCACCCCGGGCAGCCTCGCCTTCAAGCAGCGCCAGGAGCGGCTGCGGGCCAAGGGCAAGCTGGTGGAGCCGCTGGAGGAGGTCAAGGCCAAGGAAGCGGTCGAGGCCGCGCGTGCCAACCGCAGCCAGCCCAAGCGGCAGAGCAAGTCCCAGCGCACCTCGGGCGGCGCCGCGGGCGGTGCGACGGGCCCCTCGGCCCCGTCCGGCACCGGCGGCGGTACCGGCGGTGCCGACGGCGCCACCAAGGGGTCCAGTACGGCCGGCAAGGGCGGTGGGGCCGGCGGCGCCACCAAGAGCACCGGTGCCCCACGGGCCGGCGGCGGGAAGCCCGGCGCTCCCCGGGCGGGTGCGCCACGGGCCGGTGCGGGCAAGGGCGGCACCCCCAAGGCGGGCGGGCAGAAGGCCAAGCCGAGCAACGCGTCGAAGAAGAAGTAGAAGGAAGTCAGAGGAGATGCCAGGCGTGAGCGACGTCAACACCACCACGGCACCCGACAGCGGTTCGTCCGCGACCCTCTCCCGGCTGGAGCAGGAGGGGGAGATCGCGGCGGACTACCTGGAGGGGCTGCTGGACATCGCCGATCTCGACGGCGACATCGACATGGATGTCGAGGGTGAGCGCGCGTCGGTGTCGATCATCGGCGACCCGGCGAGCCGCGAGCTCAACAAGCTGGTGGGCCGGGACGGCGAGGTGCTGGAGGCGCTCCAGGAGCTGACCCGGCTGGCGGTGCACCGTGAGACCGGTGAGCGCAGCCGGCTGATGCTGGACATCGCCGGGTTCCGGGCCCGTAAGCGGGCCGAGCTGGCGAAGCTCGGGGCGAGCGCGGCGGCCGAGGCGAAGCAGACCGGGCAGCCGGTGAAGCTGGACCCGATGACGCCCTTCGAGCGCAAGGTCGTGCACGACGCGGTCGCCGCTGCCGGACTGCGCAGCGAGTCCGAGGGTGAGGAACCGGAGCGCCGCGTGGTGGTCCTCCCCGTCTGACCGGGGAATCGGTACCAAAAGCCCGCACTCCGCTCCATCGGCCCCGTCTGTTCGCAGGCGGGGCCGAAGCTTGTCAGCCTGAATGGGTACGTCTGTGGTGTCCCCGCAGAACCGAGGAAAGGACAGTCCCTGTGACCGAGGCAGCAGCGGAACTCCCCGCGCCGCCGGAGCAGGCCAGGACGGTCTTCGGCGACCGGTACGCCGACGCGCTGCGCTACGCCGAGCTGCTCGCGGACGCCGGCGTACGGCGTGGGCTGATCGGTCCGCGCGAGGTGCCCCGGTTGTGGGAACGGCATCTGCTGAACTGCGCGGTGATCTCCGAGGTCATCGACGAGGACGTGTCGGTCTGTGACGTGGGCTCCGGCGCCGGGCTGCCCGGGATTCCGCTGGCGCTGGCCCGGCCTGATCTGCGGATCACGCTGCTGGAGCCGTTGCTGCGGCGGACCACCTTTCTCGAAGAGGTGGTCAAGCTGCTGGGCGTCGGCAATGTGACCGTGGTGCGCGGGCGGGCCGAGGAGATGATCGGCAAGCTGCCGCCGGTGGACGTGGTGACCGCGCGGGCGGTGGCACCGCTGGACCGGCTGGCCGGCTGGGGTCTGCCGCTGCTGCGGCCGCACGGTGAGATGGCCGTACTCAAGGGCGACACCGCGGAGCAGGAGGTCAAGGCGTCCCGGGCGGCACTGAGCCGGCTGGGCGCGGTGGAGGCGACCGTGGTCCAGGTCGGTGAGGGCATCGTCGACCCGCTCTCCACGGTGGTGCGGGTGCTCGTCGGGGAGAGCCCGGGCGGGGTCCGGGCGGCCACCCGGCGGGCCAAGGCGGCTCGGGCCAGCCGCAATCAGCGCGGTGGCGGCGGTCGCCGCCGCCGCTGACGGAAGGCCGCCGCGGCAGCCGGGTGGGGCGTCGCGGCACTCAGTCGGGGTGCCGCGGCGGGGTGCCGTCGTGGGTGCCGTCGTGGGTGCCGTCCTGAGGCGAGGGCGATTGGTGCTCTACGCCATACAAACGGCCAAACCGACATAAGCCGGAGTGTCTGCGGAGCTGGCGGCGCGGCGCTGTGCATCGTGTTCCACGTGAAACGTCGCTCGCTGCTTCCGGGAGTGCTCAGCCGCGGCCGCGCCGCAGCTGAAGCCCGTGCCAATAAACCCGCTAAGACGACCGCTCCTGTGGACAGTTCTCGGGATTTATCCACAGGCAACCGGGCCTCGCTGGTTCAGCACCCCTCGGGCATGGCAGGCTCTTCTCATTGCGAGCCTGAAGTCGAGGAGAGTGAGTCCTTGCGGTCCGACGCCAACATCGCGGGGCCGATGGCCGATCCGGTCCCCGGTCCCCGCTCAGCTGAATCAGCCGGGGGACCCTTCGCTGGGCCCCCGGGGTTCGTGGGCGATGTTTCACGTGAAACATTGCCTCCCATGGATGACACCCCTATCGGTCGCGCCGCCCAGTTGGCCGTCGAGGCGCTGAACCGCACCGGTGAGGGGCTGCCCCGACCTGCACAGACCCGGATCATGGTGGTCGCCAACCAGAAGGGCGGGGTCGGCAAGACCACCACCACGGTGAATCTGGCGGCTTCCCTGGCACTGCACGGCGGCCGGGTGCTGGTGATCGACCTGGACCCGCAGGGCAACGCCTCGACGGCCCTGGGCATCGACCACCACGCCGAAGTCCCGTCCATCTATGACGTCCTGGTGGAGAGCCGGCCTCTCTCCGACGTCGTCCAGCCGGTCGCTGATGTGGAGGGCCTCTTCTGCGCTCCCGCCACCATCGACCTGGCGGGCGCCGAGATCGAACTGGTCTCGCTGGTGGCCCGGGAGAGCCGGCTGCAGCGGGCCCTGGAGTCCTACGAGCAGCCGCTGGACTACGTCCTGATCGACTGTCCGCCCTCCCTCGGTCTGCTCACCGTCAACGCACTGGTGGCCGGCGCCGAGGTGGTCATCCCGATCCAGTGCGAGTACTACGCGTTGGAGGGCCTGGGCCAGCTGTTGAAGAATGTGGACCTGGTCCGCGCCCATCTCAACCCGAAGCTCTTCGTCTCCACCATCCTGCTGACGATGTACGACGGCCGGACCCGGTTGGCCGCCCAGGTCGCCGAGGAGGTCCGGACGCACTTCGGCAAGGAGGTGCTGCGGACCAGCATCCCGCGCTCGGTCCGGATCTCGGAGGCACCCAGCTACGGCCAGACCGTGCTGACTTACGACCCGGGCTCCAGCGGCGCCCTCTCCTATCTGGAGGCGGCCCGGGAGATGGCGCTGCGCGGCCTGCCGGGCGGCGTGGCCGTCGAGTACGACCCGCAGGACGAGCAGAGTGAGCACAACCCGCACAGCATGTCGGAGGGCATCCAGTGAGTGATCGACGCAGAGGGCTCGGCCGTGGTCTCGGCGCGCTGATCCCGGCCGCGCCGCAGCCGAACGGCTCATCGTCGTCGGCCGGACCCGTCCTGACGCCGGAACGTGGCGTCGCGGCGGCGAAAGTGGCGGGTCTGGTGGACCGCAGAACACCCGAGTCCACCCCACCGGTGGTGGACATCCCTGTTTCACGTGAAACAGAGCCGGATCTGTCCGCGACGCAGGCTCCGGTCACCGGCGCCTACTTCGCCGAGCTGGAGCTGGACGTCATCACGCCGAACCCGCGCCAGCCGCGCGAGGTCTTCGACGAGGAAGCGCTCAGCGAGCTCGTCACCTCCATCAAGGAGGTGGGTCTGCTGCAGCCGGTGGTGGTGCGGCAGATCGACACCGACCGGTTCGAGCTGATCATGGGAGAGCGCCGCTGGCGGGCCTGCCGTGAGGCCGGTCTGGAGCGGATCCCGGCGATCGTCCGCGCCACCGAGGACGAGAAGCTCCTCCTGGACGCCCTGCTGGAGAATCTGCACCGGGCGCAGCTGAACCCGCTGGAGGAGGCCGCCGCCTACGACCAGCTGCTGCGGGACTTCGCCTGCACCCATGAGCAGCTCGCCGACCGGATCGGCCGGTCCCGCTCGCAGGTCTCCAACACCCTGCGGCTGCTGAAGCTGCCGTCCGCCGTGCAGTTGAAGGTGGCGGCCGGGGTGATCACCTTCGGTCACGCCAGGGCGCTGCTCGGGCTGAACGACGTGGAGCAGCAGGAGGCGCTGGCCGGCCGGGTCGTCGCCGAGGGGCTGTCGGTGCGCTCGGTCGAAGAGATCGTGCTGCTGATGAACGGCGAGACGAAGCCGGCCCGGAAGTCCGCCGCACCGCGAGCCGGCCGCCGGGTCTCCCCGGCGCTGACCAACCTCGCCTCTCGGCTCTCCGACCGTTTCGACACCCGGGTGAAGGTCGACCTGGGTCAGAAGCGGGGAAAGATCGTGGTGGAGTTCGCGTCCATAGACGATCTGGAGCGGATCCTGGGGGCGATGGCTCCCGGCGAGGGCAAGGTGCTGGAGTCCCGGCTGGAGGACGAAGAGGCCGAGGACGGCGAGGACGGCGAGGGCACGGACGACGTGTGAGGGACAGGCACCCCGGTGAGCCGCCGGGGTGCCCGAGGGTTGCGAGGGCCGCACCGGATACCCGATCGGGGATCGGATTGCTCGGTGCGTGCCAGAAATGGGGTCTTGGCCACATGGGACGTCGGCTGGTACCGCTCACTCTGGACAATCTCCCGGACCTCCCCAAGCCCTGCCGCCGCTGTGTCTTCTGGGAGCTGGACCCGGTCAGCGGCGAGGCGGCCGTCCAGGCGGGTAAGCCTGAACTTGAGAAAGAGGCATGGATCTCGGCGGCCCTGCTGGAGTGGGGTTCCTGCGGCCGGGTCGTCTACGTCGACGAGGTGCCGGCCGGCTTTGTGCTCTACGCCCCGGCCGCGTATGTGCCGCGCTCCACGGCTTTCCCCACCAGCCCGGTGTCGCCGGACGCCGTGCAGTTGATGACCGCCCGGGTGCTGCCGGGCTACCAGGGGCAGGGCATCGGGCGGGTGCTGGTGCAGACCGTCGCCAAGGATCTGGTCCGGCGGGGCTTCAAGGCGATCGAGGCGTTCGGGGACGCGAAGTGGGACTCTCCCGGCTGCGTCCTGCCCGCCGACCATCTCACCGCGGTGGGCTTCAAGACGGTCCGCCCGCACCCGCGCTATCCGCGACTGCGGCTGGAGCTGCGCTCCACCATCTCCTGGAAGGAAGACGTGGAGATGGCGATCGACCGGTTGCTGGGCGCGGTACAGAAGGAACCGGCGCTCCGGCCGCTCTAGAGTCCGGGGAACCGACGACGGCGGGCGGTTGATGTTCCACGTGGAACATCAACCGCCCGCCGTCATTACCGCGCTGGTGCTGTGCTGGAGAGCGTCAGCCGATGAAGTCGGAGAGGTCACGCTCAAGGGCGGCCCGCGGCTTGGCGCCGATGATGGTCTTCACGACCTCGCCGCCCTTGTAGACGTTGAGCATCGGGATGGACATGACGCCGTACTTCGCGGCCGTCTCCGGGTTCTCGTCGATGTTCAGCTTGACGATGGTGATCTCGTCCGCGTGCTCGGCCGCGATGGCGTCGAGGGACGGGGCGATCTGGCGGCACGGGCCGCACCACTCGGCCCAGAAGTCCACCAGCACGGGCTTGTCGCTGGAGAGCACCTCCTCGGCAAAGGTCGCGTCGGTCACGGTCTTGGTGTTGCCGGCCACGGCAGTCTCCTCAGGTTCTTGGGGCGGGGTGGAGGGGTGTGGAGAGGTGAAGCGGGGAAGCCGTCAGGCGGCCTTCTCGGCGTCCGCGAGCGCCGACAGATAGCGTTCGGCGTCCAGAGCGGCGGAGCAGCCGGTGCCGGCTGCGGTGATCGCCTGACGGTAGGTGTGGTCCACGACGTCTCCGGCGGCGAAGACACCGGGAACGTTGGTGCGGGTGCTGGGGGCCTGCACGGTGAGATATCCCTCCGCGTCCAGGTCGAGAACACCCTTGAAGAGCTCGGTCCGCGGGTCGTGGCCGATCGCGATGAACAGACCACTCACCGGCAGCTCCGAGGTCTCACCGGTGCGGGTGTTGCGCAGGGTCAGACCGGAGAGCTTGCCGTCGCCGTTGACCTCCGCGACCTCGCTGTCCCACACGAAGGAGATCTTCGGGTCGGCGAAAGCACGCTCCTGCATCGCCTTGGAGGCCCGCAGGGTGTCCCGGCGGTGGATGATCTTCACCGACCTGGCGAACCGCGAGAGGAAGGTTGCCTCCTCCATCGCGGTGTCGCCGCCACCGATCACCGCGATGTCCTGGTCGCGGAAGAAGAAGCCGTCACAGGTCGCACACCAGGAGACACCGCGACCCGAGAGGAGATCCTCGTTCGGGAGGTTCAGCTTGCGGTGCTGCGAACCGGTGGTGACGATGACAGCCTTGGCGCGGTGCACGGTGCCGGCGGAGTCGGTGACCGTCTTGATGTCACCGCTGAAGTCCACCGCGGTCACGTCGTCCGCGATGAGCTCGGCGCCGAAGCGTTCGGCCTGGGCCCGCATGTTGTCCATCAGATCCGGACCCAGGATGCCCTCACGGAACCCGGGGAAGTTCTCCACCTCGGTGGTGTTCATCAGCGCACCGCCGGCGGTTACCGAGCCCTCGAACACCAGCGGCTTGAGAGAGGCACGCGCCGTGTAGAGCGCCGCGGTGTAGCCCGCGGGACCCGAGCCGATGATGATGACATTGCGGATGTCGCTCACGGGTGAATTCCTCGTCTCTGCGAACTGCTGTGGGGGCCCTGGAGGGACTCTCGTCCTGCCTAACGGATCCTACGGGCCCGACATTCCCACGGCTGTGAGCCGCCCGCCGTCAGCGTGGATAGGTGTTCTGGAAGAGCACAGAACCCGGGCTGGTGTCCGTACAGGAGGCGCTGACAACGTACGCGTCCACCAGGGACCCGTCACCGGGGTGCGGCAGCACGACGAGATAGGAGTCCGTGCCCTGGAAGAGGTCGCGTTCGGAGGCCAGCGGCGCCTGGGAGCGCTCGGTGGCATCGAGGACACATGCGGGCACCGATGCGGCCTTGCCCGTGCCGTCGGGGCCGCTGAGCATCGGGGAGTCGCCGATCTTGCCGCGGGCGCCGGCCGAGGGCGGCTGGGCGAGCAGCTGCCGCACCTGCGCCGCCACCGGGTCGGCGGCGGCTCCCGCGTCGGCTTTCTTGAGGCTGTTGGAGCCGGCGTTGTCACCGCCGCCGCTGGAGGCCGCTTCGTATATGCCGCCGCCGACCAGGACCACCGCGGCGACCGAGGCCGCGACGAGCAGACCCTTGCGCCGGCGGCGGCCACGGTGCAGAGGGGTGACGTTCGATGTTCCACGTGGAACATCACCGTCTCCGGAGTGCCTTTCGGCCGACGCTCCGCTCTGCCCTTCGGGCGATGTTCCACGTGGAACACGAGGGCCGGGCAGGACGGTGTCGAGATGCGCCTCGGCGGCGAGCGCCGCGTCGATCCGTCCGGCGACGTCCGCCGGCATCCGCTGCGGCCCGGGCAGGGAGCCCAGCAGCCCGCGGATCTCGGTCAGCGAAGTCAGTACGTCGCTGCACAGAGGGCAGTCGGCGATGTGGTCGCGGACATCGGTGCCGCGATCCGGCGGCAGCAGGCCCTCGGTCAGGTCGGAGATCTCGGCGACCTCGGGATGCGGGTCCGTCCCTGCACCCTTCTTCGCTGTCATCGGTGGCCACCTCCGCCCTGTTCTGATCCCGTCTCTGTGACGGATGTCCCCTCCGCCCGGTTCCTTCCCCCGGTGTCCAGGGCGCTGCCGACGCCCTCGGAGCGCAGATGAGTGAGAAGGGGCAGCAGCCGGGCGCGCCCACGGGCGCACCGGCTCTTCACGGTGCCGACCGCCACGTCCAGCACCTTGGCGGCCTCGGCCACTGGGTAGCCCTGCATGTCGACCAGCACCAGGGCGGCACGCTGCTCGGCCGGCAGCGTGGCCAGCGCGGCCAGCAGCTCCCGGTGCAGCTCGTCCCGCTCGGCCGGCGCCTCTGCGGACTCGTGCGGCTCCATGAGGGCTTCGAAGTTCTGCTCGTCCGCGACCGGGGCGGTCCGCCGGGACTCGGCGCGGCGGACCCGGTCCAGGCAGGCGTTGACCACGATGCGATGCAGCCACGTCGTGACGGCCGACTGGCCGCGGAAGGTGTGGGCGGACCGGAAGGCCGACACCAGGGCGTCCTGGACGGCGTCGGCGGCTTCCTCCCTGTCTCCCAGGGTGCGCAGCGCCACCGCCCACAGCCGGTCGCGGTGCCGCCGGACGAGTTCACCGAAGGCGTCGGGCTCGCCCGCCACGTGGCGGGCGAGCAGAGCGGTGTCGTCGACCCCGCCGAACGGGCTTCCCTCCAACGCCACAGGCTCCCCCGTCCGCCGCTCGATCAGCCCGTGACGCTGATCTCGGCGATCTTTCCCCGGTACGCGCCGTCGGACGGCGGCAGCTTGGTCAGCCACACCAGGAGATAGCGGGAGTTCACCTTGGTGCCGGGCTTCAGCGTGACCTCGGTGCCGTGCGTCGAGGCCACCTTGGTGAAGTCGCCGAGCGCGGTGGGCATCTTCGCGGTGTTCTGCGGGGCGGCCATCAGCTCGACCGAGGTGTCCCCTCCGACGAAGTCGACCTTCACCCCGCTGACGTTGTGGGCCTTGCCCAGGTCCACGATGACGCCGACGCCTGACTTCAGACCGCCGAGGTCGGGCCGACTGTAGTAATTCTGGGTCTGCCAGTAGGTGCCCGTGTCGTGGTCGTAGACCCTGTCCACGGTCGAAGGGCTCTCGGTGCCGTCACCCAGCGGGTCGAAGTCCCGGGCACCGACGATCTTGACCGGCCCCACCGGCGGCGGCGTGGTGGCCTGGCCCGCTTTCTGGCCGGTGGGCTGGGGGCGGGTGGAGCGGTCCTCACGGGACTGCAGGGTGTCGGCGAGCTGCCAGCTGCCCAGGCCGATCGCCACGGTCAGGAGCGCGACCACCGCCCATTTGAGGACCTTGCCGGTCCGGCCGGGCAGTGCGGGCGGCGGGGCCGCCGGAGCCATCGGCACCCGGGCGGCACCGCCGGGCGGCGGCGGGGGCTGCTGGAAGACGGACGCGGGGTAGACCGGCGGGGGCTGCTCGGGCGGCCGGATGCGCGGTACGGCCGCGACCGCCCTGGCCAGCTCCTCCGGGGTGGTGCACGGCGCCTCCTCGCGGGAGGCGGTCGCCCCGTCGTTCACCAGGGCCCGGATGGCGATCTCGGACAGGCCCCGGTGGACGCCGGCCCGTACCTGGTCGGGGGCGACCAGGCCGACGCCCTTGGGCAGCCCGGCGAGGCCGTGGGCGTCCTCCTCGTAGGGCCAGCGCTGGGTGAGAGAGGCGTAGAGCAGTGCGCCGATCGCCTCGGTGTCCTGGCGCTTGGGCGTCTCGGAGCTGAGGCCGCGCAGCGCCGCGGCGACCGCCAGCCCGCGGATGCGGTACTGCCCGGAGACGGTACGCAGCACCGCGCCCGGGTCGAGCCGCAGATGCGACAGGCCCTCACGGTGGGCGGCGGCCATGCCCTGCGAGACCTGACTGACCATCTGGTAGGCCTCGTGCGGCTCCAGCGGGCCCGTGGTGAGCAGATCGGCCAGTGAGGTCGCGTCGGGCAGCCACTCGTGGATGACATAGACCAGATCGTTCTCCTCGACGGCGTCGAGGACCTGGACGAAGCGGGGGTCGCCCAGCAGGGCGGCGGAGCGGGCCGCGGCCATCACCTGGCGGGCCCGGCGGTGGTCAGCGGGCAGGAGGTGGATGCCGACCGCACGGCGCAGCTTCTCGTCCACCGCACGCCAGCTGCTGAAGCCGTCCACCCGGGTGACGCACTCCGCCAGCTGGTAGCGGCGGGCCAGCTTGTGACCGCTGTGCAGCTCCGGTGGGGTGGCACGGGGAGCTGAAGGCTTCTTGGCGGCGGCGCCGCTCCCGCTGCCACCGGTGGCCGGTTTCGGAGCGGGACCGGACTTCACCGCGGTGGCGACCGGGGGAAGCGGCGTGGTGGTCGCCTCGTCGGTGTCCGCGGCGGGGGGCGTGAGGGCGATGGTGGCGGTGGCCGAAGTCCTCGCCGGAGCCGCGGGCTCTGCGGTGAGGACGGTCGTGGTGTCGGTCAGGGTCTTGGTCTCGGCGTCGCCCCCGGGGTCGATCTCGGGGGCGATCTCGGGGTCCGTCCCGGCCTTGGACCCGGCGTCCGCCCCGGTCGTGGTGCTGGGGGCTGCTGCGGCCTTGCTGTCGGCGTCGATGTCGCCCTTGGCCCCGGTCCTGGTCTTCGCCTCGGATGTCACAGGAGAGGAGTCCGCTGTGCCCGCGCTGTTCTGTTCGGTGGTGGTCCGGCGTTTCTTCGGCGCGGTGTCGGCCGCGACGCCGTCGGATGTACTGCCGGTCTGGTCGTCCGTCGCCGTTCCGCCGGAGGTGGCGCCGCTGTGCTGTGCGGCGGGCTGCTTCTCGCCGCCCTCATTGGCCACTCCGACGGCGGCCGTGCTCCGATCCGCCACCGTCGTTCCTGCCTCCCCATCCATTGCGCGATCTCACGTCCAGCCGAAGACAATTGTGCCCACACTCCGCCGCTATGCACGACACACGGCGGGCCGTGAAGGTTGCGCGGTAAAAAGCGCCGGGTGGTGCGCGGGCCCGATCAGCGCCCGAGCCGCCCCCGGACCATACCGATCATGGCGGTCATCTCCTCGATCCTCATCCGCTTCGCGGCAACGACGAACAGACCGAGCAGCAGCACGCCACCCACCACCAGCGCGGCGAAGGCGCCGACCGCACCGCTGCCGAGTGCGCCCATGATGACGTACACGGCCACGCCGGCGATCGCCGCGGCGGGGATACAGGCGCCGACCAGCCGGGCGTAGGTGCGGATCACCCGGCGGCCGTCCAGATCTCCGTGCAGACGCGCCCTCAGTCGCTTGGCGGCTACCCCGACACCGACGGCGTACGCGAGCCCGTAGGCGAATCCCATGCCGACCACGGCCCAGCGGGCGGGCAGCACCAGGAAGCAGATGCCGGCCGCCGCCGCGTTCACGGCCGCGACGATCACCGTGTTGTAGAAGGGGGTGCGGGTGTCCTCGAAGGCATAGAAGCCGCGCAGGATCACGTACTGCACCGAGAAGGGGATCAGACCGACGCCGAAGGCCATCAGGATGAACCCGATGTTCTGCGCCGACTCGGCGCCAGTGCTGGCGTAGAGGAGCCCGCAGATCGGTACTCCCAGGGCGAGGAAGGCGAAGCCGGCCGGCACCATGGCCACCGCCGAGGTCCGCAGGCCGTAGGAGATGTCGTCGCGGACCGCGGTGATGTCGCCGTCGGCGGCGGCCCGGGAGATCCGCGGCAGCACCGCCGCCATCACCGAGACGGTGATGATGGCCTGCGGCATCTGCCAGATCAGCAGCGCGTTGTTGTACGCGGTGATGCCGGTGCCCTGGTAGCCGTCCTTGTCGGCGTTGGAGCCCGCCCAGGTGGCCAGCTGGGTGACCGCGATCAGACCCGCCTGGTTGGCCAGCACGAAGAAGAAGGTCCACTTGGCGAGCCTGGCGGCCTTGCCGAGGCCATGACCGCGCCAGTCGAACCGTGGCCGGAACTTGAAGCCGGCGTCGCGCAGGTACGGGAGCATCGCCAGCGACTGCACGACCAGGCCCAGCAGGGTGCCGAGGCCCAGCAGGCGGGCGCCTTCCGGGGTGATCGTGGTGGCGTCCATCCGGGTGGTGCTGTAGGAGCCGTAGACCCAGATGAACATCAGGAAGGTGAAGATCACCACGATGTTGTTGAGCACCGGCGTCCACATCATCGCGCCGAAGCGGCCCCGGGCGTTGAGCACCTGGCCCATCACCACATGGACGCCCATGAAGAAGATGGTCGGCAGGCAGTAGCGGGCGAAGGTGGTCGCCACGCTGTACGTGTCGGGGTTGTCGGCGATCTTCGCGGACATCAGCCGGACCAGGACGGGCGCCCCCAGCACGGTGACCGCGACGATCCCGCCGAGCAGCACCATGACCACGGTCAGCAGCCGGTTGGCGTAGGCCGCGCCCCCGTCGTCGTCGTCCTTCATCGCGCGGACCAGCTGCGGGACGAAGACCGAGTTGAGGCCGCCGCCGATGGTGAGGATGTAGATCATCGTCGGCAGCGTGTTCGCCACCGCGTAGGAGTCGCCGAGGGTGGCGACGCCGATCGCGGCGGCGATCACCAGGGTGCGGACGAAGCCGGTGACCCGGGAGACCAGGGTTCCCGCGGCCATCAGCGCGCTGGACTTGAGAACGCTCCCGCCGCGGCCGTTGGTCTCCGCCACGACGGGCACCTGCCCGGTGGCGTCCAGCGGCACCTCACCGGTCGCCTCGACCGGGGCGACGGGCGGCGCCGGCTGCCCCTGCGGCTGCTGGTACGGGTAGCCGTACCGCGGATCGACGTAGCCCTGCTGTCCCTGCTGGCCGTACCCCTGGGCCCCGTAGGCCGGGTTGCCGTACTGCTGCGGGTCCACGTACTCGGCGTACTGGCCGGTCGGATACGTGGGCTGCCCGTAGGCGGGCTCCTGGTACGTGGGCTCGGAGTAGCCGGTGCCGGTGTTGTCGGCGGGCGTCTGGTAGCCCTGGGGGTAGCCGTACTGCTGCTGGGGGTAGCCCTGCTGCGGGTACTGCTGCTGCGGATAGCCGCCCTGCTGCTGAGGCTGCTGGGGGTGCTGCACCGGCTGCTGGTGCTGGGGTTGCTGCGGCTGCTGGCCGTAGTTCTGCCGCGGGTCCTGGGGAGGCGCGGGCTGGGCCGGCTGCTGCTGCTCGCCGGCGGCCTGGTCGCGGAAGAGGTGCGCGTAGGGGTCGTACGGCTGCTGCTCGGGCCCGGGGCCGGGCCCGCCGACCAGGCCGTCCACCCCTACGTACTGGGTGCCGGCGTCGTCGCCGTAGGGCATCTGCGGATAGCCGGACTGCTGCCAGTGCCGCCCGCCGTCCGGTGCGGGCGGGGGCGGCGGATGGGCCGCCCGGTCGTACAGTGCCTCGTCCACCGGGTCCTGCGCCGTCGGTCCCTGCTGCTGGTAGGGGTCGTAGGCGTAGGTGTTCTGCAGATACGGGTCAGGTGGCGTGGGACGCTGCTCGGGCTGGGGAGGCATCTGGCCCGCAGAGTCGCGATCACCGTCATACGGCGCGTTCATCAGTGCCCCACCTTATTGTCCGCCGGCTATCCGTCCACCTTCTCACCTGCCGGGGACGGCTCCGGGCTTTGCGGGGCGGTGTCAGCGGCAGGGTCACCCGGCTGCCCGGGTGACGAGCTGTCCGCCTCGCCGTCGTCTCCGTCGTTACCGTTGCTTCCGCCGCCTGCGCCGTTGCCCTCGGAACCGCCCCCGGAACCGCCGTCGTCGCCGCCCGAGGCGGCTTGACGCTTACGTTGACGGTAGATCCGGACTCCGGCGAGCACCAGCAGCAGGAGGCCCACGGCGATGATCAGCATCACCAGGTCGGTGACCTTGGTGATCTTGACATCGAACGTATCGGCCTGCCCGTAGCGGGAGCCGTCCTTGGTGTAGAGCTGTGTGGTGATGGAGACCTTGCCGTTGGCGCTGGCCTTGGTCTCGAACTTCAGGGTACGGGTATGCCCGCCGTCGATGGTGATCGGCTGGAGCGGGTTCTTGATCTCCAGCCGGATGTTCGCGCCCGAGGTCAGTTGCAGCTGCAGGCCGCTGATGGCCTGGCCCAGGTCGTTCTTCACCGTCACCGGGATGGTGCCGCTGCGCCCGGAGAGGGTGAGCGTGGTCTTCTTCAGGACGTGCACCGCGCCGGTGAGGTCGTCGAGGTACTGGTCGATGGAGTTGCGGAAGCCGGCGGGATTCTCCGGATCGCTGGGGTCCGAGGTGTTCCGCGGGTCGTCCCGCCAGCCCGTGGAGACCGCCCGCAGCATCGCGTTGCGGAAGGGCACGGTCACCCGGTCCTGGATGGTGAGGATGCCCACGAAGTTGTTGAGCCGCTGCTGGATGTCGCGCAGCGAGGGGAAGGTGTCCTGCGGCAGCTGATGCCTGCTCAGCGCCTTCGGGTAGGCGCGGGCCGGCGGGACCTGGTGGTTCGCCCTGGAATCCGGCGCCGCCTTGGCGACGGTGTCGAAGGAGACCAGCTCGGCCCAGGGGCTGCTGTCGATCTGCTCGATCGCCTGGGCCATCGCCTGTGCCTGCGCGATCGACGGCACCCGCTGCGGGGCCACCAGCAGGCTCCGCTGCCGGTTCGGCGCCTGCATGGTGATCATCAGGGTCTGCGCGACGAAGTTCTGCACCGCGGCCTCCGCCCTGCCGTCGCTGAGCGAGCCGGAGAAGGCGCCGGAGAGCTGGGCGTCGGCGACCACCGCGGTGGTGCCGTGACCGATCGGCCGGGACGCGGTCGGGGTGTACTCGACCGGGCCGTCGGTGAAGGTGTTGCTGGCGGCGACGATCCGCTGTGCGCCCCCCTCCCGGGCCACCGAGACGATGGAGGGGTCGAGGGCCCCGCCGACCGGCCAGGCGACGTTGGCGGCCGACCTGACGCCCAGGATGGTGTCCGTGGTGATCTTCCCGAGGGTGACCCCGGTCTTGAGTTGCGCGACGCCCACCCGGGCGTTCTGGCCGCTGTGGGCGACCGAGGCGATGTCGGTGTCACCGAACGGCAGCGAGATCACCTGTGCGCCCGCGATCGCGGTCCGCAGGGCGTTGATCCACGCCTTCGCGTCCGCGGTGCCGGTGCCGGGGACGGTTCTGGTGATGTCCTTCGGGTTCGTCGCCACCCGGTAGGGCTTGGTCATCGCCTCCACCGAGGCGAGCAGATCCGGGTCCACGATCCAGGTGACCGGGAGGTTCTTCGCCAGGTCGACCATCACCTGGAGCCGGCCGCCGGGCGCCAGCTCCTTGGCCAGGTCGTCGTCGAGGAAGATCGGGCTCTGCTGGGACTCGGGGTCGCCCTGGGCCGCGATGTGCGGCCGGTCGGTGAGCGGCCACAGATAGCTGATCCGGGTCGTCTTGGCGCTCTCCCCGTCGGGATACCAGGGCAGGAAGGTCCGCTGGATGCCGAGCACGTGCTGCCAGGACTCCACCGCGGTCTGACCGTCGAGCGTCACCGAGAGCTGGTAGACGCCGCTGTCGCCGAGGTCGAAGGCGCTGACCGGGACCTTGAGCGTGAAGGGGACGCCGAGTCCGGGCTGGATGTCCGGCACGTCGGTGGTGTGCCCGTCGATGTCCGCGCCACCGTCCAGCGCCGCCTTGTACGTCGTGCGGGCGGCGACCTCGGTCATCTCGCTGCGGCTGGTCAGCGGGCCGCCGGTGCCGATCCGCACGCCGATGTACGCGTCGGTGATCTCGGACTTGCTGTTGTTCGCCACCGTGCCGGAGATGGTCACCGAGCCGTCGGCGGTCGGCACCCGCGGGCTGAGACCGTCCAGGGTCAAGGTGGCGGTGTGGGAGCCGGTGGTCGCCTGCGCCTGCGAGCTGGTCGCCTCAGCGGCCTGCAGCAGCCCGGTGAGCAGGGCAGCCCCGCACAGCAGCGCGGTGGCCCGCAGCAGTCGCCGTCGGCGTCTCGACGGGGCTCTTCCGGGTGCCTGTGCCGCCTCGCCCACGCGTTCGCCCGTCCCTCGTCGTCATCGGTCGTGCTCGTTCATCGGATGTGCGTGCTGGCATGTTAACGATCCGCGCTGTGTCGGAGTGCTGCGGCGTCCAGCATGCGGCCGGAGGGAAACCCGGGAGCCGGCGGGTGCCGCGGACCCGTACCCTTTTACGTTGTGCCGAATGCCAACAATGCCGCCCAGACGCAAGCGCCCCGCCACCGGGTCGAGCCCGTGGCCGAGGAACTCGGCCGGCTCTTCCACGATGCCGGATTCCGGCTCGCCCTCGTCGGCGGATCGGTGCGGGACACCCTGCTGGGCCGCCTCGGTCATGACCTCGACTTCACTACCGACGCCCGGCCCGAACAGGTGCTGAAGATCCTTCGGCCCTGGGCGGACGCGGTGTGGGAGGTCGGCATCGCCTTCGGCACTGTCGGCGCGCGCAAGGACGTGCCCGGGCCGGGGACCGACGCGGTGAAGAGCTTCCAGGTGGAGGTCACCACCTACCGCTCCGAGGCGTACGACCGGACGTCCCGCAAGCCCGAGGTGTCCTACGGCGACACGATTGAGGACGATCTGGTCCGCCGTGACTTCACGGTAAACGCGATGGCGGTCGCGCTGCCCGGCTCCGACTTCATCGACCCCTACGGCGGCCTGGACGACCTGGCGGCCCGTACCCTGCGCACCCCCGGCACCCCCGAGGCGTCCTTCTCCGACGACCCCCTGCGGATGCTGCGGGCCGCCCGTTTCGCCGCGCAGCTCGACTTCGAGGTCGCGCCCGAGGTGGTGGCCGCGATGACGGAGATGGCCGACCGGATCGGGATCGTCTCGGCCGAGCGGGTCAGGGACGAGCTCAACAAGCTGCTCCTCTCCGACCACCCGGTCAAGGGACTGCGGCTGCTGGTCGACACCGGGCTCGCCGAGCGGGTGCTGCCCGAGCTGCCGGCGCTCCGGCTGGAGCGCGACGAGCACATCCAGCACAAGGACGTCTACGAGCACAGCCTCACCGTGCTGGAGCAGGCGATCGACCTGGAGACGGACGGCCCGGACCTGATCCTGCGGCTGGCCGCGCTGCTGCACGACATCGGCAAGCCGAAGACCCGGCGCTTCGAGCCGGACGGCCGGGTCTCCTTCCACCACCACGAAATGGTGGGCGCCAAGCTCACCAAGGCCCGGATGACCGCGCTGAAGTACCCCAACGACCAGATCAAGGACGTCTCCCGGCTGGTCGAGCTCCATCTGCGGTTCCACGGTTACGGCAGCGGCGAATGGACCGACTCCGCGGTCCGCCGCTATGTCCGGGACGCCGGCCCGCTGCTGGAGCGGCTGCACAAGCTCACCCGCTCGGACTGCACGACCCGCAACAAGCGGAAGGCCGCGGCGCTGTCACGTACCTACGACGCACTGGAGGCGCGGATCGCCGATCTCCAGCAGCGCGAGGAGCTGGACGCCATCCGCCCGGATCTGGACGGCAACCAGATCATGGAGATCCTGGGCGTCCCGCCGGGCCCGCTGGTCGGCAAGGCGTACGGGCATCTGCTGGAGCTCCGGCTGGAGAACGGCCCGCTGGGCGAGGAGGGCGCGGTCGCCGCGCTCAAGGAATGGTGGGCGGCTCAGCACTGAACCCGGCCGATGTTCCACGTGGAACATCGGCCCCCGTTCCACGGCTCGCCGTTCCCCGCGCCGGGGCCCCGCGCGGGGAACGGGTGCCGGCCTCGTGGGTTCCACGGGGCGATGTTCCACGTGGAACATCGCCCCGGCGCAGGCTCACCGCGACCGCCGCGTAGATCAGGGTCAGCGCGATGATCAGCCCTGAGGAGCGGCCGTCCGCCGGCAGCACCAGGGCGGAGACCGCGGCGGCGCCGACGAAGGCCACATTGAAGGCGACGTCGTAGAGCGAGAAGATCCGACCCCGATAGGCGTCGTCGGTGCGGGTCTGGACGACGGTGTCGGTGGCGATCTTGGCGCCCTGGGTGGTGACGCCGAGGGCGAAGGCCGCCACCATCATCGGCGCGGTGGTGAAGCTCAGGGCGAGCAGCGGCAGCAGTACCGCGGAAGCGGCCGAGCAGCCCGCGATCCAGCCGGCCGTGCCGAATGGAACGGTGGCCCATGGCGTGACGATCGCGGCCACGAAGAAGCCGGCCGCCGAGATACCGACCGCGAGGCCCAGCAGCGCCAGCCCGGCGTCACTGTCCGCGGGGTCGGACCAGGCGTAGCGGCAGAGCATCAGCAGCGTCACGGTCAGCGCGCCGTAGCAGAAGCGCATCGCGGTCATCGCGGTCAGCGCCCGGCGGGCGGCGGGGCGCTGCCTGAGGTGTGCCAGGCCCTCGGCGAGACCGCGGGCGGTGGAGGCGAGGGCGGCGCCGATCCGGGGGCCGTCGCCGGTCAGGTCGGGGCCGAGCAGATCGCGCCCGAGGGCGAGTGCGGACAGCCCGGCGGACAGATAGAGCAGTGCCCCCAGCAGCACGGTGGCCGCGTCGGCGCCGGCGCCCTGCGGGAGGAAGAGGTGCACCACGAAGGCCGCGCCGCCGCCGACGGTGGCCGCCAGGGTCCCGGCGGTGGGCGCCAGCGAGTTCGCCGTCACCAGCCGTTCGGCGTCCACCACCCGGGGCAGCGCGGCCGACAGGCCGGCCAGTACGAAGCGGTTGACGCCGGTGACCGAGAGCGCGGAGAGGTAGAAGAGCCAGTCCGGCACGTGCAGCAGAATCAGGACGGCGGTCCCGCAGGAGAGCACCGCCCGCAGCAGATTGCAGTGCAGCAGCACCTGCCGGCGCCGCCAGCGGTCGAGCAGTACGCCGGTGAACGGCCCGAAGAGCGAGTACGGCAGCAGCAGGACGGCCATGGCGGAGGCCACCGCACCCGGTGAGGTCTGCTTCTCCGGGGAGAAGACCACATAGGCGGCGAGCGCGACCTGGAAGACGCCGTCGGAGAGCTGGGACAGCAGGCGTACCACCAGCAGCCGCCGGAAGTCGGGCAGCTTCAGCAGCACGCGGAGATCGCGCGGGGCGGACATGGGGACAGCTTCACACGGCCGCCCGCACAGCGAAGGCCCCGGGGGCACGCCCCGGGGCCTTTCACATCAGCCGAAGCCGGCAGATCAGCGCTCGACCTCGCCGCGGATGAACTTCTCCACGTTGTCGCGGGCCTCGTCGTCGTAGTACTGCACCGGCGGGGACTTCATGAAGTACGAGGACGCGGAGAGGATCGGGCCGCCGATGCCGCGGTCCTTGGCGATCTTCGCGGCGCGCACCGCGTCGATGATGACACCCGCGGAGTTCGGGGAGTCCCAGACCTCCAGCTTGTACTCCAGGTTCAGCGGGACGTCACCGAAGGCGCGGCCCTCAAGGCGGACGTACGCCCACTTGCGGTCGTCGAGCCACTGGACGTAGTCGGACGGGCCGATGTGCACGTTCTTGGCGCCGAGGTCCCGGTCCGGGATCTGCGAGGTGACGGCCTGCGTCTTGGAGATCTTCTTCGACTCCAGGCGCTCGCGCTCCAGCATGTTCTTGAAGTCCATGTTGCCGCCGACGTTCAGCTGCATGGTGCGCTCCAGGACCACACCGCGGTCCTCGAAGAGCTTGGCCAGCACGCGGTGCGTGATGGTCGCGCCCACCTGGGACTTGATGTCGTCACCGACGATCGGCACACCGGCCTCGGTGAACTTGTCCGCCCACTCCTTGGTACCGGCGATGAAGACCGGAAGGGCGTTGACGAAGGCGACCTTGGCGTCGATGGCGCACTGCGCGTAGAACTTCGCCGCGTCCTCGGAGCCGACCGGCAGGTAGCAGACCAGAACGTCGACCTCGCGGTCCTTGAGGACCTGGACCACGTCGACCGGGGTCTCGGCGGACTCCTCGATGGTCTCGCGGTAGTACTTGCCGAGCCCGTCGAGGGTGGTGCCACGCTGCACGGTGATACCGGTCTGCGGGACGTCGGTGATCTTGATCGTGTTGTTCTCGCTGGCGCCGATGGCGTCCGCGAGGTCGAGGCCGACCTTCTTCGCGTCGACATCGAAGGCGGCCACGAACTCGACGTCACGCACGTGGTATTCGCCGAACTGCACGTGCATGAGCCCAGGCACCCTGCCGTCCGGGTCGGCGTCCTTGTAGTACTCGACACCCTGCACCAGCGACGAGGCGCAGTTGCCTACGCCAACGATGGCTACGCGAACCGAACCCATACCGGTTGCTCCCTGTGTAATCGTCACGCGGTTCCCCGGTCTCCGGGTCGGCCGCCGTTCTCTTGGTTGTTGTGGTCGTGGTCCTGCTCGGCGGCCGGCTGCTCGACGCGGCCGGTCCGCTCGGTCTCGATCAGCTCGTTGAGCCAGCGGACCTCGCGCTCCACCGATTCCATGCCGTGCCGCTGCAGCTCGAGCGTGTAGTCGTCGAGCCGCTCACGGGTGCGCGCCAAAGAGGCGCGCATCTTCTCCAGACGCTCCTCCAGACGGCTGCGCCGTCCTTCCAGGACGCGCATCCTGACGTCTTTCGACGTCTGGCCGAAGAAGGCAAAACGAGCGGCGAAGTGTTCGTCCTCCCAGGCGTCGGGACCGGAGTGGGCGAGGAGCTCTTCGAAGTGCTCCTTGCCCGCGGCCGTCAGCCGGTAGACGATCTTCGCCCGGCGGCCGGCCAGGGGCGCGGCGAGCGGATCGCTGTCCGCAGCCGTCTCCTCGATCAGCCATCCCTGGGCGACCAGCGTCTTCAGGCAGGGATACAGAGTCCCGTAACTGAAGGCGCGGAACACCCCGAGCGAGGTATTGAGCCGCTTGCGCAGCTCGTAGCCGTGCATCGGGGACTCCCGAAGCAGTCCGAGAATCGCGAACTCGAGGATTCCGGAGCGCTTGCTCAATCCCTCGTCCCCTCGTCCGCGTACCGATCCGCGTGCCGCGGCTCGTCCCGGTCCGGCTACCGTGTTCTCACTGTCTCGACCCGATGTATCGAGTCGATACATCGAGACGATAGAACGGCCCGACACATCATGCAAGGCGCGCGGCGGTGACCGGTGTCACATCGGGGGATGTGTGGGCTGTCAACCGCCCGTTATGCGTTGATCGTTCGTGTCGAGCGCCTTTTGGTCGTGCGTACTCTGTTCGGCATGCGAAGCACCGGGAACCCCGTGACGCCGGCATGCGTCTTGATCCTCGGTGCGGTGCGACCCGACTCAGTCGCACGCAGGGGGACCGACCCGAATGTCATCGTTGCCTTCAGGCGACCCCGCCTGTCGAGGAGTAGCTGTTCATGAGCGAGCACCGTCGCAAGCTGCCGCAGTCATCGCCGCCCCCGGGCGGCCGGGCTGCCGCCCGACGCGGAGGGCAGCAGCCGACGCCCCCGCCGTCCGGCGGGCGGCGAGCCGCAGGAGGCCCCGCGCCGGGCGGGCAGCCGCCCGCCGGCCACGCCTCCGGCGGCCCGGCCGGCGGACCCAGCGCCGGCGGTCCCCCGCGCGGTGAAGACCAGCAGCCGTACCAGGGCCGCGCCGCCGCCCGCCGCGCCGCACAGGGCGGCCGGGCCGCCCGGCGCAAGGGCGGCGCGGGCAGCGGCCCCGGGGGTCCCGGCGGCCCGGCGGGCCGTGGCGGCCGCGCCCCCGGCCGGCGGCCGGCCAAGAAACGGTTCATCGACTACCCGCGCTACGGCAAGGACGGCTGGCGCCGGTGGATGCCGTCATGGCGGCAGGTGACCGCGGTGTTCATCGGCTTCGCCGGCACCCTCCTCGGCCTGGTCGGCATCGCCTACGCCATGGTCGGGGTCCCGGACGTCAATCTCGCCGCCACGGCGCAGAACAACGTCTACCTCTGGGACGACGGCCACCAGATGATCGCCACCGGCGGTGATGTCAACCGCCAGATCATCAGCATCGACGCCATCCCGAAGGCGATGCAGGACGCGGTCATCTCGGCGGAGAACAAGACCTTCGAGACCGACCGGGGCGTCGACCCGATGGGTATCGGGCGCGCGCTGTTCAACATGGCCAAGGGCGGCGAGACGCAGGGCGGCTCGACCATCACCCAGCAGTACGTCAAGAACACCCGGCTCAACCAGCAGCAGACCTTCACCCGCAAGTTCAAGGAACTCTTCATCTCCATAAAGGTCGGCGCGACCATGAAGAAGTCCGAGATCATGGCGGGGTACCTCAACACCTCGTACTTCGGGCGCGGCGCCTACGGCATCCAGGCGGCGGCCCGTACGTACTACGGCGTCGACGCGGCGAAGCTCAACCCCAGCCAGTGCGCCGTCCTCGCCGCACTGCTCAAGGGCCCGACGTACTTCGACCCGGCGGGCAACCCCGGGATCGACCCCAGCGCCACCGCGGCGAGCAACCTGCAGAACTCGCAGGAGCGCTGGTCCTGGATCCTGGACCAGGAAGTCAAGAACAAGCGGATGTCGCCCGAGGACCGGGCGAAGTACACCAAGTACCCGATGCCGCTGCCGCAGAAGCAGAACGCGCAGATGGCCGGGCAGATCGGCTACATGGTGACGCTGGCCAATCAGTACCTGATCAACAAGAAGGTGCTCACCCAGGACCAGCTCAACCAGGGCGGCTACGAGATCCACACCACCTTCCAGAAACCGAAGGTGGACGCGCTGACCGCAGCGGTCAAGAAGGTCCGCGACGCCAACATCAAACCCGGCGGAGCGCACAAGAACGCCGACGGCGAGGACATGGACCAGTTCGTCCAGTTCGGTGGCGCCTCGCTCAACCCGAAGAACGGCGCGATCCTCGCCATCTACGGCGGTGAGGACGCCACCAAGCACTTCACCAACAACGCAGACGAGACCGGCGCGCAGGTCGGTTCGACCTTCAAGCCCTTCGTCCTGGCGGCCGCGATGACCCACGGCATCCGGGATCCGAAGAAGGGACCGGTCCAGAGCGACGACGAGCGGACGGTCGTCTCCCCGGACAGCTGGTTCAGCGGCAAGGACAACCAGCTGATCAACGACTACACCGGCAAGCCATGGGAGGGACTGGACGACAAGGGCCAGAAGATCCAGTGGCGCCAGCCCAACGACGACGGGGAGAGCGTCCCCAAGGTCACCCTCCGCACGGCGCTCGACGACTCGCTCAACTCCCCGTACGTCCAGCTCGGCCAGGACGTCGGCACCGACCTGGTGCACGAGGCCGCCATCAAGGCAGGACTGGTCGCGGACGCCTCCAACGGCCTGCTCGACTACAAGAACAGCGTCACGTACTCCATCGGTACCTCCTCGCCCAGCGCGATCCGGATGGCCGACGCCTACGCGACGTTCGACAACCACGGCGTGCAGAACGACCCGTTCTCGGTGAAGAGCGTGGTGCACGAGGGCTCGACGCTCTGGTCGCACAAGGACGAGTCCAAGCAGGCCTTCAGCTCGCTGGTCTCGGACACCATCACCGGCATGCTCACCGACGTGGTCAAGAAGGGCACCGGTACCACCGCGCAGCTGGACGGCGGCCGGATCGCGGCGGGCAAGACCGGTACCACCGACGACAACAAGTCGGCGTGGTTCGACGGCTACACGCCGCAGCTGTCCACCTCGGTCGTGATGTTCCGGCGTGACGACCAGTCGCACGTGGACAAGGCCACCGGCAAGGTGAAGGTCAACCCGTTCCTGTCGATGTTCGGCACCGCCGGCGTCACGAAGATCCACGGTAATTCCTTCCCCGCGCAGATCTGGAAGGACTACATGAACGCGGCGCTGGCCACGGAGCCGAAGCTGCCGTTCGACAAGCCGGCCTCGAAGGTCGGCGACGTCATCTACGGCAACGTGCCGAGCCCGACGCCCACCCCGACGGCGACCACCCCGACCCCGACCACGGCTCCGCCGACCACCGCGCCGGCCACCACGCCGCCGCCCACGCCGACGGACACCCCGCCGACCGGGCCGACCCCCTCGGACACGCCGACCCAGCCCTGCTTCCCGTGGCAGAGCTGCGGCACGACCACCCCACCGGCGAGCCCGACCGATTCGCCGACCGCGACACCGACCGACACCCAGCCGGGCCGCGGACCCACCAAACCGGGAGGGTGACGCCCGAGAACTGACACGGGGGCTCTCGCCCGCACAGTCACGTACGGCAGGATGGCGCCATGACGAGCGTGCACGACCGTGCAGAGGACGACCGGCGAGAGCCCCCCGTGCGGCCCACCGAAGAGGACCCCCTGGCCACCGCGGCCAGTGATCTGATCGGCGGCCCGGCCGGGCGCTGGGCCGCCGTCGGCGGGCACCGCTGGTGGAATCCGCTGCGGGTGATGGTCCTGGTCGTGATCGGCCTGTTCGCGCTCGGCATGGTGCAGAAGGCGTCCTGCTACTCCAGCGGCTGGTTCCAGGGCGGCGACGCCCAGTACATCCACGCCTGCTACTCCGACATTCCGCACCTGTACGCGCAGCGCGGTTTCGCCGCCGACCTGGTGCCGTACTTCGACCGCATCCCCGATGCGATGAGCAGTTCGCCGGACATCCACTACCTGGAGTACCCGGTGCTCACCGGCCTCTTCATGGAGGTCGCGTCCTGGCTCACCCCGCACGGCACGGCGCAGCACAGCGCGCAGATCTACTGGATCGTCAACTCGGCGATGCTGATGATCTGCGCGGTGGTGCTGGTGGTCTGCGTGGCGCGGACCAACCGGCGGCGCCCCTGGGACGGCCTGTTCATCGCCCTGTCCCCCGCGCTGGCGCTGACCGCCACCATCAACTGGGACCTGTTCGCGGTCGCGCTGGCCGCCGCCGGCCTGATGCTCTGGTCACGCGGCAAGGTGGTGCCCGCCGGGGTGCTGATCGGCCTGGCCACCGCGGCCAAGCTCTATCCGGTGCTGCTGCTGGCCGCCCTGTTCATCCTGTGCCTGCGGGCCGGGCGGATGCGGCAGTGGGGCGGCGCACTGGCCGGCGCCGTAGTGGCCTGGCTGGTGGTCAACCTGCCGGTGATGCTGCTGGCACCCGACGGCTGGGCGCAGTTCTACACCTTCAGCCAGGAGCGGCACACCGACTACGGCTCCTTCTGGCTGATCATCATGGAGCGCTCCGGCAATCCGCTCTCCGGCGTGAACGCGTACGGCACCGCCGTGATGCTGCTGCTCTGCGCGGGCATCGCCTGGCTGGCGCTCTACGCCCCGCGCCGCCCCCGGGTCGGCCAGCTCGCCTTCCTGGCGGTGGCCGCGCTGCTGATCAGCAA
Source organism: Streptomyces sp. NBC_01476 (assembly GCF_036227265.1). Classification (NCBI taxonomy): domain Bacteria; kingdom Bacillati; phylum Actinomycetota; class Actinomycetes; order Kitasatosporales; family Streptomycetaceae; genus Streptomyces; species Streptomyces sp. NBC_01476. The sequence continues at coordinate 4,109,384 of NZ_CP109446.1, read as the reverse complement.
CAAGGTCTACTCACCGCAGTACGTGCTGTGGCTGCTGCCGCTGGCGGTGCTGGCCCGGCCGCGCTGGCGGGACCTGCTGATCTGGCAGGGCACGGAGGTGCTGTACTTCCTCGGCATCTGGATGCGGCTGGCGTACGTCAGCGGGACCAAGCGGCACGGGCTGACCGCCGACGCGTACCACCTGGCCATCGCCGTCCACCTGATCGGCGTGCTCTACCTGTGCGCCCTGGTGGTGCGGGACATCCTGCTGCCGCAGCACGACGTGCTGCGGCAGGACGGACAGGACGACCCGGCGGGCGGGGTGCTGGACGGCGCCCCTGACGCGTTCGTGCTGCGCCCGGCGCCCTATGAGGCGCCCAAGCACGCGGCCTGGGCGCACGGACCGAGCAGCGGGCCCGAGGCGCCCGAGGGCGTCTACGACCCCGGCAACGGGCGCTGAGCGGTTCTCAGGAGGGGTTGCGGTCCACGACCCGGTCGAACTGGGTCGTGGTGTGCCGCAGATGCGCCACCAGCTCGTCGCCGACCGCGGGCGGCGCCACGTCGCTCGGCAGGAAGAGGATCGAGACCTGCATGTGCGGCGGCTCGGCGAACCACCGCTGCTTGCCGGCCCACACGAAGGGCGACAGGTTGCGGTTGACGGTGGCGAGGCCGGCCCGCGCCACGCCCTTGGCCCGCGGCATCAGCCCGTGCAGCGCCTTGGGAGCCTCCAGGCCGACGCCGTGCGAGGTGCCGCCGGCCACCACCACCAGGTGGCCGTCCGCCGCCGACTTCTCCTGCCGGTAGCCGTACCGCTCGCCCTTGGCGATCCGGGTGACGTCCAGCACCGCGCCGCGGTACTCGGTGGCGTCGTGGTCGCCGAGCCACAGCTGGGTGCCGATCCGGGCCCGGAACTTGGTCTGCGGGAACTGCTGCTGGAGCGTGGCCAGCTCGGTGGCCTTCAGATGGCTGACGAACATGGTGTGCAGCGGCAGCCGGGCGGCCCGCAGCCGCTCCATCCAGGCGAAGACCTCCTCCACCGCCTCGCTGCCGTCGGTACGGTCCAGCGGCAGGTGAATGGCGAAGCCCTCCAGCCGCACGTCGTCGATCGCGGTGTGCAGCTTCACCAGGTCGTCCTCGGCGACGCCGTGCCGCCGCATGGAGCTCATCACCTCGATCACCACCCGGGCGCCCACCAGGCCGCGTACGCCCTCCACCGAGGAGACCGAGCGGATCGCCCGGTCGGGCAGCGGTACCGGCTCCTCGCCGAGCCGGTACGGGGTCAGCACCAGCAGATCGCCGCCGAAGAAGTCCTTGATCCGGGCCGCCTCGTACGTGGTGCCGACGGCGAGCATGCCGGCCCGCAGCCGGGTCGCCTCGTCGGCGAGCCGCTCGTGGCCGAAGCCGTAGCCGTTCCCCTTGCAGACCGGCACGATGCCGGGGAACTGGTCAACCACGGACTGATGGTGGGCACGCCAGCGTGCGGAGTCGACGTACAGGGTGAGCGCCATGGCCTGGTCAAGACCTTCCTTGTGCGAGTCGGCCGGTCAGCGGCGCGACATGTAGATGTCGAGTGCCTTGTGGAGCAGCTTGTTGAGCGGGAAATCCCACTCGCCCAAGTATTCGGCAGCCTGGCCGCCGGTGCCCACCTTGAACTGGATCAGGCCGAACAGATGATCGCTCTCGTCCAGGGAGTCGCTGATGCCGCGCAGATCGTAGACGCTGGCGCCCATCGCGTACGCGTCCCGGAGCATCCGCCACTGCATCGCGTTGGAGGGCCGGACCTCCCGCTTGTGGTTGGCGGAGGCGCCGTAGGAGTACCAGACGTGGCGGCCGACGGTGAGCATGGTGGCCGCGGCCACCGCCTCGCCCTCGTGCACCGCCAGGTAGAGCCGCATCCGGTTGGGGTCCTCGGCGTTGAGCCGGGTCCACATCCGCTGGAAGTACGACAGCGGGCGCGGGCGGAAGTGGTCGCGCTCGGCGGTGATCTCGTAGAGCTGCTGCCAGACCGCCAGGTCGTCGTAGCCGCCCTGGATCACCTGCACGCCGGCCTTCTCGGCCTTCTTGATGTTGCGGCGCCACAGCTGGTTGAAGTTCTTGAGGATGTCGTCGAGCGAGCGGTTCTCCAGCGGGACCTGGTAGACGTAGCGCGGCTGTACGTCGCCGAAGCCCGCCCCGCCGTCCTCGCCCTGCTGCCAGCCCATCCGGCGCAGCCGCTCGGCCACCTCGAAGGCCCGCGGTTCGATGAAGGTGGCCTCCACGTCCCGCAGCCGCTTGACGTCAGGATCGGCGATGCCCGCCTTGACCGCGGTGGCGTCCCAGCGGCGGATGATCACCGGCGGGCCCATCTTCACGGTGAAGGCACCCTGCGACTTGAGGTGGGCGAGCATCGGCTGCAGCCACTCGTCGAGGTTGGGCGCGTACCAGTTGATGACCGGGCCCTCGGGGAGATACGCCAGGTACCGCTTGACCTTCGGGAGCTGCCGGTAGAGAACGAGGCCGGCGCCGACCATCTGGCCGGACTTCTCGTCGAACCAGCCGAGGCTCTCCGACCGCCACTCGTTCTTCACATCAGCCCATGCCGGGACCTGGCAGTGGCTCGCCGACGGCAGGCTCTGGATGTACGCCAGGTGCTGCTCGCGGCTGATGGTCCTCAGGGTCAGGCTCATGCGGGGCGCTCCCCATGCTCAGACAGCGGGCTTTACTGGCCCGAAGCCTACTGCGAGGGGGGAGCGCCCCCGCTACCTGCTGCGGCCACCGGAGGTACCGGGACCGGGCGGGCGGTGGCCGGACGGCGTGGCCGCGCGGCCTGGCCGGGGGCCTGACCGGGGGCCGGCCGCGCGGCCTGGATCCGGGGTCTATACGAACCCGCCGTGTGCCATGCCGATGTAGAAGCCGATCCCCGACATGCCGAGCCCGATGATGAAGCCGTACCGCTCCGAGGTCGTCACCGAGATGTACTGGCCCCAGGCACCGGTCAGCAGGCCGGCCACACCGGTCCACGCGGCCACCGCGTGCAGGAAGTCGAATCCCGCGGTGATGGAGGCGACGAAGCCGAGCGCCAGCGTGACCAGGACCAGGGAGTTCTCCAGCGGATGACGCCGGCCGTCGGAGTTGAGGGAGAAGGGACTGGGACGACGGGCCCGGTCGGCCCGGTGGGTCTGTGCCGCGTGCTGTTGTGCCATGGGGCACCTCCGTGACGGAGCAATGGCGCAAGGTAGCGCCCTACACACCCGATGTGTACAGATTGCGGGCATTAGGGACCGGATTTCAACCCGGGGGACCAGCCCGGGTAGTCTGTACGGTCTGCACCGGTTCTCCGCGCGGGCACGATCAGGCCGACCCGAGGTCTTCGGGCGGCAGTGTCAGTGGCCCGCGCTACCGTTGCGACGCAAAGCACAAACCCTCCTGCCACGGAAATGCCGTGGCCGCTGAGTCCAAAGGAGGTGGGTTCCCCTATGCGTCACTACGAGCTCATGCTCATTCTCGACCCCGATCTGGAGGAGCGCGCTGTCTCCCCGCTGATCGAGTCCTTCCTCGCCGTCGTCCGCAACGGCGGCGGCAACGTGGAGAAGGTCGACACCTGGGGCCGTCGTCGTCTCGCCTACGAGATCAACAAGAAGCCCGAGGGCATCTACTCGGTCGTCGACCTCAAGGCCTCGCCCGAGGTCGTCAAGGAGCTCGACCGTCAGCTCAACCTGAACGAGTCGGTGCTGCGGACCAAGGTCCTCCGTCCGGAACTGCACTAGTCCGGGCCCCCGAGTAGCAGCAGTCACCAGAGAGGTCATCCCATGGCAGGCGAGACCGTCATCACGGTCGTCGGCAATCTCGTCGACGACCCCGAGCTGCGCTTCACCCCGTCGGGTGCGGCGGTCGCGAAGTTCCGCGTCGCGTCCACTCCCCGTACCTTCGACCGGCAGACCAATGAGTGGAAGGACGGCGAAAGCCTCTTCCTGACCTGCTCGGTCTGGCGGCAGGCGGCTGAGAACGTCGCCGAGTCGCTCCAGCGCGGCATGCGCGTCATCGTGCAGGGCCGCCTGAAGCAGCGGTCGTACGAGGACCGTGAAGGCGTCAAGCGGACGGTCTACGAGCTGGATGTCGACGAGGTCGGCGCCAGCCTGCGGAGCGCCACCGCGAAGGTCACCAAGACCAGCGGTGGCGGCGGCCGCGGCGGTCAGCAGGGTGGCTACGGCGGTGGCGGTGCCGGCGGCCAGGGCGGTGGTTCCTGGGGCGGCCAGGGCGGCGGCGGTGCTCCCGCCGACGACCCCTGGGCGACCAGTGCACCGGCCGGCGGTGGCCAGGCCGGGGGTGCCCCGGCCGGTGGCGGCGGTGGTGGCTGGGGCGGCGGCTCCGGTTCCTCCGGCGGCGGCTACTCGGACGAGCCGCCCTTCTAAGGGCGGACCTCCACAACTTCTTGATCTCATAGGAGAAACACCATGGCGAAGCCGCCTCCGCGCAAGCCGAAGAAGAAGGTCTGCGCGTTCTGCAAGGACAAGACCGTGTACGTGGACTACAAGGACACGAACATGCTGCGGAAGTTCATTTCTGACCGTGGCAAGATCCGTGCCCGCCGCGTCACCGGCAACTGCACTCAGCACCAGCGTGACGTCGCCACGGCCGTGAAGAACAGCCGTGAGATGGCGCTGCTGCCGTACACGTCGACCGCTCGATAAGGAAGGGTGACCGAAGCATGTCGAAGATCATCCTTACCAACGAGGTCAGCGGCCTCGGTGCCGCCGGCGACATCGTCGACGTCAAGCCGGGCTACGCCCGGAACTACCTGATCCCGCGGGGCTTCGCCATCGCGTGGACCAAGGGTGGCGAGAAGGACGTCGAGCAGATCCGCCGCGCCCGCCGCATCCGCGAGATCCACTCGCTGGAGGACGCGAACGCGGTCAAGGCTCAGCTCCAGTCCGTCAAGGTCAAGCTGAGCACCCGGGCGGGCGACACCGGCCGGCTCTTCGGCTCGATCACCCCGGCCGACATCGCCTCGGCGATCAAGGCCGCGGGCGGCCCGGCGGTCGACAAGCGCCGGGTCGAGGTCACCGCGCCGATCAAGACGCTCGGCGCGCACAAGGTCTCGGTACGGCTGCACCCCGAGGTCGCGGTTGTGCTCGACCTGGAGGTCGTGGCCGCCTGAGTGCGGTTGGTGTTCCACGGGGAACGTTGGGCGGGTTCGGCAGCGAACAGGCGCAATGTTCCACGTGGAACACAGTGGGCCGGACATCCCGATTTCGGGAGGTCCGGCCCTCGTTTTTTTGGAGGTCCGCCCCCGTTCTTTCGGTACGGCCCGGGCTGTGACCGGGCCACAGCCGGGGTGGGCCGGGTGGGCTGGGTGGGCTGGTTGGGCCAGCTCGGCGCTCAGCGAGCCGCGCCGGTGACGATCCAGCGGCCGGAGCGGGCCCGCAGCCACAGGGCGGCCAGCCGGGTCAGCATCATCAGGGTCATCGCCCACCACAGAGCGGTCAGGCCCCAGCCGAGGGCGGGCACGGCGAACGCGGCCGGCGTGAAGACGGCCAGCGTCACCAGCATCGACCAGGCGAGATACGGCCCGTCGCCGGCGCCCATCAGCACGCCGTCGAGCACGAAGACCACACCGCAGACCGGCTGGGCGACGGCCACCACCAGCAGCGCGGACATCAGCGCGTGCCGTACCGAGGGGTCCGAGGTGAAGAGCGGCCCGATCAGCGGCCGGCCCGCCACCACCAGGAGTCCCAGCACGAGCCCGCAGGCCACTCCCCACTCGATCATCCGCCGGCAGGCGGCCTGTGCCCCTTGGGCGTCACCGGCGCCCAGGTAGCGCCCGATGATCGCCTGCCCGGCGATGGCGATGGCGTCCAGCGCGAAGGCCAGCAGCGACCAGACGGTGAGGGTGATCTGGTGGGCGGCGATCTCGGTGTCACCGAGCCCGGCGGCCACCGCGGTGGCGATCAGCAGCACCGCCCGCAGGCTGACGGTACGGACCAGCAGCGGGACGCCGGCCTTGGCACAGGCCCGGATGCCCGCGGCGTCCGGGCGCAGCATCGCCCACCAGTCCCCGCCGGCCGTGTCCCCGCTCTGGCGGCGCACCCCGCGGACCACCACGGTGAGGTAGACCGCCGCCATGGCGTTCTGCGCGATGACCGTGCCCCAGGCGGAGCCGGCGATGCCGAGACCGGCGCCGTAGACCAGGGTGGCGTTGAGCGCGGCGTTGGCGGTGAAGCCGCCGACAGCCACGTAAAGCGGGGTGCGGGTGTCCTGGAGGCCGCGGAGCACTCCGGTGGCGGCGAGCACCACCAGCATCGCCGGGATGCCCAGGGAGCTGATCCGCAGATACGTGGTGGCGTACGGGGCGGCCGTGCCGGAGGCGCCGAAGAGGTCCACCAGGCCGGGCGCGGTGGACAGGACGACGGCGATCACCGCGGCGCCGAGCAGCAGCGCCAGCCAGATGCCGTCCACCCCCTGCCGGAGCGCCGCGGACAGGTCGCCGGCGCCGACCCGGCGGGCGACCGCGGCGGTGGTGGCGTAGGCGAGGAAGACGAAGATGTTGACCGCGGTGGTGAGCAGCGCGGCGGCCACGCCCAGACCGGCGAGCTGGGCGGTGCCGAAATGGCCGACAACCGCACTGTCCACCATGACGAAGAGCGGTTCGGCGACCAGCGCTCCGAAGGCGGGCAGCGCCAGCGCGATGATCTCCCGGTCGTGGCGGCGGCGCACGGATCCGGGGAGGCGGACGGGGTCCTGCTGCTCGGGAGGATCGGCGACCGGATGCACAGGCACAGCATAATCGTCCACAAGTAAGAGGTGAAGTGAGCGTCCAGTCATTACGGGCGACTGCGTAGAGTGATCTCCTCCGCGTTGTTTGTGGCGATCTTGGACGCGGCGGAAAAGTTTTTCTCCTGCACAGGCTATGGATGAAGAAGTGCCAGGTCACAGCGGTTGCCGTCAGCCGATTGGCGGCTTGTCCACAGGGCTGTCCCAAGGGCTGTACACAGGTTGGGGGCAGTTCTCCACAGGTATCGGGCCGCCGTCCACACCCCCTGTGGATAACGGGGTTGGTCCGGGTGCCCCGGGGGCCTACCGTGGAGCCTTCCCGACGTACCCGACGCGCCTGTTTCGCGGCGGCCGGGTGGCGCGGTTCTGGTAGCCGTGCCGTGAAAGAGTGGCACGCACGCGGGGTCCGGAAGGACCGGTCGGACGGAGGGAGGGTGACGGGAATGAGCCAACCCCGGATGAGCCAGCCCGAACCCGCCGACGACCACTGGGAGATGCCGCCGGACGAGCCGCCGGCGGTCAGCCCGTTCCGCAAGAAGGGCGCGGGCGAGGAGAGTTCGGGCCGCTTCGGGGAGAACGGCGGCTTCGAGCGGGTGCCCCCGCAGGACCTGGACGCCGAACAGTCCGTCCTCGGCGGCATGTTGCTCTCCAAGGACGCCATCGCCGACGTGGTGGAGGTGCTCAAGGGCGCGGACTTCTACCGCCCGGCGCACGAGACCATCTACAACGCGATCCTCGACCTCTACGCCCGCGGTGAGCCCGCCGACCCGATCACCACCGCGGCCGAACTCACCAAGCGCGGTGAGATCGCCCGGATCGGCGGCACGCCCTATCTGCACACCCTCGTCAACGCGGTGCCGACCGCCGCCAACGCCGAGTACTACGCCGAGATCGTCCACGAGCGGGCGGTGCTGCGCCGCCTGGTCGAGGCCGGCACCCGGATCACGCAGATGGGATACGCGGCCGACGGCGATGTCGACGAGATCGTCAACAACGCCCAGGCGGAGATCTACGCGGTCACCGAGCAGCGGACCTCGGAGGACTATCTGCCGCTCGGCGACATCATGGAGGGCGCGCTCGACGAGATCGAGGCGATCGGTTCGCGCAGCGGCCAGATGTCCGGGGTGCCGACCGGCTTCACGGACCTGGACTCGCTCACCAATGGGCTGCACCCCGGTCAGATGATCGTCATCGCCGCGCGCCCGGCAATGGGCAAGTCGACGCTGGCGCTGGACTTCGCGCGCACCTGCTCGATCGCCAACAAGATGCCCAGCGTCATCTTCTCGCTGGAGATGGGCCGCAACGAGATCGCCATGCGGCTGCTCTCCGCGGAGGCCCGGGTCGCGCTGCACCACATGCGCTCCGGCACGATGACCGACGACGACTGGACGAAGGTCGCGCGCCGGATGTCCGACGTCACCGAGGCGCCGCTCTACATCGACGACTCGCCGAACCTGTCGATGATGGAGATCCGGGCCAAGTGCCGCCGCCTCAAACAGCGCAACGACCTGCGGCTGGTCGTCATCGACTACCTCCAGCTGATGCAGTCCGGCGGCTCCCGCCGCCCGGAGAGCCGCCAGCAGGAGGTCTCCGACATGTCCCGTAACCTCAAGCTCCTCGCCAAGGAGCTCGAAGTCCCGGTGATCGCCCTCTCCCAGCTCAACCGCGGCCCCGAACAGCGCACCGACAAGAAGCCGATGGTCTCCGACCTCCGCGAATCCGGCTCCATCGAGCAGGACGCGGACATGGTGATCCTGCTCCACCGCGAGGACGCCTACGAAAAGGAGTCCCCCCGCGCCGGCGAGGCCGACCTCATCGTCGCCAAACACCGCAACGGCCCCACCGCCACGATCACCGTCGCCTTCCAGGGCCACTACAGCCGCTTCGTGGACATGGCCCAGACGTAACCCAACCGCCGCCGTGTAGGTTCCCAGATCCCGTGCCCCTTTCCCATCGGCGATGTCCCCATCGTGGCCAATCGGACAGGGGAACGGGACTCAGGCTGTCCTGCCCCACCGAAGTCGGCGGATTCCCACTCGGAGTTGGCCGTCGGCGGTGCTCCTGTCAGTGGATCTTGTCGATCCCGGCGAGGTCGCTGCTGATGAGCGGCTGCTTGCGTGAGAGCGGCGGCAACGGCCAGGCCGGGGCTCCCGACTGCTCACCGTCGAAGAACTGCGGCTTGGCGCATTGATCTGGGTGCCGACCTTGCGGGGCGAGGGTCGAGACAGGTGTGAACGAGATGGAGGGGCGGCGGGGCGGTGAAGTCACCCCCGGCCTGTCAGTGTCGATCGTCATCATGGGAGACATGACCAACCCGAACCTGACCTCCGGCAGGATCTGGCGACTTCACCACGGTGACCAAGAGATCGCCCGGCTGACCGTGACCGGGGTCGATATGCCCTGGGTGCACGCCGACGTCGAGACGCTTCCTGGTTTTGAAGAGTTTCGTCCCCTCTTCAGTGAGCAAGAGCGGGCTGCCGACGAGGAGGACTGGGAGCGGGCCGACGCCTGCTTCACCCGGATACGCAGCGCGCTCACCCTGGCGTTTCCCGACGGCGGCCCGGTCGCCGAGTTCATACTGCACATCCACGGCGACGGCACCGCCGGCTGGCGCTGGCACGACGAGTCCTTTGACGCGGTGCGGGGCCGGCTGTGAGGGACAAGGGGGCGCCCCCGGCTCCGGGGGAGGCGGGGGCGCTGGTGGGTGGGGAGAGGGGTGGTCAGGGCGTGGCGGTCCAGACGAAGGTGGCCGCGCCGGTGGCGGAGGAACGGGACGTGGCGGTGACGGTCACGGTGTAGGTGCCCGCCTTCGTGGCGGCGCCGGTGAACGTGCCGTCGGCAGCCAGCGAGATGCCGGGCGGCAGGCCGGTCGCGGTGTAGGCGGTGCCGGCCGCGCTGTTCGGGTCGAAGGCCCAGCTGACCGGGGTGTGCACCGGGCTGCTCATGCCGTACGGGTTCGGCACCGCCAGGGCAGCGGTCGCGGCCGGGGTGACGGTGGCCGGCGTGACGGCGCTGGGAACGTTGAGCGTGCCCGTCACCGGGAGGTTGCGTGAGGAGTCACCCACCAGGATCTGGTAATTGCCCGCCGCGGTCGTCCAGTTGTTGCTGCCGGTGTTCCAGTAGGCCAGGTCATGGGTGCTCACCGTGAAGGTCAGCGTCTGCGACTGGCCCGGGTTGAGGGTCACCCGCTGGTAGCCGCGCAGCTGATGCACCGGCTCACCGGTCGACACCGGGTCGCCGACGTAGAGCTGCGCGACGTCGGTGCCGGCCCGCGACCCGGTGTTGGTCACCGTGACATGGACCGTCGAGTTCCCCCCGGACAGCGCCCCCACCTGCAGATTGCTGAATCCGAAGGTGGTGTACGACAGGCCGAAGCCGAACGGGAAGAGCGGGTCGATGTTCTTCGCGTCGTACCACTTGTAGCCGACGTTGAGGCCCTCGCTGTACTGCACCTGCCCGTTCGTGCCCGGCCACTGCGCGGGGGTGTTGGCGGGCACGTCCGCGAGCGACTTCGGGAAGGTGACCGGGAGCTTGCCCGACGGGTTGACGTCGCCGAAGATCAGCGCCGCCATCGCCGTGCCGATCTGCTGGCCCGGGTAGAAGGCCTCGAAGACGCCCGCGACCTGGTTCAGCCACGGCATGTTGATCGCCGAGTTGTTGTTGAGCACCACGATGGTGTGCGGGTTCGCCGCGGCGACCTGGGCGATCATGTCGTTCTGACTGACCGTGCTGCCGCCGTTGTTGGGCAGGTCGAGCGTGGTGGTGTCGTGCTCCTCGTTGCCGTAGTTGTCGCTGGCGAAGACGATCGCCACGTCGGAGCTGCGGGCCAGGGTGACCGCGGAGCTGAGGTTCGTGGCGTCGTTGTACTGGACGGTGGTGCCGGTGCCGGCCACCCGGTTCTGGATGCCGGTGATCGGCCACACCGTTCCCGAACTGGTCACCGTGGCACTGCCGCCGCCGATGGACTGCACACCCGCGCCGCCGTCCCAGCCGATCACCGCGATCGAGTGGGTAGTGGCGGTGGAGAGCGGCAGGATGCCGTTGTTCTTCAGCAGGACGGCACCCTCCTCGGCGCCCTGGAGGGCGACCTGGACGTGGGCCGGGGTGGTGACGGTGGCGTCCCGCGAACCGCTGGGCGCCTTGTCGAAGAGGCCGAACGCGAAGAACTGCGTGAGCAGCCGGCTCACCATGGTGTCCAGCGTCGTCTGGCTGACGGTGCCGTTGGCCACCGCCTGCGCCAGGAAGTCGGCGAAGAAGTACCCGTTGGGCATTTCCACCGTCAGCCCCGCGTTCGCCGACTCCACCGTCGCGTGGGTGCCGCCCCAGTCGCTGGTGACGAAGCCGCCGAAGTTCGCCTGCTGGTAGAGGCCGGTGTTGAGCAGATCCGGGTTCTGGCAGGCCGGCACGCTGTTGACGATGCTGTACGCGCACATCGCCGCGGCCGGGGACCCCTGCTGGATCGCGGCCTGGAAGGCCGGCAGGTACAGCTCCTGCATGGTCCGCTTGTCGACCACGACCGTGCCGGCCGGGTTCTCGATGTTGTAGACGGCCACGTGCTTCATCTCGGCCATCACACCCTGGCTCTGGATGCCGCGGATGTCCGCTGCCGCCAGCCGTCCGTTGAGGTACGGGTCCTCGCTGAAGCTCTCGAAGGACCGGCCCCAGCGCGGGTCGCGCACGATGTTCAGCGTCGGGCCGAGCGCCACCTGCACGCCCTTCCCGGCGAACTCGGCACCGATGGCCGCGCCGTACTGCTGCTCCAGCGCATCGTCGAAGGTCGCCGCCGACGCGTTGCCGGACGGCATCTGGGTGACGCCGCCGAGGCCGTCACCGACGCCCGCCGGGCCGTCCTGGAGACCGATGTCCGGGATGCAGAGCGACGGTATGCCGGTGATGTTGCCGATGTACGGCGACGCGTTGTTGTTGCCGTGCAGGATCGACACCTTCTGCGCGGTGGTCATCTGCGCCATCACCTGCGCGACACGGGTGGCGACCGGCGCGGTCGAACCCACCCACGGGCAGTCGCCGTTGCCGCCGCCGGGCGGCGGGGTGGTGCCGGTGCCACCGGGCGTCAGCAGGGTGAACTCCCAGAGCGAGTAGCCGTACTGGGTGGCCCGCACGGTGCCGTACATCCGCACATAGCGGCCGGTGCCGGTGAAGGAGAGGTTCTCCACGCCACCAGGACCGTTGGTCGTGGAGTAGACAGTGTTCCACGTGGAACCGTTGTCCGAGACCTGGATCTGGTACGCCTTCGCGTACGCGGTCTCCCAGCTCAACTGGGCGCCGCAGAGGGTCTGCGAGGAGCCGAGGTCCACCTGGACCCACTGCGGGTCGGAGGGCGCGCTGGACCAGCGGGTGCCCGCGTTGCCGTCGAAGGCCGCAGAGGCCGGGGTGCCGGCGTTCTCGGTGGAGGAGGCGGTGGCCGGTTTGCCGAGTGCGGCGGTGGTCGTGGCGCAGGTGGCCGGCGGGTTCGTACCGCCGCCGGAACCGCCGTAGACCTGGAACTCCCAGAGTGAGTAGCCCCATTGGGTGCCCCGCACGGTGCCGTACATCCGTACGTAGCGGCCGGTGCCGGTCACGCTGAGGGTCTGGGTGCCCCCCGTGCCGGTGGTCGTGGAGTAGATGTCGTTCCACGTGGAACCGTCGTTGGACGTCTGGATCTTGAACGCCTTGCCGTACGCGGTCTCCCAGTTGAGCACCACCTGGGTGATCGGCTGGGCGGAGCCGAGGTCGACCTGGAGCCACTGGGGGTCGGTGGCAGCGCTGGACCAGCGGGTGCCGGTGTCGCCGTCCACCGCCGCGTTCGCGGTGAAGGCGTCCTGTACGGAGGATGCGGTGGCCGGCTTGCCCTGGGAGAGCAGCACGGGAGTGGCGGCGTGCGAGGAGGTCGGCACCAGCGAGAGATAGGCCGAGGCGATCAGCGCCAGGGCGAGCAGCACAACGCCCTGGGGAGATTTTCGGAAACGTTTACGGTTCGCGGAGAGGCCAAGTGGGGTGACCCTCATGTGTGCTCCTACAGGTCGGAACGGCTCATCGAGATGGGGGGAACCGATACCGCGACAGCTGCGCCGCGGCCCGTGCGGGGAAGCGGTGGCCGGTGGGCGCCCGCACTGAGAGCGCTCTCTGACCGAAGGGATGTCTACGCCCGCCCCCTGGGGGTGTCAACCGTTTGGACCGGCAGCGGTGGCCGGCGGCGTGCCCGGCGGGCTCCGCGCCTGCCGACCGGGCGGATGAGAGTCTGGGGGAATGGACGATGCCCGGCGGAACGGCGGCGTGGACCGCGGCGAGCGGCTGAAGGTCGAGCTGGACGGCGTGCCCGAGACGCTGCTGTGGAATCTCTACAACCGGGCGGCGGAAGCCAGGCGCGACGGCAGCCGGCTGCTCGACGACCCGCGGGCGGTGGAGTTGGTCGAGCGGATCGACTACCCCTTCGAACGGTTCGGCGGCGCCCCCATGGCACAGTGGCACGCGCTGCGGGTGCGCTGCCTGGACGACGAGGTGCGGCGCTTCATCGCCGAGCACCCCGGCGGCATGGTGGTGGCGCTGGGCGAGGGGCTGGAGACGCAGTTCTGGCGGGTGGACGACGGGCGGGTCCGCTGGCTGACGGTGGATCTGCCGGAGACGGTGGCGGTACGCGGCGCCTTGCTGCCCGACGAGCCGCCGCGGCGGCGCACCCTGGCGTGCTCGGCGCTCGACCCGCGGTGGATGGACGAGGTGACGGCGAGCGGCGTGCCGCCGCAGGACGTACTGGTCACCGCCCAGGGCCTGTTGATGTATCTGCCGGAGCAGGAGGTCAAGGGCCTGATCGCGGCGTGCGCGGAGCGCTTCCCCGGCGGCGGCTTCCTCTTCGACACCCTCTCGCGCTCCATGGTCGCCCGTAACCAGGCCGGTGCCTTCGACGTCCCCGAGGGCGGCTACCGCGCGCCCCGCTGGCAGTGGGGCATGGACGTCAAGGAGTACCGCAAGGTGGCCGCCGCCTCGCCGCGGATCGCCGGGGTCCGCAGTCTGCGGCTGCCGCGTGGGCGGGGGCTGTACGCCATCGCGCCTGTCTCCCATCTGCTGCCCGGGGTACGGTCGTTGCGGATGTCGATCATCTCCGTCCGGTTCCGGGCGGCGGATCGGGAAGCAGCGGCGAAGGGGAGCACGACGAGTGGCGGTTGAGGACGAGCACGGCGCGGACGCGTTGCTGCCGGCTACCCGGCGGGCACTGCTGCACCGGCTGGCGGTGGGGCAGGCGCAGGGCCGTACCCCCTCGCTCGTCGGGGCGGTGGTACGTGACGGGCGGCTGGTGTGGAGCGGCGGACGCAGCATGATCGAGGGGCACGCCCCGGACGCCGGCACCCAGTACCGGATCGGCTCGCTGACCAAGACCTTCGTGGCCGTGCTGGTGCTGCGGCTGCGGGACGAGGGCGCGCTGGCTCTCACCGACCCGGTGGGCCGGCATCTGCCGGGACTCGACGCCGGGGTCGCCGCCCTGACGGTGGGCCAACTGCTCAGCCACACCTCAGGACTGGCCTCCGAGACCCCCGCCCCCTGGTGGGAGCGGACCCCGGGCGACCTGCGGCCCGAACTCGCCGACGTCCTCGGCCCGGCGCCGGTGAAGCATCCGGCCGGGCGCCGCTACCACTACTCCAACCCCGGCTTCGCCCTGCTCGGCGCCCTCGTGGAGCAGCGGCGCGGAACGTCCTTCGGTGCGGCGCTGCGGGCCGAGGTGCTGGAGCCGCTCGGCATGGACCGTACGTCGCTGCGGCCACAGGCTCCGGCCGCCGGGGGCTTCGCCGTCCACCCGTGGGCGGATGTGATGCGCCCCGAGGCCGTACAGGAGACGGGGCGGATGGCTCCGGCGGGCGAACTCTGGTCGACCGCCGCCGATCTGGCCCGGTGGGCTGCCTTTCTGGCGGCCGGGGACGAGCGCGTGCTGGCCCCCGCCACGGTGGAGGAGATGCGGCTGCCGGCCGCGCCGCCCGATGACACCAACCCGGACGGCGGCTACGGGCTCGGGGTGCAGTTGCTGCGCCGGGACGGCCGCGCTCTCGCCGGGCACACCGGCTCGATGCCCGGTTTTCTCGCCGCACTGTGGGTGAGCGTCGCGGACGGGGTGGGCGCGCTGGCCCTGGCCAACTGCACGTCCGGACCCGCGGTCTCCGCGATCGCCGCCGACCTGCTGGCGATCACCGCCCACGCCGAGCCGGGCTTCCCCACGCCCTGGCAGCCCATGGAGAACGTCGATCCCGTGCTGCTGGACCTCGCCGGGCCCTGGTACTGGGGGACGACCTGCGTTGTGCTGCGGGTGCGGGCCGGTGGCGAACTGCTGCTGGAGCCGCTGGCCGGCCAGGGCCGTGGATCACGGTTCCACGTGGAACATGACGGCACCTGGACCGGCCGCGAGGGCTATTACGCGGGGGAGACACTGCGGCCGGTACGGCGGCCGGACGGCTCGTTGAGCCATCTCGACCTCGGCTCCTTCGTCTTCACACGCCGGCCTTACGATCCGTCGGCTCCGGTGCCGGGCGGCTTCCCGGGCTGGCAGGACCGCTGAGACCGCCGCCGTGCCGTCGGCCGGTGGCCGCAGCAACGCCGCGGCGAAGCCGCACAGGAGGGAGGCGGCGGTGAAGGCGGTGAGGCCGGCCACCAGGATGCGGCGGCGGCCGAGCGGATCGCCGAGCCGGCCGGAGAGCAGCAGCAGGCCGGCGAACGCGATCAGGTAGGCGTTCACCACCCAGGCCAGGCCGGTCTGCCCGGCCCCTGTGGCGGTCACGCTGCGTGTTCCACGTGGAACATCGCGTCGCCGCGGGCGGATACTACGCGACCGAGGTGGCCGGAATCCGGTCCTTGCGGCTATTCGTCCGCACGGACTCCAGCCGTGCCACGCTCGCCCCATCATGGACGCCAAGCCTCCGTCGCCGGACGCCTTCCTGATCCGGCGCACCCTGCAGGAGATCGCGCCGGTCGCGGACAAGGCGACCTCGTACTTCTACGCGCTGCTTTTCATCCGCCACCCCGAGACCCGAGAGATGTTCCCCGTCGCGATGGACACCCAGCGCGACCGGCTGCTCAAGGCGCTGCTCACCGCAGCCGAGCAGATGGACGACCCGGCCGCCCTGACCGCGTACCTGTCCGGCCTGGGCCGCGGCCACCGCAAGTACGGCACCAGGCCCGAGCACTACCCGGCCGTCGGCGAGGCCCTGCTGGGCGCACTGGCCCGGTACGCCGAGAAGGTCTGGACCCCCCAGACGGAGGCGGCGTGGGTCCGTACCTACACCGCGATCTCGCAGATCATGATCGACGCGTCGGCCGCCGCGGAGCGGACCGCACCGCCCTGGTGGCAGGCCGAGGTGGTCGCGCACGAGTGCCGCACCCCGGACGTCGCGGTGATCACCGTACGGCCTGACCAGGCGTATCCCTTCCTCGCCGGGCAGTACACCGCCGTGGAGACCCCGTGGTGGCCACGGGTGTGGCGGCACTACTCCTTTGCCTCCGCGCCCCGCGACGACGGACTGCTCACCTTCCACGTCCGGGCGGTACCGGCCGGCTGGGTCAGCAACGCGCTGGTCAACCGGGCCGCGGTGGGCGATGTGATCAGGCTCGGGCCGCCGGCCGGCTGCATGACGGTGGACCACGGCTCCGACGCCGGCCTGCTCTGCCTCGGCGGCGGGACCGGCATCGCCCCCATCAAGGCGCTGATCGAGGACGTGGCCCAGCACGGCGGCAACCGCGAGATGGAGGTCTTCTACGGTGCCCGGCGCCGGGGCGACCTCTACGACCTGGAGACGATGCTGGCCATGCAGCGCGAGCACTCCTGGCTGTCGGTCCGCACGGTCGTCTCCGACACGCCGACCGACGCGCTCACCGGTCCGCTGCCCGAGGCGGTGCGCGACCACGGGCCGTGGGAGGCCTACGACGCCTATCTGTCCGGGCCGCCCGGCCTGGTGCGCAGCAGCATGGACACCCTGGTCAGGATCGGCATGCCGGCCCACCGGATACGCCACGACGAACTCGACGAGGGCCCGCTGGTGCCGGTGGGCCGGTGACGCCCAGGACAGACCGGTGACGCTCAGGACAGATCGGAGCCGAGCAGCCCCAGCACACCCTCGATGTTCGCGTCCAGATAGTGCCGCAGGGTCAACGGGACGATGTCCACCATGGCGAGCCCCATCCGGCTGAAGGGCACCCGCACCACTTCGTAGTCGCCGTACGGCTGGTCGATCTCCGGGCCGTGCCGCTGCGCGAGATCCATCGAGGCCAGCCGGCAGACGAAGAAGTACTGCACCTTCACGCCGTGCGAACCGTCGTCCGCGAGGTGCTCGGTGGTGTCGACGAAGGCGGGCACGGCGTCGGTGATCTTGCCGCCCAGCTCCTCGTCGATCTCCCGGTGCAGCGCGGCCAGGATGTTGGCGTCGTCCGCCTCGACGCCGCCACCGGGGGTGAGCCAGTACGGCGCGATGCCGGGCTTGGTGCGCTTGATCAGCACCAGCCGGTCACCGTCGATGATGATCGCGCGGGCGGTGCGCTTGACGACGGGGCGGGTGGTGGCTCCTGCGGGTTGGTCCTGGTGCATGCCAGAGGTCTGCCGCGGCGGGGCCGGGGGCAAACGTACCGGCGGCGCCGAATCGGAGCGTTCGCCTCCTCATGGCCCGCCACCCGGCCCGGTCAGTGCGCCGCTTCGTCCAGCGCCCCCAGGACGTCCGCCAGGATGTCGGCCGGGTCCTCGACCCCCACCGAGAAGCGGATGAAGCCGGCCGCCACCGCGTCGCCGCCCCACCGGGCCCGGCGTTCCGCGGTGCACTGCACACTGCCGAAGCTGGTGGCCTCCGAGGTGAGCTTCAGCGCGGCCAGGAAACGCTCGGCGTGCGCCTGGTCGGGCAGGGTGAAGGAGACCACGCTGCCGAAGCGCCGCATCTGGCGGGCCGCGAGCGTGTGCGCGGGGTCGCTCGGCAGCCCCGGGTGCCGTACGCCGGTCACCTCGGGCCGGGTCAGCAGCGCCTGCGCGAGCGCCAGGGCGTTGGACGCCTGCCGGTCCACCCGCAGCGCGAGGGTGGCCAGTGAGCGGTGGGCCAGCCAGGCCTCCATCGGGCCGGGGATCGCGCCGACGGTCTTGCGCCACTTGCGTACCCCCGCGGTCAGCTCCGGGTCGCGGGTGGTGACGTAACCGAGCAGCAGGTCGCCGTGCCCGGTGAGCGCCTTGGTGGCGCTGGCCACCGAGAAGTCCGCGCCGAGGTCGAGCGGACGCTGCCCGAGCGGGGTGGCCAGTGTGTTGTCGACGGCGACCAGGACGCCTGCCGCGTGGGCCGCGTCGGCCAGCCGCCGGATGTCGCACACGTCGAGCTCCGGGTTGGAGGGGCTCTCCAGCCACAGCAGCCGGGCCCCTTCCAGCGCGGTGAGCTGCGCGTCCCCCGCGGTGGGCGCCAGGCGCACCTCGACGCCGTAGGACTCCAGCCGCTCCTGCAGTGAACGCGTCGCCTGATAGCTGTCCGACGGCAGGACGACGACCTCCCCGGCACGTACCTGCGACAGGAGTACCGCGGCGACCGCGCCCATGCCGGAGGCGAAGGCGAGGGTGGTCACCGCCGGATCGCCCGGCGCCTCCAGCTCCGAGATCGCCGCTTCCAGCCGATCCCAGGTGGGGTTCTCGTCCCGGCCGTAGGTGTACGGGCCGGCCGCCTCGCCCGGCAGGTGGTAGTGCGAGACGAAGACCGGCCCCGGCAGCGACGGCTGGTACGCGGTCGCCGGCGGCCGTCCGGCGTGCACGCTGCGCGTGCTGTCCCCCGCCGTCCCCCCGGTCCCGGCGCTCACTCGTCGTCCGGGAGGACGAGGTGCAGCGCCCACGAGACGATGCTGATGATCAGGCCGCCGAGGACCGCGGTCCAGAAGCCGTGCACATGGAAGTCCAGGCTGAGCTCGCCCGCCAGCCAGGAGGTCAGCAGCAGCATCAGGGCGTTCACCACCAGGGTGATCAGCCCGAGGGTGAGGATGAACAGCGGGAAGGAGAGCAGCTGGACGACCGGCTTGACCAGCCAGTTCACCACGCCGAAGACCAGTGCGACCAGGATCAGGCTCAGCGTCTCGCGCCAGAACGAGTCACCGGTGAGCGTGATGTCCTTGAGTATCCAGGTGGCCACACCCAGGGCCCCGGCGTTCGCCAAGGTCTTGACGATGAAATTCTTCATGGGTGTGATCGTCGCAGACACGATCAGCGGGGCAAGAGACCGGACAGAACCGTAGCGGGATCGGGATCGGGACGGCAGCGAACCGGACCGCGGTGAGCAGGGAGTGGCGATGAAGGTGTTCCGGCTGGACGACCTGGACGCGGAACGGGCCGCGAATCAGGGCGCCTACCTGCGCTTCTTGAAGGAACGCACCATGTCGGCGGGGCTGTACGCGCTCCAGGCCGGGGAAACGGACCCGCAGGGGCCGCACGCCCAGGACGAGATCTACCTCGTGGTCAGCGGACGGGCCTCGATCACCGTGGGGGAGGAGACCACCGCGGTCGCCCGCGGCAGCGTGATCTATGTCGCGGCCGGTACGCCGCACCGCTTCCACCACATCACCGAGGACCTCCGGGTCATGGTGGTGTTCTCTCCCCCGGAGCCGTAGCGCCTGCCCGGCAGGCCCTAGGGGGCGGTTCAGGGTCGTATCCGGTGCCGGGACGCTCCGCCGGGGTGGCCGGTGGCTCTACTCTCGAAGCAGCGGCAGAAGGCCGCCGGGGAACGCGAAGCGACCGAGGAGTGTTGAGACGGTCATGGAGAAGCTGTTCAAGAGCCTGCCGTGGTGGGTGAAGTGGATCGGCATCCCGATCATCGCGCTGGTCGTGTTCGGTTCGCTGATCGCCAGCCTGGTGAGCATCGTGGTGGGTCTGCTCTTCAAGGTGCTGGTGTTCGTGATCCTCGTCGGCGCGCTGGTCTTCGTCGTGAAGCGCGTCACGTCCGGCGGATCGGGATCCAAGCGCGACTGGTGACTCCTGTCACTTCGCCCGGCGGTGGCCGCCGGCGGGCCGGGCGGCCTTGACGGCCCCGGCTCCGTCGGCGCCACCGCCGCTCGCTGTCCGGTGCCGGTCCTGCCGGTCCGCGCTGACCACCAGCGCCGCCAGCAAGGTGGTCAGCGGCACCGACGCCACCAGACCGATGCTGCCCACCAGGGTGCGGACGATCTCCTCGGCGACGAGTTCGCTGTCCGCCACCCGCAGCACCCCGCTGCGCGCGATGGAGAAGAGCAGCAGCAGCGGGAGCGCGGCGCCCGCGTACGCCATCACCAGCGTGTTGACCACCGAGGCGATGTGGTCGCGGCCGATCCGCATGCCGGCCCCGTAGAGCTTGCGCCAGTTGGCGTCCGGGTCGGCGTCCTTGAGCTCCCACACGGCCGCGGTCTGGGTGACGGTCACGTCGTCGAGCACCCCCAGCGAGCCGATGATCACCCCGGCGAGCAGCACGCCCTTGATCTCGATGCCCGGGTAGAGGGTGTGGATGAGGCCGGTCTCGTCCGAGGTGTTCCCGGTCAGACGTCCCCAGGAGATGAAGACCGAGCCCAGCACGCCGATCAGGAAGAGCGAGCACAAGGTGCCCAGCACGGCCACCGAGGTGCGGGCGTTGAGACCGTGGCACAGATAGAGCGCGATGAGCATGATCGCGCTGCCGCCCACCACCGCGACCAGCAGCGGATTGTCGCCACGCAGGATCGCCGGGAGGATGAAGAGCGTCAGCACCCCGAACGAGATGGCAAGCGCGATCAGCGCGGTGAGGCCGCGCAGCCGTCCGACCAGGACGACGGCGAGCGCGAAGACGCCGGCCAGCAGGGCCAGCGGCAGCCCGCGGTCCACGTCGGTGACCGAGTAGCGCAGGCCGGGCGGGGCGTTGGGGGCGTGGGCGAGGACGACGCCCTCGCCCTTGGTGTAGCGGCGGGTCTGGTCGGGCTGGACGGTCTCGGTGAAGATGGTGCCCCGGTCGGGCCCCGAAGAGACCTCGATCGTCGCCTTCTGGCACGCGTCGCTGGTCGCCGAGGGCGCCGAGGTGACCGGGGCCGCCCCCGCCGCCTTGCAGGAGACGTCGACGAGCGCGGTGACCTTGCCGTCGCGGGTCTGCTGGTCGAAGCCGACCCCGGTCCGCGCGTGGCCGGGCGCACCGCCGGGCCACAGCAGGACCAGTCCGGCGATCACCGCCGCGGCGAACGGCAGCAGGATCGCCGCGATGACCTTCCGCAGGTGCCGCGAGACCGGCGGAACCGGGCCATGGGCATGGCCGTGCGTGTGCCCGGATCCGCCACCGCACTGCCGGGGAATCTGCTGGTGAGCCTCGGAGTCCACCGGGCGATCATCGCAACACACCCTGGTGCGTGTCCGCACTCACCGGATACCGTGGCAGCACCTTTGCAAACGCGGGAGCTCGGAGCACCGGGCTGAGAGGGCGCTGACCCGTCGGAGCGGCTGATACGGCCGCGCCGCGACTGCTGCGCCGACCGCCGAACCTGTTACCGGGTAATGCCGGCGTAGGGAGTAGGTCTCATGACCATGCAGGATGCCCGCACGCGTGAAATCGGCTGGCACAAGTCGTATCTCACCGGATCACGGCCGGACCTCCAGGTGCCGGTCCGTCAGGTGCACCTCACCACTGGGCAGGACGTGACGCTGTACGACACGTCGGGCCCGTACACCGACCCGTCGGTAACCACCGACGTCCGGCGGGGCCTGGCCCCGGTCCGGGAGAACTGGATCATCGGGCGGGGCGACACGCAGGAGTACCCCGGCCGTCCGGTCCGCCCCGAGGACGACGGGATCAAGCACACCTCCCCCCGCGGAGGTCTGCGCAACCTCGACGCGGTCTTCCCCGGCCGGCCACGGCTCCCCCGCCGCGGGCGCCCCGGGCAGCCGGTCACCCAACTCGCGTACGCCCGGCGGGGCGAGATCACCCCGGAGATGGAGTACGTGGCGCTCCGCGAGAACGTGCCGCCCGAGGTGGTCAGGGACGAGATCGCCGCAGGACGGGCCGTGCTGCCGGCCAACGTCAACCACCCGGAGACCGAGCCGATGATCATCGGCAAGCGGTTCCTGGTGAAGGTCAACGCCAACATCGGCAACTCCGCGGTGACCTCCTCCATTGAGGAGGAGGTGGAGAAGATGACCTGGGCGACCCACTGGGGCGCCGACACGGTGATGGATCTGTCGACCGGGCGGAACATCCACACCACCCGGGAGTGGGTGCTGCGCAACTCCCCCGTCCCCATCGGCACGGTGCCGCTCTATCAGGCGCTGGAGAAGGTCGACGGGCGCGCCGAGGAACTGAGCTGGGACGTCTACAAGGACACCGTCATCGAGCAGGCCGAGCAGGGCGTGGACTACATGACGGTGCACGCCGGTGTGCTGCTGCGGTACGTGCCGCTGACCGCGCGCCGCAAGACCGGCATCGTCTCCCGCGGCGGCTCCATCATGGCCGCGTGGTGCCTGGCCCATCACCGGGAGAGCTTCCTCTACGAGAACTTCGAGGAACTCTGCGACATCCTCGCCGCGTACGACGTCACCTTCTCGCTCGGCGACGGTCTGCGTCCCGGCTCCATCGCCGACGCCAACGACGAGGCGCAGTTCGCCGAGCTGCGCACGCTCGGCGAACTGAACACGATCGCCAAGCGGCACCAGGTGCAGACCATGATCGAAGGTCCCGGGCATGTGCCGATGCACAAGATCAAGGAGAACATCGACCTCCAGCAGGAGATCTGCGAGGAGGCGCCGTTCTACACCCTCGGCCCACTCACCACGGACATCGCGCCCGCCTACGACCACATCACCTCCGGCATCGGCGCCGCGATGATCGCCTGGTGGGGCACCGCGATGCTCTGCTACGTCACCCCCAAGGAGCACCTGGGGCTGCCCGACCGCGACGACGTCAAGACCGGCGTGATCACCTACAAGATCGCCGCCCACGCCGCCGACCTCGCCAAGGGCCATCCGGATGCGCAGGCGTGGGACGACGCCCTGTCCGACGCCCGCTTCGAGTTCCGCTGGGAGGACCAGTTCAACCTGGCCCTCGACCCGGTCACCGCCCGGTCCTTCCACGACGAGACGCTGCCCGCGGAGCCCGCCAAGACGGCCCACTTCTGCTCGATGTGCGGGCCGAAGTTCTGCAGTATGAAGATCTCGCACGACATCCGCCGCGAACAGGGCGGACCGCAGCCGGCCGGAGCGGAGACGGCCGGGGACGGGGCCGGCGCGGTCAGTGCGGACGAGGTCGCCGCCGGAATGGCGGAGAAGTCCCGGGAGTTCGCCGCCGCGGGCAACCGGGTGTACCTGCCGCTCGCCGACTGACCCGGTTCAGCCGCGGCACAGCCTGAGCCGCGGCACAGCCTCCGCCTTGAAACAGCCTCAACTCACCTCGGCCTCGGCCCGGTGTCAGTTGATCCTCGCGCCGGGGACGTTCGGGGGGACCGGGGGCGGCCAGCCCACTGTGGTGAAGCTGCGCCACGGTCCCTGCCCGGACGTCGCGACGATGGAGAGCGTGGTGCCCAGATAGGTGCCGGGCTGGTTCGCCAGGTCGGTGCAGTCCCGGGTGCGGTGCAGCACGATGTCGACGCCGGTGTTGTTGGTGACCGATGTGACCCCGCGAGCGGCGAACCGGCTGCACTTGCCCTGCAGCGGATCGGAGACGGACTGGCTGACGCGGCCGGCCGCGTCAGTGCCGGTGACCAGGCCGCCGGAGGAGTCGGAGCAGCCGGCGGCGGCGAGGGCGAGCGGGGCGATCGTGCACAGGGCGACGAGCGGACGGCGCAGGCGCATGGACTTCTCCCGTTCTGACCAGGTACGGAAGCAGTCAAACAACCGCCCGCGCCGGGGGCGACCCGGCGCGGGCCATCCGGACTACTCGGGCGCGTGCTCCGGGCCGCCCCAGTCCGGGCTGCTGAAGTCGGGAGAACTGAAGTGCGGTGCGGTCGGCCGGGATTCCTGCGGCGAGGAGAAGTCCGGGCGGGAGTAGCCGAGTCGGGGCATCCGCGGCGCGGCTGCGGGTGGTGCCGGGTCGGCCGGACCGACCGCCCCGGCCTGGTCGAGGGCGTCGTCGAGGAAGGGCAGCATGCCACGGGTGAGCAGTTCCTCGCGCCAGTGGGCGCGGGCCTGGTGCACCTCGGGCGGCAGGGCGTCGGGCGCGTCGCGGATCGCCCCGGATCCGTCGCGCAGGGCGGTCAGCAGCAGGCCGATCCCGCCGAGGAGCACGGACGCCCCGGTGAGGATGGCGAAGAAGAAGCCGGCGGTACGCAGCGGTGCGGCGATGGCCGGCTCCGGGGAGACGGCCTGCATCGCGTAACCGATCAGCAGGAAGATGACCGCCGCGGCCCCGGCGAGCAGCGGCGTGAGGACGGCCAGCACGGGGATGAGTCCCGCGCCCGATCCCGCCCGGTCCGCGACTCCCATGGCCGCGTAGCCGAACGCCCGGTTCTCACGGGCCTGGGCGGCCTCGCGGGCCGCTTCCCGGGTCTCCATGCGGACGACGCGGTACGCCTCGTACGCGTCGGCCGCGGCTTCGTTGATCTCCTCGGTGGAGGCGAGTGCCAAGGTGCGCAACTGCTCGGCGTTCAGGGACATGGCGGCGCCGCCGGGAGGCGCCCCGGAACCGCCGCTGTCCATGTCGTCGAGGACGATACGCAGCGCGTCGTCGAGGACATGCTCGAAATCCGGGCGGTCCTCGTTGAGCAGGTGTGGAACGCTGTTCATGTGCATCCCCCGATGCTCCGACTCCCCGTGCTCGGCGGGTGTTCCACGTGGAACCGACTCGGCCGACCGGATGCCCGGAGAGCGGTGGGCCTACGGATACTGCCGATGGTAGGGCGGTACGGCAGGCCGTGACAGGGTGCAACCTGGAAATGTACGACCGGGTGGGCTGCCGGTCTAACCGACCAGGGGAAGTTGAGCCACCAGCAGCCGCCCGTCCATGGTCACTCCGCCGTCCATCGCGACCGCCAGATTCTCCGCGTAGACCATCGGTCCCCGCACCGCCTGCGCGCGCTCCTCGCCGTCCACCGCCACATATTCGCCGCCGACCTCGCCGAGCAGATACGGGATCGGGCTGTGGCCGTGCACGACCCGCGTTCCGCCGTAGGCGCCCAGCAGTTCGCGGGCGGCGGTCGGTCCTTCGTCGCCGCGGAACGCGAAGCGCTTGGTGAACTTGCGGAACAGGTCCCAGCATTCGTCCGCGTCACTGCGCTGCAGCACACCGGTGACCGCGTCGTTCATCTCCTCGATGCTGCTGCCATATTCGAGGTACGCGGTGGTGTCGGAGTGCAGCAACAGGTGGCCGTCGGTGAGGTGGGCCGCGTCCAGCCGGGAGATCCAGGTCAGATGGCGGTCCTCCAGCCGCTCCATGTCGGAGGGCTGGCCGCCGTTGAGCCGCCAGGCGGCCAGGAAGGAGGCGGTGCCGCCCGGCGAGTTGACCGGGGTGTCGCCGAAGCGGTGGGCGCCGAGCAGCAGCAGTTCGTGATTGCCCATCAGCGCCCGGCAGTAGCCGCCGGCCGCGGCGGCCTCCGCGGAGAGCTGCATGACCAGTTCGATGACGCCGATGCCGTCCGGCCCGCGGTCGGTGAAGTCGCCCAGGAACCACAGCCGGGCGCTGCCCGCAGACCAGTGGCCGTCCTCGTCGACCAGGCCCACTTCGTGGAGCGCGTCGAGCAGTTCGGTGAGGTAGCCGTGGACATCGCCGACCACGTAGAGCGGGCCGGGCCGCTCGCCCTTCTCGGACCCGCCGGTGATCACCGGCAGATCGTGCTCGGTCGGGGTGTAGTCGGGTGGGAGCAGCGGGACGTCGGGCTGCGTCGGTTCGTAGGCCGGTTCATAACCGGCCGGTGCCGCCTTGTAGTCAGGGGGCGCGGTGGTGTCGGTCGGCCCGGCTCCCTCGAAGCCGGCCGGTGGCGGGAACCCGTCGGGTCCGGCCGCCTGTTCGAAATCCGGCGCCGTCCCGTACCCGGGCGCGGGCTTGTAGCCGGGCTCGTACCCGGATCCGGGGTCGTACCCCTGACCTGCCCCCTGAGTCATCGACCCCTCCACGATCGCGCCGCCATCCGCCCATCATAGGAATGACGCTGGCGCGTTGTGACATACCCAGGCACCTGGTTTTCAGAAGGTCCAGACAAAACGTCTCTTAGTCCCCGTGACTTTCCCTCCGTGGAACCTCCGGTGAGCGGCGGTTGGCGGGTATTCACCCCTCGCCGCGGGCGGGTCCCCGCGGCGGGCTGACCGTGGTGCGGTGCGCGCGTCGTTGCGAGGAGGCGCGGACGATCAGCTCGGTGGGCATGACCTGCTGTACCGGGTGCGCGGGGCCGATTCCCTCGATGGCGTCGATGAGCAACTGCACCACCGCGGTGCCGATCCGGCGTGGTTGCAGGGACAGGGTGGTGATGGGCGGGTCGGTGCCGGCGTAACCGCCGCTCTCGCTGCAGCAGACCAGCAGCAGATCGTCGGGAACCCGCAGGCCGTAGCGGCGCGCGGCGGCGAGCAGATCGGTGCCGTTGGGGTCGAAGAGGCCGTACACCGCGTCCGGTCGGTCGGGACGGGCGAGCAGGCGGTCCGCGGCGACCGCGCCGGCGCACGGGTCGTGGGCCGGATACGCCTCGTAGACGGGTTCCTGCCCGATGCGTTCGCACCACTCCAGGTACGCGGTGGTGGACAGCCGGGTGTAGGTGTCCGTACTGGTACCGGTGAGCAGGCCGATCCGGCGGGCGCCGGCCGCGGCGAGGTGGTCGAGGATGCCGAGCACGGCCTCCTCGTGGTCGTTGTCGACCCAGGCGTGCACCGGCAGGCTGCCGGCCGGGCGGCCGTCGCTGACCACCGGCACGCCCTGGCGGACGAGTTCGGTGACCACCGGGTCCTGGTCGGAGGGGTCGATCACCACGGTGCCGTCCAGCGCCACATTCCCCCACACGTCGTGCCGGGAGGACGCGGGCAGGATGACCAGGGCGTAGCCGCGGGCGAGCGCGGCCGAGGTGGCGGCTCTGGCCATCTCCGCGAAGTAGGCGAACTCCGTGAAGGTGAACGGTTCTTCGCCGTATGTCGTCACTGTCAGGCCGATCAGGCCGGACTTCCCGGTGCGCAGTGTGCGGGCCGCGGCGGACGGCCGGTAGCCGAGCCGGTCGGCGACCTCGCGGACATGGCGACGGGTGGCATCGGGCAGTCGGCCCTTGCCGTTGAGCGCGTCGGAGACAGTCGTGATCGAGACTCCGGCGGCAGCGGCGACGTCCCTGATCCCCGCCCGCTCCAGCCGGCGTCCGACGGGCCGGCTCGCCTGGTGTTTCCCTGCTGCTGTCATGGCGTGCCGATAGTAGGGCGGTGCTGGTCCATCCAGCCTCCGGCGGCGCAACCCCCCAGAAGAACGGTTTCTGCAAGATCGAAAAGGCTATGCAAAGTGGAATATGCAGGCGGCAGGGCCCGGGTTGGGGACGATACGGTCCCGGGTACGGCGATGTCCCGGCCATTGGTTCTTTGCCGGGAGTCCCGGCAACTCACTCCTACGGGGGACGCGCGCCACCGCGTGCGCCACCCGGGCACGGATGAGGTCTCGTCAGCTGGTAAGGCCGCTCGTAGGGTGTGGACATGAGCTTCCCCAAGCTGCGCGCGGAATTGGACAGCATCGCGACCTACAAACCCGGGCGACCCCCGGCGGTCAAGGAGGGCGTACCCGCCTTCAAACTGTCCTCCAACGAGAACCCGTATCCTCCGCTGCCCGGTGTGCTGGAGGCGGTCACCGCCGCCGCGGCCACCCTCAACCGTTACCCGGACATGGCCTGCACGGCGCTCACCGCGGAGCTGGCCGGCCACTTCGGGGTACCCGCCGAGCACATCGCCACCGGCACCGGATCGGTCGGCGTCGCCCAGCAGTTGCTCCAGATCACCTCGGGGCCCGGCGACGAAGTGATCTATGCCTGGCGGTCCTTCGAGGCGTATCCCATCATCACGCGGATCAGCGGCGCCCGCGCGGTCCAGGTGCCGCTGGACGCCGACGAGGTCCACGACCTGGACGCGATGGCGGACGCGGTCACCGGGCGGACCCGGCTGATCTTCGTCTGCAACCCCAACAACCCGACCGGCACGGTGGTGCGGCGGGCGGCGCTGGAGCGGTTCCTCGACAGGGTGCCGGCCGATGTGCTGGTGGTCCTCGACGAGGCGTACCGGGAGTTCGCCACCGACCCGGACGTCCCCGACGGGCTCGACCTCTACCGGGACCGTCCCAATGTCGTGGCGCTGCGCACCTTCTCCAAGGCGTACGGCCTGGCCGGCCTGCGGGTCGGCTTCGCGGTCGCGCACGAACCGGTGGCGGCGGCGCTGCGCAAGACCGCGGTGCCCTTCGGGGTGAGCCAGCTCGGCCAGGACGCCGCGGTCGCCAGCCTGCGGGCCGAGCCGGCGCTGCTGGAGCGGGTCGCGGGTCTGGTCGCCGAGCGGACCCGCGTCGCCGAGGCGCTGGCCGGACAGGGCTGGACGGTGCCGGAGACCCAGGCCAACTTTGTCTGGCTGCGGCTGGGGG
The DNA here is from genome assembly GCF_036227265.1 of Streptomyces sp. NBC_01476. NCBI lineage: Bacteria > Bacillati > Actinomycetota > Actinomycetes > Kitasatosporales > Streptomycetaceae > Streptomyces > Streptomyces sp. NBC_01476. The sequence continues at coordinate 4,081,173 of NZ_CP109446.1, read as the reverse complement.
AGCGCACCGTGGACTTCGCGGACGCCTGCGAGCGGGCCGGCGCGACGGTCCGGCCCTTCGCCGGCGAGGGCGTCCGGATCAGCATCGGCGAGACCGCGGCGAACGACCTCCTCCTAGCGGCAGCGGAGGCTTTCCGCAAGGAGCTGTAGGGCCCTCTGACCTGCCCGTAAGCCCCCTGGCACCCCCCGGTGCGAGGGGGCATTCTGGTGTGCGCGATACTACTTTGTGAATGTATTCACGTTCACAAGCGAGTCCCGATTCACCGTGAAGGAGACGTATCGTGCAGCTCGCCCTGGAGCCACTGAACGTCGCCAGGTGGCAGTTCGGTGTCACCACCGTCTACCACTTCCTCTTCATCCCTCTGACGATCTCGCTGTCCGCGCTCACCGCGGGCATGCAGACCGCCTGGGTACGCACCGGCAAGGACACCTACCTCAGAGCCACCAAGTTCTGGGGCAAGCTCTTCCTGATCAACATCGCCATGGGCGTGGTGACAGGGATCGTCCAGGAGTTCCAGTTCGGTATGAACTGGTCCGACTACTCCCGCTTCGTCGGCGACATCTTCGGCGCCCCGCTCGCCTTCGAATCGCTGATCGCGTTCTTCTTCGAGTCGACCTTCATCGGCCTGTGGATCTTCGGCTGGGACAAGCTGCCCAAGCGCATCCATCTGGCCTGCATCTGGATGGTCTCGGTCGGCACCATCCTGTCCGCGTACTTCATCCTGGCCGCCAACTCCTGGATGCAGCACCCGGTGGGTTACCACTACAACCCGAAGACCAAGCGGGCCGAGCTCAACGACTTCTGGGCGGTCCTGTCCCAGAACACCACGCTCGCCCAGTTCTTCCACACCATCTCGGCGTCCTTCCTGACCGGCGCCGCGTTCATGCTCGGCATCGCCGCCTACCACCTGGCGCGCAAGCAGCACATCACGGTGATGCGCTCCTCGCTCCGCCTCGCCCTGGTGGTCGCGGTGGTGGCCGGCGCGCTCACCGCGATCAGCGGCGACACCCTCGGCAAGGTCATGTTCAAGCAGCAGCCGATGAAGATGGCCGCGGCCGAGGCGCTCTGGGACGGCCAGAACGGCGCCCCCTTCTCGATCTTCGCGGTCGGCAACGTCAACAAGGGCCACAACGAGGTCGCCATCGACCTGCCCAACCTGCTCTCCTTCCTGGCCACCGACTCCTTCACCAGCTACGTGGGCGGCATCAACGACGTCAACAAGGCCGAGCAGGCGAAGTACGGGCCCGGTGACTACCGTCCCAACATCCCGGTCGCCTACTGGGGCTTCCGCTGGATGATCGGCTTCGGTGTGGTCTCCATCGGGGTCGGCGCGGCCGGGCTCTGGCTCACCCGGCGAAAGTTCTGGGTCGCGCCCGAGCACCGCACCGGCGACGACGAAGTGCCGCATCTGATGCTCACCAGAGGCATCGGGCTCGGAGACGGACTCGCCCGCTGGTACTGGCGGCTGGCCCTGTGGACCATGGTCTTCCCGCTGATCGCCAACTCCTGGGGCTGGATCTTCACCGAGACCGGCCGCCAGCCATGGGTGGTCTACGGCGTGCTGCGTACCAAGGACGCGGTCTCCCCCGGTGTCTCCACCGGCGACGTCATCACCTCGCTGACCGTCTTCACCCTCCTCTACGGCCTGCTCGCCGTGATCGAGGTGCGGCTGCTGGCGAAGTACGCCAAGGCCGGGCCTGCCGAGCTCACCGACGAGGACCGCCGGTCCCCCACCAGGATCGGCGGCGACCGCGACGGTGCGGACGCCGACCGGCCGATGACCTTCTCCTACTGATCGCCGCTGAGATCGCGAGGAGCGCGAGATGCATTTGCACGACGTCTGGTTCGTTCTGATCGCCGTCCTGTGGACGGGCTACTTCTTCCTCGAAGGCTTCGACTTCGGGATCGGCGTACTGACCAAGCTGCTGGCCCGCGACCGCACCGAGCGGCGGGTGCTGATCAACACCATCGGACCGGTCTGGGACGGAAACGAGGTGTGGTTGCTCACCGCGGGCGGCGCCACCTTCGCCGCCTTCCCGGAGTGGTACGCCACCTTGTTCTCCGGTTTCTATCTGCCCCTGCTGATCATCCTGGTCTGCCTGATCGTGCGCGGGGTCGCCTTCGAGTACCGCGCCAAGCGGGACGACGAGCGCTGGCAGCGCAACTGGGAGAACGCGATCTTCTGGACCTCGCTGCTGCCCGCGGTGCTGTGGGGCGTGGCGTTCGCCAACATCGTGCGCGGGGTGAAGATCGGCGCGGACAAGGACTACGCCGGCGGGTTCTTCGACCTGCTGAACGGCTACGCGCTGCTCGGCGGCGCGGTCACCCTCACGCTCTTCACCTTCCACGGCGCGGTGTTCGCCTCGCTCAAGACGCTCGGACCGATCCGGGACCGGGCCCGCGCGACTGCCACCCGGGTGGGACTGCTCGCCGCCGTGCTCGGTGTGGTCTTCCTGGTCTGGACCCAGATCCACACCGGCAACGGCCACAGCCTTCCCGCTCTGATCGTGGCCGTCGCAGCACTGGTGGCGGCGCTCGCCGCCAACCTCGCCGGGCGCGAGGGATGGTCGTTCGCCCTGTCCGGGGTGACGATCGCCGCGGTCGTGGCGATGCTGTTCCTGGCTCTCTTCCCGGACGTGATGCCGTCCTCGCTCAACCCCGCCTGGAGCCTGACCGTCGACAACGCGTCGGCGACCCCGTACACGCTGCGGATCATGACGTGGTGCGCGGGGATAGCCACCCCGCTGGTGCTGCTCTACCAGGGCTGGACGTACTGGGTGTTCCGCAAGCGGATCGGCACCCAGCACATCGCGGAAGGCGCGCACTGATGCCGGACCAGCGGACTCCGGGCCGGTCGCGCTCCGCCCGGCCGATGTTCCACGTGGAACATATTCACCGTGAAAGGGGATGTTTCACGTGAAACCTGTCGACCCGCGGTTGCTGCGGTACGCCCGCACCACCCGTGTCTTCCTCGCCGGGTCGGTACTGCTCGGGCTGGTCGGCGCCGGACTGATCGTCGCGCAGGCGGTCCTCATCGCCGATGTGGTGGTCGGCGGCTTCCAGCGGGGGTACGGAACCGGCGCGCTGCGCAACGATCTGCTCGGACTCGCGGGCGTCGCGGTGGGACGGGCGCTGATCGCCTGGCTGACCGAGGTGTGCGCCTACCGGGCCGGGGCGGCGGTGAAGTCGCAGCTGCGGCAGCGGCTGCTGGCGCATGCCACCGCGCTGGGTCCCGGCTGGCTCACCGGCCGCCGCAGCGGAGAGCTGACCACACTGGCCACCCGCGGGGTGGACGCGCTGGACGACTACTTCGCCCGCTACCTGCCGCAGTTGGGGCTCGCGGTGGTGGTTCCCGCGGTGGTGCTGACCAGGATCGGCACCGCGGACTGGATCTCGGCGGGGATCATCGTGGTGACCCTGCCGCTGATCCCGCTCTTCATGGTGCTGATCGGCTGGGTCACCCGGGACCGGATGGACCGTCAGTGGCGGCTGCTCGGCCGGCTCTCCGGGCACTTCCTCGACGTGGTCGCGGGGCTCCCCACCCTCAAGGTCTTCGGCCGCGCCAAGGCCCAGACCGAGAAGATCCGGGAGATCACCGGCGACTACCGCCGGGCCACCCTGCGCACCCTGCGGATCGCCTTCCTCTCCTCCTTCGTCCTGGAACTGCTGGCGACCATCTCGGTGGCGCTGGTCGCGGTCAGCATCGGCATGCGGCTGGTGCACGGCGACCTCGATCTGCGGACCGGGCTGATGGTGCTGGTGCTCGCACCCGAGGCATATCTGCCGCTGCGGCAGGTCGGGGCGCAGTACCACGCGGCTGCCGAGGGACTGGCCGCCGCCGAGCAGGTCTTCGAGGTGCTGGAGACGGCCCCGTCGGCGTCCGGCTCGCTGGCCGCGCCCGACCTGCGGACCGCCACTATCAGCGTCGAGGACCTCCAGGTGCGGCAGGACGGCCTGCTGGCCGCCACCACCTTCACGCTGGCACCCGGCGAGACGGTCGCCGTCACCGGACCCAGCGGCATCGGCAAGTCCACCCTGCTCAGCGCGCTGCTCGGCTTCGCCCCGCCGGCCGCCGGGCGGATCCTGGTGGACGGCACGGATCTCACCGACCTCGACCCCGGCTCCTGGCACCGGCAGATCGCCTGGGTGCCGCAGCGTCCGCAGCTGTTCGCCGGCACGGTCGCGGAGAACGTCCGCCTGGCCCGGCCCGATGCCAGTGACACCGAGGTCGGGGCCGCGCTCGCCGCGGTGGGCGCCACGGAGTTCGCGGCGCCCGGGGACCTGATCGGGGAGGACGGCGCCGGGCTCTCCGCAGGGCAGCGGCAACGCCTCGCACTGGCCAGGGCGTTCCTCGCCGACCGGCCACTGCTGCTGCTGGACGAGCCGACCGCCAATCTCGACGGTGAGACGGAGGCGGAGGTCATCGCCGCGCTGGGCGCCCTGGCGGCGACCCGGACGGTGCTGCTGACCGCCCACCGCCCGGCCTTGCTGCCGCTGGCGGACCGGGTGCTCCCGCTCACTTTCCCCGCTCCCCTTCCGGTGGCTGTGCCTTCGGCTGTCGCTGCGGTTGTTCCTGCGGCTGTTCCTTCGGCCGTTCCTGCGGTCGCCGAGCGTCCGGTGACCGCGATCACCGTGCCCGACCAGCAGGCGGCGCCGGCCGAGCCAGCGCCTGCCGGCGGGAAGCGGACCGCCCGTACTGCTCGGACCGGCCGGCCCGTTGAGGCTGCTAGGACCGCTCGGCCTGCTCGGGCTGCCCGGCCCCCGCGGACCGGCCGGACGGCTTGGGCCGGTGGCCCCGCCGGCCTGGTCCGCGGCGCCGGTTTCCGGCGCCGGTTCGCCTGGGCCGCCGTCCTCGGCGTGCTGGCCCTCGGCTGCGCGGTGGGCCTGATGGGCACCTCCGGCTGGCTGATCAGCCGGGCCTCCCAGCACCCGCCGGTCCTCTATCTGATGGTGGCCGTCACCGCGACCCGCACCTTCGGCATCGGCCGGGCCGTCTTCCGCTACGGGGAGCGGCTGGTCGGCCACGACGCCGTGCTGCGCGCCCTGGCCGAGATACGGGTGAACGTCTTCCGCCGGCTGGAGCGGCTGGCGCCCGCCGGGCTGCGGAAGGTCCGCCGCGGTGACCTGCTGTCGCGGCTCGTCGCCGACGTGGACGGCGTCCAGGACCACTTCCTGCGCTGGCTGCTGCCCGCGGTGACCGCCGGCCTCACGGGGCTGGCCGCCGCGGCCTTCACCGGATGGCTGCTGCCCGGCGCCGGGGTCTTCCTCGGGCTCGGGCTGCTGGCGGCCGGCGTGGTGGTGCCGGCCCTGGCCGTGGCGGTGGCGCGCCGCACCGAGGGCCGGATCGCCCCCGCCAGGGGCGACCTCTCCGCCCGGGTGCTCGGCCTGTTCACCGGCACCGCGGAACTCACCGTGGCCGGCGCCCTGACCGGCCGCCGCGAGGAGGCCGACCGGGCCGACCGTACGCTCCGGGCGGTCACCGCCCGGTCGGCCGCCACCACCGCACTCGGCACCGGGCTGACCACCCTGATCAGCGGCATCACCGTGACGGCCTGCGCCTGGGCGGGCGTGCGGGCGGTCGCCGGGCACGAGATGAAGGGCGTTCTGCTGGCCGTGGTCGTGCTGCTGCCGCTGGCCGCGTTCGAGGCGGTCACCGGTATGCCGCTCGCCGCCCAGCAGCGGCAGCGCAGCAGGCGGGCCGCCGCCCGGGTGCGGGAAGTGCTCGACGCTCCCGTGCCGGTCACCGAACCGCGGACTCCCCAGGAGGCGCCCGCGACGCCGTATCCGCTGGTCGTCCGCAGGCTGACGGCCCGTTACCCGGGCCAGGACCGGCCGGCGCTCGACGGGGTGGACCTGACGCTGACGCCCGGCCGCCGGATCGCGGTGGTCGGCCCGTCGGGAGCGGGCAAGACCACGCTGGCACAGGTGCTGCTGCGGTTCCTGGACCCGGCGGCGGGCACGTACACGCTCGCCGGGCAGGACACGGCGGCGCTCGACGGCGACGATGTCCGCCGGCTGGTGGGTCTGTGCGCGCAGGACGCGCATGTCTTCGACAGCACCGTCCGGGAGAACCTGCGGCTGGCCCGGCCGGCCGCGGACGACGCCGAACTGCGGGCCGCGCTGACCGCTGCCCGGCTCGACATCGACCTGGACACCGCGGTCGGCGAGCACGGTGCGCGGCTGTCCGGCGGGATGCGCCAGCGCCTGGCGCTGGCCCGCGCGCTGCTCGCCCGCTTCCCGGTGCTGGTCCTGGACGAACCCGCGGAGCACCTGGACATCCCGACCGCGGACGCGCTGACCGCGGATCTGCTGGCCGCCACCCGGGGCCGTACCACGCTGATCGTCACGCACCGGCTGGCCGGGCTGGCGGACGGCGCGGTGGACGAGATCGTGGTGCTGGACGGCGGCCGGGTGGTGCAGCGCGGCGACTACGCCGAACTGGCCGCGGCGGACGGTCCGTTCCGGCGCACCTTGGAGCGCGAACGGGCGGCGGACCTCAACCTGGCGCCGGCGGGAGGTCTGGCGGGGCTGGCCGCCTGAGCGCGGCGGACGGGCGGCGACCGGGCGGCGGGCGGCGGAACCCGGCTCCGTGTGTGCGGAGGCAGGCTCGTGGCTCGCACGTACGGATGCGGTGCGGACGCTACGGGACGGCACCGGACGCTACGGGACGGCACCGGACGCTACGGGACGGCACCGGCCGGCACGCGGCCGGATCGGACGGCACCGGGACCCGGGTCCGGCGGGAGGCCCCGCTCGGCTCGGGCCCGGGCGTCCGCCGCCGTCAGGATCCGCTGGGCCGGGTCACGACGCCCGGGCGGCCAGGATCCGCTCGATCACCCGGGCCACGCCGTCGTCCTCGTTGCTCGTCGTGTGGCCGGTGGTGGCGGTGAGGACCTGGGGGTGGGCGTTGGCGACGGCGTAGGACGTACCCGCCCAGTCCAGCATCGCCAGGTCGTTCGGCATGTCGCCGAAGGCCACCACCTCGGAGGCGGTCACCCCGCGTTCGGCGCAGCACTTCGCGAGGGTGGTCGCCTTGCTGACGCCGGCGCCGCTCACCTCCAGCAGCGCGGACTCGCTGGAGCGGGTGATCTCGGCCTGGTGCCCCGCGATGCCCAGTGCGGTCGCCAGGAAGTCGTCCGGATCGAGCGAGGGGTGCTTGGCCAGCAGCTTCAGTACCGGCTGGGCGGGGTCCAGGGCCAGCAGCTCTTCGACCGGCCGCCGGGGCCCGGGGCCGTCCGGCTCGATGGCCGGGTAGCCGGGTTCCCGCCGGAATCCGCCGGTCCGCTCGACCGCGAAGGTGGTCCCCGGCACGGCCGCGCGCAGCGCCCGCGCCACTGTCAGTGCCTCCTTCTCCGGGAGCGGGAATGCCTCGATCAGCCGGCCCGCCCGCAGGTCGTACACCGCGGCGCCGTTGGCCAGGATCGCCATCCCGTGCCCCGCCAGGTGCGGTGCGACCACGCCCATCCAGCGTGCCGGCCGTCCGGTGACGAAGAACACCTCGATCCCCGCCGCCTCGGCCGCCGCCAGTGCCGCGACCGTACGCGGGGAGACCGTCTTGTCGTCGCGCAGCAGCGTGCCGTCCAGATCGGTGGCGATCAGCCGGGGCGCGGGATCGGCGAAGGTCGGCCGGTGAAGCCCCAGGTCAGGTCCGGCAGAAGCGTCGTGGGGGCAGGGCTCGCTGACTGAGGTCACAACGCCCATCCTCCCGCACTGCACCCGTGCCCCGTACAAAGGTACGGGTGACTGTCCCGGCCGCCGCGAGGATGCGGTGACGCGGCACCCAGGAGGTACGCGAGACGCAGGTGACGTGCACCAACTCACCCACCGGGTCGAAGACCAACGTACGTTCCACGCCCTGAGGGCGGAGGACGACCTCGATCCGTCCGGGCGAGGGCACCGCAGGCACGCATGACCAGGTAGACGTAATCCTCCAGGTCTTCGAGGGGTTCCGGCGGCACCGTACGTGCGCGCCGAACCGCCGTCGGCGAAGGTCCGGTGAAGGAGAACCGGAAGGACGGCACGGACCCACCTCGGCGGCTCGGAGGATGGTCAGTCGAGACAGAACTCGTTGCCCTCGATGTCCAGCATCGGGATGCACGACTCGTTTTCCTCATCGGCGTACATCGTTTGTACGTGGGTCGCACCCAGCGCGACCAGTCGTGCGCACTCCGCTTCGAGCGCGGCGAGGCGCTCGTCCCCCACAAGCCCGGTGCCGACCCGGACGTCGAGATGCACCCGATTCTTGACGGTCTTCCCTTCGGGGACGCGCTGGAAGTACAGGCGCGGGCCTACGCCTGAGGGGTCGACGCAGGCGAATGACGATCCCTGCGTGGCGGGCTCCTGCGGTGCCGGCGGTATGTCGTACCCCAGCACTTCACACCAGAAGCGAGCGACGCGCTCCGGTTCCGCGCAGTCAAAGGTGACTTGGAACTTCCTGATCGCTGACATCGGCGCACCGTACCGCGTGCCAGGAGGACCCTGCCGCTCATTTCCCCGGAGTATCGGCCCGCCACCCGTCGCATCACCGCGGCTCGGACACCGGGCGGGTGGGTCAGCGCAGGGCCGGTGCCGGGAGGCCGAGGAGGTGGCGCATCGACTCCGCGGCGCGGGCTGCCGCGTCGGCGCAGCAGTTGTTGAAGAGGACGTGGACCTCGTGGGCCTGCTCGGCCAGGGAGTGGATCCGCGGGGTCCACTCGGACAGTTCCTCCGGCGTGTAGGAGTGGCGGAACCTGTCCTCCTTGGTGCCGGTGCCCCAGGCGGTGCTGCGGCCGTGGAAGCGCACCACCGCGAGCCGTGGGGTGGTGACCACCGCGACCGGCGGTACGGAGAGGGGAAGCGTCTGCACCATGTCGACGGCCACCGCGGTCAGGTCCAGTTCCGTCAGCAGCGCGGTCGTCCCGGCCACGTACTCCGGGCGCCACCAGCCGGGATGCCGGAACTCCACCGCCACCGGCCACCCCGCGGCACGCTCCCGGCACTGGCGCAGGAACGCCGCCGCCGGCCTCCCCGGTGCGAGCCGGCGCGGGAACTGGAACACCAGGGTGCCCAGCCGACCGGCCCGGCGCAGCGGTTCGAGGGCTCCGCTGAAGCGGTCCCACACCTCGTCGAGCAGACCGGGATCGGTGCCGGCCTGCCCCGGCTGCCGGGCAAGGGCCGGGCGCAGTTCGGCCGGCAGCGCGGCCGGCCGCGTCGGATGCCCGGTCAGCAGCGAGAACGCCTTGACGTCGAAGCGGAAGTCCTCAGGGGTGCGTTCAGCCCAGAGCAGGCTGTTGCGGGCGCTGGGCAGGCCGTAGTACGTGGCGTCCACTTCCACCACCGGGAACTGCGAGGCGTAGTGCCGCAGCCGGCCCTCCGCGTCACGGCTGCCCGCCGGATACCAACCGCTGGACACCAGTGCCTTGTCCGTCCACGAACACGTGCCGACCCGGATCTCTCCCATTCCGCCCGCCTTCCCCGACGCGACGGCGCCAACGCCGCCCCGTATCGAGCCGGCAGCCGGGCTCCCACCGCATGGGGCTGGGGCGCCTCTGACGGTCCGCCGGGACGGACGCCGTCGGACGAGTTCGTCGGGCTGCCGCCCGGTGGTCGGCTGCCGTTCCCGCGGTGGACCGCCGGGACGGATGTGCTCGACCCACCCGGCGACGCGAGAGGCGGGGCACCGCGGCTCCGGCGCGCGCACCGGAGCCGGGAACCGGCAGGGGGGACCCTCCGCCGTTCAATCGCGAGGACGTCGATGGGTGATACTCCGGAGATACGCGGTGCCGAGGCGCTCCGCGCGGCACCCCAAACGGCCACACCAAGCCTGAGAGCGGCGCTCCGCGCGGCACCCCAACCGGCCGTGGCACTCCAAGCGGCCACCCCCGAAGACCTCCACGCCGCCTCCCGCGAAGCGCTCCGCCACCGGTGGCTCGGCGCCGCCGGCGCCACCGCGCTGAGCGTCGCCAGCGCCTGGGCCGGGGCGCTCCCGGTGTTCCACCCCCTCTCCGACTGGTTCGAACCGCAGTCGGCGGGGACCCTCGCGGCGGCGGCGTTCGGCTACGCCGGCCTGATCGTCCTGGTGACCTCCTGGTGGCGCCTGGGGTGCCTGACCGCTTCCGGCCCCGCCGTCAGCGGGCACGAGATGGTGGTCACCCTGTGCTGGTGGGCGGCCCCCCTGGCGCTCGGCGCCCCCATGTTCAGCCGGGACGTCTACAGCTACGTGGCCCAGGGCGCGATGGCCGCACGGGGATGGGACGTCTACGCCGGCGGCCCTTCGTCGCTCCCCGGGCCGATCTCCGCGGGCGTGGACTGGCTCTGGCGGGACACACCGGCACCGTACGGCCCGGTGTTCGTATGGCTGGCCGCCCATGTGCTGCGGCTGACCGGGGAGCACGTCCTCGCGGCGGTGGTGGGGATGCGGATCCTGGCGGTGAGCGGCTTCGCCCTGATCGTGTGGGCGGTGCGCCGGCTGGCCGTGGCGGCCGGCAGGTGCGAGGCCGGCGCCCTGTGGCTGGCGGTGCTCAACCCGCTGGCCCTGGTGCACCTGGTGGGCGGGGCCCACAACGACGCGGTGATGCTGGGACTGATGCTGTGCGGCCTGGTACTGGCCCGCCGCGGCCGGCTCGCCTGGGGAGCCGTCCTCATCACGCTGGCCATGCTGGTCAAAGTGCCGTCCGGGTTCGCGCTGCTCTTCCTGATACCCCCGCAGATCGGTGGCCGCGGCGGCCCGCTGCGGCGCGCGGCCGTCGTGGCGGCGGCCGCCGCGGCGACCACGGTCGTGACCACCGCGGTGCTCGGCTACGGCTACGGCTGGCTGTCGGCCCTGGGCACCCCGGCGACATCCCCCGGGCTGCTGTCGCTCACAGCCGATGCGGGCAACGTGCTCGGCGCGCTCCTGGGGCCGTTGGGCCTGGCGGCTCCCCTCGGCGTGGCGGCGGCGATCCGTACGGCGGGGGTGGCCGCGGCCGTCGTGGCGCTGCCGTTCTGGCTGTGGCGGATGCCGCGGCTCGGCCCTGAACGCGCGCTCGGCGCGGCGTTGCTGACGGTGGTCGTCCTGGCCCCCGCGGTACAGCCGTGGTACTTCCTGTGGGGGCTGCTGCCGATCGCGGTCACCGCCCCCGGCGGCCGTACCCGCGCGAGGCTCGCGGCGGCGTCCGTCGGGCTGGTCTTCGTGGTGTTCCTGCGTGGTCAGGCCCCGGGCGCGGCCTACGCGGCCTGCTGCTGCGCAGGCGTGGCCGCCGCGCTGGTGACGCTCTACCGGTTCGACCCGGTCGCCGGCTCCACCTGGCGCCTCGCCCTCACCCACCGTCGGTCCGTCAGGCGGCTCTCCCGGCCGGCGCGCGATGCGTGAACCGGGCCCGCCCGGCGCGCTCCCGTCCCCGCGAACGGCGGATGAGGACGGGAGCGCGCCCGTGGGTCACAGGACGAGGGAGGACTCGCTGACCGTCTCGGAGGGCGGCGGGGCGTACACGTGCAGGGGCTTGTCGAAGCCGCTGAAGTCGAGGCTGCCGTCGCCGTCGGTGCCGCCGGAATCGACGATCTTCAGGGCGTACGGCTTGGCGGAGTCGGCGATGTAGACGACGTTCTTGCCGTTGGAACCGCTCTCCGTGATGGGGATGACGGTCTGCCCGTCGAGCCGGATCGGCGCGCCCTTGGTCTTGTCACCGCCGTCGTCCGCCGTGACGGAGTCCATGAACGTCTTCAGGCTGCAGAACGCCTTGAAGTCGGGATCGGACGCGGCGTTTCCCTTGACCTTCAGCCAGCGGCCGTGCAGCGCGTGGCCGAGCGCCGTGCCGTCACTGCCCTGCGCCTTCCAGAAGGCCGCGTTGCCCTTCATGTACGTGTATTCCAGGGTGCTGATGATGTTCGTGGTCCCGCCGTCCTCTCCCACCGTGGCCAGGCATTTGCCGGACGTCGCCACCGTGAGGTGCAGCTCGGCGGGCTTGCCGTCCTCCACGTCCGTCCCGGAAACGGTCACGCTGCTGAGTGCCTTCATCGCGGCGACGGCCTTGTCGGAGATCTCCTGTGCGCTCAGGCCGTCCAGCGGCCCTTTCGGCGCGGTGGTGGCCGGCGCCGGCGCCGTGGTCGGCGCCGTGGTCGCCCGCGCGGACGGTTTCCCGCCCGCGGTGTCCTTACTGCTGTTGCAGCCCGTCAGTACCCCCGCCGTCGTGGCACAGAGCAGTGCCGCGACCAGTACGGTGCGTTTCATCTTCTGGGAGCCCCCTCCTCGTCGTAGGAAGAGGATAGGGATGACCTGTGAAGTCCCTGTGCCGGGGTGGCGTGCCCGCGCCTGGCCGGGGTGGTGTGCGTGGGCGGCCGTGGCCCCCGCGGGCCCCGGCGGCCCTGACCCCGCGTCACCCGCGAGGTCAGGGCTGCCGGGAGGGTGTCCCCGACGGCGGGACCGGCCCGGGGCCGGCGCCCTCAGACCTGGTCGCTGCCGCCGTCGGCGAGAACTTCGGTGCCGGTGACGAAACTGCTCTGGTCCGAGGCGAGGAAGAGCACCGCCGCGGCGATCTCGTCGGGGTCGGCGATACGGCCGAGCGGGACCTGTCCGGCCATCGAGGCGAGGAGCGCCGGCTGATGCCGAAGGTCTGGTCGAAGCGCTCGGGGGTGATCTCGCCGAGCCGACCGCGTACGGCGTCGCGAGGACCCTGCTGCACGAGAACGCCAAGGCGCTGACGCGTGAGGACCGCCCGGCCGGGTGCCTGTCGATCCAGGGCGGCCTGTCCTGCGGCCCCGAGAACGCCTCGGTCTCCGCCTTCCTCGCCGCGAGCCGGCCGGCCGGCGAACAGGCCCTGGCCGCCCGCTTCCGCACCGCCCTCGCCGACGGCGACCTGCCCCCCGGTACCGACCCCGACGCCCTCGCGCGCTACGTCATGGTCGTCTCCGAGGGCCAGGCCGTCCACGCCTCGGCGGGCGCCACCCGCCCCCAACTCCAGGCCACCGTGGACCTCGCCCTCCGCGCCTTCCCACGCAGCCCCGCTTCCCTCCCAACCCCCTGACCGCTCCCTCCGCCCGCCGGGCGAGGGCCAGGCTGGGTGGGATGGGGCGATGAAGGGTGAGGGGTGGCGGGGTGGTGCGAGGGGTGGTGCATGGCTCACAAAGGGCGCGAAAAGAACCGCACATTCCCGGGGATTCGTCACGATACGGAGCCGGTTTGGTAGGCCGTCCCCTTCCTCGTTATGAAGCGAAGGTAAACCGTGGTGCGTCGCCCACGGATTCCGGATCCGTGCGGATCGGCGCGCGGTGTCCGGCTCAACTGCCCGTGTGAGCTGGGGAACTGCCGAGGCGACCGGTGGCGGCCGGACACTCGGCGCCGCTTCCGCTCACCGTCGAGGAGCCCTCGGAGGCCGCGCGCGAGCGCAGCTGGCCTGGTATCCGTGCGGTACTTCCGCCGCTACGCACCACTGGGCACGGCAGTGCAAAATGACGCGTGACCATTGACCACCTCTCGCGTCCGTCGCACGAGGCAGACGACTCCGGCACTCCCGCCGGCCCGGCCGGCGCACCGGCCGGCAACGCATTCCGCTGGATGGTGCCGGTACTCCCCGGACTGGTCACCCTCGCCTTCGGACTGTGGCGCCTGACCCACCCGGCGCTCTGGCGCGACGAGGCGGCCACGATCTCCAGCGCCCACCGCAGCGTCCCTGAGCTGTGGCGGATGACGGGGAACGTGGACGCGGTCCACGGCCTCTACTACCTGCTGATGCACTACCACTTCGCGGTCTTCGGCGTGAGCGCGCTCTCGCTGCGGCTGCCGTCGGTGATCGCCGGCGTCGTGACCGCCGCGCTGATCGCCGCGACCGGCAGCCGGCTGGCGAACCCGCGGGCCGGCCTGCTGGCCGGCCTGTTCTGGTCGGTGCTTCCGGTGATGAGCCGCTATCTGCAAGAGGGCCGTTCCTTCTCGATGGTGGCCATGTGCGTGGCCGCCGCCGCGTACTTCCTGGCCCGCCGCAAGTGGGTCCCCTACGCGGTCGCGGTGGCCTTCGTCGGCGCGCTCAACGTCCTCAGCGTCCTCAGCCTCGCCGGCTTCGCGGTCGGCATCCTGTCGTGGTGGATCCAGGGCTTCTCCAACCGCCGCGAGGTGGTCAGGGCCACGATCGCGACGGTGGTGGCCCTGGCGGTGGGCGCGGCCCCGGTCGCCCTGCGCAGCCACAGCCAGAGCAGCGTGCTGGACTGGATCCCGAAGCCGAGCAGCCACAGCCTGGTGGACCTGGTCCACGCCATGAGCGGCAGCAAGGAGATGGTGATCCCGCTGCTGATGGTCGCCGCGTACGGGTGCTGGCGCGCCTTCCGCGGCAACCGCGGGAGGTTCGGCGGCACCGGTCACGAGCGTCAACTCGCCGCCCTCGCACTGCCACTGGCCGCGCTCCCGCCGCTGCTGCTGATCGCGTACTCCCTGGTCGGCTCGCCGACCTATGTGACGCGGTACGTCCTCTACACCCTCATCGGCGCCGCCTGGCTGGCCGGTCTCGGCCTCGACGCGCTGCTGAGCCTGCTCGCCAGGCTGCCGGGCCGGCTGGGCTCGGCGTGGAACGGCCTGCTGGGCCTGGTCGCGGGCACGCTGGCGGTGGTGGTGGTCGCCGCGTTCGGCTGGCCGGCCCAGGAGCATTACCGCTCGGTGAACGGGCACGGCGACAGGCTGCTGGGGCTGTCGCAGGTGGTCAGGGAGAACGCCCGCCCCGGCGACGGCGTGCTCTTCATCCTGGCCGACCGCCGGTACGCGAAGATCGCCTATCCCTCGTACTTCCGCGAAACCGAGGACCTGATGCTCGCATCGTCACCGGCCAGCTCCGCCTCGCTCTTCGGCGAGGAGTACCCGCTGACCGAGCTGAAGCAGCGGCTCAAGGGCCACACCCGCGTCTTCGTGGTCTGGAGCCGCCTGGCGTGGGCCGACAACCGGACGGACGAACTGGTCCAGATGCGCTCCGCCGGTTACGAGGCGAAGCGGACGTGGGCGCTGCTGCCGTCCCAGCAGGTCGTGCTCTGGATCAAGACGCACTGACACCGCGGCCCGCGAACGCCGGTGAGGCGCCGGGAAGCCCCCCGCTTCCGGCGCCTCACCGGCGTTCCGCCGTCTCGCGGGCGCTGCATAGGGTGCGGCCATGGGTGATTCCTTTCGGCCGCCGGGGACCACGGACATCCGCACCCCGCTCCGTTTCCTGTGGTGGCTGGTGGTCAGCCAGCGGTGGCGGGTGGCGGCCGGCGCGGCACTGGGCAGCACCTGGATGATCGGCCTCGCGGTGCCGCCGTACGTACTGTCCCGGGTGGTCCAGGACGGCCTGACGGAGCGGAACACCCCGGCGCTGCTCGGCTGGACGGCCGCGCTCTTCGCGGTGGGCGCGGTGAACGCGGGGCTCGGGATCTCCCGCCACCGGACCATGACGAAGGTGCGGATGGACGCCTCCTTCCGCACCGTACGGGCCACCGTGCGGCAGGCCACCGTGCTGGGGGACGCGCTGCGCGGCCGGGCCGCCGCCGGTGAGGTGGTCGCCATCGGCATGGGGGACGTGCAGGTCATCGCACAGAGTCTGACCGTGACCGGACCCGGGGTGGGCGCCGTCGTCGCGTACGTCGCGGTCGCCGTCCTGCTGCTGTCGACCTCCCCGCTGCCGGCGGCGGTCGTCCTGGCGGGCGTCCCGCTGCTCGCCGTCACCGTGGGCCCGTTGCAGCGGCGGCTGAGCCGCGTCGGCAGCGGTTACCGCACCCGGCAGGGGGCGCTCACCGTCCTGCTCGTCGATGTGCTGGCCGGGCTGCGGGTGCTGAGCGGGCTCGGCGGCAAGGACGTCTACGCGGCCCGCTACCACGACCGCTCCCAGGACCTACGCGCCCAGGGCTACCGGGTCGGCGCGGTGACCAGCTGGGTCGGCGCGCTCGGAACCGGACTGCCGGCGCTCTTCCTCGCCCTCGTCACCTGGCTCACGGCCCGGATGGCGGCCGGGGGTTCGCTGAGCGTCGCAGACCTGGTCGCGGTCTACGGGTACGCCGCGATGCTCGTCGTGCCGGTCTCCTTCTTCATCGAAGGCGGCTCCGACGTCGCCCGCGCCCTGGTCGCGGCCCGCCGGGTCACCGCCTTCCTCAGCCTGACGCCCCGCCACACCGGGGGCCCGCCCACCGCGCCGGCCCCCTCCGGCCCCGCCGAGCTGTACGATCCGGCGTCGGGCGTACGGGTGCGGCCGGCCGCGCTGACCGCGCTGGCCGGCACCCGGCCCGGGGACGCCGCCACGGTCGTCGAACGGCTCGGCCGCTTCGCCGTCTCGGACGCGACCTGGGGCGGCGAGCGCCTCGACGCGATCGACCTGACCGCGGTACGCGACCGCGTCCTCGTCGCGGACAACGACGCCGACCTCTTCAGCGGCACCGTCCGCGAGGCCGTCGCCGGGCGCCGGGCCGCGGACGACGAGACCGTCCGGGCGGCCGTCCGCACCGCTGCCGCCGACGACGTGCTCCAGGCCCTGCCCGGCGGGCTCGACGCGCTGATCACCGCGCACGGCGGGAATCTCTCCGGTGGCCAGCGCCAGCGCCTACGGCTGGCCCGCGCCCTGTACGCGGAGCCCGAGGTGCTGCTCGCCGTCGAGCCGACTTCCGCCGTCGACGCCCTCACAGAAGCGGCGATGGCGGTCCGGCTGCGCACCGCCAGGGCCGGCCGTACGACCGTACTGACCAGCACCTCGCCGCTCGTTCTGGAACAGGCGGACACCGTGGTCTACCTCAGGGACGGCCGGGCGGTGGCGACCGGCAGCCACCGGGAACTGCTGGCCGCGGAGCCCGGTTACCGCGCGCTGGTCTCCCGCGGCTCCGAGGAGCCCAGCCCGGCGGAAGTGGTGGCCCCGTCATGAGCACACCGCTGCCGGTCGCCGGCCCCGCGCTGGTCCGCCGTGCCGCCTGGCGCGAAGCGGTCACCGACCGGCGGGCGCTGGGCGGCATCCTGCTGCTCAACGCGCTTGCCGCGGCGGCCGGTCTGGCCGGGCCGTGGCTGCTGGGCACCATCGTGAACACCGTCAAGACCTCGACCGGGCCGCGGGCGGTCGCCACCGTGGACCGGCTCGCGCTGCTGATCGTCGCGGCGACGCTGGTCCAGACCGTGCTGGCGCGGTACGCGCTGCTGCTCGGCGCGAGGTTCGGCGAGCGGGCCGCCGCCCGGATCCGCGAGCGGTTCGTGGACCGCACCCTCGCGCTGCCCGCCTCGGTCGTCGAGCACGCTCCCGCGGGTGACCTCACGGTACGCGGCACCACTGATGTCGACACCGTCTCCACCGCGCTGAGCACCGCGGCGCCCGAGGTCTTCATCGCCTCGGTGCAGGCGCTGTTCATCGTCGTCGCGGTACTGGTGCTCGACCCGCTGCTGGGGGTGTGCGGGCTGTCCTGTCTGGCCGTCATCGCCGTCGTGCTGCGCTGGTACCTGCGCCGGGCCCGTACCGGCTACCTCGCCGAGGGCGCCGCGAACTCGGTCCTCGCGGACGTGCTCGCCACCACCGCCGCGGGCGCGCGCACGGTCGAGGCGCTCGGGCTCCAGCGGCAGCGCCTGGACGCGGCGGAGGCGGCGATCGAGAAGGCCAGGGGGACCAGGCTGCGGACGCTGCGGCTGCGGTCCGTGCTCTTCCCGGCGGTGGACATCTCCTACGTGCTGCCGGTCGTCGGGGTCCTGCTGGTCGGCGCGGTCCGCTACCGGCAGGGGGCCGTCGGCCTGGGCGCCGTCGTCGCCGCGGCGGTCTACCTCCGGCAGCTGATGGGGCCGCTGGACACCATTCTGGTGTGGGTCGAGCGACTGCAGAGCAGTGCGGCCTCCTACGCGCGGGTGGAGGGACTGGCCGCCGTGCCGCCGGCCCCGCCGCCCACCGAGGACGTCCCGGCCGGTGACCGGATCGAGGTGGCGGGCGTCCGCTACGCCTACCAGCGCTCCGGTGACGTGCTGCACGGCGTCGACCTCTCGGTCCGGCCCGGTGAACGGCTCGCCGTCGTCGGCCCGTCCGGCGCCGGGAAGTCCACGCTCGGCCGGCTGCTGGCCGGGATCGACCGGCCGCGCACCGGTTCGGTGACGGCCGGCGGGGTCCCGGTGGCGGATCTGCCGCCGGACCGGCTGCGCCGCCAGATCGTGCTGATCGCCCAGGAGCACCACGTCTTCCACGACACGCTCCGCGACAATCTGCTGATCGCCCACCCGACCGCGTCCGACGCGCGGCTGCTCGGCGCGCTGGAGGCGGTGGACGCCCACTGGGCCGGCGAACTCCCCGACGGCCTCGACACCCGGCTCGGCGGCGCGGGCCACCACCTCGACGGTCCGCGGGCGCAGCAGCTCTCGCTGGCGCGGGTGATCCTCGCCGACCCGCACACGGTGATCCTCGACGAGGCGACCGCCCTGCTGGACCCGGCGGCGGCCCGCACCACCGAACGCGCCCTGGCGGCGGCGCTGCGCGGACGCACCGTCATCGCCATCGCCCACCGTCTGCAGACCGCCCACGACGCGGACCGGATCGCCGTGATGGCCGCGGGCGTGATCACCGAACTCGGCACCCACGCCGAACTCCTGGCAGCGGACGCCGGCTACGCAACCCTCTGGCACTCCTGGCACGGCCCCTGACCCCCCGCCCAATCACGGGGCCGTCCACCGCCGCCGGCGCCCACCCGCCAAGCCGGCCCGCAGCGGCGGTCTGACCTGCCGCTATCCGTCCTCGGGCGCTCCGGCCGGGGGCCGCTGAGGCGGGCGGCGGGCCTTCCGGGTGATGGGCCGGCGGCCCGGAATGCGGCGCCGGGAACGCCCCGGTTGGTACAGAAGAGTGGCGTTGATGTGAATATCGGCGAACCCAAGGTGCGGCTCCGTGGATTCTGTGCTGGCTTCCGCATGATCGGACTTGTCAGTTCTCCGCATCATGGGAAAGCGAGAGGTCGTCAGGTCATGGCTGTTACCGGAGAGATCAGGACGTTCTGGGGCGCGCTGCTCAGCGTGCTGCTGAAGTGCATCGCCGCGCTGGGGTTCGCGACCCCGGCGAACCGCACCGTCGCCGCCCACCCGGTGGCGGTCCTTCCCGAGGCCGGCCGTCCGGCCGCGCCCCGTACGGTCGCCAAGGAGGTGGCCGCGGCGGCTCCGAGGGTGCCGGCGCCACGGAGCTACGAGTCGTCCAGGCGTGAGCGCACACTCCCGCCCACGATGAAGCAGCGGATCAACGCCGAGGCACACGGCTCGTCACCGAGCGCCCGCAGCGTACGTACCGGGGACGTGACCGAGGAGATCACCGCGGCGCTGGCCCTGGCGGACGCGGCGGCGAGTCCGTCCGGCACCGTCCGTACCGCGCCCGCCGGCATCCCCCGAGCCCGTACGGCCGCGACCCCTACCGCTCCCGCCCGTATCGGCGCCCCCCGTACCGCCCCCACCGGCACCGCCCCGGCCCGTACGGCTTCCGCCCGCACGGCCGCCCGCACCGCGGTCCTCCGCTGACCGGCCCCGACGGACCGGCCGCCCGAACGGGACCGCAGGGCTCAACACCGCCGCACCGCCCGCCGGCGAAGCGTCATCCGGTGGATGCCGGTCGCGGTGGCGGACACCGGGCCGATCAGCCGCCAGCAGGTCAGTACCGCAACGACAGCAGTGATGGCGACCGTACGGTTGTCCGACGCGATCGCCCGTATCAGCCCCGTATCAGCCCGGTGACACCGAAGGCGACGGCTACGACGACCGTCACGGAACTCCTCCGGGCCATGCCCCTCACGTGGTAGGCACAAAGCAACCGCAGAAGGACCAGGAAAGACCACCGAACTTCAGCGGTATGGAGACCATCGGCGCGGACTCGCCGATCCGCTTCACACCGTCAGTACCGCCAAGCAGCCGCAGCGCCGTGCCCAGCCGGACACCAGCCGGACACGGAACGCCGGCCGCTCGCCGGATGCCAGGCTGTGCACCGATGCAGCGGCGCCGCGGTGACGTACGTGCCCCCGCACGACGGCACCGCCAGGAGCAGCAGCGGCACCGCGTCCTGCGCGGAGATCGGCGCGTGACCACCCCGCGCCCCCTCCCTAGGCACCGCGTGCCGGCTGCGCCCACGCCGCCGTCACCCGCCCGGCGCCCTCGTACCCGCGCCCGCTCAGCGGCCGGAAGCAGATCAGCCCAGGTTCGCGCCGCGGCACCGTCCTGAAGTCGTAGTGGCCGGATCTGTTGCATGGGCACTAACAGGCGGATCGCGCTCTGACTGATGGGCGTACGGCACACGCGCAACCGATCTCGGCGCGAGCGCGCCGAATGGGTGCCGTACCCCACGCTGTTGCTGCTGCTCTCCCAGGCAGCGGAACCGGTGGCGGGAGGAGGGACCGATACAGGAGGCCCTGGCGAGGGCGCGGCTACCCGGGGAGGGCTCCGGGCCTCCGCCCGCCGGGCGTGGAGCAGCACAGGCAGCGAGAGACCGAGCGCCAGATCCGCGCGCTGCTCGTCCAGCTCCGCGACCGCCCGACCCTCCTACTGGTGGACGCCGGGAATTTGCGCCAGTGCCGGCTCGGCCTGCGCAACGGCGAGTTGGTCCGCGACATGCTTGGCTTCGGCACCGAACCCGCCCAGCGCCACACGCTCTACGGCGATGACCTGCGGGTGGTGCTCGTACGGGACGCCAACGCGTGGGAGGAAGTTGCGGAGTGATACGCCCACGATGCCAAGGGTGGGGTCGGCTTTGCCGAGGGCGCGTGGGGGGCGGCGGACACGGAGAGCCGTGTCTTCGCCAGTACGGCCTCGAAGCCGCACACGGTGGCGATACTGCCGAAGGGACTCATGAAGCTGGCCCCCACGGCACAGGGCCGAACAGCACCGGGGAAGACCGCCTGGAACCCAGGGCAGCTGGAGATCACCGTGCTCGGCTGCCTGTCGGAGAAGGCGCTGGCAGACTCGGGGCGTGATGGGGACGCACCTGACCGGCCGGCGGAGTGGGCGACGCTCACACACCAGCTGCGTTACCACGACGACTACCCACCGCTCGCTCGACCCCTCCCGCTGCACTTGGCGCGTCTCGCCGGTCAGTACGTGCTTCCGGTGGCAGGAACGAACCAGGCGGGGAGCACGCCATCCGCTCCATGACCGAGGCGCCCACGCGGGCGTCCCAACGATGGACGCTGATAGCAATCATTGTTCCCCCGTGTGAGTGCCAAAGGTTGAACGTGACCGCGGCCGACGGCGTCTGGGCCGGTGCTGGCTGGAATCACCACGCGCACCTGGCTCGCCCCCGCCTCGACCGCGGCAACCAGGAACGGTTCCGGGGAGTCGAGGTCGCGGCACTCGATGGCGAATGCGACTGCTGCGATGTAGGGTCCGTGCACGTGATCACAGCAAGACCGGGGGGTAGGCAGTGACCGCAGTGGTGGCAGTGCTGGCGGAAGCTCCCGTGTTCGGCAGAGCGGGGAAGCTCGGTGTCGTCATCGACGGGCACAAGGTCGGTCCGGTCCGGCAGGGGGAGATCGCCGAATTCACGGTTGAGCCGGGTCCGCACACTGTGCGGATCACCGGCGGCGGGAGCAGGTCGAACGCTGTCGACGTCACCGTGACCGACGGTGGGGAGTACCGGATCGTCAGTTCCAGCACAGGGCTCGGCGTGGCCGCGGCGATGGTGCCATTGTTGGGACTGATTCTCTGGGCGTTCCCTGGGCTGGTCTTCCGCCTGCGGATCCATGATCCACGTCCGGCGCCGGCGCCGGTACCCGTGGACCATGTAAGCGATGGCGACGCGGGTGGCCCGACCGGTCTGTGGTGGGAATCCGACCCCGTTCTGGCCAAGCGCTACCGCAAAACCGCTGAGTGACCAGGCAACCGCCCTTCCCGAGGCGTCCGTCGCGGCCCTTTAGGCGCCGCGTAGGCTCTTCCTCATGCGTCTGAGCACCGTGATTCTGCCGATCTACCGCTGGAACGACGAGGGGCGGGAGGTGTGGCGGCGGGCTGAGGAGCTGGGGTTCGAGAGCGCCTATACCTACGACCACCTGTCGTGGCGGGTGCCGTTCCGGGATCGGACGTGGTTCGGGGCGGTTCCGACGCTGACCGCTGCCGCGACGGCGACCGAGCGGATCCGGTTGGGGACGATGGTGACGTCGGTCAAGCCGCGTTCATACGTCTCGGGCTGACCTGCGGGGAATCGCTGATGTCCCGGTGAATCAGCCCTCTTGGCGCCTGTACGGATTGATGAACGGCTTGGTTTCGCGGCTCACCTCTGCTGTCACCGGGAGCATGCGGGGGCCGGCGGTGTAGTAGCGACCTCGAGCTTCTCCATGTGAGTTCAGCCAGCCCAGCGCTACCATCTGGCGCATGTCCCGGATGGACTGCTGTTCGCTGAGCTCGGCATCGATCTGGTAGAGCTTCCTCCGTACCTTCTGGCCGAGGAATGCCGGCAGCAGTGCATAGGTGGCCCGTTCATCCAGACCTGACTGTTCGGCTTCGCTGGCCAGCCGAATCCAAGCACGAGACAGCAGTTCGACGCGCCGTTGCGCACCTTGCGCCTGGCGGTGGTGTGCGGTGAGGCAGAACTTGATCCACTGATTGGTGTTCGTCGTGGGGTTCCACTCCGGGCCACCCATCAGTTCCAGAATCGCGTAGTAAGCGAAGGTGTTCTGTCCACGGCCGAGCCACTCCTCGATGGAGGAGAACTCGGGAGGCATGAGCGCTTCGCGGGCGAACACCAGCGTGGACAGCGCCCGCGACATGCGACCGTTGCCGTCTGCCCAGGGATGAATCTTCACCAGATTGAGGTGCGCCATAGAAGCGCGAACATGAACGGGGGAATCCAAGTCACCGTCGTTCAACCAGGCGATCAACTCGGACATGAGTCCCGGTACGGCATCCTTGTCCGGCGCGGTGTACACCGGCACCAGTTCATCGTCCGGATGGGAGATGTAGACCGGTCCTCTCCTCAGCCTGCCAGGGCGTTTCCCCGGTTGATGCTCTTGGACCATGTAGTGGAGACCGTTTATCAGGCCCATGTCGTAACGGAATCCGTCCTCGGCATCGGAGAGCGCCTGGATGTACGTCATCGCTCGTCGATAGCCTTCGATCTCATACCGCGTCTCGTCGCTGGTTTCGAGCGGCGCTTCACCGGCCATGAGGGCTTCGACGTCGTCCACCGTTGCCCGGTAACCCTCGATCGTGTTCGATCCTGCGATCGCGCGCGCGGTGAGGTTGCGTCGTAGTTGCTTCGTCCACCGTTGTTGGGGACGGACATGGTGCCGCAACTCTTCGCGCATCTGCTCGATCTCCTCAAGCACTAGCAGATCCGCGTCATCCAAGGCCGGCGTTTCGTACAGCATGCCTCAATGACACCATGATTGTGTCATCTAGGCAATCACCTGCACGTCGAGGGGGCTGTTCTGCTCCACTGAACCTTGACCGTTTGCCACTGGCCCGTGACCGGCGGCTCCCTCCCTTCTTCGGCGACCTTCGTACAGCGGCTATGGCTGAGGACGGTCAGGGTTGTTGCGCCTTCCCCTGGCCGTCGGCGGCCTCGGTTACTTCGGCCTCCCGACGGTTTTTCCGCTGCGCGCGGGAGCCGGTCCCGCGGGGCTGGTCGCCGCCGTTGCGACGGGGTGGTTCGTCGCCAGTTCCCGCTTTGCTGGGGAGCTTGGTGACCTTCAAACCGGCGATTCGGCCCCGGGTGTCCTGGCCGGTGTCGCAGGTCAGGAGGCGCACGTCGCGGCCGGCGAGAAGCCGGATCGTTGCGGCGCGGTCGATGATCTCGTCATCTTCGATGGGCAGGCGTGCGTGGCCGGGCTGGTCGAGGACGATCTCCACGGTGACCCGTCCGCGGATGGACTGGCCTTCGCCTGGCGCCGGAGGGTGCAGGGTGCCCCAGGTTCCCGAAGTGATCGCCTCGTCCAGCCGGCCGAGTGTGTGGCCGGCCCGCCACCTGGGATGTGCACCGCCCGTCTCCTTGAGCCGGTCGAGTTCGTCGACCACAACGATCGGGAACAGCAGGAGGATCTGCTCGTCGACCGGCAGGCTCATGACCTTGTGGAGGTCGGTGTCGGCGAGGGGCTGGGGACTGTTGAGGTAGAAGCTGGAGTCGGCGACGGCGAGCCACATCGGCCCAACCCAGCGCGTCATGTGTTCGTTGAGGATCGTTGCGGCCGTACTGAGGTCGGCCTCGCGGTCGGCGAGTTCCTGGTTGACCAGGCCGTTTACGAGGCGCTGTTGGTCACTGCCCGTCAGTGTTCCGCAGGCTCCCAGCAGAGCGTAGTAGCGACGTGTCTGGATGAGGCGGTCGATGTCCCTTTCGCTGACCTGGTCTTGCAGGAGCCGGGTGGCGTCAGTGACCCACTCCAGGTACTTCAGGAGCCGCTGGTAGGCGGTGGCGGGGCCGGCGCCCCGGAGGTTGGAGGCTTCCAGGCGGACCTGCTGGAGGGCCTTGAGGATGTTGTCTCGGTGGGCGCCGGGCCGCGGGGTGATGAGCATGGGCTGATCGTGCCAGGGCGTGGCGACGAACGCGGTGGGCATGGTGAAGGAGGAGCTGGGTTGGCGCCTGTACCGAGGTCTCCGGGACTGGAAGTAGGCAGCCACTGGTCAAACTCCAGCGGCAAACGGTCAGGGTTCACGGGCACCGACCAGGGGCGCTCGGCCGGCTCGGCCGGGCCGTATCGTCGTCCTCATGCGTCTGAGCACTGTGATTCTGCCGATCTACCGTTGGAACGACGAGGGGCGGGAGGTGTGGCGGCGGGCTGAGGAGCTGGGGTTCGAGAGCGCCTATACCTATGACCACCTGTCGTGGCGGGTGCCGTTCCGGGATCGGACGTGGTTCGGGGCGGTTCCGACGCTGACCGCTGCCGCGACGGCGACCGAGCGGATCCGGTTGGGGACGATGGTGACGTCAGTCAAGCCGCGTTCACGCATCACGGTCTGAGCTGCGGATAAGGCTAACTCTGACGGCTATTTCGGACATCGCGGTTTTACGGAGCCAGTGATGACAGTGTGGCAAGTCAGCTGAGCTGGGCGGGGGCCTCGGTGGCGATCTGCTCGAAGATACTGGCGTCGTGGCCGAAGATCGTGCCGGGCACCGGCCAGTGCAGCACGATCTCGTCGATGCCGGCCTCGGCGTGGCGTCCGGCGAAGTCCACGAAGGCGTCCACCGAGGTGAGGGGCTCGGCGTAAGCGGGAGTGAAGCCGGTGAGGAAGATCTTCGGCACACCTGCGGGGTCGCGGCCCTCGGCGGCGAGGGCGGCGGAGACGCGTTCGACCTGGCCGCGAATGGCGGCGAGCGACTGCTCGGGGGTTCCCTCCTCGAATACGCTCGGGTCCCCGGTGGTGACCCACGCCTGCCCGTACTTGGCGGCGAGCCGCATGCCGCGTGGCCCGGTGGCGGCCACGGCGAACGGCAGGCGGGGGCTCTGCACGCACCCGGGGATGTTGCGCGCCTCGACGGCCGAGTAGAACCTGCCGCTGAAGCTGCTGCCGCCCCGGGTCAGCAGTCGGTCGAGGAGTTCCACGAACTCGCCGAACCGGTCGGCGCGCTCCTTCGGCGGCCAGGGCTGCTGCCCGAGCACCTCGGCGTCGAACCCCGTTCCGCCGGCCCCGATCCCCAGCGTCAGCCTGCCGTCGCTGACGTCGTCCAGCGTCATCAACTCCTTCGCGAACGGCACCGGATGGCGGAAATTAGGAGAGGTTACGAGGGTTCCCAAGCGCATCCGCTCCGTCACGCCGGCCGCGGCGGTCAGCGTCGGGATGGCTCCGAACCACGTCCTGTCCCGGAAAGGCACCCGCCACGACAGGTGGTCGTAGGTATAGGCGGCGTGGAACCCCAGCTCCTCGGCCCGCCGCCACACCTCCCGTCCCTGCTCGTGCCAGCGGTAGATCGGCAGGATCACAGTGCTCAGACGCAGGCTCATGCGGCCGAGCCTACGGGTCCGTATACGGAGAAGGCGGGACAGTCCTGAGCAACGACGTTGATGGGGCCGGCGCCTCCTGTCCCTGGCCAGGGTTGTGCGCCACTTGTCCAGGGCGTAGGTACACGCAGCGCGGTCCACCGCGCGAGAACCGCCCGCACCTGTGCGTTCGCCCGGATGGCGGCCAGTAACACCTGCCCGATGCCACCGCTGGCGCGGCCGATTCTCCGTCGTCCGCCTCGTGACACGGATGATCTCCGTCGAGCCTTCTTCACACTTCCCTGTGCAGTACGGGTATCTGCCGGATCAGTGGAACCACACCGCAATTACCGCGTAATCTGGGCAAATAGTGTTCGGGAGAGATCGCTCGCGACTTCGTCGGCTCCATTGTCCAAGGCCGTCAAGTTGACGGACTCGTCCGGTGCGGTGCGTAGGTTGAGCGAACGGCCAAAGCCCAGCGGCTGAGCGCGAGTCCGCGAGCGATGCGGATCAAAGGTGTCGACGCTGATGAGCCCGTCTGACGACACACCAACTGCTACGACGACATGCCCCTGCTGGATGATGCCCAACGCTCCAATGAACCGCAGCATTTCCGCGACCTGCTGCGGTAGCACCTTGGAGTCGAGAATTGATCCCATTTGGTCTTTTGGCAGCGTTGCTCTGGTGGAGATCTGACCTGTCCTGTATAGCCGAACTTCCAGGATCTCGCCGGCCAGAGGCTTGTCCCACGTCCGGCGCTGATCGCTCTGGATACTGACGGCCGAATGGTCCTGATATCTGGAAGGGATGAGCGCGACGTCATTCTTGATGTACTCAGTCCTGCGAACACGGTTCACCAACGACTCAATGAGTCGCTCCATTTCGCGAGCAGAGTATCCGGGGTGATTTAGAGGCAGGACGTGGAGTTCGAGCTGAGGGCCTTGATAGCTAACAGAAGGCGCCCTGCTGCTGTTTGTGGCCCAGTTCAGAGAAGGCGGCTCGGCCAACCTCTTGAATTCCAGGGGGGATGGTTGTGACTCCAGTTCGCGCAGCCCTTGGGCGACCTTGGTCTGAAGTTCCAAGCTGTTCTGGAAGGAGTCCCGGAACACGCCCGTCGCGTACGCCTCCACGATGCGTGTGAACTTGTGCTGCTCGGGCTCGAACGTCACCCCAGTCTTGCGGTAGACGAGCCGCCGCATGCCCTTCTGCTGCGCGTGCACCCATTCGTCATGAGTGGCCGACTGACCAGTCTCCGGGAACACATGACCGTAGTTGGGACCCAGAAGGAGCAGGCAGACATCTGCTGACTCCAGAGCAGTCAGGCACGCCTCCCTGCTGGGAGTGGCTTGGGCTGAGAAGTCCTCGAATCGCACCGGCTCATGACCTAAGCGTTGTCCCGTAAATGATCTACGGCGTGCTGGTTGGCCTGCCTGCTTCTTCGTCAGCCGGTCAGGGTGAGGTTGTGGAGGCGGGCTATGCCGAGCATGGCGTGGTGCACGCCGTCGCCTTTGAGGCGGCAGTCGCGGAGGATCTTCCAGGTCTTCATGCGGGCGAAGGCGTGCTCGACGCGGGCGCGGACCTTGCGGTGGGAGGCGTTGTGTTCCTCTTTCCAGGCGGGGAGTTCGGCCTGGCCGGGTTTCTTGCGGTGCGGGATGATGAGGCCGGTTCCCCGGTAGCCGCCGTCCGCGATGACCGTGGTGCGGCCGACGGCGGCCCTGGCGCCGGATTCCTCCCATGCTGTGCAGTCGTTGCGGTTGCCGGGCAGGGGCTTGCCGACGGCGACGACGAGCCGGGTGTCGGCGTCGATGATGACCTGGTGGTTGGTGGAGTACCGGTAGTTCTTCGACTGCGCGGCGACGCTGTGGTCGCGGGTGGGCACCAAGGTGCCGTCGACGATCAGCACCGTGTCCTTGCGGAACCGCTTGCGGGGCTCCAGCGCGAGCATCGGGCCGAGGTGGTCGACGATGCGGCCGGCGGCCGACTTCGAGACGCCGAACAGCGGGGCGAGCTGGCGCAGGGTCAGGTTCGTCCGCCAATAGGCCGCCACCAGCAGGACCCGGTCCTCCAGGGGCAACGACCACGGACGACCCTTGCCCACCGGATCAGCACCCTCCCGCCGCAGGGCCGTGACGAGCTTGCCGAACTGCCGAGGGCTCAACCCGCTGAACGGGGCTATCCACGAGGGCTCCGACGCCGCGATCACACCAGCCACGGCAAGATCATCTCACCTACGACCAGCACTTACGGGACAACGCTTAGCGCCGCGATCAAGCCGGGGAGAGAGTCGCGCTCTTCCTCCAGGCCCTTCCGCACGCTGCTGATGAAAACTCTCACGCTACGGTGTCTCCCCTGGGAGAGGTTTGTCTTTGAACCAGGGTGGTTCGTGCACATGGTATCCGGACGCGGGTGGAGGCGGAGTTGATGGCCGGGATCTCGGAAGAGGCGATACGCGCCTACTGGAAGGAACATCGGGAGCAGTTACGCCAGTGTGAGACTCAGCGCTCGACGTTGACCAACCTCCTGCTCGTCATCACGGCTGCCTTGAGCGCCCTGATCGTGCAACAGCACTTCTCGCTGTATGTCATGCCCTTGTCCGTTTTTGTCGTGCTGGCCGGGCTGTATGGCTCGGTGGCTGTGTCGAAGTACTACGAGCGGGCTTCCTACCACCTGTCTCAGGCGCGGGCCTTGACCAAAGACCTCGTTGGGCGTGGGGTATTGGGCACCGACGAGAGGCTGGTACAGGCGCGAGCAGATCACTACCGTGCCTTCCCCCGGATGCATCGCATCCGACTTCATCGGCTGTGGGTGGTCCTGCACCTCGCCATCGTGCTCTATGGGTTGTCGCTGCTGTCCGTATGCGTGGCGATGGCCTGATCCGGGAATGCCCCCGGAACATCCATCCGGATCTACGTCCGAGCCTCCTTCCGGGATGGGCCGGCGGACCACGATCTCGGTGAAGCGCTGCCCGCGGTGGCGTCCGTCATGAGGACCGAGACCCGCGGAAGTCCGCTGACCTCATGTCGTTGCTGGAGCATCCAAGCCCCCTTCCTTCTTGCGTGGGGCGGCGAGCCGTGACGGGGTCTCCCATGAACCATGCGATGAAGTTCCACTACGTCTCCACAGCGGCGAGTTCGAGTGCGGTCGCTTCGGCATTCGTTCACATGGCGGCCAAGTGGATGCAGTCGAGGGTGGGATGGCGTCCGGCGACAGGTGTTCGGGCCGTCGGGGGTTGGTGATCTCAGCGGCGGACAGGGTGTAGCGACGGCTGCCCACCCCCGGCCCGCGAAAACTGACGGGTGACCACTCAGGATCGAAGTCGACTGTCGATGGTGGAGGTTGCGCCACCGGCTCTTCGGCAGTGCCAAGCCTTGTCGTGATACCAGCCGTGTTTCCAAAAGTGGTTAAGTCCTGCGGAGGCGGCCCGCGGGACACTACGATGTTCGCTCGGCTTGATCATCCTCTGGAGCACCATGCGCCTCGAACATATTTCCATCGACAACTTCCGTGGCCTGAGCCGCGTGGACATGTCATTCTCCCGATTCGGCTGCCTCATCGGTGAGAACAATGCAGGGAAGTCCTCGGTGTTCCAGGCCCTCAACATGTTCCTGCGCTCGACCTCTGCGGTCGACACAGACTTCTTGAATCCAGCACGGCCCATTCGCATCCAACTCACCTTCGCCGGCATCGGGGCGGCAGATCTGCAGCGCCTCGAAGAGAGCCATCGATCACGCATCGAACTTGTGGTGGTGGACGGACGCCTCACGCTGGCAAGGACGTACAGCGGGGCTGGTAAGGGCGCCATGTCGGTAGTCCGGAAAGTGCCGAGCGACCCGCGCTTCCGCAAGGATGCTCTGAAGGAGGTACTTAGGCCCAAGATTTCCGTCGAGGAACTCGAAGCAAATGTGCAGCGAACTTATCCCGAAATTTTTGCGAGACTTTCTGGAAAGATCAACCGTGCCGCCGTGGGGCGGGAATGGGACGAAGACGTCGCTGCCTTGAAGGATGACGAATATACAACAGGCGACGATCCGCTGATGACAGGCTTGGACAAATCGATCGCTCCTCTGCTGCCGGAGCCGATCTACATCCCGGCCGTAAAGGAACTCAACGAGGATCTCAAGACCAGTTCGACAGCAACGTTCGGACGCCTGCTGTCCATCCTGTTCGAGGACATCGAGCATCAACTGCCGCAACTGGAAGCGTCTTTCGAGGTGCTCCGCAGCCAGTTGAACGTCGTATCGCAAAAAGATGGTAGCGAGTCGGATGGCCGACTGCAGGAAGTCCGCGAGATCGAATCGCTGATCCAGCGAAACCTTCAGGAGTCCTTCCCCCGTGCAAGTGTCCGTCTGGAGATCCCTCCTCCACGCCTGCGCAGCCTCCTGGAGGAGGCCCAGATTGCCGTGAACGACGGCATCAGTGGCCCCTTCAAAACCAAGGGCGACGGTCTGCGTCGGTCGGTGGTTTTTGCCATCCTGCGCGCTTACGTGGATCTGAAGACCGCGAAGCCGACCCGGCCGGACAGTGCCCAACAGCCCTGCCTGCTGCTGTTCGAGGAGCCCGAGGTTTTTCTGCACCCACAGGCTCAGCGCAAGCTTTTCGAGGCCCTGACCGTCTTCTCCGACTACAACGATGTCCTGGTCAGTACGCACACGTCGGCTTTCTGTGCGCCCGGGGCCACTGGCACCTTCGTGAAGGTCGTCAAGGACCATAAACTGCAGCCGCCAACCAGTCGGACCTGCGTAATTGACTTGTCCGATATGGACGCCCGCGATCAGTTTGAGATCATCACGCACGAGAACAACGAGGCAGCGTTCTTCGCCACGTCGGTGCTCCTTGTCGAGGGTCCTAGCGACCGCACTCTCATCCCTCATCTCTCGCGTACCCTCAGCCCCCAGTGGGACTTCGACAAGCATGGTGTCGCGATCGCGAAGGTCGAAGGAAAAGGCAGCATCGACCGGTACCGCAGATTCTTCCAGCGCTTCGAGATGAAGGTCGCGGTAATCGCGGACCTGGACGTCGTTCTCGCAGGATTCGACAAATTGGGAGCCAGCGACGATAGCCGTCGACTGCGTGACCGGGTCGCCTCCAAAGTCAACGAACTGGTGGAGGAGGAAGAAATCAAGGTATCCGCTAACTCCCTCAGGAGTCTCAGGAAAAGCGGCAGTGCGCGATCCCTGTGGGACCACGTAGAGCTCAAACATAAAGAATACGACCAAGGATTGTGCGGTTTCGAAGAACTGAATGCGGCAGTCAATATGTTCTTCGATCGCAGCACTTCAGATGTTCCTCGGCGGATCCTCGAAGCAGCCGAGGACCCCGAGTTGAAGGAATTGAAGATGGAGCTGCTTAGAATGCTTAGGAATGAAGATATCTACGTGTGGGAGCGCGGAACGATCGAGGCTTATTATCCCGAACTCCAGGCCAATGAGCCGGGTAACAAGAATGACCGTGCGCGCAACTTCTGTGAGCGCTACACCACCGCCGATTCCATCCGCGGGCTGCCCGTGTTCAAGGAATCAGAAGTATGCGAATTTGATCTCATCTTCGAAGATTTCTTTGGGACGTCACCGCTGCAGTCGGCAGGAGTTGATGTGCCCCGACAAATCGCGGCTGGTAATCCGGAACCCGCACCTGCGGCAGTGTAGGACGGTCAGTCGTGGATGCCCTTCACGCGCAAGGCGTGGAGATGAGCCTCAAAGTCATTGACGAGGCTGACTAGGACCGCCTTGCCCTTCTCGGCTGTCGCATACGAAGGGAAGCCGATGACGCCGGTGTCCGTGTATGCCTTCATGCCCTCCGTGAGGAGGAAGGGGCGGTCGGAGGCGGCGTGGTCGGCGGTGTCGTAGCCGGGGCGGACGAGGTCGGGCTCGGCGTGGAGGAGGATGGACGTCTCGATCTCGCCGGCGTGCATGTCGTCGTGGGCTTCGGAGACGAGGCCGGCCCGTTCGCGGGCGCGGTTCCATTCCTGGCTCTGCGGAAAGAGGCTCATCCGTGGTTCGGCAACGTTTGCTTCCTGCACGACGTTGGACAGGACGTAGTTGCCGCCATGGGCGTTGACGAGGACGAGTTTCCGGATGCCCGATGCTTCGAGGGACTGGGCGAGGTCCGTAATCATGAGGTGGAGGGTCCTGGCGCTGATGCTCACCGTGCCCGGCCAGGCGCTGTGTTCGTGGCTGCAGGCGATGGTGATGGGCGGTAGCAGGAGAACGGGGTAGGCCGCCGCGATCTCGCGGCTGATGACGCAGGCGATCGCGGTGTCGGTGATGAGGGGCAGGTGGCCAGCGTGCTGCTCGAACGACCCGATCGGGAGTACGGCGACGCGCGGCGCCTGTTCCTGGACGTCGACGGTGGTGATCGTGGGAAGCAGGTTCACGGCTCTCCTCGTATGCGGCTCAACTGCCTCTCATAGTGCCCAACCGCTGGTTGAGTGCCGCGATCTCCACCAGCTTGCTCCAGGGCGCGAGGCGCTTCTGCAGCCGGCCCAACTCTGCCAGGATGCGCGCCGAACCCGTCGACTGGGCGATCGGGAGGGCCTGCGAGGCGGCGTTGTAGCCGGCTTCCACGTCTCCCAAGTGTGCGTGAGCGGTGGCAAGTCGGGCCAGGCAGAGACCGCGGTCGCGCTGCTGCTCCGTCGGCCAGGAGGCCAGGCTCGCTTCGAGCATCTTTACCGCGTCCTGTGGGCGGCCGAGTTGGAGGGCGCAGTTCGCGGCCTCCATATCGATGTAGGAGGCCGAGCAGAATGGCGCCAGGCTGCCGGTGTCGTGGTCGGCCTTGTCGATCAGCGACCGTGCTTCGTCCAGCGCGCGAAAGGCTTCGGTGGCGTGTCCCAGCAAGGCGTGGGCGTTGGCGCTGGCTCGAAATGCTACCGCATGGACCTGTCCGGGAAGATGACGCGCTTGGCGCAGGGCCGCGTTGGCGAGCCCTACCGCGTGGCCGGCCTGCCCCGTCTCAGCGGCGATGTTGCTGCGTCGTTGGAACACATAGGAGGTGAGGGCCGGGTCGTCCAGCTCAGATGCGTAGTCGAGAGCGCGGATGGTCCAGAACATGGCTGCGTCGGAGTCGCCCGTGTCCTGATGGAGCCAGCCCAGGAACTCGGCGTAGCGAGCGCCCACCCGAACCACGTCGGTGCGGATAGAAGCAGATGCGCCCTTGCACAGCTCCTCTATGAGCGGCATCTGACTCTGCACGGCAGGTACGAGGAACCGAGCACCCACCAGCGGCTCGGCCTGGGCGTGTTGGACCAGCACCGACTTCAAGTATCGGAGCACTTCAGGGCCAGCTTCGGGTGAAGTCGCGCCTGAGCTGGGCGGCGTGGGTTGGGGGGCCGTCTTCGGAAGGTCGTCTTCGAGGCCCAACTCGGGCAGGCTCGCTTCGTAGACCTCGCAGAAGATCGCCCGGTAGTCCCGCCCTGGAGCGCGCCTCCCGTTCTCGAACATGGAGACCTGGGTCTTCAAACTGGACGGTTCGGGTAACCGGACACCCAACCGTGCGGCCGCGGCTGCCATGGCCTCCATGAGCTGCACCTGTGACCAGCCCTTGGCCGTGCGTGCCGCTTGCAGCTTCGTCTTCATCGCTTTCCCTGCGCCAGACAATGCGGGGCGGACTTTCCATGATGCCAGCACACGCTCAGGGAAGGGCGGTTAACGGTTAACACCCGTGCGCTGTTAACCCTGTCCGCTGTGGGACGGCGATGAATCCGCGTTACTGGGCTCTCCCGCTCGGGGCGTTCTGCACGGTGCGGATGGGAACCGCTGCTTCAGCACGAGGGTCTCGTGACTTCCTCGAACTGGTCCAACCCGCCATCCGTGCAGGCAGATCCCGCGCGGGAACCCACCGGATTTCTGCAACGGAAGGCAGCCCCCCAATGCATCGCTTCAACAGTTGTCGGGAGCGACGGGCCATGCTCGCGGTACCGACGAAAGACCGTCCGGAAACGGTTTCACCCCTACCGGGAGCGTCTCGGTGAGCGAACAGATGCTGCCTCGGGCGGTGGGCGGGTCTGTGCGAGTGAGCAGGTGGGCCCGCAGCCCCCGATGCGTCACTTTGGCCAGGCACGAACTCGTTGCTGCACTGGACGAGTGGAAATTGCCTGAGCTGGCGGACACCGCGGAGCTCGTGCTGTCGGAACTGCTGACGAATGCGCTGCGGCACGCGCGGGTACCGCGGGACCGTCTGATGGAGACGCGGTATGAGCGCTTGTCGGCGGCTGTACGCCTCGAAGTGCACGACGCAGACGAGGCTTGGCCGGTGGTACGGCACGCAGCGGCGGACTCCGAGTGCGGGCGTGGGCTGGCGCTGGTCGGTGCCCTGACTGGTGGTCGGTGGGGTGTGGGCGAGCGCGAAGGGATCGGGAAGTTGGTGTGGGCGGTGGTCGGCGACGCTGCCGAAGAGCCGTTCACCGGTGTCGGGGAGGACGGGCTATGACAGTGGCCCGACCGAGCCTTCCGGGGCTCGCCTCCACAGCCGATGTCTCAGCGGGCGAGCGGGTGGCCGCCTCTGCCGCGGTTGGCCGGCGATGGGTGATGACGACGGCGGCCGGTGTGAAGGTGAAAGGTTATCTGCCCGCGTGGGCCGACTGTGATCCGAGCATGCGCGAGGTGCCGCTCGACGTGCTCCCGTTCCGGCTGGCGGACGTCTGCCACCGCGAAGTGTTCGAGGGGCTGTCGTTACGGGTCTGTTCGCCTCCCTCGGAGGGCGAATCCGGGCAGGAGGGAGAGGAGCAGGTGCTGTGGGGCAGCATCGACTGCTGCCCCTACGCCGAGGAGCCGGAACGTCGCCAACCCCTCGTCAGCGTCGCGTTGGTCGCGGACTTCTGGATCAACGGCCTCGACCCGGAGGGCCTTGCCGATCTCGCGTCCCTTCTCCGTGCTCAGGCGGACCGGCTGGAACACGAGGCGCTTCCGAGGTTGGTCGCGGCCCGTGCCGACTGGGCCGAACACGGGAGTGATTGACGTTGGAGTCGTGCGGCTGGGCCTTGGCCGAGCCGCACGACCGCACGGTGGTGGCATGAGGGCTCATGCCCTCGATGGACGTCGTGGAGGTGGTGTCGTGGTATCGGAGAGACGTCGCCCCGCCAGGCTTCGGCAGGAGCCGGAGGCGGTGGCCTGGGCGAGGGAGAAGGCGGGTCTGACGAAGCGGGAGTTGGCGGGGATGGTCGGCGTTTCGGAGCAGTTGATGGGCGAAATGGAGTCGGGGTGGCGTAGCGCGACTGCGGCGAACCTGGTGAAGATCGCCAAGGTACTGAACTGTCCGCTGGTCGTCCTGGAACGTCCCGCCGACGAAGCAGCCGCCTATGGGACACGGATACAGGATCTGGAAGCGTTCGCCTTCCGCTCCCGCACCACTCTCATCGACCACAGCGAACACCTCGCGTCCCTGCGCAACCGGCCGACCTCCGCTCCCGGGACCTCCACCCCCGGAACCGCTGCGCCAGACTGCGACACCCTCGAACAACGGCTCGGCGTGATCGAGCGCGTGCTGTTCGCTCTCGCCCGCGCGCAGGGCATCGACGCCGCTGCCGAATGAGCGCGTTGGCCGGGCCTGGCGGTCCGCGCCCGGGACCCTCGGAGGCGTCACAGCGGTCCTCGGGGGGTCCGCTGGCGTACTGGTGCGACGTCAGCGTCGGGGATGCCGGTGGCCGTCGCTGTTCGTGGGGCCTGGGGCTGATTCTGGCTGGTGAACTGGTCGCTGGACTGCTGATGCGGGTGGAGTTCGACGTGTGGCAACGGTGCTTCGGGCTTGGGCTGCTCGGGCGCGGGGGCTGGGGGCGGGGCGTGCCGCCAGGCGTTGGATGCGCCAGATCAGAATCTGGGTGGGTGAGTGGGCGTCGGTGAGGGCGCGCTGGTCGGTCGCCTGTTGCAGGAGCCGGCTGGGGTCGTGGCCGGCGGCCTCGGCATCGGTGAGGACAG
The DNA here is from genome assembly GCF_036227265.1 of Streptomyces sp. NBC_01476. Lineage (NCBI taxonomy): Bacteria > Bacillati > Actinomycetota > Actinomycetes > Kitasatosporales > Streptomycetaceae > Streptomyces > Streptomyces sp. NBC_01476. Next base: position 4,045,477 of record NZ_CP109446.1, on the reverse strand, counting down.
TGGCGAGGGCCGGCCAGTGGGAGTCGTGGAGGATCTGCTCGGCATAGGCGGAGACGGTCTGGCGTATCCGCTGGGCGTGACGGTCGGCATCCGATTGCGGCGGGGCGCGGTGGGTGAGGGCAGCGAGTGGCGTGTGCGCGGCCTGGTCGTAGGCGACTTGGATGTGGACGAGGGTTCGGCGGGCGGCTTCGACCTGCTGGCCTTGGTGGCGAGCAGCCTGCCAGCGCTGGATGGCGATGAGGGCCAGGAGTGCGGCGTCGAGGAACATTGCCAGTGCGGCTCCGTCGCCGATGGCGGGTTGGCGGGCGATCGCTCGGACGGCGTTGCGCAGCGTTCGGGCGTGTTGGTGGTCGGCTTGGATGCGGGAGCGGCTTGCGCGTTCGAAGTCGATTGCCGCCTGCCGGAGGTGGGGCCGAATCTCCTGGGGTGCGTTGAAAGGGAGGGCATCGAGGGCTTCGGCGAAGGCGGTGATGTGGGCCTGGGATGCGGGGTCGTCATCGTGGTCGAGGTGGTGCGGGATGCGCTCGGCGGCAGCGGTGGCCTGGTGCCACGGGTTGGTCCGGCGCGGGCCGGCCACCGAGGCGAGGTCTGTGGTGGTGAGGCGGTCGCGGATCTGGGGGTAGGACAGGTCGGGGGCGAGGGTGGAGCCGGAGAACCAGATGGGCTGGCCTTGGGCGTTGATGTCGCCCTGGAGGGCGACTTTGTAGCCGCGGATGTCGCCTGAGGGGAAGCGCAGGGTCTCGACGAGGACGCCGCTGCGGGTGAGCAGGTGCAGGTACTCCTCGGGGCTGGTGGACACGGCGACGACGGTGCGGGCGATCGTACGGAGCTGTTCGCGGGGTGTGCGGGTGCGGCCGGTGCGGTGGGCTTTTTCTGTTTCGGCGCGGGTGGGGCGCTTGGCGGCGGTGCCGTCGCCGGGGGTGACGCGGCGCAGGCCGTAGTCGGCTTCGATCCGGCGGGCCTCGGCCTGGGCGCGTTTGTAGGAGTAGGAGTCGCGGGGCTTGGTGCCGTCCTGGCGGACTTTCGTGGCCAGGACGTGGATGTGGTCGTCGGCGTGGCGCACGGCGATCCAGCGGCAGGCGCCGTCGTCACCTTCGGGTGCGATGCCGGTGGCGTGCACCATGCGGCGGGCGATGTCGGCCCATTGGGCGTCGGTGAGCACGGGGTCTTCGGGGGCGGCGCGGACGGAGCAGTGCCAGACGTGCTGCGCGGGGCGTTCGGCGGGGTCGACGGCTTGGACGGGCAGGTCGAGGTAGGCGGCGAGGTGTTTGAAGGTGGCCTGCGGGTCGCGGGCGGGGTCGGGTGCGAGGCCGTCGAGGGAGGCCACGAGGTGGGGGTCGGTGTGGGCCTCGTGGCCGCGGCCGGTGCTGTAGAGGTAGCCGATCGCGCCGACGGAGTGGGCGCCCGGTTTGTGGATCGAGGGGATCACGCGCGTTCCACCAGCTGCTGGGCAGCGGTTTCGAGGCGGGCGGCGGCGCGGCGGACGTCAGCGAGGGCGGCTTCGGCGCCGATGGGGTCACCGCCGGAGTTCAGGGTGCGGGCGATCTGGTTGATGTTGTTGCCGACCCGGGCCAGGTCGGTTCGGGCGGCGACGAGTTCGCGGATGGTGCCGCGCAGGTCGAGCAGGTTCGCCGCGACGCGGTTGATGTCGTGGGCGGCTGCCAGCGATGCCTGGGCCATGAACTTGGCGAGACTTGCGCCGGCGTGGTCGGCGGCCCCTTCGACTTCGGTGCGTTCGGTGGTGCTGAGGCGGACGCTGACGGCGGGGCGCCGCTTGTTCTGACGGGTACGGGTGCGGCGCCGCTGTCGCGTACGGGTCGGAGCTGTCCTTGGTGCGGGGCCGCCCTCGGGCCCGCACCCGTCGCCGGTCGCCCCCTGGCGGCCGGGGACCTGCGCCACTCCCGGGGTGCAGGACCGCGTGCAGGACGCTCCCCCGACGGGGGAGTGTCCCAGCGCACAACTTGCTTCGCTTTCCGGCCGGGGTTGGTCGTCACCTGCACCGGCCACTACAGCACATGAGCCGAGGCGTTCGTCTGTGCGGCGGCCGCCGTCTTGCGTGTGGGGCATGAGGCTCTCCGGGTCTGGTCGAGCCACATCGGGGGATGCCTCTGGCTCGCGTGGGTGTTCTCAGTGCCGGTTTGCGGGGACGGACCGGTCGGCCGCCCCCGCGCGGCTGGTTCAGTCGGTGCTGGGGTGGGGACGGGCTTCGTCGGTGGGCTGGAGGAGCTTGAGGGCTTCGGCTACGCGCTCGTTTCCCGCCGAAATCCCTCGGGCTTCGATGGCCTGGCGGGCCATGGCTCGGGTGACCTGGCCGGAATCCGGAAAGGCCCGGCTGATGATGTCGGCGAGCTGCTCGATCGACGCCTCCGCCTTGCGTCCACCACGACCGATTCGCGACGGTTCACCGGAACTGCCGTTCACCTTGTGAACAGGGCTTTCGTCGTCCGCTGAAGGGGTTGCGTCGCCCTGGGCGGTGAGGTCCTCTACCTCGAGGGCCGGCCCGTCTTCCGCTTCGGCCGCCGAGGTGGACCAAACGGGCGGCTGTCCCACTGGCTCGGCCTGCGGAGGCGTTACCCGCCCCTCGGCCGGAATCGTGGCCGGGGCCGCCGGAATCATGGTGGGAGTTCCGGCGGCGGCGCGACGGCTGCTGCTCTGGCGGCCTATGAGGATGTGCATGTGAGTGGCTCCGGCCAGGGCCAGCGGTGCTATCGCCGACAGGACGGCCACGGTGTGATCACCGAGGGTCAGGGTGTGGACGCCGGGCTGGTTGAGGCGGACGGCGTGCACAGCGTTCGCCCACAGGCTGGCCGCCGTGGCGGTGCCGAACAGGGCCCAGGCGTAGGCACGGGCGGGCCAGGGCGCGTCGCGCAGGACAAGGAGGGCGCGGACGCCGTACGCGATGAACCCATCGACGACCAGCGGGAACAGGTAGGCCAGGTGCGGACGGACATGGACCGCGACGGCCATCTGCCGCAGAGAGTCGTACGACAGCGCGCCGCCGGCCAAGCCGAGCATGATCAGCGCGAGCGGATCCCACCAGGACGAACGGCCGCCGGAAGCGGGCTCGGCTGCCGGGACCTGCTGGGCAGGGGACGGTGTTGCGGTGGTGGGCATGAAGGCTCCAGTCAGGGACGGGCTGATGGCGGGGTGCCCCGGGGCATGCCGGAGGAAGGCGGGGCGGCGAGGGTGTACCTGGGGGTGTCGCCGCAGGTGATCGCCGGGCGGTTGGTTGTTACCGGTGCCGAGCGGGGTGTGGACGTGGATACACGGCGGCTCGTTGACCGCTGCGAGCGGCGACGTTGGACGGTGGGCTGGTGGAGATCAGGCTCTGGAGGGAAGGAGCCCAGCCGCGTCGGCCTGAAGGGCGGCGCGGACTTTGGCCCTGCCGCGGGCAGCGACACTCGCGCGTGCCCCTGTTTCGTTGGGGTCGTTGGCCAAGCCCGCGCAGGGTCGGCAGATGCCTTCGTGCGGGATCGGGCGGGCGCAGGTGCCGCACTCGGACCATCGGGGCTTGGCCGGGGTCGTTGGTTCCGGTGCCGGAGGGAGCTTGCGGGTGAGGCGGTCGCGCAGGATCGCCGGGGCGCTGTGGACGCGGGCGGGCAGGCCGCCGAGGAGTGCCTCGGCCAGGTCGCGCTGGCCGTATCCGCGCTCCAGCCACGGGGTGACCAGCGGCGCCAAGGCCACGGCCTCGACCGTGCCGAGCCGCAGACGCGGCTCGGGCCGCAGCACCCGGAACAGCGTGAAGACCGCCTCGCCAACAGCGGCGTCGGCCGGACCTGTCGTACCGATCCCGTCGGGCTGGATCATGGGCGGCTTCCCCCGCCCGGCCTCCCCTACGGCCGACCCGGCGTCTGCGGGGCGTGACCGCTGGGCGGGGAGGGTGGGTTCTTTCCCACGGTCCTTTGCGGGGTGGGCGCCACGGTCATCGGCTGCCGCTTCGCCGGATCCCGGACGGGTGGGACCCGGACGGAGCTGCGGGGTGTCGTAGACGTGGGCCTCGCTGACGAAGGTGCCGTCGCCGCGCCGAACCCGCTCGACCCGGTAATAACCGGCGGCGGTCAGCTCCCGCAGTGCCTTAGCCACGGCGAGGCGGCCCTGCGGGCTAGTGTCGGCCATGTGGCGGCCGTCCTCGCGCCAGCCGTCGGGGCGGGAAAGGAGGTCGGCCAGCAGGCCGCGGGCGGTGTAGGACAGTCGCCGGTCTTGCAGCAGCGTGTTGGGCAGGACCGTGAAGCCGCGCGCATGGCGGCTACGATGAATCTGCATGAGGAGTTGCTTCTCCTTGTGCCGGACCCCGGAGCGTTGGCGCGCTGCCGGGGTCACCCTATTAAGTTCGTCGGTGACAGAACGTATCACGCAAAGCAGGCCCAATCGCCCGGTGCGCGAAAGAAAATGATCACGCATCAGGCGGTAGGAGGTACTTGCCGCCGATGTCCGTTCAGGCCAGTCAGCACTGCCGGGGCAGCGGTTCACCGAGGCTCCGCTGGCCACACGTTCGGCGCGCTGGCTGACCGGCGGTGCAGGCGGCCGTTGCCGGGCGTAGGCGGGCTGCGGAGGCGCGGCTCGCGACAGTCGAGACATACGCTGGCACATAAGGCTTCCTTACTCGGCGCCGTACCGGCTGGCAGGCCAGCGGCGCCGGGGTAGATCGTTTAGGGCGGTCGTCCGGGAGTCCTTACGGCCCTTGGCGCTCCAACGCCAGGGGCCTCTCCCTCGTCCGGGTCCGTTCAGGCGGCCTGGACGTAGGCCGAGCGGGAGAGCAGGTCCGCGAGCCGGGCGGCGCTGCGCGGACTGATCGTCGTGACGAAGCCAGCGCAGACGCGTTGCAGCGCAGCCTCCCGGGCGTCGTCCGTAGACGGACGGCGGCTGGGAGCAGCAGGCTGGGTCGCGGCAGGCCGCAGTTGGGGTTCGGGCATGGGCGTGTCCTCGGTACGGCACGAGCTGGCAGGCCGTGTGCCGTGGGGGTCGAGCGGGCGGGCGGTCGTCATGCGCTCCGGCGGGTGGTGCTCCAACACCACTGGGCCGGGCGGCCGTCTGCCGGAGATCTGGCGAACTCCGTGCGGCGGATGACAACAATGATCCGCAGAAAACGCGTTTTGCCTGACGGTACTTTCCGGGCTATACGGCGGACCGGCACACCGCATTCCGGGTCGGCCTTCTCCATGAGTCCACCGTCTCTCCCATCGACCTCACGCCTCCTCGCTCGCCACCGGACAGGACTCGTCAGCAGAAGAACCGGTCCCCGGGCTCCCTCGCCGGAGCCGACAGTCCCACGCGATCCGGAGCTGGGTCAGGCCGGAAAACCATGATAGAAGCCGCAGGTCGCCCTATAGCTGGTTCTGCTCGATGCTGATCCGGTCCCAGTCGAAGACACCGCTGGGCTTGGTCGATGCGTCGATGACGATCCCGGCGAAGAGGAAGCGCATCACCGCGTTGCGCCGTTCATCCGTCATGTCCTCGGCTTCCCACGCCTTCGCCGCCCCGGGACCGGTGAGCCCCTCCAACAGCTTCATCGGCCGGACCACCAGGCGTCGCTGCGCCTTGGCGATGCGGTCGGTGATCTCCTTGCGCATCCCGCGATATTCCGCCGTCGTGATCTCTTTTGCAGTCCACATTTGATTCAGCTCATCGAGCTGCTGCTGATCGGCTTCCACGGATCGCGAGGCGGCATCGGGCAGCGAAGTGGAGGTGAGTTGCCCGTTGACGGTGAGCCGGCGCAGAAGGTCAACGGCAGCATCCGTGACGAAGCCTTCCAGCTTCACCGCTGCGATGCGCCGGACGCACTTCTTGTCGCCGTTCCGGCTCTTGCGCGTGCACAGATACGTCGGCACGGCGCCCACCTTGGTGCCCGACATGAGCGTGCCGCATCGTCCGCACATCACCACGCCACGCAGCAGGTAGAAGCGGCGCAGCTCCAGGTTTGTCTGATGGATCGCAGACCGGTATTCGCGCCGGGCGCGGGTCTCCTGCCAGATTCCCGGCTCGATGATCGCCGGCCACTTGCCCGGACCGACCTCTTCGCCCTGGTGCATGCGGATGCCGGCGACGTGCCGCGAGTCGAGGAGAGCACGGACGGTGCCCTGGGACCACTCCTTGCCGTAGACGGTCTTGACGCCGCGCTTGTGGAGGAGGAGTGCGATGGCGCTCGGGCTCTGACCCTTCAGGTAACGGTCGAAGACCTCACGGACGATCTCGGCCTCGTCCTCGCGGATGGTCATGCCGTCCGCCTCGTACCCGAGGCGGCGCTTGCCGGAGTGCGGGAGGCCCGTCTCGGCCCGCTCCTTCAGAGCCGACTTTAGGCGGCGGGAGGTGTCGTCCGAGGAGCGGCAGGCGTGGGCGACCTCGATGCGCAGGATGAAGCGGTCGTCGGGGTCGGAGAGGTTCCGCCGGTTCGCCTCCCCGTGGAGCAGGATCTGGTGGTCGTCCGAGACCTGGAGCAGTTCTTCGAGGTCTCGCGGCTGCCGCATCAGGCGGTCGGGGTGGTAGGCGATGATGTGCCGAAACTCCCGGCGGTGGGCGCTTGCGAGGAGCTGGTCCCAGCCCGGCCGCTTCCGGTTGCGGCGCCAGGCTGAGCGGCTGTTGTCCACGAAGACGTGGCTGGGATCGATGACCAGCCCACGACGCTCGGCGATCTCCCGGCAGATGCGCTCCTGGCGGTCGACGCCGGTCTGGTCGTCGTCGTCCGCCTGGGATATCCGGCAGTACAGAGCCGCCGGTTCACCTGGGGTTACTGTCGTCTCCTGTGCCTCATGTCGCCGCATGGACAGATTGTATGAACATGGATTGGGCTCGCCGAACTTCCGGCACCCGGTGGTGCTCGCCAAGGAGCTGATGACGCTCGACGATGTCAGCGGCGGGCGGATCACGCTGGGGATCGGGTCCGGCGGGACCGGGTTCGACGCGGTGGTGCTCGGAGGTGAGGAGTGGTCGCCGCGGGAACGGGCGGACCGGTTCGCGGAGTTCGTGGGGTTGCTTGACCGGCTGCTGCGGGAGCCGGATGTGACCGCGAAGGGCGAGCACTACTCGGCGTTCGAGGCGCGGAACATCCCCGGGTGCGTCCAGACGCCCCGCGTGCCGTTCGCGGTGGCGGGGACCGGGCCGCGGGGGATGCGGCTGGCGGCTCGCTACGGGCAGGCGTGGGTGACCACGGGGGACCCGGCGTTGTACGAGGACGGGACCCCGCAGGAGTCGGTGGCGGCGATCCGCGGGCAGGTGGAGCGGGTGTCGGCGGCGCTGGAGGCGGAGGGGCGTGAGCCAGGCGCGGTGTCGAAGATCCTGCTGACCGGCTTCACACCGGAACGCAAGGAGCCCTTCGGTTCGGTGGAGGCCTTCGTCGACTTCGCGGGGCGCCACGCCGAGGCCGGGATCGACGAGATCGTCGTGCACTGGCCGATCCCGGATTCCGACTTCGGTTACGACCAGGCGGTCTTCGAGCGGATCGCCACGGAGGCGCCGGCGCGGCTGGGCGGCTGAGCCCGGCCTCAGTCGCCCTCGGCGAGAGCGTCCATCCGCCGCGCGGCCACCTCACGATCGGCGGCCGCCGCCACGAACTCCGGGACCCGCTCGGGCCCGACCAGCGCGCGGACGGCGGCGACCGTGGCCGCCGGCAGTGGCACCGGCACCGGGACGGGCAGCTCGCCGGGGCCCGGGGCAGACACGTCACCCGCGGCGGGGGCGTGGACCGCCTCGCGCGGAGGTTCGCCGGCTCCAGCCGGCAACGGTGGCACAGGGACGGGCAGGTCGGCGTCAGCGAGGTCGTGGGTCGTCCCACGTGCGGGTTCGCCGGAGGCGCCTGACGCCGGTGCCTGCCGGTCGCCGTCTGCGGTAGAGGCGTGGGGCGCCGCACGTGGGGGTTCGTCCGGCCCGAGCGGTGGCGGCACCGGTCCCGGCTCGACCGGTGGGGGCGCCGCGTCCCCCAGGGCGCGGCGGATGTGCTCGGTCGCCCGCGTCCGCATCGCCCGGGCGAGTTCCGCGTCGACGGTCTGCTGGGCGAGGGGGCGGAGCCGGCGGATCAGGCCGGCTGCCTCGGTGGCCTCGGCGTCGGTCGGCGGGTGCTGGAGGAACCGCTGGAAGACGTACTCCGTGGTGAACTCCAGGAACCGCTCGGAGATGTGCTCCACCTGCACCCGCAGCTCCCGGAGATGACCGGTGATCGCGGCCAGCGGCACCCCCGCGGCGTGCAGTTCGACGGCGACCGCCAGCTCCCGGGGGCTCGGTACCAGGAACTCCTCGTCGCCGCCCGGCACCCGCTCCAGCACGCCGAGCCGCAACGCCTCCTCCACCGCGGTCGGATCCGCGCCGCCGCCGAACGCCTCCGCCAGCCCGGCCAGGCCGATCCGGGCCGGCTGCTCGTCGGACCAGGGCCGGTCCACCTCGTCGACCAGACCCAGCACGCCGCCCAGACCCGCACCGGTGTCCCAGGCGGTCAGCAACTCCTTGATGCTGGCCAGGGTGTAGCCGCGTTCCAGCAGGTCGGTGATCTGCCGCAGCCGGGCCAGGTGCGTGTCGTCGTACACGTTGGCCCGGCCGCTGCGCCCCGGCTTGGGGAGCAGGCCGCGGTCGGTGTACGCGCGGATGTTGCGGACCGTGGTCCCGCTCAGCCGGGACAGGTCCTCGATCCGGTACGCGCGCTGCTCGGCGGCGGTGCTCACGCCTTCTCTCCTCGGTCGCCCTGCGCCAACTCATCGGAACCCGCCGGGCCCGACCCCGTCGGTCCCGCGGGAAAAACGCTCAGGAAGCGGCCAGATCACCGGTCGTCTTCGCCGCGACGGCCCGCGCCGCCGGGGATATCGCCAGGTAGTCCACGGCCTTGCGCAGCGAACCCTCCTGGGACGGATGGTACGACCGCCGCAGATAGCGCGGCATCGCCGCGTTGAGCGAGGCCCAGGACGGGAGCAGCCCGCGGCGGGCGGCGGCCCGGTGGTCGCGGAGGCGGTAACGTCCCCCGGCCAGTTGGGGGTCGTGCCGCAGCAGAAAGCGGGCCCCGACGATCCACAGGTAGACCAGCGTCGGCCAGGCCATCACCATGCCCTCGGCCCGGCGCAGGTAGCGGACCGCGCCCTTGCCGCCGACGTGCTGGTACATGTCGAAGGCGACCGCCCGGTGCTCGACCTCTTCCGCGCCGTGCCAGCGCAGCAGGTCAAGCATCACCTCGTCGCTCCCGGCCCGGTCCAGCGCCTCCGCGTCCAGGATCCAGTCGCCGAGCACCGCGGTGAAGTGCTCGATCGCCGCGATCAGCGACAGCCGGAAGCGCAGCCATTCGCGGCGCGGGACCGGCACGACCCGCGGTGGCCGCTCGCCGAGCAGCACGTCGAACATCCACTCCACGTGCCGCGTGTACGCGGTGGTGTCGAGATTCTGCTCGGCCAGATGCTCCAGCACGTACGCGTGCTGGACGCTGTGCGTGGCCTCCTGGCCCATGAACCCCCTGACGTCCTTGAGCAACTGCTCGTCGGTGACCAGCGGCAGCGCCTCCTTGAAGACCTTGACGAACCAGCGCTCCCCCGCGGGCAGCAGCAGGTGCAGCACGTTGATGACGTGCGTCGCGGTCGGCTCGTCCGGAATCCAGTGCAGCGGGGTCCGCTTCCAGTCGAAGGTGACCCGGCGCGGTCTGATGGCGTGGCTCATGAGGTGGCCTCCTTTGCCCGGTGGTCGTGTCGGAAGGGGATTGCCGATCGGAAGGGAATTGCCGAGGATCACTGGAGATCGTTCGTTCACAGCGGCGGGTCGACACGGGCGAGCACCCTCAGCGCGCCGGGGGACAGCCGGGACAGCAGCCGTGCGCCCCGCGCCTCGGGGGTGACAGGGACGACCGCCAGGTCCCGCTGCACCGCTCGCAGCACTGCCCGGGCGACCTTCTCCGGTGGGTAGTTGCGCAGCCGGTAGATCCTGGCCGATGCGGCGCGGCGGCGTTCCTGCTCGGCCTCGTCGACCCCGGCGTGCCGGGCGCTGCCGGTGATGGCGGTGTTGACCAGGCCGGGGCAGATCGCGCTCACCCCGATGCCGTGCGGGGCGAGTTCGGCACGCAGGCATTCGCTGAGCATCAGCACCGCCGCCTTGGAGGTGCTGTACGCGGGCAGCGAGCGCGACGGCTGGAAGGCGGCGGCGGACGCGGTGTTGACGATGTGTCCGCCCTGGCCCCGGTCCACCATCTGCCTGCCGAAGAGCCGGCAGCATGGATCACCCCCCAGAGATTGACGTCGAGGACCTGCTTCCAGTCCTCCGGGGTGGTGTCCAGGAAGGGGCCGGCCAGGCCGATGCCCGCGTTGTTCACCACCACGTCCGGCACGCCGTGCGCGGCGGCGGTCCGTCCGGCGAGCTTCTCCATCGCCTCGGCGTCGGAGACGTCCACGGTCTCCGGCCACGCCTCGGGGGAGCCGGCCAGCCGAGCTGCTTCCGCAGTGCGCGCGGCGCCTGCCGCGTCCCGGTCCACGGCCACGACCCGGGCGCCCGCCTCAGCGAAGGCCAGCGCGGTGGCCCGGCCGATACCGCTGGCTGCCCCGGTGACCAGTACGAGCTGCCCGGCGAACCGTTCACGCGCGCCGGCCAGCCCCTTGCCCAGTACGGATTTCGCCGCCGCCTGCTTCGAGTCCGCCGCCGGGTCACCGCCGTGCCCCGTGGCCGGACCGTCCCCTTGGAGCGGCGCCCCACCCCTGCCGTGCGCCACCGCTGGGTCACCGCCGTGCTCCACCGCCCGGTCCCCGCTCTGCCCTGCGGCCGGACCGCCCCCATGAACCGCCGCCCCACCCACGCCGTGCTCCCCGGCCGCGCCCTCCCCCCGAGCCGCCGGGTCCCCGCCGTGTTCCACCGCCGTCACGAAGCCCGCCACCCAGCGGGCCAGTTGCGCGGGCCGGGAGCGCGGCACCCAGTGCTTGGCCGGGAGGGTACGGCGGATCAGGTCCGGCACCCACCGGCCGAGGTCGTCGTAGAGCCGCGCGGAGAGGAAGGCGTCGCCGGTCGGCGTGATGAGCTGCACCGGCACCCGGGCGAACGCGTCCGGGCGCGGGCTGCCGATCCGCCGCCGGACGTTGTCCCGGTAGAGCCAGGCGCCGTGTGCCGCGTCCTCGGGCAGCGACGCCGTCGGATAGCCGTCGGCGGAGGAGACCCTCTCGGCACGGGCCAGCATCGTGGGCCACCGCCTGCCGAGCGGTCCGCGCCAGGCGAGTTCGGGCAGGGCCGGGGTGTGCAGCGCGTACACGTACCAGGACTTGGCGCCCTGCCCGAGCACCTGCGCCGCCCGGCGGGGGGTGGGGCGCCGGACCCGGCGGCGGATCCAGTGGCCCAAGTGGTCAAGGGACGGGCCGGAGATCGAGGTGAAGGAGGCGAGCCGGCCCTCGCTGGCGGGGACGGTGGCGAACTCCCAGCCCTGCACCGAACCCCAGTCGTGCCCCACCAGATGCACCGGCCGGTCCGGGCTCACCGCCTCGGCCACCGCCAGGAAGTCCTCGGTCAGCTTCTCCAAGGTGAAGCCACCGCGTAGCGGATCGGGCACCCCGGAGCGGCCGTGCCCGCGTACGTCGTAGAGCACGACGTGGAAGCAGTCGGCGAGCAGCCCGGCCACCTGCGACCAGACTTCCTTGCTGTCCGGGTAACCGTGCAGGAGCAGCACCGTCGGCCGGCCGTCCGCAGCGGCCCCGGCGCCGTACTCCGCCACGCACAGCCGCACCCCGTCCGCCCCCGTGACGAACCGCTCCCGCACCGGCCGGGCGTCGCCGCCCCCGCCGAAGTCCCCGCCGTCCGTGCCGGACCCACCGACCGCACCGCCGTCACCAACCGCGCCACCGCCACCGTCCACACCGCCACCCCGTTCCGTGTCCCACCCGACCGGCACACCGCCCGCGCCCACCAACACTGACATCAACCAATGTGACAGCGGCGACTGAGAGATTCAAGACCCCCACCCCCACCCTGTGGAAAACCTCCGGCCCCCTACGGGACCGTCCGCCGCGAGGACGAGCCGGATCCGCGACTCCCGGGGGACGCGATCATGTGGCGCAGACCACTACGGTCGGACCCGTGACAGTGATCGCTACCGAGAGCCTGAGCAAGCGGTACCCAAGGGTGACCGCACTCGACCGGCTGACCGTCGACATCACCCCGGGCGTCACCGGCCTGGTGGGTGCCAACGGGGCCGGCAAATCGACCCTGATCAAGATCCTGCTGGGGCTGTCCCCGGCGACCGAGGGTCGCGCGGCCGTGCTGGGGCTCGACGTGGCGACGTCCGGCGCCGAGATCCGCGGCCTGGTCGGCTACATGCCCGAGCACGACTGCCTGCCGCCCGACGTCTCGGCCACCGAGTTCGTCGTGCACATGGCCCGGATGTCGGGGCTGCCCCCGACCGCCGCCCGGGAACGCACCGCCGACACCCTGCGCCATGTCGGCCTCTACGAAGAGCGCTACCGCCCGATGGGCGGCTACTCCACCGGCATGAAGCAGCGTGTCAAGCTCGCCCAGGCGCTGGTCCACGACCCCAAGCTGGTGCTGCTCGACGAGCCCACCAATGGCCTCGACCCGGCCGGCCGCGACGAGATGCTCGGCCTGATCCGGCGGGTCCACAGCGACTTCGGCATCTCGGTGCTGGTCACCTCCCACCTGCTCGGCGAGCTGGAACGCACCAGTGACCAGATCGTCGTCATCGACGGCGGCAAGCTGCTGCGCGCCTCCACCACCAGCGACTTCACCCAGGCCACCGCCTCCCTCGCGGTCGAGGTCACCGACCGGGAGCAGGAGCTGCTGGCGCTGCTGACCGCCGGCGGCCTGACCGCCCAGCGGGCCGGCCACCTGCTGCTGGTCGACATCGCGGACGACGAGACGTACGACCTGGTACGGGACGCGGTCGCCCAGCTCGGCGTCGGCCTGGTGCGGATGGAGCAGCGCCGCCACCGCATCGCCGAACTCTTCACCGACGACCCGCACATGCCGCCCGACCCCGATGGCCCGTACGCCCCGACCGACCCGACCGACCCGCACCGCCCGACCGACCCGCACGCCCCGCCCCCCACCCCCACCGCGACCCAGGAAGGAGCAGACCGTGACGCAGCCTGACGTGACCACCACGCCACCCCCCGCCGTCCCCGGTGCCGCCGGCACCACCACCCCCGCCGACGTCATCCACAACATCGGCTACCGCAAGTACGACGGCCCGCGCCTCGGCCGCAGCTACGCCCGCCGCTCGCTGTACGTGCAGAGCCTGCGCGGCGCCTACGGCCTCGGCCGCAGCGCCAAGTCCAAGGTGCTGCCGATGCTGCTGCTCGGCGCGATCTGCGCGCCGGCGCTGATCATGGTGGCCGTGGTGGTCTTCACCGACATGAACAAGCTGCCGGTCGACTACACCCGCTACGCGATCGTGCTGCAGGCCGTCATCACGCTCTTCGTCGCCTCCCAGGCCCCGCAGTCCGCCTCCCGCGACCTGCGCTTCAAGATCACGCCGCTGTACTTCTCCCGGCCGATCGAGCGCGTCGACTACGTGGCCGCCAAGTACGCGGCGCTCTCCACCGCGCTCTTCCTGCTGACCGCACTCCCCCTGGTCATCCTTTACGTCGGCGCGCTGCTGGCGAAGCTGAGCTTCGGCACCCAGACCGCCGGGTTTGCGAAGGGTCTGTTGTCCGTCCTGCTGCTCTCCGTGCTCTTCGCCGGCATCGGCCTGGTGATCGCCGCGATCACCCCGCGCCGCGGCTTCGGTGTCGCCGCGATCATCGCGGTCTTCGTCATCACCTATGGCGCGGTCTCCGCCGTCCAGGGCGTCGCCGACACCCAGGAGAAGTACGACGTGATCGGCTGGCTCGGCCTCTTCGCGCCGATCACCCTGATCGACGGCTTCTCCAGCTGGTTCCTCGGCGCGACCTCCGCCTTCCCGCACGCCTCCGGACCGCCGGACGCGTTCGCCGGGATCGTGTATCTGCTGGTCATCGCCGGCATCGTGGCGGGCTCCTTCGGCCTGCTGATGCGCCGCTACCGGAAGGTGGGCCTGTCGTGACGACGATCGGCATCGACAAGGTCTCGCGCTGGTTCGGCAACGTGGTGGCGGTCAACGACATCACCATGACGATCAGTCCCGGCGTGACCGGCCTGCTGGGCCCGAACGGCGCCGGCAAGTCCACCCTGATCAACATGATGGCGGGCTTCCTCGCCCCCTCCACCGGCGCGGTCACCCTGGACGGCGTCCCCGTCTGGCGCAACGAGCAGGCGTACCGCGAGATCGGCATCGTGCCGGAACGGGAGTCGATGTACGACTTCCTGACCGCGTACGAGTTCGTCGTCGCCAACGCCGAGCTGCACGGCCTGCAGGACCCAGGCGCCGCCGCCCAGCGGGCGCTGGCCACCGTGGAGATGGAGTACGCCCAGCACCGGCGGATCGAGACGTACAGCAAGGGCATGCGGCAGCGCGCCAAGATGGCGTCCGCGCTGGTCCACGACCCCTCGGTGCTGCTGCTCGACGAGCCGTTCAACGGCATGGACCCCCGGCAGCGGCTGCAGCTGATGGAGCTGCTGCGGCAGATGGGCGCGAGCGGCCGGACCGTTCTGTTCTCCTCGCACATCCTGGAGGAGGTCGAGCAGCTCGCCCACCACATCGAGGTGGTGGTGGCCGGCCGGCACGCCGCGTCCGGCGACTTCCGCAAGATCCGCCGGCTGATGACCGACCGTCCGCACCGGTACCTCGTACGGTCCAGCGACGACCGGCTGCTCGCCTCCGCCCTGATCGGGCACATGTCCACGGCCGGCATCGAGGTGGACCGGGCGGAGAAGGCGCTGCGCGTCCAGGCCGTCGACTTCGCCGGCTTCACCGAGTTCCTGCCCCGGATCGCCCGTGACCACGGCATCCGGCTCTACACGGTCTCGCCGTCAGACGAGTCCCTGGAGAGCGTCTTCTCTTACCTGGTCACGGCATAAGGAGCCGACACAGATGTCCGCCAACACCGCCGGCGCCCCGACCGTCCAGGCACCTTTGGGCACCCGCCCGCCGCTTGTGAAGTCCGCGGGACCCGCCTTCTACCACCCGACCGTCGCCCGCCTGACCTACCGGGCCCTGCTGGGCCGCCGCCGTGCCCTGCTGCTCTTCGCACTGCCGGCGCTGCTGCTGGTGATCGTCGCCGCCATCCGCGCCCTGGCCGGCGCGGACGACGGCACGACCGCCGACGTGATGCAGGGCTTCGCGCTGGGCACGATGGTGCCGCTGGTCGGCGTCATCGCCGGCACCGGCGCGATCGGGCCGGAGATCGACGACGGCGCGATCGTGTATCTGCTGGCCAAGCCGGTCAGGCGCAGCACGATCATCGCCACCAAGCTGATCGTCGCCATCGGGGTGACCGTCGTCTTCTCCGCCGTGCCCACCCTGCTGGCCGGCTTCGTCCTCGGCGGCAACAGCCAGAACCTCGCGGTCGCCTTCGGGGTCGCCGCGGCGGTCGCGTCCGTCGCCTATGCCGCGATCTTCCTGATGCTCGGGGTGATCACCCGGCACGCGGTGGTGGCGGGACTGGTCTACGCGCTGCTCTGGGAGGCGGTGATCGGCAACTACGTGCCCGGCGCCCGCACCCTGAGCGTCCAGCAGTGGTCGCTCGCCGTCGCCCAGAAGGTGGGTCACGGCGGGCAGATCAGCTCCGACGTCGGCCTGACCACCTCGATGGTGCTGCTGGTGATCGTCACCGTCGCCGCCACCTGGTTCGCCGGCAGGAAACTGCGCACGCTGAAGCTGGCCGGGGACGAGTAACCGCGCCCCTGCCCGCACCCCCGACCCGCACCCTGGTCCGCCCCGCCCCCCGGTCCGTACGCCGGGGAGCCCGCTCATCCGGCGGGCTCCCCGGCGGTCCGTGACACTGGGAGGCGATGGCCCCCAAGTCGCCGGAGGTCGACCGGACCTCCCCACCGCCGCCGGGCCGCCCGTCCCCGCAGGCCGCCGCACCAGGGCGCCGGCCCACCGCAGGGGACGCGCGGCGGTTCGCGGTGGGCCAGGTCACCGGCTGGATACGCGCCACGCCCGGCACCCACATATGGCTGGCGATCCTCGCGGTCACCTGCTGCATAGCCGCCGGACTTCCGCCGCACCTGCGCTCCTATCTCCTGCACAGCGTCAGCACCAATCTGGTGGAGCTGCGGCATCACCCGATCAGAGTCCTGGTGGCCAGCGCCCTGTGGATCGAGACCCCCTCCGGTTTCGCCTGCTACGCCGTCCTCTTCGAGCTGGTGCACGCCACCGCGGAGCGCTGGCTCGGCACCGCCCGCTGGCTGCTGGTCGTCGCCATGGCGCACATCGGAGCCACCCTGATCAGCCAGCGTGCGGTCCGCTTCGGCATCCGCGACGACCGGCTTCCGCGGTCCCTCGCCCACACCGTCGACATAGGGGTGAGCTACGGGCTGGCCGGTGTGATCGGCGTCCTGGCCTACCGGGTGCCCCGGCCGTGGCGGTGGGGCTATCTCGCCGGGGTGCTGGGCTTCTTCGGCTACCCGGTGCTGCGCGACGGTACGTTCACCGATCTCGGCCATCTGACGGCCGTCCTGATCGGGCTGTGCTGCTACGCCGTCACCCCGCCAGGGCGAAGAGCCGGCGCAGCACCGTCGCGATCCCGTCGTCCTCGTTGGACCCGGTGACCTCGTCGGCCACCGCCTTGAGGTCCGGGTGCGCGTTGGCCATCGCCACGCCGTAACCGGCCCAGGCGAACATCGGGATGTCATTGGGCATGTCACCGAAGGCGATCGTCTCGGCGGCCGTCACCCCGAGCCGCCGGGCGGCGAGCGACAGGCCGGTCGCCTTGGTCAGGCCCAGCGGCAGCAGCTCCACGATGCCCTCGCCCGCCATCACCACCCCCACGAGGTCGCCGGCCACCGTCTGCGCGGCCTGCGCGAGGGCGTCGTCGGTGAGGCCGCCCGGGTGCTGGATGTAGATCTTGTTGATCGGCACGGCCCACAGGTCGCCGGGGTCGGCCATGTGGATGACCGGCAACTCGGGGTGGTAGACGTACCCCTTGCCGATCAGCACCTCGCCGGAGAGGCCGTCCCGGCTGGCGGCCACCGCGAGCGGCCCGACCTCGGCCTCGATCTTCGCCAGCGCGAGCGCGGCGAGCTGCCGGTCCAGCGTCACCGAGGTCAGCAGCCGGTGCGCGGCCGCGTCGTACAGCTGGCCGCCCTGCCCGCAGACGGCCAGCCCGTCGTAGCCGAGGTCGTCCAGGACGTGCCGGGTCCAGGGGACCGACCGGCCGGTGACGATGATGTGCGCCGCGCCCGCCGCCGTGACGGCGGCGAGCGTGTCCCGGGAACCCTGGGAGACGGTGTTGTCGCCGCGCAGCAGGGTCCCGTCCAGGTCGGTGGCGATCAGCCGGTACGGCAGGGCGCCGGGCCCGGGGACGGCGGCGGTCACTTGGCCGCGGTGGCCGGCGACGTACGGGCCGGCACGACCGGCTCCAGCGTCTCCCGGCCTCCCAGGTACGGCCGCAGGACTTCGGGCACCCGGACCGAGCCGTCGGCCAGCTGGTGGTTCTCCAGGAGCGCCACGATGGTCCTGGGGACCGCGCAGAGCGTGCCGTTGAGCGTGGCCAGCGGGCGGGTGCCGTCGGCGTCGCGCATCCGGATGTTCAGCCGGCGGGACTGGAACTGGGTGGTGTTGGAGGTCGAGGTCAGCTCGCGGTACTTCCCCTGGGTGGGGACCCACGCCTCGCAGTCGAACTTCCGCGACGCCGAGGAGCCCAGGTCGCCGGAGGCCAGCTCGATCACCTGGAAGGGCAGTTCAAGGGCGCTGAGCCACTGCTTCTCCCACGCCAGCAGGCGGGCGTGCTCGGCCTCCGCCTCCTCCGGCGCGGTGTAGACGAACATCTCCACCTTCTCGAACTGGTGGACCCGGATGATGCCGCGGGTGTCCTTGCCGTACGAGCCGGCCTCGCGGCGATAGCACGGCGAGTAGCCGGCGTAGCGCAGCGGCAGCCGGTTCGCCTCGATGATCTCGTCCATGTGGTAGGCGGCGAGCGGGACCTCGGAGGTGCCGACCAGGTAGAGGTCGTCCTTGTCCAAGTGGTAGACGTCGTCCTCGACCTGGCCGAGGTAGCCGGTGCCGGCCATGGCGGCGGGCTTGACCAGGTTCGGGGTGATCATCGGGGTGAAGCCGGCCGCGGTGGCCTGGGCGACGGCCGCGTTGACCAGGGCCAGCTCCAGCAGGGCGCCGATACCGGTCATGTAGTAGAAGCGCGAGCCGGAGACCTTGGCACCGCGGTCCATGTCGATCGCACCCAGGAGTTCCCCGAGTTCCAGGTGGTCCCTGGGGGTGAAGCCCTCGGCGGCGAAGTCGCGCGGGGTGCCGTGCTGCTCCAGGACGACGAAGTCCTCCTCGCCGCCGATCGGCACGTCGGGGTGGACGAGGTTGCCGAGCCGGAGCGCCAGCTCCTGGGCCTGCTGCGCGGCTTCCTGCTGCTCGGCGTCGGCGGCCTTCACCGCGTCGGCGAGCTCGCGGGTGCGCTTGAGCAGTTCGGTCTTCTCATCGCCCTGGGCCTTGGGGATGAGCTTGCCCAACTGCCGCTGTTCGGCGCGCAGCTGGTCGAAGCTGGTACTGGACGACCTGCGCCGTTCGTCGGCGGAGAGGAGGGCGTCGACGAGGGCGACGTCCTCTCCACGGGCGCGCTGGGAGGCGCGCACACGGTCGGGGTCCTCACGAAGCAGGCGAAGGTCAATCACAGGGCACAGGCTACCGGGGAGCGGGTCCGGGATGCGACGCGTTAGCGGCGTAATGCGTGTTATGTCCCTTTGGAGTGGAAAGCTCAATACGTCACGAAATGGACAATAAAGACCGCTCGTCAACCATATTCGCCCAGTCCCTCCGTCGGGTCATCCGGCTTGTGGAGAACCGGAGTTGATCAACGGTCCGCAAGCCGCCCGGCGGGCTCTCCGGGGCGGTCGGGAGACACTTCCGGCGCGAGTTATCCACAGGCCCCGGAGCGATTTCCGCACCTTGTCCACAGGGTGTGGGGAAGATCTGTGGAGAAGTGCGAAGATCATTTGCGGGGGCGGATGTTCGGCTATGGATTCCCCTTTGAAACCCGCTCCACACTCTCTTTGGAGTGAGAAGTGTTCCCCCGGAAGGATTCACCGGGTGAATTGGGCTGACGTGTCACGACCCGAACCCCTCTGACCATGCCCAGAGTATCTGTACCCATTTGTCGACTTGGTCGGGTTGCTCTGTCGACTTGTCCCCAAGTTACCCACAGGCCGGCGGGAGAGCCTGTGGATAACTCGGTGGATAACTCAGCCACGGCCGTCCAACGTGCGGTTCGGCCAGTCCGCGGCCCCGGTGAACTCGGCGTCCGCGGTCAATGGCGCAGGGACCTGCGCGGCCTGATGACGTGTTCCACGTGGAACACCGGGCCCACCCGCCCCCAACCGGAAGCGCCGGCATCAGCCCTCCAGCAGTCGCTGCCCCACGTACTCGCCGGGCCCCGCGCCGCCCGGCACCGCGAAGAGCCCACTCGCCTCGTGCCGCAGGAAACGGGACAACCCGTCGGCGCCGTCGAGCTTGCGCTGCACCGGGACGAAGCCGCGCATCGGGTCCGCCTGCCAGGCCACGAAGAGCAGCCCGGCGTCCGGAGCGCCGTCGCTCCCGATGCCGTCGTGGTACGAGAAACCACGCCGCAGCATGGCCGCACCGCTGTTGGAGGCCGCGGCGGCCACCCGGATGTGCGCGTCGCCGGCGATGGCGAGCGAGCCGCCGATGAACTTCTCCAGGTCCACCGGGGTCGTCTCGGTCCCCCCGGACAGCGGCGCGCCATCGGACTTCCGGCGCCCGATCACCTTCTCCTGCCGCGCCACCGACAGATGGTCCCAGGAGTCCAGCAGCATCCGGATCCGCCGGACCACCGCGTACGAACCGTCCGCCATCCAGGCGGGGGAGGAACCGGCGGCGCCGCCGGCCGGGACGAAGACCTTGCGGTCGAAGTCGGGCTCGGCCGGCTTCGGGTTGTTGGTGCCGTCGATCTGGCCCATCAGATTGCGTACCGTCCGCGGCCGGGCGGTGGCCCCCGGGGTGCGGTTGAAGCCGTTCATCTGCCAGCGCACCGCGGCGCTGCCGGCCGCCGCCCGCTGCAGCACCCGCAGCGCGTGAAAGGCGACCAGCGCGTCATCGGCGCCGATCTGCACCCACAGATCGCCGTCACTGCGCTTCGGGTCGAGTACGTCGGCCGGGAAGTGCGGCAGCGGCGCGAGGGCCGGCGGCAGGTGCGCGGTCAGACCGGTCCGGCCGAAGAAGCTGCGTCCGAAGCCGAAGGTGACGGTCAGCGAGGAGGGCCCGGCGTCGTCGGCCACCTGGTCGTCGTACGCCGCAGGGGTGGCCGGCCGGTCCGCCCGCGTCATCTCCCGTACCGCGTCCGACCAGCGCCGCAGCAGTCCCGCCGCGGCCTTGCGGTCCGCGCCGGGCGCCAGGTCGAAGGCGACCAGGTGGGCCCGGGCTTGCGCGGGCTGCACGATCCCCGCCTGCCGGGCGCCTTCGAACGGTATGTGCCCGGCGCCCACACTGCTCAGCGCGGTCGGCTCGGAGCGCGCCGCGACAGCGGCCGCGGTCCCGGCGCCGCCGCCGGCCACCAGCCCGGCGACCCCGGCGGCGCCCACCGAACCGAGCAGCCGCCGCCGGCTCACCGCCGCGTCCGGTGCCCCGCTCCTGTCCGCCGTCGCTTCCTTCTTCTCGTTCGCCGTTGTCATGAGCTGACCTGCACGTTCCTGAGCTGGGTGACTTCGTCGATGGCGGAGGTGCGGACGGTGACCGACACCTGCCAGGCGCCCGGCAGCGGAAGCTGGACGCCGGCCGCGGTCCACTGCCCGGTGCCGAGGTGTTTCAGCGGCACCTGGATCGGGCCGAGATGCTGGGCGGGCAGCGTGAACGCCAGCCGGACCTCCGGCACGTCGACCGGGGCCTTGGCCGGGTCGGTGAGCCGCAGCGTGACCGTGTTGGCGGTGGCGGCCCGGGCCGGCGTCAGCGTGACCGCCGCCGTGCCCTTGCCCCGGGGACCGCCGGTGTCGTACGGGATGTCCAGCGCGATCCGGCCGGACGTCCCGGTGGTGGAGGAGGAGGCGGCCGGGGCGTCCGTGAGGCTCTTCTGCTCCTCCGCGGCGCGTCCCGGCTGGGAACCGGTCAGCAGGGTGGTCACGGTCAGCAGCGCCGCCGCCACCACCACTTCGGCCAGCACCGAGCGGCGCAGGCCGCTGCGTGCCGGGTCGGCGTCGCGCACCTTGCGGGCCTTGGCCGTGTCCCGGGCCATCTGCTGGCGGCGCAGCTGCGCGGCGCGTTCCCCCCCACCGGACCCGGACTCGGACCCGGACCCTGAACCCGACCGGGAGCCGGACCCGGACCCGGACCCCGAGCCGGACCCTGACTCGTCCCCGCCACTGCCGGCCGTCGCGGAGCCGCCCGCGCCCGTACCGCCCGTGCCCGGTGCGCCAGAGTCCGCGCTGCCCGCGCTGCCAGCGTTCCCCGCGCCCCCGTCACCCGCGAGCGCCTCGGCCTTCCCCGCCGCCGCCTTGGCCGGCACCGACTTCGTCCCGGCGACCTTCGTACCGGCCGTACCGGCGACCTTCGCAGTGCCCGCCTTCCCACCGGTGGCCTTCACCGTCGCCCTCACCGCGACCGTCGCCGCCGGACCCGTGGCCCCCGCCTCCCCGATCGCCTGCGTCCAGCGCCGGGAGAACCACGCCACCCCCACCAGCACGCACACCAGCCCGACCTTGATCAGCAGCAGCCGTCCGTACGACGTGTCGGTCCACGCCTTCCAGGTGCCGATCTGCCGCCACGCCTGGTAGATGCCGCTGGCGATCAGCGCGGTCACCGCGCCCAGCGCGAGCGTGGAGTAGCGGCGTACCGCGGCCCGTTCGATCAGGTTCGCGGTCGAGGGCGACCACAGCGCGGTCAGCAGCGTGACGAGCCCGCCGAGCCAGACCGCCATCGACAGCAGGTGCACCACGTCGACCGGCATCGCCACCTTGGGCTGGATGCCGACCGAGGCGTGCTCGGCCATCGCCCAGGTCGCCGCGATGCCGACCGCGACCACGCCGCCGCCGATGCCCAGACCCCAGGCCAGATCGGCGCGTTCCGCCGGGTCCTCACGTTTGGCGTAGCTGCCGAAGAGCACCGCGAGGAAGACCGCCGCCGCGGCGAGCAGCAGCAGCCGGGAGATCAGCGCGGCGCCCGGTCTGGTCTCCAGCTGAGCCCGCATCACCTCGATGTCGAGCGCCTGGCCGAGGCCCTTCCCGTTGACGTAGGGGCCGCGGACCATGATCAGCCCTATGGTCGCCACCACCATCGCCACCCAGCCGAGGGAGGCGATCCGCTGCAGGGGCCGCAGCAGGGCGCCCTTCGGCCAGCACACCGACAGGAACACCGAGCCGCCGACCAGCAGTGCGAAGCCGGCGTAGGCGAGATAGCGGCCGATCCCGTAGAGCGTCTTCGCCGCCCCGCCACCGGCCGCCGCCGCACCCGACAGGTCCACGGTGGTCTTCGACGGGGCGCCGATGGAGAAGGTGAAGGCGCCCGCGACCGGGTGGCTGTCCTGCGAGATGGCCCGCCACGCCACGGTGTAGGTGCCGCCGGTGAGGCCCGGCTTCAGGGCGACCGTGGAGGTGGAGCCGGAGTTCTTGCCGGCCGCGTGGCCCGGGGTGCCCACCGCCACATTCGTGCCGCGCGGATCAAGTACCCGCAGGCTGTCGGCGGAGAGCAGCACCCCTTCGGAGAAGGTGAGCACCACCCGTTCCGGTGCCGTCCGCACCACCGTGTTCTCGCCGGGATCGGTACTGATCAGCGCCGCGTGCGCGGAGGCCGGGGCGGCGGTGCCCAGCAGCAGGCCGAGCAGCGCGCCCAGGCCCACCGCGAGCGCGGCGAGTCTGCGCAGCACCGGGCGGCGGCCGGACCGGCGCGCGGGTCGCGGGGGTGCCGGGTTCACGTACGGCCGTGGATTCATGGCCCGCTCAGCCCTCCGGGTGGTACGTCGTGGGTCGCACCGGCACGGTGACGGTCAGCGTGGCGGGCGTGGCATGGGTGAAGTGCAGGGTGAGCGTCACCTTGGCACCGACCGGCGGCTTGCGGGTGAGGTTCTCCAGCATCAGGTGGTTGTCACCGACACCGAGCGTGAGCCGCCCGCCGGCCGGCACGGTCAGCTCCGGGACCTGGTACATCGTGGTGCCCTTGGTGCTGTGCAGGGTGACGTGCGCGGCCAGCGGCGAACTCACCGAGGTGAGCTCGGCGGGCGTACCGCCGGAGTTGGTCACCGTGAAGTACGCGGCGGCCAGGTCGGTGAGCAGCGGCTGGGGTAGGTAACCGCCACTGACCGAGAGCTTCGCGGGCGTGCCGGCCTGCGCGCTCGCGCCGGACCCGCCGGAGAGCAGCACCGCGGCGGTCGCCGCCACCGCGACCGCGGCCGTGCCGCCGAGCGCGCCGGCCAGTGCGCGCCGCCTGCTCACGGTGCCTCGCTCTTGATGATCTTCGGCAGATCGTGCTGGAACTGCTCGGCGGTGGTGCCCGACATGTAGAGCACGTGACCCTTGTTGTCCTTGGGCCAGAAGGCCAGCACCTCGGCGCCGTGCGTGACGGTGATGCTGCCGTCCTTCTCCTTCACCGGCGGGTCGATGCCGACGCCGACCGACCGCGCGGCGGCCTGGATGGCGGGGAACTTGCCGGTCAGGCCGATGAAGCTCTTGTCCATCGCGCCCAGCCACTCATTGAGCCGGGCCGGGGTGTCGCGCTCCGGGTCGGAGCTGACGAACACCACGTCCAGCTTCGCCTGGTCGGTCTTGGAGAGCCGGGACTTGGCCAGCGCGATGTCGCTCATGGTGGTGGGGCAGACGTCGGGGCAGTGCGTGTAGCCGAAGAAGAGCAGCATCGGGTGCCCTGCGGTCTGCTTCACCAGGTCGAACGGCTTGCCGTGGTTGTCGGTGAGGGTGAGCGCCGGCTTGGCGAACGGCGTGTCCAGCAGGGTGCCGGGGCCCTGACTGCCGGAGACGGCCGCCACGTTCCCCGCGTCGGCCGAGACGCCGGACGAATCACCCGAACTGCTGCCGCAGCCGGTCAGCAGCAGGGCGGAGGCGGCGGCCAGCGCGACGGCGGCGCTGCCGAGCTTGACGGTGGTGCGCATGAAGGCGGTTCCTTTGTGCGAGAGGTACGGGGTTGGTGACGTGCGGGGGATCCGGTGGGCCCGGGGATCGGCCGCCTGGGATCGGTCGGGCCCTGCGGTCCCGCGGGCCCCGAGGCCGGGCAGGGCCCGCCCCGAGATCCGGCGGGCCCGGGAGGTGCCGCTCCCGGGGTCCGGCGGGCCGGGTGGCCGCCCGGAAAGGCGCGGCCACCCGGCCCTGACAACGGGTCAGCAGGACCGGGGCCAGGACCCCCGGCTCAGGCGGCCGGTCCCGAGGTCCCGGCGTCCCCCGGGCTGCTGCGGCGCCGTCCGGCGAAGACGCCGAAGCCGACGCCGATCGCCCCGACGACGATCCCGACGATGCCGAGTGCCCTGGCCGTGCCGTCACTGCTGTTCCCGGCGGCCCTGGCGACCACCGGCTTCCCGGTGTCGGCGGCCGGCGCCGCAGCGGCCGTCCCGGCGCCCGCCGCCGGAGTCGCCGCGGTCAGCTGCAGGGTCGGCGCCGGGTTCTGCGGCTCCGGCTGGCCCGGCTGCGGGACCTCGATCCAGCGCACGATGTCACCGTTGTCGTAGGTCTGGAGCGCCTTGAAGGACAGCGAGTCGGCGTCCGACGGCAGCGGCCCGAGGGAGACCGGGAACTGCTGGAACTGTCCCGGTGCGATCTTCCCGCCGCTCCAGGTGATCTTGGAGACGGCCTGGTCCACCGTGCCGTCGTCGGTCTTCATCGGGGTGGCCAGCTTGGTCGTGGTCACCTGGGCGGTCCAGCCGGGCACCGGCTGGATGGAGACCGACGCGATCGGGTGATCGGTCGGCAGATTCACCTCGACCTTGACGGTCGAGGCGCTGTCCTCCTCGTTCGGGACCTTGAAGGCCACCGTGCTGTACGCGCCCTTCTGGGCGGTGGCCGGGGTCACGGTGACATGCGCGAAGGCCGGCACGGCGGCCAGCAGGACGGCGGAGCCGGCGAGTGCGGTGACGGTCGCGGCACGGCCGCGCATACGAGAGCTGCTCATGGCAGGTGCATCTCCACGGTGAAGTGGTGCTGACGGTGACGTGGAACCCCGCTCACCGCACCGGGCGGCAGCGGGACTTCGGGCCGCCGTTCACCCGTACGGGGATACGGCGGCCGGCGGCCACGTACGCGCACCCCCGCGAGTGAAGACAGAGAAACAGCGGAAGGGGAGGGCGCGTCAGGCCGCGAGCACGACCGCCGGCGGACCGCGCCTGGCCACGCAGTGCCGCAGCCAGACCGTGCGGTGCCGGGCGCCGGCCTCCCAGGCCGCGCGCCGGGTCCGCCGCCGGGCGTACGGCACACCGGCCGCGAGCGCCGACAGCAGGGCGTACGCCCTGCGCAGGGCGGCCGGTGACAGCGCGGACAACGTCGCGGCGCCCCGGACCGACAGCCGGATCAGCTGCCACAGCGCGGCCTCGCCGCGGCGCAGCAGCCAGCCCGCGACCACCGCGGCCAGCAAGTGGCCGAGGAGCATCGGCAGCGAGCACATCGATGACATCGACGCCATCGAGGCGGCCGTTGTGAAGGGGCCGGCGCCCGGTATCCCGGAGGCGCCGGCCAGGTGGGCCGCCTGGGCCCCCGTCATGTCCATCCCGGGCATGTGCAGGTGCGCGCCCACGGTCGCCGGGTCGAGCCCGGCGTCCAAAACCACTTGGCGGGCACTCGAAGGGGTGAGCCGCAGCCCCGCGTTGTCACACACCAGCCGGGCCGCGACCGCCATCAGGCCGCGGTCGGAGGAGCCGGGGCCGGTGGCCATCGCCGACGCGGCGCCCGCGCACATCTGGCCGGCGCTGAAGACGGTGTGCAGGACGATCTGCCCGGCCGCGAGCAGTGCGGCGATTCCCGGCAGCGAGCGTTCCCGGCCGGCCAGTGGTGCCACGACCGCGAAGACCGCGAGCCACCCCAGCACCAGCGACCACCCGGGCACCGTACGGCCCGAGGCGATCGAGTGGCCCGCGGCGGCCAGCACGACGCAGACCGCGGTGAAGACCGCGGCCCGCAGCAGTCGCATGCCGGCGCCGGCGCGCACGGAAGGCACGGGAGTGACCATGACGGCGGCCATCTTCTCACCGTGCGTTCCGGCGGGAAACACCGGGTGCCCGGCTCGCGGTGGTGTGCGCCTGTCGTCCCTTTACACCGGTACGCCGGGCCGCGGCATCCGCCGAATGAGCGGTTTGACGTCAACACCACGCTTACCGATGCCTCTTCGCGGCAATACGTAACCGTATGTCGAGCCGCAGCCAGGAGGCTGGAGCATGAGCATCTGGTGGTCCCTCCATTTGCGGCCCGAGGCTGCGAGCGTTCCGCTGGCCAGGAAGCTGCTGCTCGGGACGATGGAGACCGCCGGGGTCGACCCCGACATCTCCTTCGACCTCTCGGTGGCCCTCTCCGAGGCGTGTGCGAACGCCGTGGAACACGCCGGAGCCGCCACGGGGTACAGCGTCACCGCCCAGATCGAGGGTGACCGCTGCCGGATCGAAGTAGCCGACTCCGGGCCGGGTTTCTCCCGCGACCGCGTCCGCCATCCGGCCCGGCCGGCCCTGCGGGGCCAGTACGCCGAACACGGACGCGGACTCTGCCTGATCGAAGCACTCGTGGACCATGTGCAGTTCCACGACCGGCCGGGACACGGCACGGTCGTGGCGTTCGACAAGGTCCTCAAATGGCGTACGGATCGCGCGGACGCGCTGCTGCGGGCGTCGTGACTCAGCCGCGCAGGGCGGCCATCCAGGACTCGACCTCGTCGGCCTGCCGGGGCAGCCCCGCCGAGAGGTTGCGGGCGCCGTCCTGCGTGACGAGGAGGTCGTCCTCGATCCGCACCCCGATGCCCCGGTACTCCGCCGGCACCGTCAGGTCGTCCGGCTGGAAGTACAGACCGGGCTCGACGGTGAGCACCATGCCCGGCTCCAGCGTGCAGTCCACATACGACTCGGTCCGCGCCTGTGCGCAGTCGTGCACGTCCAGGCCGAGCATGTGCCCGGTGCCGTGCAGCGTCCACCGCCGCTGGAGGGCGAGTTCGAGCACCCGCTCGACGGGCCCGTCCAGCAGCCCCCACTCCACCAGCCGCTCGGCGAGCACCCGCTGGGCCGCCTCGTGGAAGTCGCGGTAGGCGGCACCCGGCTTGACCGCCTTGATGCCGGCCTCCTGGGCGTCGTACACCGCGTCGTACACCTGGCGCTGCAGCGCCGAGAAGCGGCCGTTGATTGGCAGCGTACGGGTGACGTCGGCGGTGTAAAGGGAGGTGGTCTCCACGCCGGCGTCCAGCAGCAGCAGTTCGCCGGAGCGGACCGGGCCGTCGTTGCGGACCCAGTGCAGGGTGGTGGCGTGCGGTCCGGCCGCGCAGATGGAGCCGTAGCCGATGTCGTTGCCCTCGACCCGGGCCCGCAGGAAGAAGGTGCCCTCGATGTACCGCTCCGAGGTGGCCTCGGCCCGGTCGAGCACCTTGACGACGTCCTCGAAACCGCGGGCCGTCGAGTCGCACGCCTTCTGCAGCTCGCCGACCTCGTACGCGTCCTTGATCAGCCGCAGTTCGGACAGGAAGGTCTTCAGCTCGGCGTCCCGCTCGGCGGTCACCTTGTCGGCCAGGGCCGCCTCGACGCCCGCGTCGAGGCCGCGGACCACCCGGACCGGTCCTGTCGCCTCACGCAGCGCGCCGGTGAGCTTGCGGACGTCCGCGCACGGGATGCCCAGCAGCTGCTCGCCCTCGGCGAGGCTGTTGCGCCGGCCGACCCACAGCTCGCCCTGGCCGTCCAGCCAGAACTCGCCGTTCTCCCGGTCGGAACGCGGCAGCAGGTACGCGGTCGCGGCGTGCCCGCCCGCCGCCAGCGGCTCCAGGACCAGCACCGCGTCCTGCGTCTGGTCACCGGTGAGGTGGACGTACTCGGTGGCGGCCCGGAAGGGGTAGTCCGTGTCGTTGGAGCGGGTCCGCAGCCGGCCGGCCGGGACCACGATCCGCTCGCCGGGGAAGCGCGCGGACAGGGCGGCGCGGCGGGTGGCGGCGTACGGAGCCTGCTCGATCGGGTCGAGGCCGCGGCGCTCGGTGTCCGCCCATCCGGTCTTCATGACGGCCGCCAGCTCGTCGGATACAGCCGGGTACAGCCCGTTCTTGCGCTGCTTGATGGGCTTGTCCTTCGCCGCGTCCGGCTTCTCCTTGGCCTCCGCCACGTCCTGCCTCCTCATATGCCGCGATGAAACCTTTCGGCCCATCGTATGCGGGGCGGCCCGGGAGCAGGGCGGGCCGTCGGCGCCGGTCCGGTGTCGGCCCCGTCACAGCGGCCACGGGCGCCGGGCGGCGGGGGCGTCACTCGAAGCGCACCACCAGCAGCACCAGATCCTCGGCCCCTTCGGTCCGGTCGAGACCGTCCGGGAGCACCGCGTTCAGGACGTGGTCGGCGAGCCGTTCGGGGTCGTCGCGGACCGCGCCGGAGGCGCTCTGCGCCGCCGCGTGCACCTTGGCGAAGGCCCGGTCGGTGGACTCGCCGGTACGGTGCATCAGGCCGTCGGTGAAGAGCAGCAGGTTCTCGCCGGGCCGGACGAGCAGTTCCACGCTGGGCGCCTCCCAGCAGCTGAGCATGTTCAGGGGCGCCGAGAGCGAGGTCTCCACGTACTCGCACCGCCGCTCCCCGACCACCAGCGGCGGGCAGTGCCCGGCGCCGGCCAGCGTCACCTTGCGGCCACCGGCCACCGGAGTGGTGACATAGCCGAAGAGCGCGGTCGCCGAACGGGCCGGCTCGGTCAGCCGCATCAGCAGTTCCAGGTCGGAGAGGACAGCGACCGGGTCCTCACCCTCCATCACCGCGTACGCCCGCAGCGACGCGCGCAGCCGGCCCATCGCGGCGACCGCGCCGGGACCCGCGCCGGTCACCCCGCCGACGGCCAGGCCCAGCGCGCCTTCGGGCAGCGGCAGCGCGTCGTACCAGTCGCCGCCGCCGCGCGGCCCCGTGCGGTGGCGCACCGCCATCCGTACGCCGGGCGCCCGGGGGAGCCGGGCGGGCAGCAGTTCCGCGGTGAGTGACGCGGTCTCGCCCTGGGCGCGGTGCAGGTCGAGGGCGCGGGCGATGTGCTCGGTGGCGTACCGGAGATAGAGGCCGGCCAGGCGGCGCCGGCGCTCGGTGGGTTCGGCGGGTTCGTCGTAGAACCAGACGGCGGTGCCGAGCCGGCCGCCCCCGGCGGTGAGGCCGAGGGCGTAACTGGCGCCGAGGCCGAGCTGGGCCGCGACGTCCCGGTGGCGTGGGGTGAGGGAGGGGTCGCGCCGGAGGTCGGCGAGGAGGGTCTCCTCGGCGAGGTCCGCCGGAGGGCCGGTGTGCGAGACGGTCTCCAGGGTGCCGAGGTCCCCGTGGCCGAAGCCCAGCCCCACGGTGAGATCGGGCCCCGAGCCGTCGGCCGGCTCCAGCGCGATCAGTCCGCGGGCGGCGCCGACCAGTGTGGCACCGGCCGTCAGCACCTCACGGAGCGTGGCGTCCAGCGTGCGCGTACCGGCCAGCCGCTCGGTCAGTTCGTGCAGCAGGGAGAGGTCGCAGACCCAGGCGGCGAGCCGGTCCTGGACGGCGAGGGAGTGGTCGGCGCTGCCGCGCGGCGGAAGTACCGCCGGGGCCGGGCCGGTGGGAACGGAGCCGGTGGGCGCCGCGGGAACGGTGGCGGCCGGGGCCGCCGAGGAGACCGGAGCGGCGGCATTCTGCGCTGCTCCGGAAGCAGGTGGCTCGGTTCCAGCCACTTTTCTCACGTGGGCGGGGCTCATGGCCGAAGACTTGTGGTCGGCGGCCTGCGGGCGGGGCAATCAGTGCGTTTCCTCCGCAATGCGCGGAGCGTCTGCATGAATAGCATCGCAAACCCCCATGTTGTGCTGCGCCGCTATCAAGGAACCCACTTCTACACGCACGGTTGTGGGCATGTCCAGGATTGTCCTGGTACAAGGAAAGGTGTCGGACTCGGGCACCGGCCTTGCGGAGGCCGGGGCGCGGGCCGTAGGTTGGCCACCACGTTGGCCGGAAATGACCACCCCCGCTTCATGCGCGCTGTCGACTGATGCCAGCCAACAGCGCGTCATATCGCGGGTGATGGGTAGGAACCCGAAGTCCGGCTCAAGCGTCGTAGTACGTGAACAGTTGACGGCCGACCCGACCCCGAGTGGCGAAGGGGTTGCTGCGCCCGATGCAAGGACCACGAACGGTGGTCCGCTCGGGGCACCGAGAGCAAGAAGCGCCAAGCGCACGCCACCCTCGGCCACGTTCCACGCTCGGCTGGCGGCGTGATGCGCTGCCTCGTATGCGGTGTGCTCGACAGTTACGTTGTGTAATGGGCAGATCCATGGGCGTTAACGGAAAGGAACGAGCGCTGATGCGCGAGATCCTCGGAAGGCGACGCAAGCTCTCACTCCAGCGAAAGGGGCGGACCGCGTTGCTCGACGCGGCGCTCACCTACGCCACGCAGTGGAAATGGCGCGTGGTGCCTGGTGTCGGTCACGACGGACGCGGCGGCCGGCGCGCCGCGGGCGGGCAGCCGTGCGGCTGTCTCCGCCCCAACTGCCCGGTGCCCGGCGCCCACCCGGTGAACCCCGGACTGCTCGCCGCGACGCACGACCCGCGGATGGTCCGCTGGTGGTGGACCAGCCGCCCGGACGCCCCTGTCGTGCTGGCCACCGGCGACCAGGTCTCCGCGGCGAGCCTGCCCGCGGCGGCCGGTGAACTGGCCCTGTCGGCCATCGAGAAGCTCGGCTTCCGGGCCGGCCCGGTGGTCGCCACCCCCACCCGCTATGTCTTCCTGGTGGCTCCCTACTCGCTCGCCGAACTCGGCGAACTCCTGGACAGCCAGGACTGGGTGCCGACCTCGTTGCGCTACCACGGCGACGGCGGGTACGTACCGCTGCCGGCGGCAGTGGGTACGGCCGCTGCGACGGCGGCCGGCCGGCCGCGCTGGGTGCGCGAACCGGTGACCGGTCCTGACGAGGCGGCGCCCTGGCTGCCGCGGATCGAGACGCTGGTGGAGGCGCTGGTACGGGCCGGGCGGACGGCGCCGGACGGGGACCGGCTGACGTACTGACGTCCGGATGGTGTGCGGTTGTGGCGTTCTGATGTCGTGTTTTTCCCGGGGGCGGACCGGTCGGGTTACCGGAACGCCCCCTTTTGCAAGGATATGTTCGATCTCACGTCGCCCTTCGGGCAATCGTCGAACAGAGGTGGGCATGTGAAGTCGCAGCAGCCGTCGGACGATCAGGCACGGGTGCGCGCGGAAGGGCTGCGCCGGGTCGCGGTCGCCAGCGTCGCGGCGCTCGCGGTCGTCCTCGTGCTGGCGCTGGCCACTTCGGAACACGGTGACGGGCGCGATGCCGGACACCGGGGGAACGCGGGGCACAGCGTCCTGCACGACCAGGCCGGCCGCGGCGGGGTGGCGGACGCCGGCGGGGTGGCCGGCAGCGACTGAGCCGGGGCGTCCTGGCGGGGGCCGAACGGGGCCCCGGGCCGCCGGTCCTGAGCGTGCCCGCGGGCAGCGAAAGGCCCGGCCGCTGGCGACGGGGGATGCACCAGCGACCGGGCTGTTTAAACGGTAACAAGACTTCGTCCGATCGCAAATTCCCCAACCCCTGGGCCGCCTGGTTCCCTTGGGGTTTCTGGGTGGCTGTGACCGGTATCACGCGAGGCCGGTGACCGACCGCTCATTCGGTACCCCCGGACGGGGGTACGGCCCGATCCCGCTCAGCTCAGCGTGATCTGCCGGTTGGTGAAACCGCTGCGTGCCTTCCGCTCGTCCGCGGTCAGCGGCCCGGTGCGGGCCAGCGTCTCGGTGAGCCGCTCGCCGAAGGCGGCGGCCGGCTTCTCCACCTCGTCCGCGGTCATCCCGGCCGGCAGGTCCCACACCGGCACCACCAGACCGTGCGCGCGGAACGAGCCGACCAGCCGCGTACCCTCCCCGAGCGAGGACGCGCCCGCGGTGTGCAGCCGGGCCAGCGCGTCCAGCAGTGCCTCCTCCGGGTGCGGCATCACCCAGCGCAGGTGGTTCTTCTCCGGCGTCTCGCACCAGTAGGCCGCGTCCACCCCGGTCAGCCGTACGGTCGGGATCGCCGCCTGGTTCGCCTGCTCCAGGGACGCGGCCACCTCGCCGGTCGCCGCCTCGGCGTCCTCCAGCCAGAACGCGAAGCCGGTGTGCACCTCCGGCACGAAGGGCGCGGTCAGGTCGAGCAGGTCCTGCAGCCGCGGACCGTCCGGGTCGGGCCGGCGGCCCTCGACCGGGTTGCCGGGCTCCGCGGTCAGCGCGCGGGTGAGGGTGTCGGCCAGGTCACGGCTCACATCGCCGGAGGCCGCGTCGTTCTGCAGACCCAGCAGGACCGCGCCGGTGTCGCGGCGCAGCCCCGGCCACGCCATCGGGAGCACCGTGCCGAGCGTCACCGACGGCACCCCTTCGGGCAGCGGGTCCCTCAAGGTGAGCGGTACGGTCGCGGCCGGCACGAGTTCGCGCAGGGCCACCCAGTCGCACTCGCCGGGCAGTCCCTCGAACGGGCGGCGGACCAGCTCGGTGACGGCGTGCGCCGCCGCCCGGCCGTGGCACGCCTTGTACCGGCGGCCGGAGCCGCACGGGCAGGGCTCGCGTGCCCCGACAACCGGCACGGCTGCGTCCGATGCGGCCCTGGGGCTCGTGCTCTTGGTGGCGGTCGCGCGCTTCTTGGCCATGGCTCGGTCTCTCCCGTTCCGGCGGTGTTCCGGCCGCGAGCCTAGCGGCAGCAGGACACCGGGTCGGACCACGCGCGGCGGGGCGGACCGGTCAGGCGAGGTCGTCCAGCGACTCCGCCAGGTCCAGCGGAAGCTCCAGCGGTACGCCGATGGGCAGACCGATGCCGGTCCCCTTCACGTCGTCCCGCCGGGCGTGGCGGCCCCGCACCGGCAGCAGCGCCCACACCGTCACCTCACCGGGTGCGTCCCGCACGCCCCAGCGCTGCGTGAGGCTGCCGACGATGCCGAGCCCGCGACCGCCGTGCGCGGTCAGCGAAGGGCTGGCCGGCCGCGGCCTGGTGGGCCCGCCGCCGTCGGTGACCTCCAGGAGCAGCAGCCCGTCCTCGCCGATCGACCACGCGGCCCGTATGCCCGCCCGGTCGGCGCACTCGTCCGGCCGCAAAGGATCGGCGGGCGCCTGGGCGCCCGCCGGACCGGCTTTTCCGTCACCACGGCTGCCCCGGCCGCTTCTGCCGTCCTCCCCGCGGAAGTCGCGGCCCGAGCGGCCCCGGGGATGCCGCGGCTCCCCGTAGGAGACGTCGTCGCCGGAGCCCAGCGGGCGCGCGTGCCGGCAGGAGTTGCTCAGCAGCTCGGAAAGGATCAGGACGGCGTCGTCGATCACCGGTTCCGGTACGTCCTGCGCGTACAGATCCGTTCTCAGTCTTCTGCGTGCATCAGCGACGCCCGTCGGACCATGGGGCAGGGCCATGGTCGTGGACGTCGGCACCTCTTGCGCCACCATCAACGACACCCCCGGAGACCTCCTTCACCCCACGCCACAAGGTCAATGCCCTCTGCGATGCGGCCGGAAACAGGCCAACCGCGTCTATTGACGCACTCCGTACGCGCGATTGCGAAGCGGGCATGCCGTGAGCACGATCCGGCTCCCGGAGACGGGGTGCCGGCTGCCGGTGTGCGCCGGAGTGCGCCGGGGGGACGGGGTGGGGTCCCCGGCGGTGCGGGCATGAGCCGGCTGGCGGGGGCGTGGGTGTCCCGGCGGGGACGCGGGGGCGCTGGCGTCCCGGCGGCGGGCCGGCCCGCGGGGTCGCGTACCGCCGGTCTCAGCGGCCCAGCTGGTCCAGCACCTGCCGGGGCCGGTTGGTGATGATCGCGTCCACCCCGAGCCGCAGGCACAGCTCGACGTCGCCGGGGTCGTCCACCGTCCACACGTGCACCTGGTGCCCGGCGCGGTGCAGACGCGCCACGTACCCCGGGTTGGCCCGCAGGATCCGGATGCCGGGCCCGGCGATCCGTACCCCGGCCGGCAGCCGGCCGTCGCGGTGGCGCGGGGACACGTACTGCATCAGGTAGACGGTCGGCAGCTCCGGCGCGCCCAGCCGGATCCGGCGCAGGGAGCGCGAGGAGAAGCTCATCACCCGGACCCGGGAGTCCTCGCCGGCTGGCGGGCGGTCCAGGCCGAAGCGGCGCAGCAGCTCCAGCAGCCGTTCCTCGACCTGGCCGGCCCAGCGGGTGGGGTGCTTGGTCTCGATCGCCAGCTCGACCCGGCGGTCGGTCTCGACGAGGAGTTCCAGCAGGCGGTGGAGGGTGAGGACCCGGTTGCGTTCCTCGTCGGAGCCGCCGTTCCGGTCCAGCTCGGGGGCCTCCCGGTCGCTGTGCTGGCCCTTCCACGAACCGAAGTCCAGCGCGGCCAGGTCGGCGAGTTCGAGCGAGGAGACGGCGCCGCGGCCGTTGGACGTACGGTTCACCCGCCAGTCGTGCACGCACACCAGCTCGCCGTCCGCGGTCAGCCGTACATCGCACTCCAGCGCGTCAGCGCCGTACTCGATGGCTTTCCGGTAGGCGGCGAGCGTATGTTCTGGTACGTCTTCGGAGGCGCCCCGGTGGGCGACGACCTGCACCGGTCGTCGCGTCGGGTACGCGTCGGGGACGGCGCTCGCGAACGTCACCGGGCCATGGTGCCACCGCGGACCCGCTGGACGCGTGAAGCGCTGCGCCCGGCGGTACGGGACGCGATCCGTGGAAGACGAACGGTCGCGTCCGCGTTGTCGGCGTCGCACAGCTACCGCTTACGGCGGTCCGACACGCCGTGGGAAATGCTGTGCCCAGTCAAATGCTTGTCCTGACCCTGAGGAGAATCGCTGTGAGCACCGAGAACGAAGCCGGGTCGTCGCTGCCGGCTGCGGAGTCGGCGGCGGGCGCACACGAAGGTGCCGCGCGCGACGGTGCCCCGGCCGCCCCCGTGCCCTCCGCTCCCCCGGTTCCGCCGGCCGCGCCCGACGCGCCGCCCGCGGACGCCGTCTCTTCGGGTCCCTCCACCGCGTCGTCCGAGGCCCCGCGGACCGAGGTGCTGCCGGCGCAGGAGCCGCCGGCCGGCGCCGGGTACGTGACGACCTCTCCCGCACCGGTCCAGGCGCCGCCGCCGGTCGGCCCGCCGTCTCCGTACGGGGCGCCGCCGAGCGCGCTGGCGTCGGGCGGGACCTCGCCGTACGAGCCGCCGCGGCCTGCGTCGTCGCCGTACGAGGCGCCGAAGCCGGCGCCTTCCGCGTACGAGGCGCCCTCCTCCGCGTCGCCCTCCGCGCCCTATGACGCGCCGTCCTCCGCGTCCTATGACGCGCCGTCGCCTTATGAGGCGCCGCGGTCGGCGTACGGGTCGGAGGCGGTAAGCCAGGGACCGTCGGAGCAGAGTGGCCCGGCGGACCCCTTCGCGGTGCCGGTGGTGCCGGCGTATGCGGCCCCGCACGCCCAGCCCGGTGGTGAGGGTTTCGGTGGTGGTTTGGGTGGGTCGGGGTGGGGGGCGCAGTTCCCGCCGGCGCCGCCGGAGGGCGGGCGCAGGCGGCGTGGGACGGGTGTGCTGATCGCGGCGGTGGTGGTGGCGGCGCTGGTGGCGGGCGGGGTCGGCGGGGCGATCGGGTACAACGCCGCGAAGGACAACGACACCGGCGGGTCGACGACCGTGTCCGCACCGAAGGACGCCGCGGCCCTGAACCGGGCACCCACCTCGGTGGCCGGCATCGCCAGCACCGCCCTGCCCAGCGTCGTGACGATCAAGGCCAGCGGCAGCCAGGAGTCCGGCACCGGCACCGGCTTCGTCTACGACACCCAGGGCCACATCCTCACCAACAACCACGTGGTCGCCCCCGCCGCCGACGGCGGCAAACTCACCGTGACCTTCTCCAACGGCAACACCTACGACGCCCAGGTCATCGGCCGCGCCCAGGGCTACGACGTCGCCGTCGTCAAACTGAAGAACCCCCACGGCGTGAAACTCACCCCCCTGCCGCTGGGCAACTCCGACAACGCCGCGGTCGGCGACGCCACCATCGCCATCGGCGCCCCCTTCGGCCTGTCCGGGACCGTCACCACCGGCATCGTCAGCGCCGTCCACCGCCCGGTCGCCTCCAGCGACGGCCAGGGCAGCACCTCCTCCTACATGAGCGCCATCCAGACCGACGCCTCCATCAACCCCGGCAACTCCGGCGGCCCCCTCCTCAACGCCAACGGCGCCGTCATCGGCATCAACTCCGCCATCCAGCCCGGCGGCGCCAGCGAACCCGGCGCCCAGGGCGGCAGCGTCGGCCTCGGCTTCGCCATCCCCATCAACCAGGCCAAACGCGTCGCCAACCAGCTCATCAAAACCGGCCGGCCGGTCTACCCCGTCATCGGCGTCAGCCTCGACACCCAGTACGAAGGCGACGGCGCGAAAATCGCCGACGACACCGCCACCGGCGTCACCCCCGGCGGCCCCGGCGCCCAGGCCGGCCTCAAACCCAACGACATCATCACCACGTTCGACAACACCCTCATCGACAGCGGCCAGACCCTCATCGGCGAAATCTGGCAGCACCAGCCCGGCGACAAGGTCAACCTCACCTACACCCGCAACGGCACCACCCACACCACCACCGTCACCCTCGGCAGCCGCACCGGCGACACCGACAACTAACCCGTTAAGCTACCCCCGCGCGGCTTCCCCCTCGGGGGACCCAAGCCCGCGCGGGGAGGCTTGCCCGAGCGGCCTAAGGGAACGGTCTTGAAAACCGTCGTGGCAGCGATGTCACCGTGGGTTCAAATCCCACAGCCTCCGCCGAGGTAGATGTAGTAGCAGGTCAGTGGGGGTGCCCCGAAAATCGGGGCACCCCCACTGACGTATGCCTGTCTCGCCTCCGGCCGCCTGTGTCCCGCCGTGCGCCAGTGCGTGTGGACCAGGAGTGGACCGGATTCGGGGGTGTCAGCCCTGGTCAGGATCGTCGAGGCACCTGTCATCCAGCGTCTTCCGCGAGAGCTTGGGCGATGCGTTC
This sequence comes from Streptomyces sp. NBC_01476, assembly GCF_036227265.1. Classification (NCBI taxonomy): domain Bacteria; kingdom Bacillati; phylum Actinomycetota; class Actinomycetes; order Kitasatosporales; family Streptomycetaceae; genus Streptomyces; species Streptomyces sp. NBC_01476. The sequence continues at coordinate 4,008,423 of NZ_CP109446.1, read as the reverse complement.
GTTGTCCTGATGCCGGCGGCCGGTGATGACCTTCGCGTAGAAGCGGTAGAGGACGGCAACGCTGTGGCCGGCGCGGCGGGCTACCTCGGTGGCTTCAACACCGGAGCTGAGCCAGAGGGAGACGCCCGCGTGGCGGAGGGAGTACGGGACCTCGGCGAGGGGTGTGGCTGCTTCCTCCGGGGAGAGGGCCTTCTGGCGGGCCGCCTTCCAGAGGTCGGCGTACTCGGTGGAGCGGACCCGGCCACCGCCCGCCGCGCGGAAGAGGCGGCCGTCGGGTGCGGTGCCGTAGTTCGCCCCGTGCGACCGGAGCAGAGTCACAAGTACGGGCGGGACCGGTACGGAGCGAGTGGCCTTGCGGGCTCGCCGCTTGAGGCCCCGCTGTTCGTAGGAGCGTCCGTCGTCCGTCCACCCCGCACCGACCTCGGGGCGGCTCTCGGCGAGGACGAGTTCACCCCATTTGGTCTCGGGGCCGCCGTCGGCAGGCGGAGCTGGCAGCACACAGTCAGCCTCACTGAGCGCCGCCACTTCTCCGGGCCGCATCGCGGCGTAGTAGAGGCAGCCGAAGAACGCTTCCAGGTGCTCACCGCGCGGCCCCTGCTCGCGAACGGCAGCGATCAGACTTCGAGCCTGTCGGGGGTTGGGGACGTAACGGAAATCGATCTCGTCGTCCGTGTCCGGGGGCTGCCAATCCACCTTGCTGAGCGGGAACGCGGCCAAGACCTCGCATTCGACCGCGTAGCGGAGCGCGTTGCTGAACACCGTGTACTTGCGGTGGATGGTGGTCTCGGCGGCCTTGGCACCGTCCTGCCGGAGCGACAGGGCATCCAAGGCGGTACGTAATGTCGCAGCCCGATCGAGTTCCGCCATGTCAACCGACTTCCGACTCATCCAGTCCAAGGCGGCGGCGATCTCGGCCTGCGGTTCCTCCATCTGATACCGCGGCTTTAGTTGACCATAGCCTTCGTCCCGCACGAAGCGGAAGGCCCACGCATAGAGCGCGATCCGCAGCGCGCCTCGGGCGGGGGCGCCGCGGGTGTCACGGACGAGGACCGGCGTGATGGTTGCGAGAGCTTCCGCGATGCCCGCCCGGTGCTTGGCCGAGGCGCTCGGCCACTTCATCCGGGCGTAACCGCTCGCGTGCGCATACCAGGTCGGTGACTGCAACCGGCGGAACTCCGACGCGGGCAGCCCCGAGGTCACGTCGAACTGCTCACGGTCGCGGAGCGCGTTCAGAAGTTCCGTTCGTCGGCCGTCGGCCTGTTCCTTCACCCGGTAGCTCTTGGAGTGGGGCTGGGGACCGACTTTCCAGCGGAGTTGATAGGGGTTGGCCCGATTGGGACGCTTGCGGATACTCCAGATCTTCACGTCATAGGTGAGCATGACGGACCTCCAACAGGAGGGGGGTGCGCCCCTGGACGAGAGGGAGGCACCCCCGGTGCGAGTCAGATGGCGGTTTCCTCGTACTGCTCAAGCCACCTGTCGAGGTCGCTGCGGCGAACGCGTAGCTGACCGTTCGGGAGCTTGATGCACCTCGGCCCCTTGCCCCGAGCGCGGAGCCGGTAGAAGGCAGCGCGGGACATGCCGAGTTCGTCGAGGACTTCGGGGAGCTTGAGATTGCGGCGTGCCGATGCCGTCTGACTCCCGCTCGGCCGAAGCCCGAGCGGTGGCGACGGGGTGTGCGGCATCCTGTTGGCACCTCCTGTGTCTTTGATGGGCTGGGAGGGCCGGAGCAGCGGGTTTCGTCGGCGCGAGGGCCGCTGCTCCGGGCTGGTCAGTCGTCCGGGGTGTTGGGCGTGACGGTGGTGGTGGCGATCAGGGAGACGGTGCCGTCGGGGTCACCCTCGAAGGTGGTTTCCATCCACTCCCAGGTGTGGTGGTCGTCGGCGATCGGGGCGTAGCCGAGCGATTCGAGGGCGGCGTTCCGAGCTGCGGGGCTGGAGACTCCGGCGGTGATGGGGAACGGGACGTGCGGCCATCGGGATTCGTCGGGGAGGGCGACGAAGACCTGCCATTCGGTGCCGTCCCAGGACGTGATCATGTGGGCGCGGAGCGGGTGGATCAGACGCACGGGCATTAACTCGCCTTCGTGAGGAAGCCGTTGGTCTTGGCGAGGTCGAGCAGGTGGTGGAGCGTACGTTCGGCGCGCTCGCCGTAGGCGCACGCGGTGTCGGCCAGGTCGGGGCTCTCGTTGTCCCGGGCGGTGAGGAGCCGGCCGCGGAGGGCGGCGAGGTCGCGGGCGCCGGCGCGGACGGTGAGGGACTGGCTGAGGTCCGGGAGCACCGGGTCCGGGCTGGCCGGGGCGTGGCGGGGGCGCTCGTTGCGAAGTACGGCGGTGAGGGTGTGGGCGGTGCCGTAGGCGTAGGCGAGCGTGGCGGCCTCGTACAGCTCGCGGATTTGCTGCTCCAACCTCGTGTAGAGCGTGGTGAGTTGGCGGAGAGTGTGCTCGTGGGGGCGTACGGGGCCGGCCGCGGACATGACGATGCCCGGGGCCGGGGTGACGCGAGTCGGATCGGTGGTCCACAGGGCGTGGGTCGCGTGCTGGTGGGCGGCACGGAGTTCGCGGGCGGTGGTGGCCAGCGCGTGGACGCCGGCGGTGAGGGTGACGTGCCAGGCGGTCATGGGGTCCTCCGTTGAGTCGGTCGGGCTCAGACGAGGTGCTGGAGCACGGGGTTGCCCGGGGCGGTGCTGAGCAACGCGGTGCGGAGGTCGGTGCCCACGGCGGCGAGTCGCTGTTCGATGGCCTGCCAGGACTCGGGATCGATGGACATCAACGCGGCGATGGCGGTGGGACCTTGGCCGTGTTCGAGGGCGGTCAGGACATCGCGGAGTTCCGCGACAGCCATCAGGGAGATGCGGGGCGGGGTGCACATGTCGTTTCCCTTCGTGGTCAGTTGCCGGGGACGGCGTCGCGCAGGGCGGTCATGATGTGGTCGACGGACGGTGCGGCGCCGCTGCGGGCGAGGTAGAAGCCGAACAGCAGCGCGACGATCGCGGCGCCGGCACTGACCGCCCGGTAGCGCATGAGCAGCGCGAGCAGGACGCCGAAGAGGACGAGGGCGGAGAGGGTGAAGGCCATGGGTGTTCCCCCTTGTGCGGTGGGCTAGTTGTTGCCTTCGCGGTGGAGCCGGGAGACGAGGTTGTAGAGGTGGCGGCCGATCCGGACGCGTTGTCCGTAGCCGCGGCAGCGACGGCACGTCTTGCCGCGGACGAGCCGCCCGCGTCGGTTCTGGTGGACCTTGAAGCCGAAGCCGCCGCACTTGCGGCAGATGCCGAGCGGGCTGAGCGCGCAGAGGGCGGCGTACCCGAGGAGTGCGACGAGGACGAGCGGTACAGCGGTGGCGAGAGAGAGCATCCAGGGCCCCTTTCAGGGCGGGATGAGGATGTGCGGAAGCGGGGCCGCTAGTGGCTAGAAGCCAGGCCAAGCGGCATGTGGGCTGCTAGCAGAGCTGCTAGACCTAGCGGGGGTCGGTGCTGGCGTCGGTGCCCGTCGGGCCGTCCCGTCGGACGGTCGCTTCGGTGATGTCCGTACGACGCAGCCCCCGCCGGTTCACGCCCTTGCCGTCATCGGTGGTGCCCCAGATTTGGACACTGCGAATGCCGTACGGCTTGACGGCGCTCGCCAGTTGCTCGGGTGTCCACTCGCCGTAGACGTCGGCTCGGAGTTCGGCAAGGCGGACGATGATGTCCTCGCTCCATGCCTTCGCCTTGCCGGACGGGAAAGCGGCGGCGAGGTCGGCGAGAAGGTCGTACGAGGGCCGGTCCGCCGCAGGCTCTTCGCCGAGCGCGTGGCCGGTGAGCGTGCCGGCCCGCTTCCGTAGCCCGTGGATACGGACTGCCAGGTCGTCGGCGGTGGGGGCGTTGACCTCAACGCAGCGGACGATACGGGCGTCGGCGCCCTCACCGACGAACCAGCAGATTCCCTTGTCGCCCCACGCAAGGGTGTTGGCCCGAATGCCGCGCTTGTACGAGCCGGTGCCGAGGATCATGTCGTTCTCGATCTGGCCCATGACCTTGAGACACCAACGGACCGTGGCGTTCGCGGAGATGCCGGTCGGAAGGGACTTGGAATCGGGCCGTTGGGTGGCCAGGAGGAGCGTGATTGCGAGGGCCGGGCCGCGCTTGACCAGGTCGGTGCAGTGCTCCTCGAACTCCGCCCCGTGCAGCGGGTGTTCGAACCACTTCTGGCACTCGTCCACGCCGATCAGCATGGGGTGCAGACCGAGTTTGCGCATGTCGGCGAGCGCGGAGGTCACCTTCGACTCCGGGCAGAGGTCTTTCGGGAGTTCGCGGATGACCTTTGCCCGGCGCCGCAACTCCGTCCGCAACTCGCGGAGATCGGCCAGGGCGTACGCGATGTCGTCCTCTTCCTCGCCGGCCCGGTAGCGGTGGGCGACGCGGGCGAGGGCGGAGAGATCGCCTGTGCCCTTGAGGTCGTACGCGTGGATCTCGGCGCGCACGTCCATCGCGGCGATCAGCAGGACCAGGCGGAGGAGATACGTCTTACCCATCCGGGGGACGGCCCCGATGATTCCGGACACGTACATCAACGACTGTGCGACCCAGCGCCCGCGTTGGTCGGTGCCGAACGGCTGGGCCTGGAACAGATCGAGCGGCTTGCCCTCCAACAGCGGCCACTTGGGCGGGCGCGTCCGGGACATGTCCTGGTCTCCGACCCAGAGCCGGAGCCGGCCGGTGTGCTCGTCCGGCACAGTCTCGGGCCAGACGCACCCGAGCGGGCGCCGCAGTCCGGAGGCCAACTTCTCCCGTCGGTCGATGACATCGGTCACCGTGACGCCGTACGGGAGATCGCCCTCGGCGAGCCAGCCGGGGCCGTCGCGGGTGATCGGCGCGGTGAAGCCGAAGCCCGGACTGCCCTTTGCCTGGGCCTGGTTGATGGCCGGAATGCCGAGAGCGCCGAGGGCGCGAAGCACGATGTCGCTCGTGAGCCGGCTGGCACGCGGAATTTCCACAGCCCTGTGGATAACGGGCGCATCGGCGGCTTGGCCGAGCCGACCGAGAGCGAGGGTGGCGATGGCGCCGGAGACGATGAGCAGCCACTCCGGCGCAAGTACGTACAGCGCGCAGGTTATTGCAGTGCCGATGATCATGGTCGCCAAGCCGAGGACCGTACGCCACCGCACACGCCGATCGCGCTGCCGCGAGAGCTTCAGGTACTCGCCAACGTCCTCCCGGGCGGCGGCCCCGTGCCGCAACGGCTCACCTTCCGCGTCGGACAGCCACCGCAGCGAGCCCCGCATCAACCGGGCGGAGCCGCGCGGAGCTTGGAGGGTGAGGCGAAGGACGTACCACGGTGTGCGCAGCGCGTGATAGGCGGCGACGTGCCACCCGTACACGGCGACACCGCGGGCGGCCAGGGTGAACTCCTGGCGTGAGTGCGCCCAAGTGGGGACGACGGGGCGTCGGCGGGCACCCCGCAGTGTGCTCTCCACGCGCGCCGGCCTCGGGGGCTTGTCCACGAGGAGTTGGAGGGGTGAATCGGGTATCGGTACCGGTGAATCTTGCTGCACTGGTTGTTCCTCCTGGCCGGTGACGGGATCAGGACTTCGCTTCGGGTGTGCTCGGGGTGTTCACCGGACGCGGACCGCGTTCGGCGTCGAGGCGGACGAACACGGTGTGGACGTAGCTCGGAGCCCGGGTCGCGCGCCGGGCGGTTTCGCGGACGCTGAGCCCGGCGGCCCAGCCGCTTTCGATCGCGGCCATGGCTTCGGCGGCGGCGAGCTTGGCGGGCGGACGTTCAGGCGGACGCGCATCGGCGTCCGGCCTGGGATCGGTGAACATCGGCCGGGGGTAATGGCGAACGTTCGCCGTGGCCTGAGCCATCTGCCGTCGGACCTGGCCGGCCAGCGCTGAGGCGGACGGGTCCGGCGCCGGGGTCCAGGGGGACGCGAGGGCGATCGTCGCGAGCGATGCCGCGTTCCGCCGGGCGGCGAGCTGATCGAGGAGCTTGTGGCGCTGTTCGTCGTCGGTGCCGACGGAGGCCCTGGCCACCGCAGCGGAAAGGCGGTGGGCGATACGGCGCCCGCGCCGGCCGGCTCGCCGCTGCGCCGGGATCTCGGCGAGCCGCGCGGCAAGAGTGACCGCTCGTACGGTGGCGCGGTCGCGGGTGATCTGGGCGGCGTCGCGCTGGCGTTCGGCGATGCCGAGCCGGGAGAGCAACCGTTCACGCAACTCCCTCGCCAGCAGCGCTCCGAAGCCGTTGGACGATGCCTCGGGTGTACGGTGCCGCAGCTCGATGCCCATGGCGAGATGCCACAGCATGGCCGCCATCACCGGCCCGACGAACGCCCGGACCGTGCCGCCCACCGGCCCCGACTCGGCGTACGCCGGGATGATCTGCACGCCGGTGATCACCCAGACCAGTACCCCTGGAACGCCGGGCGCCGCGTTCGGACCGTTGAGGTTCTGCCGCGCCATCAACGCCGTTGCGAAGAGGGCGAGTTCGGCTGCACCGAACATCGCGCCGCGTTCAACCACGCCGGCCATGTCGAGGTAGTCGGCGGCGAACCGCCACGACGTATCGGCGCTGTAGGCCGTGCAGCCGACCGCGGCCAGGGCGGCAACCCGGATCGCGGGGGCGCCCTCCCGAAGATGCCGAACAGCAATCATGCCAACCATGCCAACGATGACAAGAGCGGCAAGGACGTACGTGATTCGGGCCTCGGGGGCGACAGCGGAGAGGACGTTCACGCCGCCTCCTTCGGCCGCGCCGCCGGAGCCGCACGACCGTCCGCCCGCATCAACTCGGCACCGCCGAGCCGTACGGCGAACAGCGCGTCCTGCATGGCGATGTCGTCCGCCGCGCCCGCTTCCAGCAGCTCCGCGAGCACTTCACGGGCCACGGCCAGGCGCGCCGCCCGCTGGTCGGTCGGCTCCCCCGGGAGCCCCCGGAACAAGTCCCGGAAGTGGCCCGGGAGTTCGGCTAAATCGGCTTCGTCGCCGCATTGGCAGCGACGCGGACACGTACACATGACTCTCCTGACCTCGGACGTAACGAGATGGGGACGGGTGACGGTGGCGCTGGACTGCCGGCCGCCACGGGACGAGTAGTCATGACCTCCGGCACCGACCGACGCCGAGGTGGCGGTGGCCGTGCCGGGATCAAAAGCACTCGTTCGTTTCAGGCGCTCTGTGGAGTTTTCAAGGTGCGGACGCTGCCTTCGGGGCCGCTGGGCGGACCGTCCGGGGGCTTCTCCGGCCGTTCAGGTCCTCTAGAGATCCTGTCCTCAAGTTCTCTTTAGGAGTAAGAGAAACTATGAGGCATGGCCACTAACTCGTCAAGACCTCTTGAGGACTTGTATGCTGAAGGCGCCCGATGATCAGGACGGTGAGCCCCATGGCCAAGGCGTACGAACGGATCGCTGACGATCTACGTCATCGCATCCGCGCAGGTGAGCTGGGCCCAGGCGACCGCCTGCCGGCCGAGACGGTGCTCGTTGAGGAGCACGGCAAGAGCCTCCCGACGATTCGCCAGGCGCTGAGCCTGTTGCAGGCCGAGGGGCTGATCGAGAAGCAGCACGGCCGCGGCAACTTCGTACGCCGACCGCGTACGCAGGTGCGCCGCACGAACCTGCGCCACGAGTGGGAGAAGGGTCGGGCCCGGGACCCGGAGGCGGAGCGGGCGAAGACTGGCGCCACCGAGCACGACACCGGTCTCGAAGTGGATGACCTGGTCTTCCGCGCGGCTTACGAGGAGGTACCGGCGGCGCCCGAGATCGCGGAGGCGCTGGCCGTCCCGGTGGGTACGACGCTGGTCGAGCGTACGTACCGGACCCGGTACCGCGCGGAGCCGGCGCCGTTCACGCTCGTACGGTCTTACCTCGTACGCGACCTGGTCGCCGCGAACCCCGCTCTCCTGGACGCCGCCAACGAGCCCTGGCCTGGCGGTACGCAGAGCCAACTCTTCACGCTCGGCATCGAGTTGGACCGGGTGGAAGAGCTGGTCACGGCCCGGCCGCCGACGGCTGAGGAGACGGAGGAACTGGCGTTGCCGCCGGGCACGGCGGTCATCGTGCTGCGCAAGACGTCGTACGACACCGATGACCGTCCGGTCGAGCACTCCGAGGTGATCCTGCCGGGCGACCGCACGGAAATGCTGTTCACCACTCGCCTGGAAAGGTGGTGACCGGCGTGCCGGCTCGCCGCATCGACGTCATCACCGCCGTGCACGCGCCTTCGGCGCCCTTCCTCGCGGAGGCGTACAAATCGCTGTGCGCGCAGGAACTCCCGGACGGTTGGGAGTGGCACTGGATCATCCAGGAGGACGGCCAGGGCGCGGAGGTCCCGCCGCACGTCCCGGACGACCCGCGCATCACCTTCCACCAGGGCCGGCCCGGCGGGCCCGGCGTCGCCCGCACAATGGCCCTCGCCTACTCGACCGGGCCCTACGTCAAAGTCCTCGACGCCGACGACCAGTTGACCCCGGGCGCCCTCGCCCGCGACCTCGCGCTGCTGGAGGCCGACCCGGAACTCGGCTGGACGACGTCCCGCGTCCTGGATTTGCTGCCCGACGGCTCAACGGCCGGCTTCGACCAGGACCCGGACGACGGCCCGATCGCAAAGGGCACCGTCTACGAGCACTGGAAGGCGAACGGCTACCGCGCCCAGGTCCACCCGGCGACCCTCTTCATCCGCCATAACCTCCTGCTGGCGCTGGGCGGTTGGATGGCCCTCCCCGCCTCGGAAGACACCGGCCTTCTGCTGGCCCTCAACGCGGTATCCCCGGGCTGGTTCACCAGGGAATACGGTCTCTTCTACCGCAAGTGGCCCGGCCAGGCGACCGCGCAGAACTCGCACATGGACGAGGGGGAGTGGGCTGCGCGGGTAGCAATCCTTGCAGAACGTGTCCTTGCCCTGGCTGCGCAGTCGCGGCGGCACCCGTGGGTCTGACGGGCTGACGATAACGAGTCGTCTGTGGCGTCCAGTATCTGGGCAAGGCGAGGCACTCTCACTTCAAGGTCTCAAAAAATTGCCGCTGGGGCTTGTTCAGACAGCTAGTAAGTAGAGAGTCCCGACGCAGCGAGGTGTCCCCTATGCCCGATTGGCGTGAATACTTTGGAATGCCCGAGAAATTATATCCGGTCTCGGATGTTGAATTCACGGGTGTGAAAGTATCCCAGTCGCTTGCGAAAAGTTCAATCTTCTTTGTGACGAGCGGGGGAGTGCCGATAGCGGTGTCTTACACAAAGGGGAAGTGGATCGACTCCGCATCTCTCGAATCCGCACGCTTGAGGCATTCTGATTTGGCTGGCCCCATCGGTGATTATGTACATGTCTCGAGGGTTTCCTTCTTGGGTGTCGGCGTGGGGTCTGGAGAGAAGAGTGATCTCCTGACCTCTGCATTTGAGTACGAGGACGGGAGTATGGTGCGGATCCATTGTTCGCGGGGTCTGGAGATGGAGATCGACTATCACCCATTCGGTATTTCCGCGATCAACCTCATGGTCTCGAAGTATTCGATCTACGATGACGCGATACGTACCAGGGGCTGTTTTCTTTCGGGCGATCTTGGCGAGCTGGATAGATTCATTTGCCAGTACATCGGCCGGGATTACCTTGTGAGGCGGCGTGCGGCGGTTGCAAGCGCACTCCTGATGGACGACTGGATAGCGGAACGCCAGTCAGATGATCGGTTCATCGAAAATTTCAAGAGGCTGATACGCAGGCAGAACTCTGCATGGAAGCCTTTAGGGGAGCTCCAGCTGAATTATCAGTACGTAGGCTCCTTGGATTCGCTCGTCGATCAAAAGGATCTCGGGCACGGTGCGCTGATCGATGCGATCGTCGGCGAGGTTTCGCCGGAGGTTCAGATTTTTTCTCCGGATCTTGACCCGCGAGACCCGGGGCGCACAGAGCGCCTGGTGATGCCAATAATTGACAAGGGTATTTGTGATTTGTTGATGCGGCTAAAACCGATTGAGCGTCGTACTGTATTCTCATGGATATCCGACTCATGGGATGCTTCGGAGAGGTCGTGGGAATCGGCGGCTAGATATGCCGGGCACGCGGATCCCGGGAAGTTTGGGGAAAGAGTTAGGAGAAAGGTTCGAAGGATGGGTGACGAGATGGAGCGTAGAGGGTCACTACGGGTGGACGTGCTGGGACGTGCGAGGAATTCAGCAGCCAGTCGACCAACTAATGCGTAACCGGGACCTCGTAGACGATCTCGCAGGTCGCCGCAGGTACGACGATATCCGCCGTCTCCACCGGCCGGCCGTCTTCCGCGTAGTACGTCCGCACGATGTGCGTCGCCAGCGTGCCCTTCTGGACGCCGAGCAGCGCGGCCTCCTCGGCAGTCACCGCCCTTGGTGAGGGCTGCTCCACCGCGCGGCTGACCGTGACGCCGACCTCCGCCATCCGCCGCACCACGCCCGCCCCGGCGTGCGGACCGCCCTCGGGCAGGACGATCGGTGTGCCGGCCGTCAGCGCGTACGGTTCCCAACTGGTCGAGAGTTGCACCGGCTTGCCGTCCGCCAGGAACTCGTAGGCCGTGCGCACGCACAACTCACCCTCGGCGATGCCGAGTCGGGCCGCGATCTCCGCCGGCGCCGGAACCTTGGCGTCTGTGCGGCTCTCCCACGTCCCCCGCCGACCGAGCGCCGCCATGTCCGACTGGAAGGGCGAACCGCCCGCCTGCTCGCGGTAGATCGACCGCACCATCCGCAGTCGCTCGCGTGGCTCGGCCACGTACGTGCCCGAGCCGGCCCGGCCCTCGAGGACTCCCAGCGAGATCAGCAACTCCTGTGCGCGCCGTATGACGTTGTCGCCGACGCCGTACTGCTGACCGAGTTCGGCGCGCGAGGGGAGGCGATCCCCGGGCATCCAGTCCCGGTTGGCGATGCGCTCGCGGAGCACGTCGGCGATGCGGAGGTACGGCGGCTGATCAGGCATGTGGACAATCTAGTCCACTAGCTCTAATCTAGTTAACTAGCATCACAGAGGGTGCTCACTCGGCAACGGAGGACGCCTTGTGCCACCACGCGACGCCCGTATCGCCGACATCGCCGCGCGCTTCGCCGCCGCCGGACTCGTACCGCAAGTGAAGGAGTACGCCGACCGCACATCCATCGAGGCGCGGGTGCCCGAGCCCTTTCCGGAGGAGACCTGGCCGGCCCTCCTGGCTCTCCTCGAAACGGCCGACTCCTTCGGCCTCGTGACCACCACTCGGGGCCGCTCAGTATGGGCCGCCGTGCGCAAGGACGCCCCCGCTCCCGCCGACGCCGCCGAGACGCCACAAGATCAGCCTTAGGAGCTGACCGCCGTGTTCCATCAATTCCGCCGAGCCGCCGCCCGGATCACCTGGCACCTCTTTACCGCTACGGGAACTCATCGCCAACACCTGCCTTTGAGCACGCGCATAAGCCAACCGGCCAGCGCGGGCTTACGGCGACAGCCCGCGCTGCTGTTCCCGCACCCGGACGATCAACCCGTCGTCCGCCCGTACCTCCTCACGCCCGAGGAATGGGCGCGGCGCCGTGCGGAATCCCGCCCAAGAGACGTGGCGCAGACACTATGACCGCTCGCCACCAGCAAGTTGCCGACGATCTGCGCCGCCTCATCGCATCGGGCATGCACCCTGCGGGGGAGCGGCTGCCATCCGAGTCACGGCTCGCCGCTCGGTACCACGTCAGTACGCCGACACTCCGCGACGCCCTCGAACTCCTCCGTGCCGAGGGACTGATCGAGAAGTTCCAGGGCCGCGGCAACTACGTCCGTCTGCCGTCCGATCGCCTCACCTATCCGGGATCCGGAGGCAATGACCTCCACGTGCAAGTGAGTTGGGCTGACATCTCGGCCAGCGGCGAACTGGCCACCCGATTGCGTATCTCACCGGATACCCCGATCACGGAGTACACCTGCCTGTCCCACCGCGCCGACTCCCCGCAGTGCGTCGCACACATCTACGTTCCGCACACCGCAAGCCGCGCCCACGATTCGCCCGTCGGCGTATCCCCTTGGGGTGACGACATCCTCACCGCGGCGGTGTCGGCGCCGCTGACCAGCACCGACCAGGTCACCGCCCGGTTCCCCTCCGCGGCGGAAGCACAGTCGTTGCGCATCGGCGCCCGTACACCTGTCCTCGCGGTCCAACGGACCGTGGCAGCGGACGACGGCCACATCGTCGCGTTCTCGTTGCTCGTCCTCCCTGGTGACCGCGCGGAGGTCGCCTTCCTCACCCGGATCAACACGAAAGCCGAAGCGCCATGACCGACACCCCAACGGCCCACCCCTTCAGGCCCCCTGAGCCCAGTCCGGAATCCGCACTGCCGCGTCTGCTTCCGTGGACGACTTCGGAGGGGAAGCCTGCTTACCTGAGCGCCGCCGGCGGCTTCCTCTCTGCCGTCGCCGATGACGTTGAGAAGGTTCAGCTCGACTCGGCGCAGCAGGTGTTGGACATTGCCCATGTCGTGCTGGACAACCCCGAGGCCAGCCACGACGAACTGCGCTTCGCGGGAAGGCGGTTGCGCGAATCCCTCCGGGACACGCTGCGCGTGGCGGTGAGCAGACGGCTGTACGCGCGCGAGCTGTCGAACTCGTCGTGCGTGGTGAGGCGATGGCCGCACGACCCTCGATCCGTCGGGCCGGCTCGCCACGAACTGCGCCGCGCCCTGGAAGCATGGGGGCTGGGCGAGTTGGCGGACCAGGCCGAACTCGTCCTGTCCGAACTCCTCACCAACGCCGTCCGCCACGGAATCCCGGCGGAAGGGCGCGAGATTGAGACGCGGTACAAGTGCATAGGCGCGGGCGTACGGATCGAGGTGCACGACACCAACGAGTCCCGGCCGGTGCTTCAAAAAGCCGCCGCCGATGCGGAATCGGGCCGCGGTTTGAGCCTGGTCGATGCTGTTACGGGATCCCGCTGGGGAGTCAGCGAACGAGACGGGGTCGGGAAGTTGGTATGGGCAGTCGTCGGTGCAGAAGGCGAGCTGCCGGAGCTAGCCGTATTACCGAGTCCCAGCGCGGGAACGAAGCTTCTGCGGGCTCCGCGCCATCGAGTTCCGTGCCCTCGTCCAACAGTTCGGCGGTGCCCGTAGATTTCCTTCATACGTGGACCATCGAGACGACCGTGGACCACGCAGTCACGGGCTACCTCCCTGCGTGGGCCGAGGGTGATCCGACCGCAACCGATGTTCCACTCGGACGACTGGCTGTCGTGATGGCCGACATGAGCCACCAAGCGCCCTTCGACGGTCAGTTCGTGGCGGTTCGCTGTCCGTCGATGGAGACGGGGACCGAGACCTCGGACGTTGGAGATGGCCAGTCCAGCACCGAGTACATCCTCTGGGGCAACATCGAGTGCAGCCCCTACGCCCAAGATCCGAACCTCCGTGTCCCGGTCGTAAACATCGCTGTCATCGCGGACTTTTGGATAAACGGTCTCGATCCGGCAGGTCTCGCCGATGTCGCCGGCAAGCTCCGCGCCCAGGCGGATCGCCTGGACCACGAGGTCCGGCCCGCACTCATGGCGGCACGCGCGGACTGGGCTGCGCACCACCGCAGTTGAGCGCAGTTGAGCGACACACCTTCGCCCTCCCGCCACCGCGCTTTGCGGCAGCCGGAGGGCGAGGTGCTTACGGCAGCGTCTCGGCGTCGACCCGCGAGAAAATGAGGTCGCTTTCCCCGGTGATCGGGCCGCGCCAGCGGACGGGGACAGCGGCCGGGCCGCGCAGCGCGGTCGGGTACGACGTCGGCGCGTACTCGTTAGCGAGCCGGTAGACGTTGAAGCCGGCTTCGCGCATGGTGTCCAGCAACTCCACCACGTCGTCACCGAGTTGCGCCATGCGCTCCGGGGTCACTTCGACGGTGACCTCGGCGTCGGGCCGCAATTTGTCGAGCAAGGGCGCCATCCCGCGTACGACGCTGCCCTCCGCGCCTTCCACGTCCACCTTGACGACCCGGGCCCTGGCGATCTCGTCCTCTTCCAGGACATCAGGCAGTGGGAACGCCTCGATGTCGAAGGTGGACTCCGCGGGGCCGTCGTACGGGACGATGCTGTTGGCGCCCATGTTGTTCGAGCTGGCGAGTATGAAGGTAAGGGTCTGCTGCTTGTCGGAGACGGCAGTGTGGACGGCTCGGATGTTGGTGCAGTCGTTGAGGTGGGCGTTCTGAGCCAACCGGTCCTGGAAGTCCTGCGATGCCTCAATGGCGACGACGCGCCCCTCGGGACCGACGAGTTGGGACGCCAGCACGCTGAAGTAGCCGATGTTCGCGCCGACATCCACGAACGTGTCCCCAGGCGCGAGCCGACGCCGAAGCCACTGCGTCATCCGTGGCTCCCAGACGCCGAAGAGGTAGAGGTAGCGCTGGATGAGGTCCTGGGTATCAACGGCGAACCGGGCTCCGATGGCGGACTCGGTTACCCGGCGGCGCGGCTCGTCCCGCAGCCGCGGATTCAGCACGCCGGCGAGCGCGCCCTTGCCGATCGTCACGGGGGCGCTCCGCACGTACCACCGCCCGAGGGTGACCAGCGCCTCTGAAGTGGGGTTGCTCATGCGTACGCCTCTCCGCCGGGTGCCCTGCGCACCGTAACACCGCAGCCCGGCGTGTCCTGCGAGGCCAGTACGCCGAAGCCGGCCCCAAGCCTTCGCCGCTCCTCCTAAAATCCTCAAGACGTCTTTACGACTCGCGGGGCCGGGGGATGCGCGTGGACAGCTCCGAACAGCTCTTGACGATCGCCGCGGTGCTGCTGGGCGCGCTCTCGACGTACGCCACCAACTACTGGACCGAGCGGCAGCGCATCCGCCGCGAACTGCTGACGCGCTGGGACGACAAGAAGCTCGACGCGTACGAGAACTACGTCGACCGCGTCCGCGCGGCCGTCTTCCTCGCGGTGGAGCTGTACGAGCACCGTGAGGGCATCCGCCCGAGCGACGACCCGGAGCCGCAGCTCCGTACGCAGGTCGCGGACGCGATCCGCTTACAGGGCCGGGCCTTCGAGCGGATCATGCTGCTGGCCGGCGACGAGGTGATCGAGGCGGCTCACGCCTTGAACGCCGCCTCGCGCGAGGTGGACTGGCAGGCGACTGGCAGGACCCCGGGCACGCTGGGGGAGTGGCGCGACCGCAACCGCGCCGTCTTCCGAGCCATCAACGATTTCCACGAGGCCGCCCGCGAAGACCTCGGCGTCAGCGGTTCCGTCACGGGGGAGGCCCACCCGGAACGGGACCTACTGCTTCCGCCAGCGCGGCGGGACGGGGAGGGGTGAGATGGCGCCGAATGAGGACGTAAGCAGTCACGGAAGGGTGCTGCTCAGGCACGAGGCAGGGCGGCCTTACGTTCAGGCGTCTGGACATCTGCTTCTCCCGGCCTTGAGCGGGGTATCCGTAGCCGGAACAACCGGAATGCCGGAATTTCGACTCCTGAGTAAAAACGACGGTGCGCGCGCCTAAACTGCCTGCTCACTTCCTCTGCTCCCCGCACCCGCGGGGCTGTTCCCCACCAGCTGGAGAACCCGATCCATGTGGTTGACCTGCTCCCCGCACCCGCGGGGCTGTTCCCCTCGGCAAACGCGCCGACGAAGCCCGCGAACTCTGCTCCCCGCACCCGCGGGGCTGTTCCCATCTCCGGCAGTGGGGCAGGTGCGATGTCGGTCTGCTCCCCGCACCCGCGGGGCTGTTCCCGATCTCGGCGAAGGAGGACGCGTGAAGACCCCCTGCTCCCCGCACCCGCGGGGCTGTTCCCAGCGCCGTCAGCGCGTCTTCGAAGCCGCGCGTGCTGCTCCCCGCACCCGCGGGGCTGTTCCCGATGACCCCACCTTGCAGCCGCAGGGTGGGACCTGCTCCCCGCACCCGCGGGGCTGTTCCCTGGACCGCCGAACAGGCCGAGGCCGCACGGGCCTGCTCCCCGCACCCGCGGGGCTGTTCCCGATGAGTTCGGGGAGTTCGTCGGCGAGGCGGCCTGCTCCCCGCACCCGCGGGGCTGTTCCCGAACGTGCCCTTGCCCTGCACCGTGTACACCACTGCTCCCCGCACCCGCGGGGCTGTTCCCCTCTCACTGTGGCGGACCGGGGTCCTGCACGCTCTGCTCCCCGCACCCGCGGGGCTGTTCCCCGGCCACCGCCCGCTCGTCATCGCCCTCAACCCTGCTCCCCGCACCCGCGGGGCTGTTCCCTGGTACGTGCCGCCGGTGTTGCCCGTCACGAGCTGCTCCCTGCACCCGCGGGGCTGTTCCCGCATGGCATACGCCCTGGCTGACGTCGAACTGCTGCTCCCCGCACCCGCGGGGCTGTTCCCGCAGGCTCCGGCGCGCCATGATCGCCGTCGCCCTGCTCCCCGCACCCGCGGGGCTGTTCCCCCGCCCACTTCCGGGTCCGCGGTGTGGATCGACTGCTCCCCGCACCCGCGGGGTTGTTCCCACCGCCGAGCACGTCCACGGCTGGACCGAGGGCCTCTGCCTGCGCCGAAGAATCGCAGAACCGTTTCCAATTCGGTCAGAAGCGATCATTTTCGATCTATTACTCAGATCATCACTCCTTCTCGGAGGCCCTGGGTGTCCAATACCCGCATGATTCAGAGCCCCGCCAGCCTCGGCGGCGACTTTGCCGGGTTGTCGGTGGCCGCCCGGCGCGCGTGGGGGAAGCACGATCGCAAGACCGAGAGCTGGTTGCCGTTGTGGCAGCACATGGCCGACAGCGGGGCCGTGGGCGGAAAGCTGTGGGACACCTGGCTACCGGGGAACGTCAAAGCGCTCATCGCGGAGGCCATGCCTCAAGGACGCGACGACGCGAGGCGGTTGGCGGTCTGGCTGGCCGCCAGCCATGACACGGGTAAGGCGACGCCGGCGTTCGCTTGCCAGGTGGAGGGGCTGGCCCAGCGGATGCGGGATGCCGGCCTGGAGATGCCGTTTCAGAAGCAGTTCGGCGATGATCGGAAGCTGGCGCCGCACGGATTGGCCGGGCAACTGCTGATCCAGGAGTGGTTGGCCGAACGACACGGCTGGTCGACTCGCGTCAGTGGGCCGTTCGCCGTTGTGGCCGGAGGGCACCACGGTGTGCCTCCCGGGCACCAGAAGATCCACGACCTGGACGTGCACCCGCAGCTGCTGAGGACCCGCGGGCCGAGCGAAACGCGCTGGAAAGCGGTGCAGTACGAGCTGCTCGACGCGTGCGCGCGAGCCGCTGGCGTCGAGGAGCGCCTCGCTGCTTGGGGGACGGTAAAGCTGTCCCAGCCCGTACAAATCCTGCTCACCGCGATCGTGATCCTGTCGGACTGGATCGCCAGTTCGGCAGAGCTGTTCCCCTACGACTCGGTCGGGGACGATCGACTCGCGGCGGCTTGGGGCGGGCTGGATCTGCCGCCCGCCTGGGCTCCCGCCGAACCAACATGCAGCGCGGGGGAGTTGTTTGCCACACGCTTTGACCTGCCGCCATACGCCCAGATCCGGCCTGTCCAGGAAGAGGCCGTACGGATGGCCCGAGAGATGGATCCAGCGGGCCTGCTGATCATCGAAGCGCCGATGGGCGAAGGGAAGACGGAGGCTGCCCTGGCCGCCGCCGAGATCCTCGCCGCGCGCACCGGCGCCGGAGGTTGCCTCATCGCCCTGCCCACCCGGGCGACAAGCGACGCCATGTTCAGCCGCGTGCTGACCTGGCTCGATCATCAGCCGGGCGGCGGTTCGGTGTTCCTCGGGCACGCGAAAGCCGCCCTGAACGACGAGTGGGCCGGTCTCGTACGCAAGGGAAGTCGCCGCATTGAGGCAGTCGACGGCGACGGGACGCAATCCCTGTCTGTGGCCGGCGCGAAGACGCGGACGAGCCCTGCAGGGCTCCAGGCCCACCAATGGCTCCGCGGGCGGAAGAAGGGTCTCCTCGCCTCCTTCTCGGTGGTCACCATCGACCAGGTGCTCTTCGGCGCGCTCAAGAGCCGCCATCTCGCGCTGCGTCACCTGGCTCTCGCCGGCAAGGTCGTCGTTATCGACGAGATACATGCCTACGACGCCTACATGAACACGTACCTGGAGCGCGTCCTGGAGTGGCTGGCCGCGTATCGCGTGCCGGTTGTCCTGCTGTCCGCGACGCTCCCGGGGGGCCGTCGCAAGGCGCTCTTCCAGGCATACACCGGCCTAGAGACCACGCTCGACGCCGATCAGGAATACCCGCTGCTCACCGCCGTCTCCCATGACGGCATCAGGTTGGTGGCCTGCCCGTCCGCTGATTCCGGCCGAGACATCGACGTCCAGGTGGAGCGGCTGGACGACGACGTGGCGTCGCTGGTTGAGCGGTTGGCCAGGGAACTCAGCGACGGCGGCTGTGCCCTGGTCGTGCGGAACACCGTTGACCGCGTGCTGGAGGCTGCCGACCGCCTGCGACAGCGGTTCGGCGAAGACCGAGTCACGGTCGCGCACTCCCGCTTCCTTGCGGCCGACCGGGCACACAAGGACGCCGAACTCCTCCGTGTCTTCGGCCCGGACGGCGACCGACCGGCCGGGCCGCACATCGTCGTGGCGAGCCAGGTCGTCGAGCAGTCGCTCGATGTTGATTTCGACCTCCTGGTCACCGATCTCGCCCCGGTCGACCTGATGTTGCAGCGGATGGGACGGCTGCACCGGCACCCCCGCGACCGCCCGGCCAAGCTCCGCCGAGCGCGCTGCCTCGTCACTGGCGTCATCGACTGGCCGAGCGAACTACCGGAACCCGTACGCGGCTCGATGGCTGTCTACGAGGGCCCGTACCTGCTGCTCCGCACCCTTGCCGCTCTGGGCCCTCATCTCGACGGGCGTCCCGTCCGACTTCCAGCCGACATCGCTCCCCTGGTTGAGGCTGTCTACAGCGAGCGATCGGTCGGATCCGCGGTGTGGGCCGCGAAAATCGGCGAGTCGCGTGCTTCCTATCGGTCGCTGCTTGCCCGGAAGCGGGATCGCGCCGAAGTCTTCCGTCTCGGCCCGGTGCGGAAAGCGGGGAGGCCGGTCATCGGGTGGGTGGACGCGGGCGTAGGCGATGCGGACGACACCCGTGAGGGCAAGGCCCAGGTACGGGACGGCGAGGAGAGTGTAGAGGTGCTGGTCGTTCAGCGCCGCCGGGACGGCACTCTCACCACGGCGAAGTGGCTGGACCGTGGCCGGGGTGGGCGGGAACTTCCCGAGCACGCCGTGCCGACGCCCCAAACGGCGCGTGCCGTGGCCGCGAGTTCACTGACGCTGCCCTGGCAGTTCTCGAAGCCCTGGGTCATCGACCGGACCATCGAGGAGTTGGAGAAGTTCTGCATTCCTGCCTGGCAGGTCAAGGAATGCCCCTGGCTGGCGGGCGAGTTGCTCCTTGTCCTTGATGAGGACGGGCGGGCCCGCCTGGCCGGCTTTGACATCGCATACAGCCCGGCCACCGGTCTGACGGTGGCATCCACCGGAGCGCACGACACACGAGAGGCCGATACCGTCCCTTCCTTCGATCTCATCTCCCGGCCATGGTTGCCGGTACAGCGGCTCGACGGGGCAACTGTCGAACTCTCCCTGCTGGACGTCTTCGCCGAAGCAGGGACTCTGCGTCGGCTGGTCGGCGACGTACCGACTCAGGAGTTCGCACTGCTCCGCCTCCTGTTGGCCATCCTGCACGACGCTCTGAACGGTCCTGAGGACATCGACGCCTGGGGCGAACTGTGGGGAGCGGACGACGCGTTCGCCGCCGTGCCCGCCTACCTCGAACGGCACCGGGACCGGTTCGACCTCCTTCACCCGGAGACTCCCTTTTTCCAGGTCGCCGACCTCCGGACCGAGAAGAACGAGGCAGGTCCGCTGAACCGCGTCGTCGCGGACGTCCCGAACGGTGATGCGTTCTTCAGCATGCGCCAACCGGGCCCGGCCGAAATGGAGTTCGCTGAGGCGTCTCGGTGGCTGGTGCACGTCCATGCCTTCGACGTGTCAGGGATCAAGTCCGGAGCGGTGGGCGATCCGCGGGTTAAGGGAGGCAAGGGCTATCCGCAGGGTGTCGGTTGGGCCGGAAACCTCGGCGGGGTGTTCGCCGAGGGGAAGACCTTGCGCGAGACGCTGCTGCTCAACCTGATCAGCAGGGACAACGATATGCAGGCCGCAGGGAACGATCTCCCGGCATGGCGCCGCCAGCCATCCGGTGCTGCTGAGATCGAGCGGGACCCCGACGACCCCCGCCCGTCCGGCCCGTGCGACCTATACACCTGGCAGAGCCGCCGGGTCCGCCTTCACGTCGAGGACGGCAGGGTCACCGGCGCAGTCCTCGCGTACGGCGATCCGCTCCCGCCGCACAACCAGCAGCATCGCGAACCCATGACCGCTTGGCGCCGCAGCAAGCCGCAGGAAAAGAAGCTGAACCTGCAACAGGTCTACATGCCGCGGCAGCATGATCCCAGCCGTGCCGCATGGCGCGGCCTGGCGGCGCTGCTCGGTGATCGGGGCAGACAGCGCGAGGGCCGCGAACAGCGGCAAGAGGCTGAGGACTTTTTGCCGCCGCCAGTGGTCGAGTGGCTGGCGCGGCTTTCCTACGAAGGATATCTTCCCCGGCACGGCCTGTTGCGTACCAGGACAGTGGGCGCGTTCTACGGGACTCAGCAGTCCGTCATCGACGAGATCGTGGACGACGCGGTGGTGCTGCCGGTGATCGTCCTGCATGAGGAGCGTCCCAAGTACGGCAGGGCTGCGGTGGACGCGGTGACAGACGTGGACGAGGCGGTCAGAGCCCTCGGACACCTCGCTGGCAACCTTGCCAAGGCTGTGGGGTCCGAATCCGCCCCGCCCGAGGACACCGCGCGGGACATGGGGTACGCCGAACTCGACCAACCGTACCGAAACTGGCTGCGGGGCCTCGGAGCTGCCGGCGATCCGGACGAGGCCCGAGCCGCGTGGCAGAAGACCGTCCACACCCTCGTACAGGACCTGGGCCGACGCCTGTTGGACAGTGCGGGCCCGGCCGCAGCCGAGGGCCGTCACGTCGAGCTGAGCGACGGTGGAGTTCGCTGGATCAACGATGCGCAAGCAGAACTCTGGTTTCGCCGCAGGCTCCGTGCGGTGTTGCCCAAAGTCGCAGCTGGGCGGCCTGACACCGTGCACGCGGTGACCGAGACCGTAGACGACGAACTGACGGGGTCACCCTCATGATGACAACCACGCCACGCACGTACGCACTGGTGGGCACGGCGACGGACCGTTTCATCCGTCGGCTGCAGCAGGGATACCGGCAGGACCGGCCCGCTGCCGTCGCGACGCTCGCCCGGCTACGGCGCGGCGCCGGCCGATCCGCGCATGACGTTCCGGACCTCTGGGGACTGACCAGTACCGCGGAACTGGCTGTGCTGCTGGCCGATCTGCCCGCCGCTGAGCAGCGCGCGTTCGACCATGATCGCGCCGAGGAAGCCCTGCATCTGGCCGTGACGCTGTGGGCGTCTCACCAGCAGTCCCACCGCGAAGCTGACATGCACGTCGTCGGCAACAGCCTGGGGCGGGCCGTACGGGTCCTCATGGCGCCGGACACCCTGAGGTCGCAGACCGCCGCGGAGACACGGCCAGGTGTCCAGGACGCCATCGTCAAGGCCGAACCGGAACTCAATGAGCCCCTGCGCAGACGCTTCGTACGCGTCGGCACGGCATCGTCCCTCGAAGCTATGACTCAACGGCTGCGCGAAATAGTCCAGTTGCTACGCCGTGAGGGCCTCGGTCTCGACTACGCCCTGCTCGCCGACCAGGTCCACCGCTGGCAACTGCCCGCCTACCGCGCGGAAGTACGCCGCGAATGGGGGCGGGAGTTCCACCTCGCCGACGCTGCCCGCGGCTAGAGCAAATGACAGGACTGAACCACTCCCGATCACCGGACAGGAACACATCCGTCGTGACCAGAACCATCCTTGATGTTCACATTCTCCAGACCGTGCCGCCGAGCAACATCAACCGGGACGACACCGGCTCGCCCAAGACCGCGATATACGGAGGAGTCCGCAGGTCCCGCGTATCCAGCCAGGCGTGGAAGAGGGCCACGCGGACGAAGTTCGGCGAGCTGCTCGACCCCTCCGAACTGGGCATTCGCACGAAGAAGGTCGCCGAAACGCTCGGCGTCCGGCTGGTGGCTCTGGAGCCGGGCCTGGACAGGGAAGTGGCCCTGGAGTTGGCGGCGGAGACGCTGCGCACCGCCACCGGCTCCAAGATCGACGTGCCGAAGCGAAAGGTGAAGGACGACCAGGCGGCGCCGGCGCCGGAGTCTTCGTACCTGATGTTCCTCAGCGCGGGGCAGTTGGAAGCGCTGGCCGAGTTGACGATCGAGGGCGCGGCGGGCAAGGCCGAGGTTGCGGTGCTCAAGGAGTTCTTCAGAGCCAGGGAGAACAAGGCGCGCGCACGCGAACTCGTCGACAGCCGGCATTCGGTGGATATCGCGCTCTTCGGCCGGATGGTCGCCGACGCCACTGACCTCAACGTAGAGGCCGCTACACAGGTTGCCCACGCCATCAGCGTGCACGCCGTCGACAACGAGTCGGATTACTTCACGGCGGTTGACGACCGCAATACCGACGCCGAGACCGGCGCGGGGATGATCGGCGTCGTCGACTTCAACTCCTCGACCCTGTACCGCTACGCGGCTTTGGACGTCGACCGGCTCCATGCCAACCTGGGCGCCGGCGGCACCCCCACCCGGCGGGCCGTGGAGGCGTTCGTCGAGGGTTTCGTCACCTCGCTTCCCACCGGCAAGGTCAACACCTTCGGCAACCACACCCTGCCGACAGCCATCATCGTCAAGCTCCGTACCAAGCGCCCGATCAGCTTCGTTGCGGCTTTCGAGCGTGCCGTCGTTCCGCTGCATGACGGCGGTTACGTCCGGGCCGCCTGCGAGCAACTGGTTCGATACGTCCCCGAACTGGAGCGGGCGTACGGAGTCGAGGACGCGGACGGCACCTGGATCGTACGGGTGGGGGATGATGCCGAATCCCTGAGCGCTCTTGGCCCGGAGACGAATCTCGCGGATCTCGTGGAGTCCGTGGGGGCCGTGGTGGAGTTGCGGCTGGAGGCCGCGGGTCCCAGCGGGTCCCAGGCGTGAGCGTGCTCCTGCTGAGGCTGGCCGGCCCGCTTCAGTCGTGGGGGTCCGCAGCTCGGTTTGTGCGCCGCACCACAGAGAATGCGCCAACCAAGAGCGGCGTGCTCGGGCTCCTCGCGGCTGCCCAAGGGCGGGAACGGGAGGCTGACCTCTCCGATCTGGTGGCACTCGGCTTCGGCGTGCGGATCGACCAACCGGGCACCCGTGTGCGGGACTTCCAGACTGCTCATCACGCCGTGACTGGCAAGTCCATGCCGCTCTCCGAGCGCTTCTATGTGGCCGATGCGGTGTTCGTCGCTGGGGTGGAGGGATCGCCTGGTGTCATCGCGGAGTTGTACGCGGCCGTCCGTTCCCCCGTCTATCTGCCCTATCTCGGACGCAGGTCGTGCCCGCCGTCAGCGCCTGTGGACCTCGGCGTTCACGACGAACTGGATCTCGTCGAGGCGCTGAAGCGGGCGCCGTGGCAAGCGTCCGACTGGTTCAAGAAGAGGCACTCCGAGCCGGAGTTGGGCCTGCTCCTCGACTGTCGGCCCGATGCGGAGCCCGACTTCAGTCTGAGGGACGCACCCATCACCTTCGATAAACGCCACCGGCGCTACAGCCTGCGCGGAGTCACCACCTCCGCGACCGCAGTACCGCCCGACCACGACCCGACCTCCGTCCTGGGAACTGTCTGATGTATCTGACCCGTTTCCGCATCAACACAGCGCGGCGCGACGGCCGCGAACTTCTGGGCTCACCGCGCCGGATGCACGCCGCGGTCGACATGTCCTTCCCGGGACGGCTCACGCGGGACGGCTCAGGACCCCGCGTGCTGTGGCGGGTCGACCGCAACTCGTCCGAGGTTCTGCTGTTCATCGTCAGTCCGCGCAGGCCCGACCTCACGCACTTGGTGGAGCAGGCCGGTTGGCCGGCCTCCGAGACTCCGGGCTGGCAGAGCTACGACTACGGGACGTTTCTTGACCAGCTGACTGTGGGAAGCACGTGGGCGTTCCGCCTGACCGCGAATCCGGTCCACAGCATCCGGCGTGTGCCGGAAGAGCCCACCAAACGGACCGCGCATCTCACCGCGAAGCACCAGAAGGCGTGGCTCCTCGAACGCCAGCAGCAGAACGGCTTCACCGTCGTGGAGAAGCCGCCGGAAGACCGACTCCTGCCCGAGGGGGATGAGTTGCAACTCGTTGTTCGGGACAAGCGGGATCTCCGATTCGCCAAGGCCGCCGAGCGCCGGACGGTGTCGGTGACGGCAGTCACCTTCGATGGCCGGCTCACCGTCACGGACCCGGCCGTACTGAGGCGTGCCCTCACTCAGGGAATCGGCAAGGCGAAGGCGTTCGGCTGCGGGCTGATGACGCTGGCGCCAGTCCAATGAGCAACGTTGGACGGCGCGGGGCCGCAACGCCTCGCGAACTCGCCCGTGTCGGCGACCGGTTGTCGTTCATCTACCTGGAGCGTTGCGTTGTCCACCGCAACGACAACGCAATCACAGCGGAGGACGCCGAGGGCGTCACACACATCCCGTCCGCCACGATCGGCACGCTGCTCCTGGGACCCGGGACCCGCATCACCCACCAGGCGATGTCCGTTCTCGGCGACAGCGGGGCCGGCGTGGTCTGGGTCGGCGAGCACGGCGTGCGCTTTTACGCAGGTGGGCGCGCACTTACCCGCTCCTCCGGTCTCGTCGAGGCGCAAGCCACCGCGTGGGCCAACCTCCGTACCCGCCTGGACGTCGCCCGCGCGATGTACCGGCTCCGCTTCCCCGGCGAAGACCCGGCTGGCCGCACACGCCAGGAACTGCTCAGCATGGAGGGCCGCCGGGTCAAGGAGTGCTATCACAGCGAGGCCACTCGGACCGGTGTCCCCTGGCGACGGCGCGAGTTCCACCGCGATGATTTTGCCGCGGCCGACCCTCCGAACCAGGCTGTCACCGCCGCGGCGCAGTGCATGTACGGCATCGCGCACGCGGTCGTGGCCGCGATCGGCTGCTCACCCGGCCTCGGTTTCGTCCACTCCGGCCACGAGCGGTCGTTCGTCCTTGATGTGGCCGATCTCTACAAGACCGAAGTCGCCATCCCCGCGGCCTTCGATGCTGCGGCGGAAGGTCCGGAAGATGTCGCGGCACGAACGCGGCGGGCACTGCGCGAGCGCATCAACAAGAGGCGGCTGCTGGACCGTTGTGTCCAGGACATCAAGGGCCTACTCCGCTACGAGGAGGCAGAGACCGAAGGCTCGGCGGACCGGGTCTCCCTCCAGTCCGACCACGGTGCCGAGGTCGAAGCCGGTCGCAACTACGACTCCGAGATCATCTGGTGAGGGCCTCCCCATGACCGTCATCGTCCTCACCAACTGCCCGGCGGGACTTCGCGGCTTCCTCACCCGCTGGCTCCTGGAGATCTCCCCAGGTGTCTTCCTGGGCGCCCCCTCTGCCCGCATCCGTGACCTTCTCTGGGACGAGGTTCGCCAGTACGCCAACCAGGGCCGCGCCCTCCTCGCCCACCAGACCGACACGGAGCAGGGCTACACCTTCCGCACCTACGACCACGCGTGGCATCCGATCGACCACGAAGGCATCACTCTCATCCACCGCCCGTCGGCGGGGTCCGCGGCGGGGCGTGCGCCCGAGCCGGGAGCAGGGTGGAGCAAGGCGGCGAAGCGGAGGAGGTTCGGGAGGTGAGCAAGGCTGTCTCCTTGGAGCAACTGGTCGAAATGTCGGAATCTTCGAAGGTAAGTAAAAACGTTGCACTCGGCGGATGAAGCGGCAGGTCGCGCACTGTGCTCCCCGCAGACGCGGGGCTGTTCCCTCCGCGATCTTTCCTACGACGGGGTCAGTCCTGTGCTCCCCGCAGACGCGGGGCTGTTCCCTACGCCGCGGCCGTGAAGCCTGCCGCCGGGTCGTGCTCCCCGCAGACGCGGGGCTGTTCCCTGGACGTCGCCCGGAAGCTGTCGCCCATGCGGGTGCTCCCCGCAGACGCGGGGCTGTTCCCGAGATGTGGACCGGCGGCGGCTGCGCCCGACGGTGCTCCCCGCAGACGCGGGGCTGTTCCCCCGCAGAAACCAGCGACCCCGCTGACCGGCCGGTGCTCCCCGCAGACGCGGGGCTGTTCCCCGGCAGGCCAGCAAGACGACGCTGTGGTCCGAGTGCTCCCCGCAGACGCGGGGCTGTTCCCTGGCCAAGGACGCCGACGGCACCCATGCACTGGGTGCTCCCCGCAGACGCGGGGCTGTTCCCGCCACCATCGGCGCCGCGATCCCGGTGGAGATGTGCTCCCCGCAGACGCGGGGCTGTTCCCCGGTCTCCGATGGGACGATGCCTTGCCCAGTGGTGCTCCCCGCAGACGCGGGGCTGTTCCCTTGCGCTCCGCGCGGCGGCGGATCGGCTGGTAGTGCTCCCCGCAGACGCGGGGCTGTTCCCGAGGCCGGGCCGCGCGCCGCATGTCCTGCGGCGTGCTCCCCGCAGACGCGGGGCTGTTCCCTGACAGGGGCACCTCATGTCCATCACCGCTCCGTGCTCCCCGCAGACGCGGGGCTGTTCCCTCGCCGCGATGCCCAACCTCCTCGCCGCAGTCGTGCTCCCCGCAGACGCGGGGCTGTTCCCTCTGCTGAGGATGGCGCCGATCAACTCGTCTGGTGCTTCCCGCAGACGCGGGGCTGTTCCCCGGAGAGCGCGGGCACCATCGGCGCCGACATCGTGCTCCCCGCACCCGCGGGGCTGTTCCCTCGTCCACGAACGGGAAGATCGCCGGGTGCGTGTGCTCCCCGCACCCGCGGGGCTGTTCCCACGAAGGCGTAGTGAAGGTCCGCCGGCTTGTCGTGCTCCCCGCAGACGCGGGGTTGTTCCCGGTACGCCGGGCTTCGGTCGGATGGCAGCGCCGTGCTCCCTGAGGGCGCGCGACTGGCTCGGTCCGGTCAGTCCTCTTCACTTGGACGCCTGCGTAGGCCGCCCACCCGGGCTCATCGGCCGTTTGTGGCCCAACCGTGGACCACGTAGGGCGAGTGACTGCGATAACCGGCCTTGGCAGCAGTTCGGGTAAGGGGCTGGGGGCGGGTCGCCGCCCGTCTTGAAAACCGTCGTGGCAGCGATGTCACCGTGGGTTCAAATCCCACAGCCTCCGCCGAGGTAGATGTAGTAGCAGGTCAGAGCGGCTGTCCCGGAGTCCGGGGCAGCCGCTCTGTGCTTGACCTGTCTCACCATGTCTCAGGTCTGTCCACGCTTGACCAGGGCGCGCGGCCAACCTGCGGCCACGATCCTGCTGCGCTCCTTCGATGGGCCAGGGGACGCCGAAGGGCCAGTAGCTGCCGTGTTGGCCCAGCCATTAAGGTCTGGCCGTGTCCAGGTCGGACAAGATCATTGAAGGGCGAACCCTCATGGCTGCCACCAAGCTCGGGGCTACCGATCGAAAGTCCGAACTAAAGTCCGAAGCCAGGCAGGCTGTGCTGCGTACCGATCCGACCGAGAGGCCACGCCTGGTGCTCTTGGCGATAGATGGGCCCAGCCCGTATTTCATGGGTGCGTTGGGGCTGTTCGGCATATTCCTGATCAAGACCTCCTTCATCACCGTCACAGATCGATCCATCTACGTCCATCGTGGCCTTCGCGTGAAGAACCGTCCGCAGAATTTGGTGCATGTCATTCCTCGTGATCAGGCCGGCGGCCTGGTTACCCGCGTCA
The DNA here is from genome assembly GCF_036227265.1 of Streptomyces sp. NBC_01476. NCBI lineage: Bacteria > Bacillati > Actinomycetota > Actinomycetes > Kitasatosporales > Streptomycetaceae > Streptomyces > Streptomyces sp. NBC_01476. The sequence goes on along the minus strand of NZ_CP109446.1, from coordinate 3,980,755 downwards.
AGCTGGGCCGCAACTGGAACGCCCTCTTCCTGCAGTTCGCCGGGGATGCGAAGCCGACTCGGCTGAACGTCGCGTACCCCTCTCGCGGTGAGCTGGAAGACTTCCTCAAGAAGTTCCCTCTGGGCGCCGTGCGCGCGTAACGGAGACCGCGCCGGAGCACCTCTCCAGGAGGGGCCGAAAACCTCCGGCCAAGCTCCGCTGTCGGTGGTTCCGGTGGGCCTGGTCGTTCTTCCAGTGTCGCCCTGCCGGGGAGCGGCTATGGAGTTCCGGCCGGGAGAGCGCCCGCATCGGCCCCAAGAGCCGTGAGGAGGTAGTCCATGTGCTGTGGCGCACCGCCCATGAGGATTTCATCGGTACCGTCGCGGCACTCGACCACTTGCCAAAACGGGCGCACCGCCCTCGGGTCCGACTTCCGCCGGTCCCGTATGAGGAGCACGTCAATGTTCCGCACCGGGACGAGACGAGGGAGCAGTCCCGGTACCGAGGTGGGTGTGACGACGAGTGCGGTTCGTGTCGCCGTCAGGTAGCTGATGTCCGGCCGGCAGTAGGGACGTCCGCCGAGGGCGAACCCCTCGAAGGTGACCCCCTCCCCTGCGGCAAACGCCCGCGCTTCCCTTTTCCCAGCGTGGCGGCCGCTGGGTTCCGGCACGAACAGGTCCGCAACGAACTCGATCAGAAAATCGATCACACCAGTACCCCCAGTGACCCGGGCGTAGCCGGGCACCTGTCCAGGTTAGCGCTGATCGGACGCAACCTGGCTGGCTACAAAGGGCCCGTCTACCGCTGAGGGTGCTTCTGTTACCCCGGGGAGGCGCAGATGCGGCTCCGGGGCAACTTGAGAGTGACCGAGGAGATGTGGTCCGGCGCGGGCTTCTTGGGCGGACTTCCGACGGATGGGTACATCGCGTGAAAGAGGCGGCGCCGGGTCGGGCGGCACCAGGGCGAATAGCTTGGCGCTCGCGGAAGTCCGTCCGGTGGTGGCCCTGTTCCCAAGTCCGGGGGGCGCGGTCGAGGGTTTCGGCATCCCTGGCTTGGTGAGAGGACAACCGTTCCGGGCGAATCAAACGACGGGATGGCCCAGGCGAAAGAGGCGGTCGCAAAGAAATGGGTCGGTAGCCGAACTGCGAGGTGCGGGCGGTCGGCTGGAGTGTCACCGCCTGCGCCATCGGCGGGCTCTGTCCACAGCCTGTGGAAAACATTCGGCCGAGTGCTCGACTTGGTCCTCGGTCGAACCCCCAGGTGGGCCCCCACCCGAGCCCTCGCGCCACTCCCCGGCTGCGCATACGGCAGACGAGTGGGCGGCGGCGTGTCTGCGATGATCGCCCGCCCGGTCGTCGTTGACTCGCTGAATGACCGGAAAAAGTATGCTTATCCGTTATGTCCTCACTGGAGCATTCGCTCTCACCGGCCTGTCCTTCCCCACCGCCCCCGCGCAAGCGCAAGCGCAGACGCAGGCTCAAGCGCAGCCACAAGCACGGGCACAGGCACCAGCCCCCGCACGCACCGCCCCGTCCTCCCACCGCGCCCCCACCCGCGTCTTCAGCGGCCAGGGCTTCGACACCTGCCAGGCCCCCGACCTCGCCACCATGGACGCGTGGCGCGAGCACTCCTCGTACCGCGCGGTCGGCATCTACTTCGGCGGCCGGGCCCGCGCCTGCTCGGCCCAGACCTACCTCACCCCGGACTGGGTCCGGCAGACCACCGGGTCCGGCTGGAACCTGTTGCCCATCTACGTCGGCTCGCAGAGCCCGTGCGTGGCCGGCTCCAACAAGAACCCCTACCGTATCGACACCGAGAACCCCTCCGCCCAGGGCACGTCCGAGGGCGCCGACGCGACCGGCGCGGCCAAGGCCCTCGGCCTGGACCCGGGCAGCCCGCTCTATCTCGACATGGAGGCGTACGACATCGGCGACACGGCCTGCACCGCCGCCACGCTGACGTTCGTACAGGCATGGGACCGGCAGGTGCGGGCCGACGGCTATCTCTCCGGCTTCTACAGCAGCGCCGACTCCGGCGTCGCCCACCTGGAGAACGCGCGCCGGGCCGGCGCCGGCGACCTCCCGGACGTCATCTGGTTCGCCCGCTGGGGCGTCCCCGCGAACCTGGCCGGCGAGCCCTCGCTGGCGGCCGGCGCCTGGACGCCGCACGCCCGGATCCACCAGTACCACGGCAGCATCACCGAGACGTACGGCGGCAAGGCGCTGACCATCGACCGCGATCTGATCGACGCGCCGGTGGCCGTGGTGAGCTGACCGTGACGGACCGAGGGCGCCGCCGGGCGGACCGCCGGACCCCGAGCGGCGCCAGGCCGGCCAGGCCGGACCCCGGGGTACGCCTCGGGGTCGTGCCGGGTCCATCCCCCACGGAACCCCACCCCCCGGCTCCAACCTCCGAAGGTGGGGACAGCCCCCGGCCTACGACCTGAGAGTGATCCCCGGTCGGCACCTGCGGCCGATCCGCCCACCCCCGCCTGCTCCTAGCGTGGAGTCATGACCACGCCCGTGTGCACCAGCGCCAGCACGACCCAGTTCACGGCTTATGTCCGCACCAAAGGCCCCACGCTGCTGCGCACCGCGCGCACCCTGACCCCCAACCCCGCCGACGCCGAGGACCTGCTGCAGACGGCGCTCACCAAGACGTACCTCGCCTGGGACCGGATCGAGGACCACCGGGCGGTCGACGGCTACGTCCGCCGGACCCTGGTCAACACCCGGACCTCGCAGTGGCGCAAGCGCAAGGTCGACGAGTTCAGCACCGACGAACTGCCCGAGCGGCCCGGCACCGGACCCGACCTCACCGAGCAGCAGGCACAGCGCGACGCCCTGCTGCGCGCGATAACCAGGCTGCCGCCGCGGCAGCGCGCGATGGTCGTACTGCGCTACTTCGAGGACATGAGCGAGGTGCAGACCGCCGAGCGGCTCGGCGTCTCGGTCGGCACGGTGAAGAGCGCGGTCTCCCGGGCGCTGGGCAAACTGCGGGACGATCCGGAGCTGGAGGCGCTGCGCCTCCACCCCGACGACCCGGCGGCGGGCGAGGAGCTGACCGCGGCGTAACCGGAACGTGGCGCGCGGAGGTAGTGACATACCAGGTGGTATGCCAGCAGAATCGCGGGAAACCCCACTTCGCCGACGCCGCCGGAGGCCCGAGTGCTGAGCACCATGCAGGATGTTCCGCTGACCGTCACCCGCATCCTCCTCCATGGTGCCCTCGTGCACGGCGGATCCACGGTCACCACCTGGACCGGGGAGGGCGAACCCCGGCGCCGTACCTTCCGGGAGATCGGCGCCCGCTCGATCCAGCTGGCCAACGCGCTCCGTGACGAGCTGGGCGTCGAACGCGGCGACCGGGTGGCGACCCTCATGTGGAACAACGGCGAGCACATGGAGGCGTACCTCGCCATCCCCTCGATGGGCGCGGTACTGCACACCCTCAATCTGCGACTGCCCGCCGACCAGCTGGTCTTCATCGTCAACCACGCCGCGGACCGGGTGATCCTGGTCAACGGCACCCTGCTGCCGCTGCTCGCCCCGCTGCTCCCCCGGCTGGAATCGGTCGAGCACCTGGTCGTCGTCGGGCCCGGCGACCTGTCGCTGCTTGCGGGCACCCGGGCGAGCGTGCACGTGTACGAGGAGCTGCTGGACGGGCGGCCGGAGCGGTACGACTGGCCTGAGCTGGACGAACGCGAGGCCGCGGCCATGTGCTACACCTCCGGGACCACCGGCGACCCCAAGGGCGTCGTCTTCTCCCACCGCTCGGTCTATCTGCACTCGATGCAGGTGAACACCACCGAGTCGATGGGGCTCACCTCGCACGACACCTCGCTGCCGGTCGTGCCGATGTTCCACGTCAACGCCTGGGGGCTGCCGCACGCGGCCTTCATGTCGGGCATCAATCTGCTGATGCCGGACCGCTTCCTGCAGCCCGCGCCGCTCGCCGAGATGATCGAGAGCGAACGGCCCACGCACGCCGCCGCGGTGCCCACCATCTGGCAGGGACTGCTCGCCGAACTCACCGCCAAGCCACGGGACATCAGCTCCCTGCGGCAGGTCACCATCGGGGGCTCGGCCTGCCCGCCGGCCCTGATGAAGGCGTTCGACGAGCAGTTGGGCGTACGGCTCTGCCACGCCTGGGGGATGACCGAGACCTCACCGCTCGGCACCGTCGCCCAGCCGCCGGCCGGGGTCAGCGGCGAGGAGGAGTGGGCGTACCGGATCACGCAGGGGCGGTTCCCGGCCTCGGTCGAGGCCCGGCTGATCGGGCCCGACGGCGAGGTGATGCCGTGGGACGGCGAGTCGGCCGGTGAGCTGGAGGTGCGCGGGCCGTGGATCGCGGGTGCGTACTTCGGGGGTGTCGGCGAGGAACCGCTGCGGCCCGAGGACAAGTTCAGCCCCGACGGCTGGCTGCGTACCGGCGACGTCGGCGTCATCTCCGGCGACGGCTTCCTGACCCTCACCGACCGGGCGAAGGACGTCATCAAGTCGGGCGGCGAGTGGATCTCCTCGGTCGACCTGGAGAACCACCTGATGGCCCACCCGGACGTCGCCGAGGCCGCGGTGGTGGCGGTGCCCGACGAGCGGTGGGGCGAACGGCCGCTGGCCACCGTCGTCCTGCGGGAGGGCGCCACCACGGACTACGCGGACCTGCGCGCGTTCCTGGAGGGCCGGATCGCCCGCTGGCAGGTGCCGGAGCGGTGGGCGGTCGTGCCGTCGGTGCCGAAGACGAGCGTGGGCAAGTTCGACAAGAAGGTGATCCGTAAGTCCTACGCGGACGGGGAGCTGGACGTCACCCGGTTGTGAAGGGCGGCGAGGCGTGGCCACGGGTGTGAGGACCGGTGACGGGTGTGAGGAGTGGTGAGGCGGGCGGGGTCGGCGCGGGGACGAACCGCCGCAGGCCCCGCCCGCGTCACGGGACTCAGGTGCCGATCTTGCCGAGCAGGTCGACGATCCGGGACTGCACATCCGCACTGGTCGACCGCTCGGCGAGGAAGAGCACGGTCTCGCCGGAGGCCAGCCGGGGCAGCTCGGCGGGGTCGATGTCGGCGGAGGTGTAGACCACCAGCGGGGTGCTGTTGAGGCGGGAGTTGCCGCGCAGCCAGTCCACGATGCCCTGCCGGCGGCGCCGGATCAGCATCAGGTCCATCACCACCAGGTTCGGGTGGATCTGGGCCGCCTTCGTCATCGCGTCGGACTCCGAGTCGGCGTGCGTGACCTGCATACCGCGCCGTTCCAGGGTCGCGGCGAAAGCATGCGCTATCGGTTCGTGGCTCTCCACCAGCAGGACGCGCGGCGGGTGCTGCTCACTGTCGCGCGGTGCAAGCGCCTTGAGCAGGACCGCCGGGTCGGCGCCGTAGGCGGCCTCCCGGGTGGCCTGGCCGAGCCCCGCGGTCACCAGCACCGGTACGTCGGCGGCGGCGGCCGCCTGGCGCAGCGACTGCAGGGCGGTACGGGTGATCGGGCCGGTCAGCGGGTCCACGAACAGGGCGGCGGGCGGCTCGGCCACCTGGGCGTCGACCTCTTCGCGCGACCGTACGATGACCGGCCGGTAGCCGCGGTCGGTCAGCGCCTGCCGGGTCGAGACGTCGGGCTCCGGCCACACCAGCAGGCGGCGCGGCTCGTCGAGCGGCTCCTCCAGGTGGTCGTCGGTCACATCGGTGACGTCGACGGCGCCGTTGGGTCCGTCCAGTGGCTCCGGGCCCTCGGCGGCGCCTTCCGCGGGGGCGCCGATCGCGTACGAACGGCCGGGGGCCTGCGGGGGGAGCGGGGCGGGTGCCGGGCCGGCGGGCGGCGCGGGGCTGTTCGCGGTGCCGGCTGTCGGCGCGGTGGGGGCGGAGTGGGCGGTGTGCGTGCCGTTGGCGTTGGGGTTGCCGTTGGCGTTGGCGTTACGGGTCGGCAGCCGGCCGCTGTCCGGGTCGGCTTGCGGGTGCTGGCGGGCCTGCGATTCGCCGCCGGGGCCGTTGGTCTGGCTGGGGACCTGCGGCAGGATCGGGCTCTGCGCGGGCTGGGCGAGCCGCCGGCGCCTGCCGGAGCCGCCGGCCGCGACCTCGGCGGGCAGGCCCTGCGGGTTCTGCGCCTGTACGGCCTGGGTCGGGGTCTGCGCGGTCTGCGGCTCCATGGCGAAGGGGACGCCCTGGCCCAGGGTGCGGACGCTGATGGCCCGGCCATGGCTCTGGTGCGAGGGGTCCTTCGTGGGCGGGGCCGGGGTCGCCTGCGGCCACGGGGAGTGCGGCGGCTGGGGCTGGCCGGACAGCGCGGGCAGGGCCGGCTGCTCCGGTGGGACGGAACCGGGGGCGGGCCACGAGGTCGGGGCGGGCGGCTCGGGGGCGGGGGCCTGCGCGGCCGGCGGGAGGGCCGGCGTGCTGTCGGGCGCGGCCGGCTCCAGGGCGCGGCGGGCCCGGCGGCCCGTGCCGGGGCCCTCCGGGGCGGTGGGCGGGGCGGTGTCGGCGCCGCCGCCCGGGGCGCGCCGGGGGTCGGCCGACCCGGGGGTGTGCGGGCTGTCCGGGCGGCCGGGGGTGTCCATCCGGGGGGAGTCCGCCGCGGGGCCCATCCGGTCGGGCTGCATGCCGGAGGGGTTGACCGGGCCGAGCTGGGACCCGGGGGTGTGGTGGGCGCCGGGGTTGCCGTGGTGGGTGCTGGGGGTGTGGTTGCCGCCGGTGGGGCCGGGCGGGGGGCCCGGGGGGGTGGTGTGGGGGGTGCCGAGGCCGCCCGGCCCCACCGGTCCGAGCTGGCCCGGGGGGTTGCCGTGCTGGGCCCCCGGGGTCAGGTGACCGCCGGGGTTGCCCTGGTGACCGGCGAGGTTGCCCTGCCCCGGGGGGGTGCCGTGCTGCCCCCCGGGGTTGCCTTGCCCCGAGGGGTTGGCCGCCTGCCCTCCCGCGTCCAGTTGACCCGCGGGACGCGCAGCCCGCCGCTCCGCCTCCCCTTGCCCCGAGGGGGGCCCACCCGGGCCCGCTTCCCCCGCCCCCTCCGGAAGCGCCCGCGCCCGCCGCCCGCGCCGCCCCGTGGCGGCCACGTCCTCGCCGGCGCCGGAGACGGAGGAGCCCGCCGTCCCACCGGCCCCGGTTCCGCCCCCGCCCTCCGGCCTGCGCAGCGCCCTGCGCCGCCCGGTCGGCGCCTCACTCTGGTCGGCCGCCGCAGGAATCGCCCAGGGCGCGACAACCGTGCCCGTCTCGTCCTGCCCTTGTCCCTGCCCCTGCCGGTGCCGCGTACCGGAGGACGCTCCCGCGGCCGGCGACGTACCCGTGTCCGTATCGCCGGAACGGCCCCCGGACGTACCGGAACCCGCCCCCGCGCCCTCGCCCCTCTTCGCCGGGCCGCCGGGCGCGTCGGGACCGACCGGCACCTCCAGCACGTACGCGCTGCCCTGCCCGGGCACCTCGTGCGTCTGCAGCACCCCGCCGTGCCGCTCCACGATCCCGCGCGCCAGCGGCAGATGCACCGGGTCCCCGCCCGCGCTCGGCCCGCGTACGTCGATCCGCACCACGTCCCCGCGCTGCGCCGCCGCGACCACGATCGTCGAGTCGCCGCTGTACGCGATGGCGTTGCCCGCCGCGTCCACCCCGGCGACGTCCGCGATCAGATGCGCCAGCGCCTGCACCATCCGGGGCGCGTCCACCGACGCCTGGATCGGCGGCGCGTGCACCGCGTACTGCGCCCGCCCGGGCCCGATCAGCTCGACCGCGCCCTCCACCGCCGCGCCGATCACGTCGTCCAGCCCGACCGGCGCGCGGTTCAGCTTGTCCTCACCGCGGTCGAGCCGCTGGAACGCCAGCACGTTGTCGATCAGCGTGGTGATCCGGGCGTAGCCGGCCGCGAGGTGGTGCAGGATCTGGTTGGCCTCGGGCCACAACTGCCCCGCCGGGTCGGCCGCGAGACCGGTCAGCTCACCGCGCAGCTCCGCCAGCGGCCCGCGCAGCGACGTGTCCAGCAGCGCCCGCAACTGCACCGTCCGCGCCGCCAGCGCGTCGTACTGCGACCGGTCGGTGAAGGTCATCACCGCCCCGACCAGCTGCTCCCCGTCCCGTACCGGAGCCGTCGTCAGGTCCACCGGCACGGCCTTGCCGTCCTTGCGCCACAGCACCTGGCCGCGGACCCGGTGCTTGCGCCCGGACCGCAGCGTGTCGGCCAGCGGCGTCTCCTCGTACGCCAGCGGCGACCCGTCCGGCCGCGAGTGGTGCACCAGCGGGTGCAGCTCCTTGCCGCCGAGGTCGGTCGCGCGGTGTCCGAGGATCTGCGCGGCCGACGGGTTGACCAGCACGATCTTGCCGGCCGTGTCGACGCCCACCACACCCTCGGCGGCGGCGCGCAGGATCATCTCGGTCTGCCGCTGCTGCCGGGCGAGTTCGGCCTCGGTGTCCACGGTCCCCGACAGGTCCCGGACCACCAGCATCAGCAACTCGTCGCCGGTGTAGTGCGGGACGCCGTCGCCGAGGTCCGCGTACGGCGTACGGCCGTCCTCCAGATTGGCGCTGGTCACCTGGACCGGGAACTCGGTCCCGTCGGTCCGCCGCGCCGTCATCCGTGTCGGCTTGGTCCTGGTGTCCTCCTCCGCCTCGCGGGGGCTGCGCATCGACCCGGGGATCCGCTTCGGGTCGAACGACGGCAGCAGGTCGAGCAGACCCCGCCCCACCAGCGCCGTACCCGGCGTCTCGAACGTCTCCAGGGCGATCGCGTTGGCGTTGACCACGGTGCCGTTGGCGTTGACCAGAAGCAGCGCGTCGGGGAGGGCGTCGAGTATCGAGGCGAGGCGAGCAGCGCCTCGGGATGGCCTGCTGCTCACGGACGCGTCCTCCTTGTTACCGCATGTGTTGCCGCGCTGCCCTGCGCTCCCGGGGCGGCCCCGCGTGCGTCCCTTTCACGCGACGCGGTCGGCTGTCGTCACGGGCGGCCCATCTTGCCGCCACCCCCGGGACATGTCACTAGACCGAGTGTACGGGTCGGGCCTCCCGGAGGTGCCTCGGATGCCCATGTGCCGTTCCCTGTTTGACCGTTGAGGGTTGTACGTGCTCGGCCGCCACTGCGTGTGGCATACGTCACGGGTGACTCTTCGGGCCTTTCAGCACTTGAGTTGGCTGCGCGGGAGTCTCTTCTCCGGTGGGGAGCCCCTTCTCCGGCGGGGCGGGCAGCACCGGCGCCATCTGGGCCCACCGCGCGACCTCGCACCCGTTCGTCCGGCGGTACGTCTCCCGCACGTCCCGCCCTTCCCACGTCCCGCGGACCCCGGCGGTCTGCGGCCCGCCGTAGATCATCGAGCACGCCTGCCCGCCGGCGACCGGCCCCACCGGGCCGCCGATCGCCCGCAACCGCCGGCACCGGTCGCCGCCGCCGGCCTGTCCGCACACCACGACGTACGTCCGGCGGTGCCCGGCGCCGTCGTCGTACGCCACGGTCAGCACCCCGCCTTCGCCATGGGGCCGCGGCAGCCCCACGGCCTGAACCGTCCCCGGCCCCCCGGCCACCAGCGCGGTGGCGAACAGCGCGACGAGAACGAGCCGGGCCTTCGGGGGAACGGTGCGGGGAGGGGTGGTGGGGCCGGAGGGGTTCGTACGGCCGGGGGTGGGGCCGGCGGGGCTTGTACGGCTGGGGGTGCCGGCGGCGGTGACCGTACGGCCGAGGGTGCCGTCGGCTGTGGCCCTACGGAAAAGGGTGGCCGCGGAGCTCGTGGAGGGACCGGTGAGAGGCATGCCGCCTCCCTACCTCCCGGGCCCGCCGCGCCCCGGCACCTCATCCTTCCGTGGGCGCGTCCGTGGGCGCGCTCACCACCGCCCGGTCCTGCGCCCCGCCCCGAACCCCTTTGCCCTGCCCAGCCCCCGCCTTGTACCGTAGTCTGCGATTGGTCGCGGCCCTCCAGGCTGTGCCATCATTTCCCCACGCGCCCACGCACCACCCGGGCACGTACCCAGGAGGCGTCGCCTAGTCCGGTCTATGGCGCCGCACTGCTAATGCGGTTTGGGCTTTACCGTCCATCGAGGGTTCAAATCCCTCCGCCTCCGCCAGCACCACCTTCTCCACCCAGGAGCCCCGCGCCCACCCCGCGGGGCTCCTCCCGTTTCCCCCTCCGTTCCCCCTCGCGGATGCCCCCACAACCCCCATCCCCGCAGCTCACCCCACCCCCCGCTTATCGATTTCACCTCCCGCGCGACCTCATGTAATGTTGTCCACGCAACGCCGACGGGCCCCAAACCCGCCCCCCGCACTCGTAGCTCAACGGATAGAGCATCTGACTACGGATCAGAAGGTTGCAGGTTCGAATCCTGCCGAGTGCACCACGAAACACCAGGTCAGAGGCCCTGTATCGCATAGGCGATCCGGGGCCTTTTCCGTGATCTCTCACCATCACCGACGACGTTCAGCCCGTGCACGTTCGCCGACTTGTCGGCCGGGTCGGACCCGTACGGCACCGGGTCCGTACAAGCCGCACGGGCGGGCGGACGACCGCGCGGGCCGGAATGCTGGAAGCCCTCGCGCAGCCTCCCCGGGCTTCGCTCAGGTCACCTCGGCACGTCCAAACGCCAGGGGTACCGTGACAGCGTGGCGAACGAGGACCTGGGCAAAACGCTGCGGCGTCTGCGCCGTCTGGCCGACCTCACACAGGAGGAGCTGGCAGAGCGCTCGGACGTGTCCGTTGACGTGATCCGTCAGCTTGAACAGGGGCGGAAGCACTCGGCGCGGCTTCCCACACTGCACGCGTTGGCGAATGGACTGGGCGTGGAGCTGACAACGCTTCTCGGTGACCCGCCCGCCGTCGCCTCGGGAGAGAACGACGGGCCGCGCTTCGTCGCCGTACGACGGGCGATCATGCCCGCCCTCTGGGGACCGCCGCAGGCCGGAGTCGGTCCGGACTTCTCCCTGAGCCGCCTGCGTGATCAGATCGCGGAGGCGTGGACGAATTACCACGCGGCCGAATTCGACAGCGTGATGAAGGCGCTCCCTGACCTTGTCTCGGAGGCTCGTGCCGCCACGGTCTCGGGCAGCGACGACGACCGGAAAGCCGGGTTCGCAGCCCTGGGGAAGGCGCTGCAGCTCGGTGGTCACGTCGCCGTTCGCATGGGCAAAACGGACCTCGCGCTGACGAGCCTGGAACGCGCGATCAGCGCCGCCGAGCAGTCCTCCGATCCGCTGCTCGTGCCGATGATCGTCAATTCGACGGCGTGGACCTACCAGCGTCAGGGCCGCTTGGAGGACGCGTTGAGCATCGCGCTCCGTGCCGCCGACGACATGAAGAAGGCCGGCCGCACCGACACGGCCGACGGGCTCAAAGTGTGGGGCGGCCTGACCATGAGCGCCGCCACGTCCGCCGCGAGAAGCGGCGACTACGAGCGAGCGGCAGCGATGATGGAGACCGCCGAGACGGAGGCCGCCCGCGTCTCCAAGCTGCCCGCCGGCAGTGACGACCGCATGATCAGCGTCTTCAGCCCGTCCTCGGTCCGTATCGAACGCGTCCGCCTGGCCGTCCAGTACGGGCACTCCGCCGACGCCCTGGCCCTCGCCAAGGGGATGCGCCTGTCGAAGGACACGCCCCCCTCGTGGCGTACATGGCTGCTTCTCGACGTGGCCCGAGCGCACTCGGACGTCGGAGACGCGGCGGGGGCCGTGAAGACGCTGGAATCACTTCGCCGTGTCGCGCCCACGTGGATGCAGCACCACACCTTGGCCGTCGCCATCGTGCGCGATCTTTGGGCACTGCCCAAACACCCCCCGGGACTACGGTCGTTGGCCGAGTTCCTCGGCATCGCCGATTAGCGTCCGGAAACTAGGACGCTGCGCCCCTGTCGCTGCCCTCAGAGCCCCGGAAGCCTGGACACCGAGTTCCCCGCGACCGCGTGACCGGCCGGGGGCGTGGCCGATCCGAAGGGCAGACCGACGTGCCAGAACCCACAACTCCCGCTGAGGCCCCCGTACTCGCATCCGAACTTCTCGCGGTGGCCGAGACGCACGGGTGGCGCCGAACGGCCGATCCGATCCCGGACGCCCACCGGGGCGATACCCCGCTGAACTTCCCTGCCGCCTAACCCGGTTGGCGGGGAGCACACGGCAACACCCAACGACGGGGAGACCTCTCCGCCGGCCCATTGAAATCGGAGGACTCATGACCACCGCAAGCATTCCGATGGCCGCCCGTGCCGCCGCCGTACCGCCTCTCGTCCAGACCACGGCCCGGGGAGTCACGTGGGACGACGATCGTCAGCTCAATGTGGGGCCGGACGGATCGCCGTGGCACACCGCGCCGCAGGCGGCCTCGTGCACGGACACCAACCAGGACGGCCAGGGTGACGACGTGGACGACCCCTATTACGCACCGGGCGCCTGATGGGAGCCAGACGACCGGTGCTCGTTGTCGCTGAACGGCTGGACGCCTCCGCCGACGTGGTTGTTGACGAGTTGAACCGACGGGACGTCCCGGTCATGCGCTACGACACCGCGGAGTTCCCGCAGACACTCACCCTGACCGCCTCCCACGCGGCGGAACGGTCCGGGTGGCGGGGTGTCCTGGACAACGGGCAACGGTCGATCCGGCTGGAGGAGGTCCGGGCTGTCTACTACAGGCGGCCCGGACGTCCCGCCATCGCCGAGAACGTCCCCGAGCCTTACGCCACCTGGGCCCGGAACCAGGCGGATGGGGCGCTGTTGAACGTCATCTCAGCCCTTCCGGTGCGCTGGATCAACAACCCACATGTTGACCGGGTCGCGTCGCACAAGCCGCAGCAACTCGTCGCGGCGGTACGGGCAGGTCTGCATGTGCCCCGAAGCATCATCACCAATGATCCGGAGGCCGCACGGGAGTTCGCCGCGGAGATCAAGGGGCCGTTGATCTCCAAGCCCGTGCTCGGCGGGCGGCTGGACACGGGGACGGGACGGCCGCTGATGGTGGCCACCCACGCACTCGATCCCGCAGAGATTGATGACAGTCTGCGGCTGACCGCCCACTACCTGCAGGAGGAGATCCCCAAGGCACACGAAGTACGCCTTACCGTCGTGGCCGGCCGGCCCTTCGCATGCACCATCACCGCCACCACGGACCAGGCGCACACCGACTGGCGAACCGACCCTGACGGCATCGACCTCGGGACGACGACCGTTCCCGAACCGGTAGCCGCAGGCGTCCGCCGCTTCATGGCCGAACACGGCATCGTCTTCGGTGCATTCGACTTCGCCGTGACGCCGGCCGGGGACTGGGTGTTCTTCGAGTGCAACCCCTGCGGCACCTGGGCATGGGTCGAGAACCGCACCGGGCTGGCCATCGCCTCCGCGCACGCCGACTACCTTCAAGGGACAGCATGAGCCACGATCCGACCGCATCCCTGCGTGAAGAGTTCGCCGCCACCATCGGGGACGGGGTGGACAGCCCCTGGCGCGCAGCCTTCGCCGCCGTGCCCCGTCACACCTTCACCCCGGAGTTCTTCGACCAGGATCAGCGCGGTCAGTGGCGCCGGGTCACGCGGTCGGACGACGGATACCTGCGAACCGTCTATTCCGACACCGCGCTGATGACCCAACTCGACTCCAACGGCGTTCCCACGTCGTCATCCAGTGAACCCGGCCTCATGCTGGCCATGCTCGACGCGCTCGACGCCCACCCGGGCGACAACGTATTCGAGCTGGGGACGGGCACTGGCTACAACGCGGCGCTCCTCGCGCACCGGCTCGGTGCCGAGAACGTGACCAGCGTGGACGTTGACCCTGAACTGGTAGCCCTCGCCACACGCAGGCTCGCCGAGGTCGGATGCCAGCCGTTCGTGCACGCGGGAGACGGTGCACTCGGCTACCCGCAGCGCGCTCCCTACTCACGGATCATCGCCACCGCTGCGGTGCGTTCCCTCCATCCGGCACTGATGGAACAGGCCGCGGTCGGTGCCGTGATCGTCGCTCCGATCGGCTACGGCGTCGTTCGAGCTACCGTGACCGAGCCCGGCCACGCCGAAGGCCGCTTCCTCCCACGCCCGGCGCTGTTCATGCCCAGACGCGCCCCGAGCAGGGGGCCCGATTTCGAGGCCCTGCGAGAACAGAGTCCCGAGACCACCGCCCTGCCTGTGGCGGACACGCTCGGACGCTGGAAATTCCCGCTGTCGCTCGCCCTGCCCGGCTACAACTCCTGCTCATGGCGCTCCGACGACGGCACGGTCACCGGGGTAGGACTGTGGACCGAAGACGGCTCCACCGCCACCGCCCGCACAAGCGGCCATGTCCGGCAGGCCGGCCCCCGCCGGCTGTGGGACACCGTCGAAGAACTCGCCGCCCTCTTCTCCGACGGGCAGCCGGCCCGCGACGACTTCGGCATCACCATCACCCCCGAGGCACAACGGGTCTGGTACGGAACCTCAGAAGGACCTTCCTGGTCCCTGGCGACCGACCAATAGCTGGGACACGTGGAAGGACACAGCGCGGGACACTGGGACACGGGCCTGTTGCGCCAGCACGTGCCGGTCGTCGGGGTCAGGCAGCTGGACCGCGTCGATGAGCGGCTCGTACCCGAGGACCAGGCAGTCCCGGACCGCCCTCTTCATCGCGTTCCGGGTCCGGTCCAGCTTGTCCGGGTCGGGGTCGGGCCTGTTGGCCATCAGGTTCCGGAAGGTCTCGTCGAGGATGGTCTCGGTCCACTTGGCCTGCACCAGTCCCGCCGCGGCGACGCGGATCAGAACATCCCGCAGGACGCTCGGGTACAGCACGTTGGCGTCGTAGACGGCGACAAAGGCCATGGGTCACATCAGTCCCATCTCCTGGCCGAGTTGCGTCACCTCGTCGGCAGCCGCTCGCCGCCGCTGGTCGTCCTGCAGCTTGTACTCGATCAGCGAGGACGCCTTGATCCTGCGGTGGGTTCCGACGTTCCGGTACTCGATCTCGCCGGCGTTGAGCAGGCCGACGAGAAAGGGCCGGGAGACATTGAGCATGTCCGCGGCCTGCTGGGTGGTGAGTTCGGCGTCCGCCGGGACGACGGAGACGCCACGGCCGGCTCCCAGGTGCGCGAGCAGGCCGGCCAGTAGCTCGACGGCCTCGCGAGGCAGCGTCAGCGGCTCCGGTTCGCCGTCCGCGACGGTCACGGTGATCTCGCGGCGGTCTTTATGGGTTTCCAGGTAGCTGCGGACCTGCCTGAGGGCCTGGTTTGTGGACGCGGTCTGCTCGGGGGAGATCGTCACTGGCCTGATGTCTGTCCTGGTCATCGCGCACCCCTTTCCACTCCGGTGGACGGTACGTCCATGGCCGGTAAGTGCAGTATCCGAAATAATCGAAACATCTGCAACAGCCCAGCGCGCTGCCGGGTGCCACCAGCAGGCCCACAGCCCTTCTGGACGGTCCGGGCAGCGCGACGTGGAGGGTGACGGTGTCGGTGCCGCCGGTGTGGGTGAGTGAGACCGCCTTCCTGCCGTTCACCGGCAGCGGGCCGCGTTCCTGCTTGAGTCCGCGGGCCCGGATGGGGCGAACCCGGGGGGTTGAGGGCGCGCGGGTGGCGGTGGGAGGTGCGACAGTGGGGGCATGGACCGAGACGAAGCACGTCGCGCAGCCGTCGCGCATTTCACTGATGACGGCACCAAGCACGCGGGGTGGACGATCACTGGTCCCATCTCTCAGGACGTGACGACGCCGGAAGGTGCGCGGTCGACGCTGGTCTTCAAGTTCCGGCCGCCGGCCGGTGACGCCTATTCGCGCAGGTCGGCGCCGCAGAGTGTCGGGGTCGACCCCGCGACGGGCGTGGCGGCGGCGCTGTAGGCGGGCGGCCCCGGGGATGCGGCCCCGGGTGGGCGCCGCCCCGTGGGCGCTTCGGCGGCGAGGTCCGGTGACGGCCCCGGCGAGCCGCAAAAGGGCCGGGGCCAAGAAGCGCGCGGCTAGTTCTCCGCGTGCGACTCGATGCAGGTCAGGTCGATGTCGTCGAGCACCGCTTCGTACGTGCGGCCCGACATCTTCGCGTCCTGTTCGATCAGTACGGCGGCCCAGCCGCACAGGCCCATCGTGAGCAGGCGCAGGCCGTCCGCGCCGTGCTGGGCCAGAACGCGGTCGGCGGTGGCCAGCGCTTCCGCCGGGATGCGTTCGGCCGGTTCGACGCCGACGACGCGGCGCAGCAGATCAACGGTGGTGCGGGACATCTCCGGGGCGAGCACCGCCAACCGGCGCTCTTCGTCCATGTCCACGCGGGCCTCCCCTCGACTACGAAGCGTGCTGGCTCCATCACAGCAGAAGCGGGGCGCGGGCGGAGGGCTAATCGCGCTTCTGCGTTCGACCCGCGGGAGCGAGCACCA
The DNA here is from genome assembly GCF_036227265.1 of Streptomyces sp. NBC_01476. NCBI lineage: Bacteria > Bacillati > Actinomycetota > Actinomycetes > Kitasatosporales > Streptomycetaceae > Streptomyces > Streptomyces sp. NBC_01476. Next base: position 3,964,530 of record NZ_CP109446.1, on the reverse strand, counting down.
ACTTCCGGCCGGGGGAGGCGACTTCCCCGAGGGCGCCCCCCCGCGCCGGCGGTACGGATACGTACCAGGTGAGCCCCCGCGGAGCGGCTCGCCCCCCTCAGCCCCCGCACCCCCGTACCCGGAGGGTGGGCCGTCCCGCTGGTTCCGTGCGGACCTCCACCACCCCGCACAGGCCGAGGAGCCGGTGCTGCGCTGCCGTGCACTCCAGAGCCACGCCCGCGCCGAGGCGCAGCAGGGCCCGTACGCAGTAGGCGTCGATGAAGGCGAGGCCGGTCAGGTCGATCGCGGTGAGGCCGGGCTGCCGGACGGCGTCGCGTACCGCGTCCTCGAAGGCGAACCGCGTGGCCAGGTCGGCGTCGCCGGACAGCCGCAGGACGTCGCCCTCGCGGGAGGCGTGCAGCGCGCCGGGCAGCGGCAGTACGTGCAGCGGGTGCGCGGCCAGTACGCCGTCATAGCGCTCGGCCGGGAACCTCTCCCGGTCGTACTCGCACATCGCGGCGAGCCGCAGCTTCGCCAGCACCGGCGTCAACGCGACCTCGTACGCGGTCAGTTGCCCGCTGCCCACCTCGGGCGACGACGCCCAGCCCATGTCGCCGGCCGCCCGCACCCCGGCGAAGCCGAGCGCCGCGCTCTGCCGGGTAAGCGTCACCCAGTGATCGATCCGCGCCGCGTTGTCCAGGCCCCGCCCGGGTACGTACCCGGGGACGGTCCCCACCACCTCGACCCGCCCGGCGGCGTACGGCCGCCCGGGAGAGCCGCCCAGAGCCCCGCCCACCGTCCCTCCCATCGGCACGCCGAAGGAGGCCAGCCGGTCGAGACCCTCCCCCTCCGTGCCGGGTTCGACGAAGAACACCACCCGTTCCCCGCGGGTGATCCCCGCGATGGCGTACGCCGCCCGCAGCGCCCACCGCTCTTCCTCACCGCGGGCGCCCCCGAACCACAGGCATGCGTGATCCCCCGCATTCAGCCGCTCGACGGCGACCGTCCGGGGTGCGGCCCCCGGTATGTCCTCGCCCAGGCCGCAGATCTCTCCCGCCATACTCCAGAACGTACGCCCCGACGTGCGCCGAACGACCCCGCCGACCGCTTCTCCCCCGCCGCTGACCGCAACTGTCCGGCCGGGACCGGAAACGATCACCGGACCGGGACCGTCCGACCGGGTCGCGCCGGGGAATTCTCAGACGTTTCACAGAAACGGCCAAGACTCCTTTCATAGCGAGCGCACAGGGTGGTCACCATGCCTTCCACCTCATCGCTCTCCTCGCTCACCGGTACCGCAAGCCCGCAGGCCCGCCCGGGCCACCAGACCCTCGGCCAGCCGACCCAGGCGGCCACCGACCTCGCCCGTCCGGACGGTTCCCCGGTCCGCGTCCTGGTCGTGGACGACGAGACCCCGCTGGCCGACCTGCTCTCGATGGCGCTGCGCTACGAGGGCTGGCAGGTCCGTACCGAGTCCGACGGCGCGAGCGCGCTGCGCGCGGCCCGCGAGTCCCGCCCCGACGCGGTCGTGCTCGACGTGATGCTGCCCGACATGGACGGCCTCGAAGTGCTGGCCAGGCTCCGTCGCGAGACCCCGGACGTACCCGTCCTCTTCCTGACCGCGAAGGACGCGGTGGAGGACCGGATCGCGGGGCTCACCGCGGGCGGGGACGACTACGTGACCAAGCCGTTCAGCCTGGAGGAGGTCGTGGCCCGGCTGCGCGGACTGCTGCGGCGCTCCGGCGCGGCCGCCACCCGCAACGAGTCGCTGCTGATCGTCGGCGACCTGGTGCTCAACGAGGACAGCCACGAGGTCAGCCGGGGCGGCGCCAACATCCACCTCACCGCGACCGAGTTCGAGCTGCTGCGCTACCTGATGCGCAATCCGCGGCGCGTGCTCAGCAAGGCGCAGATACTGGACCGCGTCTGGAGCTACGACTTCGGCGGCCAGGCCAATGTCGTCGAGCTCTACATCTCCTACCTGCGCCGGAAGATCGACGTCGGGCACCCGCCGATGATCCACACGCGGCGCGGCGCCGGCTACCTGATCAAGCCCGGCGAACCGGCGTGAGGTCCCCTGCGGGGCAGTCCGTGCGGACCCCGCACCCCGCAGGCGGGTCCGGGGCGGACAACACCCCGCCGGAAGCGCGGGCGAGCACCCGGGCGAGCACGCGGACGAGCACCTGGGCGAAGGCCCGGGCAAGCACCCCGGCGAAGGGACGGGCGAACACCCGCGCCGACACCCGCGCGAAGGTCCGCGCCAAGGTCAGGGCAGGAAACGCCCGGGCGGGAAAGGCCCGGCTGCGCGGCACCCCCGCACGCACGTCCCCCGCCCCCACCCGCCGCTGGTCGTTGCGCCGCCGCCTCGTCGTGTCCTGCGTCGCCCTGGTCGCCGCCGTCTGCGCGGTGATCGGCGCGGTGACGATATTCGCCCTGCACGACTTCCTGTACGGGCAACTGGACAGCAAGGTGGGGGAGTTGGCGGTCCGGGCAGCAGGCCCGCACGGCCCGGACCCCGGCGGCCCCCGGGCCGACGGCGGCTTCGATCCGCTCAACTTCCTGGTCGGCGGCGGCCAGCCCGGCGAGACGGTCGGCGCGGTCCGTACCGCGAGCGGCGCGATCGGGCACGCGGCGGTCAGCGCCACCAGCTCCGGCAGCCCCGGCCTGGTCGCCGACACCCTCAGTACGGCCCAGGCCACCGCCTTCACCCAGGTCCCGCTCGACGGCAGACCGCACACCCTGCACATCTCCGGCCTCGGCGACTTCCGGGTGGAGTCCGCGCGCCCTGGCACCGACGGCACCACGACCCTGGTGGGCCTGTCCACCTCCGGCGCGCACGACACCCTGTCCACCCTGGTCTGGGTGGAGGTCTCGGTGACCGCGGCCGGCCTGGTCGCCGCGGGGCTGGCCGGCTCCGCCCTGATGCGGATCACCCTGCAGCCGCTCAGAAGGGTCGCCGCCACCGCCACCCGCGTCTCCGAACTGCCCCTGCACAGCGGCGAAGTGGCACTGCACGAACGCGTCCCCGACACCGACACCGACCCGCGCACCGAGGTCGGTCAGGTCGGCGCCGCGCTCAACCGCATGCTGGGGCACGTCGGTTCGGCGCTGCACGCCCGGCAGGAGAGCGAGACCCGGGTCCGCCGCTTCGTCGCCGACGCGAGCCACGAACTGCGCACCCCGCTCGCCTCGATCCGCGGTTACGCCGAACTCACCCGCCGCGGCGGGGAGCCGGTCGGCCCGGACACGCGACACGCCCTGGGCCGGATCGAGTCCGAGGCGGAACGGATGACCACCCTGGTGGAGGACCTGCTGCTGCTCGCCCGGCTGGACGCCGGCCGCCCGCTCGACCTCGCCGACACCGACGTCTCGCCGCTGGTGGTGGACGCGGTCGGCGACGCCCGCGCGGTCGGCCACGGCCACCACTGGCGGCTCGACCTGCCCGACGAACCCGCCACCGTCCGCGGCGACCCGCAGCGCCTGCACCAGGTGCTCACCAACCTGCTGGCCAACGCCCGCACCCACACCCCGCCGGGTACGACGGTCACCGGGCGTGTCCGCCGGCGGGGCGACGAGGTGCTGCTGCAGGTCGAGGACGACGGCCCCGGCATCCCGCCGGAGCTGTGCCGGCATGTCTTCGAACGCTTCGCCCGTGGCGACGCCTCACGGTCAAGGTCCGCGGGCAGTACGGGACTTGGGCTCGCCATCGTGCACTCCGTGGTCACCGCGCACGGCGGCGAGGTGGCCGTGAGCAGCGCCCCGGGCCGTACCGTGTTCACCGTCACTCTTCCGGCCGCGCTCTCACAGGCTGTGCCCAGGCCGGCCACACGGTCATGACAGCGGGGCGGCCGAGGCTCATGGCATGGATACGAACCTCGGCGAACTGCCCGCCCGGCGGCACCTGCCGGCCAGGGCCGCGGAACCGCATCCGGTAGCCCGCGAAGCCCCCTCCCACCGGGCCGGGCCGGCGCGGCCCGTCCCACCCGTCCTCGACGTCGTCGTCCCGGTGTACAACGAGGAGGACGACCTGGAGCGGTGCGTACGAAGACTGCACGCGCACCTCACGGCGACCTTCCCCTACCCCTTCCGGATCACCGTCGCGGACAACGCGAGCACCGACCGGACCGCGCAGGTGGCCGCCGCACTCGCCGCGGAACTACCCGAGGTCGAGTCCTTCCGGCTGGAGCAGAAGGGCCGCGGCCGGGCACTGCGCACGGTGTGGACCGCGTCGGAGGCGCCGGTACTGGCGTACATGGACGTGGACCTGTCCACCGACCTCAACGCGCTGCTGCCGCTGGTCGCCCCGCTGATCTCCGGCCACTCGGACCTCGCCATCGGCTCGCGGCTGGCCCGCTCCTCGCGGGTGGTGCGCGGCGCCAAGCGGGAGGTGATCTCCCGCGTCTACAACCTGATCCTCCGCGGTTCGCTCGCCGCCCGCTTCTCGGACGCCCAGTGCGGCTTCAAGGCGATCCGCGGCGATGTCGCCGAGCGGCTGCTGCCGATGGTCGAGGACACCGGCTGGTTCTTCGACACCGAGATGCTGGTGCTGGCCGAGCGGGCCGGCCTGCGGATCCACGAGGTGCCGGTGGACTGGGTCGACGACCCGGACAGCAGCGTCGACCTGGTCCGTACCGCGACCGACGATCTGCGGGGTGTCTGGCGGGTCGGACGGGCCCTGGCCACCGGGCAGTTGGCGCTCGACCGGCTGCGCAGGCCGTTCGGCGACGATCCGCGTGACCGCGAACTGTCCGGTGTACCGGCCGGGCTGGCCCGGCAGCTGGTCGGCTTCAGCGCGGTCGGGGCGTTCAGCACGCTGGCCTACCTCCTGCTGTTCTTCCTCTTCCGCCTCGGCCTCGGCGCCCAACTGGCCAACGCCCTGGCGCTGTTGGTGTCCGCCTTCGCCAACACCGCGGCGAACCGGCGGCTCACCTTCGGGGTGCGCGGCCGGGACCGGGCGGTACGGCACCAGGCACAGGGACTCGTTGTCTTCGCCATCGGCCTGGCGCTGACCAGCGGTTCGCTCGCCGCCCTGCACGCGGCCACCCCGCACCCCGGCCACAGCACCGAACTCGCCGTGCTGATCGCCGCCAACCTCGCGGCGACCGTGCTGCGCTTCCTGCTCTTCCGTGCCTGGCTCTTCCCCGGCGGGAGCCCACCGGCGCCCGCACCCCGCGAGGAGCCCGCCCGCCCGGAGGCCGCCTCGCCGTCCGCCCCCGTCTACACCGCCGGCCCGTACGGCGCAGGCGCCGGCTCCGCGCAGGAGCCCACCCCTTACGACCCCGCCCCCTACGACAACAGGAGCGCCCGATGAACCCGCCGCGCGACACGCCCTCCGACGCCGCGCCCCTCGCCGCGCCGGCCCCCGGCGGCCGGCCGGCGGCCCAGGACCTCGCCGTCCGGCAACCGTCCGATCCCGTACAGCCGCCCGCCGGGCCGCCCCCCGCCGGGCCGCTCCCGGGCGGTGCGCACGCCGCCCCGTCCGGCAGCCGGGCGGCCCGGCTGTGGCGGGGCCGCCCGCAGGACCCGGCATGGGCCCGCCCCGCGCTCCTGGCCCTGCTGCTGGGCACCCTCGTGCTCTACCTCTACGACCTCGGCGCCTCCGGATACGCCAACTCCTTCTACTCCGCGGCCGTCCAGGCCGGCAGCCAGAGCTGGAAGGCGCTCTTTTTCGGCTCCTCCGACGCGGCGAACTCCATCACCGTCGACAAACCCCCGGCCGCCCTGTGGCCGATGGAGCTGTCGGTACGGGTCTTCGGCCTCGGCTCCTGGCAGATCCTGGTCCCCGAGGCGCTGATGGGCGTCGCCGCGGTCGGTGTGCTCTTCGCCGCCGTACGCCGCCGGTTCGGTCCTGCCGCGGGTCTGCTGGCCGGCGCGGTGCTCGCGCTGACCCCGGTGGCCGCGCTGATGTTCCGCTTCAACAACCCCGACGCGATGCTGGCGTTGCTCATGGTCAGCACCATCTACTGCGTGCTGCGCGCCCTGGAGGACGCCCGCACCAAGTGGCTGCTGTGGGCCGGCGGCCTGCTCGGCCTGGCCTTTCTCACCAAGACCCTGCAGGCATGGCTGATCCTGCCCGCCCTCGCGGTGGTCTACGGAGTCTGCGCACCGACGACGCTGCGCCGCCGGCTGCTCCAACTCCTTTACGGCGCCGGGGCGATGCTGCTCGCGGGCGGCTGGTGGGTGGCGATCGTCCAGCTGTGGCCGAAGTCCTCCCGCCCGTACATCGGCGGCTCCCAGGACAACAGCTTCCTCGGCCTGACTTTCGGCTACAACGGCTTCGGCCGGATCACCGGCGACGAGACCGGCAGCGTCGGCGGCGGAGGCGGGGGCGCGCCCGGCGGTGGCGGCGGTGGCGGTCAGTGGGGCGCGACCGGCATCGGGCGGCTCTTCAACGCCGAGATGGGCGGGCAGATCGCCTGGCTGCTGCCCGCGGCCTTCCTCTTTCTGCTGGCAGGACTGTGGATCACCCGCCGGGCCCGCCGTACCGACCCGCAACGCTCCGCCTTCCTGGTCTGGGGCGGTGCGCTGCTGATCACCTTCGCGACCTTCAGCTTCATGTCCGGGATCTTCCACCAGTACTACAACATCGCTCTGGCGCCCTACATCGCGGCGCTGACCGGCATGGGAGCGGTGCTGCTCTGGCGGCGGCGCGGCCACATCGCGGCGGCGGCGACGCTGGCGGCGGCGGTGCTGGGTACGGCGATCTGGGCGTCGGTGCTGCTCGACCGGTCGGCGGACTGGCTGCCCTGGCTGCGGGTCGCGCTCGTGGTGGCCGGGCTGCTCGCCGCGGCCGCGCTGCTGGCGGGCGCGCTGCCCGGGCTGACGCCCAGGAGCCGGCTCGGCGCACGGCTCGGCTTCGTCGCGGCGGTCGTCGGCCTGGTGGCCGCGCTCGGCGGCCCGGTCGCCTACACCCTGAACACGGTGAACACCCCGCACGAGGGGTCCATCGTGACCGCGGGACCCGCGGTCCAGGGCGGTATGGGCGGCCCGGGCGGCGGCAGTGGCCCACGGGGCGGCTTCGGCGGCAACGGGGCACCGCGCACCGGCACCGGGACCGGTACCGGCGCCGGGACCGGCGGCTTCCCGGGCTTCGGCGGCCAGGGCGGCGGTACGGGCGGCGGCGGTACGGGCACGGCCCCCGGAACGGGCACCGGCACCGCTCCTGGCGCGGGCACCGCGCCCGGCGGGAACGGCTTCCCCGGCGGCGGCACCTTCGGCCGGGGCACGGGGCAGGGCAACGGCCAGGCCGCTGAGGGCCGGGGCGGCGCCCCCGGCGCCGGCGGCGGCATGGGCGGCCTGCTCAACGGCACCAAGGTCAGCGCGGCCATGAAGAAGCTGCTCGGCACCGACGCCGACCGCTACACCTGGGCCGCGGCCGCCATCGGTTCGCAGAATCAGGCGAGTTACCAGCTGGCCACCGGCAAACCGGTGATGTCCATCGGCGGCTTCAACGGCAGCGACCCGTCCCCCACCCTCGCCCAGTTCGAGAAGTACGTGGCCGACGGCCGTATCCACTACTTCATCGGCAGCGGCACCGGCGGCGGTTTCGGCGGCATGGGCGGCAGCGGCACGGCGTCCGGGATCACCTCCTGGGTCGAGGCGCACTACACCGCCAAGACGGTCGGCAGTACCACGGTCTACGACCTGACGGCGCCGAAGTCGTCGGCCACCACCACCGGCTGAGCACGGCAGACGGGGCCCCTGACCGCTCACCGGTCGGGGGCCCCGCCTCGTGCTGCCGCCGGCGCTACGCCAGCCGGGCCGGGAAGCCGCCGGTGGCGACCGGTCCCCACCGCTCCGGGGTGATCCGGATCAGCGACTTGCCCTGCCGGACCATCGCCTCGCGGTACTCCGCCCAGTCCGGGTGCTCCCCGGAGATGTTGCGGAAGTACTCCACGAGCCCTTCCACCGACTCGGGTGCGTCGATCACCTCGGCGGCGCCGTCCACCTGCACCCACGGGCCGCCGAAGTCGTCGGACAGGACGATGACGCTGACCCGCGGGTCGCGCTTGGCGTTGCGGGTCTTGGCCCGCTCCGGGTAGGTGGAGACGACGATCCGGCCGGAGTCGTCCACCCCGCAGGTGAGCGGGGAGCCCTGGGGCCGGCCGTCCGCACGGGTGGTGAGCAGGATCGCGTGGTGCCGCGGACGGACGAAGTCCAGCAGCTCTTCCAGCGTGACGGTCGTGTTCGTGGCGATGTTGGGAGCCATGCGGGCACTGTACGACGCGGGAGCGCCGGTACGGAGAACAGGGCCTGCCGGGCGGGCCGCCGAGTCCGTCCCTGGTCGCGGCGGCCGCCCCTTACCGCTGGATCCCGGCAGGCGGCCTGCGCCGTCCCCTGCGCCCGCTGCCGCCAGGACCCGGTCCCGTACCGCCCGTCTGGACCTCTCCGCAGTGGGAACAGGCGGGCCGGACGGGAGGTCGTGGTGTCCGGTCTACTCGATGACCTCCGCCGCAGGGGCCGCCTCCGCCTGCGCCGAACGCCCCGTACCCGCGGTGGCCTGCTGCAAACCGCTCCGGTCCCGCAGCGCGACCTCCTTCACGAAGAGCACCAGCAGGAAGGCGATGAGCGCGAACGGGGCCGTGTAGAGGAACACATCACCGACCCCGTGGCCGTAGGCGCCCTCGACCACTCCCCGTACCGGTGCCGGCAGCGTCGAGACGTCGGGGATGGAGCCGCCGGAGTCCGCCGCGCCGCCCTTGATGTGCAGCGAGGCGAGGCCGTCGGAGACGAAGTGGGTGACCCGGTTGCCGAGCACCGCGCCCAGCGCGGTGACGCCGATCGCGCCGCCGAGCGAGCGGAAGAAGGTGACCAGCGAACTGGCCGCGCCGAGATCGGCGACCGAGACCTGGTTCTGCACGGCGAGCACCAGGTTCTGCATCATCATGCCGACGCCGAGGCCCAGCAGGGCCATGTAGACGGCGACTTCGGCGTACGGGGTGTCCTGCCGGATCAGGCCGAGCGTCGCCGACCCGGCGGTGACCAGCAGGCCGCCGGCGACCAGGAACACCTTCCAGCGGCCGGTGCGGGTGATGATCCGTCCGCTGACCATGGAGGCGATGAAGAGTCCGCCGATCAGCGGGATCGTCATCAGTCCTGACATCGTCGGGGTCCTGCCGCGGGCCAGCTGGAAGTACTGGCTGAGGAAGACGGTGCCGGCGAACATCGCCACCCCGACGAAGAGCGAGGCGAAGGAGGTCAGCGTGATCGTCGGGTTGCGGAAGAGCCGCAGCGGCATGATCGGCTGCTCGGCGCGCCCCTCGACGAAGAGGAAGACAAGACCGAGGACGAGGGCGAGCGGCACCAGGACGCAGGTCTGCCAGGACAGCCACGGGTAGCTCTGGCCGCCGAGCGAGACCCAGATCATCAGCAGCGAGACGGCCGCGGTGATGAAGAAGGCGCCGGTCCAGTCGATCTTCACCGCGCGCTTGACCACCGGCAGGTGCAGCGTCTTCTGCAGCACGATCAGCGCGACGACCGCGAACGGCACGCCCACGTAGAAGCACCAGCGCCAGCCGAGGGCGGAGTCGACGATTACGCCGCCGACCAGCGGGCCGCCGACGGTGGCGACGGCGAAGGTGGCGCCGATGTAGCCGCTGTAGCGGCCGCGCTGCCGCGGCGAGATCATCGCGGCCATGATCACCTGGGTGAGCGCGGACAGGCCGCCGGCCCCGACGCCCTGGAGCAGCCGGCAGGTGATGAGCATGCCGGGACTGGTGGAGAAGCCCGCCACCACCGAGCCGACCACGTAGATCACCAGCGAGAGCTGGATCAGCAGCTTCTTGCTGAACAGGTCGGAGAGCTTGCCCCAGATCGGGGTGGTCGCAGTGACCGCGAGCAGCGAGGCGGTGACCACCCAGGTGTACGCGCTCTGGCCGCCGCCGATGTCGCTGAGGATCCGGGGCAGCGCGTTGGAGACGATCGTGGAGGAGAGGATCGCCACGAAGAGGCCGAGCAGCAGCCCGGAGAGCGCCTCCATGATCTGACGGTGCGACATCGGGGCGGTTTCGCCGCCGGGCTCCGGGGCCGCGCCGCTCGGCAGGTTCTGCTGGGTGGTGGGTGTCGCCATGTGACCTTCCGACCGTCCTTTTGGTTGCCTCAAGCAACTTTAAGAACGGATGGTTGTATAAGGCAAGTGCTGTGGGTCTGCTGAGAGTAAGGTCACAAAGGAGCCCGCCCGCTTCCGGTCAGGGGAGGCGGGCGGGCTCAGGCCGTTGAGGATGTGCGGCGCCCTAGGGACGTACGGTCCGGCGGATCCCCGCGGTCAGGCGGAGGCCGCGGTCCGGCGGATCCCCGCGGTCAGGCGGAGGTGGGGTCAGGCGGAGGCCGCGGTCAGCGCCGCGATCTCCTCGCCGGTCAGCTTCAGGCCGGGCACCGCGAGCAGCGCCGGCACCTGCTCCACCGTGCGGGCGCTGGCGATCGGCGCCACCACCGTCGGCTGGGCGGCCAGCCAGGCCAGCGCCACCGTGGCGAGTTCGGCGCCGTGCGCGGCGGCCACCTCGTCCAGGGCGGCGAGCACCTTCGGGCCGCGCTCCTGCTTCAGGTACTCCCCGGCGCGCCCGGCCCTGGCACTGTCCACCGCGGGGCCGCCCGGCCGGTACTTACCGGTGAGGAAGCCCAGCGCGAGCCCGAAGTACGGCGCCGACGACAGGCCGCGTGCTGCCGCAAGGTCGGCCAGCGGGCCCTCGTACTGCGCGCGCTCCACCAGGTTGTAGTGCGGCTGCAGGATCTCGTACCGCGCCAGGCCCTCGCGCTCGGAGAAGTCCAGCGAGGCGGCCAGCCGCTCGGGGGAGATGTTGGAGGCGCCGATCACCCGGACCTTGCCCTCCTTCACCAGGCCGTCGAGCGTGGTGATGATCTCCTCGACCGGGACCTCGGGGTCGTCGAAGTGCGTGTAATAGAGGTCGATGTGGTCGGCGCCGAGGCGGCGCAGCGAGGCTTCCGCGCCCTTGCGGATGGTGTCGGCCTTCAGCCCCTTGAGGTCGGGGTGCGCGCCGACCTTGGTGGCCACCGTGATGTCGTCGCGCCGGCCGCGGCTGTCCAGCCATCTGCCGATGATCTCCTCGGACCGGCCACCGCCGCCGTAGAGGTCGGCGGTGTCCACGAAGTCGCCGCCACCGGCCGCGTACGCGTCCAGGACCGCGAACGACTGCGCCTCGTCGGCTGTGTTGCCGAAGACGTTGCCACCGAGGGAGAGGGGGAAGACGTCGAGTTCAGAATTGCCGATTCGTGCCATAGCCATGGATAACGGGTGGGGGGTGCACGGTATTCCACCGACACGCTAGGGTCAGGCCCCATGTCGAATCCCACGCCGCACCCCACGCCGCAGCCGGACAACAACTACGACCCCGCGGGCAACACGCAGATGTTCCGCGCCTTCGTCGACGAGCAGCCGCCGCCCGCTCAGGTGCAGCGCGCCGAGACCCGCAGCCGGGCCGGCCTGATCATCGGTCTGATCGTCGCCGTCGTGGTGATTGTCGGAGTGGTCGCGCTCGCGATGAAGTGACGCGGGCGGCAGCGGTTCCGCCCGGGTCCCGGGCGGAGCGGGTCGCCCTGGCCGGCGACCACTCCGTTCACGTCCTCATGCCTCCGCGGTCAGACCGTCCCGCAGCTGGGCGAGTGTGCGGGTCAGCAGCCGGGAGACGTGCATCTGCGAGATGCCGACCTCCTCGCCGATCTGCGACTGCGTCATGTTGGCGAAGAAGCGCAGCATGATGATCTGCCGCTCGCGCGGCGGCAGTTGCGCCAGCAGCGGCTTGAGCGACTCGCGGTACTCGACGCCTTCCAGCGCGGTGTCCTCGTAGCCGAGGCGGTCCGCGAGGGTGCCCTCGCTGCCGTCGTCCTCGGGCGGCGGGGAGTCCAGCGAGCTGGCGGTGTAGGCGTTGCCGACCGCCAGGCCGTCGACCACGTCCTCCTCGGAGACCCCGAGGCAGACCGCCAACTCGGCGACGGTCGGGGAGCGGTCGAGCCGCTGCGAGAGGTCGTCGCTCGCCTTGGTCAGCGCCAGCCGCAGCTCCTGGAGCCGGCGCGGGACGCGCACCGACCAGGAGGTGTCCCGGAAGAATCGCTTCACCTCACCGACGATGGTGGGCATCGCGAAGGTCGGGAACTCCACCCCGCGCTCGCAGTCGAACCGGTCGATCGCCTTGATCAGGCCGATGGTGCCGACCTGGACGATGTCCTCCATCGGCTCGTTGCGGCTGCGGAACCGGGCCGCGGCGTACCGCACCAGAGGCAGGTTCAGCTCGATGAGCGTGTCACGTACGTAGGTGCGTTCCGGGCTGTCCACCGGCAGTTCCGCCAGGCGCAGGAAGAGCGAACGGGACAGGGTACGGGTGTCGATGGCCTCGGTGTGAAGAGCATCGTGCGGTGCGTCTGTGCCATGGGATTCATGACGGAGCACCTTGGGACTGCCCACCTGTACGGACATGCCACCCCCTTGAGGTCGCGGACGGGTGTCGCGAGCGACGGTTGTTCCTCCTCTGGAATACCGGAGGTCCGCTCGCGACAAACGCGGTACCCGCAGAATGTCACATGTCGGCAACACGCTGTAGCGCCATGTCGACATATCTGTGCAGGTGACTTAATCCGTATCGGTTACGCTTCGAGCTGGTTTGCGGACCTCAGACGGGCGAAGCTGCGTGACAGCAGCCGGGACACATGCATCTGGGAGACGCCCAGTTCAGCGCTGATCTGCGACTGGGTGAGGTTGCCGAAGTAGCGCAGCAGCAGAATCCGCCGCTCCCGCTCGGGCAGTTGGACCAGCAGGTGCCGTACGAGGTCGCGGTGTTCGACTCCACTGAGTGCCGGGTCCTCGTAGCCGAGCCGGTCCAGCAGGCCGGGGGCGCCGTCACCCTCCTGCGCCGCCTCCAGCGAGGTCGCGTGGTAGGCCCGGCCGGCCTCCAGACAGGCCAGCACCTCGTCCTCGGAGAGCTTGAGGCGGTCGGCGATCTCCGCGGTGGTGGGCGAACGCCCGTGCAGCACCGTCAGATCCTCGATGGCGCCGCTGACCTGGACCCACAGTTCGTGCAGCCGCCGGGGCACGTGCACGGTCCGCACGTTGTCCCTGAAGTAACGTTTGATCTCGCCGACCACGGTCGGCATCGCGAAGGTCGGGAACTGCACCCCGCGCTCCGGGTCGAACCGGTCGATCGCGTTGATCAGCCCGATGGTGCCGACCTGGACCACGTCCTCCATCGGCTCGTTGCGGCTGCGGAACCGCGCGGCGGCGTACCGCACCAGCGGCAGGTTCACCTCGATCAGCGCGGCCCGCACCCGGGTGTGCTCGGCGGTCCCCGCCTCCAGCTTGCTGAACTGCTCGAAGAGCACCTGGGTGAGCGCCCGTGCGTCCGCCGCGTTGGTGCTGGGCGTTCTCGTCCGGGCACGGGGATACGTTGTTGACGCCGTACGGGCCGACATCGGCACACCAGACCCCTCATCGGTCCACACAACTTCCGGCAAAAGCGGTCATAGCATCACAATTCATGTGTGCTTTGTGCAAGCACCGCATATTGCCGTGTTGTACGACGCAGGCCCGGCCGGTGGCCGTTCCGGCGCGGCGGACGGGTGAGCGGGGAGCGCGAGGGGCGTGCGCGGAAGTACGACAAAGCCCTCCGCGCACAACGGCGGAGGGCTGGTGGAACGGCCGCGGTACGGACGGCGGGAAGCCGGCCCGCCGGGCGTCAGATCTCGTAGTCGGCGATCACCCAGGTGGCGAAGTCGGACCAGGGCCGCACGGCGGCCTGGTGCGCGGGGTGCTCCACATACGTCTTCAGCGCGGCGGCGTCCGCGACCGAGGAGTTGATGGCGAAGTCGTACGCGATGGGGCGGTCGCTCACGTTCCAGCCGCACTCCCAGGTGATCACCTCGGGCACCAGCGCGCCGAGTTCGAAGAATCCCTCGGCAGCGGCGGCGACCCGCGGCTCGTCCGGCCGCACGCCGTCGTTCAGCTTGAACAGCACCAGATGACGGATCATGACACCCTCGCCTCGTCCGTGCCGCGGCTAGTTGGCCAGGTCGTGCATGAACTTCCCGACGCTCTTGGCGGCGTTCGATATCCCCTCGAACCCTACCTGCACAAGATCCGCCGCCCGGGCCGGCTGGTCGATGATCGTGTAGAGAATGAAGATCACCAGCACATACATGGTGATCTTTCTCGCCTGCGCCATGCTCCCTGCCCTCCCCAGCCGCAGCGCCGCACCGGTCAAGAGTGTGCAATCGGTGGAGTCTATCCACCGGACGGCGTAACGATACGGCCACCACTCCCATCATCGTTTAAACAGACGGGAGTTCAGGAGGGCAGGTCGGCCCCACGCAGAACACCGGAGGCAGCGACTCCCATGAGTCACTGCCTCCGGTGAAGGTGCTGGAGCGGTAGCGGTGGGATTTGAACCCACGGAGGAGTTGCCCCCTCACACGCTTTCGAGGCGTGCTCCTTAGGCCGCTCGGACACGCTACCGAGAGGAAGCTTAGCCCACGCGGAGGGGTGCTCAGAAATCGTTTGGGCGGAAGAAGCGGGTGAGGAGGGCCGCGGCGGGCGCCGGGAGGACCCCGGGGACGACCTCGGGGCGGTGGTTGAGGCGGCGGTCGCGGACCAGGTCCCACAGGGAGCCGGCGGCGCCCGCCTTGGGGTCGGGGGCCGCGTAGACGACCCGGTCGAGACGGGCGAGCACGATCGCGCCCGCGCACATCGTGCAGGGTTCGAGGGTCACCACGAGGGTGCACCCGGTGAGCCGCCAGGCACCGACGGCGACGGCCGCGCGGCGGATGGCGAGCACCTCCGCGTGGGCGGTGGGGTCACCGGTCGCCTCACGCTCGTTGCACGCCCGGGCCAGCACGCTGCCGTCGGGGGCCAGCACGACCGCGCCCACCGGCACATCGCCGGTGAGCGGGGCGCGCTCGGCCTCCGCCAGGGCCAGCCGCATGGCGGGCACCCAGCGGTCTCGTAGGGGGTCGGGGGTGGAATCGGCTGGGGTCAGCGGACCGCCTCCAGCACGTCGCCGCAGCCGAGCGCGTCGGCGATCTCGCCGAGTGCCTCCCCGGTGAGCGCCCCGTCGCCGCTGAGCGCCAGCAGCTCCTTGCCGCTCATCCCGAGGTCCGCCAGCAGCTCGGTCTCGCCGAGCGGGCCGGTCGGCACGTGGTCGTCGGAAGAACCGGCCACCGCCTCATCGTCGTCGTCGCCGTCCTCGGTGCCGTCGAGGTCGACCAGGTCGACCAGGTCGTCGACGTCCTCCGGGTCGCGGCCGAGCACCTCGTCGGTGAGCAGGATCTCCCCGTACGAGCTGCGGGAGGCCGCCGCCGCGTCGGACACATAGATTCTGGGATCCTCTTCACCGTCGACCCGGATGACGCCGAACCAGGCGTCCTCCTGCTCGATGAAGACGAGAACCGTTTCCTCCTCGTCGCCGGCCGCGCGGGCCAGTTCACTCAGATCGGCGAGGGTTTCCACATCGTCGAGATCGGGTTCGCTCGCTTGCCAACCGTCCTCGGTGCGCGCGAGCAGTGCGGCGAAGTACACCGTGACTCTCCCACAGGTCTCAGGCCGTCCGGACCGGGTAGGGCCGTGCGGCCGTTCATGATGGCCACTAGATGGTCCCACCCACTCGGCATCGTGGCAGAAACCGGGGCGCCGCGAGAGGTCTTCGCCACCGCGACGTGCCAGCTCTTCGTCACTTCCGGGTAAATCCTGGGCCGCCTGAGACCGCTGTGACACCCGAATGACCGCCGGCGGTCACCAGCGGAAGGTCCGCATCCGCATCTGCTGACGCATCCTGGCCGCCCGGGCGCGCCGGGGCTGGACCCGATCGCGGAGCTCCTTGGCCTCGTTCAGCTCGCGCAGGAACACCGCCCGTTTGCGCCGCCGCTCCTGGCCGCGCTCGTCCGACCCGCTCGCGGGGGTCTCCGGCATCTCGGGCATGTCCGGCATACAGGTCACCGTCCTCGCCGTTCGGTTCACCCGGGAGGCGCACCGGGCATGCCCGTCCAGCTTCCCCCGATCGGACGGTTCATCCCATCTCGGGCGCACAAGGGTGCCAGGTCACACGGCCCGAGGACGCCGGTGGAGCCGCCGGATACAGTCGTCCCCATGCGTCTCCACGTAGTCGACCACCCGCTGGTCGCGCACAAGCTCACCACCCTGCGCGACGAGCGCACCGACTCACCGACCTTCCGGCGGCTCGCCGACGAGCTGGTCACGCTGCTCGCCTACGAGGCCACCAGGGACGTCAGGACCGAGCAGGTCGACATCCGTACGCCGGTCGCCCCGACCACCGGCGTACGGCTCTCCCACCCGCGCCCGCTGGTGGTGCCGATCCTGCGGGCCGGGCTCGGCATGCTGGACGGCATGGTCCGGCTGCTGCCGACCGCCGAGGTCGGCTTCCTCGGCATGGTCCGCGACGAGAACACGCTGGAGGCCAGGACGTACGCCACCCGGATGCCCGAGGACCTCTCCGGGCGGCAGGTGTACGTGGTGGACCCGATGCTGGCCACCGGCGGCACCCTGGTGGCGGCGATCCGGCTGCTGATCGAGCGCGGCGCCGACGACGTGACCGCGCTGTGCCTGCTGGCGGCGCCGGAGGGCGTCGAGGTGATGGAGCGGGAGCTGGCGGGCAAGCCGGTCACCGTGGTCACCGCGGCGGTGGACGAGCGGCTCAACGAGCGGGGCTTCATCGTCCCCGGCCTCGGCGACGCGGGCGACCGCCTCTACGGCACGGTCGGCTAGCGGCGGCTCAGCACGGCACGCGGGTCCGGGCAGGCGCCCGGACCCGTGAACGCGCCGCCGGCCCGGACTCCTACGAGCCCGGGCCGGCGGCGCGTTCGGGAAGATGCCGGGCGGCGGACCGCCAGGCCCTGGTCGGGACCGGTGGGGACGGGGGCCGGTCAGGGCTTGGACGTGGCCTTGCCGTCCGCTGTGCCGCCTGCCTTGTCGCCTGTTGCGTCCGTGGACTTGCCGGTGGTCTTGCCGGTCGAGCTGCCGGATGCCACCGGCCCGCAGACCGGCTTCGGCGGCGGCGGGTTCGCCGCGACCACCCGCGCCCTGGCCGCGTCCGCCGGACTCGCCAGCGCCGCGAAGCCGTCCCCGATCAGCAGGTCGACCGTCTTGTCCTTGCGGGCCGGGTCGATCTTCACCGTCGAGCCGGCCACCTGCGTACCGGCCTCGCGGGCCGCCGCCTCGCCGGCCGGACCCGCGACCAGCAGCGCCGACTGGGTGACCTTCTGGTCGTAGGGCGCGGTCGCGTTGCCGAACTTGGCCACCTTGAAGCCCCTGCTCGCCAGCGCGTCCGCGGTGGTCTTGGCGAGGCCGCCGCGGGAAGTGGCGTTGAGCACGTTCAGCGTGACGCCGGACGGCTGCGGCAGCGGGGTGGGCTTGCCGGTGTGCGCCGGGGTGGGCGCCGGCTTGCAGGTGACCTGGTTCTGCGGCGCGGCGTTCGCCTTGGTGTCCCCGTTGTCGCCGTTGAAGACATGGAAGAGCTGCAACGCCCCCCAGCCGAACAGGCCGAGGACGACCACCGAGGCGACGACGGCCGCGAGGATACGGCCACGGCGTCTGGGTCGGCGCATCCTCGGATACGCGTTACCGGTGACCCGGTACTTCCCACCCATCCCGGAGGGGGTCAACATGCTCATGAGCGCAGAGTAAGCGGATTGTCAGTCCATCTCCAGGACCCGGGCATGCAACACCTGCCGCTGCTGCAGTGCGGCACGTACCGCCCGGTGCAGCCCGTCCTCGAGATAGAGGTCACCCTGCCATTTCACGACATGGGCGAAGAGGTCCCCGTAAAAGGTGGAATCCTCGGCCAGCAACGTCTCCAGGTCGAGCTGCCCCTTGGTGGTAACCAGCTGGTCCAGCCGCACGGGACGGGGGGCGACGTCCGCCCACTCGCGCGTGCTCACCCGGCCGTGGTCCGGGTACGGCCGCCCGTTTCCGATGCGCTTGAAGATCACACGGAAAGCCTACCGGCCCGGCTTGTCCGGGCGCAGCAGTGGCGACGGGTTGCCCGGTGGACGAAGCCGGGGCATTTCGGCCATGTGGGGTTGTCGGGTGGTGCAGCGGAGTATTTCTGTGCCGGAATCCGTCAATCGCGGGGCGCCACGGCGGTGCTTCCCGGGGGGTCAGTCGCCGCCGAGGGCGCGGGTCCACACCTGGCGGGCCGGGGCGTCAGGTCCGAAGCGCGCCTCGCCGATCCGGTCCCAGCCGAGCGCCCGCAGCGCGCTGCCCGCGCCCGGCTCCCCCGGGTCCACGAGCGCGGAGGCCAGCGTGGCCTCGCTGCGCAGCAGCAACTGCTCCATCAGCCGGGCCGCCACGCCCTGCCGCCGGTAGGCCGGCCGCACCATCAGTTCGGCGAGGGCGAAGACCTGCCCGGAGGCGGTCAGTTCCTCCAGCCGCGGCGGCGGATTGCCGGTGAAGTTCCGCCACCAGTTGTCGGCGCGGTCCAGCCGGAAGCCGTACGCGGCGCCGACCGTCGCGCCTTCGCTCGCCGCCACCATGTCGAAGCCCTCGCGCGCGGTGTCGTGGTCGAAGCGCGCCAGGAACGCCTCGCGGTGGCTGAACTCCTCGCCGGCCGGCCCGTGGTACGCCTCCACGTACAGGTCGGCGATCTCGTCCCGCTGCTGTTCCGCCTGCCACCTCGACAGGCGGCGGGTGAAGACCTCGGCCACGCGTTCCCTCCCCTGCGCTGCCGCGTCCGGAACCCCGGTCCGGGTGCGGCCCGCGCGATCGGCTCCGCGCCATGATCGCAGGCGGAGGCCGGGGCCGGAACAGTGCCTCGGGGCCGGGCCGCCGGGTGGTGAGGGGCCGGCGGCGGGCGTAATGTTCGAATTGTTCGAATTTTCGGCGAGGGTCGGGTGTAGGGTTACGGGACCGAGGGCATTTCGCACGCCGGCGTTCATGCCGGTGTCGTTCGCGGCGAACGACACTGCCGGACCCGGTCGGGTCCGGAGACGGGCCCCGGACATGTCTGCGCTCACTCAGCCCACCCCCGGCACTTCCCCTGTGGTGGCGCCCCTCGCGGCGCCGGTCACCGGACCGCCGGTACGGATCTCCCTGTCGGCGGCGAGCACCGCTCCCGGCGCGCCGATGCCGGGCCACGGACCGCTGGACGGCGCCTGGTGGCCGAGGTCCCGTGACCTGGCCGTCGAACTTCCGCTGCTGATCGAGGCGTTGGAGTCCCGCTGGGGCCGCGTCTCGCGGGTGGCGGTCAACCCGCGCCACTGGCCGGTGATTCCGAAGAAGGTCGCGCTGTCCGGCCGGGTGGTGCACGTCGGCTGGTTCGGCCCCGAGCAGGACCCGAACGCGCTGCTGCTGCTCGGCAACCGGGAGGGCCGCTGGGACCTGCTGGTGATCCCGCCGCAGACCTCCGAGGAGACGGCGGCACGGCTGATGGCCGAGGCATCCGCTCCGCACAACCTCCGTAATGCGGCCGCTCTGATGGCCGGGACGGACGGGCAGAACGCGGACCTGGCGGCCTGACGCCGCCGCGACTGAAGGGACCGGAGCCATGCAGAACTTCATCACCGTCGCGGTGATCCTCGCGATGATCGCCATGAGCGTCTCACTCATCGACCTGCTCAACGGCAACCGGTGGACACCCACCGCGGGTGCCGGCCGCCGGGGCCACCGGAGCCACCGGTTTCCGCCGGCGGGAGGCAGCAGATGACCCCCTCCGGCCCGGACCGCCCCACCACCCCCGGGCCGGCCGGCCGCGACGACGCGGCCTCGCCGAGCGGTGACACCACCGGAGCGGCGGACGACGACCGGGAAACAGGGCACCCGCTGCCCGGTCCCGGGCACGCCGAAGTCCACATCGTCGCCGCCTCCCCTGGCGTCGCCCGGAAAGTGGCGGAGGCGCTGCGGCTGCGGTTCGCCGCGGCCGAGCAGCGCAGCTATCCGGCCGGTGACGAGAGCGGCGGCACCCGGCTGGTGCTGACCGTCGACACCGTCCACCTGCCCGAGGCGTCCGGTCCTTTCCAGCTCCGGCTGGTGGGCGGCAACAACCGTCCGACGGCCGGGAGGGACGTGACCAGGGACGGGCCCAGGGAAGGGGCCGGAGCCGGGACCGCGGACGTGAGCAGGGACGTGACCCCGCGTGGCCGCAGAAAACCGCCGCCCCCCACACAGACCCCGGACGACTCGTCCGGAGACGGGCCCACCCCATGAGAACCTCCGACCGCCCGGCGCTCTCCCGTCCAGGCCGGCCGGCACCGGTGTCCGCACCGGCGCCGGCCGCGTCGGTCCCGGGCCCGGCAGGACCCGCCTTCGGACTGCCCGCGTGGGACGGGCCGCCGGTACGGCTCTCGCTCGTACCGCCGGACCGGGGTCCGGTACGGATCGACGGGGCCTGGTGGCCGCGGAGCGACGATCTGGCGAAGGAGCTGCTGCCGCTGCTCGCGGCGCTGGGCGTCCGCTGGGGACGGATCACCCACATCACTGTTGACGCCGCCGCCTGGCAGGACGGCCCCCCGGCGCTGGTGCTCGGCGGTCACACCCTGCGGGTGAAGCGGTCCTGCCACGCCGGGCAACGGGAGGCGATCTGCCTGGTGTGCCCTGGTGTCGGCCGCTGCGACCTGGTCGTGGTGCCGCCGGAGACGCCCCGCGTGCAGGCACACCGCGCGCTCGGCGCGGCCTCGCCGGCCAGGCAGCGGGCGCCGCGCTCTCAGCTGCCCGCCGCGTACTGATCCAGCGCCTCCCGTACCAGCCGGCTCATCGACGCGCTGCCCTTGTGGCCGGAGTCCGGCACGATCTCCAGCCGGGCGTCCGGCCAGGCCCGGGCGAGCTGCCAGGCGGTGTCCGGCGGGCCGCCCAGGTCGTGGCGGCCGTGCAGAAGCGTGCCGGGGATGCCGGCCAGCCGGTCCGCGCCGCTGATCAGCGCGCCTTCCTCCAGCCAAGCCGCGTGGGCGAAGTAGTGGGTGCAGATCCGCACGAAGGCGAGCCGGGCGGCGGAGGGGCGCTCGCCGTACGGGTGCGGGGAACCGCTCGGTTCGAGGGAGAGCACCGCGTCCTCCCAGGCGCACCAGGCGGCGGTGGCCCGCTGCCGTACGGCAGGGTCGGGATCGCCGGCGAGGCGCGCGTAGGCCGCGACCAGGCCCCCGGCGACCGGGTCGGCCGGGTCGGCGACCGGTCCCGCCGCCGCCTTGAAGGTCTCCCACTGCTCAGGGAAGAAGCGGCCCACCCCCCGGTAGAGCCAGTCCAGCTCGTGCCGCCGGGTGGTGGTCACCCCGTTGATCACGATCTCCGTCACCCGCTCCGGGTGCCGCTCGGCGTACGCGAGGATCAGCGTCGAGCCCCATGAGCCGCCCAGGAGCAGCCAGCGGTCGATGCCGAGGTGGACGCGGAGGCGTTCCATGTCGGCGATCAGATGGCCGGTGGTGTTGGTGCTGAGGCCGACCGCCGGGTCGCTCGCGTGCGGGCGGGAGCGGCCGCAGCCGCGCTGGTCGAAGAGGACCACGCGGTAGCGCTCGGGGTCGAAGTGCTCCCGGTGCCCGGGTGAGCACCCCGACCCGGGTCCGCCGTGCACGACCAGCGCGGGCCTGCCCGCGGGATTTCCGCAGACCTCCCAGTACACGAGGTTCCCGTCGCCGACATCGAGCAGTCCGTGCTCATAGGGTTCGACCGGCTTGCGTGACATCGCGCTTCCTCCCGGGACGGCGTACGGCGGCGGCCGGCACCGTACCGCCGCCCCGGTGGTCCGCTCCACCGGAAATCACCACCGGATGAACCGGATGAACCGGATGAACCGGATGAACCGTACAAAGGGGTCCGCTGCACCCCCTCGCGCCTCCTGAATCGCCGATCCGCGGAGCTGCCCGCACTGTGGAACCTACGGAAGGGCGGCAGCGGGAGGAGGCGGGACGCCGATGCGCATCGACCCTGCGCCGGCCGACCCTCCGCCGGCCGGCCCGCCACCCGGCTGGGTGTGGGAGGCGCTGCTCAGCGGGACGCAGGCCGGGGTGGCCGTGCTGGACACCGGGCTGCGCTACCGGTACGTGAATCCGGCGCTGGCCCGGATCAACGGGGTGCGCGTCGCGGAGCACATCGGGCGGACGATGTCCGAGGTGGTGCCCGGGGTCGAGACGCGCGAGGACCTGATGCGGCAGGTGCTGGCCGACGGGATACCCCGGGAGCTGGTCTCCAGTGGCCAGACCCGGGCCGAGTCGCCGCACCCGCAGCGCTTCTGGCAGGGCAGCTACCACCGGCTGACCGAACCCGACGGGCAGGTCGTCGGGCTGGGCGCGGTCATCTTGGAGGTGAGCGCGGACCGGGAGATCCAGCTGGAGCTGGAGCGGGCCAGGGAACGCCTGCTGCTGCTCGACGCGGCCGCCGTACGGATCGGCTCGACGCTGGACATGGACCGGACCTGCCAGGAGCTCGCCGACCTGCTGGTCGAGGTACTGGCCGACGCCGCGGGCGTCGAGGTGCTGGCGTCCGGCCGGGGCGACGGCCACGGTCCGCCGCCGCCCGGCACCGTCCGGCTGCGCCGGGCCGCCATGGCGGCCCGTCCCGAACTGCGCCACCATGTCATCGCGTTCGGTGTGCCCGGCGAGTACGTCGACTACCAGCGGGGCTCCTCCGTGCCGCGCTGCCTGGAGACGGGCCTGCCGGTGGTGCAGAACCTGCTGCCGGACGAGGAGATGGGCCGGTCCGCGCCGAACAGCGAGCGGGTCGAGAGCTACCGGGCGGCCGGCATCCACTCCGCGCTGATCGTGCCGCTCTCCGCCCGCGGCGATCAGCTCGGCACCGTCACCATGGTCAGGGCCGGTTCGTCGGCCGGCTTCGACGACGAGGACGTCGCGGTGGCCCGCGCGCTCGCCGACCGGGCCGCGATCAGCCTGGACAACGCCCGCCGCTACAGCCGCGAGCACGGGATAGCGGTCGAACTGCAGCGTGCGCTGCTGGCCGCCCCGGGTGCCCCGCACCCACGGGTCGACGTGGCCACCCGCTATCTGCCGGCCGGGGCGACCGACCTGGTCGGCGGCGACTGGTTCGACACCCTCGCCCTGCCCGGCGGGCTGACCCTGCTGGCGATGGGCGACGTGATGGGGCACGGCGTCGAGGCGGCCGTCGAGATGAGCCACTACCGCTCGATGCTCCGCGTGGTGGCCGGCGGCGGCGACCGCCCCGGCCTGGTGCTTGCCCGGATGGACGCGGTGCTCTCGGCGGCCGGCGCCGAACGCCCCGCGACCTGCCTGCTGGGCCTCGCCGACCCGGTCCGCGGCGGCGCCTGGTTCGCCAGCGCCGGGCACCTCCCGCCGGCCGTGATCTCCCCGCGCGGTGAGGTCGCCCTGCTCGACGTGCCGCCGGGGCCGCCGCTCGGCGCCGACCTGCGGGGGACGTACGAGACGGTGTACGTACCGTGGCACCCGGGTCACACGCTGCTGCTCTACACCGACGGACTGGTCGAGCGCCGTACCGAGGACATCGACACCTCGCTCGCCCGCCTGGCGGGTCTGGTGCTGCCGCACGCCACCGGCCCCCTGGACGCCCTGCTCGCCCGGATCGTGCACCGTCTGTCCCCGACCGCCGCCGAGGACGACGTGGCCATCCTCGCCGCGCGCGCCCGCCCCTGAATCCCGCGCCCGCCCGCCCCCTCAATCCCGCCGGTGGGCGGCCTGCCCGCTTCCCCCGGCGGCCTTGTAGCCTCGAAAGAGCCGGTGGTCGTGGAGCGAGCCGAGGAGCGAGTGATGACCGAACGCAAGCCGCCCGGTGTTTCCTTCGAGTCCTGGACCGACAAGCAGATCCGCGAGGCGGAGGCGCGGGGCGCCTTCGCCGGGCTGACCGGCGCGGGCAAGCCGCTGGCGTCGCTGAACACGCCGTACGACGAACTGTGGTGGCTCAAGGGCAAGATGCAGCGCGAGGGCCTGTCGGTGCTGCCGCCCACCCTGGCCCTGCGCAAGGAGGCCGAGGACACCCTGGAGGCGGTCGCGGAGGCCCGCTCCGAGCAGCAGGTACGCCGGCTCCTCGGCGACCTCAACGCCAAGATCGAGGCCGCGATCCGCCGCCCGCCGCAGGGCCCGCCGCTGAATCTCGCGCCCTTCGACATCGAGCGGCTGGTCGGGGAGTGGCGGGAGAGCCGGCCGGCCCCCGCGCAGGAGCCGCCGCCCGAGTCCGAGTCCGAGCCGGTGGCCGCCAAGCGCCGCAGATGGTGGGGCCGGCGTGCGGTTTGACGCGGTGCCGATGCCGCCGGCCGTCGCCGCCCGGCCGCGGGACCCCCGCGGTTATCCGGTGCCCGCGATCACCCCCTGGCACGACGGACAGCCGCAGTTCGCGCTCACCGACTACGGCCGCAGCGCCGACTGCGCCCGCGGCAGGCTCTGTTCGGTGTGCGATGTGCTGATCCCGCGCGGCCCGGTGTGGCGGGTGGTGGGTGCCACCGAGAGCGCCGCCATCGCCGCCGCCCGCGCGGCCGGGCGCCCGTACCGCAACATGGCGCCGACACCGGAGGGCCCGGGGCACCGCGCCTGCATGCTCTACGCCGCGATGGTCTGCCCCTACCTGGCCCGGCCCAACGCCCGGCGCGGGACGGACGCGCGGGCCCCGGACGCCATGACGGCACATGTGGTCCGGGGCGCGGTACGCGGCGACTCGGGCGCGGTGGTCGGATACGGCGACTACGAGTTCGCGGTCACCCCTACGCAGGTGCTCTTCCGCTTCCTGGACGTGGTGGAGTTCCTGCCGCATGACACCGGTGACGCCCATCTGGCGGAGCTGCGAGCCGAGTTGGACCGCGGCTGACGCCACCCTCCGACGTTTCTGACGCTGCGTCAGGACGCGCGGAAGGCCGGCAGGCCGCGGTAGTCCGAGACCACGACCGGGGCGTGCGAGCCGTCGGCCGGCAGCGTCACGATGCCGTCGGGCGTCCGGGCGGCGATCACCGTGCCGCCGGGCGAGAAGGCAGGCTCGGTGTAGTCGGTGGTGGCACCGGGCGTGAGGTCCTTCTCCACCAGATGGCCGTTGCCGTCGGACCTGTCGAGGAACAGGTGGTCGTGGCCGGCCACCGACCGGACAAAGACGACCCCCTCGTCCCCGCTCGGGTCGAAGGCCGGCTCGGAGCCGGGGGCGACCTGGTAGCCCTGCTGCCGCAGGTTGTCGTCGCGGACGTAGACGTGGCCGTCGGCGGAGTTGGCGTACACCGAACCGCCCTGCGTGCCACCGCCGTTGGGCCACAGGTTGCCGGTCTGCGGGAGCGGCTTTTCGTCGCCGCCCGGCTCGCCGTTCAGCCCGAGCACCTTCGGGGTGGCGTTCTCGCCGGTGGCCGGGACGGTGTAGAGCCGGGAGACGCCGGCCGCCGTACGCACCGCGAACTGGAGGTTGTCCGCGGCCGGTACGCCGTACGACGGGTCGTAGGTGCGCACCTGCCAGGTCGGGTGCGACCAGTTCTGGCTGCCCGGGTTCTTCGCGACGACCCTGCGGCCGCTGCCGTCGGCGGCGGCCACCGCGAGATCGCCGTCGCCGTCCACGAAGGCGGCCTTCTTGCCGTCGGGCGACCAGGCGAGGTCGCGGACGGCGGTGCCGAAGTCGACCCGGGTGCCGTTCATCACCACGTAACGGGTGCCGTCGCTGATGGTCAGGCCGTTGTGCGCGGTGCCGTTGAGCAGCGGGGCCTTCGAAGCGGCCGGGTCGGCGCCGGCGGTGGTGGGCGGCGGGGTGCTGCCGCCGGGGGCCGGCGGGGTGTGGGTCGCCTTGCCGTAGTCGGGGCGGGAGTCGGGGCCGCAGGCGGAGAGCAGCAGCGTGGCGCCGGCGGTCAGGCTCGCCGCCAGGGTGATGGCGGCGGCGGTACGGCGACGGCTTCGGGCGACAGGCATGGCGGTTCCCCCCAGGAACGTTGACAGCGTCTCTCCGCACTGCGAGCGGTGGCGGAATCAGCGTGTCAAGCGAACGTCCTTACGCCGTCAGTCCGTTGTCACGGCCGGGCAACAGCGGCCGGGGGCAAGGAAAGGGGGGTGTCCCCATCGGGGCGCCCCCCTTCCGGTCTTCCGTCCGGGACTCAGCCGCGCACCGAGGTCACCGGCACCAGGAAGTGCGCTGCGGTGCCCAGGACTTCGGGGTCGCCGGCGAAGTCCCGCAGCGTCTCGACGTCGACGTCGACGCCCGGTGCCGCCTCCGGCCAGGGGCGGCTGGCGAAGATCACGTACACCGCCTTGCGGGCGCGGGCCGCGGCCGACCACTGGTCGGGCACCGGGCAGGCCGCGTAGAGGTACGGCATGCTGAGCACCGCCCTGCCACCCTCGACGAGCACCGAGATCCCCGTCTTCGGGGCGTGCGACACATCGAAGATCTCGCCGCCGACCGGCAGGCCGATCTCCCGGGCGGCGGCCAGCACCGCGGCCTCGGACGCCGCCGGGCCGTCCGACCCGTCGCCGAGCGAATAAGCCATCAGGAACGGCATGTCCGCGCCGTCCGCGGCGTACTCGCCGGCCCACGGGATCACCACGAGGGTGCCCAGGCGGCGCTGCAGGGAGGACGCGGACGCAGCGGTGTTGGTCTGGCTCATGGGCGGGACCCTAACCGCCGGCCGTCCCCGGCAGCGGCGGATGTCACCTCCGCGGGCGACGGGGCGCGCCGGATTCCCCCGTTCGTGGCGCTCCCGCCGTCGGGACGCACCCCAACGGCCCAGTTGCCGGACGCGGCCCGCCGGACGGTGAACACCGAATCCGTACACCGGACTTGCGGGCCCGGGCCGGGTCCGTCCGCGGCGGGCCGGGGGCGCTTCGGTTGCGCGAGGGCGTGCGGCTTTTCACGGTGGTCGAGGTAGGTGCCGACCCCCGAAGGGAATCACCCGCATGTTCACTCACCGGATCACCGGCGTGGTCGTCTCCCCGGCGCTCGCCGCCACTCCCACCGGCGGCGTGCTCGGTGCCCCGTCCGCTTCCGCCGGCACCCACCACCGGCACACGGCACTTGGCGCTCGCAGCCAAGCCGGCCGCGCCGCCCGCCCCGGCTCTTCCGGCCGCCCCGACCGCCCCCGCTGTGCCCGCCGTGCCCTCCGCGTGAATCGCTGACCGCCGGCGTACCGGACCGGCTTCCGGCCCCGGCCGCCCACCAGCGGACGGGTCCGGGGGCCTCGCACTGGTCCGGCCCTGGGGACGGGGCCGGATCAGCGCTCGTACCGCAGCAGTACCACCCCGTTGCCGAAGGTCCGTGACTCGGCGAGCCGCAGCTTGCGGACCGCGTCCGCGGCCGGGAAGAGCCGCTTGCCGCCGCCGACCAGCACCGGGTGGACATAGATACGGAACGTGTCGACCAGGTCGTGCCGCAGGAACTCGGCGCTCAGTTCCGCCCCGCCGAGCGTCAGGTCGCCGCCCGGCTCCGCCGTGAGCGCCCGTACCTGGGCGGGGTCCACCTCCGGCACCACGGTGGTGTTCCAGCCGGCCTCCCGCAGCGTCCTGGAGTAGACGATCTTCGGCTTCTCCCGCCAGATCCCGGCGAACTCCGCCATTTCCGGGGTACTCGCCGGGTCGGCGTCCGCCGTCGGCCAGAAATCGGCCATCAGCTGATACGTCACCCGCCCGCTGAGAAAGGCGCCGGCCGCGGCGAGCTGGTCGTTGAAGTGCTGATGCAGCTCCTCGTCGACCTGGTGCCAGTCGATGTCGCCGCCGGGTCCCTCGATGAAGCCGTCAAGAGACATCGACATGAAGAGGATGATCTTCCGCATAGGGTTTCTCCTTCTTTCACTCGATCGGCTTATTCTTGCGCGAAGTCACCGGTTCAGCCCAACTTGCGTGACTATTCGTGATCCCGCCCCGTTGCGCAGAGCGTCAAAAGCCGCAGGTCCTTGCGGCTGGTTTTCATCTCAGGGAGATCTTGATGTCGCGTATCGCGAAGGCTGCGGCTGTCACCGCTGCCGCGGGTGCCGTTCTGGCCGCTGGTGCTGGTATGGCCTCGGCGGACTCCGGCGCCCAGGGTGCCGCCGTCGGTTCTCCGGGTGTGCTGTCCGGCAACCTCATCCAGGTGCCCGTGCACGTTCCGGTGAACGTCTGTGGCAACACGGTGGACGTCATCGGCGCGCTGAACCCGGCGTTCGGCAACACGTGCGAGAACGTCTCCGCTCACGAGGTCGGCGGCGACTGGTAAGTCCGGTCCTGGCGAGCGGCCCTCCCGTCCCATCAGGGACGCGGGGGCCGCTTCTTTTGTGCCGGCGGGCAGTCGGGCGGGCAGGCGGGCAGGCGGGCGGACAGGCGAGAGGTGCGGCCCGCGGTCAGTTCTCCTCGTACGTGTAGTACTTCCGGTGGTCGAAGACCGCCGACGGCCGCACCCCGAAGGGCGGCATCGTGTCCTCGGTGCTGATCACCCGGCCGTGCTGCGGGTCCTTCGAGGCGAGCGGCTTGCTCGGCAGGTACGACGACTTCGGGTGCAGCCGCTGCCAGCGCACCCAGATCAGGTCGATGAAGGCGTGGTGCAGCCAGAACACCGGGTCGTTCGGCGAGGAGGCCCCGATCATGTGCCCGCCCACCCACTGGTGCACCCGGTTGTGCAGATAGCCGCCCTGGGTGTCGCTGACGGTCCAGCCCTCGATCTTGTTGCGGAAGCCCTTGGTGCTCGGCGCGGAGTTCCACGGCGAGGTGTCGTACACCGCCATCGTCAGCGCGTCGTCCAGCTCCGCCTTGGTGGGCAGCCTGATCGGCCGGTCCGGGCGGCCCATGTTCCGGGTGAGGTACCGCTCCTCGGTGACGCCGTAGGTGATCGGCCAGGCGCCGTACCGGTACGCGAACGGGCCGGTCATCACCTGGCCGTCACTGGTCCGCCCGTTGCCGCCCATGAAGTCGTCGTCCCACAGCGAGGACGAGGCGGAACTGTCGGTGGTCCAGTCCCAGTAGGGAATGGTGACGCCCGGGTCGACCGTGCGCAGTTCGCGTTCGAAGGTGAGCAGGAACTGCCGGTGCCAGGGGAAGAAGGTGGGCGCCATGTGCGCCACCCGCAGGCCGCTCTCGCCGTCCGCCGCGAAGTACTTGCTGTGCAGCGAGACGTACTTCTCGTATGCGCCCCTCCGCTTGATCTCCAGGACGGCCCGGACGAAGCGGCTGCGCTGCAGGCTGGTGAGGTTGCGCTGATTGATGCGGGTGTACACGGGTGCGGCCCCTCAGCGGTCGTCAGTGGTGGTGGCCGGAGTCCATGGACATCCCGTTCATGGACAGCTCGGCCCGTCCGATGACGTCGACGGCGCCCCGGGCGGTGGCGATCGGCGTCGTATAGGGCTGGAAGTGGTTCGCCACGCTGATCCAGCTGCCGTCGTAGCGGCGCATCAGCTCCAGCGGCCGGCCGTCGATGTAGAGGTCGACACCGGCTTCCGCGTCGGAGGGGAAACCCTGGATGCGGCGGTCCCGGTAGACCTCGTCGAAGAGCGGAGCGGCACTGCCCTCGGCGCCTTCGCGCGGTCCTTCCAGCGGTGCGGCGGCGGCTTTCGCGTCGGTCAGCGCGGCGGTCCGGGTGTCGCTCCGATCCCCGGCGGTGAGCATCGGCCGCAGTGCGGCGGCCGTGCCGCCCACCGCGGCCACGGTTGTCAGGCCGGTCCTCAGCACTCTTCTGCGTGTCACCATGGCCCGGCTCCTCTCACCCGTTCGTGTTCGCAGCCCGGCGTTTACCGGACCGGATGCCGCGCATCACCTGCTGTGTGTCGCGGCACATCATGCCGCCGCGGGGGTGAGCCACAGCGGATCATTGGTGGGGAATGCACTGAATTTCATTCGCCCGAGTGATGCAGCGGGCGGCTTGTTCCGCTATTGACGGTCCGCCAGAAAATGCTTTTAGCGGTGGAATTGGCTCGGCGCGTCGGCCTCCTTTTCGGCCGGCCACACGGACGGCGTAACCAGAGCGCGCATCATTTCGACCTACGTTATGACTGGTCGTCAGGGGGCGTGACAGCGCGCCGCCGCTCAGGAGCAAAGGAGAGACCATGGCGGAACGACGCCAGTGGTTGACGAGAACGGGCGTCGGGGTGGTCGCGGCCGCGCTGCTCCTTTCCGGCCTCACCACATCCGCCATCGGCGACGAGGTCCCCTCGTCGCCGGCTGCCGCACCGGCGCCGTCCCCGCAGGCCGCCGGGACCGGCGCCGGTGCCGGTACGGGATCGGCCGGCTCGCTGCCGAGCGGGCCGCACTCCGGAGGCGGCCTGCCGCCGATGGGTGCCTTCACCGACTCGGGGCCGGACGGGATCCGCAGCCTCGCCGAGATGTCGCAGTGGCTCGGCGGTACCGACGTGCGGGTCGGCCACACCTACCTGCCCGGTGAGGACTGGGACGGCATCGAGGGCGGCAGCGGCCTGCTGGAACCGTGGGCGCAGTGGGCGAAGGCCGAGCAGGACCGGCTCTTCGTGCTGAACGTGCCCATGCAGGAGAACAACGAGGACCACCTCTCGGACGAGGAGGTGCGCGGCCGGATCGAGGCCGGGGCGAGCGGCGCCTACGACGCCCACTTCACCAAGCTGGCCCAGCGGCTGGTGGAACTCGGCGTCCCGGACACCGTGATCGTGCTCGGCTGGGAGATGAACGGCACCACGTACACCCACCGCTGCGCGCCCGACCCGGACGGCTGGAAGACGTACTGGAACCGGATCGTCACCGCCATGCGGGCCGTGCCCGGGCAGCACTTCCGCTTCGACTTCGCGCCCAACCGCGGTCAGGACGCGATCGGTTGGACCGAGTGCTACCCCGGGGACAGCACCGTCGACATCATCGGCATGGACTCCTACGACCAGCCGCCGGGCGAGACCTTCTTTCAGCAGGTGACCGAGCCGTACGGGCTGCAGGCGCAGGTGGACTTCGCGGCCGAGCACGGCAAGCCGATCTCTTACCCGGAGTGGGGGCTGTTCCGCAACGGCGACAACCCCGAGTACATGACCCTGATGATCGGCTGGATCACCGGGCACAAACCGGTCTACCAGACGATCACCGACTACTGCCCGCACGGCGTATGGAGCTGCAAGGAGAACCCGGCGTCCGCGCAGATCTACCGCGCGCTCTTCTACGGCCGCAAGGCGGCGCCCGCTTCGGGGCCCGCCGCCACACCCGCGCCGGCGGTCACCCCCACGCCCGCCCCGCCCACGGTGACGCCGGCCCCCACCGGCACGCCCACCGGGATCCCGGTGCCGGGCGGGCTGCCCACCGTCCCGGTTCCCGGGGTGCCGCAGCAGTCCGGGTCGGATCCCACCTCACCGGTCGAGTCATGCGTGCCGATGCCGCTCACCGCGGAGCTGGAGCAGCAGTACGCGAGCGGCCAGGTCTGCGTCAAGCTCACCCCGAAGGAGGCCAAGGCCGCCGCCAGACCCGCCGCGACCCCTGCGGGGACCTCTGCTGGGACCTCTGCTGGGACCTCTGCTGGGACCGCAGCGGAGAACTAGGCCGGGTCGCGGAAGCGGCGCCGTCCGCCCGGCGGCTGGGCCGTGACTTCCGCGGCACGGCTTATCCGCCGCCTCGGTGCCGGGTCTCCCGGCCGGGGCGGCGCAGGGACGCGAGGCGGTCGCGCCAGGCCCGCAGCCGCGGGCAGCCGGCCGCCGCCGCCCTGACCCGGGCCGGGCCGTAGCGGAGCAGCAGCAGCGGGGCCGTCGGGGCGCCCGACAGCAGCAGCCGCCGGTTGGCCACGTGTTCGGGGCGCCAGTGGAACTTGTACGGTTCCGCGCCGCGCAGCAGGCTCAGCGTGGTGCGGCCGGCACCGGCCGTGTGCCGTACGCCGTGCCGGGTCAGCAGCGTGTTGAGGTCCACTTTGGTGCCGCGCAGGCGCGGGTGGGCGCCGTAGAGGTAACCGCCGGCCAGCGTGGGGGAGAGCACGGTCAGATTGGCGGCGACCACCTCGCCGGCCAGCCGGAATTCGGTGACCACCGCGTCGCCGGAGGCCACCATCCGGGTCATCGCCCGGGTCAGGTGGGCGGCGAACCGCGGCCGTTCGTGCTCGGGGTTCACCCCGCGGCCCTGCCATTGGAGCAGGTGCAGCCGCACCAGGTTCGCCACCGCGGAGGGCACCTCGGCGGGCGGCACATCGCGTTCGGTGATCCCGGCGGCGTCCAGCTTCCGCAGCGTGGAGCGGATCCGCTGGCCGCGCGAACTTCCGACCCGGGCGATCAGTCCTTCCATCGGCAGGCCGGGCAGCTCCAGGCACGTGGAGTCGGTGAGCTGCCGCTTCGGGCCGCGCCACCGCGCGTACAGCGCCTCGGCCGCGGCGCCCGCCCGTACCTCCCGCAGCTCGACCACGGACCCGCGCGCTGCGGTCCGCACCCCGGCGGCCAGCGCCGCGCTCACCGCGCCGTCGGCGTCCGCCCTCGCGTCCACCAGCACATCTCCGTAGTCGGTGACCGCCCCGCCGAGCCCGGTCAGCACGGGATACGGCCGGTACGCGCGCATCAGCGGCGCAGCGGCGGCCAACTCCCCGCCCCGCCAGACCAGTACGAGCCGCAGCCTGCCCGGCACGCCGTACGACAGCCACCACGAGTGGAGCCAGGCGTGCGACTGGAAGGGGGTCGCGGGCGGGCAGTCGCGGTGAAGCGTTTCCCACGCGGGGGCGAGCGCCGCGAATTCGCCGGCGTCCCGGCAGAAGGTCACCCGGAGCGGGCGCTGCGCGGCGGGACCGGCGTTGGGGCCGGGATCGGGGGCGGGGGGCGGGGTGTGGTGGTTTTCCGGGGGGCGTGGCTCGGGCAGTGCGGCGGGGGGTGCTGCGGACGCGGTTGCGGGCGGTGGGGGTGCCGGGGTGCCTCGGTGCGGGGTCACAGCGCTGTCCGGGCGGGTTCGCGTACGCCGTGGGCCGGGGCGGGGACCGTCGCGTCCGGGGCTTCGGGCTGTTCGCGGGGGCGGACCAGGAGGGCCAGGGCGCCGAGGAGGGCGCCGGCGCTGGCGCCGACCGCGGCCGAGAGCGGGACGGAAGGGGAGGCAGGGGAGGTGGGCGCGACCGCCGGGGAGAAGACCAGCAGGCGCACACCCGTGGCGGCGGAGTCGCGGTTGCCGGTCTCGGCAAGGGATGCGGCGACCGCGTTGGCGATGCGGGCCGCGTCCTGACCGCCGTCCGCGGTGCCGGTCACGGAGATCATCGGCGCGTCCGGCGAGGTCTGCGCCTGGACGTGGTCACCGAGGCCGGCGACCGGCGTGCGGGCGGCGGCCGACGCGCCGGCCAGCACCGCGGAACCGGTGACGATCCGTCCGTAGGCCTGGGCGAAGCCGAGCGCGGTCGGCGAATCCCCGGTGTGCTGCGGTACGACCATGACGTAGCTGGTCGCGGCGTACTGCGGGGTCGCCGCCAGCCCGTACCCGAGCCCGCCGGCCAGCCCGATCCCCAGGCCCAGCGGCAGCGGCACCCAGCGGGGCAGCGCCCGCCACCGCGACCGGCGGCGCGCGCTGCGGCGGTGGGCGTCGCGGTGTTCTGCGAACTCGTCCATGGGGTCTCTCATTTCTCGGCGGGGACAGCCTGGGTGACGTCGGCGGTGCCGGAGCCCGGCGCGGCCCCGGTTCCGGTTGCGGCGGCCTCGGATCGGGGTGCGGCTCCGGCTCGGGTATCCGCTCCGGAAGGCGTGCTCCCGGGGACCGGCTGGCCCGGGACGGGGGCCGGGGTGCGGGCGGCGCGGCGGCCGTGGACGGCCGTTTCGTACAGCGCCATCACGTCCGCCGCGGTGCGGTCGATGTGGTAACGCTCGACGGCGGCCGGCACCGGGAGGCGGCGGGGGCCGGCCGCGTGCTCCTCGCATACCGCGGCCGGGAGTTCGTAGCGGGTGACGGCGCGGGCGCCGGGCGCGTCCTGCGGCGGCAGGTCCTCCACCGCGGGGCAGGCGACGTAGAGCGCGGGCAGCCCGGCGGCGAGCGCCTCGACCAGGGCGAGGCCGAAGGACTCCTCGGCGGACGGCGAGACGAACAGGTCCATCGCCGCCAGGAGCCCGGCCAGTTCGCCGTCGGCGTGCGCGGGACCGGCGAAGTGGACGCGGCCCGCGGCCCCGAGGTCCTGCACGAGCCGCAGCAGCGGCACCCGTTCGGGGCCGTCGCCGGCCAGGATCAGGTGGACGCCGGGGAGGGCGGCGACCGTGCGGATCAGGTCGTCGAAGTTCTTCGCCGCCACCTGCCGGCCCACCCCGCCGACGACGTAGGCGCCCTCGGGGACGCCGAGGCGGGCGCGGGCGGCCG
This sequence comes from Streptomyces sp. NBC_01476, assembly GCF_036227265.1. NCBI lineage: Bacteria > Bacillati > Actinomycetota > Actinomycetes > Kitasatosporales > Streptomycetaceae > Streptomyces > Streptomyces sp. NBC_01476. The sequence continues at coordinate 3,930,465 of NZ_CP109446.1, read as the reverse complement.
TGCGGGCCCGGTCGGAGAAGCGGAAGACCGCCGGGTCGATGCCGTTGGGGGCGAGGTGGACGCGGTCGCCGGGCACGCCCCAGGCGGTCAGGCGGCGCTCGACGGTCGCGGAGACGGCCAGCGTGCCGGCGCCGAGGCGTTCGGTGGCCCGGTAGAGGGCCCGGGTGCCGATGCCGAGCGGGCGGCCCTCGATCTGGGTGACGCCCAGCGAGTGCTCGGTGGCGACCACGGCCCGTACGCCCGCCAGCCGGGCGGCCACCCGGCCGTAGACGCACGCCCGGTAGAGGTGGGTGTGCACCACGTCGTAGCCGCCCGCGCGGATGAACGAGACCAGCCGGGGCAGCACGCCCAGGTCGCGGTTCCCGCCCATCCCGAGGTGCGTGACGGGCACGCCGTCCGCCTCAAGGCCGTCGGCGACCGGACCGGGGTTGGTCAGCGTCACCACCTCGCAGTCCACCGGCAGCCGGCGCACCAGCAGCCTCAACTGCTGTTCTGCGCCGCCGATGCCGAGCCCGGTGATGATGTGCAGGACCTTCACGGGTGACCTCCGGGGGAGTCGGTGAGCGGTGCGGGGGCCTGCGGGCCGGGTGCGTCCTGGCCCGCGGGGGAGCCGGTGGTCCGGCCCCGCTCCGGGCGCGGGGTGTCGTCAGCGGACGGAGCGGCGGGTGCGGGATGCCCGGCGCTCCGTGTGTCCGCGTCGGCCGGGTGGTCGCCGGAACGGTGGTGCGCCACCTCGCCGTACGGCGGGGTCCTGGCGGGTGACGGGCCGGTCTCCGGGGGCCGCGGCGACCCGGCGAGCGCCGCCGCGGGCAGGTCGGGGAGGGCGGGGAGGCGGCGGCTGTGGAAATCGTGGAGGGCGCGTTTGGCGTGCAGGCGCGGCGCGGTCTCGCGGTTGCCGATGTGGGTGCGGGGGAGCGCGAGCAGCGAGGTCAGCGGACCGGGGGTGATCGCGCAGGCGTACGTGTACCCGGCGCGGCGTACCGCGGCGATCACCCGCGCGTCCACCGTGCCGTACGGGTAGCAGAAACCGATCGGCGCGGTGCCGGTCACCTCGGCCAGCAGCTCCCGGCTCTCGCCCACTTCGGCGGCGAGCGCCGCGTCGTCCAGCTCCGTCAGGTCCCGGTGCAGCAGTCCGTGCGAGCCGATCTCCATGCCCGCGCCGGCCGCCTCGCGGATGCCCTGTGCGTCGAGCAGTTGTTTGACCGGGCCGTCCGGGTCCCACGCGTTGGTGCCGCCGAGCCGCCCGGCGAGCACGAACACCGTTGCCGTGTGGCCGTGTTCGCGCAGCGCGGGTACGGCCAGGTGCAGGAAGTCGGCGTAGCCGTCGTCGAAGGTGAGCCCGACCAGGCCCTGGTCCCGCCCGGCCGCGCGGGCGGCGAGCAGTTCGCGCATGCCGACCCCGGTCAGACCGTGCCGGTTGAGCCAGCGCAGCTGGGCGGCGAGCCGGCCGGGGTCGACGGTGATCAGGTACGGGTCGTTCCTCGAGTCCCCGACGGAGTGGTACATCAGCGTCCAGGGCACCCGCGCGCTGCGGCGGCCCGGAGTGGTCGGTTCGGCGGTCATCGGCGGCCCTTCCGTGTCACGGTGGCGAGCAGATACGGCAGTTCCGGTACGCGTACGGCGAAGGCCGCCAGCGTGAAGACGGCCGGTACGGCGAGGCCGCAGGCCGCGGTGGCGGCGAACGCGCCGGGGACGCGCGTGCTGACGAGCCAGCCCGCGGCGGTGGCCACCGCCGCGGCCAGCAGCGTCCGGGTCAGACCGGGCGCGATCGTGCGGACCCGCACCGCGATGCTGTGGCCGCCGAGGCCGCGCAGCAGCAGGCCCGCGGTGACGGTGATGCCCAGCGCGTTGCCCGCGGCGATGCCGTAGGCGCCCCAGGGCCCGACCGCGGCGGCGTCCGCGACGGCGGTGACCAGCAGGCCGGCCGCCATCGAGGCGGCCGGATACCAGGTGGGGCGGCCCGCGGAGAAGAACGGCCGGATCAGGGTGCCGACGAGGCTCTGGCCGAGCAGGCCGAGCGCGTACACCCGCATCACCGCCGCCGTCGCCGCGGTGTCGTCCGCGCTGAACTCGCCCCGCTGGAAGAGGACATAGATCAGCTGGGGGGCGCAGGCGATGACGTATGCGGTGCCGGTCAGGACCACGACGCAGGCGAGGGTGAGGTCGCGTTCGACGCGTTCGCGGGCCTTTTCCCGGTCGCCCTCGGCCAGTGCTCGGGAGACGGCGGGGAAGGTGACCGTGCAGATCATCACGGACAGCGCCATCGGCAACTGGGCCACTTTCTGCGCGTAGTTGAGGTGCGAGATCGCGCCCGCCGGCAGGGGGGCGGCGAAGAACCGCTCGACCAGGACCTGGGCCTGGCGGCTGAGAGTGAACAGGACGACCGGGGCGAGCAGCGCGAGGGCGAGCGTGCGGTGCGGCGCGCGGGGCGCACCGGCCGGGACTCGGTGGCCGCGCAACTCGGCGATGGCGGAGGGTAGTTGGACGGCGACCATCAGGCAGCCGCCGACCGCGACGCCGGCCGCCGCGGCCAGCACGCCGTAACGGCCGTGCAGGGCGAGGAGGGTGGCGATGATGCCGGCGTTGTAGGCGACGTAGATCGCGGCGGGCGGCACGAAACGGCGGTGTGCCCGCAGGGCGGCGGAGAGATAGCCGGCCAGGCCGAAGGTGAGGACGCTCACCGCGGTCAGCCGGGTGCACGCGACCGCTTCCGCCGGGTCCGCGAGTCCGGGCGCCAGCACCCGCACCACCCAGGGCGCGCCCGCCACCAGGACGGCGGTCAGCACGCCCAGCACCGCGAGCAGCCGGGGCAGCGTCCCCCTGACCAGACCGGGGACCGCCCCGCCGCGCGCGAGCGCGGCACTGAAGGCGGGCACCATCAGCAGCGCCATCGCGTCCTCGATCAGCACGGTCGCCGCGACTTCCGGCAGCGTCCACGCCACCAGGAACGCGTCCGACTCCGCACCCGCCCCGAAGAGGTGCGCGATGGTCTGATCCCGCACCAGCCCCACCACCGACCCGGCCACGCTCAGCCCGGCCGTCACCCCGGCCGCCCACGCCAGCCCCTGCGACCCGCCGCCGGCCGGCCCGGATGCGGCGGGCGCCGGGCGCCGGCCCGCCGGGACGGTCGCGGCGGGCTCCGCCGCAGGGCCGGCCGGTGAGGGGATCGTGTCGCGCGCCCGCGCCTCGGTCATGGGCGCGGTCCGTTCGCGGGGGCGAGGGCGTACCAGCCGGTGAGCCCGAGCAGGGTGGCGGTGAGGACGGTGCACGGGCCGCCGATGTCGGCGTAGAGGAAGTCGACCAGGGTCCACAGCAGCAGGCCGACGGCGGCGAGGCCGGGGGCCGAAGGGACGCGGCGCAGGCGGGCGGTGGCGCCGGCGAGCAGGGCCGCCCAGGAGCCGGTGAGCAGCGCGCAGCCGACCAGGCCCTGCTCGCTCAGCGCGAGCAGGTACATGTTGTGCGGCGAGAGCAGCGGCTCCCGCTTGAACCCCTGGCCGGCGCCCGCCGTGTCGCTGCCGGAGGAGAGCCCGAGCCCGGCCCGGCCGTCGCGTTCGTCAGGGAACCGCTTGAGGCCCACTCCGGCCACCGGGTGCTCGCGCCACATCGAGACCGCCGCGGCCCACAGGGTGTACCGGTCGGTCACCGACGGGTCCGGCGCGTCGGTGACCTGGGTGATGCTGGCGACGCGCGCGCCGATCAGCTGCGACCCGACCCCGACCCCGCCGACCAGCAGCACCGCGCTCGCCGCCAGCACCCCGAAGACCCGTACCGCCTGCCGCCACCCGGCCAGCACCGTCATCGCCGCGCAGGCGACCGCCGTCGCGATCCAGGTGCCCCGGCTGAAGGAGACCGTCAGCGGCACCGCGAGCGCCACCGCGCAGCCCAGCGCGGTGAGCCGCATCCGCACCGGCCCCGCGCCCAGCGCCCAGCCGACCGCGATCACCAGCCCGTACGCGACCACCGTGGCCATGCCCATGACGTCCGAGGGCCCGAAGGTGCCGACCGCCCGGATGTCCTCGCCCTGGTACGACGCGCCGGTCCCGGTCGCGTACTGCCACACCCCGACCGTGCCCTGCACCAGCGCCAGCGCCACGATGCTCCCGGCGATCACCGCGAAGTCCCGCCGGTCGCGCAGCAGCAGTACGACCGCGGCCGGCACAGCCACGAACACCTGGGCGTAGCGCAGGAATCCGGCCAGCCCGGCGCCGGGGTCGAGCGACGTCGCCGCGGACAGCGCGAAGCCGGCCACCGGCGCCCCGAGCACGATCGCCGCCGCCGGGCTCAGCACCCGCCGCCGGGCCCGCACCAGCCGTACCGCGCAGGTCAGGACGAGCACCGCCGAGGCCGCGTCGGCCGGGGTGACCTTGCCCGACCTGCTGACGTCACCGGTGCCGACCGGCGCCGCGAGCAGCAGCACCGTGGCGACCGCCGGAAGCAGCGGAACCAGCCAGGCGAGCTGACGCAGCGTCGGTGCGGTGCGGCGCGGCAGGGTGCCGGCGAAGGTGAGGGCCATCAGCTGCCGCCGAACCGGAAGACCGCGCAGACGGTACGGGCGAGGATCGCCACGTCCTGCCAGAACGACCAGCTGTCGATGTAGTGGTTGTCGAACCTGGCCCGGTCCGCGATCGAGGTGTCCCCGCGCAGCCCGTGCACCTGGGCCAGCCCGGTGATGCCGGCGGGCATCCGGTGCCGGTCCTGGTAGCCGGGGTGCGCGGTGCTGAACTGCGCGACGAAGTGCGGGCGTTCGGGACGCGGACCGACCAGGCTCATGTCGCCGCGCAGGACGTTCCACAGTTGCGGCAGCTCGTCCAGCGAGGTCTGCCGCAGCACTCGACCGACTGCGCTCATCCGCCGGTCGTGCGCGATGGACCACCGCGTCGCCGACTCGCTCTCGTCGCTCGGCCGCAGGGTGCGGAACTTCAGCAGCGTGAACGGCCGCCCGCCGAGCCCGATCCGCTCCTGCCGGAAGAGCACCCCCGGCCCGTCGGCCAGCCGTACGGCGAGCGCGCAGGCGCCCAGCACGGGTGCGAAGCAGAGCAGCGCGATGCCGGAGACCACCGCGTCCAGCGCCCGCTTGGCCCGCCGGCCCGGCGCCTGCGGCACCCCGCGCGGGTCGGGTTCCAGGCGCCGGCAGGCGAATCCCCACAGGTGCCCGGGCGGCACCGGACCGCGGCCGGTGCTCAGCTGCCACACCTGGCAGCCCTGCGCGACCAGCAGCCGCACCGTCGCGGTGGTCCGCGCGTCCAGGGCCGGCGGCCCGGTGACGACCGCGTACCTGACCGCGTTCTGGATCACCGCGCGGATGGTCTGGCCGTGCCCGGCGAGCACCGGCAGCGGGACCTCGGCGGCCAGTTGCCGTACCGCCGGGTCGGTCGCGTCGGTGCCGGGACCCGGGGCGACGACGCCCACCGGCCGCATGCCGTACTCGGGGTGCGTCTGGAGCGCGGCGGCGATCTGCCGCACGGCCGGGCCGGCGCCGACGATCAGCGTGGACCCGGGGTGGCGCAGGGCCGCCGCGCGCCGCAGCCGGTAGGTGAGCGCCCGCAGCGCGCACGCCACGGTCACGGTGAGCACGATCGCGGTCACCAGCGCCTCGCGGCCGAGCCCGGCGCCGGTCACCGCGGCGGCGAACCCCCAGGCGAGCGCGGCCCGTACGGCCACGGCGGGCACTTCGCGCAGGGCGCCGGGGTCGAACCCGGGGCGGTAGAGGCCGGCCTGCCGGCAGCCCAGCAGCAGGATGCCGAGCGCGACGGCGCCGCAGCGGGCCGCGTCGCCCGCGGTGGCGGCGCCGGCCACGGCCTGCGCGGCCATGGCGCCGGCCAGTACGGCCAGGCAGTCGCCGGCGGCCAGTGCGCCGCCGGCCCGCTCCCGCAGAGCGCGGCGGTGGGAGCCGGGCCCGGTGGAGGTGTCCCGCGCCGGCCGGACCGGCCGGCCGGCGCGGGGTGCCGCGACCGTGACGCGGTCGGTGGTCGCGTTGCCGCCGCGCAGGCGGTCGGCGTGCCGGCCGGCAGCCGTACCGCCGCCCCGGGATCTGTCGGCGGTGCGGCCGGTGGGTCTCTCCGAGCCGGCTGCCGTGCCCGGGGAGCGGTCGCCGGTGCGGTCGGCCGGTGCCTTGCCGCGGGGTGCGGGCGCGGCGGCGGGGAGCGGGCCGGTGCCGTGGCCGTAGGTGGTCGGGGACGGGTTCTGCGTACCCGGGCCGGGGATACGCGGGGCGGAGCGCGTCATCGGGGGGCCCTCTCCACAGGGTGCGGATGGGGGAGGGAGAGCAGGTCGCGGTAGAGGGCCGAGACCGCGGCGGCCGCCCTGCGTACGTCGTGCCGGTCGCGGACGTGGGCCACGGCGCGGGCGGTGACCGCGGCACGCAGCGGGGGGTCGCCGAGCAGCCGTACGAGGGCGCGGGCCAGTGCCGCGGGATCGGCCGCGGTGACCAGGCCGGTGGCGGTGTCGGCCGGCGGCAGGCTCTCCCGGGCGCCGGCCACGTCGGTGAGCAGCACCGCCCGGCCGCAGGCCATCGCCTCCAGCGGTGCCAGCGCCATGCCCTCCCACCGGGAGGGCTGCACCACCAGGTCGGCGGCGCGGTACCAGGCCCGCGGGTCGGCGGTCGGCCCCGCGAAGGTCACGCCGGGCGGGGCCGCGCGCAGCAGCCGGCCGCGGTCGGGGCCGTCGCCGACGAGGGCGAGCCGGGCGGCGGGGAGCCGGGCGGTCACCTCCGGCCAGGCGCGCAGCAGGACGTCCTGGCCCTTCTGCGGGCAGAGCCGTCCGACGCACACCACCAGCGGGGCGCCGGGCGGCAGTCCGGCCAGGGCGGGGAGGCCGGCCCGTACTGAGCCGGGGTCGGCGGCAGGCGTGAAGTGGGTGGTGTCCACGCCGTTGGGGACGACCGACCAGGCGGCCCGCAGCCCGTGCCGTAGGCCGGCTTCCCGTTCGGCCGCGCTGACGCAGAGGACCCGGTCGGTCCAGCGGGTGGCGTACCGCTCCCAGCGCAGCGCGGCCGACGCGACCGGGCCGGTCACCGCGTCGTACGACCAGGCGTGCGGCTGGAAGACGGTGGGCACGCGGCCCCGGGCGGCGAGGCGTCCGGCCAGTCCGGCCTTGGCGCTGTGCAGGTGGAGCAGGTCGGGGCGGACGGCGGCCAGGACGCGGGCGGCGGCGGCGACTTCGCGGGGGAGCCAGGGGCCGGGGGAGCGGCGCGCGGGCCACCGTACGGCCTCGGCGCCCACCGCGGCGAGCCGGCGCGCGAACGGGCCGGGCTCCGCGTCCGGCGGCCGGGCGGGCTCCGGTGCCTCCGGTGCCTGCGACGACCCCGACGGCTGGGGCGGCACCGCGGGTCCTGAGGGTCGCGCGGGCCGGCCGGGCGCCGCAGGGCCCGCCGGTGAGGCGACCACGACGCGGGCCCCGGCGCGCACCTGGGCCGTCACCAGGTCCATGACGACGCGGGCGACGCCGCCCTCGACCGGCTGCGTCATATGGAGCACCGTCAGCCCGGCGAGTTCGTACTCGTGTTGCGGCATCGCGCGCCGTTCTCCCTCTCGGCAACCCGGAGAAGCCGAAGTCCGGTCAAGTTCCGCTGCCGCGTGATCGGGCGGCGATCAGCGGCTGCGTGCAGTCAACGAATCCCATGCCTGTCAGGTAATTCCTACGAATCAGGAATGCACGGTCGCAGACGTCACGGTGTGAATCGCGGGAGGCGCGCGGGCCGTTGACCAGGCCGGATTTCTTATGACCATCGCATGAGCTGTGTTGACCGCTCGTCAACACACGTAGGGAGCCATCACCCTTTCGGTGGGCGTGCGCGATGTGCCTGCACCCGCACGCGCCATTCGGGTGAACGATCATGACCAACGGGCCTTGACGCTGTTGGTCACGGCGCGCCTCTGATACCCGGGGGCCGTCTCCCCTGAAGGACCCACCGTGATGATCAAGAAGCTTCTCGCCACGGCCGCCGTCGCGGCCTCGCTCGCGGGAGTCTCGGCGACCGTCGCCCCGCAGGCGATGGCGATCGGCGACTCCGGCGGCACCACGACCGCAGGTGGCAACGCCGCCGCGCAGGACTACGGCAACGTGTACACCGGCGGTTACCTGAGCCCGTCGTTCGCGCTGGTCTCCGGCTCGCTCGACAAGCCGTGCGCCGGCCTGCCCGCCAAGGCCGACGCCGGTTCGCCGGCCGGCGTCGTGCCGGTCTCCGTCCAGGACCTCAACGTGCTCTCCTCGCCGCAGAACCAGCGGTGCGTGGAGAACTCCACCCAGGCCAAGGGCGACGAGACCCTCTCGGACATCCTGGACGACAGCCCGGTGCTGTCCGCGAAGGGCGCGGGCAACAGCTGATCACCCCGCGCGGCCCTGGGTGGCCCCGATCGCCGGCAGTTCGCCGGACGGCCGGGGCCACCCGGTATTTCCGGCCGGTTCCGGCGGCCGGCGCCGCCGGATTCCGCCGGGGCCGGATTTCCCCCCGGATTTCCCGGTGCCCTGCCCGGAATTCCGCCTGCGGATTCGGCCGGCCACGCCGCCGGTTCGCAGCCATTCGGGTGGATAGTGCGCAGCAGTCAAGGCCGGGGAGTTGCCTTCGGCGATCAGCCGTCGTTGGTCCCGGCGTAGCGGCGTCCAGGGCACGGAAATACGTGGCCCGGGCCACCACGAAGGTCGTGGCGGCGTCAGACGCCGCTTACCGAAAAGGAGCTAACCGTGAAGTTCTCGAAGGTCGCGGCCGTTGCCGCCGGCTCGCTGCTCGCGATGGGCGTCGCCGCTCCCGCGTTCGCCGACTCCGACGCCGGCGCCATCGCCGCGCACTCCCCGGGCCTGCTGTCCGGCAACGTCGGCCAGGCCCCGGTGCACGTGCCGGTCAACCTCTGCGGCAACACCGTGGACATCCTCGCGCTGCTGAACCCGGCGTTCGGCAACAGCTGCACCAACGCCAGCCTCAGCAGCGAGTGACGCAGACCTGTCGGGCCGTCAGGTCCTGAACAGGTACCGCCCCGGTGTGCGTCCAGCGCCCGGGGCGGTGCGTCTCACGCGTTACGTCTCACCGACAGTGCGGAGAAGAAAAGCCGATGCGACAGATCCTGGGCCGGAGCCTGCTCACCGTCGCTGCCGCGAGCAGCATTCTCGCCGCGACCGGAGGGTACGCCAGCGCGGACACCGGTGCCGTGAGCGGCACGTCCAACTCACCCGGGCTGTTGTCCGGCGACAGCGTCTCGGCACCGGTGGACGTACCGGTGAATGTCTGCGGCAACTCGGTGGACGCCGTGGCCCTCGCCAACCCCGCGTCCGGCAACGACTGCGGGAACATCTCGCACAGCACCGGCCGGGATTCCGGGCAGCAGGCGGGTTCCGGGAGCTATTCGACGGGTTACGGCTCCGGGTCGCCGGGTGTTCTCTCCGGCAACTCGGCGGAGATTCCGGTCCATGTACCGGTGAACGCGTGCGGAAACACGGTGGACGTCCTGGCACTGCTGAATCCCACGTTCGGGAATTCCTGCGACGCGAGCGCCGCCGTCCTCGCGCCGCCGGTCAGCACCCCGCCGGCGCCGGCCCCGCCGCACGCGCGCCCGCCGCGGGCGCACGACCTGCCGCCGGCCCCCGAAGCACCCGCCCCTGAGGTGTCCGTGCCGGCCCAGCGGACGAGTCCGCAGCTGGCCGAGACGGGTTTCAGCGGCCGGGCGATCGGTGCGGCCGGTGTCACCAGTGCGGCGCTCCTGCTCGGCGGCGCGATGCTCTACCGGCGCGGCGTGCGCCCGGCGTACGCGGGGCGCACGCACCTGTGACCGCCGCCGTCGGACGACGGCGAAGGGTGTGGAGAACAACGGTGTGCGGAAAAGGCGGCGGCCCGGAATCTCATCGGAGAAATGGGTCGCCGCCTCCTCACTTACGAGTGATTGTCCGCCGACCGGTCAACCCGTCGTTTCCGTTGTTCTCCGCGGTCGTTGACCAATGCAGAAAGACCGCCGAGCACTTCGGCGTCAGCTACTGAAAGGGTGGCCAGTGAAGTACTCGAAGGTTGCAGCGACTGTGGCCGGTTCCATGATGGCGGTCGGCGTGGCCGCCCCCGCGTTCGCCGACAGTTCCGTCCCGGACAACACGTTCACCGGCGCGGTGTCGACAGTCCCGGCGGCGGCGACGGTCCCGGTGGCGCCCGCGCTCCCGACGACGCCTGCGCTCCCGACGACGCCTGCGCTCCCGGCGGTGGCCACGACCCCGGCCGTGCCGATGAGCGTCAGCGGCGGTGTCGACCAGGTCGTCGCGGCGCAGCCGGTGCAGCAGGTCGTCGACGGCACCAAGGTCGGCACCGTGCTGAACACGGTGGGCGGCGCCGCGCAGGACCTGCGGGGGCAGACCTCGGTCGACTCCCTGCTCAGCCAGGCCACCGGCATCGCAAAGAACGGTCCGTTCTCCACGGTCACCGGTGCCGTCCCCGGCTCCGCCCTGCTCGGTGGCCTGCCGCTCGGTGGCCTCCGCTGAGCCCACCGGCTCCCCGCCGTCCCTCCGGCCGGTTGCCCCGGGGGCTCGCCCCTCGGGGTGAAGGGCCGGAAGCGGACCTCGTGTGAGCGGTCGGTCCGATCGCTCCGAAGCTTTGCGGAACCGTGCGACGGCTGACCGCTGCCCGACTGACACCTGCCCCATCGCGGGCCGCCGGCCTTCCCCCCTGCCGGCGGCCCGTTCGGCGTTTCAGCTGCCGAACGCCCTGGTCTGGCCCATGGTCCGGGGGGCGTGTGCGCGGTCGGCCGCCGTGTCGGCGACGAGGTCGGCCAGGCGCCGGCGGACGCGGGCGGCGTGCTCCGGGTCGGCGTCCGGGCCGAGTTCGGCCGGGCGGGGCAGGATGCCGGACAGACCCCAGGCGCGGCCACGGGCCCAGGTGGCGCCGTCCACCGCGAGTTCGGCGCGGAAGGCGCCGCGGGCCTCGCCGTCCAGGAAGGTCCAGGCGGCGATGAGGTCCACCGCCGGGTCACCGACCGCGAGGGTGCCGAAGTCGATGACGGCGCTCAGGCGCCCGCCGGAGGCGAGCAGATTGCCCGGCGCCGGGTCACCGTGCACCCACACCGGAGCCCGGTCCCAGACGGGCGCGGCCAGCGCGTCCGCCCAGACGGCGGCGAGCGCGTCGGTGTCCGTCAGCCCCTCCAGAGCGGCGATCCGCTCGCGCATCCGGCCCGCCACCACCGGGGAGTCCCGCTCGTCGGCGAGGTCGCAGCCGCGGAAGCCGTTGCTCCAGCCGGGGGCCGGGCCGCCGGCCGGGTCGACGGACTGCAGGGCGCGCAGGAAACGGGCGAGTTCCACACCGGTCTGCCGGGGGTCGGTGAGCTCGCCGAGGTCGGCACGGTCGCCGTCGAGCCAGCGGTAGACCGACCAGACGAAGGGGTAGCCCTCCCCCGGCTCACCCTGCGCCAGCGGGACGGGCACGGCGAGCGGCAGCAGCGGTCCCAGCCGGGGCAGCCACTCCTGCTCCCGGGGCACCTGCCCCTCCCAGCGGGCGAAGCGCGGCAGCCGCACCGACATGGCGTCGCCCAGCCGGTAGGTGATGTTGTCCACCCCCGGCGTCCCGACCGCCACCACCGGAAGCCCGGCCCAGTGCGGGAACTGCGCCGCCAGCAGGCGCCGTACGAGATCGGGTCCGGCGGTGACGGGCCCGGTCGGTGCGGTGGCGGTCACGTGATACTCCCGGGAGCCGAGTGAAAGGGGTGTCCATTGCAACGTGCCTGCCGGCCCCGGGGCCACCGGTTTTCCGCCGCCGCGCTGCCCGGTTCCGACCGCCGGCCGGCGCGCGCCCCGCCGTCCGTAGCGCCTCCGCGGGCGGTGCGCTGTCCACCGTCCGGTGGACAGCGGTGCACCCGGCCGGTCGATCCGGTGGACCCCGGCCGGCCGCCAGAGTGGACGTATGACGGAATACGCGGTGCGGGTACGGGGGCTTCGCAAGCGGTACGGCGAGGTCACCGCGGTGGACGGGGTGGATCTGGACATCCGGCGCGGGGAGGTGTTCGGGATCCTCGGGCCCAACGGGGCCGGCAAGAGCACGACGGTGGAGATCCTGCAGGGGTACCGGGACCGGGACGGCGGTGAGATCACCGTGCTGGGGGAGGACCCCGGCCGCGCCGGACGCCACTGGCAGGCGAGGATCGGGATCGTCTGGCAGGACGAGTCCACGGCGACGGAGTCGACGGTCGCCGAGACCGTACGGCACTTCGCGCGCTACTACCCGCGGCCCCGCGACCCGGACGAGGTGATCGCGCTGGTGGGCCTCGAAGCGAAGGCGGGCAGCCGGACGAAGGCCCTGTCCGGCGGGCAACGACGGCGCCTGGACGTGGCGTTGGGGGTGATCGGCCGCCCCGAACTGCTGCTGCTCGACGAGCCCACGACCGGCTTCGACCCGGCGGCGCGGCGCCAGTTCTGGGGTCTGATCCGCGAACTGGCCGCCGAGGGCACGACGATCGTGCTCACCACGCACTACCTGGAAGAGGCCGAGGCCCTCACCGACCGCCTCGCGGTGATCGCCGGCGGCAGGGTCCGCGCCCTCGGCGAGGCGGCCACCCTGGCCGGCCGGTCCGGAGCCCGGGCCACCGTGCACTGGACAGAGCCGGACGGCACCGCGCGGACGCGGGAGACCGGCACCCCCACCGAGGCGGTCGCCGAGCTGAGCCGCCGCTTCGCCGGGGAGATCCCGGACCTGCGGATCACCCGCCCCACCCTTGAGGACGTCTACCTGCGGCTCATCGGACAGGAGAACCCGTGATGACCACCACCGACAGCGCCGCGGCCGTCGCGCGGCAGACCGGCGCCGCCGCCCCGCGGCTCCCCGGCGCCTGGCGACTCGGCCTGCTGCGGGGGGCCTTGGAGGTCAGGCTCTTCTTCCGCCGGCGCGAGCAGGTCGTCTTCACCTTCGCCTTCCCGATCGTCTTCCTCTTCCTCTTCGCCTCGATCTTCGGCGACGACATGGCGGGGACCGGTGCCACCGCGTCGCAGTACTACGTGGCCTCGATGATCGCGGCCGGCATCATGTCGACCAGCTTCCAGTCGCTGGGCATCTCGATCGCCGTGGAACGCGACGAGAAGATGCTGCGCAGGCTGCGCGGCACCCCGATGCCGCCGGCCGCGTACTTCCTGGGCAAGATCTGGCTGGTGCTGGTCACCGGGGTGCTGGAGACCGCGCTGCTGCTGGTCTTCGGCACCGCCGTCTACGGCCTCGACCTGCCGGCGGACGTGTCGGGCTGGCTCACCTTCGGCTGGATCTTCGTGCTCGGTATCACCGGCTGCGCGCTGCTGGGCATCGCCATCAGCAGCGTGCCCAAGTCGTCCCGCAGCGCAACCTCGGTGGTCGTCCTGCCGTTCCTGGTGCTGCAGTTCATCTCCGGGGTGTACATCCTCATCGACACCGTGCCGAACTGGATGCTGACCGTCGGGTCGTTCTTCCCGCTGAAGTGGATGTGCCAGGGGCTGCGCGGGGTGTTCCTGCCGCAGGCGGCGGCAGCGCTGGAGCCGGCCGGGAGCTGGGAGTACGGGCGGGCCGCCCTGGTGCTGGGGGCCTGGTGCGTCGGAGGATTGGTGCTGTGCCTGCTGACCTTCCGCTGGAAGAACCGGAGCGACGGGTGACGGTCGCCGCCGCCGGCGAGCCGGCCGACCCGCATGTCTGGGAGCGCGGATTCCTCTCCTGGGACTGCTACTTCGCGGTGGTGTGGGTGGCGACCGTGCTCTTCGCACTCGCCGCGGAGAGCCCCGGCCCGCACGTCCGGGCGGTGGCGGCGGCGCTCTTCGGGCTGCTGGTGCCGTGGTACGTCCGGGTGGGCCGGCCGCTGCTGGTCGCCGACCGGCCCGCCGACCGGGCTGCCGACCGGGCGGTGATCGGCTACGTCGCCGGTCTGGTGGTGCTCTTCCTGCCGCCCGCGGTGCTGGTCGGCGAGACCCGGCTGGCGACCTTCGCGCTCGTTCCGCAGTGCTTCATGCTGCTGCGGATGCCGGGCGCGCTGACCGCCGTCGCCGTCATCAACATCGCACCGGTCGCGGGCTGGGCACTGGTGTGGCGGCCGGATGCCCACGACCTCTACTACAACTCGGTCTTCGCGGTGGTGACGCTGGCGTTCTCCATGGTGCTCGGCAGCTGGATCATCCGGATCATCGAGCAGAGCGCCGAACGGGCCGCGCTGCTGGCCGAGTTGCGGGCCAGCCGGGAGGAGGTCGCCCGGCTCTCCGCGGAGCGCGGGGCGCTCGCCGAGCGGGAGCGGTTCTCCCGGGAGATCCACGACACCCTCGCGCAGGGCTTCACCAGCCTGCTGATGCTGGTCCAGGCGGTGGAATCACAGGTCGACCGTGATCCCGGACAGGCCCACCGCCACCTGGAGCTGATGGCGCGCACCGCGCGGGAGAACCTCGCCGAGGCCCGCGCCCTGGTGGCCGGCGGCGCCCCCGCCGATCTGGCCGGCGGCTCGCTGCCGGACGCGGTGCGGCGGCTGGCCGCCCGGCACGCGGAGCAGACCGGGGCCGCCGCGCGGGTGGCGGTCACCGGGACGGTACGGGGGCTGCCCGCGGCGCTGGAGGTGGTGGCGCTGCGCACCTGCCAGGAGGCGCTCGCCAACGCCCGCCGCCACGCGGGACCGGGGGCGCCGGTGGACCTCCGGCTTTATTACGAGGAAGGGGCGCTGGTGCTCGCGGTGCGGGACGAGGGCCGCGGTTTCGAGCCGGGCGGTGCGGCGGCGGGCTACGGACTGCCCGGACTGCGGGCCCGGGCAGCGGAGTTGGGAGGTGCCGCGGAGGTGGAGAGCGTGCCGGGGCAGGGGACGACGGTACGGGTGACGCTGCCGGTGGAGCGCGCGGGAGATCCGCGGCCGGCCCGCCCCGGCGCCCGTACCGGGGGCGGCCTGTGATGCCGCCGGCCGGCACCATCCGGATCCTGCTCGCCGACGACCACCCCGTGGTCCGGCAGGGGCTCGCCGCGATGCTGGGGGCGGAGCCGGACCTGGAGGTGGTCGGGGAGGCGGCGAGCGGCCCGCAGGCGGAGGCGCTGAGCGCGGCGCTGACGCCGGACATCGTGCTGATGGACCTGCGGATGCCGGGCGGCGGCGGGGTCGAGTCGATCGAGCGGATGACCGCCGCCGGGCTGCCCTGCCGGATCATCGTGCTGACCACGTACGAGACCGACGGGGACATCCTGCGGGCGGTGGAGGCCGGCGCGGCCGGCTATCTGCTGAAGGACGTGGCCCTCGCCGAACTCGCCGGCGCGATCAGGGCCGCCGCCCGCGGTGAGACGGTGCTCGCGCCGTCCATCGCGACCCGCCTGGTGGACCGGCTGCGGAGCCGGCCGGAGGTGCCCCGGCTCTCGGACCGGGAGACCGCGGTGCTGCGGCTGGTGGCGGAGGGGTGCACCAACGCGGAGATCGGGCGCCGGCTGTTCATCGGCGAGTCCACCGTGAAGACGCATCTGCTGCGTGCCTTCGGCAAGCTGGGGGTGGCTGACCGTACGGCCGCGGTGACCAGCGCGATGCGGCACGGATTGCTGTGAGCCGGCGGCGGTGCGGCGGTGCGGCGGTGCGGTGGTGCGGTGGTGCGGTGGTGCGGTGGTGCGGTGGTGCGGCGGTGCGGTGGTGCCGCCCGGCGAACCGGCGTCCGGCGAACCGCGTCCGGCGAACCGGCGTTCGGCGTCCTGCGGCCGGCCGGCGACCTGGCAGGTGCTGCGGGACCGGGCCTAGATTGGCCGTTATGCGGGAGACACGGGTGGACGGCAGCGCGGGGGACGTGGACTACGGGGTCGTGGGAGCGGGGTACGCCGGCTACCGGCGGCCCGACGCGCGGATCGCCGCGGTGATCGAGGAGGCGCTGGGAGACGCCCGGACGGTGGTCAACGTCGGGGCGGGGGCCGGGTCCTACGAGTCGGCGGCGCGCGAGGTGACCCCGGTGGAGCCGTCCGCGGCGATGCGCGCGCAGCGGCCCACCGGGCGGCCGGCCGCAATTGACGCGGTGGCCGAGCGACTTCCCTTCCCCGACGGCGCGTTCGACGCCGCGATGACCACGTTCAGCGTCCACCAGTGGAGTGACGCCGCTGCGGGCCTGCGCGAGATGCGCCGGGTGGCCCGCGGCCCCGTTCTGGTGCTGACCTGCGACCCGGACCTGGTACGGGACTTCTGGCTTTACGCCTACGCGCCCGAGGTGCTGGACACCGAGGCCCGCCGCTACCCCGCGATCGCCGAACTCACCGCGGCGCTGGGCGGACACACCACCGTCACACCCGTACCGATCCCCGCCGACTGCACCGACGGCTTCAACGAGGCGTACTTCGCCCGTCCCGAGCTGCTGCTCGACCCGGGGGCCCGGCAGGCGTGCTCCGCGTGGAGCTTCGTGGACGAGACCGCCAGGATCCGGTTCGCCGCCGAACTGCGGACCGACCTGGACAGCGGCGCCTGGGACGAGCGGTACGGGGACTTGCGGGCGCTGCCGTCCTACGAGGGCTCGCTGGTGCTGCTCCGCTCGCTGCCCGGCTGACCCGCCGCGGCCCGGGCTCACACCGCCGCCCCCGCCGGTGTGCAGAGGGTGTAACCCCCGCCGCCCGGCCGGTGTGACCAGCGCGTAATGGTCCCTTCGTACCGTCGGTCCCCAGTGACCGGGGACACGAAGGGGCCGCGTGTGACCACCACGACCAGCCGGGTGCGGACGGTCTGCTCGTACTGCGGTGTCGGCTGCGGCATGGTGCTTGAGGTCGGCGCGGGCCCGGACGGCCGCCGCCGCGTGCTCGCGGTGAGCGGTGACAAGGAGCACCCGGCGAACGCCGGCCGGCTCTGCACCAAGGGCGCCACCACCGCCGACATGCTCGCCGCCCCCGGCCGCCTGGGGCACGCCCTGATCCGGCCCGCCCGCGGCGCCGAGCAGGAACCCGTACCGGTCGCGGACGCCGTCGCCGAGACCGGGCGGCGGCTGCGCGCGGTCATCGAAGAACACGGCCCGGACGCGGTCGCGTTCTACGTCTCGGGCCAGATGACCCTGGAGGCGCAGTACCTCGCCAACAAGCTCGCCAAGGGCTTCGTCCGGACCAACCGGATCGAGTCCAACTCCCGGCTGTGCATGGCCAGTGCGGGCAGCGGCTACAAGCTGTCGCTGGGCGCGGACGGCCCGCCCGGGTCGTACGAGGACCTGGACCGGGCGGATGTCTTCCTGGTCATCGGCGCCAACATGGCCGACTGCCACCCGGTCCTCTTCCTGCGGATGATGGACCGGGTCAGGGCGGGCGCCAAGCTGATCGTGGTGGACCCGCGGCGCACCGCCACCGCCGACCGGGCCGACCTCTTCCTGCGTCTGCGGCCGGGCACCGATCTCGCCCTGCTCAACGGCCTGTTGCACCTGATCCACGCCAACGGCCACACCGACCAGGAGTTCATCGCGGAGCACACCGAGGGCTGGGCGGCGATGCCCGGCTTCCTCGCCGACTACCCGCCCGCCGTGGTCGCCGGGATCACCGGGATACCCGAGGAGCAACTGCGGGCCGCAGCATGGCTGATCGGCGAGGCCGGCGCGTGGACCAGTTGCTGGACGATGGGCCTGAACCAGTCCACCCACGGCACCTGGAACACCAACGCGCTGATCAACCTCCATCTGGCAACCGGGGCCATCTGCCGCCCGGGGAGCGGACCGTTCTCGCTCACCGGGCAGCCCAACGCGATGGGCGGCCGGGAAATGGGCTACATGGGCCCGGGGCTGCCCGGCCAGCGGTCCGTACTCGCCGACGCCGACCGGGCGTTCACCGAGGAGCTGTGGCGGCTGCCGCCCGGCACGATCCGCGCGGACGGCTCCGGCCAGGGCACCGTCGAGATGTTCGGCGCGATGGCCGCCGGCCGGATCAAGGCGTGCTGGATCATCTGCACCAACCCGGTCGCCTCGGTGGCCAACCGCACGGCCGTCGTCGAGGGCCTTGAGGCGGCCGAACTCGTCATCACCCAGGACGTGTTCGCCGACACCGAGACCAACGCGTACGCCGACATCGTGCTCCCCGCGGCGATGTGGGCCGAGACCGACGGCGTCCTGGTCAACAGCGAACGCGGCCTGACCCTCGCCCGGCAGGCCGCCGACGCCCCGGGCGAGGCGCTGCCGGACTGGCGGCTGATCGCCGAGGTGGCGTGCGCGATGGGCTACGCGGACGGCTTCACCTACAGCGGTCCCGAGGAGATCTTCGAGGAGCTGAAGCGGGCCTGGAACCCGGTCACCGGCTGGGATCTGCGCGGCATCACCTACGAGCGGCTGCGCGGCACCCCCGTGCAGTGGCCGGCCGCCGATCCGGCCGGTCCCGACCGCAATCCGATCCGGTACGTGGCAGGGGGCGCCCCGCGCTTCCCCACCGCGAGCGGCCGGGCGGTGTTCTACCCCAGGCCGCACGTGCCGCCGGCCGAGCTGCCGGACGACGGCTTCCCGTACGCGCTCAGCACCGGGCGGGTGCAGCACCAGTGGCACACGCTGACCAAGACCGGGAAGGTCGGGCGCCTGAACAAGCTCAACCCGGGGCCCTTCGTGGAGGTGAACCCGCAGGACGCAAGGGAGTTGGGGGTGGTGGACGGCGACCGGCTGGCGGTGGCGTCCCGGCGCGGCCGGGCGGTGCTGCCGGTGGTGGTCACCGACCGCGTACAGCCGGGGTGCTGCTTCGCGCCCTTCCACTGGAACGACCTCTTCGGCGCGGACCTGAGCGTCAACGCGGTCACGAACGACGCGGTGGACCCGATCTCCTTCCAGCCCGAATTCAAGCTGTGCGCGGTGGCGTTGACGAAGGTGGCGGGCCGGGTTGCCGAGGTCACGCGGGCGGTGGTGCCGGTTCCGGCTCCCGTGCCGGTGCCCTCGGTGCCGGTGCCGTCCGGCGGCCGTCCCGTCGTGGTGCTGTGGGCCTCGCAGACCGGAAACGCCGAGGGGTTCGCCGCGGTGGCCGCCGCCCGGCTCACCGAGGGCGGCCACCCGGCGGCCCTGGCCGGCATGGACACCGCGGGCCCGGACGAACTCGCCTCCGGCGCCGACCTGTTGCTGATCACCAGCACCTTCGGCGACGGGGACGCCCCCGACAACGGCGCCGTCTTCTGGGACGCCCTCCGCGCCCCGGACGCGCCCCGGCTGGACGGGGTGCGGTACGCCGTGCTCGCCCTCGGGGACTCCTCCTACGGCGACTTCTGCGGTCACGGCCGCCGGCTGGACGAGCGGCTGAGCGAACTCGGCGGGGTGCGGCTCGCCCCGCGGACCGACTGCGAACCGGAGTACGAGGGGCCGGCGGAGGCGTGGCTGGAGCGGGTCCGCGGGGCACTGGCGGGGCCGCGCGCGGGCGCCCTGGCCGCCCCGGCCTCGGCTGTGCGGCCGGCCCCCTCCCGTAGAGCCGCCGCAGCCGCCTCGGTGAAGCCCGCGCCCGTGGCCGCCGCAGCCGCCTCCGCGCGGTCCGCGCCCGCCCAGCCCGCGCCCGTCAAGCCCGCCCCCTTCACCGCCCATCTCGTCGGCAACCGCCTGCTCAGCCTGCCCGGCGCCGGCAAGGAGGTCCGCCGGTTCACCTTCGACACCCGGGCCGCCGGGGCGCCGCCGGCCTACGCGGCGGGCGACGCCCTGGGCGTCCGCCCGGTCAACTCCCCCGCCCTGGTGGCCGAGTGGCTGACGGCCACCGGTCTGGACGGCGCCGCGGAGGTCACCGTCGCGGGCACCCGGATGCCGCTGCACGAGGCCCTGCTCGGCCACCTCGACATCAGCCGCCTCAGCCCGGCTCTCCTGCGGTTCGTCGCCGACCGGACCGGTGACCGTACCCTGCGCAATCTCCTGCGCCCGGACAACAGAACCGAGTTGGCGCGCTGGTCCTGGGGACGGCAGGCGGCCGACGTACTGGCCGAGTTCCCGGTACGGGCCGGCGCCGAGGAGTGGGCCCGGCTGCTCGGCCCGCTGCGGCCCCGGCTCTACTCGATCTGCTCCAGCCCGCTCACCGACCCGCACCGGGTGTCGCTGACCGTCTCGGTGGTCCGCTACGAGAGCCTGCGCGGCCGGTCCCGCGGCGGCGTCTGCTCGTCCTTCCTGGCCGACGCCGCCGTGGGCACCCCGGTCACCGTGCACCTGCAGCGCGCCGCGCACTTCCGGCCGCCCGCGGACCCGGCCGTACCGGCGGTGATGGTCGGACCCGGCACCGGCGTCGCCCCCTTCCTCGGTTTCCTCCAGGACCGCCGCGCGCGTGGCCACACCGCCCCGAACTGGCTCTTCTTCGGTGAGCAGCACCGCGCCACCGACTTCTACTACGAGCACGAACTGGCCGCGCTGCGGGCCGACGGCACCCTGACCCGGCTGGACACCGCCTTCTCGCGTGACCAGCGCGCCAAGACCTACGTCCAGGACCGTATGCGCGAGCACGGCCCCCGGCTGTGGTCCTGGCTCCAGGACGGCGCCCACTTCTATGTCTGCGGCGACGCCTCCCGGATGGCCAAGGACGTCGACCGGGCGCTGCGTGACATCGCTGTCACCCACGGTGGTCTGGATCAGGAGCGCGCGAGCGGATACGTCAGGCAACTGGCCGCGGACGGGCGCTACCTCCGCGATGTCTACTGACCCGCGGCTGCCACTCCCGCCTCCTGAGCAGTAATGTTGCCCAGGGCAAGCAAAGATCCGGGAGGACGACCCGACAATGAGCGCCGAAGCAGATGCCTCGTCGACCGGCACCGCAGCACCTCCGTCGGCGTATTCGCACCGTCAGATCATGATCATCCTGTCCGGGCTGCTGCTGGGCATGTTCCTGGCCGCCCTGGACCAGACCGTCGTCTCGACGGCCATCTACAAGATCGGCGAGAGCCTCAACGGGCTGACCGCGCAGGCGTGGGTGACCACCGCCTTCCTGATCACCTCGACCATCGCCACCCCGCTGTACGGGAAGCTCTCCGACCAGTACGGCCGCAAGCCGTTCTTCCTCTTCGCGATCGCGGTCTTCATCGTCGGCTCGGCGCTGTGCATGCTGTCGACGTCGATGTACATGCTGGCCGCGTTCCGCGCGTTCCAGGGCATCGGCGCCGGCGGTCTGTTCTCGCTCGCCTTCGCGATCGTCGGCGACATCATCCCGCCGCGTGAACGGGCGAAGTACCAGGGCTACTTCATGGCCGTCTTCGGCACCTCCAGCGTGCTCGGACCGGTCGTCGGCGGCGCGCTCGCCGGGCAGGACCAGCTGCTGGGCATCGACGGCTGGCGCTGGATCTTCCTGCTCAACGTGCCGATCGGCGTCCTGGCCCTGGTCGTGGTCGGCAGGGTGCTGCACGTCAAGCACGACCCGCGCCGGCACAAGGTCGACTACCCGGGTGCCGTCGCGCTGATCGTCGCGCTGGTGCCGTTGCTGATCATCGCCGAGCAGGGCCGGGAGTGGGGCTGGGGCAGCGCGACCGCCTTCGCCTGCTACATCGTCGGCGCGATAGGCATCGTGGCCTTCCTCTTCGCCGAACGCCGGGCCGGTGACGAGGCGTTGCTCCCGATGCGGCTCTTCCGCAACGGTGTCTTCGCGCTCGGCTCCGCCCAGTCCGCGATCATCGGTATCGGCATGTTCGGCGGCATCACGCTGCTGCCGCTCTATCTGCAGCTGGTGAAGGGCAACTCCCCGACGAAGGCGGGTCTGCTGACCCTGCCGCTGGTGCTCGGCATCATGCTGCTCTCGATGGTGTCCGGCCAGATCACCTCCAGGACCGGCCGCTACAAGATCTTCCCGATCATCGGCAGCGCGCTGCTGGTGGTGGGCATGCTGATGCTCTGGCGGCTGAGCGCGGACAGCGGCCTGGTCTACGTCGACCTCGCGATGTTCGTGGTCGGCGCCGGGCTCGGCCTCAACATGCAGACCATCGTGCTGGCGATGCAGAACGCGGTCCCGCCGCAGGACATCGGCGTCGCCACCTCGTCGACCACCTTCTTCCGGCAGATGGGCGGCACGCTGGGCGTGGCCGTCTTCCTCTCCATCGTCTACTCGGTGGTCGGCGACCGGATCGGCTCGGCCTTCGCCGACGCGCGCGGCCAGGCGGCCTTTGACGCGGCGGCCAAGGCCCATCCGGACCAGCTGAAGATCCTCACCTCGGCGTCGTCCGGCGGCACCGGCACCCTCAACGACACGTCGTTCCTCAAGCACATCGAACCTGTGCTCGGTCACCCCTTCAAGGTGGGCTTCACTGATGCGATCGATGTGGCCTTCCTGGTCGGCGCGGGTGTTCTGGTGGTCGCCTTCGTGCTGTCCTGCCTGATCAAGGAGGTGCCGCTGCGGACCATGGCGGCGGCCTTCGCGGAGAAGCCGGCCACGGTGGCCGACGAACCGGCCTCCTAGGCCGGCCGTCGTACGACCGTGGGTTCCGACCGGAAAGCCGCCGACGGCGGTCGCGTCATCGTGGCCGGCGTCGACGGCTCCGACTCCTCCTGGCGGGCCACCGCCTTCGCCGTCGGCCTGGCCCGCCGCCAGGACGCCCTCCTCGTCCTCGTCTACGTCCTCCCGCTCCACTCCGCGGCGATCATGGCGGGCGTGGCCTGGATGCTCGCCGAGAGCGACCTGCTGATCGCCGAGCAGCTCCGCCGCCGTGTCGCCGACGGCCTCGCCTGCACCGGGGAAGCGGATTCGCTCCGCTGGGAGTTCCATGTCCTGCGGGCGCCTGACGTGGTGGCCGGCCTCACGCAGACCGCGGACGAACTCCGCGCGGACTCCGTCGTCATCGGCACGTCCCGCACGCTGCGCCACCGCCTCTTCGGCTCCGCCGGCGTCCGCCTGGTCAAATCCGGCAAGTGGCCAGTGATCGTGGTGCCGTAAGGGCGCCGCGAGGGCGCCCGCGGGCCAGGCCCGCCGACACCCGGGCCGCCGGGGCCGCTGGGGCTTCCGGGCGGCCGGTCCCGGGGGGCCGTCGGGGTCACGGTCCCCGGTGCCGGGGCGGGGCGTCGACCATTCGGACGGTTTTCTGGCCGCCCACGTCCATAGGATCGTCTTATTTCCGACATCAAGGACATCGCCCCGTAGGGTTTCGCTCCCGGATCAGCTGCGGCGAATCGCGCCGCAACGGCCGAACAGGGAGTCGAATCCGTGAAACCTCGGCAGAAGCAGCAGTCCTGGAAGATCGTCGTCATCGCGGCACTGGCCTCGGTGGTGGCCTTCGCCTCGCCCGCGGCGGCGGCGGTCCCGTCGACCACGACCGTGCAGGCGGTCCCCGCGGCGGCCACCGTCGGCGAGCAGGTGACCCTCAATGCGACGGTGACCTGCTCGGCCGACCCCAGCGGCGGGCTCGGCGTGACCTTCTTCGACGGTCCGGACCTCCTGACCACGGTGCCCGTCACCGCCGGCGGGTCCGCCACATACGCGACGACGTTCACCACTGCCGGCTCTCACCTCATCACTGCCGCGTACAACGGCAACGACAACTGCAGCGCGTCCAACAGCGAGACGACGGTCACGGTGTCGTCGGCGCCGACGCCGCCCACTCCGCCCACCAGCTTCTGCCTGCTCGTATGCGGCAGCCTGATCGGCTTCACCGTCGGTGACATCAACAACGTGACCGTGATCCGCTGACACGTGCGCTGACGCATCCGCTGACACGTGCACCCGCCCGGCCGCCCGCGTCCCCGCGCGTCCGCGACGGCCGGTCGGGCAGCCGCCCCGGGGTCAGGCCGGGGCGGGGGCCGGGGCATCGGTGAGGAACTTCGCGGCGACCGCCCGGTTGTACTTGGTGAACATCGTCGCCAGCGTCCGGAGGTCCTCCTCGGACCAGCCCTCCAGGAGGTCGGCGTGGTTGCGGGCGCGGCGGGTGCGGACCTCTTCCATCAGGTGGAGGCCCTCCTCGGTGGGGGTGATGATGCTGCGCCTGCGGTCCTCCTCGGCGGGGGACTTGGCGACGAGGCCCAGCTTGCGCAGCGAGGTGACCTGGCGGCCGGCCGTGGAGGGGTCGAGCCCGAGGAGGGCGGCCAGTGAGTTGATGTCCTGCGGGCCGCACGCGGCGAGGATGCGCAGCAGCAGATACTCCGCCCGGTCCAGCTCGTCGTGGACATCGGTGCGCCGGTGGAGCAGCTCGAAGTTCCGTACCAGGACCGCCGACTGGTACTCGATCACGTCAAGCGCCCGGTGTTCGCCGTTCACGCCCGCTCCCATGCCTGCCTGCCCGCCCTGCCGTTGTGCCGACGCCCGCCGCGCGGACGTCCCGAACGTATGTGCCCCGCGCCGCCGGGGCGCCCCCGCATTCTAATGATGCAGGTGCATGTTAATATCGGCATCATACCGGCGATTATCCCGTGGGGCGCCGGCCGGTGCCCCGGGACGACCGAGGAAAGGCATTGGGTGGCCATGGCGGCAACCGGCTGGATATCCGAGACCTGGGACCGGGTCGTAGGTTCCGACCCGGGACTGCAGCGGCTGCGCAGTGCGCTGTCCGCCGGACTGGCGATGGCCAGCGCCCTGGGTCTGGAGTACGGCTACGGGAAGCTCACCCACGGCGGCGCCCAGGGCACCATGATCGCGATGATGCTCGGCACGGTCATGGCCATGATGGGATCGATGGCGCTGGGCGGCGCCGAGAAGGCGTGGGCCAAGGCCAAGCTGGCCGTCTGCTTCCCGGTGGCCATCGGCTCCGGGATGCTGGTCGGCGTCGCGGTGGCAGGACACACCGACACGATGCTCGCGATGTTCGTCGTGGTGATGTTCGTGGCGGTCTTCATCCGCCGGTTCGGGATGCCGTTCTTCTTCTACGGCTTCATGATCTGGATGGGGTACTTCTTCGCCGCGTTCCTCAACGCGAAGATCGGCCAGGTCCCCACGCTGATGGGCGCGGTCTGCCTGGCCGTGGTGTGGGTGCTGCTGCTCTCCACGACGGTGCTGCGCACCAACCCGCAGCGCACCCTGGCCCGGGTACGGCGGGCCTTCGACGCCCGCGCTCGCTCGGTGGCCCGGGTCTGCGCCGACCTGCTGGCAGCCGACGCGCACGACGTACGGCGTCAGGTCCGGCTGCGGCGCCGGCTGCACTCGCGGCAACTGCGGCTCGCCGAGGCCGCGTTGGTGATAGAGGGCTGGTCCGCGGACCCGGGCGCGCTGCCGGCCGGGCTCTCCGCGGCGACGGTACGGCGGCGGGCGCTCGACGCGCATCTGGCCATCGACGCGATGGCCATCGCGGTGGAGGGCATGGCGGGCACGGACGCGCGGTACCAGCAGGAAGCGGCCCGCATCGCCGGACACCTGGCGGGCAGTGACTACGCAGCCGCCGAGCGGGAGGCGCGGGCGCTGCTGGCGGGGGAGGGCGACCGGTCCGATCTCGACGCGGAGTGGGCGTCGCTTGCGAAGGACGGCACCGCGGATGTCACCTCGCTCACCAAGGCCGCCACCGAGCGCACCGCGCGGGCCGGCGCCGGGGTGCGGGACATCGACTGCCTGGCGCACCATCTGGCCACCGCCGTATGGGAGTTCACCGTGCTGGCGCGGCAGGCCGGCACTCCGGACAACAGCCAGGACGGCGAGGAGGCGTTCGCGCCTGCCGTGATGCTGATGATGGGCGCGCTGCCCGGGTCGGCGGCCGTGGTCGCGGGTGGCTCGGTCGCCGCCCGCAGCCGCTGGAATCCGGTCGGCAGACTGATGCTGCCGACCCGCCAGGCGATCCAGGTGGCGGTGGCCGGCACGCTGGCGATCCTGGCCGGCCGGGAACTGTCCGAGGCGCGCTACTACTGGGCGGTGCTGGCCACGTTCATCGCGTTCAGCGGTACGGCGACGCGCTCCGAGACGTTCATCAAGGCGACCAACCGGGTGGTCGGCACGCTGGTCGGACTCGGCGCAGGGATCGGTCTGGCGCACGTGACCGCCGGGCACACGTACTGGATCCTCGCGGTCATCGTGGTCAGTATGACCTGCGGGTTCTACCTGGTGAGCGTCTCCTACGCGGCGATGATCTTCTTCATCACGATCATGGTGTCGCAGCTGTACAGCGAACTGCACGAGTTCTCCGCGTCGTTGCTGATGCTGCGGCTCGAAGAGACCGCGATCGGGGCGGCGATCGGCATCGGGGTGGCGCTGCTGGTGCTGCCGACGAGCACCCGGGACACCGTCAACAGCGCACGGAGCGGCTACTACACGGCGCTCGGTGAACTGCTGCGGTCCAGCGCGGTGTGGCTGGACGGGGCGAAGGACGCGCCCGATCTGGACGCCCAGATCCGGGTGGTGGACCACCGGCTGCAGCAACTCGCCCTGGTCGCCCGGCCGTTGACCCGGCCGCTGGTCTGGGGCAACGACCCGCGGACGGTCCGCCACCGCCTCACCCTCTACGCGGCGGTCACCCGGCAGATCCGCGCCCTCGCGCTCGGCCCGCACCGGGCCCCCGGCCTGGATCCGGTGCCCCACTTGGCGGCGGCCGGCCGCGCGCTCGCCGACGCGGCCACCGCGCTCGCGCTGGCCCCGGCCCCGAAGAGCCGGCCGGCGCCCGAGGTGGACCGGGCGCTGCGCGCCGCCGACGCGGCGCTGCTCGGCCACCTCCCGGAGCCCGGCACGGTCCTCCCCCCGGTCACCCGCCCCCTGCTGCGGCTGCGCCAGCTCCTCCACGAACTGGCGGTGGAGACCCCGGTCGTCGACCGCCCCGCCCGCGGGACCGCCACCGGCTCGCGCGTCGTCACCGGCAGCGGCGCCTCGCTGCGGGGGGCGGGCCCGGTACCCGAAGGCACCGGCGGCGCACCGGCCGGCCACCCGGCCGACCGGGCCGACCACCCGTCCGGCCGGGCCCGGCAGCGCCCTTGAGGCCCCCGCGACCGGCGGGGCCGCCACCGCACGGTGGCGGCCCCGCCGGTCGCGGCGCGGGTCACTTCTTGAACGCGTAGTCCATCAGTTTCTTCGCGTCGCTCACCCGGACGGTGACCGACGAGGAGGCGAGGACGGTGCCGATGACGGTCTTCTTGCCGCGGGTGGCGGCGAAGACCAGGCAGTAGCCGGCCGAGGGGCCGGAGCCGGTCTTGACGCCGATGGTGCCGGAGTAAGTGCCCAGCAGCGTATTGGTGTTGGTCCAGGACATGTAGCGGTAGCCGCCGGACTTGGTGGTGACCTTCTGCTTGGTGGACTTGGTGCCGACCAGGGCGCGGAAGGTGGAGAACTTCATGGCGCTGGAGGCGAGCTTCGTCAGGTCGCGGGGAGTGGAGTAGTTCGACCCGTTCCCTATTCCGTCGAAGGAGTCGAAGTGGGTGTTCTTCAGGCCCATCGCGGCGGCGCTGCGGTTCATCGAGCCGATGAAGGACTTCACCCGGGCGGCGCGGGTGGAGCCGGAGCCGAACTTGTCGGCCAGCGCGTAGGCCGCGTCGCAGCCCGAGGGCAGCATCAGGGCGTAGAGCAACTGCCGCACGGTGGGCTTGTCGCCGACGATCAGGTGCGCCGAGGAGGCGCCCTTGGCGACGATGTAGTCGCTGTACGCCTTCTGGACGGTGACTTTCGCGTTCAGGTTCAGGTGCTTGTTCGCCAGCACCACCCGGGCCGTCATGATCTTGGTGGTCGAGCCGGTCGACCGCCGGGTGTCCGCGGCCTTCGTGTACAGGCTCGTCCCGGTGGCGTTGTTCATCACGTATCCGCCCTTGGCCACGATCGTGGGCGTGGCGAGCGTGGCGGCCTGCGCGGGGAGGGCGAACCCCCCGACCGCCAGGAGCGCTCCGGCGGTCACCGTCACCGCGGCGGTCCGGCGCACTCTGGTCACATCGATTCTCAAAGGATCTCCCCCTGCTTGTCTGCGGCGGGTCCGGCGTAGGGACCGTCTGATGATGAGACACCCCGGACGCCGATGGGATGTACCGAAACCTGAAAATTTCCGCGCGTCGTCGGCGGCGACCCGTGCCCGCCGTGCCGGAGCGCGCCGGGCCGCGCCCGCCGGGCGGGTCACCGCAGGCGGCGAAGTGCCGGTGACAGGCCGCGTTGCCACGGCCCGTCCGCCCGGCCGCGCTTAGGCTGCCGGAGATGTGACGGGGCCGGCGCTCCCCATCCCCGGCCCCGTCAACCCGGCGGGTCCGGGTTCGTCCTGCCGGACCGGGTGCCGGTTGGTCCGGCAGGTGCCGGCGGGTGCTGGCGGGTGCTGGCGGGTGTGTCGCGGACCCGGCGGGCGGTCAGCCGCCCTTCTTCGTACATGAGATATGGTGTCTGCTGTATTGCGTGACGTTGCTCGGCGGCAGAACCGGAGGGTGTCCGTGGCGGCTGGCAGGGTGGAAGAGGCGCTGGTCGGGGGGCTGCGGCGAGCAGGGGTCCGGGAGGTGGAGGCCGGGGTCCGGCGGCGGGCCGAGTACGGGTCCGACGCGTCGAACTACCGGGTGGTGCCCCGGGCCGTGGTCTTCCCCCGGGACGCCGACGAGGTGCTGGCCACCCTGGAGGTGTGCCGGCGCGAGGGCGTACCGCTGACCGCCCGGGGCGCCGGGACCTCCATCGCCGGGAACGCCGTCGGTCCTGGCGTGGTCCTGGACTTCTCCCGGCACATGAACAAGGTGCTGGAGATCGACCCCGGCGCACGTACCGCCGTCGTCCAGCCGGGCGCCGTCCTGGACGAGATCACCGCGGCGGCGGCTCCCTACGGGCTGCGCTTCGGGCCCGACCCGTCCACGCACGCGCGGGCCACCATCGGCGGTTCGCTGGGCAACAACGCGTGCGGGGCACGGGCGTTGGCCTACGGGCGCAGCGCCGACAACACCGTCGCGCTGGACGTGGTCACCGGCGGCGGAGTGCGCTTCACCGCGGGCCGGCTGAGCACGGACGCAGCTGGACCTGAACGCGAACTGCTCGCCGGGCTGGACGCGTTGGTACGCGGCCGGCTCGCCCTGATCCGCACCGAGTTCGGCCGCTTCACCCGCCAGGTGTCCGGCTACTCCCTGGAACACCTGCTGCCGGAGAACGGCGCCGACCTGGCGAAGTTCCTGGTCGGCACCGAAGGCACCCTCGCCCTGCTGCTCCAGGCGACGGTACGGCTGGTGGAGGCGCCCCGGTACACCGCGATGGCGGTGCTCGGCTACCCGGACATGTCCGCCGCGGCGGACGCCGTACCCGCGCTGCTGCCGCACCGGCCGGTCGCGCTGGAGGGCATGAGCGCCCGGCTGGTGGACGTGGTGCGCGAGCGGCGCGGCCAGGCCGCGGTGCCCGCCGTGCTGCCGCGCGGTGACGGCTGGGTGTTCGCCGAGACCACCGGGCAGAGCCAGGCCGAGGCCGTCGCCGCGGCGCACGCGCTGGCCGCCGACGGCGGCTGCCTGGACTCCGCCGTGGTCACCGGCGCCGCGGCCGGGGCACTGTGGCGGATCCGGGAGGACGGCGCCGGCCTCGGCGGCCGCACCCCGGCCGGGGAGCCGGCCTGGCCCGGCTGGGAGGACTCCGCGGTGCCGCCGGAGCGGCTGGGGGACTACATGCGCGAACTCACCGCGCTCATGCGTGAGTTCCACCTCGACGGGCTGATGTACGGGCACTTCGGGGACGGTTGTCTGCATGTGCGGATCGACTTCCCGCTGGCCGGCGAACCGGCCCGCTTCCGGGACTTCCTGGAGGCGGCCGCCGCGCTCGCCGGGCGGCACGGCGGTTCGATGTCCGGCGAGCACGGCGACGGGCGGGCCCGCGGCGGGCTGCTCCACCACATGTACTCCGCGCAGGCGCTGGAGACGCTGGCCGCGGTCAAGCACGCCTTCGACCCCGGCGACGTACTCAACCCGGGTGTGATCGTCCGGCCCCGGCCGGTGGACGCCGACCTCCGGCTGCCCGCCGCCAAGGCCACGCTGGGACCGCTCGCCTTCGCCTACCCGCACGACCGGGGGGACTTCGGCACGGCCGTCCACCGCTGTGTGGGCGTCGGCAAGTGCCGCGCCGACGGCACGGGCACCGACGCGGTGATGTGCCCGTCGTTCCTTGCCACCCGGGACGAGAAGGACTCCACCCGCGGCCGGGCCCGGGTGCTCCAGGAGCTGGCCAACGGCACGCTGGTCAGCGGCGGTTGGGGCTCGCCGGAGATCGCCGAGTCACTGGATCTGTGCCTGTCCTGCAAGGGCTGCGCCGCCGACTGCCCGGCCGGGGTGGACATGGCCACCTACAAGGCCGAGGCGCTGCACCAGCGGTACCGCGGGCGGCTGCGGCCGCCGTCGCACTACGCGCTGGGCCTGCTGCCGCGCTGGGCCCGGCTCGCCGCACGGGCGCCCCGGCTGGTCAACGCGGTGCTGGGGATCGGACCGCTGGCCGCGCTGGCCAAGCGCGGCGGCGGGATCGACGCGCGCCGGCCGCTGCCGAGGTTCGCCACCAGGACCTTCCGGCAGTGGTTCGCGGGGCACCGCGCCGCCGGCGGCACGGACCGGCCGCCGGTGCTGCTGTGGGTGGACACCTTCACCGACCACTTCTCGCCCGAGGTCGGACAGGCCGCGGTACGGGTCCTGGAGCACGCCGGCTACGACGTGCGGGTCACCGGGCGCGAGGTGTGCTGCGGGCTGACCTGGATCTCCACCGGCCAACTCGACGGCGCCAAGGCCAGGTTGCGGCAGACCCTCGACGCCCTGGCGCCCGCACTTCAGGCGGGCTGGCCGGTCGTCGGCCTGGAGCCCTCCTGCACCGCGGTGCTCCGCGATGAGCTCACCGCACTCCTGCCGGACGATCCCCGCGCGGTTCTGGCGGCCACCTCGACCCGTACCCTCGCCGAACTCCTCACCGCCACCCCCGGCTGGACCCCGCCCGACCTCACCGGCGTGCACGGTGTCGCCCAGCCGCACTGCCACCAGCACGCGGTGCTCGGCTGGGACGCGGACGCGGCGCTGCTGCGGGACGGCGGGGCCGAGGTCGCGGCGGTCGGCGGCTGCTGCGGGCTGGCCGGCAACTTCGGTGTGGAGAAGGGACATTACGAGGTCTCGGTGGCCGTCGCGGAGAACGCGCTGCTGCCCGCGGTGCGCGGCGCCGCCCCGGGCGCGGTGGTGCTGGCTGACGGCTTCTCCTGCCGCACCCAGCTCGACCAGCTCGCCGACATCCCGGGCACCCACCTCGCCCAGCTCCTCGCGGCCCGCCTGCCGGACGCCGGCGCGGAGGCGTGACGCGAGGTCGTAAAGCGGGGGCGTAACGCCACGTCGTAATAATCTGCGCCCCGTTCGGCCGGACCGCTGAGGTCTTCCGGCCGGACGGGGCGGAACCGCCGGGGGCGGCCGGTCAGGAGTGGTCGAAGCCCAGGTACACCGACTTCGTCCAGGTGTAGAAGTCGGTGGCCGCCGCGCCCTGTTCGCGGTAGGTGTTGGTGGAGGACTCCTTGACCCCGCCGAAGGGCACATTCGGGTCGACGCCGCTGGTGGGGCGGTTGACCTTGACGATGCCTGCCTGGACGCGGTCGATGAAGCGGTGGGCCTCGCGCATGTCGTTGGTGACGATGCCCGCCGAGAGGCCGAACGGGATGTCGTTGGCGATGTCCACCGCGTGGTCCGGGTTGTCGGCCGCGAGCACGCCGACGACCGGGCCGAAGACCTCCTCCTGGGCGATCCGGTGCGACGGCTTCACGCCGATGAGCACGGTGGGGTCGAGGAACTGGCCCGCGTCGCCCGACTGTTCGCCCGCCACCACCGCCTGCGCCCCCTCCTCGGTTGCGGTCTCGATCCACCGCAGGTCGGAGCGCATCTGGGAGCCGCTGACCACCGGGCCCATCAGGGTGCCGCGGTCCAGGCCGTCGCCGGGGCGGTAACGGGCGGCCTGCGCGGCGAGTTCGGCCACGAAGCGGTCGTGGACCCCCGGGGTGCAGATCACCCGGCTGGTGGCGGTGCACGCCTGTCCGGTGACGCCGAAGCCGCTGTCGGCGGCGATCCTGGCGGCGAGCACCGGGTCGGCGTCGTCCAGCACCACCAGCGGGTTCTTGCCGCCCATCTCCAGCAGGACGCGGGCGCCGCGCTCCTGGACCTGGCGCTCTATCCGGCGGCCCACCTCGTTGGAGCCGGTGAAGGAGACCGCGGCCAGGCCCGGGTGGCCGGCGATGGTCTCGCCGACCGTACCGCCGGGCCCGTAGACGAGGTTGAGCACGCCGGGCGGCAGCCCCGCGTCGGCCAGCGCGGCGGCGAGGTGCCAGGCGCACAGCGGGGTGAGGCCGGCCGGTTTGAGCACCACCGTGTTGCCGGAGATCAGTGCCGGGGAGGTCTTCCAGGCCGGGATGGCGATCGGGAAGTTCCACGGGGTGATGATGCCGACCGCGCCCAGTGGTTCGCGGCGGGTGTAGGCCATGGTGTGCGGGGTGCCCGAGGGGATCAACTCGCCCCGGCCGCGGCGCCCTTCGCCGCCGTAGAACTGCAGGATCTCGATCGCGCGGCCGACTTCGCCGTACGCCTCCGCCCAGGTCTTGCCCTCCTCGCGGACCAGGTCGGTGGTGACCTGGTCGCGGCGGGCGGACAGGATGCCGCCGGCCCGCAGCAGGATCGCGCCCCGGGCCGGTGCGGGCAGGGCGGCCCAGCCGGGCTGGGCGGCCAGCGCCGCCTCCACCGCCTGGTCGACCGTCGTGGCGTCGCCGCGGGGGGTCGCGGCCACCACCTCGTCCGGGTGGGCGGGATTGCGACGTTCCTCCTCCGGTTCTCCCAGGAGGCGGTCACCGATGCGGTGATGGAGCAGCGCGGTGCTGCCGGGGATCGAGGTCGGAACGTCTGCGGTCATCGGCGGTCTCTCTCTCAACGAGGACGTTGCTCTCGCGCGGGCGGGTGCTGCCTCCGGCGGTCTGACGCCGGGATGGGCAGGCGGGAGAGGCAGTGGCTCACGCAGTATCGTATCTCGTATAGTTGATATCTGGTATGGCGTATAGTGATCGTCGCGAGGCTGTCGGACGGACCGCCCGCGCCCGGCAACAGGGGGTTCCACCGATGCAGTTGGCCACCATCCGGGAGGACGGCCAGGAGATCGCGGTCGCCGTCGATCCGCCGCGGGGACTGGTACGGCTCCGCGATCTCGCCGAGCCGGTCGCGGGCGGGGCGCTGGACGTCATCGCCTCGGTGCCGCCGCGGCAATTCACCGAGCGGGTCGCCGCGACTCCCGCCGGACGCTTCGAACCGGTCGAGGGGCACACCTTCACCGCGCCCTACCGCACCCCGCACAAGATCTGGGGGATCGGGCTCAACTACCGTGACCACGCCGACGATCTGACCGCCGGCTACCCGGACGAACCGGCGTCCTTCATCAAGGCGGACCACACGGTGATCGGCCCCGGTGACCCGATTCCGCTGCCCGCGCAGAGCGAGCGGGTCACCGCGGAGGCCGAACTCGGCCTGGTGATGGGGCCGTACACCCGCGATGTGAGCCAGGCGGAGGCGCTCTCCCGGCTCTGGGGCGTCTGCCCGGTGCTCGACCAGACGGCCGAGGACATCCTGCAGCGCAACCCGCGGTTCCTCACCCGGGCCAAGAACTTCCCGGGCTTCTTCTCCTTCGGCCCCGGCATCACCCCGATCGGAGAGGTACTGGCGCGCTT
Organism: Streptomyces sp. NBC_01476; assembly: GCF_036227265.1. Classification (NCBI taxonomy): domain Bacteria; kingdom Bacillati; phylum Actinomycetota; class Actinomycetes; order Kitasatosporales; family Streptomycetaceae; genus Streptomyces; species Streptomyces sp. NBC_01476. Next base: position 3,897,121 of record NZ_CP109446.1, on the reverse strand, counting down.
CGGTTCGCTCGACGCGGTCGAGGTCGCCACGGTCCGCAACGGTGAGGTGGTGCGGAGCAACTCCGTGGCCGGCATGATCTTCAGCCCGGAGTTCCTGATCAGCTTCCACAGCAAGGTGATGCCGCTGTACCCCGGCGACATCATCTCCTCGGGCACCCCGGGCGCCGCGGTGATCAGGGACGGCGACACCGCGGAGTGCCGGATCGCCGGCATCGGGGTGCTCGGCAATCCGGTGTCGGCCTGACCGGGCTGCGTCCTGGGCGGCGCCCCCGGCGACGGGCGACGGGCGTTACTTGTCGGCCGCCGCGAGCACCGTCGCCATCACCTGGGTGATGTGGTCGTGCATCCCCCGCGCCGCCGCTTCGGCGTCACCGGCCTTGATGGCCTCGGCGATGTCGACGTGCTGCTGTCCGCAGTGCACCGAGTCGTCCAGGGTCAGCACGTCGCGGGAGCGGAGCGTGAAGGCGAGGACCAGCGAGTCGTCGACCGCCTTGGACAGCAGCCGGTTGCCGGTCGCCTGCGCCACCACACTGTGAAAGCTGGTGTCCCATTGGCTGAAACCCGCCGTGTCCTGCGAACGGGCGGAGTCCAGCGAGTTCTTGGCCGCGCCGGCGATCGCCTGCCGCTGGGCGGCGTCGGCCCGGTCGGCGGCGGTACGGGCCGCGCCGGCCTCCAGGCCGCTGCGCAGTTCGTAGGCGTCGCGGATCAGGTCCCGGTTGGGCATGATCACCCGCAGGCCCCGGGTGTTGGGCTCCACCAGCCCGACGTGGCACAGCCGCAGCAGTGCCTCCCGGACGGGTGTCTTGCTGACCTGCAGCATCTCGCTCAGCATCGACTCGCTGACCCGGGTGCCGGGTTGCAGGGTCCGGTTCACGATCGCGTCCCGGATCCGGTCGAACGCGATCTCGGTCAGGCTCTGCGGTCGGAGGCCGACCGGCTGGACCGCTGTTGTGGTCATGGTGTTTCGACCCTCCTCCACTGTCGTCGGGCAGCTGTGCGGCCGGGGCGGCCGGCCGTGTCCGTCCTGCTCTGTGTGCTGTGGTTGTCACTCGTGCTCCGTGCCGCCGTCCCGCACAGGTGCGTACGGGGCCCGCGGCGCGGGAAGTCCGTGGCTGCCACCTCAGACACCGCTGATCACTCCGCCGTCGCAACGGACGGTGGAGCCGGTGACGTATGAGGCGCGGGTGCTGCTGAGAAAGGCTACGAGCGTACCGAACTCGTCGGGCCTGCCGTACCGGCGTGCGGGGATCGTCGCCACCGAAGCCTCCCGGACCTCGTCGGTGCTGCGGCCGGTGCGCTCGGCCGCCCGGCGGTCGAGGAAGGCCACCCGGTCGGTGGCGATCCGGCCCGGCAGCACCATGTTGACCGTGACGCCGTCGGCGGCCACCTCACCGGCCAGTGTCTTGAGGTAGGCGGCCAGCGCCGCCCGGCCGGTGTTGGACGCGGCGAGGCCGGGCAGCGGCGCGGCCACCGCGCTGGAACCTATCGCCACGATCCGGCCCCAGCCGCGCTCGCGCATGCCGGGCAGCACCCGGCGGACCAGGGCGACATGGACCGCGACGAGCCGGGCGACGGCCTGCCCGACGTCTTCGGGTCCGAGGTCGGCGGCGGTGCCGGGCGCCGGCCCCGGGCCGTTGAGGACCAGGACGTCCACCGGGCCGAGGGCTTCGGTGGTGGCGTCGACCAGGGTGTCGGCGGCGCCCGCCGCCGTGAGGTCCACGCCGATGCCGACCGCCCGTTCCAGTCCTGCGGCGATCTCGGCGGCCCGGTCGGCCCGGCGGCCGGAGACCGCCACCGCGGCGCCCTCGGCGGCCAGCGCCTGGGCACTGGCCAGCCCGAGACCGCCGGTGGAGGCGCAGACCAGAGCCACCCGGCCCTTCAGTCCGAGGTCCATCCGGGCCCTCCCCTTTTATAGCGATTGATGCTCTTCCGTCCCACCGGTTACGAGCAGATTGCGGGCTCTTGTCGGGTGATGACGTTGAGTCTTGACGGCTCGTGCGGTGGCCCTTAGCGTACCAGACATCAGATATGGAATCCGAGATGGCCGACGGGGTTCCAGCCACCTCCCGGGCGACCCGACCCGATGTGACCCGATGTGTGATCAGCGCGAACACATGTGACCTGACGCCGTCCGGTTCGACCAACAGCGCACGTTTTCCGGCTCGTTCGAGAGGTTGATCTATGGGAATGACCATGGCGCACAAGGTTCTGGCCGCACACAGCGGCGAGAAGACGGTCACCCCGGGCCAGTTGGTGGTGACCGAGGTCGACCTCGTGGTGATGGCGGACAGCGTCTTCTACAAGACCGCCGAGCGGCTGCCCGACGATCTGCTCAAGGTCGCCCACCCCGAACGGGTCGCGGTCCTCCTCGACCACGCCATCCCGGCCCCCACCGTCAAGGCGGCCACCGCCCACAAGCGGGCCAGGGAGCACAGCGAGCGGCTCGGCTTCAGGTACTTCTCCGACATCGGCCGCGGCGGCATCGAGCACCAGATCATCCTCGAACAGCGGCTCGCGCTGCCCGGTCAGCTGATCGCCTGCAACGACTCGCACACCAGCGCCGCCGGCGTCCTCAACGCCGCCGCCCGTGGCCTGGGCATGGCCGACATCGTGCAGCTCGTCTGTACCGGCCGCACCTGGTACAAGGTCTCCCCCACCGTGCTCTTCCGGCTGGAGGGGCGGCTGCCCTACGGGACGTACGGCAAGGACGTGTTCCTGCACATAGCGCAGGAGTACGGCAGCCAGGAGGGCCACGACGTCGAGTTCGCCGGTGACGGACTCGGCTCCCTGTCGCTCGACGACCGGGCCACCCTCTCCACGATGTGCACCGAGCTCAACGCCAACTTCGTGATGATGCCCGCCGACCAGCTCATCCTCGACTACGTCTCCACCGTCACCGACCGGGTCTACACCCCGGTGTACAGCGACCCGGACGCCGAGTACGACGCGGTGCACACCGTCGATCTCAGCGCGGTCCGCCCCTCGGTGGCACTGCCCGACGCGATGAACAAGAACGTGAAGTCCGCCGCCCAGGTCGGCGACGAGAAGGTCCGCATCGACCAGGCGTTCGTCGGCTCCTGCGCCAACGGCAAGCTCTCCGACCTCAAGATCGCCGCTGACATCGTGCGCGGCCGCAAGATCGCCGGCCATGTGCGCTTCCTGGTCACCCCGGCCTCCCAGTCGGTGTACCTGGAGGCGGTCAAGGCCGGCTATGTGGAGACGCTGACCGAGGCCGGGGCGATGGTCACCAGCTCCACCTGCGGGGCCTGCTCCGGCGGCCACATGGGTGTGCTCGGCCCCGGCGAGACCTGCATCACCTCCAGCACCCGCAACTACCGCGGCCGGATGGGCAGCGCCGACGCGAAGATCTACATGGGCTCGTCCGCGACCGTGGCAGCCTCGGCGCTCACCGGTTACGTCACCGACCCCATGCCGTACCTCGAAGCGCTCGACCTGGAGGTGGCCCGGTGACCGCCACCGTCACGCGCCGCGACGTCCACGACATCACCGGCCGCTGCTGGGTGATGCCGCAGGACTACATCAACACCGACTCGATCATGCCCCGCCGGGGGTACGACCTCCCCCCGCACGAGCAGCGGATGCTGGTGCTGCAGACCGTCCGGGAGGGCTGGGCGGAACAGGTCCGCCCCGGCGACATCCTCATCGCCGGCCGCAACTTCGGCACCGGGTCGAGCCGGCCGGCCGTCACGCTCCTGGCCCAGCTGGGCATCGTCGCGCTGGTCGGCGAGTCGATCTCGGAGATCTTCTTCCGCAACTGCGTCAGCTACGCGATGCCCGCGCTCGAACTGCCCGGCGTCCTCGGCATGGTGACCGAAGGCGACACGGTCAGCGTCGACATCGGCAGCGGGCGCTTCGAGAACGTCACCACCGGCCAACGGGCGCAGGGCGCCGCGATGCCGGCCGCACTGCTGGAGACCATCGCCGTGGGCGGCGCGTACGTCCAGCTCAGGGCCGAGGGCTACATGGGACAGGAGACCGGGGCATGAGTGCGGATTCCGTGACCGCGCGGGCGCAGGCCCCGCTGGACATCCCGCCCTACGCCGTCCGGCACTCGCCGGACGAGCAGTTCGGGGTCCGCGGCATGACCCTGCGGTACTGGTCCCGCGACGCGACCTACGTCGAGGCGCTCAGCGACATCGATCTGTCCATCAGGCAGGGCGAGTTCATCGCCCTGCTGGGTCCCTCCGGCTGCGGCAAGAGCAGCCTGCTGCGGATCCTGTGCGGACTGACGGAACCCACCTCGGGCGAGATCGACTTCCAGGGCCGGCCGATCGGCAAGGCCGACCGCAAGGTGGGCCTGGTCCCGCAGGCGGCGACGCTGATGCCCTGGCTGAACATCGTCGAGAACGTGATGCTGCCCGCCAAGATCCTCCGGCTGCCGAAGGCACAGGCCAGGACCCGGGCCATGGAACTGCTGGAGATGACCGGCCTGGCCGGCTTCGAGGAGAAGTACCCCCGGCAGCTCTCCGGCGGTATGCAGCAGCGCGCCTCGATCGCCCGGGCGCTCGTCCACGACCCCGATCTGCTGCTGATGGACGAGCCGTTCGCCGCGCTCGACGCCCTCACCCGCGAGCGGATGTCGGACGAACTGCAGGCGATCTGGATGGCCACCGGCAAGACGGTCGTCTTCGTCACCCACAGCATCGGCGAGGCGGTCTTCCTCGCCGACCGGATCCTGGTGATGTCCCGCCGGCCCGGCCGCATCATCTCGGAGTTCACCCCCGGGGCCGAGCGCCCGCGCAGCCTCGACAAGGGACCGGCCGACGCCGCGGCGCTGACGGCCACCATCCGGCACGTCCTCGAAGGCGACGCGATCAGGGAGGAGTCGTGAGCGTGACAACGAAGTCCGCTGTCAAAGGCACCAAGGCCGACGGGGGTTCCGGCGGTGCGGCCGGACCGGCCGCCGCAGGCCGCCCGGTGCAGGCCGGTCCGTCCGTGGGCAAGCGGCGGCTGCGCAAGGCCCGTGGCGCCGGTGTCACCGCGCTGTATCTGGTGCTCGCGCTGATCGCCGGCCTGGCGGTCTGGCAGCTCGCCATCGAGGTGTACTCGCCGGCCCCCTACATCATTCCCTCGCCGCGCTCGGTCTGGCACGCGCTGACCTCGCTGGTGTGGGCCGACCCGACGATGACCGGCGGGCTGTGGGTGGCGCTCGGCGCCACCATGAAGGCCACCCTGCTCGGCTTCGCGATCGGCGGTGGCGGTGGCATCGTGCTGGGCATCGCGGCCGGTGAATTCCGGCTGGTGCAGCGGCTGTTGTACCCGTATCTGGTGGCCATCCAGAGCCTGCCGAAGGTCGCACTGGTGCCGCTGCTCGCCACCTGGTTCGGGTTCGGACTCACCGCCAAGACCAGCCTGGTCGTGCTTTTCGTCTTCTTCCCGGTGCTGGTCAACACCCTGCAAGGGGTGGTCACCGCCGAGCAGGACCGGATCGACCTGGTGCGGTCGCTCTCCGGCAGCCGCTGGCAGCAACTGTGGCGGGTGCGGCTCTTCAGCGCGCTGCCCGGGATCTTCACCGGCCTCGAACTCGGCATCACCTACGCCTTCCTGGGCGCGGTGCTGGCCGAGATGAGCGGCTCGCAGGACGGCGTCGGCGTCCTCATCTCGCAATTCCAGAACAACTCCGACACGCAGGCGACCTTCGCCACCCTGATCATCCTCGCGGTCGTGGGCTATCTGCTCAACACCATCGTGCGGTTCGCCCATCGCCGGGTCGTCTTCTGGGAGGCCACCTCCGACAAGGACTTCCGCGCCACCAACGCCGGCGGCTGACCGGCCCGGCGGCGCCCCAGCCGCAGCCGAACACAGCGCACGCAGCCCACACAGCCGCGCACATCGCACGCAGCCGCGCACATCGCACGCAGCCGCGCACAGCGCACACAGCGCACACAGCGCACGCAGCCGCGCGCACCGCACCACCAGACCCGTACCGAGCACAGAGAGGTGCCTCCCCGTGTCGAAAGAAGAGGGCAGAGACCCACGCCGAGCCGCGGGCGCCCGCCCGCGCCGCCGCAGCCGCCGGATCGTCGCGGCGCTCGCCATCACCTCGGCCGTCGCGCTGACCGCCGCGGCCTGCGGCGGTTCGGGCGGCGGGGGCGGCGGCACGGCCGCCGACGGGAGCCCGCTCAAGCCGATCAAGATCGGCATTCCGTCGCCCGCGGTCACGGTGTTCAGCGCCAACTACGCCATCGGCCAGTACACCGGCTGCTACAAGCGGTACGGCTACAAGTTCTCCACCGTGGTCACCACCAACCCCTCGCAGCTGACGGCCGCGATGCACCGCGGCGCCGTCGACGTCGGCGTCCCGGGCAGCGACCAGTACCTGAACATGCTCAAGACCATCAACTCCTCCGGCGGCGGGCTGCCGTTGACCGCCTTCTACCAGCTGTACTACCCGTTCAAGTACGGCCTGGCGGTCAAGCCGGACAGCGACATCACCTCGCTCAAGCAGCTGGAGGGCAAGACCGTCGGCGTCGACGTCCTCTCCGACAGCAGCTCCACCGCGCTCAAGGCGCTGCTGAAGCAGAACGGCGTGGACCCGGACAAGGTGAAGATCATCGCCACCGGCACCGGCGCCGCCTCCGGGCAGGCGCTGGACTCCGGGAAGGTGGCCGGCCTCTTCTACTACGACGTCGGTTTCGGCACCATCCTGCAGGCCGGCATCAAGCTGAAGTTCCTCACCGTGGACGGCAAGCCGCCGTACCTCAACGTCTCCGGCATCATGGCGATCGCCAACTCCGACGACATGGCCAAGGACAAGGCGAAGTACCAGGCGTTCGCCCGCTGCACCACCGAGGGCGACATCTTCGTCGAGAACAACCCCCAGGCGGCGGCGTACATCATGCTCAAGATGTACCCGACGCTGGGCAAGCCCGGTGAGTCGCTGGAGAAGCAGATCGAGGACCTGACGCTGCCGCTGCTGCTGCGCCAGAAGCTGATCAAGAACCCCGCGGCCGGCGGGACGTACGGCCAGATCAACCCGGACGAGTTCACCCAGGACATGAAGATCCTGACCGACCAGGACCCGGGCACGGTGGACACCAGCAAGATCTACTCCAACGCCGATGTGCCGCAGCTGACCGACGCCGAGATCGCCGCGGTGAAGAAGCAGGCCGTGGACTTCACGATCCCGGGCGTCAGCGGCACCATCAAGCTGCCGACCGTCCCGCCGAACGCGCCGTGACGGTACGGATCGCGCTGCTCTCCCGGATCGTCGCCGCGAGCGAGGCGTCGATGCGCCGGCTGCGCGAACTCGGCGTCGAGATCGTCCTCGACCTGCCCGGTTACGACGCGCTCGGCGGTGACCGCGACCGCTGGGACGCGGTGCTGCGGGAGATCGACGGCCTGGTCGTCGGCCTCCAGCCGGTCGACCGCCGGCTCTTGGAGACCGCGTCCAAGCTGCGCTACGTGCTGCGGATCGGCACCGGGCTCGACAACGTCGACACCGCGGCGGCGGCCGAGTTCGGCGTGCGGGTCGACTCGCTGCCGGGTCTGAACGCCGCGGCGGTGGCCGAGTACGCCTTCGGGCTGCTGCTGGCCGCCGCCCGGCGGATCCCGGAGGCCGACGCGTCGATGCGGGCGGGGGAGTGGACCCGGTTCTCCGGCCGCCACCTCGGCGGCCGCACGCTCGGCCTGATCGGCTACGGCGCCATCGGTTCGCTGATGGTGCCCAAGGCGCGCGGCTTCGGCATGGACGTCCTGGTGCACCGCCGCGGCGGCGGCGCGGTCGGCGAGCCGGGCGTGCGGACCGTGCCGCTCGACGAACTCCTCGCCGCCGCGGACTTCATCAGCCTGCACGTACCGCTCACCGAAGAGACCAGGTCGCTCCTCGGCGAGCGGGAGTTCGCCCTGATGAAGCCGGGGGTGGTCCTGGTCAACACCGCACGGGGAGAGGTGCTGGACCAGGCCGCGCTGGCGGCGGCGCTGGCGGGGGGACGGCTCGGCGCGCTCGCGCTCGACGTCTTCCCGCAGGAGCCGCCGGCCCCCTCACCCCTGCTGCGGACGCTGCTGGCCCGGCGCGATGTGGTGCTGTCGCCGCACAACGGCGGCTACAGCGACCTGGTGATGGAGCAGAGCGCCGCCGCGGCGGTGGACGCGCTGGCCGGTGCGCTGCTCGCCACCGGGATGCCGGGCGCGGGCCCGCCCCGGCACTGACTGTCCCGACCACGGGCCGTAACCGGCCCCCTCCGACCCTCTGTGAGGAGCCCTCTCATGCCAGCGTCACCCCTCGTCCCGTCACCGGTGCACGTCACCGAGGCCATCGTCCGTGCCCTGGAGGACGCCGGCGTGGACACCGTCTTCGGAATGTCGGGCGGCAACACCGGCCGTATCCACAGCGCGCTGGCCGCGCACACCGGCACCATCCGCTCGGTGCTGGTCCGCAACGAGGCGTACGCCACCTCGGCGGCGGAGGCGTACGCCCGGCACACCGGCAAGGTCGCGGTGGCGATGGCGCAGGGCAGCTGGCTGATGGGGCAGGGTGTGGTCGGCACGCTCGAAGCACTCTTCAGCGGCACCCCTTTGGTGCTGCTCGGCGACCTGAGCGACGGCGCCCCCTTCTCGCAGCACGCGCCCTACCAGTCCGCCACCGGTGAGTACGGCAGCTGGGACGCGCGGCTGGCCTTCAAGGGCATCACCAAACTGGTGCTGGAGGCGCACGACCCGGTGTCGGCCGTGCAGAGCGTCCAGTTGGCGGTGAAGCACGCGCTGGCCGGGCAGCCAGGACCGGTCGCGGTGCTCTTCCACTCCGCGGCGCTGGCAGGCGAGGTCGGCCCCGACTCCGTACCGCGGCTCTACTCCAGCCGCGGCTACCTCACCCAGCAGGGCCCGGCCCGGCCCGACATGGCGCCCACCGCCGACGCTCTGCGCACCGCCTCCGCCCCGGTGCTGCTGGCCGGCAACGGGATACGCGCGGCCCGCGCCGAGGCCGCGCTGCTGCGGCTGGCCGAGGCAACCGGTGCCCCGGTGGTGACCACGTCCGGCGGCAAGGGTGTCTTCCCGGAGGAACACCCGCAGGCCGCCGGGGTGTTCGGCAACTTCGGGGTGCCACTGGCCAACGACACGCTCGGTGCCGCCGACACCGTGCTCGTCCTCGGCAGCAAACTCGGCCCGAGCGACACCGCGCTGGAGGCGCCCGAGCTCATCGACCCGGCCCGGCAGCGGATCATCCACATCGACATCGAAGAGCTCAACGCGGGCTGGACCATGCCCACCTCCGAGGTGATCGTCGCCGAACTGGGCGCCGCGCTGGGGGCGTTGCTGGACGCGCTGGCCGCCGAGCCGGTCGCCGGTTCCGCGGTACGTGCCCGCGGCGCGGTCCTGGCCGCCCGCCGGACGGCGGCCGGCCAGGACGCCATCGAGGCCGGCTCCACCGCGGTGCCGATCCACCCGCAGCGGGCCATCGCCGGCCTGCGCGAGGCGCTGCCCGACGACGTGGTGATCTGCGCCGACGCCGGTGAGAACCGGCTGCTGATGTGCCGCTACTTCGAGTCCCGCGCCGGCGGCGGCTACCTCCAGCCGGCCGGCGCCGGCGGCATGGGCTACGCCATCCCGGCCGCGATCGGGGTCAAGACCGCCGACCCGGACCGTACCGTCGTCGCGGTCTGCGGCGACGGCGGTCTTTCCATGTCGCTGGCCGCGCTGATGACGGCGGTCGAGGAGAAGCTGCCGTTCGTGGTGGTCGTGCTCAACAACGGCATCCTCGGCTGGGTCAAGCACAGCCAGCGCTCCCGCGGCGAGCAGGAGTACAAGTCCACCCTGCACGCCTTCGACTACACCGCGATCGGCCGGGCCATCGGCTTCGACGCCTTCCACGTCGCCGAACCCGGCGAACTGGCACCGGCGCTGGCGGACGCGCTCAAGGCGGACGGCCCGGCGCTGGTGGTCGTCGACGTCTCCACCGAGCAGACCTTCACCGATCTGCGCACCCCGCTCATGGGATAGGGCGGGGCCACAGGACCGGGCGGCTGCTGTGCCCGGGGCCGCAGCCGCCCCCTTCCCTCACCACCGTGCACCACCACGATCACCCATGAAGGAGCAGGACATGAGGCTCGAAGGCAAGGTCGCCATCATCTTCGGCGCGGGACAGCTGGAAGGGCGGACGGTCGGCAACGGCAAGGCCGTCGCCCTGATGTTCGCCCGCGAAGGAGCCAAGGTCTTCTGCGTGGACATCAACAAGGCCGGCGCACAGGAGACGGTCGCCGCCATCCGCGCGGAGGGCGGCACCGCTGAGGCGTTCGAGGCCGACGTCACCGACGAGGACACCGTCGTCGCCGCGGTGCGTACCGCCTACGAACTGTGGGGCAGCATCGACATCCTGCACAACAACGTGGGCGTGAGCATCGCGGCCGGCGACGCGACGATCACCGACATCACCATCGAGTCCTTCGACCGGGTGATGGCGATCAACCTGCGGGGCATGGTGCTGACCATCAAGCACGTGCTGCCGATCATGCGGAAGCAGGGGTCGGGCTCGATCATCAACATCTCCTCCGCCGCGGCCTTCAACAACTACCCGTACGTCGGCTACAAGACCTCCAAGGCCGCGGTGGTCGCGCTCAGCAACCACGTGGCGATCCGCAACGCGGAGTACGGCGTGCGCTGCAACGTCATCCTCCCCGGCCTGCTCAACACCCCCACCGCGGTGGAGAACCGGGTGAAGAAGTTCGGCCTCAGCTTCGAGGAGGTCGTCGCCCAGCGCGACAAGGAGGTGCCGCTGCGGCGCAAGATGGGCACCGCCTGGGACATCGCCTACGCCGCGACCTTCCTCGCCTCGGAGGAGGCGTCGTTCATCACCGGCGTCTCGCTGCCCGTCGACGGCGGCCAGAGCCAGCAGATCGGCCGCCAGCCCTCCCCCGCCGAGGTGGCCGAGGAGAAGAAGGCCGCCGAGGCCGCCGCGGCGACGGTGGCCTGACGGCATGGGAACGGCGGCGGACAGCGGCGGCAGCGCGGGCACCGGCGTACGGGGCCGGCTCGAACCCCTGCGGGAAGGCCGGCTGACCAAGGCCCAGCGGGAGATGTGGGACGAGCTGGGTCAGGGCCCGCGGGGCGCCACCGCGGTACGGCCCGAAGGGTTTCTGACCGGGCCGTTCGACGTGCTGCTGCGCAGCCCCCGGATCGGACGGGCGGTGGCGGGACTCGGCGCCCTGCTCCGCTACGACTCGGAACTGGAGCCCCGCCACCGGGAGTTGGTGATCCTCACGGTGGCGGCCCGCTGGCACGCCGACTTCGCCTGGCTGCGGCACGACCTCTACGGCCGCAACGCCGGCCTGCCCGAAGCGGCGATCCGGGACATCGCGGCGGGGAAGGCAGAACCTGGCTTCGACAAGGACGCCGACCGGGTCGTGCACGCCTTCGTCCACCAGTTGGTGCACACCGGCGCGGTGGACCGGGAGCGGTACGACGCCGCGCTGGCGCTGCTCGGCGAGCGGCCCTTGGTGGAACTGGTCAGCCTCACCGGCTACTACTGCCTCAGCTCGATGGTCCTCAACGCCTTCGAGGTCCCGCTCCCCGAAGGCGCCTCCGTACCCTGGCCACCGAGGGCGTCCGACCCGCCCGCGGCACCGTGAGACCCGACCGACCGGCTCCGAGAGAGAGAACAGACCGTTGACCGACGAACCCGGATTCGCCTACGTGCGCCCAGTGGACCTCGCGCGCTTCGCCGCCCTCGCCCCCGACGAGCGGCTCTCACAGAAACTGCTCGACCGCACCAGCGGGGCCGACAGCGTGGCCGTCAAGTACATCCGCACCCCGCCTGGCGGCGGTTCCCCCGAGGGCCTGCACACCCACGTCGTCGAGCAGGTCTTCTTCGTACTGGCCGGCACCATGACCGTCGAGGTGGACGGCGCCGTCCAGCAGGCGCCGGCCGGCAGCCTGGTCGTCTTCCCGAAGAACGTCCCGCACCGCAACTGGAACGACACCGACGCCGAGACCGTCCACCTGGCGATCGAGGCCCCCGCCCCGCAGCTCGGCGAGCCCTTCGCGAGGCCGGTCGTATGAGCATCTGGACCCGGCTGTCGGACGGCCCGTTCGCCGTGGAGTTCGTCGACGCCGCCGGGGTGCGGACCCGTTCCCTGCGGGTCGAGGGGGCCGGCGCCCGCGAGGCCGTCGTCCTGCTGCACGGCACCAGCAGCCACCTGGAGGTCTGGGCCGGCAATGTGCGCGCTTACGCCGACGCCGGATTCGCCGCCCACGCCGTCGACATGCTCGGCCACGGCTTCACCGACTCCGCCGAGCACGACTGCGAAGTCCCGGACTACGTCCAGCACCTGCTCGACTATCTGGACGCGCGCGGCCTGGACCGGGTGCACCTGGTCGGTGAGTCACTGGGCGGCTGGGTCGCGGCGTGGTTCGCCGGCGTGCACCCGGAGCGGGTCCGCAGCCTGCAACTGGTCGCCTCCGGCGGCACCCGGGCGGTGCCGGCGATCATGCGCCGCATCCGGGAGACCACCACGCTCGCCGTCACCAGCCCGGAGCGCCGCTACACCCGCGAGCGGCTGGCCGGCCTCCTCTACGACCCCGGGAGCGTGGACGAGGAACTGGTCGACGTGCGTTACGAGATCTACCACCGGCCCGCGTTCCAGAAGGCCCTGCCGCACCTGCTGTGCATGCAGGACCCCGAGGTGCGGGCGCGCAATCTGCTGACGCCGCAGCGGATGGCCCGGATCTCCGCACCGACCCTGGTCTTCTGGGGCCGGCACAACCCGATGGGGGACGTGTCGGAGGCCGCGGGGATCCACGCCGCCGTTCCGGACGCCGGCCTGCACATCTTCGACGAGTGCGGGCACTTCCCGCAGATCGAGTACCCGGCACGATTCAATGAGCTGTCGGTGGAGTTCCTCCGGCAGGTCACCGCGAAGGAGAAGCCGTAGTGTCCGTATCGATCGCCGTGCTGGACGACTACCAGCAGGTCGCCCCGGCCATGGCGGACTGGTCCGGGCAGCTGCCCGGCTCGTCGGTGACCTGCTTCGACCGGCACATCGCCGACGAGGACGAACTGGTCGCCGCGCTGGCCCCGTTCGAGGTGATCGTGGCGATGCGTGAGCGCACGCCGTTCCCGCGCACGGTGCTGGAGCGGCTGCCGAAGCTGCGGCTGCTGGTCACCACCGGGATGCGCAACGCCTCCTTCGACCTGGCCGCGGCCGCCGACCTCGGCATCACCGTGTGCGGCACCCGGGCGCACTCGCCCGGCACCTCCGAGCTGACCTGGGCGCTCATCCTCGGGCTGCTGCGTGACGTGGGGGCAGCCGACGCCCGGATGCGGGCCGGCGGGTGGCAGTCCACCATCGCGCAGGACCTGGACGGGGAGGTGCTCGGCGTGGTCGGCCTGGGCCGGCTCGGCGGCCGGGTCGCCACGATCGGTGCGGCTTTCGGCATGGACGTCGTCGCGTGGAGCCCGAACCTCACGCACGAGCGGGCCGCGGAACACGGCGCCCGGCTGGTGTCCAAGGAGGAACTCTTCGCCGGTGCGAAGGTGGTCACCGTCCACATGGTGCTCAGCGACCGCTCCCGCGGGCTGATCGGCGCGCCCGAACTGGCCGCCATGCGCGAGGACGCGTACCTGGTGAACACCTCCCGCTTCCCGATCCTGGATGCCGAGGCGCTGCGCGCCGCCCTCACCACCGGTTCCCGCCCGGCCGGCGTGGCGCTGGACGTCTACGACACCGAGCCGCTCCCGGCCGGCCACTGGCTGCGCACCGCTCCCCGCACGCTCCTCTCCCCGCACATGGGGTACGTCACCGAGAAGACCTACCGGATCTTCTACGCCGACGCGGTCGAGGACATCGCGGCCTTCCTCACCGACCCGACAGCCCCGGTCCGCCCGCTCACCGGGCAATACACCTAGGGCCAGCCGTGCTCCGAGATCCCCGGGGCGCTCTCGCCGGCCAGGTAGCCGCGCAGGGCGCGGCCGGTGGAGGGGACGAAGGGCTCGGGGAGCGCGCCGACCGGGACCCAGCCGACCCGGTCGTGCTTGCCGGGTTCGGTGTTGACCGGTTCCCCGCTCCATTCGTGCGCCGCGAACACCACGGTGAGGAAGCCGTTCGGCGACTCCACACCCCACGCGCCGTGGATGACGTGCACCAGCCGCAGCGCGCCGGGGCGCACCACCAGTCCGGTCTCCTCCGCCAGTTCCCGCACGGCGGTGGCCGTGACCGCCTCCCCCGGGTCGCTCTTCCCCGACGGCAGGTCCCACATCCCCTGCCCGAACTTCGCCCTCTCGCCCCGCCGCAGCAGCACCACCCGTCCGGCCGCCAGGTCGTGCACGATGACCGCCGCCACCAGCAGCGTCATCCCGCCCACCGCCGCCGGCAGCGCCCCCGCCCGCTCCGCTCCGCTTGGCACCCGCACTCCACCGTCCCCTTCATCACCCAGCCTTCCGAGCATGTTAAGCAGGCCCGATGACACCTCCCCGGGCCTGACGCCCCCGTCGCCGGGGCCTGAAGCGGGTGGTGGGGCACGTGTTGGGAGGTCGGGGGAGGGACAGGGCGCGTAGCGTGCCGTTGCGTACGGGTGGATGGGCCGGGTTCGACGCGGAGAGGTGAGAACGGGTTGGTGGCGCACGTGTGGAAGGCGTTGCACGGGGAGGTCACGGAGCGGCTGGGCGCTGCTTCGGAAGGGGAGCGGACGGTGTTCGCCGCGGCGGTGGCGGAGCGGCTGCTGCGGGCGCACGAGCAGTTGCCGGCGGCGGAGCAGCGAGCGTACACGCTCGGGCAGCGCGGGCTGCTGGACGCGGTGTGGGCCGGCGCGCTCGGCGACAGGGCGGCGTTCCGGACGGTGAAGCACGGCCTCGGGACGTACTACCTGAGCGAGCACTGCCACAACGACGGGCCCGACGGCTCCGACGACGCCGACGAGTCGGCCGCGGCGGCGGTGCTGTACGCCGCCCTCTGCCATCTCCACGGCTGCACCGACTTCGCGGTCTTCGCCAGCGGCCGGGCCCTCGAAGCGATCGACGAAGTCGCCCAGGACGACGACGACTTCGCCGACGACCCGGACGAACTGCGCGCCGAGGACGTACGCCGTCAGCTGCGCGACCTCGATCTGATCGCGGACCACGCGGCCGAGCTGCGGCACGCCCGCTTCGGCCTGGCCGCCGAGCGGACCGCCGAGCTGCAGACCGCCCTGCGGCGGCCCCTGTCACTCGCGGACGACCTCGGGTGACGGCGAGCGCGGACCTGCACCGGTTCCTGGAGACCGTACGCGCGCTGCCCGCCCCGCCGGACGCGGAGGCGCTCTACGGGCCGCAGGACCCCGGGCCGCTGCGGAGCCGGAATCTGCTCCACTATCTGGAGCTGATGCGGGAGATCGCCCCGAAGGTGCTGCTGGTCGCCGAGGCGCCCGGCTACCGGGGGATGACGGTCACCGGCGTGCCCTTCATGAGCGTGCGGCAGCTCACCACGCGTCCGGGGCCGCTCACCGGCCGGCCGGAGGGCGACGGGTTCGAGGTGCCGGCGGACCCGGCCGCGCAGTGGGAGGCGTCCTCGGCGGCGGTGTGGGGCGCGCTCGCCGGGTGGCGGGGCCGCAAGCCGCTGCTCTGGGGGATCTACCCGCACCACCCGTACGTGCCGGGGGACCCGCTCACCAACCGCACGCCCCGCGCCGCCGAGGTCGCCGCGGGCGCCCCGGTGGCGCTGGCGCTGGCCGCGGTGTACGGCATCACGAGCCTGGTCGCGGTCGGCCGCAAGGCCCAGGGCGCGCTGGCCGCGGCGGGCATCGACGCGCCCGCGGTGCGCCACCCCGCGCAGGGCGGCGCCCGGATCTTCACCGAGCAGCTCGCCGCGCTCAACGCCGGCCGGGAAGAAGGGGATTGACAGTGCCCCGGCCCACCGCGGGGGCGGGCCGGGGCACAGGGGCCGGTCACCGGGTCGGCGACCGGCCGGGTGGGCGCGGTCAGCTGCCGAAGACCTGGAACTCCCAGAGCGAGTAGCCGTACTGGGTGCTGCGGGCGGTGCCGTACAGCCGCACGTAGCGGCCGGAGCCGGTCACCGGGATGGTCTGGACGCCGCCGGTCGCGGTGGTGGTGGAGTAGACGGTGGTCCAGTTGGTGCCGTCGGCCGAGGTCTGGAGCTGGAAGGCCTTGCCGTAGGCGGTCTCCCAGTTGAGGACGACCTGGCTGATGGTGTGGCTGGCGCCGAGGTCGACCTGGAGCCACTGCGGGTCGGAGAAGGCGCTCGACCAGCGGGTGCCGGTGTCGCCGTCCACCGCCGCGGACGCCGGGGTGCCGACGTTCTCGGTCGAGGACGCGGTCGCGGTCCTGCCCTGCGAGAGCAGGGTGGTGGGCCCGCCCGGGTTGCTGCCGCCGGACGACGGCGTTCCGTAGAGGGCGAGTTCGTAGAGCGAGTCGCCGTACTGCGAGGCTCTGCTGGTCGCGTAGACCCGAACGTAGCGGCCGGTACTGCTCAGTGCGGTGTCCTGGATGTCGGCGGGACTGTTGTTGTTGGTGTAGACGGTCGTCCAGTTGGTGCCGTCGGTGGACGTCTGCAACTGGTAGGCCGATGCCGCGGCCGCCTCCCAGGTGACCGTGGCGTGCGTCAGGTTGTAGTTCTGGCCGAGGTCGACCTGGAGCCACTGCGGGTCGGAGAAGCCGCTCGACCAGCGGGTGGTGACATCGCCGTCGGTCGCGTTGGACGCCGGGAACTGGGCGCTCTCGGTCGAAGAGGCGGTGGTGGGCTTGCCCTTGGCGATGTTGGTGCCCGATGCCGCGGCCGGCGCCTTGTTGTAGACGGCCACGTAGTCGATGTTCATCTGACCGCCGGAGACCGTCGCGGCGTTGGGGCCGCCGCCGAACGCGGCCGGGAAGCCGCCGCCGATCGCCAGGTCGAAGATGATGTAGAAGCTGTGGTCGACGGCGTTCGCCCACGCGGTGGCGTCGACCTGGTTCGAGTTCAGGGTGAAGTAGTTGGCGCCGTCGAGGTACCAGCGGATCTGCTCGGGCGAGGTCGAGCGGTCGACCTCCACCGCGTAGGTGTGGTAGCCGGTCTGGCAGCCGGCGCAGGCGTGCTCGCCGCTGCCCACCCCGCTGGTCTCGTTGCAGGGACCGCCCTGGCCGACACCGCAGTGCAGCGTGCCGAAGACCGAACTGCGGCCGTTGATGTCCTCCAGGATGTCCACTTCGCCGGAGCCGGGCCACGGCACCCCGACCCGCAGCGGGGAGCCCAGCATCCAGAACGCGGGCCAGTATCCTGCCCCGTTGGCGGTGGTGACGTTCGGCTGCTGGATGGACGCCTGCATCCGGACCACGCCGCCGGGCTGCGCGCCGAAGCCGTCGGCCTGTGTCTCGACCCGGCCCGAGGTCCAGTTGGTGTTCGGGTCGGTGCCGGAGTGCAGCGCCTTGAGCACCAGGTGGCCGCTGCCGTCCTGGTAGACGTTGGCGGTGCTGTTGGTCATCGTCTCGATCTCACCGGTGCCGAAGGTCCAGCCCTCGCCGGCGTCGTACCGCCAGGTGTCGGTGTTCAGACCGGTGTTGGCGGCGCCGTTGAAGTCGTCGCTCCAGGTGGTGCTGAAGCCGGCCGGGGCGGCCGGCACGGTGTTCGGCTGTACGGCGGCGGCCTGCCGTGGCGTGGACCCGGCGGGCGCGGACGACCCGGACGCTGCTGACGAGCCGGACGCTGCTGATGAGCCGGCCGGCGCCGAGGACCCGGACGCCGCCGAGGGGGAAGCGGTCGCGGCGGGCGAGCCCGCGAGGGCGACCGCCGCGACGGCGGCGACCGCGACCAGCCCGACGGTGAACCGTTTGCCGGGCCTGCGGCGCGGCAGCCGTAGCCGCGTGCCTGAGGTGGACATGCGTACTCCTTCTCCTCTGTGGGGGTTCAGCGCGTCACGTCCGGCCGGAACGGGGCGCGCTGGAGTGGGGGGTGAGGTGTGTGAGAGCGCTCTCAGGAGAGTGTTCCTCCGCTCCGAGCCCTGTCAAGGGACCCGGCAACGTTTACGGAACATTGGGATGGCCGGGGCGACTTGAGGGTGTGCTACCCGGGTTGGCCCCGCCCGCGGCACCTGGCGGCTCCACCTGGTGGCCGCCACGTGCGAGAGGGCACCGCGCGCGAAAACCGCCGGGGCAGCCTTGTTTGGAATGCCGGCGGCTGGACAGACGCTGCTTGAACTGCGGGCCACGGACAGACCGCGGGCCGGTGCGGGTGGGGAGGGAGTGGTCCGGTGGAAGTCAGAACAACGGGATGCGTGGATCTGCCGGGCGACGAAGCGGCCGTGGTGACCGCCGACCTGGTCTACCGGCCGCGTGACTGCCTCGCGGTGAACATGGTGCTGCGCGGACCGGACGGCGTCGCGGTCGGCTGGACCTTCGCCTGGGAACTGCTCAGCCAGGGCCTGGTCGGCCCGGCCGGGGAGGGCGACATCAGGGTCCGTCCCCTGCGGGGCGCGGAGCCGCTGGTCGAGGTGGTGCTCGCGACCTCCTTCGGCGCCCGGGTGCGCTTCCCGGCACGGGACATCGGGTTCTTCGTCAGCCGGGTACGGGCCTTCGCCTCGCACGACGAGCCGCACATCGCCAGGAGCCTGGACGCCGAACTGGCGACGATCATGGAAGAGGCGTGACCGCCCGTATCCCCCTCGTACGGCGGTGACTTCGCACTTCCCGGGACTTTTCTCTGCGTCCCCGGTGCGCTTGCCGGCTCTCCCGGGCAAACTCAGGTCTCACGCCGGCGTGCACAGGACCGGCCCGGTCTTGGAGGTGGTTCCCGTGAGCGGCAGTCCCCTGCTGACCGTGCGTGGGGTCTCCAAGCGGTTCGGCGCCGTACAGGCGCTCTGCGAGGTCGACCTGGAGATCGGTGTCGGTGAGGCGGTCGGCCTGGTCGGCAGCAACGGCGCCGGCAAGTCCACCCTGGTCAACGCGATCTGCGGGGTCTTCCCGCCGGACACCGGGACCATCGAGTGGAAGGGCAGGCCGGTCGATATCCGCCGCCCGCTGGACGCCCAGCAGCTCGGCATCGCCACCATCCACCAGGACCTCGCGCTCTGCGACAACCTCGACACCGTCGACAATCTCTTCCTCGGCCGGCCGCTGCGCCGCTTCGGCATGCTCAACGAGGTCGGGATGGAGAAGCGCTCCCGGGTGCTGCTCGAATCGCTGACCGTCCGCGTCCCCAGCCTGCGGGTGCCGGTCGCTTCCCTGTCGGCCGCCCAGCGGCAGGGCGTCGCCATCGCCCGGGCGCTGATCGGCGAACCCGAACTCGTCATCCTCGACGAGCCCACCGCGGCGCTCGGCCCCAGCCAGGCCGCCATCGTGCTGGAACTCGTCCAGCGGCTGCGCGACCAGGGCCTCGGCGTGCTCCTGGTCAGCCATGAGATGGACGAGGTGCGGTCGGTCGCGGACCGGGTCGCGGTGCTGCGGGTCGGCCGCAACCGCGGCGTCTTCGACACGAAGTACACCACCCAGGAGCAGCTCGACTCGGCCATCACCGGCAACCACGCGGCGGCCGTCAACCTCCAGCAGAGCCTGCTGCCGCACGGGCTGCCGGAGCAGGACGCGCTGGACGTCGCCTACCGCTATCTGCCCGCGCAGGCCGGCGTCGGCGGCGACTGGTTCGACGTCATCCCGCTGCCGGGCGCGCGGGTGGCACTGGTCGTCGGCGACATCGTGGGGCACGGCATGCACGCCGCCGCGACCATGGGGCGGCTGCGGACCGCGGTGCACAACTTCTCCATGCTCGACCTGCCGCCCGAAGAGCTCCTCGCCCACCTCGACGACCTGGTGGGCCGGATCGACAAGGACGAGGAGCCGGCCGGCGGCGCCCCGATCGCCGGCGCGACCTGCCTCTACGCGATCTACGACCCGGTCACCCGCCGCTGCCAGCTGGCCAGGGCCGGCCATCTGCCGCCCGGCCTGGTGCACCCCGACGGCAGCGTCGAGTTCCTCGACGTGCCGGCCGGCCCGCCGCTGGGCCTCGGCGGCCTGCCCTTCGAGTCGGTGGAGCGGGAACTGCCCGAGGACAGCCGCCTGGTGCTCTACACGGACGGTCTGGTCGAGGACCGCAGGCGGGACATCGATGTCGGCCTGGAACTGCTCCGCAAGGCGCTGACCGGGCCGGGCCGTACGCCCGAGGAGACCTGCAGGTCGGTGCTCGAAGCGCTGCTGCCGGAGAACCCCCGCGACGACATAGCCCTGCTCATCGCCCGTACCAGGGTGCTGCCCGCCGACCGCACCGCCGACTGGGACGTCCCCGCCGACCCGGCCGCCGTCGGGGCGGTCCGTGAGGACGCCACCCGGCGGCTGGCCGAGTGGGGGCTGGACGACCTGGCGTTCACCACCGAGCTGATCCTCAGCGAACTGGTCACCAACGCGATCCGGTACGCCACCGGCCCGATCCACGTCCGGCTGCTCCGCGAGCGCACGCTGATCTGCGAGGTCGCGGACGCCAGCAACACCTCACCGCACCTGCGCTACGCGGCCACCACCGACGAGGGCGGCCGGGGGCTGTTCCTGGTCGCGCAGCTCGCCGAGCACTGGGGGACGCGGTACACCCCCGGCGGAAAGATCATCTGGGCGGAGCAGCGGCTTCCGCTGAGCGGCACCGCGGCGGAACACATCCGCTGAAGAGATCGTTCCCGTCTGTATGGCGACTTTGGGACTCATCGGCAGTGGACACATCGGAAGCACCCTCGCGCGGCTGGCCGTGGACGCCGGCCTCGACGTGGTGCTCAGCAACTCGCGGGGACCGGAAACCCTCGCCGGCCTGGTGGCGGAGCTGGGCCCGCGGGCCCGTGCGGGCACCGCGGCCGAGGCCGCGGCGGCCGGGGACTGGGTGGTGGTGACCATCCCGGTGCGGGCCATCGGGCAGGTACCGCAGGAGCCGCTGGCCGGGAAGACGGTGCTGGACACCGGGAACTACTACCCGCAGCGCGACGGCGACATCGCCGCGCTCGACTCGGGCGAGAAGACCACGAGCCGGCTGCTCCAGGACCACCTTCCCGATGCGCACGTGGTGAAGGCGTTCAACAACATCTTCTTCAAGCACCTCGCGGCCCTGCCCCGCCCGGCCGGTGCCGCCGACCGCACCTCGCTGCCGATCGCGGGCGACGACGCGGACGCCAAGGCGCACGCCACCGAGCTGCTGGACCTGCTGGGGTATGACGCGGTGGACGCAGGACCGCTCGACGAGGGCCGCCGCTTCGAGCCGGGCACCCCGGCCTACGGGCCGCCGTACGCGCAGGGCTCGGTGGCGAACTTCATGGAGGTGCCCGCGGGCCCGGCCTCCGCGGACGAGATCAAGGCCGCCCTCGCGGCGGCGAAGGTCTGACAGGTCGCTCTCCTGACGTGCGCGGGTCCCGCCCCCGACGGAGGGCGGGAACCGCGCACGGGGCGGTCAGGTCAGACGTTCCAGACCTGCACCTCGGAGAACTGGCCGGCCGGCCAGCCGGTGTT
Organism: Streptomyces sp. NBC_01476; assembly: GCF_036227265.1. NCBI lineage: Bacteria > Bacillati > Actinomycetota > Actinomycetes > Kitasatosporales > Streptomycetaceae > Streptomyces > Streptomyces sp. NBC_01476. The sequence goes on along the minus strand of NZ_CP109446.1, from coordinate 3,875,730 downwards.
GCCGGTGACGTTCACCCGCAGGTAGCGCTGGGAGGACGCCGGGAAGGTGATGGTGACGGTGTTGCCGGACGGGGTGAAGGCGTAGGTGGCCGACGCCTTCACGGTGGTGAAGGCGGAGTTGTCGGTGCTGCCGGTCACCGAGAACGTCTCGTTGCGGGCGCCCCAGGTGGCGGGGAGCTGCAGCACGACGCGGGAGACGCTCTGCGCCGAGCCGAGGTCCACCTGCACCCACTGCGGGAAGGCGTTGTTGGCGCTCTCCCAGTAGGTGTTCTGGTTGCCGTCCGTCACATTCGACGAGGAATACACGTCGGCGTGGCTGGACTCGCTGGTCGGTTTCCCGGCCGCCAGATTGGTGCTCACCGTGCCGGTGCCGGTGCCCGCCAGCGCGACCGTGGTCGGGCTGTTCGACGCGTTGCCGGTGATGGTGAGGCTGCCGGTGCGGGCACCTGCCGCGGTCGGCGTGAACTTCACGCTCACCGTGCACGAGGCTCCCGCCGCGACCGACGTCCCGCAGGTGTTGGTCTGCGTGAAGTCACCGCTGGTGGCGACGGAGGAGACGCCGGCCGCCGCGGTGCCGGTGTTGGTCACCGTGACGCTCTGCGCCGCGCTGGTGCTGCCCGGTGCCAGGCTGCCGAAGGTGAGCGAGCCCGGGTCGGCGGTCAGCGTTCCGGTGGCCGGGCCGGTGCCGCCCCCGCTCGGGAAGACCTGGAGACCCGACAACTGGGCCGCGGACCAGCCGGTGTTGGCGGTGATGTTCACCCGTACGTACCGGGCGGTGCCGGGCGTGAAGGTGATGCTCACCGTGTTGTTGTTGGCACTGGGGTCGAAGGTGCGCCCGGCCGAGGCGGCCAGCGTGGCGAAGTCCGTCCCGTTGGTGGACCCCTGGACCGACAGGGTCTCGGTGCGGGTCGCCCATGCCGCCGACGGCGGGAGCCGGAGAGTGACCTTGCCGACGCTGTAGCTCTGGCCGAGGTCGACCTGCGCCCACTGCGGGAACGAGGCGGCGCTCTCCCAGTACGTCGAGGCGTCGGTGTCGGTGATGTTCGCGGCCACGTACGGGGCGTTGCCGGAACTGGCGGTCGCCGGACGGCCGGCCGCGATGTCGGTGGTGCTGTCGATGCCGCTGCCGCTCAGCGCGACAGTGGCCGGGCTGTTGTTGGCGTTGCTGGTGACGGTCAGGCTGCCGCTGCGGGCGCCGCCCGCGGTGGGCTTGAAGCCGACCGTGACGGTGCAGGACGAACCGACCGCGAGCGCCGCGCAGTTGTTGGTCTGGCTGAAGTCACCGGTCGCCGTGACGCCCGAGACGGTGGCCGCCGAGGTGCCGGAGTTGGTCACCGTCACGGTCTGCGTGGCGGCCGGTGAGCCGACCACGGTGCCGGCGAACGAGAGACTCGCCGGGTTGGTGTTCAGCACCGGTCCCGGCGCGATGCCGGTCCCGGACAGGCTCACCGTGCTGGTGTTCCCGCCCGCGTTGACGGTCAGGGTGCCGCTGCGGTCACCGTTCGCGGTCGGTGCGAACCTGACGCTGACGGTGCACGAGCCGTTCGCCGGGATCGACGAGCCGCAGGTGTTGGTCTGCGAGAAGTCACCGCCGGTGGAGACCGCGGCGACCGCCGCCGCCGCGCCGGTCGGGTTGCTGACGGTGACGGTCTGCGCCGCGCTGGTCGTACCGGTGGCGACCGAGCCGAAGTTGAGCGCGCTCGGGTTCGCGGTCACCCCGGTCGGCGGGTAGGGCGGGAAGACCGGGGCGGGGAAGCCGCCGCACAGCGGCGTACCGCTGATGCCGGAGTTGCCGCCGCCGTCGGTGACCTGGAAGTTGCCGCCCTCACAGCTGTAGACCGGTGACGAGGCGCCGATCCCGGTGGCCGTGACATTGGTGAACGTCGCGGCGCCGCCGGTCTGTTCCTGCAGGGCGAAGGTGCCCGCGCCGGCGATGGTCACATTGCTGAGATTGACCCCGCTGACCGTGCCCTCGACCCACTGGACCGCTTCGTAAGGGCTCTGCTGGATCAGCGCGTTGGTCACGTTGATCGGTCCGGTGATCGCGCCCTGGCTGCCGTCGAACCACAGCGCGCCCACGCCGAACTGCCAGTTGGGGTCGAGACTGCCGTCCCTGATCAGGGTGTTGCCGGAGATCGTGGTGGTGCCGACCGGGGTGGAGGTGAAGCGCTGCCCGACATGGATGCCGCCGCCCTGGGCGAGGCCGGTGTCCTGCACCAGATTGCCGCTGACGGTGTTGTCGTGGCCGCCGTAGATGGCGATGCCGTTGGCGAGGATCTGGGTCTCCACCGTGTTGTCGGAGATCGTGTCGTTGGCGTCCGCGCCCAGCCCGGAGTCCGCCCAGGTCGCGATGCCGTCGTCACCGGTGTTGCGGATCTCGCTGTTGGTGACCGTCGAATTGGTCACGCCGCCGTGGAAGTTGATGCCGTCGGCGGTGGTGTCGCGGATCCGCATCCCGGTGAAGGTCAGCTTGTCCATCGGTCCGTCCATCCACGCGCCGACCTTGAGGTGGTCGATCCAGACGCTGGAGACGGTCGAGTTGCTCAGCGCGCCGCCGATGCCGTTGACCTGGGCGGAGTCGTCGCGCTCCTGGACGTTGCCGAAGATCGCGAAGTTCTGCAGACGCACATTGCTGCTCGGGGACGGCGCGGAGTTGCCGTAGAAGCCGGGCGCCGTACCGGTGACCGTGGAGTACCACATGCCGGCGCCGGCCACCGTCACGTTGTTGACCGCGATGTGCCCGGGGATGTTGTACGTGCCCGGCGGTATCCACACCGTGCCGCCGGCGCCGGCCGCGCTGATCGCCGCGTTGAAGGCCGCGGTCGAGTCACCGGCGCCGCTCGCGTCGGCGCCCTTGCTGGTCACCGAGACCGACCCCGAGGGCTGCGGCAGGGCCGCGCCCACCTGCTCGAAGTCGGCGAAGTCGAGGGTGTAGGAGGACGCGGTGTCGCCCGCGTCGACCTGCAGCTTGAAGGTGGTGCCGGCCGGATAGGACTGCGGGAGCAGCCGGTGCGCCTCGTCGTAGAAGTGGTGCGGGTTGCTGCCCGGGGAGTTGGTGAACGGGTAGCTGCCGTAGTACCAGCTGTACGCGTTCGTCAGGGTGAAGTCGGGCTGCTTGACGCCGTCGATGTAGAGCGAGAGCGGGGCGGTGTAGACCGCGCCGCCCGCACCGTCCGGGATGCTGTACCGGAAGTCGATCGAGTTGGTCGCCACCGGCGTGGTGAAGGAGACGTACGCGCCGGTGCCCTGCAAGGTCACGGCCTTGCGGTACGACGCCTCGTCGGCGAGCTGGCCGGCTGTGAAACTCGGGCCGATCACCGCTCCGTTGGTGGCGGAGTTCTCCGCCTGGACCTCGACGTACGGCAGACTCGCGCCGTTTCCGCCGGTGGCCGCGGCGACGGCGGCCGGTGCGGAGAGGGCGAGGACGCCGGCGGCCGACAGCAGCGCGGTGACGCCGCCGACGGCCACCGCCTTCCTGACCCTGAGCCTGAGCCTGCGCTGACCTCTGCCTCTGCGGTAGCGGCCGAGTCTGCTGAGTTCTCGGAACGACGGGAACATCGGGTGCTCCTTTCGACGCGGAATGCCGGGCCTGCACAGGTGGCACCGCCGTCAAGCGGGGGGTGGAGCGGCGTGGCGCGGCCGTACGCGGGCCGGTGGGGGGTGGGGGGTGGTGCGCGGGCCGGGTGCAGGGGAGTGCGGGAGGGGCGGCAACGCAAGGGGAACCGTAATCTCGCGGACACCGGTGCGCAATATCCGTGCGCGGCTTTGCCGAATCAGTAACTTTCTCCTGCAAGATTCGATGCTGCGGCCGGTTCCGGGCGCGTGGGGCAGGCGCGGAGGGCCGGCGGGAGCACCGCCCCGATGGGCCGCGGGGCCGCCCCGAGGGTCCACGGGGGCCGCCTGGAGTGTCGGCGGAGGGGCTGCCCCGGTCCGGGGCGCGCGGGGGTGCGGAGGGGCGCAACGCCCCCCGGCGGGCCTCGTGTTCATCCGTTCCGGTGAAGGCCGGGCATCGGCCGGACCGGCCCGCGACCGCCTTGCATAGTGAAAAACGGGGCGTGCGCCGGTCATCCCCCGACGAAAGGTGGAACTCCATGCGGACGGAAGCAGTCAATCGCGTCAAGCTGGTATTCACGCTGTTCGACGCCGACGGCAATGGCTTCATCGAAGCCGCGGACTTCGAACTCATGGCGGCCCGCGTCATCGAGGCGGTGCCCGACGCCGACGAGGCACGGAAGAACGCGATGCTCGCGGCCTTCAGGAATTACTGGACCACCCTCGCCACCGAACTCGACGCCGATCACGACAACAAGGTCTCCTTCGAGGAGTACGCCGCGTGCGTGCTCGCCCCGGAGCGCTTCGCCGCCGCCATCAGCGAGTTCGCCCGGTCGCTGGCCGCCATGGGCGACCCGGACGGCGACGGGCTCATCGAACGGCCGGTCTTCGTCGCGCTGATGACCGCGATCGGCTTCGACCTCCCGAACATTCACGCCCTCTTCGACGCATTCGGGCCGACAGCGGCCGACCGGATCACGGTGCCGGTCTGGGTCGCCGGTATCGAGGAGTTCTACGCCCCCGACAAGGCGGGCATCCCCGGTGACTTCCTGGTGAAGGAACCCGCGGCCTGATCACCGCGGTTTACGTCCCCACGCGGTGAACACCGCGAGCGAGAGGTCGTGGAAATCCGGTGCGGCCAACTCCTGGTAGGCCGCGTCGAATACCGCGTCCTCCACCAGGCCGGCGGCCACCATCGCCGACCGTGACTGTTCCAGGTTCAGCCGCCACCACTGGGCCTCGTCGTCACCGCCGCTGACGAGCTGCAGCCGCGCGTCGAGTCCGATCCCGACGAGCCCCGCCTTCTCCAGCGGCACCGGGAGCGTACGGGCCCAGCCGGTGTCCGAGCCCACCGACTCTTCGAGGTGGGTCCGGAAGGCGCGCATCACCGTGCGGTAGGCCGGGTGCGGGGAGTCCATCACCGGAAAGGAGGCGGGCTCCTCCACCAGCAGCACCCCGCCCGGACGCAGCCAGCCGGCCAGCCGCGCGACCGCGCGGTCCGGATCGGGCAGGTGCAGCACCACGTAACGGGCGTGCACGGCATCGAAGGACCCGGGCGGGAAGTCCTCGGTGTACATGTCGTGCCGCAGCACCCGTACCCCTTGTTCGGCCAGGTCGCCGAGGAAGGTGGTGTCGAGGTCGGTCACCGTCACCCGCGCCCCCTTCCCGGCGAGCCAGCGCGCCACCGATCCCCCGCCGCCGCCGACCTCCAGCACCTCCTGCCCGGCGCGCAGCCCCAGCGCCTCGAACCGGGCCCTGGTGTGCCCGTCCAGCAGCTTCTCCAGCAGTTCGAGCCGCCGCCGCTCGCTGCTGATCGCATGGCTGAAGATCCCGTGCCGGTACCGCTCCTGCGTCCACTCCCAGCGGTCCCCCGCCACGCTCGCGTCCATGGCGCCCACGGTGACAGCCCGCCGGGGCGGAATACGGGCTTTCCCGGACATTGGCCGGATAACGCCGGGGTCGTACCGGACAGCTGTCCGCTTGAATCGTCCGGTGGGCGGGCGTTAGCTGGAAGGGACCCGTCCGGAGCAGTCCATGCCACGGAGGTGGCGAAGATGAAGGCAGTTGTCTACGAGAAGCCCTACGCGGTCAAGGTCGCGGAGGTGCCGGATCCCCGGATCCAGCACCCCAACGACGTCGTTGTGAAGATCACGTCCTCCGCGATCTGCGGTTCGGACCTGCATATGTACGAGGGCCGCACCGCGGCCGAGTCGGGCATCGTGTTCGGGCACGAGAATCTCGGCGTGATCGAGGAGACCGGCGACGGGGTGACCTCCCTCAATCCCGGCGACCGGGTCGTGATGCCGTTCAACGTGGCGTGCGGCTTCTGCAAGAACTGTCTGGCCGGGTACACCGGCTTCTGTCTCACGGTGAACCCCGGCTTCGCCGGCGGCGCCTACGGATATGTGGCGATGGGCCCCTACCCCGGCGGTCAGGCCGAGCGGCTGCGCGTGCCGTTCGCCGACTTCAACTGCCTGAAACTCCCCGAGGGCGACGCGTTCGAGACGGACTTCGTGCTGCTCGCCGACATCTTCCCGACCGGCTACCACGGCTGCGAGCTCGCGCAGGTCTCGCCCGGCGAGACCGTCGCGGTCTACGGCGCCGGGCCGGTGGGACTGATGGCCGCGTACTCGGCGCTGCTGCGCGGTGCGGCCAAGGTGTTCGTCGTCGACCGGGTGCCCGAGCGGCTGGCCAAGGCCGAGGAGATCGGTGCCATCCCCATCGACTTCAGCCAGTCGGAGCCCGCGGACCAGATCCGCGAGCAGACCGGCGGCGAAGGCACCGACAAGGGTGTCGACGCGGTCGGCTACCAGGCCCAGGCGCACCACGCGGGCCGCGAGGACCACGAGGAACCGGCGACCGTGCTCAACGCGCTCGTCGAGACGGTCCGGCCCACCGGCATGCTCGGCATCCCCGGCCTCTACGTCCCGTCCGACCCCGGCGGCCCGGACGACCACGCCAAGCAGGGCCAGCTTCTCGTCTCCATCGGCAAGATGTTCGAGAAGGGACAGCGGATGGGGACCGGGCAGTGCAACGTCAAGCGGTACAACCGCCAGCTGCGCGACCTGATCACCGCCGGCCGGGCCAAGCCCAGCTTCGTGGTCTCCCACGAACTCCCGCTGGACCAGGCGCCCTTGGCGTACGAGAAGTTCGACAAGCGGATCGAGGGCTACACAAAGGTGGTCCTGCACCCCGCGCTCGCGGCCTGACCGCCCGGCAGACCGCCTGACCGCCCGCCGCCTCCGGCGTCCCCGGTGTTCCACCAGGACGCCGGAGCCGGCGCGCCCGGCGGCCCCGAAGGTCCGAACGGCCGCCGCCGGGCGAACGACGACTGGAGGCAGACTCCATGAGTACTTCCCCTGACACGCAGGACCCCGGCGCCGCGACCACGCCCCGGGTGGCGATCGTCACCGGCGGATCGGGCGGTATCGGCCGGGCGGTGAGTGAACGCCTGGCCGCCGACGGCATGAAGGTCGTCGTGCACTACGCCGGCAACAAGGACCGCGCCGACGAGGTGGTGGGAGCGATCACCGGCGCCGGCGGCACCGCGACCGCGCTCGCGGCGGACGTGGCCGAGGAGAGCGAGGTGGCCGCGCTCTTCGAGGCGGCCGGGCAGACCTACGGCGGTGTGGACGTGGTCGTCCACACGGCCGGCATCATGCTGCTCTCCCCGCTCACCGAACTGTCCCTGGACGACCTCGACCGGATGCACCGCACCAACATCCGCGGGACCTTCGTGGTGAGCCAGCAGGCCGCCCGGCGGCTGCGCCGGGGCGGGGCGCTGATCAACTTCTCCTCCTCGGTGGTGAAGATCGCCCTGACCGGCTACACCGCCTACGCGGCCACCAAGGGAGCCGTGGACGCGATGACGCTGATCCTGGCGAAGGAGCTGCGCGGCCGGGACATCACGGTCAACGCGGTGGCCCCCGGGCCGACCGCGACCTCGCTCTTCCTGCACGGCAAGGACCAGGCCGCCATCGACAAGCTCGCCTCGATGTCCCCGCTGGAGCGCCTCGGTGTTCCCGAGGACATCGCAGAAGCGGTGGCTTTCCTGGCCGGCCCGGCCCGCTGGGTGAACGGACAGATCCTCTACGCCAACGGCGGGGTCGTCTGACCCGAGCCGGCCGAGCCGAGCCGCGGCGGAGCCCAGAGGTCCGGCTCCGCCGTCCCAGCCGTGCGGAAACCCGCACGGCACGCACGCGAGATACGGAAGCAGGCAGCACCATGCCCGAGAAGAACTCCCAGACCATCGTGGTGACCGGGGCGTCGAGCGGGTTCGGCGCCATGACCGTACGGGCGCTCGCCGACGCCGGTCACACCGTCTACGCCGGAATGCGCGACACCACCGGCCACAACGCGCAGGCCGCCGCCGACGCCGAGGGCTACGCCGGCGAGGACGCCGGCAAGGGCCGGCTGCACGCGGTCGAGATGGACGTCAGTGACCAGGCGTCGGTGGACGCCGCCGTCGACCTGATCTCAAGGAGGCCGGGCGGCTCGACGTGGTCGTGCACAACGCCGGACACATGGTCCTCGGCCCGGCGGAAGCCTTCACCCCTGAGCAGATCGCCGAGATCTACGACGTCAACGTGCTCTCCACCCAGCGGGTCAACCGGGCCGTGCTGCCGCACCTGCGGGCTCAGCGTGACGGCCTGCTGCTCTGGGTCGGCTCGTCCAGCACCCGCGGTGGCACCCCGCCCTACCTCGGCCCGTACTTCGCCGCCAAGGCCGCCGAGGACGCCCTCGCGGTCACCTACGCGGCCGAGGTCGCCCGCTTCGGCATCGACACCACCATCGTCGTCCCCGGCTCCTTCACCACCGGCACCAACCACTTCGCGCACGCAGGTCACGCGGCGGACAAGGAGGTCGCGGACGCGTACGAGGAGCACTACGCGGGGATCATGGACCAGGTCGCCGAGAAGCTCGCCGCCCTCGCGCCCGCGGACGCCGACCCCCAGGAAGTCGCCCGGGCCATCGTCCGGGTGGTCGGCACGCCCAAGGGCGAGCGCCCCTTCCGGGTGCACATCGACCCCGCCAATGACGGGGCCGAGGAGGTCAACGAGGTCGGCGACCGGATCAGGACCCGGTTCTACGAGCGGATCGGCCTCACCGATCTGCTCGGCCCGGCGAGCACCCGCTGAGCGGCCTGGTGACCACCCCATGACCGGCCCGGTCGTCATCCGGGTCGTCATGCGGGTCGTCATCCGGGCGGCGCGGGCGGACACCGACGGGGGACGTGGTGGAGGGAGCCGGGCGGTTGCCGCCCCTGACGGCATAGGATTTCTTCCGTAGCCAGTGGAGTTATCCCCGGCGCGGACGGGAGCACTGCCGGAAGGTGCTGGACCTCGTCGGGACCCAGAAGAGGTGCACGTGACCCCGGAAACCACCCCGCCCACCCGCGATCTGTTCGACGACGACGACTATCCCGCGTACACCATGGGCCGGGCCGCCGAGATGATCGGCAGCACGCCCGCCTTCCTGCGGGCCATCGGCGAGGCGCGGCTCATCACGCCGCTGCGCTCCGAGGGCGGGCACCGGCGCTATTCGCGCTACCAGCTGCGGATCGCCGCCCGGGCCCGGGAGCTGGTCGACGCCGGCACGCCGATCGACGCCGCCTGCCGGATCGTCATCCTGGAGGACCAGCTCGAAGAGGCGCTGCGGCTCAACGAGGAGCTGCGCAGGCCCGCCGGCGGGGCGGACGGGGCGGACGGGGCAGGCTCTGCGGGCACGGGGAGCGGTGCCTGACCGCGAGAATATCTGTCGCCGCAGGCACAGAAATTACCGCAATGCGCGATGAGGATTTATGATCCGGCAACACAAACGCGGGCAATGTTGTGCTTCGCGGCGCGGTCCGTGCTACTGTTTCTCTCAGTTGCAGTTGTGGTTCCCATAGACTTCAAGTGCTCTCGTTGATTTCAACGTCGATGAGCGCACTTTTGTATGTCCGGGTTATTTCTTATCCGGAGGGGCAATCATCGCGGCGACGCGGAGTTCGCACACGGCGGGCTCCGGGCACTGCCCCGAAGGAGATTCAATATGGCATCTGGCACCGTGAAGTGGTTCAACGCGGAAAAGGGTTTCGGCTTCATCGAGCAGGACGGCGGCGGCGCTGACGTCTTCGCCCACTACTCGAACATCGCCGCCCAGGGCTTCCGTGAGCTTCAGGAAGGCCAGAAGGTGAACTTCGACGTCACGCAGGGCCAGAAGGGCCCCCAGGCCGAGAACATCGTTCCCGCCTGACGCTGACGCGTTCTACACAGCTGGGGCCCGCACCATGGGTGCGGGCCCCAGCTCGTTTTTTCGTGAGTCCGCCACCGGGGACGCTTCCCGGTGCGGCACGATCCGGCGCTCCGGCCGAATTTCCCGGCCAGGCCGTTCCCCCCGCGGGACATGGGGCCCGTTCTTTTCCGCCCCGCACCGTCCCGCTCTTTCGCTCGGCCCGTCTCTTGCGACTCCTCGGGTGGCTCACCGCCGCCGGGAACGCCTCGATACGTGCCGCATCGAGGAAGGTTCCGCATGAATCGCACAGCTCGCTCGGACGACCGCTACTCCCGTAAGAACGACCGCTACTCCCGCTCCGGCGGGTCGGCCGGCGGTCGCAGTGGCGGCTACGGCGGCGGCCGGTCGGCCGGCCGCTCCGGCGCCCCGTCGTCGAACCGCTCCGGCGGTTACGGACGCCGTCCCTCCGCCGTGCAGGGCGAGTTCGCCCTGCCGGTCACCATCACCCCGCCGCTGCCGCCGGTCGCGACCTTCGCCGAACTGGACCTGCCGTCCCCGGTGCTGAAGACGCTCACCGGCCTGGGCATGAACGAACCGTTCCCGATCCAGGCGGCCACGCTGCCGAACTCGCTGGCCGGCCGCGACGTGCTGGGCCGTGGCCGTACCGGCTCCGGCAAGACGCTCGCCTTCGGTCTCGCGCTGCTGGCCCGTACCGCGGGACAGCGCGCCGAACCCCGGCAGCCGCTGGCCCTGGTGCTGGTCCCGACCCGGGAGCTGGCCCAGCAGGTCACCGACGCCCTGACCCCGTACGCTCGGAGCCTCGGGCTGCGGATGACCACGGTCGTCGGCGGTATGTCGATCGGCCGCCAGTCCAGTGCGCTGCGCGGCGGGGTCGAGGTCGTCGTCGCCACCCCGGGACGGCTCAAGGACCTCATCGACCGCGGCGACTGCGCGCTGGGCCGGGTCGCCGTCACGGTGCTGGACGAGGCCGACCAGATGGCGGACATGGGCTTCATGCCGCAGGTCACCGAACTCCTTGACCAGGTACGGCCCGGGGGGCAGCGGATGCTCTTCTCGGCGACCCTGGACCGCAATATCGACCTGCTGGTCCGGCGTTACCTCTCCGACCCGGTGGTCCACTCGGTCGACGCGTCGGTGGGCACGGTGACCGCGATGGAGCACCACGTGCTGCAGGTCCACGACGCCGACAAGTACGCCACGATCACCGAGATCGCGGCCCGTGACGGCCGGGTCCTGATGTTCCTGGACACCAAGCACGCCGTGGACAAGCTCACCCAGCACCTGCTGAAGAGCGGGGTACGGGCGGCGGCGCTGCACGGCGGCAAGTCGCAGCCGCAGCGCACGCGCACCCTGGCCCAGTTCAAGACCGGGCACGTCACGGTGCTGGTGGCCACCAATGTGGCGGCCCGCGGCATCCATGTCGACGACCTCGACCTGGTGGTGAACGTCGACCCGCCGGCCGACCACAAGGACTATCTGCACCGCGGTGGCCGTACCGCGCGGGCCGGCGAGTCCGGCAGTGTCGTCACCCTGGTGCTGCCGAGCCAGCGCCGTGAGATGGCGCGGCTGATGGCGATGGCCGGCATCACCCCGCAGACCACCCCGGTCCGCTCGGGTGAGGCCGAACTGAGCCGCATCACCGGTGCGCAGGCGCCCAGCGGGGTGCCGGTCACCATCACCTCACCGGTGGCGGACCGGCCCGGCCGCGGCGCCTCCTCCGCCCGCGGCCGGCGCAGCCGCCCCAGCCAGGCCCGCCGCCGCTCCTCTTTCAGCAGCGCCGCCTGACCCCTGCTCCTCACCGCGTCATCCCGCCCGGCCCCTCCCCTTCACGGGGGAGGACGCCGGGCGGTCCGCTGCCCGATGCGGGGCGGCCGGGTCAGGCGGTGACCAGGGTCAGCCCGTAGGTGGAGAGGATCTCGTTCACCGGCTGGAACCAGGTCTGGCCGCCGCTCGTGCAGTCACCCCAGCCGCCGGAGGTGACCCCCTGCGCCTGGTCGCCGGTGATGAACGAGCCGCCGGAGTCGCCCGGTTCCGCGCACACATTGGTGCCGGTGAGCTGGTAGACCGCGCCCTGGCTGTAGTTGACGGTCTCGTTCTGGGTCAGCACGGTGCCGCAGTGCCAGTGGCTGGTGGATCCGGAGCGGCAGATGGACGAGCCGACCGGCGCGACCGCGGAGCCGCGCACCAGTACGTCGCTGACCGTGCCCCAGCCGAGCACCACCGGGACCGTCCACCAGCCGTTGCCGATGGTGATGTACGAGTAGTCGTTGCCGGGGAAGGAGGAGCCGGCGAAGGAGCCCATCGCCGAACCGTCCCAGCCGGCCACCGAACTGCCCGGCGTACCGCAGTGCCCCGCGCTGACGAAGCCGCCGACCACCGAGAAGCCGATGGAACAGCGGGTGTTGCCGTTGATGTAGTACGGGTCGCCGCCGACTGTTCCGGCGGAGAGGGTACGCGCCGCCGGGGCGGCGGTCTCCTGGACGGTGAGCAGACCGCGGTCGCGGGCGGGCGCGAGGAAGGCGGCGACGTCCGGCCGGGTCGCGGTGCCGACCGCGACCTCGGCGACCACCTGGCTGGTGCGGGGGTCCACATGCCAGCTGTGGACGGCGGCGGGCGCGCCGGCGCCGGCCGAAGCCCGGCTGTCCAGCAGGGACTTGGCCGCGTCCAGGGTCCTGGCGCTGTGCGCTACGCGGACGGCGGTCGCCCCGGTGGCCCGGACCGCGTCCGCGGCGGACCCGTCGGTGACGGCGACCACCAGGGTGTTCTTGGCCGCGTCGAACCAGGCACCGCCGTAGGCCGCGCCGGCCGCCCGCTGCGCTTTCGGGGCGAGGGCGGAAGCGGTCGCCTCCGCGTGCAGGCGGGCGGTCGCCTGCGCCGGATCGAGCCCGAGGTCGCGCTGCATGGCGCCGACCAGGCCGGGCGACATCTCGCGCACGGCGGGCGCGCTGCCGCCGGTATCGGCCGAGGACGCGGGCGCGAGGCCCAACGCGCTTGTCCCCAGGGCCAGGAGAACGGACAACCCCCATGTCAGACGAGTGCTGCGACGCATCGACACGCTCCTTCGTTGCCCGCGACCGGGCAGAGGGGGACCGCGACGCGACCGGTGACCGGGGCGACGGATGGGGCTACGGTGACGGAAGGGTTTCTTCCGCGACCGCGCCGGGCCGGTGGTGGGGGGTCCCAGCGGAAGCTTTCGGATGACGGGTGCTCTTTGAGCTTCGTTTACCTGTCGTGCCCATGTCAATAGTCTGGACCATGCCGCCCACCGTGCGGCGCCCACCGCCCACCGTGCGGCGGGCGGCGGATGGCGGATGGCGGATGGCAGATGGTGGGCGCGCGGTGCCGGACGCGTCCTACGGGCGCGGGGTGATCTCGGCCATGGGGGACCAACCCTGGGTGTCGGTGCGGACGTTGATGATGTCCGGCGTGGTGGCGACGACGTCCGGCATCCAGGACATCGCGGTCTTGAAGTGCGGGGAGGCGACGTGGTCCGCGCCGGCCTCGGGGGAGGCGAAGGCTTCGAGGAGGATGAAGCGGTTGGGGTCGGCGGTGTCGGTGGACCACTCGAAGAAGAGGTTGCCGGGTTCCGCGCGGGTCGCGGCGGTGAAGTCGGCGACGCGGGAGAGCCACTGGTCGCGGTGGTCCGGGCGGACGGTGAAGCGGACGGCGATGAAGATCATGCGGTGCTCCGGGAGGTGGAGGGGGCGGCGGGGTCAGAGCAGGCTCAGCAGCAGGGCCGCGTTGAGGGCGATCACCAGCGCGGTGACGGCCCAGCCGGCCCACGTGGTGGACCGGCGGTTGGTCCAGCGGCCCATCACCGCCGGATCGCGGGTGAGCCGGATGAGCGGGACGAGCGCGAAGGGGATGCCGAAGGAGAGCACGACCTGGCTCAGCACCAGGCAGTCGGTGGGGCTGACACCCCCGGCGAGGACGGCGAGCGCGGGGGCCATGGTGAGCAGCCGGCGTAGCAGCAGCGGGATGCGGCGCCCGAGGAAACCGCCCATCACCACCTCGCCGGCGTACATTCCGACGCTGGTGCCGGCCAGGCCCGAGATGAGCAGCGCCAGCGCGAAGACGAGCGCCGCGGCCGGGCTCACCAGCCGCCCGTAGGCCGCGTGCGCCGCGTCGAGCGAGTGCGCGGCCTCGGGGACGCCGGGGTGGAAGAGGGTCGCGGCGGAGACCAGCAGGGCGACGTTCACCGCGCCGGCCAGGCCCATGGCGATAAGTACGTCGGCCCGTACGAGGCGGAGCAGCCGGCGCCGCAGCGGACGGTCCGGGTCGGCGGCGGGGCCGCCGCCGGCCTCGGCGGAACCGGGGGTCAGGGAGAGGCTGTAGCGGTCGCTGGTCAGCGCGGAGTGCAGGTAGATGACGTGCGGCATCACGGTGGCGCCGACGATGCCGCCGGCCAGGACGAGGCTCTCGGTGCCGGACAGGCCCGGCAGCAGGCCGCCGGCCGCGGTCGACAACGGCGAGCCGGTGCCGAGCACTTGGCGCAGGAAGAGGCCCAGCAGGCAGGCCAGGCACCCCGCCATGAGCACCTCGAACCGCCGCTGCCCGCGCCCCCGCATCGGCATCACCGCGAGTGAGGCCGCGCCGACGGTGAGGCCGCCGAGCCACAGCGGCAGGCCGAAGAGCAGGTGCATCGCGATGGCCCCGCCGACGACCTCGGCGAGGTCGGTCATCACCACGACGGCTTCGGCCTGCGCCCACAGGCCCCACACCACGGGGCGCCGGTAACGGGTGCGGCACAGCTGCGGCAGGCTCATCCCGGTGGCGACGCCGAGCTTGGCGGAGAGGTACTGCAGCAGCATCGCGACGACGTTGGCGGTGAGCAGCACCCACAGCAGCAGCGGGCCGAAGGTCGCGCCGGCCTGGATGTTGGTGGCGAAGTTCCCGGGGTCGACGTAGGCGATCGCGGCGACGAAGGCGGGGCCGAGCAGTGTGTACGACAGCCCCGCCCGCAGCCGCGGCCGCCGCTCCCCCGGCGCCCGCCCACTCGCCCTCCCGGGCGGGGGCAGCGGGCCGCTCCCGTGCGGCACGGATGCCCTGCCGGGCGGGCTGAGCGGGCTGCTCCCGTGCGGTGCGGATGCCCTCCCGGGCGGGCTGAGCGGGCTGCTCCCGTGCGGTGCGGATGCCCTGCCGGGCGGGCTGAGCGGGCTGCTCCCGTGCGGTGCGGATGCCCTGCCGGGCGGGCTGAGCGGGCTGCTCCCGTGCGGTGCGGATGCCGGTGCGGCGGACGGGGTGGAGGGGTCGGGCGTCATGGCGGTGGGGCCTCCTTACCTTTGCTCCGGTGGCGGGGGGACCCGTGCCCCGAAGGGGCGCGGGGAACTGCGCGCGCAACCGGTCACCGGCCGGTGGTCCGGGAACGACAGCGACTGCCCCTTTGGGCCGGTGACGGGGTGCGCCCTCGTCGTGCCTGGTCGCGCAGTTCCCCGCGCCCCTAACGGGGCGAGCTGCTCCGCTTTCGGAGGGCCCCCGAAGGGGCGCTGGGGGTACCCCCGGACGAAGTCTGGGGGAGGAACTGCGCGCGCAACCGGTCACCGGCCGGTGGTCCGGGAACGACAGCGGCTGCCCCTTTGGGCCGGTGACGGGGTGCGGCGCCGTCGTGGCCGGTCGCGCAGTTCCCCGCGCCCCTGGTAAGGCACCGTTCGCCGGTAAGGGCCCCGCAGGGGAGGGCACCGTTTGGCGGTGAAGGCGCCCGCAGGGCGGGGTCAGGGGATGTTGGAAGGGCGGGGGAGGCCCTCCGCGAGGTCGCCGAAGGCGGGGGCGACGATCGCGCCCGGGTTGACGAGGACCTCCTCGACGACCAGCGTCTCCGTGGTGAGGAGAAGCGCCGCGATCGACGCCGCACTGAGCAGCGCACTGCGCGTCACCTTGACCGGGTCGATCACCCCCCGCACGTGGAGGTCCGCGTAATCACCCCGGAGCGCGTCCAGCCCGAACCCCTCGGGCAGCGACACCACCCGCCGCTCCGCCTCCTCGGGATCGAGCCCCGCGTTGATCGCGATCCACCGCAACGGCTCCGCAAGGGACTTCGCCACGATCGCGCGCCCCACCGCCGCGTCGCCGGAGGGCGCGTCCGGGTCGTCGGCCAGCGCCACGATCGCCCCGCGCGCGTGCACGAGCGCCGCGCCGCCGCCCGCGACCACCCCCTCCTCCTCCGCCGCCCGGGTCGCGGCGAGCGAGTCTTCCAGCCGCATCTGCTTCTCCTTGAGCTCGACGCCACTGGCCGCGCCGACCCGGATCACCGCGACGCCGCCCGAGAGCTTGGCGATGCGCTCGCCGAGCTTGTCCCGGTCGTGGTCGTTGGTGGCCCGCTCCAGCTCGGTCTTGAGGTTCTCGATACGCGCGGTCACCTGCTCCGTACCGCCCGCCCCGCCGAGGATCGTGGTGGAGCGCTCGGTGGCGACCACCTTCTCCGCGCGGCCCAGGTCCGCCAGCCCGACACCCTCCAGCGTGCGGCCGGCCGTACCGGTGATGACCCGCCCGCCGGTGAGCGCCGCCATGTCCTCCAGCTCCGCGATCCGCCGGAAGCCGAAGCCGGGCGCCCGCACCGCCAGCGAACGGAACGTGCCGTGCGCCGCGTTGGTGACGAGCATGCCGAGCGCCGGACCCTCGACGTTCTCCGCGACGACGACCAGCGGTGACCCGGTCCTGGTCACCAGCTCCAGGATCGGCATGAGCTCCTGCACCCGGCTGATCTTGGTGTCGCAGTAGAGCAGGTACGGGTTCTCCAGCACCGCCTCCATGCGGCCCTGGTCGGTGACCATGTACGGCGAGGCCCAGCCGTTGTCGAACTCCAGCCCCTCCGCGTACTCCACGCTCAGCCCGAAGGCCGCGGACTCCTCGACGGTGACGACCCCGCTGCGGCCTACCCGGGCCACCGCCTCCGCGATGGCCCCGCCGATCGCCGGGTCGTTGTTGGCGGACAGGGCGGCGACCCGGACCAGTTCCTCGTCCGAACGCACCGGCCGGGACTGGGCGGCAAGCGAAGTCACCGCGGCGGCCACCGCCGCCTCGATGCCGTTCTTCAACAGCACGGGATTCGCACCGTCGTTGACCGCCTTCAGGCCCTCGCGGACCAGGGCCTGGGCGAGCACGGTCGCGGTGGTGGTGCCGTCGCCGACATCCCCGTTGGTGCGGGTGGCCACCTCCTTGACCAACTGCGCGCCCATATTGGCGAAGGGGTCCTTGAGCTGGATCTCGCGGGCGATGGTGACGCCGTCGTTGGTGATGGTCGGCGGGCCGGTCAGCTTCTCCAGCACCGCGTTGCGGCCTTTCGGCCCGAGGGTGACGCGTACGGCGTCGGCCAGCGCGTTCACCCCGCTCTCCAGCAGTGCGCGCGCTTCGGCGTTGAAGCGCAGTTCCTTCGCCATGGCGGTGTGGTCCCTTCCGTCCAGCGGGATGTACGGGGGTGGTGCGGACGCGGCGCGTGACAGCGCGTAGAGGGGGCGGTGGCGGCGGCCGGTGCGGTGTCCGTGGTGCGCCGACCTGTGACAGGTCCACGGGCCGTCCGCCGCCACCGGTTCTGGGGTGACATTAGGAGTGGTGCGGGGAGATGAGCCGGACGGCCGTCAGGGCACGAGCACCGCCCGCCCCCGCACCCGGCCGTGGTCCAGGTCGTCCAGTGCCCGGCCGAAGGCGTCCAGCGGATAGGAGACGGTGTGCAGGGTGACCAGACCGCGTGCGGCGAGGTCCATCAGCTCCACCAGGTCGGTGTACGAACCCACCAGGTTTCCCACGAAGTTGATCTCGCTGGAGATGATGTCGATCGTCGGTACGGACAAGGTGCCGCCGTACCCGATGACGTAGTAGTCACCGGCCCGCCGCAGCATCCGTACCCCGTCCTCCAGCGCGCCGCCCTCGCCGACGAAGTCGAGCACCGCCTCGGCGCCCTGGCCGCCGGTGAGTTCGGCGACCTGGTCCACCTGGCCGCCGTCGGCGGTCACGGTGTGGTGCGCGCCCAACTGCCCGGCGAGCTTGAGCGCCTCCGCGGAGGAGTCGACGACGATCAACTCGGCCGGGGTCAGGGCCCGTAGCACCTGGATGCCGATGTGCCCGAGGCCCCCGGCGCCGATCACCACCGCCTTGTCGCCCGGCGCGAGCCGTCTGGCCGCCTTCTTGGCCGCGTGGTAGGCGGTCAGGCCGGCGTCGGCAAGCGCCGCCACGTCCGCGGGGACGAGTTCCGGGCCGAGCGGCACGACGGCGCGGGCGTTGGTCCGCAGGTACTGCGCGAAGCCACCGTCCGCGTCGATGCCGGGGAAGGCGCTCGCCGCGCAGTGCACGTCGTCGCCGCGCCGGCAGGCCGGGCAGAGCCCGCAGGTGACCAGCGGGTGCAGGATCACCGGGTCGCCGGGGGCGAGCCCGGTGACCGCGGAGCCGACCTCCGCGATCCAGCCGGCGTTCTCATGCCCCTGGATGTACGGCAGTCGCACCCCGCTCTTGGCCTGCCACTGGCCCTCGATGATGTGCAGATCGGTCCGGCAGACCCCGGCGCCGCCGATCCTGACGATCACATCGAGCGGCCCGGAGATCACCGGGTCGGGCACTTCGTCGAGCACGGGTTGCCGCTCGTAGGCGTGCAGCCGTACGGCTTTCATCCGGAGACCTCCCGTCGTGGCTGCTGTGACCCGCCTGCCGCGGTGCCGCCCGGCCCGTAACGGGCGGCGAGCAGGCCCTCGCAGACCTCGGTGTTGGCGGTGATGCCCACCCCCGCGGTACGCGCCCGCCGCAGGTGCCATTCGAGCCCGGCGGCCGGCACCGCCTGCCCCGTGTCGTCGGCGAACAGCGGGGCGGCCGGGCCGGCCGGCAGGCCGAGCAGGGCGCGGCGCCTGCGCAGCGTCACGGTGAGCCGTTCCGGCAGGTCGGCGAGGGTCGCGTCGGCGAGCTGGCCCATGGTCCAGCCGCGCTCCAGCAGCCGTTTGCCGAGCCTGGCCTGCGCGGCCAGATGGCCCTTGCGCAGGAAGGTGGCGCGCAGCTCCGCCAGCCGGTCGGGGTCGGCGAGGCCGGGGAAGGCGTCGGCGAAGCCCTTGCCGCAGCCGACGCCCTCGTTGATCTCGTCGGACGCGAAGTGGTCCTCCAGGATCACCCGGCAGTCCCCGGACCAGGTCAGCCCGGCCAGGGCCCGCCGGGCGTCCTCGACCATCAGCCAGGCGAAGTTGGGGGCGCAGAAGTAGGTGGGCAGCCGCAGGGTGGCCTCCACCGAACCGTCCGCGCCGACACTGACCGAGCGGACGAAGCCCAGTTCGGTGATCGGCCGGTCGAGTTCCGGGTCGAGTACCGTCGCCAGCGCGGTGTTGACGGCGGTGACCCGGTCCACCGCCTCGCCGACGGCGGCCGTCATGCCGCCGCCGATCCGGTGTTCGGCCCCACCGACGCCCCGTCCTGCGGCGGGTCCGCGGGCAGTTGGGCGTGCTCGGGGACCTTCAGGTCGTACAGCCGGGCGTGGTTGAGGCCGAGGATCTTCCGCTTGACCGCGGTGGTCAGCACCCCGTACTCGCTCTGCAGGTCCTCGGGGATCTGGAAGTCGACGAACCGCTCGATGAGCCACTTCGGGCTCCAGATCGCGTAGTCGCTGCCGAACACGATCCGGTCCTCGTCCAGCCAGTAGAGGAGTTCGCCGATGATCTTGGCGAAGTACCGGGGCCGGGTGTGGATCAGCGGGATGACCACCGACAGGCCCGCATAGACGTTCGGTTCCTGGGTGGCTATCCAGCAGAAGTCGTCCAGGCGGGGCAGGCCGGCGTGCTCCACGATGAAGTTCAGCTCGGGGAAGGCGCTGGCCGCGTGGTCGACGTCGGCGACATCGAAGGCGTCGCGGTTGAGCGGCCAGATGGTGGGGCCCTTGTGGATGTGGATGTTGCGGATGCCGAGCCGCGCGCACAGCGCCAGGTACTCCTGCGCCTCGGGGTCGGAGAGCTTCCAGCCCTTGGACGAACCGCGCCACTCGGCGGTGTAGAGCTTGACCCCGCGCAGATTCCACTCGGCGTGCAGCTTCTCCAGCCGCTCCAGGCCGGGTTCGCCCTCGCGTGGGTCGAACGCGCCGTTGACGATGAGCTTGTCGGGGTGCTTGCGGGCCAGCGCGCCATTGCGCTCGGTGGTGT
The DNA here is from genome assembly GCF_036227265.1 of Streptomyces sp. NBC_01476. Classification (NCBI taxonomy): domain Bacteria; kingdom Bacillati; phylum Actinomycetota; class Actinomycetes; order Kitasatosporales; family Streptomycetaceae; genus Streptomyces; species Streptomyces sp. NBC_01476. The sequence continues at coordinate 3,855,838 of NZ_CP109446.1, read as the reverse complement.
TGAAGCCCTCACGGTAGAACTCGGAGAGGTACGTGGGCTGGAAGATCGCCCAGTCCGCGTAGCCGGTCTCGAAGATGTCGTGGACCAGGTCCTGCTCGCTGTACTTGCGGAACTTCTCCAGCGGCCACACCCACTCCTGCGGGCTGAGGTTGCGCTGGTAGTCGTAGAAGCAGCGGATGAACCCCTCGCCGTACTTGTTGGAGGTGTTCTCCTCGCTGGCGTCCCAGTAGTGGATGTGCCCGTCGACGATGAAGTAGTCGACTCCGTCCTTGTGGTACATGCAATCCCTGCTTTCAGTCGACCGGAGCGACGGGAACGAGATCGAAGTCGATGTACTCCGCGGCGTCCTCGGGGTTGGCGAAGAGGATGGTGCGGTCGTCCAGGTGGACCATCCGCCCGTAGTGGGTGGACATGATCTCCTCGAAGTCACTGACGTCGAAGTCGAAGCCGAGCGCGTCGGAGATCTCCGCGAAGTCGAAGGTCAGCAGGCGGACGCCGTCCACCCGGATCATCGACGGGAAGTCGGTGACGGTGACGTTCTCCTTGCCGCGCATCACATCGGCGACGACATGGCCGTTCTGGTTGTTCATGAGGGTGACCCCGCAGCGGTTGGAGGAGCTGCGGTCGACCGCGAAGGCGGCCGGGGCCGGGTTGGTGCCGGGTGTGGTGGTCACTGTTTTGTCCCTTCTGCGGAGGTGCTCAGGCCAAGGCCGTCCAGGAGCCGGACGAAGCGGTCCTTGGCCCGGTCGAGGCTGTCCTCGAAACGCAGCACCTTCTCGTCGGCCTGCGACCACAGCGGCTGCAGGCGGCGCGCGGCGTCCAGGCAGCGCGGCAGCCAGCGGTCCAGCCACCCGGTCGCGACGGCCCGGTTGGCGGCGGCGAACTCCTCCTCGTTGAAGACCAGTTCGAACAGCGCGCGGGTCCAGCGCAGGTCGCGGTCGTAGTCGCCCTCGCCGGCACCGATCACCGCCGGGGAGGTGAAGTCGCCGTTGCGGGCCGCGATCTGCATCACCAAATGGCTGCGGAAGAGCTCACCGACCAGCGGTTCGAAGACCAGGTTGGCGGCGAAGGCCGCCTCCGCCCAGTCCTCGACGGCGGTGAGCCGCTCCACCGTCTCCCGTACGCCCTGCCAGACCGGGTCCTGCTGCCAGGCCGCGATGTGCGCCGAGCCGTCGAAGGACGGCAACTGCTCCTCGATGTCGAGGTTGTAGAGCGCGAGGTCCTGCGCGAAGCGGAGCTTGTGGGTGCCGTTCACCGCGAGCGCGTTGTTGATCATGTTGGTCGGCGCGGACCGCTGGACGGCGACGAACACATGCATGCCCAGGCCCTGTTCTGCGTGCATCCAGGCGCCGATGTTGCGCTCGACGAACCGGGTCCAGGTGGGGGTCCACTGCTGGTAGGCGTCGGCCTTGCGGGCGTTGGCGAGATTCTGCTGGATCTGCCGCACCACATTGGCGTTGTTGCGGTAGATCGTCTGCTCCCACTCCTCGTTGGGGTCGCGGAAGCGGTGCCAGTCACCGGAGCGCAGCGCGGTCCAGTCGTGCGGGTAGCCGCCCTGGCCGTCGGCGAAGCCGTAGATCCAGCCCTGCAGCAGGTGCCGTTCGGGGTCGGGCTGGACGTCGAAGGTGACGTCCTCGTACATCGTGGCCCGCATCTTCTGCGGCGTGTAGTAGGTGAAGGCGCGGCTGCCGGAGCTGGGGAAGACGAGCGCTCCGGCCTCGGCGTCGGTGAACTGCGGTTGGGGGAAACTGCGTGGGGTTGCGGTGGTCATCGGGTTCCGCTCCTTGGCTGAGCTGGCGGGAAATGACGGGCGTGCCGGTGCTTGGCACAGCAGCGGGTACGGGGGCACGGCGGCACCGGGGGCACCGGGGGCACGGCGGGACTGCGGTTACGGCGGGGCGGGCGGGCCTCGGGGCCGGCCGGTCAGGGCGCGGCGGAGGTGGTGAAGCGGTCCAGGAAGACCCGCTCCTCGGGCAGGCCCTTCGCGGTGAGCACCGCCTGCGCGGCGTCGCACATCCCGGGCGGGCCGCACAGGTACGCGTCGGTGCCGGACAGGTCGCCCTCGCGCGCGTCCAGCACGTCGGTGATAAGCCCCTGCGCGTACCCGCCGTCCGCCGGGCCCGGCTCGGAGAGCGCCGGTACGAAGGCGAAGTCCGCCAGCCGGGAGCCGAGTTCGGCGATCTCGTCGAGCGCGAAGAGATCAGCCGCGGTCCTGGCCCCGTAGTAGAAGCGGACCCGCCGGGTGGAGCCGGTCGCGGCCAGTGCCCGCAACTGGGCCAGGATCGGCGCCATTCCGGCGCCGCCGGCCAGCAGCAGCAGGTCCCGGTCAGGTGCGTCCCGCAGGACGCAGGTCCCGTACGGTCCCTTGACCCGCAGCCGGTCGCCGGGGCTCAGCGTGCCCTCCCCGGTGCCCAGCAGGCCGGAGAACATCCCGCCCGGGTAGCGCTTGATGAGGAACTCCAGGCTGCCGCCCGGCCCTTCGGCCGGCAGGCCGGCCATCGAGAAGGACCGCCACTGGCCGGCGCCGGGCACCTCGATGTCCATGTACTGCCCGGTGCGGTAGGGGATCTCCGCGTCGGCGTCGAGGTCCAGCACCAGCCGGACGATGTCATGGGTGAGCGGCTGCACCGCGGCGACGGTGGCACCCGCCTCCCGCGGCGGAATGCCGTTGAGCAGCATCTCCTCGTCGTAGTTGATGAGTTCGACGTTCAGATCGCCGAACGCGTGCACACGGCAGAGCAGGACGTACCCCTCGTCGCTCTCGTAGTCGGCCAGCGCGAAGGTGGAGTAGCGCTCCATCTGCTGGTCGCCGTCGAGCAGGAAGGACTTGCAGGAGGAGCACTGGCCCTCCTTGCAGCCGTGCATCAGCATGACGCCCTGGCGGAACGCGGCGTCCAGCACGGTCTCGTCCTCGTCGGCCTCGATCTCGATGCCGACCGGTTCGAATCGGATGCGGTGCTTGTCGCCCATGGGGACCAGCCTTCCGGGGCGGTTGCCGGCAGGGGCCGCGCCGCACCTGGTGGTGCCCGCGACGGCGGCGCGCCCCTGCCGTTGCCGCCCCTGGTGATCAACGGCGGACGGTGGACGGGTGGGTGGTTCGTTGCCGGGGACGGCTCAGAGCATCGACGGCGTGATGTTGCTGCGGCTGCGGTAGTCCGCGACGTGCGCCTCGCGCTCCTCGTCGGACATCTCGTTGAGCGACACATTGGGGCTGATGAAGGTGTTGCCCCGCACGTCGTCCAGCGTCCACAGCTTCTTCGGGTCGTCCAGGTCCAGGTGCGGCTGCGGCACCAGCGTCCTGCCGTCGTCACGCACGTAGCCGAGGTCGGTGACGATGTCGGCGAGGTCCTGCCCGTGGTAGACGGTCTCCCACTCGCGCTTGCCGGTCAGCCGCCCCATCGACGGCGTCGCGCGGCCCTCGTAACTCGGCCGGAAGGCCGTCGTGTCGGTCCAGGCGCAGGTCTCCGAGCAGTACGTACGCCACTGCCCGTCGACCTTGTCGACCACCATGTCCTGGCGGATCAGGCACGGCACCATGCAGGTCCAGCAGCGGTGCGGGTACTGGTAGCCGACGTCCTCGAAGGCGATCGGCTTGTTGGCGCCCGGGTGCCGCAGCCGGTTGTACGCCTCCCACCACGCGCCGTACTCCGCGTACCAGCCCGGGTACTTGGACTCGAACCACTCGAAGTCGTCGTCCGTCATCCCGTCGATCCGCCAGAAGTTCACCGGCCACCCGGTGGCGAAGAACTGGGCCACCTTGTGCACATAGCCCTGGTTCCAGATCCGGTGCCACGCCTGCTCGACCAGGTCGTGCGGGATCTTCAGCCCGTACTTCTCCAGCGGCATCAGATACGACCGGTAGTAGTCGTCGTAGATCCAGCGGCGCCACATCTCGGCGTAGCTGTCCCGGTCCTTGCGGCGGTCCTTGCTGCCGTACTCGATGAACGTGCCGATGGCGGCGTCCACCACGCAGTGGTTGTTCCACCAGGCGTACCGCAGGTCCCGCTCCAGCAGCTGCCGGTTCTCCTCGTCGGCGAGCGCCATCAGCAGGATCGAGTACCCGTTGGAGATGTGCCGCGACTCGTCGGACTGCACCGAGTGGAAGACGGTCGGCAGCAGGTAGTCCCCGTTCGCGGCGGCCTCGGCGGGCATCGCCACGAACAGGGTGTTGGTGAAGGCGGTCTCGGCGACCAGCGTCAGGTACACGTTGGCGGCGGTGATCGCGTCGCCGGTGATGAACCCCTCGCCGAACTGCCGCCCGATGGTGCCCGCGTAGCAGTTGGCGAACGCCTTCTCGGAGATGTCGAACCCGGCCGGGTCGATGTAGTGGTTCATGTAGAGGCGCTTGAGGTTCATCTGGATCGTCGAGTGCCGCACCTCGTCGATCATCTGCACGGCGAGGCCGTTGTGCAGCTGCGGGTTGGGCACCGCGCCGATCGCCATCGGCATCGCCCGGGCCGCGCTGATCTCGGGGAACGGGATGATCGACAGGAACAGCTTCTGCCACTCCATCCAGCGCTGCTGGACCTGGCGGAACATGTTGCCGCGGATCGCGCCGTCCATCGCGCCGTAGACCCGGTTGTCCTTCTCCTCCTCCATCGGGAAGTAGGAGCGCAGGACCTGCTTGAGCGGGTCCTTCTTCGGGGACTTGTCGAAGCGGTAGTCGGTCGCGAAGCGGTTGGCCGGCGTGGCGAACGTCGGCTCCCACGACAACTCGGTGATCTTCTTGTGCGCCTTGCTCAGGCTCTGTCGGCTCACGGGTGATGCTCCTCCGGCTGACTCGGCGGCGAGGTGGAACCTCGGTGGACCCGGCACCGCGGCGGCGCACTGCCGTCTTCGGCCGGGGCGGTTGCCATCGTGGCGGCGGAGCGGACCGCCGTACGTCTCAAGTTGAGACAGCCGTCCGGGTACGGGTCTGGCCACCGCGGGAGGACCGGACGTAACGTGCTGGAAATCCCCGAATCCGCAGAGTCAGCGCACGGCAGAGGGGGCCCAGCCCATGGAACCCGTGGAACGAAGGAAGCCTCCGCTCGCGCCGTCGCGGCTCGGTCTGGACCGTCCGGTGCCGCATCTGAACCCGGTGCGGGCGCGGAACCAATTCATGGAGGGCGGCAGCGTCTCCCGGACGGAAGTACGCTCGCCGATCCTCGACTCCTGGCAGCGCTCGCGCTTCTGGGGGGTGGACGCCGACCGCATCGAGGCCCCGTACAACGCCGACTTCGACCCGCACTCGCGGCTCACCACCGCCGCCCGGCCGGTCCTCGACCGGCTCTCCGACGCGCTGCACGACACCCCGATGTGCCTGATCCTCACCGATTCGCGGGGACGGGTACGGGACCGGCGGACCGGGGACCGCGCGCTCCACCGGCACCTGGACGACATCAGCCTCGCGCCCGGGTTCAGCTACGCCGAGGAGCACGTCGGCACCAACGGCATCGGCACCGCCGCCGAAGAGGGCTGCACCTCCCATGTCTTCGGCTCCGAGCACTTCTCGGAGCGCCTGCAGCGGGTGTCGTGCGCCGCCGCGCCGATCCGCAACCCCGCCAGCGGACGCGTCCTCGGCCTGATCGACCTCACGTCCTGGCAGCACTCCGCCTCCCCGCTGATGGTGGCGCTGGTCCGGGAGGCCGCCGCCGACATCGAGGAACGTCTGCTGGACATCGGCTCCGAACGTGAACGGGCCGCGCTGCGGGCCTTCTTGACCTCGCGGCCCAGCTCGCGCCGGGCGCTGGTCACCCTCACCGACGGGCTGCTGCTCGCCGACGCCGCGGCCACCGAGATGCTGAGCCCGGCCGACCACCGCAGGCTCCGGGAGATCGCCGAGGACCTGCACAAGCACCCGGAACAGCGGCTGCTGCTCAGCGACGGCAGGACCGTGCAGGTACGGGGCGAGCCGGTGGCGGGCAGCGCGCGGGGCGCCTCTCCGGCGGGCTACCTGATCGAACTGCGGGTCATCGCCGAGCGCCGCGAGCCGGCCGCCCGGCCGGCCCCCAGGGCCCTGCGGCTGCCCGGCGTCAGCGGGTCGACACCGGTGTTCCGCGGCGTGGTGGCGCAGTTGGTACGGAACTGCGAGCAGAGCCGGTGGACGCTGGTGGACGGTGAGGCGGGCACCGGAAAGCTCGAACTGGTCCGCGCCACACACCGCTATGTGAACCCGGCGGGGCCGCTCGCGGTGCACGACGCCGCGGACGCCCGTGGGGGGACGGCGAGTTGGCTGCGGACGGTGTTCCAGGACCTCGCCGACGACCAGGGCACGGTCGTTCTGCGCCACCTCGACCTGCTGCCGGCGCCCGTACTCGGTCAGCTCGACGCGGTGCTGCGGGCGACGGCGGGGCGCTCCGGCTGGGTCACCGCGCTCCTCACCCGGGACCGGCGTACCGCGACGGCGTCCGGCACGTCCCCTATTGACCCGCCGCAGGGGGCACCGGACCAGTGGCGTGGGGCCGCGGCGGCGTCCGCGTTCGCCTCCCTGACCGGCAGGTTCAGCGCGGAGGTGACGGTGCCGCCGCTCCGGCACCGCACCGCGGACATCCCGGCGCTGGCGGCGAACCTGCTGGCCCGGCACACCCGGGACGGTGGTGAGACGAGCTGTACGGACGCGGCTCTGCGGGCCTTGAGCCGCGCTCCCTGGCCGGGCAACGTCCGCCAGCTCGAAGGGTCCCTCCGCTATGCGGCGGCCCACCGGTCCGGCCCGGCGATCGACGACACCGACCTGCCGCCGGCCCTCCTCTCCCAGGCCCAGCACCCGCTCTCCGCCTGGGAGTCCACCGAACGCGACATGATCGTCCAGGCCCTCCTGGACCACGGCGGCGACAAATCCAAAGCGGCCCGCTCACTGGGCATCTCCCGCGCCACGATCTACCGCAAGATCACCGCGTACGGGATCCGCGTGGGAGCGGAGAAGGGGTGACGGGTGTGTGCTCCGGGCGGCGGGCTCGACGCCCCTCGTTGGGGGGCACGTTGCTTCAGGCGAGGCGAAGCGGCCTGCCCTGAGCGGGAGTTGGGATGTCGGCCTGAACGCCCTTTGGCGAAGGTTGTGTTGCGTGCGGTGGCGTCAACGTCGCGCGGAGCGAGGTCAGTTGAGTGCACCCGCACCAACGGGGCTGTGGCGAAACGGGGTTGTAAGGTTCGATCCGAACAGGTCTCCGCCAGAGGCACATTGGGGCGCTGACCTCGAACCCGAAGCCGACGTGCGGGCGTTGGGGCTCTCTGTCGGCGCCGCGACCGGGGGTACGGGCTCGGGCCCGGATCAGCGGTGGTCGCCGGAGGCCGTACCGTACGTGGCGGTGAGCCAGAGGCCAACGGCTTCCCAGGCGGCGAGGGACGCGCCGGTAAGGGCGAGGGCCGGCCCGGACGCGGCGTTCGCGACCGTGGCGCCCGCGCCCGCCAGACCCAGCACAACTCCCAGCCCGCAGAACCCCTTGAGCCGCTCCCGATGCCCCCACCGCTTCCCCACGATCACCCTCCTCCGCCATCCCCCCACCCTGCCGTGCCCGGCCACTCCCCGCCGTCTCATCCTGAGACACCCCCCTCCGTCCGAAGGACGGCAGTACGTACCGTCGCGCCGTACCGCGTGCCAGTGCCAAGGAACCCCCCGGGCAGTAATGTGCGTCGACTTCTACGACCGCGCCCGGGGCGCGGTGACGGCTTCCGGTCCGGCGAAACCCCTTGCGGGCAAAGGGCCGAGAGCCGTCGGGGGCGCGTAAGGGGGACGGCACACGATGGACGCAAGCGGCGGTTCCGGCAGACCCGCGGACGGCGGGCCGGGCGATGGCGGTACCGGGCGCTGGGTGGTGCCCGGCTACACCCACGAACGTGAACTCGGCGCGGGCGCCTCCGGATCGGTGGTGCTCGCCCGGCACGACGCGACCGGCACCGCGGTCGCCATCAAGTACCTGTCCGCACAGTACGGCGAGGACCAGCGGTTCCGCGCGGCGTTCCGGGACGAGGCCCAGCTCCTCGGCGGCCTGCACTCCCCGTACATCGCCCGCTTCTACGAATACGTCGAGGACGGCCCCGACGCGGCCATCGTGATGGAGCTCGTCGACGGCATCGCGCTCAACACCCTGCTCCGCCAGGAGGGCGCGACCGACCCGGAACCCGCCCTCACCGTTCTCAAGGGCTCCCTGCTGGGCCTGGCCGCCGCGCACGCGGCGGGCGTGGTGCACCGCGACTACAAACCGGCGAACGTACTCGTCGGCCCCGACGGCCGCTCCAAACTGGTGGACTTCGGCGTCGCGGTGCGCAGTGGCGAGAGCGGCAGCGTCGCCGGGACGCCCTCCTACATGGCGCCGGAACAGTGGGCGGGCGGTCCCGCCACCCCGGCCACCGACGTCTACGCGGCCACCGCCACGTTCTTCGAATGCCTCACCGGGACAAAGCCCTACGCCGGTTCGACCATGGTCGAGCTGGCCGTGCAGCACGCCGAAGCGCCCATCCCCAACGACCAGGTGCCCGAGCCGGTCCGCCCGCTGATCCGCCGGGGCCTGGCCAAAACGCCGCCCGAACGCCCGCAGAGCGCGGCCGACTTCGTCGCCGAACTCCAGGCGGTCGCGACGGCCGCGTACGGGGCGGACTGGGAGGAGCGCGGCCGGCGCAAACTCGCCGCGCTCGTCGCCCTGTTGCCGCTGCTCCTGCCGTACGGAGCCGGGCACGCCTCGGCCACCACGGCGCTCGCGCACACCGAGTTGGGAAAGGCTGCGGGTGGCGGCGCGGGCGGCGGGGGCGTGGCGGACGGTGCGGGCAGTGCGGACGGTGCCGTCGTCGTCGGCGCCGCGGCGGGTGCCGGTGCGGCCGGCGCCATGTCCCGCGGGCCCCGTTTCGGGCGGCGCGGGAAGGTGCCGGCCGGGGCGGTCGTCGCGGTGCTCGTCTCGGCCGGGCTCGCGGTGACGGCGGTGGCGACCGCCGGCGGCGGGCCGGACGACGCGGCCGGCGCGGGCGTCACCCCGTCGGCCCTCACCACTCTGATCTCGGGCACACCGGTCGCCCCCGCGACGGGGACCCCGGCCAGTGCCTCGCCCTCACCCACGGCGTCCCCCTCGGCCTCCGCGTCCGGGACCACCTCGCCGACCGCCACTCCGACGACCGTCACGCCCACCACGACAGCACCGGGCGGCACGGCCACGGCGATCCCTACGGGCGGCGCCACCGCCCCGGCCTCCGGCGGTCCTCCCGCGACGAAGGGGAGCCCCACCACCGCACCGCCGACGACGACGGCAGCGCCCCCGCCGCCACCCCCGCCCCCGCTGGACGTGACGTCGGTGTCCATCGCCGGCTTCGGCTGCGGCTCACCCGGCAGCGACGCGGCGGGCGGCACGGTCACCGTGCGGAGCAACGGGAGCGCGGCGGTGACGCTGACGCTCACCTGGTTCCACAGCCGTACGCCCGGGCCGTCGAACCTCGTGGTGGCCACCGCATCGGTGCGGGTCCCCAAGGGGAAGTCGTTCAGCCAGGCGTACGTCCACACCTTCGGCGCCGACACCACCAGGTACTGGGGGCTCACCGTCTCCACCACGCCGGCCGCGGACTCCGGAAGTGACACGGCGACGACCGCGGGCTGCGTCGTCATCACCTGACCTCCCCGCACTCCCCGACTCCCCGCCTCACCCTGGGACGACACCCATGCCGAACTCCCACGACCCCCGGCCGCACTTCAGCGGGCAGCCCGAAGAGCCCAGCCCGCCGGAAGAGCCCACGTTCCGGCTCGGCGGCACGGCCGCGGACCCCGGGGAGCCGACCCGCGCGACCGTACTGGACCCCGCCTCCTGGTCCAGCGACGTCCCGCACCCGGCCGCGCCTGAATCTGACCCCGGGCCTGAACCGTCGGCCGTGCCTGAACCGGCGCCCGCGCCTGAACCAGCGCCCGCACCCGTTGCCACCTCGGCTCCGCCCGCCGGAGGTCTGCGCAGGTTCGGGCCCGGCGTGCCCGGGCCCGATGCCTCCGCCGGGACCGCGCACACCGCCGCCGTGTGGCACGGCACCGTACGGCCCGGCGACCCCGTGGTCCCGCCCGGCCGGGGCGGGGGCCGTCGGCGGGCGCTGCGCGGCTGGCTGCTCCCGGTCGTGGTGCTGTTCGCGGTGGTGGCTTATCTGGTCTGGCGGCACTTCCCGGCCGCGGTACGGGTCGACGCCGTCTCGGTGCGCGACGCCGCCGCGGTCCAGGGCTGCCACAGCACCGCGAAGGTCGTCGGCACGCTGCGGACCAGCGGCGGCGCCGGGACCGTCCGCTACCGCTGGAAGCGCAGCGACGGCACGGTGTCGGACGAGCTGAAGCAGCACGTGGCGAAGGGCCGGCGCACCACCGACGTGGTCCTGCTGTGGACCTTCGACGGTCCTGGCGCGATCTCGGCGACCGCCACCCTGGAGATCCTCTCCCCGCAGCACCGCTCGGCCTCCGCCACCTTCCCGTACCGCTGCGCCTGACCGCCCCCTCCGCCCCGCCCGGGCGGGGCGGGGTGCACCTCAGGGGCCGGGTGCGCGGCTGCCGACAGCTCCCCCCGGCCCTGCCCTGGCGGGGTGCGGCTCAGGGGCGGGGCACGCCGGGCGGCCTGCCGGCGGCTCCTCCGCGCGGCCCGGGCGGGCGGGGTGCGGCTCAGGGGCGTTACGCCCTCGTGCCGTGCCGACGGTTCCCCTCCGCCCCGCCCGCCCGGGCGGGCCAGGGCTGGACCTCAGGCGCGGCCACCCCTGGCGCCTTGGCGGCTGCCGACAGCACTTCCCGCCCTGCCCGGGCGGGGTGCGCCTCCGGGCGGTCGCGCCGTCGTGCCTTGGCGGTTGCCGGCGGCTCCTCCTCCCCGCCCGGGCCGGGGCGCGCCTCAGGGTTGCCGGCGGCTCCTCCTCCCCGCCCTGCCCCGGCGGGACCCGTGCTGGACCTCAGGCGCGGCGGGGGCCGGGCTTCGCGGATTTGGCGGCCTTCGCCGCTGCCTTCGCCTGCTGTTTGTGGGCCCGCACCTTCGTCAGTGAGTCCGGGCCGGTGATGTCGGCGACCGAGCGGAAGGAGCCCTCTTCGCCGTAGACGCCGGCGGCTGAGCGCCAGCCCGCCGGCTGGACGCCGAGCTGCTTGCCCAGGAGCGCCAGGAAGATCTTCGCCTTCTGCTCGCCGAAGCCCGGCAGCGCCCTGAGCCTGCCGAGCAGGTCCGTGCCGTCCGCGACACCCGTCCAGACCGCCGCCGCGTCGCCGTCGTACGTGGCGACGAGGTACTGGCACAGCTGCTGCACCCGCTGGGCCATCGACCCCGGATAGCGGTGGACGGCCGGCTTCTCGGAGAGCAGCGCCGCGAAGGCATCCGGGTCGTACGCGGCGATCACCCGGGCGTCGAGGTCGTCGGTCCCGAGCCGCTGGGCGATCGTGTACGGGCCGGAGAACGCCCATTCCATCGGCACCTGCTGGTCCAGCAGCATGCCGACGAGCGCGGCGAGCGGGCTGCGGCCGAGCAGTGCGTCGGCCTCGGGCTGCTGGGCCAGCCGCAGGGTGTGCTCCATCCCGCCATTGTCCCGGCCCGCCCGCTTCCGCGCGCGGGCGGCCCGCGCAGTGGCTAGCGTGGGAAAAGGTGGTGCAAAGAGACCAAAGACCGTAAAGCTGATGATCGACGCATCACGTACCGGCCCCGAACGACGGAGACAGGATCATGACCGAGTTCCCGGAAGGCGCACCGTGCTGGGCGGACGCGATGTTCTCCGACCTGGAGGGTGCCAAGCGCTTCTACGGCGACGTGCTGGGCTGGACCTTCGGGGAGAGCGCCAGTGAGTACGGCCAGTACACCCAGGCGTACCAGGACGGGAAGGCCGTCGCGGCCGTCGTCCCGCCGATGCCGGGCGCCGAGGGCCACTCCGCCTGGTGCCTGTACTTCGCCTCGCCGGACGCGGCGGCGACCGCGGAGAAGGTGAAGGCGGCGGGCGGCGAGGTGGTTATGGAGCCGATGCGGGTCGGTGACTTCGGCACGATGGCGCTCGCCAAGGAGCCCAGCGGGGCGGCCTTCGGCATCTGGCAGCCGGGACAGCACAAGGGCTTCGAGAAGCACGGCGAGCCCGGCGCGTACGCCTGGGCCGAGGTCTTCACGCGCGACGCCGACGCGGTCGACGCCTTCCTGCCGAAGGTGTTCCCGTACACGGCCCAGCGGATGGAGAACGACCAGGTCGACTTCAAGGTCTTCAGCGTCGGCGGCAAGGAGAACCCGGTGCTCGGCCGGATGACGATGGACGACCAGTTCCCCGCGGACCTGCCGTCGTACATCAACGTGTACTTCTCGGTCGACGACTGCGACGCGACGATCAAGAAGGCGGTCGACCACGGCGCGGTGCTCCGGTTCGGACCGATGGACAGCCCCTTCGGGCGGTTCGCGGCCATCTCCGACCCGCAGGGCGCGGACTTCTCCATCATCGACATGACCACGACCACCGGCATGATGCCGCCGATGTCCGACGCGTGAGCCTGCCGCCGATGCGCGATGCGTAAGCCTGACGCCGATGCGTGACGCGTGACGCGTGACGCGTGACCCGTGACCCGTGACCCGTGACCCGTGACCCGTGAGCCTGCCGCCGATGTGCGAGGCATGAGCCTGCCCGGCAGTGCGTGCGGGGCCCCGACCGGAAGCCGGCCGGAGCCCCCGCGCCGTACCGGCGGAGCCGACCGCTCCGGAAGCCTGTACGAAGGCTTTGCCCAATGCGGCCGCTGATGTCGGACCGGACCGATAGCGTCCCTCTGCTCCACCACGGCGAAGACGTGGCGACCAGCGTGGTCAGCCCCTTCGCCGTTTTCGATGCGTACATCCCGTGGGGGGACCTCATGCGTTTTTCCAGGACTTCGGTCACCACGGCCCTGGCCGTTCTGATCGGGGTCACCGGCGGTATCGGCCTCACCGGCACGGCCTCGGCCGCCGACGGCCTGCCGCTCGACCTGCCCGGCTACTCGCACCTGCTGGTGGACGGGCCGCACGGGCATCTTTTCGTCAGCGGGGGCGAGGGCAGCACCGGTATCGCCGTCCTCGACTTCGACGGCGCCAGGGTGGGGACCGTGGCCGGCGAGCCCGGGGCCACCTCGATGGCCCTGTCGGCGGACGGCGGCACGCTCTACGTCGCGCTGCCTGGCAGCGACGCGGTGTCCGCGGTGGACACCTCCTCGCTCACCGAGACCGCCCGCTACCGCACCGGGACCAGCAGCCAGGACGACCCGCAGTACCTCGCGTACGCGGCCGGCAAGCTCTGGTTCGGGTACGGCGCCGGCGGGCAGGGCGGCATCGGCGCGATCGACGCCGCCGGCACCGTCTCGCTCGACGGCGGCGGCTGGTACGCCGCGCCGACGCTGGCGAGCAGCCCGGCCGCGCCGGACACCCTGGTGGCCGGCGACAACTACACCGAGCCGTCCCGGGTGACGGTCTACGACGTCTCCGGCGGCTCCCCGGTGCTCACCGCCACCAACGCCGACGGGGGCACGTTCGTCCAGGACATGGCGATCACACCGGACGGCAAGGACGTCATCGTGGCGAGCGGGTCGCCTTACCACCACCAGGTGCTGAAGCTGAGCGATCTCTCCGAGGACGGGCAGTACTCCACCTCGTACTACCCCGACTCGGTGGCCGTGGCCCCGGACGGCACGGTGGCGGCCGGTGTGGCCTCGGGGCAGCCGGACATCTACGTCTTCCCGCCCGGCGGCACCTCGCCCCTGCACACCTACGACGTCTCGTCGCAGGGCGGCAACGTCGACCTCGCCAGTGCGGCACTGGGCTGGGCCCCGGACGGCAGCCGGCTCTTCGCGGTCGCCACGGACGTGTACGACCAGCACCCGGTGCTGTACGTACTCCGTGACCCCAAGAAAGCGGGCACCCAACTCACCCTGCCGGCACCGCAGTTCGGCTACCCGTACCAACCGGTCGCGATCAGCGGGAAGTTGACCTCGGACATTCCGCTCGCCGACAGCCAGGCGGTGCACGTCACCCGTACCGACCCGGCCCATCCGGCGGGCATCGCGCTGCCCGCCGCCGGCGTCGCCGCGGACGGCAGCTTCTCCTTCACCGACACCCCGCAGACCGGCGGCACCGACAACTACACGGTGAGCTACGCCGGGGACGTCTCCCATGTGGCGTCCACCGCCAACCACGAGATCCAGGTGTCCCGTTCGGCCGCCACGGTGTCGGTGACGACCAACGCGACCAACTACACCTACGGCGCCACCGCGAAGGTCACCGCGCACCTCGGCACCGCGTACAACAACCGCACGGTGGCGGTCTACGCCCAGCCGTACGGCGGCACGAAGAAGCTCATCAGGACCGGCACGGTCGACACGCACGGCAATCTGAGCGTGAACTACCCGGTCACCGTGCGCACCAGCTTCACCGCCGCCTTCGCCGGCGACTACCGCTACGCGCCCGCGAGCGCTCCCACCCACACGGTCTGGGCGTACGCCCGGGTCACCGAGGCACAGAAGGGCTACTACACCAGCGGGCGCATCGGCACCGCCACCTACCGGATCTACCACCACAAGGCCAACCCCGTGACGGGGGCGACGATCGCGCCGGTCAAGAAGAACGAGTGCGTCGCCTTCACCGCCCAGATCTGGTCCTCCGGGGCCTGGCGCACCATCGCCACGGCGAACTGCGTCCGCACCGGCACGACGAGCGCGGCCTGGGCAACCTTGACCGGCACCCACGTCATCGGCGCGCACTACCGTTTCCGCGCGGAGTACGTCCGCCCGTCGACGGACCCGGCGAGCCTCACCACCTACGGCGCCTGGCAGTACTTCCTCTTCCGTACCTGACCCCCGCCCCACCGCCGGACGTGCCCGCCACCCGCCCCCGGCAGGCACGTCCGAGCACCGGCCCCCGCCGCGCCCAACGGCGAGGTGTGACAGCTCTGTTGCCGGAACTGTGGCCTCCGTCACAGCCGCTGCGAAGGTGGACCTGCTCCACTCGTGGCATGCGCAGACGAGCACGTACGGTCCCGGCCCCCGCCCCACTGCCCACAACCGGTGGCCCGGCCGCCGGGCTGTCCGATTTCGGTGGCGGCGAAGGGTGATGCTCGCCGTGCTCGCGCTGATCCTTCTGATCGCGGCCGTCACCGTCTTCGGGCTGGCCGGCTACGGCTTCGGCACGCTCGGCCGGGCCGGCCTGCGCCGGCCGGGCCCCGGCGTGGTGCTCCGCAGCGCCGCGGCGGTCCTGGGCGCCGTCGCCGTCGCCTGCTACGCGGTCGGTCTGCTCGGCGTCGCCGGCGCCGTGCTGGAGGCGCACGACGGCGGTGCGGACTCGGCGCCCATCCGCCCGTGCCGTACGGGTTCGCCGGAGCGGGACGCCCATATCGCCGACTATTCGGTGCGTTACGTGCCCCTGGGATTCGTCTGCGAGACCGCGGACGGCGCGAGCTACGTCACCGACGACGTCCCCGCCCACCTCAACTCCGCCGCGGCCGGCACCGCACTGGCCGCGGTCGCCTGCGCGGTCGCCGCGGCGCTTCACTCCGAGCGGCGTGCCCGGCAGAACCGCCCCCGCCCCCAGCCGCAGGGATCCTGACCACCACGCTCGGGGGCCAGGCCATCCGGCCCGGCTGCCGGGCACGCTGGTCAGCGGGGCGGGGCCGAGGCGCAGGTGACGCAGGTGTTCGTCGCCGGGCGGATCTGCAGGCGTTCCGCGGGGATCTGCCGTCCGCACCGCTCGCACCGGCCGTACTCGCCGCGTTCGAGCCGTTCCAGGGCCCGGTCCAGTTCGGCCAGCTGCTCGCGGGCCTGTCCCAGCAGCGCGGCGACATGAGCCCGCTCGAAGGCGGTGCTCGACCCCTCCGGGTCATGCTCGTCGTCCACCGCCACCAGGGCGTTTGCCTCGACGATCCCCTCGAAGTCCCGCCGCAGCGCCTCGATCCGCGCTTCCGTCTCCGCCCGCGCGAGCGCCAGCCGCGCCTGGACGGAGTCGTACTCCCCGGGCTCCTCGGGCACCGAACCATCACCACCGGACGAATCGCTCATAAGCCCCACAACATCACCTCCGGCGCCCGCATTCCACCCCGCGCCCCGCGCGGCACCCGGAACCGATCCCCGGACGCAGGCAACCCCACGGCCCGGCGAGGCCGTATGGAGGGTAGTGATCAGCGGCCACCGCCTCAGGCGGCAGCCGCGTACCGGCTGACAACTGGAGTCCCGACGTGTCTTCCCGTCCCGCCGGCGCCAAGCGCCGGACCCTCGTCGTGGCGGCCGCCCTGGCGGCAGCCGCTTCGGTCCTGTTCA
Organism: Streptomyces sp. NBC_01476; assembly: GCF_036227265.1. NCBI lineage: Bacteria > Bacillati > Actinomycetota > Actinomycetes > Kitasatosporales > Streptomycetaceae > Streptomyces > Streptomyces sp. NBC_01476. Next base: position 3,839,634 of record NZ_CP109446.1, on the reverse strand, counting down.
CCTCCGGCCCGGCCACCGCCGCCCCGGCAGCCGCTTTACCCGCACCCGACTACGCAGGGCTGCGGCAGGCGCTGCGGGACGTCGTCGCGGCCGGCTCACCCGGGGCCTTCGCCCAGGTCAGCGACCGGGGCGGCGCCGGCGGCACGGTCGTTACGGGCACCGGTGACATCACCACTCAGGCGCCGGTCGACCCGCACGGGCAGTTCCGGGTCGGCAGCATCACCAAGAACTTCGTCGCCGTACTCGTCCTGCAGCTCGTGGCCCGGCACCAGGTCGGCCTCGACGCACCCGCCGCCGGCTATCTGGCCGCCGGCGTGCTGCCGGCGGATTCGCCGATCACCGTGCGCCAGCTGCTCGACCACACCAGCGGGCTCTACGACTACAGCAACGATCTGCCCGGCATCCTCGTCGGCGACACCGTCACCGGCTACCAGCAGTTCCGGTACGCCACCTACGACCCGGCCGACCTGGTGGCGGACGCCCTCACGCACGGCTCGCAGTTCACCCCCGGCAGCCAGTACCAGTACTCCAACACCAACTTCGTGGCGCTCGGCCTGCTCGTCGAATACGTCACCGGGAAACCCTTCGCCCAGGTCCTCGACCAGCGGATCCTGCGGCCCGCCGGCCTGACCGGCACCCGCTTCGTCGTCCCCCGCACGGACATCCCCGGCCCGCACGCCACCGGTTACCTCACCGAGGACGACCGCTCCAAGCCGCTGTCCGACGCGACCGAGCAGACCGCCTCGTGGATCTGGACGGCCGGCGCGGCCATCTCCACCACCGCCGACCTCAACACGTACTGGCGGGCCCTGACCGCCGGCGAGCTGCTGCCCGCGGCGCAGCTCGCCCAGATGGAGACCACGCGGCCTGCGGACTCCACCGGCACCTCCTTCTACGGTCTCGGCATCCGCGCGTACACCCTCTCCTGCGGCACGCAGGTGTACGGCCACGACGGCATCGTGCAGGGCTACCAGACGTACTCCTACACCACGAAGGACGGCTCCCGGCAGGTCACCGTCTCGGCGAACGCCTCCAACAACGGGGATGTCTTCGCCGCCGAACGGACCGCCCTGGACCCGGTCTTCTGCGGCAGCGCCGCCAAGGCCCCGGCCGCGCGCGCGGCGTCGGGCACCTCCGCCGCCCACACCGAAGAGGAGGAGACCGCCGGCGCCGCGACCAGGCCCCTGCGCAGGTGACCGCCCGGCGGCAGCGGGGCCCGGCCACCCGGGCCCCGCGAGCCGTCGCCGCCGCTACAGCGGGTCACGGCCGGGGGCCCTCCTCGCCCGGTACGGACCGGGTCGTCGCCACCGGCGCGGCCGGGATCTTCTCGCCGGCCTCGATCGCGATCGTCAGCCGGTTCTCGGCCGGCGGCAGCGGGCAGGTGGCCAGGTCGGTGTACGCGCAGGGCAGGTTCGTGGCCCGGTTGAAGTCGATCAGCACCGTGCCGTCCGCGTCGGGCGCGCCGATGGACAGCGCCCGGTTGGCCGCGTAGGTGGTCACGCCGGAGGTGGCGTCGGTGAGCAGCACCAGCAGGCTGCCGGCCCGGCCGTTGAACGCGGTCAGCCGGTGGGTGGCGCCGTCGAGCGTGAACTCGACCTGGCCGGGGGCGTCGTAGACGTGCTGGAGGCCCTCGACGGCCGCGCCCACCGTGGTCGGGCGGGGTGCGTCGAACGGCAGGTAGCGGCCGGTGCGGGCCCAGCGCGGGTCCGGGGCGTAGGTGGGGGTGCCGGTGTAGGCGAGCCGCAGCGCGTTCTCCGGGTGCCGGGGGCGGACGATGTCGTAGCCGCCGCGCTTGGCGACCTCGATCACCGCGTCGCCTGACACCGGGAAGAGGCTGCCCCGCTCCTCGATCACGCCGAAGTCGTGCCGCCCGCGCAGCTCCTGGCCGTCGAGGGTCAGTTCCTCGTCGTCGGAGAGCTCCACCACCACGCCGTCGGCGGTACTCGACCAGGCGCCGGGCGCGTCGGGGAAACGGGTGGGGGTGGCGTCCAGCCAGTGCAGGCCGGTGATGGCGAGGAATCCGTGCGGGTCGGCGCGCACCTTCTCGTGCTGGGCGTGCCACTGCTCCCAGTCCGCGGCGAAGCCGGCGCGGTCGGTCTCTTCTGCTTGTACGGTCATGACGACTCCTTGGGTCGGGGGCGCGGGGGGCGCGCGGGGCAGTGGTGCGGGGTGTTGCCGGGGAGGGCGGGGGTCGGGGCAGGGCACCGGGCGGGCGGCCCTGGCGCGGGCCTTCCGGGAACCCGTTGCGGGCACGCGGTACGGAAGGCCCGGGTGCAGGAAGGCGGTGGGGGACCGGCGCGTGGAGCGCGGCTAGCCGGCGGTGCGCGGCAGCGCGGTGGGCCGGTGGTCAGGCCCCGGTACGGCCGTCGGTACGCCCGGACACAGGGCGCCGGCGACGCGCTGAAGGTCGATGTGCCGCCGGGAGAACGTGGCGACGGAGGGCAGGGACCGTGCACCCTTTTCCCGCACCGCGTCACCTCCCGGTCCCGATGGGCTCGCGCCGTGTCGGGTTCGCACGTGCCGAGCCGTCATCGGCTCCGCCGGGTCGTCACCTGGAGCACCCCGCTCCGCGAGAGGGTTGCCGGTCAGCCTGCCAGGGCCTTGATCGCTGACGCTCATGACCTCCAAGAACGGTAACTCCGCCGCTCACTCGAACACAATCCCCTCCCCCCGCAGGCGACAGGCCCCACCCCCGTGAAGCGCACCCGCGGAAACTTTAGTTCTCCTTCACCGGGCCATTGCCGTGCGCTGGCCGGCCGTGCCGTACACATGATCACGGCGATGCCGTTGCCGGGGGGCTTCCGGTGTGGGGGGACCTCCTCACCCGTCGATCGCGACCCCTTTTGCGTTCTCGACGGGAGAAGTGAGTGACCCGACCTGCTCTGCTGCGGGTGTCAGCGACCCTTGCCGTGCTCTGTGCCACGGTCTCCGGCCTCGGTGCCCTGAGCACCGGCGCGGCGTACGCCGACCCGCCCACCGAGACGGTCGTACCGCCGACCCCGAGCGGCACCCCGCCCCCGGACCTGGTCGTCTTCGCCGGTCCGGGCGGGTTCCTGCACCACGTGGGAGGCCAGGCCGCCTACGTCTGGACGAAGTTCTCCGGCGGTGACGTACCGGTCGCCGGCATTCCCGCCGGCGGTGTCGGCCAGTCCGGCGCGGATGCCGACATCGTCTCCACGTCCGTCACCGGCGGCGTCCAGTTGCAGGACATGGACACCGGCACCACCACGGTCGTGAAGCCGCCCACCGGGGACCAGTTCCTCGGCACGTTCGGCTCCCACGTCCTCACCTACACCAGGGCCGCCAACGGTTCCGTCGGCACGCTGCACATCCTGGGCACGGCGGACGGGCAGCAGACGCAGCTCTCCGCCACCGGCTGGCCGGCCGGCGTCTCCGTCGCCACGCGCGCCGCCGCGGGCGACGCGGACACCGTCCTGATGCGGTACTCGGACGCGAGCGGGACCGGGCTGGCCCTGGTCGACCTGGACACCGGTCGGGTGACGCCCGTCTTCAGCGGGCTGACCAGCATCTTCAAGGTCGTCCTGACGGACAAGTACGTCGGCTGGTACAACACTTCCTCACCGGCGGTGCTGCACCTGCGGGACCGCTCCGACCCCGGCGCCGCGGAGACGACCGTCCCGGTGCCGGCGCCCCCGCTGCCCAGCGGCGCGCTGGCGACGGTCTTCCAGCTGGCGATCGCCGGGAACTCCGTACTGGCCGACGACGACGTGGACTACTCGCAGGGCACGCCCCCGGCCGGCTCCCAACTGGGCTCGACGCTCTATCAGTTCCCGCTGTCCGGCGGTCCGTTGACCACTCTGGTCGGGCACGTGGCCTCCGCGACGCTCCAGCAGGAGTCCGACCGGGTACTGGTGGTGGGCGGCTCGTCGGCCGCCGACTGGGCAGCCCGGGTGCTGACGGCCGGCGCCGACGGCACCGCGGTGGCGACCGTCGTGCACCCCGAGCCGGCGCTTCCGGAGTCCGTCACGGGGCTCGCGGTGGCCAGGGGCCGGCTCTACACCATCGAGAACGCCGACTCGGGCGCCCAGTCGCTCGCCACCCGCACCGTCACCTGGGGTGCCACGCCGTCCTACGGCGCCAGGACGGAGATCGGCACCCCGGCCGCGGTGTCCGACTGCTCCACGCAGGACACCTGCGCGCCACCGCTCGCCACCGGCGACGGAGGGATCTCCCAACTCGCCCGCACCACCGGCCCGTCGGGGGACGAGGTCACCGTGCAGCGGGGCGCGGCAGCGGACTACACCGTGGTGCCCGCGCTGGCGTCCGGCGCCGGTACCGGCGCGCTGACCGGCGGCAGCCTCGTCGACTCCGACGGCTCCTGGGTCGTCTACGACAGCGCCGACGGCCGGCAGTTCATCGGGACCTCTCCCGCGGCCGGGATGGCGGGCAACGTCCGGCTGATCCGCCAGACCACCGGCGCCGCGCTCTCCGGCTCGTACCTGTGGGCCTCCGACGGGGCAGCCGGCGCCCTCAGCCGGATCGACCTGAACACCGGGCAGACCCTCCAGACCGTCGACACCGGTGCCCCCTGCGCGCCGACGGAGCTGCAGAGCGCCGTCGACCGCTGGATCTACTGGTCCTGCGGTGCCGCCGGCCCCGCCGGCGTCCTGGACCTGACGACCGGCAAGGACATCGCCGTCCCCTCCGGCGCGGCGCAGCTCGGCGACGGCTATCTGGTCCGGCACGACACCGCCGCCGGGAAACTGGAGCTGACCGACATCCACACCGGCGCCGCCGTCACCACCGACCTGGCCACGCTGCCCGCAGGACCGGTCCCCGACGACCGCCGGGTGACGTGGACGGTCGACAAGTACAGCGGCGGTATCGCCTACGTCGACGCGCAGAACAACGTCCACCTGGTCGACCCGCACATCCCGGCCTCCGCCGCGCTGCCCGGCGCCGGCCAGTCCCTGCTGCCCGGGGAGCGGATCACCGCCGGGCACAGCGTCAGCAGTGCGTCGGCGACGCTGACCGTGCGGAGCGACGGCAACCTGGTGGAGACCCTCAGGACCGGCGGCGGCGCGAGCGGTCCGGTGATCTGGACCAGCGGCAGCTCCGGCCACCCCGGCGCGTACGCGGTGCTCCAGAGCGACGGCAATCTGGTGGTCTACGCCGCGGGCGGCGGTGCGGCCACCGGCGGCGCCCTGTGGTCGTCCCGCACCTACGGTCACCCCGGCGCGTACGCGGTGCTGCAGGACGACGGCGGCCTCGCGGTCCAGCTCCCCGGCGGCGGGGGCGTCGCCTGGAGCAGCGGATCGGCCGCCCGGCCGCAGACCATCGCTTCCGGCACGCTGCTGAAGCCCTACGGGTGGACCCAGGGCCGCTACACGCTCCTGGTCATGCAGGCGGACGGCAACTTCGTCATGTACCGCAAGCGCGACGGAAAGGCCATCTGGTCCACCGGTACGTACGGTCACGCGGGCGCGTACGCGGACATGCAGAGCGACGGCAATCTGGTGGTCTACGGCCCCGGTGGCGGTCCGTCCACCGGCGGCGCCCTCTGGTCGACCGGCACGTACGGTCACGCCGGGGCGTACGCGGACATGCAGGACGACGGCAATCTGGTGGTCTACCGCGCGGGCGGCGGGACGTCCACCGGCGGTGCCCTCTGGTCGACCGGCACTTACCACACCGCTCCCTGACCCACCGCGGGCACGGAGGGCGGCCGGCACCGGCCGCCCTCCGGCGGTTTTCGTCAACGGCCCTTCGCGGCAAGGAAGACCGGGTTGGTCAGCGCGGCCATCGGGCCGAAGAGCAGGGCGTCGCCCATGGTGTTGCCCTGGCCCGGCGAGCCGTCGGGCAGCGGGTGGCGGACCTCGGCACGGACATACGCGGCGAGTGAGGCGGTCGTCCGCCACACCACCGTGCCGGTGCCGGCGGCGCTCACCGACTCCTGGTGCATCTGGCCCTCGTCGGTGATGAAGCGGACCGTGCCGTTCGGCACCCCCTCGACGTCCAGCCGGATGTCCACGGGCGCGTCGGCGGGGACGGTGAGCTTCTCGCCGATCCCGGCCTGCCTGCCGTTGCCGGTGGCGGTGAAGGTGAGTTCGACGGCGGCCGACTCCGCGATCCAGTTACGGCCCGCGCGGATGCCGTCCATGATCGAGTCGGTGGCCAGGTCGTCCGCCCGGACGACGTTGTGCGGCAGGCCGATGACCTGCGGCTCGCTGTGCGCGTCGCTGTTGCCGATCGCGGGAAGCCAGCGCTTGCCGGTGCGTACCGCCTCGCCCAGCTTCTGGTCCCAGGTGCTGATCGCGTGCTCGTCGTCGTACGTCCACGGGCCGGTCCACACCTCGGTGGCGTCCGCGTCGTCGAAGCCGAACTTCCACTGGCTGGCGATGTAGGCGCAGTACATGTGCGCGGGCACCACGAGGCCCCCGCCCCGGCGCACTTGGCGCGAGAAGCGCTCGAAGGCGTCGTCGCGCGAGCGGTAGCGCCAGTCGATCCACTCGCCCGCCGGCAGGCCGAGGGCCAGCCAGTGCCCGTTGCGGGTGGTGACCTCCTCACCGGTGATGATCAGCAGGTCCGGTCCCGCGTACGCGCCCCACACCGCGTGCGACGACGAGGTGTTGTGGTCGGTGGAGACCATGAAGTCCAGCCCGGCGGCCCGCGCGCCGGCCGCCACCTCCGCCGGCAGGCGCTTGCCGTCGGAGTGGACGGTGTGCAGGTGGCAGTCGCCGCGGTACCAGTCCCGGCCGCGGCCCTTCGCCCGCTGCGGCGGGTGGTTCGGCACGTAGGCGGGGCCGGGCCGGCCGTAGGTGAGGGTGATCCGCACCTGGTAGTTCAGGCCCTGCGGCGCCACCTGGTACGGGCCGAGCACGATGTGCCAGGTACCGGAGTTGACCGGACCTGGCAAGTACCCCGGTGTGGCGTCACTGGCGCTGATCTCGAAGGAGGTGCGGAAGCCGCCGGACCAGCCGCGGAAGCCGCGACCGCCCAGCGCGGTCCCCCGCTCGTCGAAGATCCCGATGTCGCAGGAGTTGGCAGGGGTGCCCGCGGGGACGCCCGGCTTGTCGTACGCGTAGGAGACGGCGATCTTCCGCACGCCCTTGGGGATCTCCACCGGCAGGTGGACGAAGTCGGCGACGCCGGTCTCCAGGAACCCGGTGATGACCCGGGTCACCTCGCCGCCGGCCGGCGGCCTGGTGGTGGTGCCGGCGGTGGTGCCGGTCGTGGTGCCGGCCGTGGTGCCGGCTGCCTGCGCGAAGGAGACCGGCGCGAGGGTGACCGCGGCGGCGCCGGCGATCCCGGCGGCCAGCATGCGGCGGCGTCCCGGGCCGGTGGCTCCGCCGGCCGGGGCACCGGTGGGGGCGGCCTCGGGGACGAGGGGGGCGGCGTTGTGTTCGCAATGTCCGTCAAGACACATGTTTGTCCTCGGAGAATCGGTGGTGGACGCACGGAAGCTCTGTGGACCCTGAACGCGCTCCGCTAACGCCGGATGGCCCGGGCATGGCCCGCCCGGCAAGACGCTGTGGCGGGTGAGGGTCGAGGAACCGTCGTGACGGATGGGGGCGGGTGGTGATGGCGCGGGGCCGCGCGACGACCGCGGCACCGGGCCGGGCCGGCCGCCGGGGGACGGAAAAACGTCCAGGCCGGCCCCGTGCGGGGCCGGCCTGGACGTCGTGCTCAGGTCGTACTCAGATCATCGTCGGGCCGTACTCGGGCCCTGTTCGGCCTGTTCGGGCCGTACTCGGTTCTGTTCAGGCCCTGTTCAGGCCGTGCTCAGGCGAGGTCGAACCGGTCGAGGTTCATCACCTTGTTCCACGCCGCGACGAAGTCGGTCACGAACTTCGCCTTCGCGTCGTCGCTCGCGTACACCTCGGCGAGCGCGCGCAGTTCGGAGTTCGAGCCGAAGACGAGGTCGGCGCGGGTGCCGGTCCACTTGACCTCGCCGGTGACCGTGTCGCGGGCCTCGAAGGTGTTCGCGTCCTGCGACGTCGCCTTCCACGCCGTGCCCAGGTCGAGCAGGTTGACGAAGAAGTCGTTGGTCAGGGTCTCCGGGGCGGTGGTGAGGACGCCGAGCTTCGAGCCGTCGTAGTTGGCGCCCAGCACGCGCAGGCCGCCGACCAGGACCGTCAACTCCGGGGCGCTCAGCGTCAGCAGGTTCGCCCGGTCCAGCAGCAGGTACTCGGCCGGCAGCCGGTTGCCCTTGCCGAGGTAGTTGCGGAAACCGTCGGCGGCCGGCTCCAGCGCGGCGAATGACTCCGCGTCGGTGTGCTCGTCCGTCGCGTCGACACGGCCCGGGGTGAAGGGCACCTCGATGTCGTGACCGGCGTCCTTGGCGGCCTTCTCGACCGCCACGGTGCCGCCGAGCACGATCAGGTCGGCCAGCGACACCTTTGCCGCGCCCGGGCCGGAGTTGAACTCCTGCTGGATACCCTCCAGGGTGCGCAGCACCGCCGCCAGCTGATCCGGGTTGTTGACCTCCCAGCTGCTCTGCGGCGCCAGGCGGACGCGGGCACCGTTGGCGCCGCCGCGCTTGTCACTGCCGCGGAAGGTGGACGCCGACGCCCAGGCGGTGGAGACCAGTTGGGAGACCGACAGGCCCGACGCGAGGATCTTCGCCTTGAGCGCGGCGATGTCCGCGGCGCCGACGGTCTCGTACTCCGCCACCGGCAGCGGGTCCTGCCACAGCAGGGTCTCCGCGGGGACCTCGGGGCCGAGCAGCAGCGACTTCGGGCCCATGTCGCGGTGGGTCAGCTTGTACCAGGCGCGGGCGAAGGCGTCCGCGAACTGGTCGGGGTGCTCGTGGAAGCGGCGGGCGATCGGCTCGTAGACCGGGTCGAAGCGCAGCGCCAGGTCGGTGGTGAGCATCGACGGCGCGATCTTCTTCGAGGCGTCGTGGGCGTCCGGGACGGTACCGGCGCCGGCACCGTCCTTCGGCCGCCACTGGTTGGCGCCCGCGGGGCTCTTGAACAGCTCCCACTCGTAGCCGAAGAGGTTGTCGAAGAAGCCGTTGCTCCACTGGGTGGGCGTGCTGGTCCAGGTGACCTCCAGGCCGGAGGTGATCGCGTCCGCGCCCTTGCCGGTCCCGTAGGAGTTCTGCCAGCCGAGGCCCTGCGCCTCGATCGGGGCGGCCTCGGGGTCGGCGCCGACGTTCTCCGCCGGTCCCGCGCCGTGCGTCTTGCCGAAGGTGTGGCCGCCGGCGATGAGGGCGACCGTCTCCTCGTCGTTCATCGCCATCCGGCGGAACGTCTCGCGTATGTCGCGGGCCGCGGCGAGCGGGTCCGGATTGCCGTTCGGGCCCTCGGGGTTGACGTAGATGAGCCCCATCTGGACCGCGCCGAGCGGGCTTTCCAGCTCGCGGTCACCGGTGTAGCGCTCGTCGCCGAGCCAGGTGGTCTCGGGGCCCCAGTAGACGTCCTCCTCGGGCTCCCAGACGTCCGCGCGGCCGCCGGCGAAGCCGAAGGTCTCCAAGCCCATCGACTCCAGGGCCACATTGCCGGTGAGGATCATCAGGTCGGCCCACGACAGGCTCTGGCCGTACTTCTTCTTCACCGGCCACAGCAGCCGGCGGGCCTTGTCCAGGTTCCCGTTGTCCGGCCAGCTGTTGAGGGGGGCGAAGCGCTGCTGACCGGCCCCGGCGCCGCCGCGGCCGTCGCTGATGCGGTACGTGCCCGCGCTGTGCCACGCCATCCGGATCATGAACGGGCCGTAGTTGCCGAAGTCGGCCGGCCACCAGTCCTGGGAGGTGGTCAGGACCTCCGCGATGTCCCGCTTCACGGCCGCGAGGTCGAGCGAGCTGAACGCCTCGGCGTAGTCGAAGTCCTCACCGAGGGGGTTCGCCACGGCGGGGTTCTTGGCGAGGATCTTCAGGTTGAGCCGCTCCGGCCACCAGTCGCGGTTTCCGCCGCCCTTGGTCGGGTGCGGGGCGCGCGTGTGCGCGACCGGGCAGCCGCCCCCGTCCTCCGATTTCGCGTCTACGACGATTGCATCATGGTTCTCAGACATGGGAATCCTTCCGGACCAGGCGGGGCACGGTGCTCAGCAACTGCGGAGGTGGAGCGGGGTGAACGGGGGAACGGTCGGAGTCGTCGGGCGGGGGCCGGCCTGCGTCCTCGGAGCGGACCGGGCCGTACGGGCCGGCCGGGTGCGGTGTACGAGGTGCGCGGGTGCGGCGCCCCGGTACGGGGAGACCGGCCCGCTTGACCGCCCGCGTGCCGGCCCGGCACCGGGGTGGCAGGCGTCGCGGGGGATCCGGGCCGCTCCGGGCAGCGGACGCGGTCGGCCGTCACCCGCGGGCCGGCACCGCGCGGATTCTCGGCGGTGGTCGCGTCACGTCTCTGTCTCCTGCCGTGCTGGAGTCTTTCCGTCCCTTGGCTATTGCCGGAACCGATCCTACGATGGACGCAGTCCAAGTCAAGAAGAGCACCAAATGTATATCTCGTCGGAATTCGGGCGTCCGTGGGTGAACTTCCGGTAATCCACCAAACCCGTCGAACCCCTCGAACCCCTCGAACCCGTCGAACTCAGCGCACCGAACGCACCGAACGAACCCAACGAACCCCACGAGACCGAACAGGTGAACCGATATGAGTGACCTGCTGGAGCGACTGCGGGGCCGTGGCTGGCGGATGACCTCCCAGCGACGTGTCGTCGCGCAGGTCCTCGACGGCGGTCACGTCCATCTCACCGCCGACGAGGTGCACGCCCGGGCGGCACAGCACCTGCCCGAGATCTCCCGGGCCACCGTCTACAACACCCTGGGCGAACTCGTCTCCCTCGGCGAGGTCATAGAGGTCACCACCGACGGCCGCGCCAAGCGGTACGACCCCAACGCCCACCACCCGCACCAGCACTTGGTCTGCGCCGGCTGCGGCACCATCCGCGATGTCCACCCCACCGGCGACCCCCTGGCCGACCTCCCCGCCGACGAACGCTTCGGCTTCACCGTCTCCGAGGTCGAGGTCACCTACCGCGGCCTCTGCCCCTCCTGCGCGTAGCCGCCGCCCCGCGGCCCCCGAGCGGAAGCTGACCCGCCCAGGGGGCGCGCGGGCCTGCGCCGGGCCGGCTCTCCCTTCGCCCGCTGTTGCCGGATCGTGCGGGCCCGCACCGCGTTGGGCGGCGTACGGCCGCGAAGCGGAGGGAATCGCACCGACGTCCTAGGGGTGAACGTGGGCGGATTGCCACGTGCCCGGGGGCGGCCACGCGGCACGCTGCTGAGTGTGAAGCCGGGCGGCGCTCGTGGCGGGAGGCGTCCCCGGAACGTCCGTGACACGCACCCGCCCGCAGGCCGCGGGCAGGGCAGCCGCCCGCGGGTCGACGGTTCGGCGGTGGCCGCCGGGCGCCACGTAGGGCAGGCGGCGCCGGGCGCCAACGGACGCTGTGGGGCGGGACGTTGCAGGTGGTGGAGGCGGCAGTGCGACAGCCAGGGGGCACGTGTGACGGTTGACCGGGACAGCGGAATCCCCGCTCCACCGTCGGCCCCCGCCCCTCCGTACCGGCCCGCCGGTACGGACCGCCGCAGAAGCGTGCCGCGGCACGTCGCGTGCGTGATGGACGGGAACGGCCGGTGGGCACAGCAGCGTTCCTTACCGCGGACGTCGGGTCACCGGGCCGCCGAAACCACGGTGATCGACGTCATCGAGGCGGCCCGCACCGCTGGGGTGAAGTGGCTGAGCCTCTACGCCTTCTCCACCGAGAACTGGCAACGCCCCGGCGCCGAGGTCGACTTCCTCATGCGACTGGTCCGCCGCGTCGTACGCAAACACGCCCCGCTGCTGCACGCCCGCGGCATCCGCTGCCGTTTCCTCGGCGTGTCCGACCCGCGGATCCCCGCCCCGCTGGCCCGGGACTTCGCCGACCTCATGACGCTGACCGACGCCAACCGGGGCATGACGCTGACCGTGGCGTTCGACCACGGCGGACGCCAGGACATCGTCGAGGCCGCACGCTCCCTCATCCGCAGCGGGGTGCCGGCCGACGCCGTCGACGAGCGGCACTTCGCCGCCCACCTCCCCTTCCCCGACACACCCGATGTGGACCTCGTCATCCGGACCTCCGGCGAACAGCGCATCTCCAACTTCATGCTCTGGCAGGTGGCTTACGCCGAGTGGACCTTCCCACCGGTGCTCTGGCCCGACTTCCGCGCGCCGCACTTCCTGGAGTGCCTGCACACCTACCGGCAACGCGACCGCCGTTTCGGCGGCCTGACACCGTACGCGAACGGAGAACCTCACCCGTGACGGACCCCGGCAACAGCCGCGACAGGCACCCGCGTTCAGGCGCCACCGACCACCACGGCGACCCCGTACGGCCGGCCCACCAGGGACCGGCTGACTCCCTCTTCGGCCCCGACTCGCAGTTCTACCGGTTCTTCAACGACCCACGGTGGGCACTGGCCCTGGTCAGGGCAACGGTCCTTGAGGCCGCCCACCCGCAGGTCGGTGCGGCGCTGATCGACAACTCGACCTTCGTGGCGCATCCGTGGCGGCGGCTGCGCAACACCCTGGTGAGCCTGCAGCGGATGTTCGGCGAGGACGACTACACCCGGCAGCGGGAAGCCGCCCGGCTCAACCGCCTGCACGCGCGACTGAGCGGCACCGACACGCAGAACCGGCCGTACGACGCGATGGACCCCGAAGTCCGCGCCTGGGTGGTCGCCACCATCTTCGAGAGCTCCGTGACCATGTGCCGGCTGAGCGGACAGCCGCTCGACCAGGCCACCATGGAACGGCTCTACGCCGAATTCCAGGCGTTCCTCGCCGCCTTCGGCAGCGGCGCCGGCCAACTCCCCTCCACGCTGCCGAAGTTCTGGCAGTACTACGACCACATGGTCGAGGAGGAGCTGGAGAACACCGAGGCGCTGCGGATCATCCTCTACAAGCTCTTCGACCATCTCCCGGCGCCACCGCTGCTCGACGGCCTGCCCACCGTGTGGGCGGCGGGCCGCGCGCTCGCCGGGCCGGTCATCGGCACGATCACCGTGGCCTCTCTCCCCGAGCCCTTCCGCCGGCGGGCGGGACTGCCGGAAATCCCGGGCGCCCAGACGCTGATGCAGGGTGCCTACCTGACCGCCGGCCTCGCCCGCTTCCTGCCCGAGAACTGGATCAGGACCGAGAGTCTCACCAACCTGCTCTACCTCTCCCCGGACCGCGACGACCCCCAGGCCGCCACCCTCGCCGCGCTGCACGGCCGGATGAAGCGGGCCGGTGCCTTCCTCCGGCTGGTCACGCCCTTCCCCACGCAGCGCGGCCCCGCCGGAGGAGCCGCGCCGCAGCGCAGCGCCGGCGAATTCTTCACCGCGGTGCTGGACCAGACCGGGGACGGCTATCTGGACTGGCCCGATCTCGCCGCCATGGCAAGGGAGTTGTCCTCCCGCCTCGATCTGGACGAACCCGAGGAGACCCGGCTCTACAAGGCGTACGCCGAGTGGTGGCGGGAACTTCAGGAGGCCCTCGACGCCGACGGCGACGGCCGCATCAGCAAGGAGGAGTACGCCGCCGCCGTCCCCTCCCTCGCCGGTCCGGCCCTGATCCGGGTCGCCGAGGTGCTCTTCGACGCGACCGACGCGGACGGCAACGAGTTCATCGACGCGGACGAGTACCGGGCCCTCTTCCGCACCGGCTTCGGCCGCACCGTCCCCGGCACCGATGCCCGCTACTCCCGGGGCGCCTTCATCAAGGACTTCCTCTCCTTCATGTCCGGCCGCCACCCCTCCACCCCCTTCGACCCCCTCCTCACCGACGCCTGACCCCTCCGGGGCCCGGCGCACACGGACCGCGGTCGGGGCCCGCCCGCCCACCTGACCGTGAGCCGTGGGGTGGCCGGGCTCGCCAACCGAACTCCGCGGAGCCCCTCGGTCACGGGATGACGGGGCCGACGCCCTGCGTACTCCGCCAAGGTGCGAGGACGAGCGCCGCCGTGTGCCACCGTTACCGGCCGGCTTCGGACGGCTCCGCTCGCGGGCCGAGCAGGCCGGCCAGGAGTTGGAGCCGTTCGGCGTCGGGGCCGCCCTCCTCGGCGGTGCAGACGATCAGCATCGGGCCGGGAGCACCCGGCATCGGGTACGCGTCCCAGTCCAGATTGAGCTCTCCGACCAGCGGGTGGTTGACGCGCATCCGGCCGCGGGTCGTCTCCTCCACGTCGTGGCGGGCCCAGAGCGCCGCGAACTCGTCGCTGCGAACGGCGAGTTCGCCGACCAGTTCGGTGGCGCGCGGATGCCCCGGGTCCGCGGCGACCTGCGCCCGCAGCATCGCGGTCAGTTCGGCGACCGTGGCCGCGCGCTCCGGGCACGTCTGGTCGGCTTCCGGGTGCAGCAGCAGCGACAACAGGTTCCGGTCCTCCTGCCGTTGCTGGGTGAAGTCGCCCAGCAGGACCCCGGCGAGCGGACTCCAGGCCAGGACGTCCAGGAAACGGCCGACGACCAACGCGGGTCCCGGCATGGTGCGCAGCAGCCGCAGCGTGGTGGGCGGGACCTCCTCCGGCTCGTACCGTCGCGGGCGGCGCGCGGGAGTGCGTGCCGCCGCGGCGAGGCTGTGCAGGTGCCGGTGCTCCTCCGCGGTGAAGTTGAGGGCACGGGCGAGGGCGTCCAGGACCTGCTCGGAGGGACGTACGTCGCGCCCTTGCTCCATGCGCTGGTAGTAGTCAGAACTCACCCCCGCCAGCAGGGCAAGTTCCTCACGCCGCAGCCCGGCGACGCGCCGCCGCGGGCCGGGCTCCAGACCGACGTCCTGCGGGCGCAGCCGGGTTCGGCGGGTCCGCAGGAACTCGGCGAGTTCGCGTCGGGGATCGTCGGTCACGTCGAGCGGGGCGTCGGTCACGGCGCCAGTATGCCGCCGGCGGCCCCGCTGAGGGTGGGTCTGCTTGTCCCAGGAAAAGCCGGCCGACGGTGGGGGCGCGAGCGGGGGCCAGTATCGGTTCCACCACCGCTCCCCACGGAAGGACAGCGACATGAAGGCCGCCCAGATCACGAGTTACGGTGCCGCGGATGTGCTGCGGGTCAACGACGTCGACCGTCCCGCCCCCGCCGCGGGCGACGTGCTGGTGGCGGTCGAGGCGTCCAGCGTGAACGGACACGATGTCGTCGTCCGCTCGGGGGAGTTGAAGATCGTGTCGGGGCGCCGCTTCCCGATCGGCGCGGGGCTGGACTTCGCCGGCACCGTCGTCGAGACCGGCGCCGGCGTCGAGGGCTACCAGACGGGCGACCGGGTGTGGGGCATGGTGCACCCCCGCCGACGGCATGTCACCGCCGCGGCGGCGGAGTTCGTCGTGGTCACCCCGGACCGCATAGCCCTTGCCCCGGCGGACATCCCGCCCGCCGACGCGGCCTCCCTGGTCGTCGCGGGCGCTACGGCGCTGATCGCGGTGCGGGACACCGTGCACGCCGCGGCCGGCGAGCGGGTCCTGGTCCGGGGCGCGGCGGGCGGAGTGGGCACCGCTGCCGTGCAGTTGGCGCACGCGGCGGGCTGCCACGTGACCGCACTGGCCCGCGACCGCCACGCCGAACAGCTCACCGGCCTCGGCGCCGACGAGGTACTCGACTACGGCACCACCACCTCGGACCGGATCGGACCGTTCGACGTCATCGTGGACACCGTCGGCACCGAACTCAACTGCTACCGGGGCCGTTTGGCCAAGGGCGGCCGCATGGTCACCGTCGGCCTGTCGGCCGGCGCCCTCGCCGCGATCGCCGCCTCCAGCGTCCACGGCCCCCGCCGCATCCGCACCTTCAGCGCCAACCCCGACACCGCCCTCCTCCGCGACCTCACCGACCACGTCATCTCCGGCGCCCTGCGCCCGGTGGTCCACACCGTCCACCCCCTCGCCGACATCACCGCGGCCCACCAGGCCTTCGAACGCGGCGGCGTCCTCGGCAAACACGTGATCGCGATCTCCGCGTAACCCGTACCGCCCGCGGGTGAGCGGTCCGGGGGTGGGAACCAGGCAACGCTCCCGGCACGCCGAATCCCCGGCTCCTCGAACACCTGACCAGCGTTCTCCCGACCACAGGCAGGACATGGCGACCACGACCGGAGACGCCGGGGCAAAAGTCATGCGTGACGACCAGCTGTTCTAAAGTTCTCAGGTCAGTAACCCGTCACCTGGTGACCTGAGAAGGACCAACGGATAATGCCGACCGAGACGTTCGAGTTTCAGGTGGAAGCGCGCCAGCTTCTGCAGATGATGATCCACTCGATCTACTCCAACAAGGACGTGTTCCTGCGGGAACTCGTCTCCAACGCCTCCGACGCACTCGACAAGCTGCGACTCGAAGCCCTCCGTGACGACTCACTGGGCGCGGACGTGTCCGATCTCCACATCGCCATCGAGGCCGACCAGCAGGCTCGTACCCTGACCGTGCGGGACAACGGCATCGGCATGTCGCGCGACGAGGTGGTCCAGCTCATCGGGACGATCGCGAACTCGGGCACGGCGAAGTTCCTGCGGGAGCTCAAGGAGTCCGAGGGCGCGACCGCGGGGAGCGACGGGCTGATCGGCCAGTTCGGCGTCGGGTTCTACTCCAGTTTCATGGTGGCCGACGAAGTGACGCTGCTGACCCGGCGTGCGGGTGAGAGCCAGGGCACCCGCTGGACATCGAGCGGTGAGGGCACGTACACGATCGACACCGTCGACAACGCGCCGCAGGGCACCGCGATCACGCTGCGGCTCAAGCCGGAGGACGCCGAGGACCGGCTCTACGACTACACCTCTCCCTGGAAGATCCGCGAGATCGTCAAGCGCTATTCGGACTTCATCACGTGGCCCATCAGGATGGTCGTGCCGCCGGAGGCCCAGGCCGCCTCCGACGCCCAGGGCGACGCCGGGGCCTATGACGCCGCGGACGAGCCCGAGACGCTCAACTCGATGAAGGCGCTGTGGGCACGCCCGCGCGACGAGGTCACCGACGACGAGTACCACGAGCTGTACAAGCACATCAGCCATGACTGGAGCGACCCCCTGGAGACGATCCGTCTGCAGGCGGAGGGCACTTTCGAGTACCAGGCGCTGCTGTTCATCCCGGCGCACGCCCCGCAGGACCTGTTCACGCAGGGCTACAAGCGCGGTGTCCAGCTCTATGTGAAGCGCGTCTTCATCATGGACGACTGCGAGGAGCTGATGCCGCCGTACCTGCGCTTCGTCAAGGGCGTCGTCGACGCGCAGGACCTGTCGCTCAACGTGTCACGCGAGATCGTTCAGCAGGACCGCCAGATCCAGCTGATGCACCGCCGCCTGGCCAAGAAGGTGCTGTCGACGGTCAAGGACATGATGTCCGCCCACCCCGACCGCTACGCCACGTTCTGGCGGGAGTTCGGCCGTGTCCTGAAGGAAGGACTGCTGGGCGATGCCGACAACCGTGACGTGATCCTCGGCGTGTCCTCGTTCGCCACGACCCACGACAAGGACAGCCCGACGACGCTGGCGCAGTACGTGGAGCGGATGAAAGACGGTCAGGAGCACATCTTCTACCTCACCGGCGAGTCCCGGCAGGCCATCGAGAACTCCCCGCACATGGAGGCGTTCCAGGCCAAGGGCATCGAGGTGCTGCTGCTGACCGACCCCGTGGACGAGGTGTGGGTCGACCTGGTTCCCGCATTCGAGGGCAAGCAGTTCCGTTCCGTCGCGAAGGGGGAGGTCGATCTCGGGACCGCGGAGGAGAAGGAGAAGGCGGGGACCGAGCGTGAGAAGCAGCAGCAGGAGTACGCGGGTCTGCTCACGTGGATGACCGACCGGCTGAGCGGGAGTGTCAAGGAGGTACGGCTTTCCTCACGCCTCACCGTCTCGCCGGCCTGCATCGTGTCGGACGCGCATGACGTGACACCGGCGCTGGAGAACATCTACCGCGCCATGGGCCAGGAGATTCCCCACGTCAAGCGCATCCTCGAACTCAACCCGAACCACCCGCTGATCGCCGGCCTCAACCGGACCCACGCAGAACGCCAGGACGATCCGGCCCTCGAAGAGACCGCAGAACTGATCCACGCCATGGCGTTGTTGGCGGAGGGCGGCGAACTCAGTGACCCCTCGCGCTTCGTCAAACTGATGGCGGACCGGCTCGAACGGACTTTGTAGACCGGCCAGTTCGTCGCCTCCGGCGGGCGGGTGAGTGGGTGAGCGGGAGCCTCTTGACCGGATTCCCCGCCCCGCCCCGCCACGCCGCCTTGCCTTGCCTTGTCGACCGCCCCCACGGTCGCCGCGCCCTCGCCGTATCCGATCGCGGCGTAGGCGCGGGCGTGCCACGGGCACGTCCGCCACGACCGCCTGGGCGCGCTCGGCACCGATGAATCCGCTCCCCAGCAACTCCCGCACCCGCGCCAAGGCTTGCCGATCGGCTCCGGACGGGGACGGTTCTCCCGTGGACGTCATCTTCCGGGGTCCCTCGGAGCCGGGTGTGAGTTGTGCCCACGGTACGAGAGTCCGAACACGTCGCGGGACGCGGGCCGGATGCCGAAGTTCATCCCCCCCCGCAAGCCTGAACGCGCATCGCTGACACGACGAAGCCCCGCGGCGACCGTGTCCGGCTGGTGTCCGACTTGCCGCCTTACTCCGAGCGTTCGGGCGAGATGCCGAGCGCGTGCAGCCACTTGTCGAGGGCGTTGAAGTCCTCGTCGGTCAGCCCCACCCGGGGGTCGACCCGGTGGAGAAGGGCAGGGCCGGCGTGGTGGGCGGCCACCCACGTGCGGTCCGTGTCGGTGATCTCGTCGTCCGCCCAGGCGAACGGGCGCCCCCCGGACCAGTCCACCAGCGTGCGGGTTTTCCAGTGGGGGCCACCCCACTCGGGTTCGTCGGCCGGCATCGGCCAGGTGATGAAGGGCAGTTGTGGCAGGCCCAGGAGCGGCGCGAGGTACTCGTTGGCGTCGGACTCCCAGGTGGTGGCCCACACCAGGTCGCACGGCAGCGCCATGAGCCGAGGCCCGAGCGCGGGATTGACCCTGGCCAGCAGCGGGTTCCCGCCGGTTTCGGGCGTCGTGTACGTCGGGTAGCCGTCCGGCCGCTGTTCCCGCGTCGCCCCGAAGGGGATGAGCGGTCCGTCGACGTCGAGGAAGAGAAGGGGTCTCGGCGGGGAACTGATCACAGCGGCACCGTAACGCCCTCCACCCCAAGACCGAACCGGACCGGCTACCGGCGCTCACTCCGGCGAGCCCCCCGCCGCAAGCCGTACCTGCGACGGCGACCGGCCGCAGCGTCGCCGAACACCGATCATGACGAGCGGCTTGGCGTGCGCGCCCCCGCAGTTGGGCGCCGGCTCAGCGGCGAAAACCCGGTGGCCCGCCGCGCCACCGGGCGCCAGCATGTATCCGTGCCTGCTGCGCCGCGCGAGATACGCGCCCTCTACTCCGCCGAGACGATCACGGTCTACCAGGCGTACTCCCCGCAGGTCGCCGACCCGGCAGCGGCCCGAGGGCGCTTTCCCGACGGATACGACCGCGGCCGGATGACATGGATCAAGCCCTCGTTCCTGTGGATGATGTACCGCAGTTCCTGGGCCTCCGCCGTAGGACAGGAACGGGTGCTGGCCATCCGGATCCGCCGCGACGGGTTCGCGTGGGCGCTCGCCCACAGCGCGTTGTCCAGCTACGACGGCCGGGTGCACACCTCGCGCGACCAGTGGAAACGCGAGATGCGCCGCAGCCCCGTACGTATCCAGTGGGACCCCGAGAGGGACCTCAACCTCCAGCCGCTGCAAGGGCGTTCGCTCCAGATCGGCCTGAGCGGCGAGGCGGTCCACCGTTACGTCGACGAGTGGGTGGTGGGGATCGACGACGTCACCGAACTCGCCCGGACCATCAACGAATTGGCCCGCGAGGGGCTGAGGGAACAGGCGTCCCGGCTATTGCCGGCAGAACGCCCCTACCCGCTGCCCGGACCACTCGCCTCACGCATCGGTGCGTCGCGCGCCCAACCGCACCCGGGCGATGAGCGGACGACACCTCGGACCAACACGTGAAGGAAGGGTGCCGCGGGTGAGCGATCTGTCACGTACCTTCGGCACGCAGCGCGGCCTGCAACTCCGCCGTCAACTCGCCGTCGAGCCGGGCTGCGGCACCCGCCGCGGTGAACGCGAACCCCGCTGACCGGAGCCCGGCAGCCGTATCGCCTCAGACCATCCGGGGCGACGCATCCGCCGATGGACGTCGGAAGGCGCAACTGCGAGCAGCGGCTCCTCCGTACGTCGTCCGGGCGGGTTTGTCGACGCCGTGACTTGCCGCTGAGCGCTTCCCCTTCACCTGTGCGGAGCCGAACGTAGCTCGGACCGCAACCCTTCGTCACCGACCCTGCCCCGTAGCGGCGCCGCCAGGGCACCCCCGCGGGGCACCGGCCCGGTCAGCTGTCGGCGTCCGCGCCCGTGCCCGCCGCGAAGTCCGCGCCGTCCGGAGCCGTGTCCCCCGTACGCCCCGCCGCGGTCGGCTCGGGTTCGCCCGACCGCAAGGTGAGCACCGTGATCTCGCTCGGCGCGAAGACCCGGAAGGGCGGACCCCAGAAGCCGGTGCCGCGGCTGGTATAGAGCTGGGTCCGCTCGCCGTGCCGGCTCAGGCCGTGCACCACCGGCTGGTCGATCCGGACGAGGAAGTTGAACGGCCAGATCTGTCCGCCGTGGGTGTGCCCGGAGACCTGCAGGTCGATGCCGGCGGCAGCGGCCTGCCGGACGTACTTGGGCTGGTGGGCGACGAGCAGGACCGGCCGGTCCGGGTCGGCCCCGGCCAGCGCGCCGAGCAGGTTCGCCCGGTGCCCGGCCAGGCCGGAGGACTCCGCGGTCACGTCGTCCACACCCGCGAGGACGAGGGAGTCGCCGCCGCGTTCCACCACGACATGGCGGTTGTGGAGCGGTTCCCAGCCCAGTTCCGCCATACGGTCCAGCCAGCCCTGTGCCTCCCCGAAGTACTCGTGGTTGCCCGTGACGTAGACCTTCGCCAGCCGTGACCGGATCGTCCCGAGCGGCGCGGACTGCTCCCGGCGCTGGACCGGGGTGCCGTCGGCGATGTCGCCGGCGTGGACCACGACGTCCGCGTCGAGCGCGTTGACGGCCTCGGCGACCCGCCTCGACCAGTCGGCCCGGTCGATCGGGCCGAAATGGGTGTCGGCCAGTACGACGACCTGCGTCCCGTCCAGACCGGCGCCGAGCCGCGGGACATGGACGTCCAGCCGCTTCACCCGGGGTACGCGCATGGCCTCGTGGTGTCCCCAGGCCAGCAGTCCGGCGGAGACCACGGCGACCGCGACCGCGATGACCCTGGCCCGGTCGGGCCCGCCGGCACCGAGCCCGATGAGTACGAGGTGCACCAGGCCGCCCAGCGCCGACCAGGTGAACAGCACCCAGACCATCCCGAGGGTGCTGTCCGCGGCGCGAGCCGCCCGGTCGGCCCGCCGCTGCCCGTGGCCCGCGGCCATGAGGAAGGGGAAGGCGACCAGCCAGCCCGCGAAGACGACCGTGCCGGCCAGGAAGACCGGGAACGGCCAGTCGACGCCGGAGGCGAACAGCGTCCACCAGGGCAGGAAGAACAGCAGCGCGAGGACGAGGAGGACCACGGTCACGCCCAGGCGCCGGCGCAGGGACCGCCGGGGATGCGGGGTCCCGCCGTCGTTGCCGGTTGCCGTTACGGCCTCCGTTACGGCAGCCGGTTCGGCGCCCGTGCCGGCGTCGGTCCCGGCAACCGGTTCCGCCACCGGTTCCGCCTCGGCACGGGCGACGGCCACGACCGTCTCCGGCCCCTCGCCGGCTCCCGGCCCCCCACCTTCCCCCCGAAGCTCCGCCTCCGACCGGATGGATCCGCTGTCCGTCACCGCGCCGCCCCTCACATCCGCCGTCCCACCGTCAGCCCCCATCATCCGGCACCCGGCGCCCGGTCGGAGTCGCCCGGCCCCCGTAGCCCCGCCATGTGGCCGGACCGCACAGTGCCCCCGCCGCTCCCACGCGCCGCCGTAGCCGCGTCCCCCGCCGTGACCGCGTCGCCGCCCGGGACCGACCGCGCTCCCGGAGGGCAAACCCGCCATCCGTCTTGTCGAACCCCCGAGCGATCGACAAGCTGTGTACATGACACCCACAAGGCGTCTGTCCACCGCGGCAGGCTGACGGAACGTCGGCTCGACGCGCCCTGTGGTGTCCCGCCAGAGGCGGCCTGGCGAACCCGCGAAATCATGCCTTTTCCCCGGAGGTCAGACATATGCGCGTGAGTTTTGCAAGGCCGCGGCGCGGCGGGTGGAAGAGAGCGCTCGTCCTCGTACCCGTCGTCGTGGTCACCATGGCGGCCACCGTCGTCGTATCGCTGAACGCCGAAGCGGCGGTGCCCCCCACGCCGCCGGGCTTCTCGCTCACCTGGAGCGACGACTTCAACGGTGCGTCCGGCACCGGCATCGACCAGAGCCTGTGGAAGTACGACACCGGGCCGGGCAGCAACTTCGGCACCGGCGAGATCGAGACCATGACGAACAGCACGTCGAACGTCTACTACGACGGCCAGGGCCACCTCGTACTCCAGGCCCAGCACTCCGGTTCCGATCCGCGGGGCGGATGGACATCCGGGCGCGTGGAGACCCAGGCGGCGACCTTCGGCGCCCCGGCGGGCGGAGTCGTACGCATCGAGTCCGTCCTCCAGCAGCCCAACGTCACCACCGCCAACGGCGCCGGCTACTGGCCGGCGTTCTGGATGCTCGGCGCACCCCTGCGTGACGGTGTGACCTGGCCGAAGTCCGGCGAGATCGACATCATGGAGGACATCAACGGCCGCAGCTCCGACTTCAGCACCATCCACTGCGGCGTGAGCCCGGGTGGGCCGTGCAACGAGTCGACGGGCATCGGCTCGGGTGAGCGCGCCTGTTCGGGCTGCCAGACCGGTTTCCACGACTACGCGGCGGAGATCGACCGCTCGGTGTCCCCGGAGCAGATCCGGTTCTACCTCGACGGGAACAACTTCTTCACGGTCAGCGCCAACCAGGTGGACGCGACAACCTGGTCCGACGCGATCGACCACCCGTTCTTCATCATCTACGACCTGGCGATCGGCGGCGGTTTCCCGGACGCCTTCGGCGGTGGGCCGAACGCGGCCACGGTCTCCGGCGGCAAGCTGGTCATCGACTCGGTGGCCGTGTACAACAAGGCGCCCGGCTCCGGGGGCGGCGGCGGAGGCGGCGGCGGTACGGTGAGCGGCCAGACGATCACCGGCCCGGGTGGCAAGTGCGTGGACGTGGCGGGCGACGACACCGGCGGTGACGGCACCGCGGTCCAGTTGTGGGACTGCCAGTCGGCGGCCAAGGACCAGCACTGGACCTGGAGCGGCCAGACCCTGCAGACCCTCGGCAAGTGCCTTGACATCGCGGGCGGCAGCAGCGCGGCGGGTACGCAACTGCAGCTCGCCACGTGCAACAGCGGCGGCTACCAGGCATGGGTACGGCAGACCGACGGCTCACTGCGGAACCCGACCAGCGGCCGGTGCATCGACTCGCCCTCGGGCGCCACGGCGAACGGTACGCGGCTGCAGATCTGGGACTGCAACGGTTCCGGGGCGCAGAAGTTCACCATCGGGACCCCGATCTACGGTCCTGGCGGCAAGTGCGTCGACGTGGCGGGCGACGACACCGGCGGTGACGGCACCGCGGTCCAGCTGTGGGACTGCCAGCAGGCGACCTCGCTCGACCAGAAGTGGACCTGGAGCGGCCAGACCCTGCGCACGCTGGGCAAGTGCCTGGACATCGCGGGCGGCAACAGCGCGGCGGGTACGCAGCTGCAGTTGGCCACGTGCAACGGCGGCGGTTACCAGAACTGGGTTGCCAACGCCGACGGTTCGCTGTCCAACCCGACGAGCGGCCGGTGCATCGACTCGCCGTCGGGCGCCACGGCGAACGGTACGCGGCTGCAGATCTGGGACTGCAACGGCTCCGGGGCCCAGAAGTTCGCCCTGGCATAAGAGCGAGGAGAACCAGCCCCGCCCGACCCGCAGCGAGCCCACCGGCCGGCGACCGTAGCCGTTGACCGCTTTCCGACCCGCCCGGCGCGGTCTCCGCGTACTCCAGGCCGGCTCCTCAAGGCCACCCGTACGGCCGTGGGAGCAACCTCCTTGCTCCCACGGCCGGTACGGTGTCATTTCTCTTGGTTCTGGGGGACGTTCACCTGGAGACCGACGCAATGACGTCGTCGAACGCCATTGCCAGGTCCACCAGGAGCCCCGTCTCCTCCCAGGACTCCTCTCGGCCGGCCGCCGATCCTGTGGCGAAGCAGTCGCGGCTCGCGGTGAGTTCGGTCAGGCGCGCACCGGCCCGGACGACCGTCTTGCCGTTCTCCTCCTGCACGGTGAACTGCCGTACGAGGCGTATGCGACGCACCGTGCCCGTCACCGGCGCCCTCGGCTCGCCGACTTGGGTTGCGTGCCACGTCGCGGCGAGCACCCCGCGAAGTCCTTCAACACCCTCGGGTCCAGCGCCGCCCGCCGACGCCGCAGCGGTCACCCACCGCGGCCGCGTCCTGGCCGCCGGCCGTCACTCCGGTTCGAGCGTCCACGCTTGCGCGTCCCGGGACGGGGCGGGCCGGATCGGCCACCGGGTACGGTCCACGTCCGGTTCCCCGTAGGCCACGTCGCCCTCGTCGTAGAGGCAGTAGGCCCAGTGCTCCGGCTCCTCGCGGCCCAGGAGGTCGGAACCGTCAGCCAAGTCCTCATCACCCCAGGCCACGTTGACGCGGGCGACCGCCTCGGCACGGCTCTGCCCGAACAGGCTGACCAGTTCTCCGACGATGCCCCGCAGACTTTCCAGTGCTTCGTCGGACGCGAGCATGAGGAACTCGGACATGTGGGCCTGCCCGCCCATGACCTCCTCCGCCTCCTCCACGAACCCAACTCATCCAGTCCCGGCCATCGTCGCAGAGCACATCCGACACGTGAAGAATCACCCGGCCCCTGCCTCGTCGGACCGTGGCGGGCCCGTCACGCAGGGCCTGAGACGGCGGTTTCCTCGCGGTCAGTGCAGCCGCTGCCACGCTCAGGGGAGGGGCTCACCCGGGCCCGCGTGCGCCGCAGGATCACGTAGAGCCCAACCGCTCAGCGGGAACAAGACCAGAACCGAGACCGGAGGACCGAGCGCCTCCGCTGCGAGCAGCGGGGACCATCGACGTCGTGCCCGGTGAGGCGCTGACGGAGGTTACGAGATGCGAACTCGTGAGGGGGTGCGCCCAACACGGCTTTCCAACGGGTCACGGCATGCTCCGCGGGCGGATGTAGGTGTCCTGACCAGCGGTGGACGGTTTGGCCGGAGGAGTGGTGGACGGGACCAGACGGAGGTGAATGAGACAGGAGCTGAGTCCGGTTCGGCCGTGCCACCTCGCGCCAGGCGGTGTGGAGCTCAGCGGCGCGTGGAGAAAGTGACGATGGGGCCGTCCTCTGTGGTCAGGATATCGACGTCGAAGCGGCGGTCCGGGTAGCAGTCGGCCAGGGCGGCCCGCCAGGTGCGGGCGATGACCTCGGCCACGTCCTTCAGGGCCGCGTCGTCGGAGGGCGTCTCGCCCGACTCGATGACCTGCCAGAGTTTGAGCTGGTTGAGGGTGCGTTCGATGTCGGCGGGTCGGTCGGGCAGCCGGTCCTGCCAGGACCGGAAGTTGTCAGGATCGTGGACGCGCGACCACAGCACGCAGCCGTCCGCCTCGACGAAGCGAGGCCACATGACGTGGCCGATGGCCAGCCAGTGGGACAGCGGCGTGTGGTGGGCCAGGAAGTCGACCGAGTCCACGTCCTCGCCCAACTCCCGAGCCCAGGCCGCGATTTCCGGGTAGTCCATGGGGTCCACGCGTCGCACTCCTCATTCATGGCGTAGGTGCCGGCACACTCCGGCCGACGGGACAGCCGGCAGCAGGTCAGGTCAGGTCAGGTCAGGTCAGGGAAGTTCGTCGGGCCGGGCCGGCCGGGGCATCTTCTCCCAGTTGTAGAAGACCTGGCCGGTCTTCGGATTGACATGCTTGCGCATTTCGAGAACATGGGGCGCCGGCACCCCGCCGTGGGGCGCCGAATCGGGATCGACATCCACCCGGCGCGCGATCACACCGTCCTCGTCGTACACGGCGTAAGCCGTCACGCTGCCGTCCTCCTTGGCACGGTAGAGCACCTCGCCGGGGTTCGCGTTCTTCGGGAACCGGCCGCTGACCTGTGTGGCACCCGAGAGGTCGAACTTCTTCGGATAGGGACTCAGCCCGAGCGGGTCGGAGGCAACGTGCGGGTTGGGAACGTACGCCTCGGGGTTGGGCGCCGGTGAGAGCCCGAGCGGATCCGGACTGGTGTAACGGGCGGTGGCCGGGTCGTAGTAGCGGTTGACGTTGTAGTGGAGTCCCGTCTCCCGGTCAAAGTACTGGCCGGGGAAGCGCAGCGGGGTGTAGGCAGCACTGTCCGCCGCCCAGGAGGTGTCGCCCCACAGGCTCGAACGGCCCTGCCAGGCCAGGGTGCCGTCTTCGCCTACGAGCTCGCGTGGGCAACCTGTCAGGTCGGTGATGATGGCGAAGAACCGGCTGTCGACCTCGTGCTGGGACATGTCGTCGGCGAGGATGCGCTCAGCCTGGGAGACCGGCTCGAACCCCTTGTACTCCCAGGTCAGTACGATCGACCGGGACGACGCCGGGTCCATGGCGCGCTCCTCGACGAGCAGGGAACCGTCCCACGCGAACGTGGATTCCGCCAGAACCGTTCCGTCGTCGCCGACGAGTCTCTTGGCCATACGGCGACCGAGCGGGTCGTACGCGTAGCGGTAGCGACGTCCGTCCGGCGTGGTCACCTGCGTGAGTCGGTCCTCGGCGTCCCAGGTGTAGTGCCACACCGCAGGCTTACGCGAGAGTCGCACCTGGCGGCGCATGACGACCCTGCCCTGGCGATCGTAGGCGTAGTGGACAGCCCCGGCCCGCTGGAGCCGGGACCCGGTGTACTCGCGTGAGCCTCCCGAGACGTCCGTTCCGCTGCCCGACGTCGGCCAGTGGGCTTCCGTAAGGTTGCCGGTGTTGTCATACGCGTACCGCTCGCTCCAGTTCCGAGCGTCGACGGACAGGACACGTCCTGCCGCGTCCAGCGTGAAGGTGCGCGCGCCGTGGAGGTGGTCGTCCGTGCCGGTCGGGTGGCCGTCGGCGCGGTAGACGTAGGCACGGCGTTGCAGGAGGTGCCGACCGCTCGCAGGCGCGGAGGCTGTTCCCGGGACGGCGTTCGGGTGGGAGGCGACCATCACCGTCTGTCCGATCAACCGGTTGACGGTGTCCCAGGTTTGCTCCAGCGCCGTGGCCCCGGCATGCCGGACGGTTTCGCGTCCGGCCTCGTCGTACCCGAAGGCCATGCTGCGGCCAGCGGATTCCACGGCGATGCGGCGTCCCACAGGGTCGTAGCGGTAAGAACTGCCCACTCCCGAAGGAGTCCTGCGCGCGGTGATCCGCCCGGCGAGGTCGTACGTGCGAGTGAGCCGGCGGCCGTTGCAGATGTCGGCGACAACCCTGCCGAGCCCGTCCCGTTCCAGCACGAGCTCCGCGTCGGGGTTCTCGGCCCGCAGGAGCCGGCCGGCGCCGTCGCGCACGAAGGATGTCGTGACACCGGCGGAGGTGCGGGTGGTGAGATGTCCCGCAGCGTTGTAGGCGAACCGGACGGACTGCCCCTCCCCGTTGGCGCGTTGTACCAGTTGTCCGGCCACATCGTAGGTGTAGGCGACGGTCCGGCTCGCGAAGTCGGTCTCCCTGACCAGGCGTCCCCCCTCGTCGTAGTCGTAGGTCCACCGTCGGCCGCTGGGATCGGTCACCGCGACCGGCCGCAGTTCGGTGTCGTAGTCGAACACGTGCTTCGTACCGTCGGGGTTGGTGCGGGACGCGGTCAGTTCGAAGTGCGTTGCGGTGTACCGGGTCGTCTGCCCGGTGGGATCCACGTATCCGAGCAGGCTTCCCTCGGCGTCCCAGTCCCACGACTCGATGCTGCCGTCCGCTGCCTCACGCCGTTGAGGCAGACCCTCGGTCGTCCACGTCGTCCGGGTCGCGTTGCCCAGCTGGTCGACGAGCATGGTCACCCTGCCGAAGGCGTCGTGGCCGACGCGTACGACGTTGCCGAGGGGGTCAGTGACGGCGGTCACCAGTCCCGCTGGACTCGTCTCCACATGGCGGGTGTGCCCCAGGGCATCCGTGGCGGCCCGTAGCCGTCCCTGGGCATCGTAGGCGTAGGACGTGACGGCGCCTTCGGCGTCGGTGATGGCGAGGAGGTTACCGCGCTCGTCGAACGTCTGACGCACGACTGAGCCGTCGAACTCCCGTACGCACACTGGCATGCCGCGGCCGTCGTACTCGGCGGTGGCGGAGAGGCCGTCCTGACGAGATATCCAGGTGACCCGACCGGCATCGTTGTACGCGAATCGCGTCGTACGGCCCAGCGGGTCGGTACGCGACAGCAGACGGTTGTGCTCGTCCCAGGTGCTGCGCACGGTGTTGCCGAGTGGATCGGTCACCGCGACGCACTGGAGGAGGGAGTTGAAGTGGTGGGACGTCACGTGGCCAAGGGAGTCGGTGAAGGTGGTGACCCGCGACTCGGTGTCGAAGCGCAGGGCGCAGTCCAGGAAACCGTCGGGACCGGTCCCGCGAACACAGCGGTCGGCGTCGTCGTACGCGAAGCAGTACGAGTCACCGTTGCGATCCGTCCACCGGACGACGCGGTGCCGGTCGTCGTAGTCCAAAACCAGGGGAATTCCCGACGAGTTGACGATCTCCGATAGGTTCCCGTGGTCGTCGTAGCGGTAGCCCGCGACGAGGGTGTAGCCCTCATTGCCGTCGGTGGGGGCCTGGCCGTCTGCGGGAGGGTGCAGCAACCGGACGGCCGTCACGCGGTCACCGGCAGTGTCGAAGGCAAGCCGGTACCCGCCGGAGTGCACCAGACGCGATGGCCGCCCCTCCTCGTCGTACTCGAGCGTGATGCGGTGGCCGTTGCGATCCGAGATGGCGGTGAGAGGCAGCACTGTGATGCCGTTCCCGGGCGCGACCGGGGTGAAATGCCGGACGTGACCGGTGATCGGATCGGTGATACGGACCTCACCGTCCGGGCCGGGGTCGCGCTCTAGGGGCCATCGCGGCCCGTGTTCCGGCAGGACCGTGGCCTCTCCCGGTTGCGGGTAGACGAGCAGCATGCCGTCGGCTGCCGCGAAAACGAGCCCCTCGTCATCCGCTTCGACCCTCTCGTCGAGAGTCGACGCCCAGGAGAGTCCGAACCGGCGCCCGTAGCGGTACGTGGACAGGTGCGTCCGTTGCAGTACGACCGGCAGCAGACCCGGCAACTCGAGGTCTGTCTCCTGCATCAGCATCTCGCCGGTGACCAGATCGATCGGGTCGCCGCCCTTGAGCCGGCCAACGAAATCCTTGCCCTTCTCGACGGCGTTGCGCCCGCCGCTGCGAAGACCCTCGCCTAGGTCTTTCACCAGGCTGCCGCTCTTGCGGACGGAGGTGGCGATACGCTCCAGCGCCTCGCCGGACTTGAGGAGGGCGGGGAGTTCGCGGGCCATCTTCAGCACGCCGCCGGCGGTGGTCAGGCCCTTGAACATCGGGATGCAGTCCAGCGCGGCGAAGGCGACGTCCCAGAGGCTTGCTTTGCCTTGGAGGTATTTGCTGACGGTGTCGGCGAGGACGATGACCGCTGCCGCCAGCACCAGCCACGCCAGCGGGCCGCCGATGATCAGGACCACGATGCCGAGGACCGCGACAATCACCTTGCAGGCAGCGACGATGTCGTCCCAGTGACCGGCGACGAAATCGACGGCCTTCTCCCACCAGTGCTTGTTCCTGATCCCGGCGTCGGAAGCTTCGTGCAGGGCATGCTGCGCGGCATCCGCGGCCCGGTCCCGGACACCGGCAGCCTGCGCGGCCAGCTCCTTCGCCGCGTCCAGGCGGGTCTGCGCGTCGTGGACAGCGGCGGAGGCGGTGGAGTGGGCGTTGCTCGCGGCGGTGGCGTTGCGGGCGGCGTCGCGGACGTCCTGCTCCGAGGGCGGCGGGACGCCGGGCTTGGGGTCCTGCTGGTATTCCTTGGACTTGACCTGCGCCCGCTTGACCCATGCGTCGGCGCTGGTCAGTTGTCCCTTCGCGGCATCCAAGTCCGCACGAGCCTGCCGCCCTTGCGACAGAGCGCGGTCGGCGTCGGCCTGCGCTGTCTCCAACTGCGGCCAGTAGCCGTCGAGGGCTCCCGAGGCCAGCCGGTAGGAGCGCTCCAGCTTGTCCAACTCGCCGGGCAAGTCGCCGAATTGGCGGCGGTATTCGTCGCCGGACAGGCCCGCCCATTCCTGGATGACGGTGTCGCCGTTGAGCCCGCGCACCGACCGCAGGGCGGAGGCCACGCCGTCCGCGAACGCTCCGAGCTTGCGGGCGAGTTCTTTGACCTCGTACGGATCGCCCGGGACCGGATCACGGTCCAAGTCCAGTATGTGCCAGTCCATCGGCCTGCTCATGACCGCCGCCTCCCCCGATTCGGCCCTACTGGTCGTGCCGCCCATCCTGGCAGAGCCGCTCCGCCCCTGAAAGGCCGCGCTGCTGCATCTCCCGCACGGCCCGGACCTTGCGTCGCCCAGAGGTTCGTCAGCGTCATGAAGTGCGAAACATCGCCACGACACAGCTCTTCCTCGATCCCGACCTCAGCCACCGACCGCAATGGCGAACCGGTCGCCGTCGCGGGCGGCTTCACCGCGGCCGGCACCCTGGATGATCAATTCAGGGGATGCCTGCGGAGGGTGTGGGGTGGGTGGCGGCCGAAGCCACCGCGAGACGGTCGGGCGGCGGGCTGCCGGCCCCGGTTGTCGAGGTGGCGGCGGGTGGTCAGGCGTCAGGGTCGACTTCGGGGTGCGTGAACCGCACGGGCTTGCCCAGCGACCGGGCGTAGGCGATTTCGGCTCGGGTGCTGTCTCCGATGTAGTCGCCGACCACGAGCACCTCATCAGCGAGCCGGATCTTCGCCCGGTGCAGATCGTCGAGTCGAACCTTCAGCTCCTCGGCCTCGACAGGATCGGACCAGAGTTCGTGCGGCGACTTCATGTCACAGCCCGGTTTGACGACGATCTTCCCGGCTTTGGTCTCCCGCAGATCGGCCTCGTTCATCTCGGTCATGAAGCGGGTGGAGCCGCAGATCACGACGATACGCGGGAGGCTCAACAGCTTCTTCGCGTCGGCGAGCTTCGCCTCGGGGGTGAGCGGTTGCGGGTATGACACGGGTTCCTCCTGGTGGTGTCGCCCGCGCCCGCGCCTCCATCGCAACCGCTCGCGCCGGTGGCGAGTACGAGCGGCGGTCAGCGCCGACCGGTCGCCCGTCGAGAAGCCTCAGCCGCTTCCGTCTCGCGGGCAAGTCGTTCGACCGCTCCCATGTGCTTGTCCTTCATGCGCTGCTCCGCGTCCGGGTGGCGGTCCATCCACCAGGAATGGGCCGTCGCCGCGGCCGTCAATGCGAGCATCACGGCCCCAGCCAGCAACGAGGCGGTCCAGCTGTGGCGCCCGGCGAACCGCCATATCAGCAGCAGCGAGACGTCAATCCCGAGGCCTCGGGCGGCTATACGGACGGTACGCGGTGAGAATCGTCTGCCGGACATGACCGGCAACCTATCCGAAGGACCGGATGCCTTCCCAGCATGGGTAGTTGCCGCCTGCCGCGGGCGACCGCTCAAGTCGTGGAGGACGTCGTACGCGGCCCCTCTCGGGACAGCCGCCCTCTCGCCGAATGCGCCGAAGGCGACCGTGTTGCTGGTGCTGGGCGGGAAGCGGCTGGCCGGCCCCGAGCGGCGCTATGAGGCCGGTCCGGGCGTTCGAGTGGGTCCCGGACCGGCCTCGTAGCGGCGTCGCAGAAGGCTATCAGCGGTTCGGCGATGCGGTGGGTCAGGGTCATGTGACTTTGAGTGACGAATTTTGCATGGCCTGATGCATCCAAATTTGGTACGTTCGGAACTGGGACTACCAATAATGGAACTTATTGGAGGCATCGTGGACGCGTTCATCGGACGGGCACGGGAGATCGCGGCCCTGGACCGCATGGTGCGGCGGATGCGGGAAGGGGGGCCGGGCGGGCGGCCGGGGAAGGCAGTACTGATTCGGGGACGGCGCAGGGTGGGGAAGTCTCGGCTGGTCGAGGAGTTCATTGACCGGGCCGGACTGCCGAGTGTCTTCTTCACCGCTTCGGCGCAGTCCACTGCCGAAGCGGACCTGCGCTTGTTCATGGAGGCGGTCACGGCTTCGGACGTACCAGAGGCGCAGATGCTGGACGGGCAGGTGCCGCAGAACTGGGCGGCGGCCTTTCGGCTGCTGGTGTCCGTACTGCCCGAGGACCGTGCGAGCGTGGTTGTCCTCGATGAGATGCCCTATCTGATCAAGAACGACCCTGGTTTCGAGGGCACCCTTCAGGCGGTCTTCGACCGGGAGCTGTCGCGTAAGCCCGTCCTGCTGCTGTGCGTCGGCTCGGACCTGGCCATGATGGAGCGGCTGAACGCCTACGACCGGCCGTTTCACCAGCGGGGTACGGAGATGGTGGTGCCGCCTCTCACCCCCGCCGACGTGGCGAAGGTGCTGGCCCTTGAGCCCGCCGAGGCTTTCGACGCGTATCTGGTCTCCGGTGGGCTTCCCCTGGTACTGGAGGAATGGCCGCGGGGGACCGGGGCCCTCGACTATCTCGCCGAGGTGGTCGAAGATCCCACCTCTGCTGCGATCGTCAGTGCCGAGCGCTCCCTGGCCGCCGAGTTCCCCGCCGACGCCCAGGCCCGACTGGTGCTCGGCGCGATCGGGGCGGGCGAGCGGACCCACACCCTGATCGGCCGGGCGGCGGGCGGGCTGCCCGCCACCTCGCTCAACCGGTCACTCCAGCTGCTCGCCGCGAAGCGGGTGGTGGAGGTGGCGGTGCCGCTGTCCACCCGTCCTTCCAAGGAGACCCGCTACTACGTCGCGGATCCTCATCTGCGGTTCTGGCTCGCCTTCCTGGGCCCGTACCTGCCGGAGATCGAGCGTGGCCGCGGTGATCTGACGCTGGCCCGTATCCGGCGTTCATGGACCTCATGGCGGGGGCGGGCCGTTGAGCCCGTCATCAGGGACGCCCTGTTCCGGATGCGGGAGGGCGGGCTGCCCGACGACACGGGGGCGGTCGGCGGGTATTGGACGCGTACGAACGATCCGGAGATTGACATCGTGGGTGCGGACCGCGGACCCGTCGCCAAGAGGATCACCGCGGTCGGCTCGGTCAAGTGGCTGGAGAACCGCCCCTTCGACTCCCACGACCTGACGCGGTTGATCGTCCACCGGTCACAGCTGCCGGGCGCCGACGAGTCCACGCCGTTGGTCGCGGTGACCCGAAGCGGCAGTACCGTGGCCGGCATCCGGACGATCGGGCCCGAGGAGCTCATCAGCGCATGGGAGTGACACGGCCCGTACGGTCTGTCTCGATGGAGTGTTCTTCGTGATCCGCTTCCGGTGACCGGGGTTCAAGGAGACCGTCGTGGACCGCGGGAAGCAGGTGGGCATCGACGTCGAAGTCGTCGAGCGCGCAACCCGGCCGAGACGGGGTTCGTGCCCCAGCACGCTCGGTCGCGCCGATGAGCGGACACGTCTGCCGGCCCGCCGAGGAAACCCGTTGCGAATGACCCGCACCGGATGTCTGATGGGTCGGCCAGCGACCAGGGAGACAAAGGGAGGGAACATGAGGGCGCCGCTGCCCACCCCCTCGTTGCACACCGCTCGTCTTCGCCTGCGTGCCTTCGAAGACGCGGATGCGAACGGCCTCTTCGCACTGCAGAGCAGCGCCCGCATCCTGCGTTACTGGGACGCGCCACCCTGGACCGAACGCTCGCGCGCCGAGAAGTTCATCGCCGCTTGCCGGCGGATGGAACAGGAGGGCACCGGGGCACGGGTGGCCGTGGACCGTGTCTCCGACGGGGCGTTCATCGGCTGGTGCACCCTGAACAACTGGAATCCGGACTTCCGCAGCGCGTCGCTCGGCTACTGCTTCGACGACGCGGCGTGGGGCCAGGGCTACGCGACCGAGGCCGCGCGCGCTCTGCTGGGGTGGGCGTTCGGCACGCTGGACCTCAATCGCGTCCAAGCCGAGGCCGATACGCGCAATGCGGCTTCCGCCCGCGTGCTGGAGAAGCTCGGCTTCACGCGTGAGGGGACATTGCGGGAGGACTGCGTCGTCAACGGCGACGTCTCCGACTCGTGGGTCTACGGGCTGCTCAGGCGGGAGTGGCAGCCGTCGTCCGAGCCGGTTCCCACCCCCTGAGCTCCGTCGCTCGGCACCCTTCCCAGGATCGCCCGGAGTTCGGCCCGGCGATGGGGGAGTCCGGCGCCGTGCAGCCAGCGGTCCCTGTTGGCGATGTTGCCCCAGCAGTCGTCCTTGCCGACGACGGCTTCGAGGAAGTCGCGCTGAGAAGCGGTCAGGGCCATGGCAGAGGTGAAGCCGTGCGGGAATGCTTTGGCGAGCAGCGGGCCCCAGTCGTTGTCGACGGTGTACTCGTCCGCCATCGTCAACAGGGCGAGAGCGGCGGGCAGGAGGGCGTCGAAGCTCTCGGTACGCTCTATGGCCGCGGCCAGCAGCGTGAAGCGGAACCAGCCGTCGAACTGGGGCAGTGGCTCAGGGAACCACGCGTCGGCGACAGCCGGCTCCAGCAGGGCCCGCAGGAGAATCTCGGTGGCCTCGCCGTTGCCGGCGTTGGCGGGTGACAGAGCCGCGCAGGCGCGTATCGCGGGGTCCTCGTCAGTGAGCAAGTCGGCGGTGTCCTGGTGGCAGACGCTGATCGACAGGACGGCCGCGGCCCGCTCGCGCCGGTCCGTCCTGGTGGCGAGGACCCGGCGGAAGTGCCGCACCGCGTCCGGGACTTGGTCCGCGAGGTTGGGAGCCTTCAGGAGCGCGCCCGCAGCTCCAACGGCTGCCTCCCGTACGTCAGGGTCCGGATCGTCGATGAAAGCGGAGACCGCTGCGTAGAGGGCCGGGCGAATCGCGCGGCACGCGGTGACGTCTGTGTCAGCGTCGTCCTGGACCTTGCGGGCGTGGTCGTCGCCGTCGGTTTCGCCGTAGGCGGCGGCGTCCGCCACCTGTCCGAGGAATTCGAGCAATGCCGCTCGCAGGGCCCGGGTTCGGTCGTCCCAGGGGTAGAAGCTCTCGTGCCTGGCCGTCGTGCGGGGGTCGCTGAGTATCCCGGCGATGAACAGCGCGGCGGGCGGTGTGGCGCTGTAAAGCGAGCCTTGGTGGAGGACGGACATGTCCAGCGCCCCCAGCGCCTCAGCCTGAACCTCCGGGCTGTCGTCCAGGAGCCGGAGCAGGCTGGACGGCGTGTCCTCAGCGGGCCCGTAGGCGTGGTGCAGCGCGGCCCAGTCCGTGTCCACGATTACGTCACGCGGGTCGGGCAATGTGCGGTCCACGGTACGGCTGTGGTGCTTGTCGTCATCGTTCCAAGTCGTCACGGGGGGAGTATCGCGCGCGGCACCGACAATCTGTCCGCGCCCCAGTCCGCCGGGCGGGAAGCCCGGCGGACTGCCCCGGTACGGCGACGCCCGGGGTGCCCTCGCAAGGCGGTTGTACGCGCGGGCTGGCTCCGGCAGCGTGTGTCTGTGCGCGTCGCCGTAGGTGTCGTTGCATGTGTTCGCCGCACGCCGGGCCTTGCTCTCGACCAGCGCGCCGGTCTGCAGACCGGCGCGACGGTCTGCACGAGGTCTGCACGGATCGAGCCGTACTCGGTCGCCGAGATGCAGAACCTGTTGCCCGAAGGCGGCGAGAGGCGCGACAGCAAGCGAGTGCGGAGGATACGAGACTCGCACTCGTGAGGGGTTGAAGACCGGAGGCGGTCCTCCGTGGCGTGCGCCCCTCGTGTGGCACGCGCGATGAACTTGTCGGGTGCGCGCCCCACCGGATCTATGCGGCCCAGGCACGTTCCAGCAGGGTGCGGAAGGTGGTGGGCTCCCGGCCGATCAGGTCGGCCAACGTCGGGTCGACGGCGGTGAACTCGCCATTCAGCGCTGCCGCGAAGATGCTCAGCATCAGGTCGGCGACCGGTGCCGGGGCACCGTGCGCCAGGGCCTGCTCGCGGAAGTCGTCGGCGGCGACGACGGTGCGGGTGAAGGACCGGCCGGTGACCTGGGCCGCGATCTCGGCGACGGCGTCGAAGTCCAGTGCCGCGGGACCGGTAAGCGGCGGGGTGGGGCCCTCGAAGCGCCCCTCGTCGGCGAGGATCGCCGCGGTGGCCTCGGCGAGGTCTTCGTGGCCGGTCCAGGCGACGGGGCCGTCGGCGGGGAGAGAGATGTCGCCGGTGTGGCGCGCGGACTCCAGGAACTGCAGGGCGCTGGCCGCGTAGAAGCCGTTGCGCAGGGCGCTCCAGGGCAGGCCGGTGGCGCGCAGCAGATCCTCGGTCCGGGCGTGGTCGCGGCATGCCTGGAAGCGGGAGTCGTGGGCGGCGCCCATCTGGCTGGTGTAGAGGATGCGGCCGACGCCGGCCTTCACGGCGGCGTCGATGGCGGTGCGGTGGCCGGTGACGCACTCCTCGCCCGTGCGGTCGAGGGAGATGAGGAGCAGTTGCCCGGCGCCCTCGAAGGCGTGGACGAGTGAGGCGGGGTCGTCGAAGCTGCCTTGCCGGACGCGGACGCCGCGGTCGGCGAGGTCCCGCGCCATGCGGGGGTCGCGGACACTGACCCCGACGCGGTGGGCGGGAACACGGTCCAAGAGGCGTTCGACGATGCGGCGCCCGAGCTTTCCGGTGGCTCCGGTCACGATGATCACGGGGGTTCTCCCAACGATGCTTCCAGTGGAATCAATTTAACGATAACATCGATATTAACGATGGAAGCACGATTCCGATATCGTTGAACCCATGTCTCTTCGCGACACCACCGACAGCCCTCGCCGTCGCATCGTCATGGCGGCCGTCGAGCTGCTGGAGAACGGCGGGCCGGACGCGGTGAGCACCCGCGCGGTCGCCGCCGCGGCCGGAATGCAGCCGCCCGCGATCTACCGCCTCTTCGGCGACAAGGAGGGGCTGCTGGAGGCAGTCGCCGAGCACGGCTACGCACAGTTCCTGGAGAGCAAGCGCGCACAGCTCGATCCCGCCCCGGAGGACCCAGTGGAGGAGCTGCGCCGCGGTTGGGACATGGTGGTGGAGTTCGGGGTCTCGCGCCCAGAGCTGTTCGCGGTGATGAACCGGGCCACCGGCCGGGGACCGGACGCGGCACACCGTGCGGGCCTGGAGATCCTCCACGGGCGGGTGCGCCGGCTGGCGGCCGGGGGATGGCTTCGGGTCGACGAGGAACTGGCCGCCCAGATCATCCAGGCCACAGGCCAAGGCGCGGTCACCACCTGGCACTCCACGCCCGCGGAACGCCGCAATCCGGCGCTGCTGACCATCCTGCGCGAGTCCATGGTCGCCGCCGTCACCCGCGCCGAACCAACGGTCTCCGCCACCGAGTCCGGCCCCGCCCCGGCGGCCCGCGCGCTGCGCGCGGCCCTCCCCGATGACGCCGATGTCCTGAGCGACGCCGAGCAGCGACTGCTGCGCGAATGGCTGACCCGACTGGCGGCGGACGGTGACACGCCGCGGGCCTGATCCCGCGCCGGCCGCTCTCGTGCAGGTCGAACGTCGCGAGGAGAGATCCTTCGCGGACGGCTCTGGCCCCGCCCGGCCCGTAGCTCCCGCTGTCTCATCACGGCAGCTGCGCCCGAACTGCACCGACGCGCGACGACGGCGAGCACCGCATCGATCGCGTACTTGTGACCGTGCACCTTGGCACCGGCCAGTAGCCGGCGGGCCTGTCGGGCTTCGTCTTTTCCGATGTCGGCGACTTTGAGGCGGGAGAGCACCCAGTCCCATCGCTGCTCGGTGATGCGGCCGTCGTAGGCCTCGACCAGCGCCATCGGGGACGTCACCACCTCGGCTTCGCCCCGGGCGGCGATGTCGAGCCAGGCGATCATCTTCCGGTCGCCGCGTACGGCGAGAGACAGGGCTTCGCCGTCGGGGACGAAGACCCGGAGCGCAGGCCGGTGCTCGCTACCGCGCTTCTTCACGCGGCCTCTCCGGCGCTGCCAGGTCGACGGTGCGCGTGCTCGGCGTCGAGGCTGTTCAGCTCATCGAGGGCCGCCGCGCGTTCATCCTCGGTGACCGGACCGTGCTCTTCCTCCAGCCAGCCGGCAAGCTCAAGGAGCCGGTCCCGGTCACGCTTGGCCCGCAGTGCCTCGGCGACGTACGCCG
The DNA here is from genome assembly GCF_036227265.1 of Streptomyces sp. NBC_01476. Lineage (NCBI taxonomy): Bacteria > Bacillati > Actinomycetota > Actinomycetes > Kitasatosporales > Streptomycetaceae > Streptomyces > Streptomyces sp. NBC_01476. Next base: position 3,801,510 of record NZ_CP109446.1, on the reverse strand, counting down.
ACAGGCCGCGCTCAGCCACTTCCGTCCGGATCTCGGCGAGGAGATCCTCAGGGATGGCCACCGTTACCTTCTTATACCTTCTTACTCGCCATACAAGGAACCATTCTCGCGGTATTCAGAACCTGCTGTACCGGCCGGCCGGAAGCTTTCCGGTGCTCACAGAGGCGATGCGGGCATGACGCTCGCAATGCGGGACAGCGTGAAGACGCGCTCGTCATTTCGGAGATGGCACCACGCATGGAGGCAGGGCGGGTCCAGGACCAGTTCGCTGACGCTTCGCACGCTGTGACCGCCGGATGCGGCGTCGTACTCGATGGTGATCACCTGACCGGTGTCGACGGCGTGGGCGAGCTGGCGAACGTCGGTGAGGGACAGCCGATTCGCGTACCCGGCGATGATCTCCTCGGTGTCTGTCTCGAAGGGGACTCCGCTGTCCGGGCCGGGCTCCGGGCTCGACGGAGGGGCGGCACACAGCCTGGCTGCCAGGTCCCGCAGAGTGCCGGGCCCGCTCACCCGCTGGACGGCGCCGGACGGGAGCCGTGAACCGGTGCTGCTCGGCGCGCGGCGGGGAGCGGGAACCGGCAGGGCGGCCCGACGCCGTTCTTCCTTTTCGATGCGTACGGAGCCGTCGGCGGCCTCGGCGACGGGTGAGTAGCCCTCGGCCCGTAGTGCCGCCAGGGTCTTGGCGAGGGGGGTACGGCTGATCAACACGGTCGGGGCCAACCGACGCAGTCCCAGCTTGGCGAGCTTGCGGTGCACGGCGATCTCGGCCAGGAGCGCGGCGTCCTCGCTGTGGATCACGCAGGCCGCTTGGGCGACGCGAACCCGCCCGTGGCGCCGTGCGGTGTCCGCGATCAGGTACGACAACGGTTGCGGCAGGGGCCCGGCAGCGGCGGCGGCCAGCCCCTCGGCGATGCCGTCGGCGGTACGTCCGGCGTCCAGGGCCCGGCGGATGCTCCCAGCGCTGAACCGCCACATCGATGCCGCACCGCCGGTCTCACGGTCAGCTACGGAGTCGAGGAGTTCGGTGAGCCCGGCTGTCGGGATCCCGGCGGCGACGGCCGTGAGGTCGGCGCCGATGAGCACCGTCCCGGTGGCGGTGGGCAGAAGCCGGCACGTGGTGGACGACAGGGCTGCCGCATCACCGGCCAGCAAGGCCGCCCCGACGCCGGACAGGGCACCGCGGGCGAGGACACCGAGCATTTCCGCCTCCCGGATGACGGTCGCGAACGGCGTCTCGTCTTCCGGAAGTTGATGAGCGAGCGGGCGGTGCCACGCAACCAGCGACCCCAGATCGGGGGTATGCCGCACCCCCTGCCCGGCCGGGAGGTCCGCCGCAGCGGTGAGCAGTCCATGCCTGGCCTGCCGGCAGCCGTCGCAAGGCGGTGTCCCGGCGAGCGCGGGAAGCGATTTGCCCTCCTCGTCGCGGGCCCGGGCAGGGGTGAGCGCCATCGCCCACCAGGCCTGAAGCAGCAGCGGGACCCGCTCTCCCGGCTCCAGTTCGGACCAGGCGTTGTACGCCTCGGTCAACGGCACGAGATCCCCGTCCCGTGCCAGCAGCCCGGCCGCGTACGCCGTCTCCAGCACCAGGCGCACGGCGGTCTCGTCGCACCGCGCCGCTTTGCCGAGGCGCGCCAGTTCGCGTGCCCCGACACCACCGGACTTGAGCCGGGCGGGCGGCTTGGCAGCGCACACCGACAGCACGGACGCCGTAAGCGCGGCGAACGCCGTGAGCGCGGCCGCCGCCTCCCGTTCCACTTCCTCCGCGGTGACCGGCTGGGTCCGCGCGACGGGGGGTACGGGTTCGAACGGCGCATGCCAACCGGGTCCACGCAGAGCCATCGCGACCTGGGCGGGCATCCGGGTCGGCCCGTACCGGTACCGGTCCTGAACCAGCAGTCCCCGCTCCAGCGCCCACCGGGCCGCCCGCCCGGAGGTGGGCTCCGGAGAGCCGAACACCTCGAACCGCGGGTTCTGGGACCCGGACTTCGCCATGCGGTCAAGCAGCTTGCGCGTATCCGCGGGGGCCTGCGCGACCACCGCGACGACGCGCTTCGCATCGCTGTGGTGATCCACCAGAGCCGCGAGCCGCTGCTGCTTGTTGCCGGGCGGCTTGACGCCCAGCGAGGCCAGCATTCCGCGCAACTCCTCGGACGTCACACCCGCCAGCAACTGCTCCAGCGGCGGGTCCAGCCCCAACGGTGCGTCCCATGCCTGCCTCAGCGGTGACACCATACGCAGCGTGCCGCCGCTGTCCGGCCAGACGAGCGCGTGATCGGCAAGGACTTCCAGTACGACGTCCAGCTCGCGGACTTCCGCCCCGTCCGCCAGTCCCAGCACGCTCGCGAGCGCGTCCTGCGTCATGGCCGTCCCCGACGCGGCCAGCGCCTCCGCGGCCTGCAGGGCAGGCCGCGGAAGCCGGGGCAGAGCCAGGGCCACCGACCCCGGACGCTGCAAGCGATCTGCCAGTTCCCCCAGCGACCTCGGCTCCGGGGGCGACACCGTGTCCGAACGGACCGCCAGCACCCGTTCCAAACGCGGCACGTCCAACTCCACCAACCACGACGCCAGCCTCGACCCACCTGACTTACCGATGACGGCACACCTCATCTCACACGAGCAAAGACGTGCCGCCGCACCCACGCGACACAGCTCAAGTTTGGCGCACCCAAGCCGACCGGATCAGACGGGGGCGGCGGCATCACCTCTGGGAGAGCTGATCGAAATGAACTATGTGCCGGAAATAAACGAGACCAGAAATGAGACCAGCGACTCTCACGCAGCGTGCGCGATGAACTCGACGGTGGAGGTCTCGCCGTCGAGAGCGATGTTGAGCGACGCGTCGAGTGCGCCGGCGAGCCGGGCGAGCAGGGGAAGGGTGGGGACGGTGCCGCCGAGTTCGAGCTTCGAGACCTGGGGTTGCGTCATGCGGGCACGCCTGGCGAGTTCGGTCTGGGAGATGCCCAGCTCGGTACGGCGGTCGTACACCGCTTGCCCGAGGTCGAAGGCCATGCGGATCTCGGTACGCATCGCTTCGACCTCAGGAGGCTCGCTGTAGCCTTCCGCGACCTTCCGCTCGCGGGCGAGCTTCCACCGGGCGTGGTTCATGGTCCTTCTCCCTTCGTGGCGTCGCGAGTGAACTCATCGTGAGCGGTGTGATCCTCAGCTTCACAGAGCTTCCTGGCTTGCTTGGCACGATCCACTTCCGCATCCTCCCGCATTCGCGCCTTGCGGAACACGGTCAGCAGCACGATCCGGCGACGGGGCGCGAGCCAGTACGTCAGACGGACGGCGTTGCCGTCATGACCCAGGCTGAATCGGAGTTCGCGTAACCCGTCGCCCAGGTGTCGCGCGTACGGCTCGGAGAGAGTGGTCGGTGCGTCGAGCAGACGTTCAGCCGCATGTTCAGCTTGGAGATAGTCGCGGTCGGACAGGTTGTCCAGCCAATGCCGGACTTCCGGTTCGATCTCGATCTCCCAGCCATCGCTCATATAGCTGACTATATAGATAGCCAAATGTATGGGCAAGCAGAGGCGAGCGACCGACGACGACTACCCCGCCCGCAGCCATGCGTCGAGCGCGGCGAAGTCCGCGTCGGTGAGGCCGTGGCGGTGGTCGACGCAGTGGAGGAGGGTGCGAGCGGGGTGGTGCGCCGCCGCCCAGACACGGTCGGTGTCGGTGATCTCGTCGTCGAGCCGGGCGAAGGGGCGTCCGGCCGCCCAGTCGAGAAGCGTGCAGGTCTTCCAGTGCAGACCGGCCGACTCGGGCCCGTCGGACCGCTCCGGCCACCTGACCACGGGGAGCTGTGGCAGCCGCCAGGAGCGGCGCGAGGCACTCGTTGGCCTCGGACTCCCACGTGGTTGGCCCACACCAAGTCGTAGCGCAGCGCCAACAGCCACGGCCCGAGCGAGGGATCGACCCTGGCCAGCAGCGGATTCGCGCCGGCTTCCTGCGGCACGTACGTCGGATATCCGTCCGGGTACTGCTCCCGCGTACCGCCGAAGGGGATGAGCGGACCGTCGACGTCAAGACGGAGGATGGGCCGCGGCGGGGAAACGCTCATGTCCGCACCTACGGGCGGCACAGGCCGACCCGGAGGCGGGCCGGCGGGCTGCCTCCCCGGACATGGCCGCGTCGCTGGTGCAACTCCGAACGTCGTTGGCCCCCGCTGCGAGCCGCGGGGGCCAACGACGTCGTGCCCGGTGAGGCACTGGCGGAGGATACGAGATTCGAACTCGTGAGGGGTTGCCCCCAACACGCTTTCCAACGGGTCGCCTTGGTATCCGGGGAGAGGCGGGGATGTCCTGACCTGCGGTGGACCCGAGGCGGGTTGACCTTTCGAACGCCCGCGGACGTCTGTGAATGAGACCAGAACTGAGACCGGGTGTATGGGGGTCGCACCCCTTGACGAATCTGGCCGCGACTACCAGCCGTGAGGCCGATCCAGGTGATCATCTTCTTTCCGCTGCACACGGCCAAGGACACCGCCTCGCAGCCGGGTACGAGGATGCGCAGCGGCTCCTGCCTGCGCTCAGCGGACTGCTACTTCATGAGTCTTCCTCGGTTCGCGCCCTCCGGCGGGGCTGCGGCGCTCGTGCGCGGCGTCGAGATCCTCCAGTCCTCAAGCGCCACCGCGCGCTCGTCCTCGTTTACCGGGCCGACGAGGGAGTCCAGACAGCCGTCGAAGCTTTGGTTGCTTCGTTCACCCTCTCACCGAGCGGCAGGTAGAGGCTCGGGACGTCGGTGATCTGCGTGCCGTTGAGCGTGGACGCGTGACCGGTCCGGACCGGCCGCGGGTGCACGCGTCGGCTGACTCCGTGTGACGAGGGCTAGTCGGGGCCCAACGTCCGTCACTTCAGGGGACGGCGAACTGTGGCTCCGGCGAACTTTGGCTTGATCCCACCTTTCGCACTTCTTGTCAGAATGACAAAAATTGAAGTATGTTAAGTGCATGCAAACAGACATATGGTCACCACCGCCCGTGCTGCTGGCGGTTGACCTCGTGATCTTGACGCTGCGTGAGGGGCGACTGTGCGCCCTGCTCGTGGAACGGGGTGAGGAGCCCTTTGCGGGCATGCCGGCGCTGCCCGGGGGTTTCCTCAGCCACAGCGGTGAGTCGATCCTGGACGCCGCGCACCGCGAGCTGAGCGAGGAAACCGCTCTGGATGCCGGGCGGCTGCATCTTGAGCAGTTGGCCACCTACGGGGACGCAGGCCGTGATCCGCGGGGACGGGTTGTTTCCGTGGCTCATCTGGCGATCGCGCCAGGACTTCCTGAGCCGGTCGCGGGAACGGACGCCAGGGGTGCTTCGTGGGTTCTTGCGGAGACCGTCCTGTCCGGACAGGTGAAACTGGCTTTCGATCACAGCCGGATCGTGGCGGACGGGATCGAACGTGCGCGTACGAAGCTCGAGTTCTCGGCGCTGGCCACGGCGTTCTGCGGAGAACTGTTCACCATCACCGAGTTGCAGCAGGTGTACGAAGCGGTGTGGGGCACCGAGCTCGACACCCGTAATTTCTACCGGAAAGTCCAGGGCGTGAAGGGATTCATCGTCCCTGCCGGCCTGGGGCGCAGGACGACAGGTGGGCGGCCCGCGCGGCTGTTCCGGGCCGGGCCGGGGACTGCCCTGTCCCCGCCGCTGATCCGGCCTGCGGCGTCCACGACGGAAGAGGAAGAGGAATAGATGCCGAAAGACCTGGTGGTAATACTCACCGCCCTCAATCTCGAGTACGAGGCGGTGCGCCGGGAACTGGCCAGTCCGCAGGTGCACCGTCATGAGCGGGGCACGCGGTTCGAGGTGGGCACTGTGCCCGGCACGTCGTGTCGTGTGGCACTGGGCCTGACAAACAAAGGGAATCATCCCGCTGCAGTGCTCGCGGAGCGCGCAATACAGGAGTTCTCGCCTGTGGCTGTGCTGTTCGTTGGCGTCGCCGGTGCCCTGTGGGACACCACCAGGCTGGGCGACGTGGTGATGGCGACCCACGTGTACGCGTATCACGGCGGGACCAGCGAGGATGACGGGCTCAAGGCGCGTCCTCGGGTGTGGGAGGCGGCGCACGGCATCAGCCAGCTGGGCTCGTATCTGGCCCGCAAAGGCGGCTTGGCCGGTGAAACGCCTGATGGCCAGGATTCGCCTCAGGTGCATTTCGGTGCCATCGCCGCCGGTGAAGTCGTGCAGAACTCGCGGATTTCCGCCGAAGCCAAGTGGATCCGGCAGCACTACAACGACGCACTCGCCATCGAAATGGAAGCCGCCGGTGTGGCGCAGGCCGGTCATCTCAGCGGGTCGCCGGTGGCCATCATCCGCGGCATCAGCGACCGGGCAGACGGTACAAAAAGCAACACGGAGGACCGCAACTGGCAGCCACTGGCCGCAGCGAACGCGGCGGCGTTCGCCATGCGGCTGGCAGCGGAACTGATCGGAGAACAGGAGCAGATCGCAATGTCCAGAGACGATGGGGCCGGCAGGCTCACCGAGCACGTCCGCAACACCGCCCGGGCCAGCACCGTGGGGATCATGGCCAGCTCCGTGACCGGGAGCAGCGTCTACCTGAACTCGCGGCCCACGATATCGAGTCGGGCGGACCTGGCCGCGGAACTGGACAGCTTCCGCGAGCACCTGAGGCGTCACCACGCTGCCGGCGCCCTCGACGACGACACCTACCAGGAGGCGCAGGCCGAACTGGACACCGCCGGCCGTGCGGCAAAGGAGACCGCTTCCGGGTTACCGAAGCAGGTGCCCATGGCATTGAAGAAGTTACGCGGTCTTATCGCAGACTGCCCTGAGCTGGTAGCCGGGCTGGCACCGCTGATCGTTGCGGCGGGCACACTGCCATGACCGATGACGCCCACTTCACACAGAATTCGGCCGCAAATCACTCCGCCGTCGGAATCCAGGCCGAGAGCGTGCACAACTCCCAGGTCTACTTGGTCCATCCGGAAGCATCTCCCCAGGAGAAATACACCGTCGGCGTGAGGTTCCTGGAGGACGGCGTTCCCAGTCGTGCTCGCACCATGATCAGTGATGCCATCGCCCACGGGTACGACAGCGCGGAGGTCCGTTTCCACTGGGTGCTTGCCATGCTCAGCAAACGCGCCTACCACGACCTCGGCGCCGAAGAACTCCAGCAGTTGTACCGGGCCTCCGAACTCCTGCGGACCTACGCTGACGGAGAGTGGAAGACTGCTCTGCACGTCGCTTTCGAGCTGCTGGCGCTCCTCAACGACACCGACGGCGGAACCGGACCCGTGCTGAAGCGGTTGCAGGGCCTGCCGCCGGGCCAACGCGACCCGATCCTCCACCACCTCGACCTTGTGCTCACCGGAGGGATGAAGGACAGCCTGTGGGCCGAGAGCCGCGACCTGGCCGAGGCCGCTCGGTTCGGTAATTACCGGGTCCAGCGGGTCTGGGCCTACTTCGAGCCAGACCCCATCGGGCCACGGGCTCAGCCACCCCGGGCGAACACCTCTTCTGTCGCCCCGGCAGGTCTGGAAGCCCGTGCCGTCCTGTTCGTTGTTGCCACCGGATTCCTCTGGATCTCCGCGATGGCCGCAGATCCGGCCGCAGCTGTCGTCGAGTTGCTGGTGGCGCTTGGTACCGGGTTCGGTGCCGCACGCTCCGGCCGGCAGTGGTGGTACCAGGACCATCAGTTGAAGGCCACCAACGACGAGTGCCCCTCCCCGCAGACCGGCAGTCCCGGCTTCGCCGGAGACGGGTTCACCGCACGGGTCCGTCATTCGTTCGACCACTACTTCAGTACCCGCGTCCCAACCGGACTTGCCTCGCACCAGTGGCTCGACCAGACCGCTGACCTCCGCAACAGACTCGTCGCCGAGATCGCACTTGTGTACCGGGAGAGCAGAATCAGCGTAGACCGGGTCAACTGGCTGATCCGCTACCTGGCCCAGGACGCCCGGGACCACTACACCAAGGGCACTCTGTCCGATCCGCGCGACCAGTACCGGACACCGGCGGCAACGAAAGCGCTGTGCGTGGTCGCCCTTACCGCTCTCGGCATCACGGAAATGGCCCTGGCAGTGACGGTCACGTCAACTGCCGGCCCATCGCGCATACTCCTGACCGTCCTTGCCCTGGCCGGTGCCGTCTGGGCCGGACGTGCAGTCGCGTTGTCGTGGCTGCATGTCCGCGGCGAAGAGCGCCGTCTGGCCGAGGAAACCCAGGAATATCATGAGCGCTTGGCCGCGCGGCGGATCGCGTACCAAAACTGGAAGACGTTCTTGGACACCACGCGACCCAGTGAGCTGGAGATGGAGACTTGGCTCACCTGCGACAAGACTCTGTTCGTTGACGAGGCGCTCAGCCACTACCGGCTCACCTGGCGCGAGATTATCACCCACACCATCCTGATGACGCCCGCGCGTCCCTACAAGCGAGGACGGGTGAAGGGCGGTCCGTGGCGGTACTCGCGCTACAGCTTCCACCTGTTCCTCGTCACCCAGGACGGCGTGCGTGAGATCAGCACAGAATTTGACTTCGCAGACGCGAAACGCACGAGCGGGCAGCGAAGCAACTACCGGTTCGACGCGCTGTCCTCCGTGCACGTCACGGAGCGCGCCAATGCCGGCTACGACCTGGAACTCGTTCTTACCAATGGACCAGCCAGGAACATCTGCATCAAAGACGCCGACACATACCAGCTCACCCCGGAAGAAAATGCCCAGGAAATATCCGAAATAAACCTCAGCGCGGCTGGTTTCACCCATACCTTCCGCCTCCTGGAAGGAATTGCCGCGGACGGAAAGGGCTGGCTCGAACGAAATAACCCCAACAGCCCGCCACCCTTCCTCCCTGCTGACTGATCTCTCGATCCTGAATCGGGCGAGGGTCCCGGCAGAGGTGCGGTCGCTCCGGTGGACGCTTGGGCATCGCACAACCTTGCCGGAACCCTGTCCGTCCACTCCTCAGTCCAGCCGCAACGTGAGTTTTGGGGATGCCGTGGCCGCCACCGAGGACGTCACCGAGGGCAGATTGCTGCTCGCCGAGTACGACAGCATCAAGGAGGAGCAGAAAACCCGGATCGGATTCCGTGACAACCTGCTCTACTTCACCCTCGCCGCGGCCACCGCGGTCCTGGCGGTCGCCGCGCAGACCAGGCAGGCTCAACTATTGCTTGCCGTCCCCGTAATCTGCCTGATCCTGGGCTGGACCTACCTGGTCAACGACGAGAAGATCTCAGCCGTCGGCCGGTACATCCACGACCGGCTGGGGCCGCGGCTGGCCGAACTCAGTGGTGCCCGTGGCGCCGTATTCGGCTGGGAGGAATACCATCGCAGTGACACAAGCCGTGCCACGCGCAAGCGCCTGCAAACCGCCGTCGATCTGTTCACGTACCTGGCATTGCCTACGACCTGCGTGATCGCATTCTGGTGCTCCCGTGCCGTCCAACCCTTGCTCTTGATCGTTTCCATCGTGCAGATGCTCACCCTAGCTGTGCTGGGCTGGCAGTTCCTGCGCTACGCCGAGGGCTAGCCTATGAGCGGCGTCGGTGCCGGCCGTTGGGCGGGGCCAGCGGCCGGGCGGTCTCGGGTCTTCCGACATGGGCGTATCCGTGCAGTTCGTTGCCGCCGATGTCGGAGGAGAGCTGGGAGGCCAGGATCTCGTCGCCGAGGCACTGGGCACAGGCAGCACAAGCAAACAGGTGCGCTGTGACTCCGCCGGGGGCAGTGCCCGTGCCGATCCACAGCACTCTTGCCTGTTCTCGGCCGCACCACAGCCAGCAACGGCCTGTCGTCCAGCGATTGCCGTCGTCAGGCTCCGCGGACGGTGGAAGACGCGCGATACGAGGAGCAGCGAGCGTCCCGAGCCAGGGCCGCAGGTCACTACTCATCGCAGCTCCTCCGCCTGGGTGGCGAGCGTCGACCAGTCCGCCCCCTTCGCGGCCCTGATGCGGGTCTTGCCCATGAACAGTCGGCCCGTTCGGGCCGCGACGGTCATGTACGCCTGAACCACTTCCTTGGAGGCCCGTGGTCGCAGCGGGTCCAGTCCGACGGCAACCGCTACGGTTCCGCCGCCGCGGACGAAGTCCCTCCATGCGTCGCCGATTGGGGCGTGCAGCAGGTGTTCGCAGCGGTCGAGTCGTAGGAACGCGTCCAAGTCGTCGATGTAGAGCCGGGATCCGATGTCTGGGAGCCGTCTGCTGCATTCGGCGAGCCGGAGCGAGGAGGCCAGTCTGCGCATGCGCATCTCAGCTTCATTCGGCGCGCCGAGGCGGCCGGATAGTGGACGGGCGAGCAGCAGGAAAGCCACCGGCCCTGCGGCGGTGCCGGCGATCCAGTGCCAGACGGCTAACGAGGCGATGAGGTCTTCGGTGGGCGCCTGATCCAGACGATTTGGTGTGCTCACCATGGGCTCGTCACACCCTGCCGTGCCGCGATCTTGAACTCGGTCCACACGACTTTGCCCCGCGGGTCCCGCGGTTCGACCCCCCATCCGTCGGCGAGTTCGTTGACCAGCAACAGTCCGCGGCCGGTCGTACTGTCGGCGCTAGGCGACTTGACCACCGGGTGCCGTCGGCTTGCGTCAAGCACCTCGATCCGCAGCAGACCGTCCCGGCCCGACAACGCGACGTGGAAGCTGTGGCCATGTGTCTCGTCATGGCGGACCACGTTGGCGGCCAGTTCCGAGACGCAGGTGAGCATGTCGTCGAATCGTTCGGTGACGCCCCATGTGTCCAGGACTTCGCGTACGAAGGAGCGGGCTTGGGGGACAGCGACGGCCTCCCTGGGGAACTCCCGTGTCACAGGCTGCGGCATCGTCGACCACTCGCCCGCCTGCTTCCATACCGCTCGGCCGTGGCGCGTCGCCGCCTCGTGGCCTTGACCGAGATCCGCGTTGCGGGCAGGTTGGCACGGACGCTGGATAACGGACGGCGGCCCATGGTTTCTGCCACGATGCCAACTCCCCTTTGTGTGATGACTTGTGGTCTGTTCGCCAAGCCAACCGCCGCAGTCCGTTAGCGGGTACCGTCGTGAGGGGTGTCAAAGGGTGTCACTTCCGCTACCGCTCGTGGCCGTGTCGATCTGAGGGGTAAAGGTTCACCATGAAGTTGCCGAACACCGACCTCGTCAGATGGCTCGACCGCTCAGGCATGAGTCATACGGAACTGGCCCGCCGGGTCAAAGCCGCAGCTCAGGTATGGGGTCAGCCGCACGTGACCCCGGATGCAACGACGGTGCGGCGCTGGCTGGGCGGCGATCGGCCGCGCCCGCCGGTACCGGAAATCCTCGCCGACGTCTTCTCCGCATCCTTCGGATACAAAGTCACCACCTACGATCTCGGGCTGGGCGAGAGCGGTACGGCGAAGCTCTCACTCGAGTACAACGCCTCGTTCGCCGTTACGGTGGAAGCCGTCGCCGACTTGGGGAGAGCGGACGTGGACCGTCGAAGCTTCCTTGCAGCAGCACCCTTCGCCGCCGTCGCGGCTGTCGGGCCGTCCCGCGACTGGCTGCTCAACACCCTCGACCAGCAGCCGGATCCCGGCCCCCGAGTACGGCTCGAAGACGTCGTCGCCGTAAGGAACATGTTCGGCGAGTTCCAGCGCATGGACGTCCTCCAAGGCGGAGGAACCGGCCGGCTCATCCTCGCCGAGTACATGAACCAGCACGTCTTCCCCCTGCTGCGCCGCACCTACACGGACGAGGTACGGCGGGCGCTGTGCGAAGCGGCGGCCGAGCAGACTTACCTGCTGGGCTGGATGGCCTACGACAACGGCGAACACGGCATAGCCCAGCGCTATCTCGTCCAGTCCCTGCGCCTTTCCGAGGAATCCCACAACGCCGCCCTCGGCGCCCACGTCCTGGCAGGCATGGCTGACCAGGCCACCCTTCTTGGCAACCCCGAGGAAGGACGGCGCTTGGCCCAGGCCGGCCGCGCCGGGCTCGCCAAGGGCACCTCGCCCGCGTGCCTGGCTGACCTGTGGGCCCTGGAAGCCCGGGCACTCGCGAAGCTTGGCGACAAGACCAGCGCCGCCCATGCCGTCGTGCAGTCCGAGGCAGCCTTCAGCCGCGTCCATCTCGACCACGAACAGGAATGGGCTGCCTTCATCGACCCCGCCTACCTCCACGGCGAACACGCCAATACCTTCCGCGACCTTGATGACGCGGATGCAGCCGAACAGCACGCTCGCCAGTCCATTGACCATGCCCGCGCTCAACGCCGCGCACGCCGAGGCGCCATGTCCCAGGCTGCTCTCGCCGCCACTCATCTGCAACGCGGAGACCTCGAAGCTGCGCACGCTGTGGGGCTGCGAACCCTGTTTCTCTCCCGGCAAGTGAAGAGTTCACGGTGCGTGGAGGCAATACAGGATCTCCAGCGCCGGATGCAGCCGTTCGGCAAACACCGGCTGGTCGCGGACTTCAACGACCGGGCTCGGGAGTTCGCGGCAGCTGCATAAAGACTGGTGGCTGGACGGTCGCCTGGTGGAGGATCAGTCGGGTGAGGTGCATCAGCCTGCTGCTCTGATGCCCTCACCTCGTCAAGCAGTCCAGGACGTGCCACGAGTGCCGCGCTCGCAGCTCCGAGTGCAGTAGACGCGGTCGCCGTTTGCTTTTTCGGTTGCGATGTCGCTGCCTGCATCGACGAGGCAACCCCGCGCCATAACATTGAAGCCGCCATTTTTATCGGCCGGCGGACACAGTTATGCCCGCATCTCAGCTCTTTCAAGCGACGCGCAGAGAACTTATATCCATGGCCAGAAAGGCCTGTGGCAGTGCCAAGAAGCCGTTACAACCATGCATTTTTTTGCTCCCTGGAAAGGTGATCCCGTGGCATCAGCTCATCACCTCATCGTGGTCGGATTCGATGAAATAGTCGTCAACAAGTACCTGTCGTGCATTCGCGATGCCATCAGGTCGGGCCACATCGACTCCTACTCCATCATCGACCTGGAGTCACAGCAGAAGGAAATCGACAGGCGCATAGAGGCGACGAGTACGAAGCCTCGAAGTGTCGTCTACCTGCCAGATTTCGGCGGCCGAGTACGAGAAACACCGCAAGAACTCATAGCAGCGGCAGTCCAGCGACTGCGAGTCCCCGGGGTGCCGACGATGATGTACATCGCCACCGAGGTACGGGCTCATGAGGCATACCTGCGATTCTGCATACAGAACCACATCGCCTCGCTGGTCGAGAAGCCGGTATTGGCTCCTGTCATCGACGGCCGGTTCGAGCCGTCGTACATCACAAAGACGATGGAGGAACTGATCGGTATTGCTTCCGGCTCCCCCGCAGAGCATTCGGTGATGACGCTGAGCCGGTACCACCAGATCTACAACCGGGTGGTCATCGCTTCGCTCAAGCAGAGGATGGAGCGGTGGGAAGCACCCTTGACTTCGTTCCATCTCCGGGCCGCCGGCGGGGTGTGGAACCTTCAGCGGGAGTTCGAGAGCCGCGACGACCACCCATACAAGTACGGCTACGGGATGATGATGCACGGCGCGTACCACTACGTCGACCTGGCGACCCAGATTCTGTCGCTCAACGCGGACCTGTTCCCTGAGCGGCAACTCCGGCTGGAGGTCAGCTCCTTTGGGGCCTTCCCCATCGACCAGCACCAGCGTGTCTCGCAGCGCATCGCCGTCAGGTTCCGGGACAGCGGCGCACGGTGGCCGGCGGAGTCGGACGAGAGCTTGCGATTCGGCGAGACGGATGTGGCCTCCGCGTTCCGCCTCTTAGACGCAGCCACGGGGAGGACCATCTCGCTCGGGACCTTGTCCTTCGAGCAGACCACGCCTTCCATCCGCGACTGGTCCGAACTCCCGGACGGCCTCTACAACGTCAATGGCCGCACGTCGAGCGTGGACCTGGAGGCCCAGTTGTCGACGCTGTTCTCCACTCATGTCCACTGCTACGACATACCCCGCGGCGTCAGTGCGGACGGGATCGACGCGTTCGCCCGCGTGACCACACGCGCCAACGCCGCCCTTCTACCCGAAGAGCATTACGTGTCCGAGGAGTCGTTCGGCGGGCTGTTCCACAGCGACAGCAACCGCCAGCTCATGGAGCAATGGCTTCACGGCTCCGAGCACCGCAGCTCACTTGCAAGCCACCTCCGACCCATGCAGGTCACTGAAGCACTCGCCTCGTCGGTGCTTACTCCTGGATGTCTGGTCGCGGTTCCTTTCTAATCGCCGATTGTTCAAGACGTCCGGGCCGTAAAGGAGTCAATCATGAATCAGCTTGTTTCGAAGGCGTCCGTGCACGCCTTCTACACGGAGGCGATCCGGAGCGGCAGGGACACCGCAGAGAATCTCCAGGCCTCCACGTCGGAGCGGTTCAACGCATTCCTGGAATCCGTAAGGGAGGGGGCCCCTCGAACGGCACTGGATCTGGGGTACGGTGCTGGCGCCTACGCAATTGCTTTAGCACGCGCCGGATTTCGCGTGTTAGCCGTGGATCAGATTCCCTGCGACGCGCTTCTCCGTCGAATCGGCGGTGCAGGAGTATTGGCCGACCGCATCGAACCGCGAGAATGCCTCGTCGAGGAACTGGTCATCGACGAGGACTTCGGTGTCATCGTCGCCAAGGACGTACTTCATTACCTCGCAAGACGCGACGTTGAATCTTTCCTTACGAGTGCGGTGACCTATGCGCGTGGGGCGAACCACCACTACCTCGAAGTCTTCACGGGAATCACGCGCACGTCAACCGACGGTCGGCCGCTGCGCGTTGAAGGAGAGGCCGACTACTCCCCGGGAAACTTCCGACGTGCGATCGAGCGCATCTACGACGGCTGGGATATCACACTGCTCTGGTCCGAGCATTCGGAACAGGACATCCGGACCGGGCGCAACTGCTTCCAGGCGACCCGTGCCACTGTCATTGCGGCCAATCGGGCAGCCTGATAAGAGACGAGGAATGTGCCTTGGAACCGAACACGCCCGAGGGGATCAGCTTCGTCGTCCCCTGCTTCAACTCCGGGAACTACCTGGAGGCAGCCGTGGAGTCCCTTTTGCAGCAGCCCCACGCCTTCCCGTACGAGGTCGTGGTGGTGGACGACGGCTCCGACGACCAGCCCACACTTCGTGCCCTTTCACTGTGCGCCGGGCGGGCCGAAGTCCGTATCGTCCGCCAAGAGCACAGCGGACACCATGCCGCCAGGAACGCCGGCATCGACGCCGCACGCTACGCGTACGTCATGCAACTCGACGCCGACGACCGACTCGCCACCGCGCCTGAACTTCTGGCGGCCGGCAGTTACCCGGACCGAGCCGTCACGCTCCTCAAGACGCACCAGCAGCTGGCCTTCGTCCACACGATGTCGCGGATGATCGGCGACTTCGAGGGGCTCACCATCTCCTCGTATCCCTGCCGCGAGGAGCTGATCTTACGCAAGCATCACGTGCCCACCTCGATCGTCTATCGCCGCGATGACGCCATCCGCGGTGGTCTTTATGATCCCCGTGTACGCAAGTGGGGGGACTGGGCGTTCGCTGTGAACCTCATCGCGGGGCGTTTCCGCCGAGGTGCCGCCAACAACATCGTGTGTATCCCGGCCCCCATGCATGAGTACCGGGTCCACTCCCGCACACGACGGGTCTCCGATGCTGACGTGTCCGAGTTCGACATGACGCTGCTGGTGGTCGAGAAGAACATCGACCTGTTCCGGGCCCGCCTCAACCGCGACGACTCCGCGGAGGACATGGCGCGCGAGGTTCTCGCCTCCAAGCCGTCTCGGCTCATTGATCTGATCCGGATGGCCGAGTTCGATGTCGAACAGGCCCTGACGGTCGCGAGCCAGCGGGAGTTCTCCTTGTCAAGCCCCTTCGAGGGCCTGGGGATTCCCTAGAAGCGGCCGCCCATGAAGGAGGCCCCGGACGCAGGGTCCGGGGCCTCCTTCGCTGATCCGGCTACTACGCGGGCGGCAGACCGCTGATCTGGTTCTCCAGGCGGATGATGTCCGCTTCCGCCTTCGCCAGGCGGGTACGAATCTTCTCGACCACGTTCTCCGGCGCCTTCGCCATGAACGCCTCGTTGCCGAGCTTGGCCTGCGTCTGGGACCTCTCCTTCTCGGCAGCAGCGAGGTCCTTGGCCAGCCGCTTGCGCTCGGCCGCGACGTCGATGGTGCCGGACAGGTCGAGGGCGACCGTGGCGCCGGCGACAGGGAGGGTCGCCGTGGCGTTGAACCCGTCAGCCTCCGGCTGGAGGCGCAGCAGCTGGCGGATGGCGGACTCGTGCGCGGCAAGGGACGTGCCGGACAGATCCAGGCGGGCCGGGACCTTCTGGCCGGGCTGGAGGCCCTGGTCGGCGCGGAAGCGGCGCACCTCGGTGATGACCTGCTGGAGGTTTCCGATCTCGGCCTCAGCAGCGGCGTCACGGAAGCCGCTGTCCGCCGGCCAGTCGGCGATGACGACGGATTCGCGGCCGGTGAGGGTGGTCCACAGGGTCTCGGTCACGAACGGGACGATGGGGTGCAACAGGCGCAGTGTTACGTCCAGGACCTCGCCCAGGACGCGTGCCGAGGCCTTGGCCGCGTCGCCACCGGCCATGAACGTCGTCTTGGACAGCTCGACGTACCAGTCGAAGACCTCGTCCCAGGCGAAGTGGTAGAGGGCGTCGGCGAGCTTCGCGAACTGGTAGTCGTCGTAGTACGCGTCCGCCTCGGCCACAACCGTGTTGAGTCGGGACAGGATCCATCGGTCGGTGGCCGAGAGCTGCTCGGCCGGAGGCAGCTCGCCCTCGATCGTGGCGCCGTTCATCAGTGCGAACCGCGTCGCATTCCAGATCTTGTTGGCGAAGTTCCTCGACGCCTGGACCCAGTCCTCGCCGATCGGCACATCGGTGCCCGGGTTGGCGCCCCGCGCGAGGGTGAACCGCAGCGCGTCGGAGCCGTACTTGTCCATCCAGTCCAGCGGATTGACGGTGTTGCCGAACGACTTCGACATCTTCTTGCCGTGCTCGTCACGGACCATGCCGTGGAAGGCGATCGTGCGGAACGGGACTTCCCCGTCCATCGCGTACAGGCCGAACATCATCATGCGGGCAACCCAGAAGAACATCAGGTCGTACCCGGTGACCATGGCCGAGTTCGGATAGAACTTGGCCAGGTCCTCAGTCTGCTCCGGCCAGCCCATCGTGGAGAAGGGCCACAGGCCGGAGGAGAACCAGGTGTCGAGGACGTCGGTGTCCTGCTCCCAGCCCTCGCCACTGGGCGGTTGCTCGTCGGGGCCGACGCACACGGTCTCGCCGTTCGGGCCGTGCCAGACGGGAATCCGGTGGCCCCACCACAACTGCCGTGAGATGCACCAGTCGTTGAGGTTGTCGACCCAGTCGAAGTAGCGCTGGGACAGGTCGGCGGGATGGATGTTCACCCGCCCGTCGCGGACCGCGTCTCCCGCGGCCTTGGCGAGTGTCTCGACCTTCACCCACCACTGCAGGGACAGCCGCGGCTCCAGCGTCGTCTTGCACCGCGAGCAGTGACCGACCGAGTGGACGTACGGCCGCTTCTCGGCGACGATCCGGCCCTCGGCGCGCAGGGCGGCGACGATCGCGGAACGAGCCTCGAAACGATCGAGCCCCTCGAAGGGACCGTGGGCGGTGATGACTCCGCGCTCGTCCAGGACGGCGATCGACTCAAGATTGTGGCGCTGTCCGATAGCGAAGTCGTTCGGGTCATGGGCGGGCGTGACCTTGACAGCACCGGTACCGAACTCCGGGTCGACGTGCGTGTCGGCAACAACGGGAATCGTGCGCCCGGTCAGGGGAAGCTTGATCTGCTTGCCGACCAGGTGCGCGTACCGCTCGTCGTCCGGATGAACGGCGACCGCGGTGTCGCCGAGCATCGTCTCGGCGCGGGTGGTCGCCACAACGACGCTGTACTCGCCCTCGCCATACTTCAGAGAGACAAGCTCACCGTCGTCGTCCTGGTAGTCGACTTCGATATCCGAGATGGCAGTCAGGCAGCGTGGGCACCAGTTGATGATCCGCTCGGCGCGATAGATCAGGCCGTCGTCGTACATCCTCTTGAAGACGGTCTGGACCGCCCGGGACAGACCCTCGTCCATGGTGAAGCGGTCACGGCTCCAGGCCACGCCGTCACCCAGACGTCGCATCTGGCCCGCGATCTGACCACCGGACTCGGCCTTCCACTGCCAGACCCGCTCGACGAACGCCTCACGGCCCAGATCGTGACGGGACTTGCCTTCCTTGGCGAGCTCCCGTTCGACGACGTTCTGCGTGGCGATGCCCGCGTGGTCCATCCCTGGCTGCCACAACGTCTCGTAGCCCTGCATGCGCTTGCGGCGGGTGAGGGCGTCAATCAGCGTGTGCTCGAAGGCATGACCCAGGTGGAGGGAGCCGGTGACGTTGGGAGGGGGAATGACGATGGTGTACGCGGGCTTGGCACTCTTGGCGTCCGCCTCGAAGTAGCCGCGCTCTACCCAGCGCTCGTACAGTGATCCCTCTACTTCGGCCGGTGCATACTGAGTCGGCAGTTCGGGGGCGCTGTTGTTCAGCCCGGGCTCTGGGCGCTGGGTGTCGTCAGTCACAACGCCCATTCTATGGCTCCCACACCCCCGACCCGCCTGAGTATCCACGCATGGCGTGGGCGCGGCGGGACAGAAGAAGTGGCCGCACGAAGGCACTTTACGTGTGACCGAAAACACTCTCGTGCGGCCGGTACCAGCTTATCTCTCGGGTCTGGTGCGATCGCAAATCCGCAAGTCACCGGGGGACCTACGTCGAGCGGGTGCGGGGCTGTACGGCTGTAAATCCCAGGCCGGGCAGGCACCACGTTGGCTTGGGCTGCACAGCAGGGGTGCAAGAGCTGTACGGCAGTCTGTCGTACTTTCTGAGCTCGGTTGGGTTGGGCACGGTGCGCAGGCCAGGGTGATTCCCAAGCTTCCAGCGTCTCTGCGTCCTTCGCTCGCTACCGGTAGCGACGCTGGTGATCGTTCGGCGGAATGGGGCGAGGCGGCGTTGGTTCATTGATGTGCTGGCGCGTGGTCGAGCGAAGTGTAGATCGCAGGAGGGCCGCTTCCGCTCGCGGGTTCGGGGCCGGATTGCGTGCAGTGTGCTGGATACGGGCGAGCAGGACACGGGCTGGCATACGGGCGGTGTGGAGTTCGCGTTGTTTGGCGGCCTCTTTTAGGAGGCGGGCTGGTTTGTGGCCGCCGGCTTCGGCGTCGGCGAGGACGGTGGCGAGGGCGGGCCAGTCGGGGTCGGCGAGGATGCGGGCGGCGTGGTCGGGGACGGCGGCTCGTACGTCGTTGGCGAGGGTGGCGCGGGTGTCCGAGTTGGGCTGGCGTTGGGCGAGGGCTGCGAGTTGGGGTGCGGCGGCCTGGTCGTAGGCGGCTTGGAGGTGCTGGACGGTCTGGTGGGCGGCGGCGGCCTGCTGGGCGAGGTTCCGGGCGGTGTGCCAACGTTCGGTGAGGATGGCGGACCAGATGAGGGCTGAGAGCAGGACGGCAAGGGGGCCGCCATCGTTGCCCGTGCCCGCGTTGACGAGGTCCCGTGCGGCAGTTCGCAGTCCGGTGGCGGCGCCGTGTTCGGCGCGGATCTGGGAGCGCTGGGCGTGGGCGAAGGCTCGCGCTGCCATCCGGAGTTCGGTGCGGAGTTCCGGGGGGGCGGCCTGGGCGGTGGCTTCGATCAGCTCGCCGAGGGCGGCGAGCTGGGCCTGGCCGCGACTGTCAGCGCTGTCGCCCGTACGGCTGATCTCGTAACTGAAGGCGTCGAGGGCCTCGGTTGCGTGCTGCCATGGGGTGCCGGGCCGGTTGCGGCGGGCGGTGGGGTACTCCTCGGGTGCGCTGGCTTCCAGGCGTGCTTTCAGCTTGGCGAGGGTGAGGTCGGGGGCGATCTTCCCGCCGGGGTGGAAGATCTGCTCGCCGTCCTTGTTGACGTCGCCGGGGCGGCCGACGGAGTAGCCGAGGAGGTCGCCGGACGGGCCGCGCCGTGGCTTGACCATGACGTCGCCGGCTTCGAGGTAGGCGAGGAGTTCCTCGGCAGTGGCGGCGTGGGGGATGGCGGCGCGGATGCGGTCCTGGAGCCAGGCGCGGCTGGTCTGTTCCCAGCCGAGGCGGGCCGCCTTGTGCATCTCGGCCTGGGTGGGGGCGCGGGTGGCGGTGCGGTCGCCCTTGTTGAGGCGGCGCAGGCCGTAGTCCTTCTCGATGTCGCGGCATGCGGTGCCGACGCGGATGCCGCTGTCGTGGAGTTTGGGACGACGACCGTCTTCGCGGACGGTGGTGGCGAGGATGTGGATGTGGTCGTCGGCGTGACGGATGGCGATCCATCGGCAGGCGAGGTCGTCGCCTTCCGGAGCGATGCCCGCAGCGTGGACGATGCGCTCGGCGATCTCGCCCCACTCGGTGTCGGACAGGAACCTGTCTTCGGGTGCGGCGCGAACGGGGCAGTGCCAGACGTGGTCTGTGACGTGCTTGCCGAACTCGTTGTTGCGCAGGGCTACGGGGGCGTCGAGGTAGTGGCCGAGTTCGGTCAGGGTGGCGTCTTGGTCGCGGCCGGGGTCGGGCATGCCGAGCATGGCGAAGCCGGCCACGATGTGCGGGTCGAGGTGTTCGTCGTGGCGGCCGGGTCCGTAGAGGTAGGCGAGCAGTCCACGGGTGTTGGCGCCGGAGGGCTTGATCGCGGCGATCACGGGTGCCGGACCCCCGTCGGGTCGGCGGGGCCGCGCAGGGCTTCCGCGATCGTGGTCAGCAGGCGGTGCAGTTCGTCGAGGCGTTCGCGGATGTCGGGCGGCGTGTAGTCGCTGTTCAGGGCGCGCGCGATCTGGTTGATGTTGGCGCCAATGCGGTTGAGCGCACGCAGGACCTGGGCGCGGAACACGTGGATGCGGCGGCGGTCCTCGCTGAGCGGAAGGTTGGCGGTGAACCGACCCGCGACGAAGGCGAGGACGATGTCGGCGGCGAAGCCGGATTCGCCCTTGTAGCCGTGCTCCACGGCGGCTTCGCGGAGGCTGGTGTGCTCTTCGGGGGTGAAGCGCAGGGGGCCGACGCGGGCGGTGCGTTTGTCGCCGGTGAAGCGGCGGATCGCGGGCTGAACGCCTTGCACGCTCGGCGGGGCGGATTCAGCGGACGCGCTGTCGAGGACGGCTCGCTGGGCGGTGCGGAGCGTGTCCGGATCGGAGCCGGCCCCGATCTCCTGGCTCGGCGCGCCCTCGCGCCGGGCCCTCTCCGCCACCCCTGGGGCGGAGATCCCCTCGATCCGGCCGCGAGTCGGACTCGGGGTACTACTGGCTCCGCCAGGGGCCGTCTTTCCGAACGCCCTCTGCCAACGGTCCCTCAGCTTATGGGACTTCGTGGCAGTCGACGGCTCGTCGTGTGGGGCTTCGAGGTGGTGTGGGGTCTGGGTCACGGCTGGTACTCCGGAGGGGGCGGTGGGGATGCGGTCGGATCGCTGGCGACGGTTCGGCGAGGAGAGGGGCCGGGCCGTCTCTTCGGGTGTCGGGGCCGAGCCGATGGGGTGGGAAGCGCGGCGGCGGGGACGGGGTGGTCGGAACTGTTCCGACCACCCCGGCTCCGTTCCGGTCGCCCTTGCGCTCACTCATCGCTGCGTTCGGTGCCGAGTTCCGCTCGCAGGACGCTCATGGCCTGGGTGAGGCGTTGGCCGCCGACCTTGAGGCCCTTGTCGCGTATGGCCTGTTGGACGACGGCGCGGGTGGCCCGTCCGTGTTCGCTGGCCGCTGCCCGTCCGATCTCGACGAGTTCGTCGAGCGTGGCGTCTGCGGGGCGGCCAGTACGCGGCACCGTCTGCGGGGCGGCGGTCTGCGGATCGGCGGCGCCCTCTGCGCCCTGCGTAAGGGCGGGCGGCCGTTTCGCCGGCTGTGCGGATACCGGCTCCGCGGCGCTGTCGGGCACGGTGACGAGCTGGTGGATCTGCCGCATCAGCACGCCGAAGGCGAGCAGCGCGGCGGTCGGTGGGACCGCGGCGACCACGTAGTCGAGGAGAGGCACGGCGGAGGCGTTGCCCGTTCCGCTCACTCCGGCCACGTTGAGCGCAATGGATCCGACCGATCCGGTCGCGGTCAGGCCGATGGCCCACCAGTCCGCAACGTTGCGCAGACCCGCGCGGAGCATCAGCAGTTCGCCGGCGACGATGAAGGCGTCCAGGGTCGCGGGCCATGTCCATTGGCGGGCCGGGTAGTTCCTCAGCCCGTGTTGTCCGGCGACCTCGGCGAGGTGCGCGTACGAGAGCCAGAATCCGCCGGCGGTCAGGACGACGATGACGGTTCCGGCGGCGGCGAGCGCGTATCGCTCGGCCGTGTGCTTGGTCATGCGGGGTTCTCCAGGGGTGGTTGTGGGGGAGCGATCACGGGCTCCGCCGAGGGGGCGTACACGCGAACCCCCTTCTAAAGGGGGGTCCGCGCGTGTACGCCTGGCCGCGTGTGCGCCGTGTACGGTCGCGTGATCGTCTGACCTGCGGGTTCGTTGCGGCCGTGGACGCGTGGGCACGCTTCGTGCGGCCTGGTCCGGACAGGGCCGCGTGTACGCCCCCGTGTACGGTCCGGGCCCGGCGGCGAGGGTGCGGTCAGCCGACGGCGATGTGCAGGTTGGAGACGTGGTAGCGGGCCTGCTGACCGCCTCCGTTGCCGCCTGCCGTGCCCTCGGTCTTCCGGGCGAGGCCGGTCTTGACGAGGCGTTCCAGGTGCCGCCTGGCCTTCTCCACGTCCGACCGGTCCGGGTTGGCCTGGCCGCCGAGGATCGCGGCGAGGTCGCGGGTGCTGAGTCCGCCGGGGTTGGCGCGCAGGATGGCGACCGGGTCGAAGGTGGGCTCGATCGTGGTGGTGCCGCGCTCGTGGTCGTGGATGACCTGGAGGGGGCCGATCTCGCCGGTCGGGGTCTTGAGGTGGTGGACGGTGACGGCGGGGTCGCCCGCCTCTCCGGCGATGAACAGCACGCTGCCCGCGCCGGAGGTGATCCAGGTGGAGCCGTAGACCCGGTCGAGGGTGGGGCGTTGGCCGCGTGGGGCGTCGGCGGTGGCCTTGCGCTGGTGGTGGAGTTCCATGACCTCGACGCCGTTGCGCAGGGCGCGCATGCGGGCGTTGTGGAAGGCGACGGCGAGCGCGTCGTCGACGAGGGTGCTGACCGCGTCCTTGAGGCTGTCGATCACGATGGTGTCGGCCTGGTGGGCGGCGGCGAGGTCGGCGAGGAGGTCGGGCTCCTTGTCGAGGGTGGCGGGCAGCGGGCCCTGCCAGACGGCGAGCCGGTCGCGCAGGACCGGCTCGTGCTCGGGCGCGACGCGGCGGGCCATGGCATGGGCGATCTGCTTGGGCCGGTCCATGGCCAGGTACAGGACTCGCTCGCTGGGGGAGACGGGCATGTTCAGGACGGTGTCCTGGAGGCCGAGGCGGGCGAGGATCACCTGGTGGGCCAGGGTGGTCTTGCCGACGCCGGGCGGGCCGACGATCATCAGGCTCTCGCCCGAGGACCAGGCGGTCTGCTCGCGGGTGCCCCACAGCGGGTCGGTGTCCGCGCCGGTCTCGGTGACGAAGCGCCAGCCGTCGACCAGGTAGCGGGACAGCCTGCCGCCGCCGGTGGCGAGGGCGCGGTCGCGTTCGGCGCGCAGCTCGGCCTCGGCGGCGCTGCGTATCGCGTCGGGGTCGGCGCCTGGCTCGGCGGCCCGCTGGAGGGTGCGGAGGCCGTTCTCCCGCAGGCGGCGCAGGTCGGCTTTGCGGCGGACGATCTCGGCGTAGTACGCGGCGTTGGCGACTGTCGGCGGGGCGCCGGCCAGCACGTGGAGGTAGGTGGTGCCGCCGATCCGGTTGAGGTCGCCCCGGCCGAGTAGGAAGTCGCCCAGCACGATCGGGTCGGTGGGCGCGTCCTCGGCGCGCAGGGCGAGGATGGCCCGCCAGACGGTCTCGTGCGCCGGGCGGTAGAAGTCCTCCGGCACCAGCAGTGCCCGTACCTCGTCCACGGCCTGGTGCTGGAACATGCACGCGCCGAGGACCGCTTGCTCGGCGACCAGGTCGTTGGGCGGCTCGTCGGCAGCCGGGGCCGCTGTCGGCGGGCGCGATGGCGTATCCGGCCCCGGGGCCGTACGCTGGTTCACGGAAACTCCTCACCTGGCGGGCAGCGGGACGGCAATCCCAGCCCTGCCGGTCTTGATCGTTCGTGGGTACGGGCGGTTGTTGAGGTTTCTGCTTCAGCCCCCGGCGTTCGTAGCGCCGGGGGCTTCTTCGTTCTCTCCTTCGTGTTCGTCGCTGTCCAGGGGGTCCCGCACAAGTGTACCAGGAGCATTGCGGAATGACTAGCTTGCATTCTGCTCCCGAATGAGCTTTACTACTTGAGGCCCCGCCCGCGCCGTCGCCCGACGGCCCGAGACGAAAGAGGTGGACGCGATGGCCGAGGAAGGAGCAGCCCGAGCTGCTGGACCCGAACGACCCCTCGCGGAGGACTACATCGCGCAGCGCGTCAAGCTGGAACGCGAGGTCCGGGGCTGGAGCACAGTCACCCTGGCCGAGCGCATGACCGCGGCCGGCCACCCGATCAACCAGTCCGCGATCTGGCGCATCGAGAGCGGCAAGCCCCGCCGCCGGGTCAACCTCGACGAGGCGCTCGGCTTCTGCAAGGTCTTCGACATCACCCTCGACGACCTCACCGCCGCGCCCGGCCACATCGCCAACCCGAAGGTCCGCAGACTCGTCGGCGAGTACGTCGAGCAGTGGAAGCAGTGGCGAGCCCTGGGCAAGGCCATGGACGCCATCCAGGCCGAACTCCGCGAGTACACCGAGGCCCACCCCGATCAGGACGACCTCGTGAAGGCTCTCCTCACCCACGAGCTGGCCGTCGCATCCAACGGTGAGTTCCGCCACCACCTCGGTGCCCGTCCCAAGATGCAGAGCTGGCTCCGCACCCCGGACCAGGGCACCGCGTCGTAGTCCAGACCCCCGCCTCCGCCGGTGCTACGAACACCGGCGGAACAGCTATGTCCTCCCGCCCCAACAGCACAACCGCCCGTACCCACGAATGAACAAGACCGGCGAGGCCGGGGTTGCCGCCCCCAAGCCTCGCCAAGAGAGGTTTCCGCCTTGCACTCCAACGACCTTCCGGTCGCGCAGATCGCCCGCCTCCTCGGCGTTGCGGAAGAAGACCTCCGGGCGCTCATCGCCGCCCGGGGCGGATCGGACGGCGATCCCACCCTCGTCGCCCTCACCGTCGCCGAAGCCGCCCGCCGTATCGGCATCAGCCGCACCAAGATGTACGAGTACGTCTCCTCAGGCCAGATCCCGTCCGTGAAGATCGGCAGCCTCCGCCGCATACCGGCCGGAGCGTTGGCTGCCTTCGTCGCCCGGCAGGGCGGCTACGCCTCCGGCTTCACCACCGCGGCCTGAGGGAGACGACATGGCCAACTCCCGCCAGCCCAACGGCGCGTCGTCCATCTATCAGGGGAACGACGGCCGGTGGCACGGCCGCGTGACCGTCGGCATCAAGGACGACGGCACCTCGGACCGACGTCACGTTTCCCGCAAGACCCGGGCCGAAGTCACCAAGCTCGTCCGCGAGCTGGAGAAGCAGCGCGACGCCGGCACCGTCCGCAAGCCTGGCCAGGCATGGACGGTCAAGGCGTGGCTCACGCACTGGATCGAGAACATCGCGCCGATCAGCGTCTCCGAGAACACCATCGCCGGCTACGAAGTCGCAGTCCGCGTCCACCTCATACCGGGGCTGGGCGCCCACCGGCTCATCAAGCTGGAGCCGGAGCACCTGGAGCGCTTCTACAAGAAGATGCAGGACAGCGGCAGCAAGCCGGCCACTGCTCACCAGGCGCACCGCACGCTACGGGTCGCCCTGGGCGAGGCTGTACGGCGGGGGCACCTCACGGTGAACGTCGCCAAGATCGCCAAGGCGCCGCGCCTCGAAGAGGAGGAGATCGAGCCGTACTCGGTGGAGGAGGTGCAGCGCATCCTGCTGGCGGCTGGCAAGCGGCGCAATGCAGCACGCTGGGTCATCGCCCTAGCCCTCGGCCTCCGGCAGGGGGAGGTGCTCGGCCTCCAGTGGTCGGACGTCGACCTGTACGGCGGCGTGATCCGCGTCCGCCGAGGACGCCTGCGACCGAAGTACGCCCACGGCTGCGGCGGGGAGTGCGGCCGGAAACCCGGCTACCGCCGCCAGCGCACCCAGATCCGCCGGGAGACCAAGGACACCAAGTCCCGCGCGGGCAAGCGTGCGATCGGCCTCCCCGACGAGCTGACCAAACTGCTGCGCCAGCACCGGGAAGTCCAGGCGCAGGAGCGCGCAGCGGCCCGGCAACTCTGGACGGAGAAGGGCTATGTCTTCACCTCACCCACCGGCGAACCCCTGATCCCCAACACCGACTACCACCACTGGAAGGAGCTGCTCCAGGAAGCTGGCGTCCGCGACGCGCGCCTCCACGACGCCCGCCACACCGCCTCGACAGTTCTCCTGCTCCTCGGTGTACCCGAGCGAATCGTGATGGCGATCATGGGCTGGTCGTCGGCATCGATGGCGAAGCGGTACCAGCACGTGACTGATCCACTGCTTCGGGAGACGGCAGTGAAGGTTGACGGCCTGCTGTGGAAATCACAGGGATGCGAAGAGGAGAAGCAGCGCCGCTGACACGGGAGAGCGATCCGGCCGAATCTTAAGCCGGCGCCATACCCGAACTGTGCGCTATCGCACCCCACAGTTGCTCTGGAAACGGGACGCAATGTGGGGTGCGATAGCGCGAGTCGGCGCCTGCCGACAAGCCCCTAAGCGTTGTCCCGTAAATGATCTACGGCGTGCTGGTTGGCCTGCCTGCTTCTTCGTCAGCCGGTCAGGGTGAGGTTGTGGAGGCGGGCTATGCCGAGCATGGCGTGGTGCACGCCGTCGCCTTTGAGGCGGCAGTCGCGGAGGATCTTCCAGGTCTTCATGCGGGCGAAGGCGTGCTCGACGCGGGCGCGGACCTTGCGGTGGGAGGCGTTGTGTTCCTCTTTCCAGGCGGGGAGTTCGGCCTGGCCGGGTTTCTTGCGGTGCGGGATGATGAGGCCGGTTCCCCGGTAGCCGCCGTCCGCGATGACCGTGGTGCGGCCGACGGCGGCCCTGGCGCCGGATTCCTCCCATGCTGTGCAGTCGTTGCGGTTGCCGGGCAGGGGCTTGCCGACGGCGACGACGAGCCGGGTGTCGGCGTCGATGATGACCTGGTGGTTGGTGGAGTACCGGTAGTTCTTCGACTGCGCGGCGACGCTGTGGTCGCGGGTGGGCACCAAGGTGCCGTCGACGATCAGCACCGTGTCCTTGCGGAACCGCTTGCGGGGCTCCAGCGCGAGCATCGGGCCGAGGTGGTCGACGATGCGGCCGGCGGCCGACTTCGAGACGCCGAACAGCGGGGCGAGCTGGCGCAGGGTCAGGTTCGTCCGCCAATAGGCCGCCACCAGCAGGACCCGGTCCTCCAGGGGCAACGACCACGGACGACCCTTGCCCACCGGATCAGCACCCTCCCGCCGCAGGGCCGTGACGAGCTTGCCGAACTGCCGAGGGCTCAACCCGCTGAACGGGGCTATCCACGAGGGCTCCGACGCCGCGATCACACCAGCCACGGCAAGATCATCTCACCTACGACCAGCACTTACGGGACAACGCTTAGCCAGTCGGTAGCGCCTGACCATCAGCCTTGGCTGCCGAGCAGGTTAATCGGTATCAACGCGCGACAAGCACTGCTGGCACTCATCGGCACTCAAGCGCACCGAGACGGATGTGAGTGGCCTCTGGAATTGGCATGGCAGTGGCAGGGCGATCATCCCGCCTGCGAGGTTGGTGATTCTCAGAACGCCCGTACTGCAGAAGCCCATACCTCATCACTAGTCCCATGGCACGTCACAGGGCGGCGACGCCTAGTGAGCGCAGGCGGTGCCCGTACTGCTGTACCGCCCATAGCTCGCTCTGGAGCGAATTGATCTCCTTTTGATTGGAGGAAGGTGCTACATGGGCGAGGGCGGTGTGCAGCTCCGTGGCTCTACGTTCGACGGCGCTTAGGCGTACCCTAACTAGCACTTCGCCTGCGTAGATCTCGGGCGTCTTGTGCGTTATCGGTTCTGCGGCCAGTTCGTTGATGAGGAGACGTGTGGGCTGGTCATCAGCTGCCTCGCGGATTCGCGCGAGG
Source organism: Streptomyces sp. NBC_01476 (assembly GCF_036227265.1). Taxonomy (NCBI): domain Bacteria; kingdom Bacillati; phylum Actinomycetota; class Actinomycetes; order Kitasatosporales; family Streptomycetaceae; genus Streptomyces; species Streptomyces sp. NBC_01476. Next base: position 3,773,441 of record NZ_CP109446.1, on the reverse strand, counting down.
TAGGAGTCCCCCGCAGCAGACGTTCCCCCAGCGCTTGCGATAGCGCGGAATACCGCAGAATAGGGGGCTGCCGTAAATTCGGACTGATTATATTCATCGAAAGCAGGAGAAACCAACTTCGGAAATTGAAGAGCTAGTTTGATCAACTCACGCTCGACTCGATGGGCGGGGCTGCGCAGGTCGAGTGCAGGCGCCCAGCTTGATGTGGCGCTGTTTTCCTTCGTTCGGGCCAGTGCTCGCGCTCGGCGAATCGTTGACTGTTGTTCGATCGGGCTGGTCATGCCAGTCATGTTGGCCAGTTTGAGGGCATAATGGTCACGTAGCGCATAGTCTCTTATTGCCGCCACCACGGGAATGGCCGCGCCGACCGCAGCCACGCGGCCCTCTCCGGTGTCTAGGTCGTAGTGTGAAACGATAGAGCGTAGTACGAACGCGAAGAGCGGGGTGCGATCATCGATCAGCCGCTGCACCGCTGCATCCCCCTCGGCCAGTCGTAGTTGGCAGGGGTCCATGCCATCCGGGGTGATTGCGATTGAGATCGTCTTGGCGAACTTTTGGTCGTCTTCGAAGATTCGCAGCGCTGCCTTCTGCCCTGTGTCGTCGCCGTTGAAGATGAATACGACCTCGCCGAAGGAGTTGTCCGTCAGTAGTCGCTGCAGGATGTTGATGTGCCCTCCGCCGAAGGCGGAGCCGCAGGTGGCGATTGCGGTAGTCACCCCCGCGAGGTGACAGGCCATCACATCGGTGTAACCCTCGACCACCACTGCCCGCCCGGTGCGGACAATCTCCCGCTTGGCATGCTCGATGCCGTACAGGATCTGGGACTTCTTGTACAGGGGCGTCTCGGGCGTGCTGATGTATTTCGGCCCGTGGTCCTCGTCGCGCAGCTTGCGCGCGCCGAACCCGATGACTTCACCTTTGATGTCCCGAATCGGCCAGATCAGTCGGCCCCGGAACCGGTCGATGGTCCCGCCGCGGCGGCTCTCGGACGCCAGCCCGCACAGAATCAATTCCTTGTCCGTGAAGCCCTTCTCGCCCAAGAACCTGACCAGTTGGTCCCACGCGGCCGGCGCGTACCCCACTGAGAACCGCTGCGCAGTCGCTTGGTCGAAGCCCCGTGTGGCCAGGAATTCCCGTGCGATCTTCGCTTCGGCGCTGCCTAGGTGTTCCGCATAGAACTGTGCGGCGATCCTATTTGCCGCGATGATCCGGGTGTGATCCTCCGGCCGGATCGGTGTGTGCTTCCCCTCTTGTACGGTGATCCCCGACCTGGCTGCGATCCATTCGATGGCCTCGTCGCGAGACAGGCACTCCATTTTCATTACGAAGTCGAGGACGTGCCCGCCCTGCATGCAGTCATGGCAGTAGAAGACGCCCTTAGCGGTGTTGACGCTGATCCCTTGCTCTCCCCCTTCATGGAGAGGGCAAGGACCCCGCAGTTCGTTTCCGGCTTTGCGCAGTCGGGTGTAGGTGGAGATGACGGCTTCGATTGGCGCTGCATTTCTTAGCGCGGACAAATCATCTCTACGAATAGCCAATGACTGAGGTGTGCTTACCTCTAACCCTGCAGCCACGAAAGATCTTGCCGGCGCGGACTGCGATGAAGCCGACATAACGTCCCCTGTAGCCGGTTTCTCAGACGACCTGAAAGCAGCACTCGGGGCATGGCGGCTAGAAGGGGGAATTTTGGCGTCCGGTCCAGGCAGCGCAAGGAAATATTCCGGGTTGCCGTGAGGAACGACGCGGACACGTTGGAGTTTCCGCTTCTTTCCATAAGCTCGATGGATCTCTTCGATACGCTGCTGTACCGCTTCTTCGAGATCGGTCAAGCTCATAGCATAGGGGTTGTCCTTGATTACATCGCACAATGCTCGCGAGAAGAGACTGAAAGACTCACCGGGCTTCGTGTCAATCTCATAACCGGACTGAACGGATTCTTTGTCATGTATGAATAGAGCTAAGGCTCCGTCGGCGCACGCGTACATGTAGGCGACTTTACGCAGAGCCGCCGCGTCTATCTTTCTTCTGCTCCAAGCGTGAATACCGACGGCGGATTTTGCTCCATAATCGACGCCTTCGCGGCAGGCGTCAATAAGGAAAAGAACCTGTTCCGCTGCCGAGTCCTCAATTTCCCCTGCCCAGTCGATCTTGATGCCACTTTCAATCAAGTTGATGCTCGTCGGGGCATCCTCGGGAATCAGATAGTCGGCCCCTTGGGAGTGCAGGCCATGGCCGCTGAGCACAATAAGTAGTCTATCGCCACGACTGGCATGTTGAAGAAAAGTGGCTACCTTACCCACTACGAAGTTTCTGCTCACTACCTGACGCCGTGCTTCGGCGATCTCAGCCGAATAGAACCCTCTCGTCTTCAATGCGGCAGCTAGCTGTTGCATGTCATTCGGGATGAAAGGGAGCGGAGAGAATGTCTCGGACTCGTGGTAATCGTGAGCTCCGATCAACAGCGCCTTGTATCGAGGCATTTTCTGCTACTGACGTTTGAACGTGAGGACGAGGCCCCGTCCGCTCTGTATCTGCCCTGTCCCGATGAGCTGAACTCCACCGCTAGCCGTCACCTGAAACGTGAGCTGGGCCTCCGCCAGTGGGAGGATGCCCTCACGTGCGGCGACATCGGCGAAGAGCTCCTGCAGCGCGTCTACTGTCTCGGTGAGGTTCTTGCGCAGAGGCCCCAGCGGCACAGCCCGAAGTGCAGCTTCGCCGCTGCGACCGAAGATTCCCATCGTTTCGCCTGGCTCCGTGTCGTCGTCGGAGACGGCAACCCAGAAGGGAAGGCTGGTGCTGTCTGCGCCTACCTCGTTCTCAACCATGCTGCTCCCATGACCTTGACCATGCCGACCGGACGGCGTGTCAACTTTAGTCTCAGACGGCCACTCTCCTGTGCTCTTGACGGCTAGAGAGCGTGGGACGAGCCGCCAGCCCTGTCCCATGCCGTTGACGGCTGAGGTGGTCGGGGCCGCGAGTCTGCCTGCGCCTATCGGTACGGCCACGTACCCGTAGCACTCGGGGCTCCCTCTGTCGGAAACCCGAGCCGAGACAGCACTTGAGGGAGCACCTCGCCAGAGCCCTTGGCGTCGCTCTTGTCCGATCACAAAGGTGAGTGGGACGAGCTGGGGCGAGTGTGGTACGACATCGTTCACGCACGTGCACGGGACGCCGAATGAGACCACAACTGAGACCACACAACGGTGTAGGGCCCGACCGCGATGCGGTCGGGCCCTACATCTGCCCTGGTGGGCGGGTGCGGAGGATACGAGATTCGAACTCGTGAGGGGTTGCCCCCAACACGCTTTCCAAGCGTGCGCCCTAGGCCTCTAGGCGAATCCTCCGTGGGGAACAGTACAAGAAGGGAGGGGGTGGGTGCGAACTCGATGTGGGGGGAGGGGATCGGGTAAGGTGGCGGCAGCCCCTCACGTGGCGCTATCTCGCTGAACTCCCCCAGGGCCGGAAGGCAGCAAGGGTAGGTGGGCTCTGGCGGGTGCGTGAGGGGTCTTCGTATGCCCGGGAGAGTGGGCGCGCGGGGACGCCGGGCCGGGACACGGGGGATGACCGGCCGGGGCACGGGGATGCCAGGGCGGGAGAGGCTGACGCGGGGGCGGCGTGCGGCCGACGCGGGGCCGGATGTCGGTGGGCCCGGATATGGTCGTAGGCGTGTCCCTCGCTCTGTATCGCCGCTACCGTCCCGAGACCTTCGCCGAGGTCATCGGGCAGGAGCACGTCACGGACCCGTTGCAGCAGGCGCTGCGGAACAACCGGGTCAATCACGCGTACCTGTTCAGCGGGCCGCGCGGGTGCGGGAAGACGACCAGCGCGCGGATCCTGGCCCGCTGCCTGAACTGCGAGAAGGGCCCCACGCCGACCCCCTGCGGGGAGTGCCAGTCCTGTCGGGACCTGGCCAGGAACGGCCCCGGGTCGATCGACGTGATCGAGATCGACGCGGCCTCCCACGGCGGCGTGGACGACGCCCGTGATCTGCGGGAGAAGGCGTTCTTCGGGCCGGCCGGCAGCCGCTACAAGATCTACATCATCGACGAGGCGCACATGGTCACCTCGGCGGGCTTCAACGCCCTGCTGAAGGTGGTCGAGGAGCCCCCGGAGCACCTCAAGTTCATCTTCGCGACCACCGAGCCCGAGAAGGTCATCGGCACCATCCGGTCGCGCACCCACCACTACCCCTTCCGCCTCGTCCCGCCCGGCACCTTGCGCGATCACCTCGTCGCGGTGTGCGAGCACGAGGGGATCCGGGTCGAGGACGGCGTGTATCCGCTGGTGGTACGGGCCGGCGCCGGTTCGGTACGTGACTCGATGTCGGTCATGGACCAGCTGCTGGCCGGCGCGGGCGCGGACGGTGTGACGTACGCCATGGCCACCGCGCTCCTCGGTTATACGGACGCGGCCCTGCTCGACGACGTGGTGGACGGGTTCGCGGCCGGTGACGGTGCCGCGGTCTTCGAGATGGTGGACCGGGTGATCGAGGGCGGGCACGACCCGCGCCGGTTCGTCGCCGACCTGCTGGAACGGCTGCGGGACCTGGTCATCATCGCCGCCGTGCCCGACGCGGTGGAGAAGGGGCTGATCGACGCCCCGCGGGAAGTGGTCGAACGGATGGCGGTCCAGGCGTCCGTCTTCGGCGCCGCCGAGCTGAGCCGGGCCGCCGACCTCGTCAACACCGGCCTGACGGAGATGCGTGGCGCCACCTCACCGCGCCTCCAACTGGAACTGATCTGCGCCCGCGTGCTGCTCCCGGCGGCGTACGACGACGAACGCTCGATGCAGGCGCGGCTGGAGCGGCTGGAGCGGGGCGTCGCCTCCGGGGCGATCGGGTTCGGCGGCCCTGGAGCGCCCGACGCGGCGCCGTCCCCCGGCGGTGGCGGAATCCCCGCGGGTCCCGGCGGTGCCGCGGCTGCCCGCGCGGCCCTCGGCCGTACGGCTCCGGATACGGGTCAGGCACCTGCTCAGCCTCCCGCCGCCCAGGCCCAAGCCCCAGCCCAGGCCCCCGCGCCCGTGCAGCCCCAGCCCCCGGCCCCCGCTCAGGCCGCACCCCCGCAGCCGCCAGCCCAGCCTTCGGCCGCGCCGCCCGCATCGCCCGCACCGTCCGCCGACGAACCCCCGGCCGCCGCCCCCCGCCCGGGCGCCTGGCCGGTGGCCCAGAGCGGCGGTACGAACCCCGGCGGTACGAGCACCGGTGGCGCGCAGACCCCCCCGCCGCCGCCCCGCCCCGGCGCATGGCCCACCACCGCCGGCCCCGGCGCCCAAGCCCCCGCCCCCGCGTCCGCCCAAACCCCGGCCCCCGCCCCCGCATCCGTACCGCAGCCCGCCGCGCAGCCGGCCCCGGCCGCACCGCAGTCCGCGCCCAACTCCCCGGGAGGGAACGCCGCGCGGATCGTCGGCGACCCGACCCGGGTCCGGCAGATGTGGCCGAACATCCTGGAGGCGGTGAAGAACCGCCGCCGCCTGACGTGGATGCTGCTCTTCAACAACGCCCAGGTCGCCGGGTTCGACGGGGAGACCCTGCAGATCGGGTTCGACAACCCCGGCGCCCGTAACAGCTTCACCAACAGCGGCAGCGAGGACGTACTCCGGGCCGCGATCAGTGACGCGCTCGGCGTGGCCTGGCGGATCGAGGCGATCGTCGACCCCTCGGGCGGCAACGGCACCGCGAACGGCGGTGGCGGATACGGCGGTACGGGCCCGGGCGGTCCCAGCGGCTTCGGCGGCTCAGGCGCCTCCGGCTCCGGCTCAGGCGGCCCCGCCGGCCCCAGCGGCTTCGGCGGCGGCGCCCCCCGCCCCCCCGCGCCCCCGCAGACCCAGCCGCCCGCCGGGCCCGCCGGCTCCTCGGGGTACGGCGGCGGCCCGGCCCCGGCCGCGTACAGCCAGGGTCAGGGTCCTGGCCAGGGCCCCGGTCAGGAACAAGGACAGAGCCGGGGCCAAGGCGGCAGCCCGGCCGGTGCCGTCGCCCTGACCGCCGAACGGCCGGCCCCGCCCGCGCCCCGCTCCTACCCCGCCGCCACCGACCCCGCGGAGCCCCCGCCGCCGCCCGACGACCACCCGGACTACGCCCCGATCGAGGACGACATCCCGCAGGACGACGACCTCGACCTGGTCGAGTCGTCGGTCAGTGGCCATGACCTGTTCATCAGCGAACTGGGCGCCACTGTGATCGAGGAGATCAACCACGACTGACCGCCCGCCGTACCGCGCTGACCTGCGGGTTCGCCGAGTCGGACGCGATGACGTACAGCTGCCGTCCCGCAGGTGTACGCCGCGCCGCGCCGATCCTCCGTACGGCGTAGGGCGCTGGGCCGTACGAGCACGTAGGCTCGCCCTGTCACCGAGTCGCGCGCGTGGCCAGGCGGCCCCGCCGCGGTGCTCGGTGCGGCCGTCAGTGCGCAGCGGCAAGGGCGCCGGCTGGTCAGTGCAGCCGAAGCGCAGCCGTACGTCAGGAACGTCAGGAATGTCAGGAGCGAAACCGTGATCCCTGGTGGTCAGCCGAACATGCAGGCGCTGCTCCAGCAGGCCCAGAAGATGCAGCAGGACCTCGCCGCCGCCCAGCAGGAGCTGGCCGAGGCCGAGGTCGAGGGCTCGGCGGGCAGTGGACTGGTCAAGGCGACGGTGACCGGCGCCGGCGAGCTGCGTTCCCTGGTGATCGACCCCAAGGCGGTCGACCCGGAGGACACCGAGACGCTCGCCGACCTGGTGGTGGCCGCGGTCCACAATGCGAACGAGGCCGCGCAGAAGCTGCAGCAGACCAAGCTCGGCCCCCTCACCGAGGGGCTCTCCGGCATGCCGGGCCTGCCGTTCTGACGAGCGGGCCCCGGCAGTCCGGCAATCCGGTGGCGACTCGGGTTCCACCCACCCCATGACCTGCAACGACAGACCCAATGAAGCCAAGGAAGGCGCGTCGGCGTGTACGAAGGCGTGGTTCAGGACCTGATCGACGAACTGGGCAGGCTGCCCGGCGTGGGTCCCAAGAGCGCGCAGCGCATCGCCTTCCACATCCTGCAGGCCGATCCGGCCGATGTGCGGCGTCTCGCGCATGTGCTGTCGGAGGTCAAGGCGAAGGTACGGTTCTGCGCGGTGTGCGGGAATGTCGCGCAGGAGAAGCTGTGCCGGGTGTGCAGCGATCCGCGCCGCGATCCGGCGGTGATCTGCGTGGTCGAGGAGCCCAAGGACGTGGTGGCGGTCGAGCGGACCCGCGAGTTCCGCGGGACGTACCACGTACTGGGCGGGGCGATCAGCCCCATCGAGGGCGTCGGCCCTGATGACCTGCGGATAAGGGAACTGCTCGCCCGCCTCGCGGACGGCACCGTCACCGAGCTGATCCTGGCGACGGACCCCAATCTGGAGGGGGAGGCGACAGCCACGTATCTGGCCCGCATGGTGAAACCCATGGGGCTGCGGGTGACGCGGCTGGCCAGCGGGCTCCCTGTGGGGGGCGACTTGGAGTACGCGGACGAGGTCACGCTCGGGCGGGCCTTCGAAGGAAGGCGGTTGCTGGATGTCTGACACCGTGACGAACAAGAAGAGTACGGCGGCCAAGAGCGCGGCCCAGAAGAGTACGGCCCGCAAGAGCGCAGCTCAGAAGGGCGTGGCTCAAAAAGGCGCAAAGAGCAAGAGCACGGTGAACGAGAACGCGAGTGCGGACGTTGACAAGAACGTGACGACGATGAAGAGCGCGACAAAGGACAGGCCGGCCCGCGTCTCCGAGGGCGCGGAGGAGCCGGACGAGTTCGCGGTCCAGATCTCCGACCAGATCGAGAGCTTCATCCTCTCGGTCCGTGAGGTCGCCAAGGGCGACGACCCGGACAGCGCCGTGCCGTACCTGCTGCTGGAGGTCTCGCAGCTGCTGCTGGCCGGCGGCCGCCTCGGCGCGCACGAGGACTTCGTGCCGGACGAGCGGTACGAGCCGGACGTCGGCCCCGAGCCGGACGAGGACGATCTGCGGCAGCGGCTGGCCGCCCTGCTGGAACCGATCGACGTCTACTCCGAGGTGTTCGACCCGTACGTACCCCGGTCCACGCCGGTGGCCTGCCGGGTCTCGGACGACATGGCCGATGTGGTGGCCGACCTCACGCACGGCCTCGCGCACTTCAGGGCCGGGCGGATCTCCGAGGCGCTGTGGTGGTGGCAGTTCTCGTACCTCTCCAACTGGGGGTCCACGGCGAGCGCGTCGCTGCGGGCGCTGCAGTCGCTGGTGGCGCACGTACGGCTGGACAGCCCGCTGGACGAACTCGACGGTCTCGACACCGGGAGCGACGGGGACGACGAGGAGCGGCTGGCGCAGGAGGCCGGGAAGGTGATGGAGGCGGAACTCGGGAAGATGGGGCGGGACAAGAAGAAGTAAGGGGGCGGCGGGGCGGGGTCGAGGGCGGGACCGGGGCCGGGGGCGGGGAGGCCGCCGGGCCTCGGGAAGCCGTACGGCCGGGGGAAGTTGCGGGGGCGCCGGCGTCGCGGGGATCCGCCGAGGTGATCACGTACTGAACGCCCTGTCTCACCATGCAATACGTCCGGGGCGTACCCGCCGTGCTCGTTAAACTGGGCTGACCGCATTCACCCCTGAGCGAGGAGCGCACGTGGGCCTTGTCGTGCAGAAGTACGGCGGCTCCTCTGTCGCCGATGCCGAAGGCATCAAGCGGGTCGCCCGACGGATCGTGGACACCAAGAAGGCCGGCCACCAGGTCGTCGTCGTGGTCTCCGCGATGGGCGACACGACGGACGAGCTGATCGATCTCGCCGAGCAGGTCTCGCCGATTCCGGCCGGCCGCGAGTTCGACATGCTGCTGACCGCCGGAGAGCGGATCTCCATGGCGCTGCTGGCGATGGCGATCAAGAACCTCGGCCATGAGGCGCAGTCCTTCACGGGCAGCCAGGCCGGTGTGATCACCGACTCGGTGCACAACAAGGCGCGGATCATCGATGTCACCCCGGGCCGGATCCGTACCGCGCTCGACGAGGGCAACATCGCGATCGTCGCCGGGTTCCAGGGTGTCTCCCAGGACAAGAAGGACATCACCACGCTGGGGCGGGGCGGTTCCGACACCACCGCGGTGGCGCTGGCCGCGGCGCTGGACGCCGAGGTGTGCGAGATCTACACCGACGTCGACGGGGTCTTCACCGCCGACCCGCGGGTGGTGAAGAAGGCCCGCAAGATGGAGTGGATCGCCTTCGAGGACATGCTGGAGCTGGCCAGTTCCGGTTCGAAGGTGCTGCTCCACCGCTGTGTCGAGTACGCGCGGCGCTACAACATCCCGATCCACGTACGGTCCTCGTTCTCCGGTCTTCCGGGCACCTGGGTCAGCAGCGAGCCCCCGGCGGGCTACCGGTCATTCCAAGCGCGGACTCTTCAAGGGCCGCAAGGGTCAGCGCGAGCAGCACAATCTGGGCAATCTGGGCAAGGGGACAAGGCGATGGAGCAGGCGATCATCTCGGGTGTCTCGCACGACACGTCCGAGGCGAAGATCACGGTCGTCGGGGTGCCGGACAAGCCGGGCGAGGCGGCGACGATCTTCCGGGCCATCGCGGACGCCGAGATCAACATCGACATGGTGGTGCAGAACGTGTCGGCCGCCGCCACCGGGCTCACCGACATCTCCTTCACGCTGCCGAAGTCCGAGGGGCACAAGGCGATGGAGGCGCTGACCAAGGCGCAGACGGTGATTGCCTTCGACTCGCTGCGCTACGACGACCAGATCGGCAAGATCTCGCTGGTCGGCGCAGGGATGAAGACCAACCCCGGGGTCACCGCGACCTTCTTCGAGGCGCTCTCCAACGCCGGCGTCAACATCGAACTCATCTCGACCTCCGAGATCCGTATCTCGGTGGTGACCCGGGTCGACGATGTGAAGCCGGCCGTGCAGGCGGTGCACTCGGCGTTCGGACTGGACAGCGACAGCGACGAGGCGGTCGTCTACGGCGGCACAGGGCGCTGACGCGCCGTTGACACGCCGTTGATACGGCGCTCATAGATGGACGGTGCGGGGCGTGACGGTGAAATCGTTGCGCCCCGCAGCGGTTTTGGTCAAAACCGCAGGTCTGGACCACTTGAACCATCCCACCCACCCGTTGGACAATTTGCTCTCCCTCGGCTGCAACCGACTGCTGCGGGGGAGCGTCTTTGTGTCAGCGCATCGTGCCTATGGCGCTGCGCACCGAGCGTGATCCGGGGAAACGTCGGTGCAATCAAGGCATTGAGGAAGAGCTGGTACGCATGGGGATAACTGGCGCCCGGTGGGGTGACCTGTCTTGCGCGTACAACCCTGAGGGGGGGATGCGTGTCCAACTGGCGTGGCGGAGGCTTTGGGTATCGAGACAGCGGTATTCGGACGGCGTGGCAGTGTGCTCGCGCCGCCGCGGAGCGGTGGTCTGCCGGTGATCGCGCCCTGGCCGGTCAAGGTGGCCGGTACGACGACCGCAGACAGTGGGGATACTGACACCGCAATGGCTGTCGGCACCACGGTCGACCATCTCACCGAGACCTATCGTGCGCACTACCGCTCACTGCTGGGACTGGCCGCACTGCTGCTGGACGACATCGCCTCCTGCGAGGACGTGGTCCAGGAAGCCTTCATCCGGGTGCACTCGGCACGCAGCCGGGTGCGCGACCCCGAGAAGACCCTCGCCTACCTCCGGCAGACGGTGGTCAACCTCTCCCGCTCGGCGTTGCGCCGCCGCATACTCGGCCTCAAACTCCTCTCCAAGCCCATGCCCGACATGGCCAGCGCGGAGGAGGGGGCGTACGAGATCCTGGAGCGTGATCAGCTCAAGGCCGCGATGCGCAAACTGCAGCGCCGCCAGCGCGAAGTGCTCGTACTGCGTTACTTCGCCGACATGACCGAGGCGCAGGTCGCCGAGACCCTGGGGATCTCCCTGGGCTCCGTCAAGGCCTACGGCTCGCGAGGCCTCGCGGCGCTCCGCGTCGCGATGGAGGCACCGGCATGAGCACCCCCGACTCACCCACCCCCGACGACTCTCTCGCCATGGATTCGCAGAACTTCCCGAAGTCCCCCGCCCCGGCGCCCGATCCGGACCCCGCCACAACAGCCGGCCACGACGACCGGCCGCTGGGCGACGGCGGCACCCTCTTCGGCGGCGGGCCCTTCGACGATTCAGCCGACGAAGAGGCCCTGCGCACTCTGATGCTGGAAGCCGTCTCCGGCCTCCATGGCTCACCCGACGCCCTCGATCACCTCCGCAAGGCCATCCCGCTGCGCCGCCAGCGCCGCCGCCAGGCCCTGGTCGGTGCCGCAGCCGCCGTGCTGCTGGTCGGCATGGCGGTGCCCGCACTGCTCCGGGCCACCGGCAGCGAACACAACGCGAGCACCACCGCGGCCGGTGTCTCCGCCTCCCACACCGGCTCGCCCGGCGAGGACGGGCACACCAGCGCCTGGGGCGACTCCGGCGGCACCGCGGGCACCGTCTCCCCGGGACCGGGCGACGGCACGAAGCAGCAACCGTCCACCGCCGGCGGCACCAACGGGCCCTCCAACGCCACGGCACCGACTCCGTCCGTGCCCGAGTGCTCCCCCTCCCAGCTCGGCAACGGCACCAGCAAGGCCGACGCCCCCGACTCCGGCGGCCGGGTCTACGGCTGGTTCCGCCTCGCCAATGTCTCCGACAGCCCTTGTACGGTGCCCAGCGGCGGCATCGTCAAGGTGGTGGCGCAGGGCGCGGCCGACCCGGCCCGGATCCAGGTCGTGGGCCACACCCAGGGCGACGCCGCTGCCGGGCTGCCCAGCGACCCGAGCACCGGACCGGTCGTCCTCGGCCCGGGCCAGCGGTACGAGGTCGCCTTCGCGTGGGTGCCGGACGGCGACGGACCCGGCGGGTGTCCCACTACCCCGACCACGCCTCCCACGACGCCGACCACCCCCCCCACCACGCCGACCCCGACGGCCACCCCGACCGACACCACCGGGGCGGACCCGGGCGGCACCGACCCGGGCACCGTCGGCAACGCGGCCTCCCCGCAACTCGGCGAGGACGCCCCCGCCTCACCGCCCCCGGGCAGCGTCACCCTCAACCACACCCCGGCCACGGGCTCCCCGGTGATAGACGGTCCGGTCATCCCGGACGCCTGCGCCGGCACCATCTACACGACCTCCGCGATCCCGGAGGCCCCGGCGACCCCGGCACCCTGACCGCCAAGGGGCGGGCCGGACCCCGGGTCACGGCCGGCGGCGGGCCACCCGGCTACCCGGGGCCGGTTGCGGGCGAACCGGCGGGCCCCCGTACCGTGGGAAGCGTGTACCGGTTCCTGCTCACCCGCGGCTGGCTGGCGGTCAGCGTCCTCGCTCTGCTCGCCGTGCCGTTCTGCGTGTTCATGGGGAGCTGGCAGCTGAGCCGGTTCGAGGTGCGGGTCGACCAGCACAAGAGCACCCAGAACGACGAGAAGCAGACGGCCACCGCGCCGGCGGTCCCCCTCCGGACGGTACTGCCGGACACCCGCACCGCCCTGTCCGGTGACGACGCCGGGCGGATCGTCAGCACCACCGGGCGGTACGACCCCGGGCACCAACTCCTCGTCCCCGACCGCACCCTCGACGGTCACAACGGCTTCTACGTCCTCACCCCGCTGCGGCTCGGCAGTGGCGCGGCCCTGCCCGTGGTCCGCGGCTGGCTCCCCGGCGACGCGTCCGCCGCCGAACGCTCCGGTACGGTGCCGCCCGCACCGGCCGGTCAGGTCACCGTGGTCGGGGCGGTGCAGTACCCCGAGACCACCGACACCAGCGGAGTCGCGACCGGGGTGCTGCCCACCGGCCAGCTCGGCATGATCAGTTCGGCTTCGCTCGTCAACGTCCTCCCTTATCCGGTGTACGGCGGCTGGGTCACCACCTCGCATCCCCCGGCGCCGCTCAAGGCGGTGCCGCCTGCCACTCCTCCCAACAGCGGTCTTGATCTGAAGGCGTTCCAGAACCTCGGCTACACCGGGCAGTGGTTCGTCTTCGCGGGCTTCGTCGTCTTCATGTGGTTCCGACTCGTCCGGCGGGAGGCCGAGACCCGGGCGGACGCCGCGCTGGGGCTGCTCCCGGAGGGGGAGCCGGGCGGCTCCTCCGAGGCCGCGGCCGCAGCCTCGGAGGGGGCGGAGCCGGAGAAGGTCTCCCCGGCTCCGGCCGGCTGACCCGGCAGGGACGCCGCCCCGGCGCCTGCCGCCCCAGCCGGTTCCGCAACCCCGGCTCCCCGTCGGCCGTCCGGATCGGCCGTGCGGTCAGCCGCCCACGTGCCGCAGGGCGAAGGCCAGCTCCAGGCGGACCTGCTTGATCCGCTCCTCCACCACGAGCGAACCGTGTCCCGCGTCGTACCGGTACACCTCGTGCGGCTTGTCCAGCTCCCGCAGCCGCTCGACGTAGTTGTCGATCTGGCGTATCGGGCAGCGCGGGTCGTTCATCCCCGCACTGATGTAGACGGGCGCGGCCACCTTGTCGATGTAGGTGAGCGGTGAGGACGCCTCATAACGCTCCGGGACCTCCTCGGGGGAGCCGCCGAAGAAGGTGCGGTCCAGGGATTTGAGGGCCTCCATCTCGTCGGCGTAGGCGGTCGGATAGTCCGCCACCGGGACCGCGGCTATGCCCACCGTCCACGCGTCCGGCTGGGTGCCCAGACCCAGCAGCGTCAGGTAACCGCCCCAGGAGCCGCCGGTGAGCACCAGCCGGGACGGGTCCGCCAGGCCGGAGGAGACCGCCCACTCGCGGACCGCCGCGATGTCCTCCAGTTCGATCAGGCCCACCCGGTGCTTGAGGGCGTCCGTCCACTCCCGGCCGTAGCCGGTCGACCCGCGGTAGTTGACCCGGACCACCGCGAAACCGTGGTCGAGCCAGGCGGCCGGCCCGGCGGCGAAGGCGTCGGAGTCGTGCCAGGTCGGGCCGCCGTGGATCTCGAAGACGGTCGGGAACGGCCCCGCCGCGGGCCCCTTCCCGTCCTCGGAATCCGCGCCGCTTCCGGCCGGGCGCTGCACCAGTGCGTGGATGGGACCGCCCGGCCCGTCCACCCACACGTCCTCCACCGGTACCGAGTCCGGGGCCCGCAGCCCCGGTGCTTCGAGCACCGTGACGCCGGTCGTGGACCGTACCGCCGGCGGCTGCGCGGCCGACGACCACAGATACTCCACCGTGCCGTCGGGCCGGGCCGTCGCTCCGCCCACCGAACCCGCCGGGGTGTCCAGCGGGGTCATCTTCCCGGCCGCCAGGTCGTACCGGAACATCTCGCTGCGGGCGTGGAAGTCGTGCACCACCAGCAGCGCGGAGCCGTCCGGATACCATTCGGCGTGCACGTCACCCGGCAGGTCTATGGCAAGCGCGGTCTCCTCGCCGCTTGCCACGTCCCAGATCATCGGCAGCCAGCGGTCGGACCGTTGGTGGCCGACGAGCAGCCGGGTGTCGCCCGGAACCGGGGCGAAACCGAGGCAGTCCAGGCCGAGTTCACGGGTGCCACCCGCGGTGTCGTCCAACTCCGCGACCGTCGTGCCGTCGGTGACCTGGACCACCCGCAGGGCGCTGTGCATGGCGTCGCCGTGCTCGGTGTGCTCGATGACGACCAGGGAGCCGTCCTCCGACAGATCCCCGACACCCGCGGATTCCTCGTGCCGGTAGATCTCGTAGGGCGCGGTGCCGCCGGGGCGCACCACGTGTACGGACGTGCCCTCGTCGTCCGTGGAGCGGCCGATGACGGCGATCCCGTCGACGCCCAGCGCCAGCCCGGCCGGGTAGGAGGGGGCGAGGCCGGGTGCGGCCGGTATGTCCTCGCCACCGCCGAACGGCTGCTTCATCCAGACACCGAACTCGTCCCCGTCGGTGTCCGAGAACCACCACACCCATTCGCCGTCCCGGCTGAGGGCGCCGTCCGTCGTTCCGTTCGGGCGGTCGGTCACCTGCCGCCGGCCGCCTGTGCCGCGGTCCCACGCGTACAGCTCATACGTACCCGTCACGTTCGACACGAACAGGCTGCGTTCCGGGGCGTCCTCGGCCCATTCCGGCAGGCCGACGCGCGGCGCGCGGAACCGCTTCTCCCAATCGGGCATGGACCCGCTCGCGGGTCCGGTGATCTCGTTCATGTCACCATCATGCTCTGCCGCACGCACATTCGGTGAGATGGCCTTCGCAGCCTGTGGATAACTTCCGGCCGGGCTCGAATCCTGGCGGGTACGTTCCGCTTCTTCCCTACGCGCCGGCCTGCGCCGCGGTGCCACGCACCACCACGACCGGACATGTCGCGTGCATGGTGACCGTATGACTGACGGAGCCGAGCAGTGTCGCGCGGAACGTTCCGTGGCCGCGGACACCGACCACGATCAGCTCCGCGCCTTCCCCCCGGTCGAGAATGGCCTGCGCGGCGTTGCCCAGCACCACGATCTGGGTGACCGGCACCGCCTGCTCGCCGGGCAGTGCGGTGGCCACCGCTTTCGCCAGGGACCCGCGGGCCGGTTCTTCCAGGTCGATGTCGTCGGGCAGCTCCGGCAGACCCGCCCAGCCGACCGCCCCGGGCAGTTCCCAGGCCATGACCGCTTCGAGAGAGGCATCGGTCAGCGCGGCCTGGCGGGCGGCCCAGCGCAGGGCCTGCAAGGACGGCTCCGAGCCGTCCACGCCGACAACGATCCGGCCGGGCGCCAGAGCGGATTCGCTCGTCGGCGCGGTGGCGGCTTCACCCAGCTGTTCCGGGCCCTGCGCGCCTGTCGGCCCGCCCGCCGGAAGCTCCACGGGATCGCCCTCCGGATCGGCTATCGGCTCGACCATGGCCGTCTCCTCACATTCGCGCATGCGTACGCGGCTGCATACACGCATCGGATGCCCCCGGCCCTCGTACGGCAAACGCCAATCGAATTGCATGTAAGCCGTATAACCCGCATAACTCGGAGAAGAGAAAAAACTCAGAATCCGCTGTTTACCGCTGAAATGTGGAGGGGATCACTTCAACAAGCCGCGCAGGAACCGCGACCGCTCATCCCCGCTCACGGTTCCGCCGCCCCGCGCGAGCTGTACGGCCGGTCGTCGATCCTCTTCGCTCCTCCCACGCGTGCAACGCCGCAAACACGGTGGAGAGCGGAACGGACGGCCGGTGGTGGTCGAGGCGGGCCGCAGGTTCCGGTGCCTTACGGACGCGCCACGACGCAGCTGTCCAGCAGTGGTCCCAACTGCTGGGCGACGGTGGTCAGCGGACGGATGTCCTGCTCGGAGCGGGCAATGAGCAGTGCCCCCTCCAGGGTGCTGATCATCAAGATGGCCAGCGCGGGCGCCTGGCCGGCGGGCACGCCCATGTCGGTGAGGGCGGCGGCGACGGGGGCGTTCCAGGTGGCGAAGGCCGCCGCGGCAGCCGCCCGGGTGGAGTCGGTCGACTCCGCGCAGTCCACCGTCGCCGCGGCCACCGGGCACCCGGGGGTGAAGCCGGACCTCTGGAACTCGTCCGTCCACTGCCGCACCATCGCCGAGAAGAGCAGGCTCGGCGTGGGCTCCTGCGACATGGCGGCGAGGAAGCGGCCGACCCGCTTGCCCGCGTAGCGGCCCGCCCAGGCGACCGCCTCGTTGACCAACTGCTCCTTGCCACCGGGGAAGTAGTGCTGGATGGAGCCACGGGGTGCCTGGGCGTGAGCGGCGACCTCGCGCATCCCGGTCGCGCTCACTCCGTCGCGGCGGATGAGCTGGGCGGCACTGAAGACCATGCGCTCGCGCGGGCCGTGGGTCTTCTTCTGGGCGTCCCCTGGGGGCCGCTCTTCCGGAACCGCCATCGCCGACCGCCCACCTCTCCGATTCCGTGTCCGTGCTCGATTCCTGCCCGGCCCGCACCTGGTCCGTGCCCTGTGCGGTGCTCTGCGCGGTGCCTTGTGCCCTGAACGGGTTCGCAGGGCGACCCCGACCCCACTGCGGGAGCGGACCGTCCCCGCAGCCGGCCGGCTTACGCCCGGGGCGCCAGCTTATAGACGCCGGTGAGTCCGTCGCGGGAGCGGAGACCGGGGCCGTCCCGTTCCAGCCGGCGGGTGAGGGCGGCCAGCAGTTTGGAGCGGCTGGGCAGCACGGTGGCCGCGACCCGTTCGAGCCCGCGGTCCCGCGCCCGGGAGAGCAGCAGGTCGATCATCGCGGTGCCCACGCCCTGCCGCTGCCAGTCGTCGGCGACGAGTACGCCCAGCTCGCCGATGCCCGGGCCGGCGTCGGACGGGGTGGCGAGGCTGGCCAGCCCGAGGAGATCGGTCCGGCCGGGGCGGTAGGCGACCACCGCGTCGTGCTCCGCGGGTCGCCCGGCCAGTGCGGCGTCCAGGTATTCACGTGGCCACTGCTTGAGCCGCCCGAAGAAGCGGAGGCGGACCGTCTCGGGCGAGCAGGCGGTGAAGAGGGCCGCCAGGGCAGGGCGGTCCCCGGCGTGCGCGGGGCCCACCTGCCACAGCACGCAGGATCGGGCCCGTACCGCGCCCGCTCCCGGGCCGACGGGAACGCCAGGCGCCGGCGGCCGACCGGATCCGGCCGCCCGGGCAACCGCGGGCCCGTCCGCTCCCGCCGCCGCGGGGCCGCCCGACGTCGCTGGCCCGCTGGCTCCCGCAGCCCCGTCGGGCGCCAGGCTGGATTCCTCGTCTATGACGGTCGTCATAGTCTCAGTATTATGACGACTGTCATAGGCGGCAACCCCTTCCACGAACACGGCGGTACGCGATGCCCGAAACGGTCCCCGTAGGTTTCCTCGGCTTGGGCGTCATGGGCCGGCCCATGGCCCTCAATCTGGCCCGGGCCGGTACGGCTCTTACGGTCTGGAACCGCACGCCCGCCGGGTGCGAGCCCCTGCGGGAGGCAGGCGCGACCGTTGCCACCACCCCCGGCGAGGTCTTCCGGCGGGCCGGGGTCGTCTTCCTGATGCTCGCCGACGAGGTCGCCGTCGACGCGACTCTGCGCCGGGGCATGCCGGAGTTCGCCGCGTACGTGGCAGGCCGGACGATCGTGCACATGGGGACGACGTCCCCCGACTACTCGCGGGCGCTCGAAGCGGATGTGCTGGCGGCAGGCGGGAGTTATGTCGAGGCGCCGGTCTCCGGGTCACGGGTCCCCGCTGAGCAGGGGCGGTTGGTCGCGATGCTGGCCGGTGCGGAGGCGGCGGTCGAGAGGGTACGGCCGCTGCTCGCGCCCATGTGCCACGAGACGTTCGTCTGCGGCCCCGCGCCGAATGCCCTGCTGATGAAGCTCTCCGTCAACCTCTTCCTGATCACGCTGGTCACCGGTCTCACCGAGGCGTTCCACTTCGCCGACCGGCACGGCCTGGACAAGGGGCAGTTCCTCGACGTGCTGGACGCGGGACCGATGGCCAGCGGCGTCTCCCGGATGAAGTCGCCCAAGCTGCGGGACCGCGACTTCGCCGTCCAGGCCGCGGCGTTGGACGTACTGAAGAACAACGAGCTGATCGCCGAGGCCGCCAGGAAGTCCGCGCTCGCGTCTCCTCTGCTGGACGCGTGCCACGCCCTCTTCGCCGAGACGGTCGCCCTCGGCCACGCGGACGGGGACATGATCGCCGTCCTGCACGCCATCGAGGCCCGGACCGACCGGGCAGGTGCGCCCCGCGCTGACCACGTCCGCGCCCCGCACTGACCCGGCCCGCCCCTCACCCCCCACGCTGCAACTGCCGTACGTGCAGGATGAATTGACATTACCGAGGGGGCGGGACGATGGGCGTGCCGACGCGCAGGGCCGGGGCGGACGACAGGACCGCGGTGGTCGACCTGTTGCACAGGGCGTTCTCGAAGGATGCGGTGAGTCTGTGGGTGTTCCCGGATCCCGGCCAACTGGAGCGGAATCACGGCAGGTTGATGGGCGCCTTCTTCGACATGGCCCTCGAAGGAGGCTGGATCGACCTGGTCGAGGACGGGTCGGCGGTCGCGCTCTGGCAGTCCGTTCCGGCCGGTGATCACGGGGACGACGACCCGGCGGGCTTCCGCGCCTCGATCGACCCCGCCAACCAGCGCATCGAGGAGATCTCCCGGCTCACCGCCGAGGCCCACCCCAAGGGCCGCGCCCACGACCACCTGATGGTCATCGGCGTCGAGCCGGAGCTGCACGGCAAGGGCATCGGCGGCGACCTCATCGCGTCCGTGCTGGGCCGTTGCGACCGGGAGGGGCGGCCGGCGTATCTCGAAGCGAGCAGCCTGCGCAGCCGCGCCCTCTACGAACGCCTCGGCTTCACCTTCATGGGCCGCACGATCGACCTCCCCGGCGGCCCGGCGATGTACCCGATGTGGCGCGAGCCCCGGGGCTGACCCGCCCGGCGGTAATCGCCTCGCCATGGTCCACGGAATCTGCCAGCGTGGGGGCCATGGCGGAACTCCTCCACATCACCGAACGCTCCCTGTGGGAAGCGGCCCGCGCCGTCGGCGCCTACACCGGGTCCACCCGCGGCCGCACCCTTGAGCAGGAGGGCTTCATCCACTGCTCCTTGCGCCACCAACTCGCCGGTGTGGCCGCGTTGTTGTACGGCGACCCGCCGGACAGGGACGACCTGGTCGTCCTCGTGATCGACGACACGCTCGTGCCGTCGCCGGTGCGTTACGAGTCGCCGGCTCCCGGCGCCCCCGAATTCCCGCACATCTACGGGCCGTTGCCGGTCACGGCGGTACGTGCGGTGGAGTCGTGGCCGGCGGATCTGACGGATGCGGCGGATCCGGTCCGGGCCGGAGCGTCGTAAGGCGCCGTGAGGTCACTCCCCGTTCTCCGTCAGCAGCAACTCCACTTCCGCCGGCTCCCATTGACCGGCGGCCCCGGGCAGCCCGGCCAGATAGGCCGCGACCGACTCCGTGTCCCAGGTGCCCGCCTCCAGCAGGCCCGCGCCGAGGTGCCGCAGGTAGGCGGCCGACGGCGGGGTCAGTTGAACGTCGGCGGCCCGCCACGGCGCGGTGAAGGTCAGCACCGGCAGACCGTCCACGTCACCCGCGTGGACGAGCGTTTCGTAGCGCCCGGGACCCAGGCGGGCCCGGCCCTCGGTGAGGACCGGCGTGAGGTCGAGGTCCCGGCCGGGCGGACCGTACATCTCCTGGGCGGCGATGTCGGCGAACTGCTCCGCGGTCACCAGATGGGCCCGCATACGGGCGCGGCCCGGCGCGCCCGGATCGTAGAAGGCCCGCCCGCCGCCCCAGACCGGGGACTGGGTGGCGAAGTACACGGTGCCGGGGAGTTCGAGGGCCAGCGAGCGGCGCGGGGTCCGCGGGTCGCGGCAGCCGGGATACGTGCGGGCGGCGCCGGGCGGCCGGCCGCCGACGAGGTACGAACGCAGGCGCGCGCTGTGCATGTTGGCGCCGTACGAGGCGTACCAGATGTGTTCGGCGGGGGAGGTGGGCGGCCTGCCGGCCCGGGCCCGGTGCGCTTCGGCGTCGCGTCCTTCGTCGCCGTGTCCCTCGTCGCCGTGGCGCCCGGCGTCCCAGCCTTCGGCGCCGGCCCCGCCGCCGCTGCCGCGCACCCCGTGGACGTTCACACCGCTCCCGGGGTGGGCGGCGCCGGACGCGCTCCACCGGCCAGGTTCGGCCTTCCGACCAGCCGCGGACGTGGGAATCCCGCCCGCACGACCCCCGAAGGAGTCCCCCTCATGACCGCCACCCCCGTGGATCCCCGCATCGGCCCGCCCAACTTCGCCACCGAGCGCGACATGCTCCGCGCCTTCCTCGACTACCATCGCGCGACCCTCGCCCTGAAGTGCGAAGGACTCACCGACGACGAACTGCGCCGGCAGTCCAGCCCGCCCTCCACGCTCACCCTGCTCGGCCTGGTCCGCCACCTCGCCGAGGTCGAACGCACCTGGTTCCAGAGGGTGTTCGTTGACAACGACGCGCCGATGCTGTGGTCCGGGACCGTCGACTTCCAGGCCGCCTACGACGCGAGCGGGTCCTCGCGTGCCGAGGCGTTCGCCGCGTGGGAGGCCGAGGTCGAGAACTCGCGCCGGGTCGAACGCGAGGCGGAATCCCTCGACCAGGCCGGCTACCAGCCCCGCTGGGAGGAGGAGGTCTCACTGCGGATGGTGATGATCCACGTCCTCCTGGAGTACGCGCGGCACAACGGCCACGCGGACTTCCTCCGCGAGGGGATCGACGGCGTCGTCGGTGCGTGACGCCGTGCCGGCGGCTTACCGGGGTTGGCTGACGCCGTGCGGCGGCTGACCGGGGCCGCTGGCCGTGGCGTGCCTGACGCCGTGCCGGCGGCTGACCGCGGGTGGCTGATGGCGTGCGGGCGGCTCACCGAGGACCCTGGCCGGCGGTGCGTGACGCCGTGCCGGCGGCTTACCGGGGTTGGCTGACGCCGTGCGGCCGGCTGACCGGGGCCGCTGGTCGTGGCGTGCCTGACGCCGTGCCGCGTTACCGGGGTGGTTGACGTCGTGCGGGCGGCTCACCGAGGACCCTGGCCGTCGGTGCCTGATGCCGTGCCGGCGGCTTGTGGGAGTGGCTTACGCCGTGCGGCCGGCCGACCGGGGCTGCTGACCAGCGGTGCCTGACGCTGTGCGGCTCGGCGTGGAGCCCGGCTTCCGGGTGCCGGCCGGAGAACCTGGCCGGCGAGCCCGAGCGCCGTGTGGGGGGCGGCCGGACCGCCGCCACCCCCCGGCCGCCTCAACCCGCGTCCCGGCCCCCCGTAAGGCACCGTACGGTTGCTCCGTCGTTCCGGAGCTCAGAAGGAGTCGAGATGTCCGCAGTCACGTCGCCGCCGGGCGGGCCGGCCGCACCGCAGCCGCCGGGTCCCGCTCCTTCCGCGTGGGCGCCGCTGCGCATCCGCACGTTCCGGTCGCTGTGGCTGGCACAGCTCGGCTCCAACGTCGGCACCTGGATGCAGACCGTCGGCGCGCAGTGGATGCTCGTCCACCAGCCGAACGCCGCCACCCTCACCTCGATGGTCCAAGCGGCCTCCCTCCTGCCGGTGCTCTTCCTGTCGCTGCCGGCCGGGGTGCTGGCCGACGTCATGGACCGCAGGCGCCTGCTGATCGGCCTCTCGGTGGCGATGACCTGCCTGAGCGCGGTCCTCGCCCTGCTCACCGCCGCCGGTCTCACCACCCCCACCGTGCTGATCGCCCTGGTCTTCCTGATCGGCTGCGGCAGCGCGCTGACCGGCCCCGGCTGGCAGGCGATCCAGCCCGAACTCGTACCGCGCGAGCAGATCCCGGCCGCCGCGGCCCTCGGCAGCCTCAATGTGAACCTCGCCCGCGCCGTGGGCCCCGCGCTGGCCGGTGTGATCGTCGCACTGACCGGGCCCGACGTGGTCTTCGGCATCAACGCCGTGTCCTTCATCGGCGTGGTCGGCGCGCTGCTGCTCTGGCACCGCGCCACCGCCCGGTCCGGCGCCGCGCCCGAACGGATGCGTTCCGCGCTCTCCGCCGGCACCCGCTACGTGCACAACGCGCCCGGCGTCCGGCGGGTGCTGCTGCGTTCCGGGCTGTTCGTCGTGCCCGCGTCCGCGCTGTGGGGACTGCTGCCGGTGGTCTCCTCCTCCCGGCTCGGTCTCGGCGCGGGCGGTTACGGTCTGCTGCTCGGCGCGCTCGGTCTCGGCGCGATCATCGGCGCGGTGACCATCAAGAACGTCCGCAAGGTGTTCGGCCGCAATGTGCTGCTCGGGGCGAGCGGCGTGGCCTTCGCGGCCGGCAGCGCGGTCGCGGCCGTCGTCACCCAGCCGGCGGTGGTCGCGGTGGTCCTGATCGTCACCGGCGTCGGCTGGCTGTACGCCCTGTCCACGCTCAACACCACCTTGCAGCTGGCGCTCCCCGCGTGGGTGAGGGCCCGGGGCCTGGCCCTCTACCTGATGGTGTTCATGGGCGGCCAGGGCATCGGCACCCTGCTGTGGGGCCTGCTGGCCGACGCGGCCGGCACCCCCACGACGCTCCTCATCGCCACCGGTCTGCTGCTGGTCACCTCCGCGTCCCTGGCCCGCTGGCCGATGCTGACGCTCACCGGCACCCTCGACCGGGACATCGTGGCCCCCTGGCCGGAACCCATGCTGACCACGGATGTGGCACCCGACGACGGCCCCGTTCTCGTCGAGGTGACGTACGAGGTGACGGCCGAGCAGGTGGGCCCCTTCCGCGAGGCGATGGCCGCGCTGGCGGTCTCCCGGCGGCGTACCGGCGCGGTCCACTGGTCGCTCTACCAGGACGCCGAGCACGACGACACCTGGGTCGAGGTCTTCGAGGTCCCCTCCTGGGAGGAGCACCTGCGGCAGCACGAAGGGCGGCTCACCGCCTACGACGTCGAGCTGCTGGACCGGGCGTGGAGCAAGGCGGGGCGGGAGCCGGTGGTACGGCATCTGGTGCCGCCGGCGGGCTGATCAGCGCTGGCGGGGGCGGCCGGGGTCGCCCAGGATGGGCGGGGGACCGGACGGCGGTACGCGCCCGGCCCGGTCCCGCCGACCCCGGAACCCTGGAGCGCCCGATGGAACTCTTCCCGCCCCTGCCGCTGGAGTCCTGGCGGGACACGAAGGAGACCCTGCACCGCTTTCTGCAGGTCGTCGGCAAGATCCGGCTGGCCGGCAGCTTCCGCCGCAACCACTGGTGGAACGTCCCCTTCCACCTCACCGGCCAGGGCATCACGACCCGGCCGATGGGACCGCTCGCCGACGGTGACGCCTTCTGCGTCGACTTCGACTTCGTCGGGCACCGCCTCGTCGTACGGACGCTGACCGGCCGTGAGACGTCCTTCCCGCTGGCCGGCCGTTCGGTCGCCGCCTTCTACCGGGACACCCTGGCCGCGCTGGTCGCGCTCGGGATCGAGGTGGAGCCGCAGCACCCGTACCCGTTCGACCTCCCGGACGCGGACCGCCCCTTCGCCGAGGACCACGAGCACCGTGCGTACGACCCCGCCGCGGTCAGCCGCTACTGGCAGATCCTCAGCCAGGTCGCCCTCCTGCTGGAGGAGTACGCGGCCGGCTTCTCCGGGAAGACCAGCCCGGTCCACCACTTCTGGCACACCTTCGACATCGCCGTCACCCGCTTCTCCGACCGCGAGGTGGAGCCGTCGCCGGGCGCCGACCCGGTCACCCGGGAGGCGTACTCGCGGGAGGTGATCAGCGCGGGATTCTGGTTCGGCGACGACACCGTCCCGGCGCCCGCGTTCTACTCCTACACCGCCCCCGAGCCGGCGGACCTGACCACCCGCCCGCTGCGCCCCGACGCGGCCCAATGGTCCCCCGCCCGCGGCTCCCACCTCGCCACCCTCATGTACGACGACGTCCGGACCGCCGCCGACCCCTGGACGACGGCCCTCACCTTCCTCAACACCGCCTACCGCGCGGGCGCCGACCTCGCCGGCTGGGAACCCCGCCGCGAATGCCCCGGCGGCGTCACCGACCAACTCCTCCGCGCCTGACGGGAGCCGCGCGGCGCCCGCCGACCACTCGGGATGGTCAGCGACCGGCTTCCAGGCGGTCGAGGACGGAGGACGCGTGGCGTTCGAAGTCGTGGTCCTCGCGCGGGCGGGCGTACGGGAAGATGCCGGCGGCGGCCCACAGGCGGACGGTGTCGATCGCGTCGAGCCGGACGGGTTCGGCCGCCGGCCAACTCCGTTGGTAACCGCGGAGGAAGACTTCCCGGTCCGCCGGGGCGTCGAGTTCGCGGTCCCACAACTTGGCGAAGTCCAGCAGCGGATGACCGATCGCCGCGTGCTCGAAGTCGAGCAGCCACAGCCGGCCGGCGGGGTCGGTGTGGAGGTTGCGCCAGCCCATGTCGCCATGGAGCAGGCATACGCTGCCGCCGTTCCCTTCCCTGTTCCCGCCGCGGGCGGCGATCCGTTCGTGGAGCCGCTGGACGCGCCGAGCCAGGGGCGCGTCGAACTCCGCGATGCGGGCGGTCTTCTCGGCGATGAGCCGGTGCACATCGGCGTACCGGCGCAGCGCGTCGTCCTGGATGCCGTTCGTCGCGGCGTGCAGCCGGCCCAGCAGGTGTCCGGCGCGCTCGACCAGATCCCGCACCGGGACGAAGGCGTCGAAGTCCCGCCACTCGTACGCCAGCCACCACCGCCGCTCGCCGACGGCCCCGTGGTCGAGGAGGCGGGGCACCGGGACGCCGCCGTCCAGGAGATGCCGCTGCGCACGGACCTCGGCGGTGTAGTACGCGGGATTGCCGTCGATCACCTTGACGAACACCCTGGTCCCGTCGGCGGTGACGCCGCGGTAGTGCGTGTTGCGGTGCGGGCGGTCATGGACCAGGGGTGTCAGGCGCCCGCCGAAGGCAGCCTCGACCGACGCCGGGGTGTCACCGGTCATCACGGCGTACCTCTCGTACGGCTGGGGGCTTTCCGTGCCTGCGTAGTGCGCGACGGGACCGACTGCCGGGAGGGGCGGGGGCGGCCGGCCGCGTACGGCGGTGAGCCCGCCGGCTCGGGCGGAGCCTCAACGCGCCTATTTGCAGGGCTGTTTCAGTAGTGCCAGTGCGAGTTTCCGGACTGCATGACGCAGGTGATGGAGCGGCCGTCCGCGTCGGTGGTCGACTTTCCGAGATCCGCTTTTCTGCAGATCTGGCCTGCGTGGTAGCAGTTTCCGGCGTTGGAGCGGATGCTGCATGTGCCGCTCGCCGGCGGGGCGGTGGTGTGGTGGACCGCGGGCGCGGTGGTGTGGTGCACCGCGGGTGCGGTCGTGTGTTTGTGGGTGGGCGCCGGCTTGGGCGCCCGGCGGGTGGCGGGCGCGGTGGTGTGGTGGGTGGCCGTGGTGCTCGGCGCGGCTGGGCTGGTGGACGGTGGCGCACTCGGCGACGCGCTCATGGGCGTTGGTGTCGGGGTGGCGGTGGGAGACGTGGTGGCCGCGGCGGCCGTCGTGAGGGTGCTGGTCGTCGGCGTACCGTCCTGCGGGCCCTGTGCTCCCGCGGCCCCGCAGGCAACGAGTGTGAAGGCGGCAAATCCGGCGACAACTGCGGCAGCTATGCGATGGGGATTCATGCCGCGCACGGTATTCCCGGGCCGTGCGCCGGTGTGCCGAAACGAATCGACCTACGCCGCACGCGCCCTCCCCCTGTGGACGGAACGTCCGATTCCCGTGTGCCTGGGGCGTAACCCCCGCGAGAGCCCGGGCGCCGCCGGGCCGAACCACCGACCAAGCCCCAGGCCCTGCGGACCCGCCTGGCGCCGGCGCAGGCCGCCCGCGCTGCTGGCCGCCGGGCCGATCCGCCCTAGCACCCACGCCCAGGCCAGGCCCGGGTCGGCCTCCCGGACCAGCCCTGCGGACCGCCGCGCGGGCTGACCCTGCGGACCTGGCCCGCGAACCCGCCGCGCGGGCCCGCCCTGCGGACCGGCCGCGCGGACCCGCCCTGCGGTCCGGCCTTACGGACCGGCCGCCCGGACCGGCCCTGCGGACTACCGAGCTGACCGCCGCGCCGACCGCCCCCGCGAACCCGGCCCGCGCGCTGGCCTCGCGGACTCGTTCTGCGGGTCGGCCTCGCGGGCTGGCCTCGCGGACCGGCCCCGCGTATCCGCCCTGCGAATCCGTTCTGCGGACCGGCCTTGCGGATCCGCCGCCCGGACGCCCCTGCGAACCCGGCTCGCGCGCTGGCCGCGCGGACCCGCTCTGCGGTCCGGCCGCGCGGACCCGTTCTGCGGACCGCCCCCGCGTATCCGCCCTTCGAACCCGTTCTGCGGTCCGGCCGCGCGAATCCGCCGCCCGGACCGGTCCTGCGAACCCGGCCCGCGCGCTGGCCGCGTGAAACGGCCTCGCGTATCCGCTTCGCGGGCTGGCCCTGCGGACCTGGCCTGCGGACCCGCTCTGCGGTCCGGCCTTACGGACCGGCCGCGCGGACCCGCTCCGCGAATCCGCCCCGCGGGGCCGGGCCCCGCGAATCGGCCCCGCGGGGACCCGGCCCGGCGCTGCGCGCCGTACCCCCCGAGTATCACCCGAACGCACCCTTTTTCTGGGCTAATCGGGTGAATAAGTACGCTATCGGATAGTTGATCTCTGTGGCGGGCGAGACTGATGGGGACCTGGGCCTCCACCAGGGCCCGTAGCCCACCAGAGAAGAAGGATGTGATGTCCCATGCTGCTGTCCTCGCTGCTTGCTTCCGTGACGGAGTTCCTCACCACGGTGATCGGCGCGCTGCTCTGAAACTGGTGAGCCCTGTGCGCCCCGGGCGCCTCGGGCGGTAGCCGCGACCACCCGTCAGTGACGACGGGGCGGACGGTTACCGCTTCGAGGCGCCCTCGGGTTCCCGGGTTCCCGGGTCCCGGTTCACCCCAGGGTGGGACTCGGGCGCTCCCGGGGCACCCCGGGATCACCGGCTTCCCGGGGACCGGGAGCCGTGCCGGGCTCCTGGGAGAGCTGGCGGCGGACGAGTTCATGGAAGAGCCCGGCCGTGTCGGCGAGCAGAGCGGCCGGCGGGCCCTGCTGGACGACGCGGCCCTCGGACAGGACGACCACCCGATGGGCGTCCATGACCGTGGAGAGCCGGTGGGCGATCACCACGCGGGTGGCCCGCAGTTCACGGGTGCTGTCGATCACGACGCGCTGGGTCTCGTTGTCGAGCGCACTGGTGGCTTCGTCGAAGAACAGGATGCGCGGGCGGCGGATCAGCGCCTGCGCGATCATGAGGCGCTGCCGCTGGCCTCCGGAGATGGCGCCGCCGCCGTCGGAGAGCACGGTGTGCATGCCCATCGGCATCCGTTTGACGTCCGCGGCCAGGCCCGCCAGCTCGGCGGCCTCCCACACCTCTTCGAGGGAGAAGCTCCCGGTGCCGCGGATGCAGTCGAGGATCGAGCCGGTGAAGGGCTGTGCGTTCTGCAGCACGACACCGCACTGGCGGCGCAGGGCCGCCTGGTCGAGGGCCGACAGGTCCTTGCCGTCGTAGAGCACGCTGCCCGAGGCCGGCCGGTCGAAGCCGATGAGCAGCCGCAGCAGGGTCGACTTGCCGCAGCCGCTTGCACCCACGATCGCGGTGAACTCGCCCGGCTGTACGCGGAACGACACGTCGTCGAGCACCAGCGGTCCGTCGTCGGCGTACCGGAAGGACAGGTTCCGTACCTCGATGGCACCGGACAGGACGCCGGGCGGCATGCTCCCGCCGCGTACCTCGGGGGCCTCGTCGAGGATCGGCCTGACCTGCTCGAAGAGCGGCAGGACGGAGGCCGCCGAGATGAGGGCGCCGGTGAGCTGGGTCGCCGGGGTGAGCATCATCGTCACGGCGGTGTTGAAGGTGAGGAAGCCGCCCGCCGACAACGCCCCCCGCGCCGGACCGGCCAGCAGCACGAACATGGTGAGGCTGCAGACGGGCAGGCAGGCCGCGTTGAAGACGGTGGTGAGGTTCTGCATCCGGCCGACCCGCTGGCGCAGTTCGCGGCTGCGGGCGAACTCACCCGCCCAGGCCGCGTAGGCGAAGTCCTCCGCGGCGGCGACACGGAGCTTGGGCAGGCCGCGGAGCGTCTGGAAGGCCCGGTTGTTCAGCTTGTTGGTGAGTACGGTCAGCTCGCGCTGCCACCGCAGCTGCGCCAGGCCGAGAGCGGCGACCACCGCGGCGGCGACGGCCAGCATGGCGACCGCGGTCAGCGCCAGCGGAACGCTGTACCAGAGCAGCAGGACGAGATTCACCGTGCCGACCGCGCCGGCCTGTACGACGACCGTGCTGATGCCGGAGAGCACCCGCCGTATCGCGCTGATGCCCATCGCCGCACCGGCCAGTTCCCCGGTCGAGCGCTCGGCGAAGAACGCCGTCGGCAGCCGCAGCAGCCGGTCCCAGACCGCGGGTTGCAAGGTGGCCTCCACCCGCCCCTCGATGCGCAGGATCGCGGTGTTCTGCATCAGCATGAAAGCGGTGGAGATGACGGTGGTGGCCACGATCGCCAGGGTCGTCCGGACGATGAGGCTGTTCTCGGCGTTGGGTACGTAGACGCCGAGGACGCGCCCGGTGGCGATCGGCACCAGCGTCCCGAGCCCGACCGCCACCAGCCCGCCCAGCAGCAGCCCGCGCAGGTCGGCGCCGGTGCCGTGCATGCTGAAGCGGAGCAACCGCCGTGCGGACAACGGCTCTTCGGGCAGCGGGCGGTAGAACATGACCGCGCGGGGGGGGCGAATTCGCCGGCGTTCGCCCGGCTGATCCGTGACCGCCGGCCGGTGGCGGGAGTCACCGCCTCGTATCCGCCGCGGCGCCACAGCAGGGCGACCGGGGCCCCGCTCGCGGCCCGGTGGCCGACCAGGGGGCCGGCGTTCTCGCGCCACCAGTGTCCGGTGAGCCGGACCACGCGGGTACGCAGCCGCGAGTGCACCGCGACCCGCTCGACCGGACTCATCCGGTCGTCCGCCGTCGCGCCCCGCGCGGGCGCGGAGACGGTGACCCCGGCCGCGCGGGCGACGAGCCGGCAGGCGGCGAGCGTGCCGTCGTCACCGGCCGTCGCGCCGGGGCCGGTTGGCTGGTCGTCGCCCGCCGCCCCGCCGGGACCGGGCGCCGCCTTCCCCGGCCCGCGGCTGCCGATGGAGGCCAGCAGGGCCTGGTCGGCCCGCGCGCGGATCTCCTCACCGGCCTTGATACCGGCGGCTCGCTACCGCAGAGGCCCGCGATCCGGGCGGGATCCGCCTCGGCACCAAGGACGGCGACGGCGCCGGCGACGCCGAGGGCGTGCGGCGATATCCGGCGCAGCCGGGCCCGTATCCGGGACGCGAGCCCGGGTACGGGGACTTCGCCGAGCCCGGCCGCCGCGCCGGACGTGGGTGTGACCTCCCGGTCCCTGAGCGCCGCCGCCAACTCCGTCACCAGCAGCGGATTCCCGCCTGCCTCCCGCATCACCGCGGCGACGAACGGCGCCTCGGGTGCGGTGGTGAGAGCGCGTTCGATCAGCGCCGCGGTGGCCGGCGGATCCAGCTCCGACGGACGGAGTTCGGCCGCGCTCATCGCCAGGAGTTCGTCCAGGAGCGCGGGGTCGGAGCACGGCTCACCCAGACAGGCGGTGACCAGCACCGCGATACGCGCATGCTCGACGCGCTGCGGCAGGGCGCTCAGCCAGCGCAGCGACTGCCGATCGATACAGGGGAGGTCGTCCACCGCGACGAGTACGGGCGCCCCGGCTGCCAGCCGCGCCAACGCCTCGTGCAGAGCGCGCAGTTCGGCCGACGACGCCGCGCCTGCCGGTCCGGAGGACGGGGACTCGGCCGCCCCGGGCACACAGACGGCCCCCGCTTCCCCGAGTTCCGCCACGACGGGCTCGAAGAGCCTCGTCACCAGCCCGAGGGGCAGATCGCGTTCGGACGAGATGCCACGTGCCGTGAGCACGGTGCTCCCTCGCGGCGGGCCCGGTCGAGCGCGGCGCCGAGCAGGGCCGTCTTCCCTGACCCCACACCGCCGCTGACCACCACCACGCGGCCGGCGCCTTCCGCGGCTCCGGCCGGCATCGCCTCGATCTCGTCGATCTCCTTGTCACGGCCGACCAGTCCTGACTGGGCCGTCTCCATGTGCCACCCATTCTCGCGGCCGAGTCGGCATGACGGGCGGGGCGGATGAGCGGGCCGCGGAGGTCACGACGGGCTGTCTCCCGCCGGCGTCCGGCCGTACTCCGTCATCCGCGCGGTCCCGCTCCGTCGCCAGGCCGCGGTTCGTCGAGTTCGTCGAGCTCATCACGTGCGTCGAGCTCGTCGCCTCCGTCACGTACGCCCGAAAGGGCACGCGTGGTTCGAGGGTTCGCCGCCGGGTCTTCGGACGCCGCGGACACGGGAGAAAGGGCCGACGGGGACCATGGCCCGGACGCGGACGCGGACGCGGACGCGGACGCGCTCCGGGCGCGGGACAGCGGCGGCGCCGTCGGACATCCGCCGCACCACCGGGACGCCGGGGGCACGGCAGCGTCGAGTGCCGGGTCGTGCCATGCTCGAACACCACAGATCGGTGGACTGGTCAGGTCAGGAAATCGCGCTCCGTAACCATAGCGGCCACGGTGATCACGGGGAACCGAAGCCGCTCCGGGCCGCCTATTTGCCCTTGGCGCACGGGTGTTGGGCGCGGGAGTCGCTCCGCCGAGGGGAACGCGGTGCGAGTGCGGGCCTGTTCAGCCCTCCCGACGACGTTCGCCGAACGGTTCCGCACAACCCGGGCGGGTGTGTAACAACGAGTCGCCGGGACTGTCGTTCAGTCAGGAAGCCGCAGTGACACGGCTGTTGCCTGCCGCCTTCGATACTGGTCGTCACCTGGCCACCACGTTCGATCACTGGGAGAAACCGTGTCTCGTGCCCTGCGCACCGCCGCCGTCGCCGCCACTGCCGTAGTCGTGGCTCTCGGGCTCTCCGCCTGTGACGCGGGGACGTCCACGTCGGCGGACGGCTCGGCGAAGGCGTCGGCGAAGGCGTCCACGCCGGGGGACGCGGCCACCCCCGGGTCCGCGCCCACCACGGGCGGACCGGGCGCTGCGGAGACGGCCGGCGCGAAGCCCGACCCGGCGAACACGGGGGCGCCGTCCTCCGCTGACCGGCCCGCCGCTGCCACCATCGGCCGCTGCCACACCGCCGGGCTGAAGTTCTCCTTCGGCAACGGGGACGGCACCTACAGCAGTTCCGACGACCAGCAGCATCTCCAGGTCCTGATGACGAACAGCGGCGGATCGACCTGCACGGTGAAGGGCTTCCCGGGCGTGGACCTCAAGGCCGCGGACACCTGGTCCCTCACCCGCGCCGCCAAGACCGCCTCCACCGTCACCCTCAAGCCGGGCGCCACCGCGAGCTTCGTCATCACTTTCCTTCCCTTCGAGGTGGGTTCCGGCGAGGAGTTCAAGGCGGCGAGCGTCGTCATCACCCCGCCCAACGAGACCACCTCCGTCACCCTCAACTGGCCCGGCGGCAGCGTCCTGCGCCAGGACGGCGCCACCCACCCCGGCACGTACGTCGGCCCGGTCACCGCGTCCTGACCTCCGTCCGCTGCCGAAGCTGCGCTCGTGGCGCGACCGCTGGGCCGTCGAGCGCCCGGGATGCCCAACTCCGCCTGGGCCGCGACGGCGTGCGACGCGCGCGGCTGCCGGACCATCCGCTGCGCTGTGCTGGCCCCCGCACGGCTGGGTCGGCGGAGCAGGAGGCGTGCCCGCCTCTGCCCGATGTCGCCGAACGCCCCTCGGTGCGCGGGAGCAGGTCAGCCGGGTGCGGGTGCGCCAACGCATCGCCCGGCAGCTGGCCCCCACGACGTGGTTGCCGAACGCACCGCCCGCGTCACTGGCACGCGACGCAGCGGGCGGTGGTGTGGCCGACGGGTCCGACCGGCATCCGGCAGGATGGCGGCATGGAACGTGTGCTTGGTATCGGCGGTTACTTCATGCGTGCTGCGGACCCGGCGGCCTTGGGCGCCTGGTACCGCGACTGCCTCGGCCTGGATGCCGACGAGAACGGCCTGTGGCGGCAGGAGGCCGGACCGACGGTGTTCGCGACGTTCGAGTCCGGGACCGACTACTTCGGCCCCCGCGCCCAGCAGAGCAGCATGCTCAACTTCCGCGTCCGCGACCTGGATGCGATGCTCGCGCAACTGCGCGCCGCGGGAGCGGACGTGGACGAGGCGACCCAGGACATGGAGGGCGTCGGCCGATTCGCCTGGGTCACCGACCCCGAAGGCAACCGGATCGAACTCTGGCAGCCCGCCTGAACGCCTCCTCAGCCGGGCGATGACGTGCCGGCACCCCACCTGACCGTCGCGCGGTGAACCTCCACGCCGGCATGTACCGTCGGCGCTCCAGCTCGATGGGTCCGGCAGCCCCAGCCGGCACGTACCCGCGCGCTCTCGCGGTGATCCACTACCGTCCTCTGGCGGCCCGCCCAGATCGCCGTGGCGGGTGAGGGAGCCGGCCTGGCGTCGGCGGATCAATGTCAGACCAGCCCGACAGCGTCGGCACCGTCGAGCCGAGGGAGGGAACGGCGCCGACGGGAGTCCCCGCAGAACCGGTGCCACAGCACATCGAGAGCCGGAGAAGGTCATCGCCGACGTACTCGGCGTCCTTCGGATCGGTTCCGGCAGCGCCCTGGCGTCCCGGTTCGATCGAGGGCCCCCGGGTCCGGAGTGCGGCTTCTGCATGCGTGAACCCTGCGCGCCGCGCGGTGACGGCCCCGACCGGCACGTCAGGGCGTCGGGCCGGTTCCGTTGGCGGCGCAGGTGCGGGAGGGGGCGCGCCACGGGGAGGTGATTCTGCTGGTGGCGCCGGCTGAGGCCCGCGCCCGGAAGGGGACTGAGCGAGGACCGGCATCTCCGTGGCCCGCGCCGGGGGCGCGACCTGCCAGGCCGGTCCCTCGACATCGACGGCACGCTTGTGACGTGCTGGTCAGCCGTGGTCGTAGACGGTGACCGGTACGCCGGCGGTGACGAGACGTGCGGTGATCGATGGTTCGACGCGCTCCCACTTGCCGCCTGCCAGGCCACAGCCGATCCGCGGCATATGGACCGAGGCATTCAACTCCGCGGCCCGGGCCGCGACAGCCCCGAGGGCCGTGTCGATCGCGTCGTAGCGCACGGGCACGCCCTTGCTGCCGGTGCGCGTGCCGTGCTGGCCGATCATGTTGGCCACCCACAGCAGTCGGTCCACCTGGACGACCTGCACAGCGCCCAGCCTGAAGTCGTTCTTCGCGCGCTCCCGGTGCCATCGCCGATAGGCGGCCTCCGGTTCGGGCCAGCGCTTGGAGATGGCCAGCACGAAGCCCTTGCCCCAGCCGCCCATGTCGTTGCAGACGTGGGCGATCACCTTCGGACCCTTGCCCAGCGGTGTCGTCGCGTCCCCGCGTACGTACGCGATCCCTGTCCCCATGTCCGCCACGGTATCCGCACGCACTGACAACGGCCGGTGCCCGGGCCGGACCTTCACGTCGAAGGGCCCCTCGGTGGGACTCCAGCCCACTGCCGTGCGGAACCCGGTCGGTCCTGCGGGAGCCGGGCCAGCAACGCCGAGCGGGCCGGCGCGTCCTCGTCCCCCGGCTTTCGCTCGTCGGCCTGTTCGGGCCGGGGCAACTCCCCGGCTCAGTCCCAACGGAAGCCCGGGGACCCGTTCCGCCACAGGTCGTCGCCGCTGAACGGGTCGCGCCGAAGGCGCCCTTGGAAGGTGCGCACCAGGAACTCCGCGATGCCGCAGTGGTAACGGCTCCACGCGGGCTCACCGGGACCGGGACCGCCTGCGGAAGATGACGACCGGCCACTCCGCCGGCTCACCGGCGGTGCTCCAGAAGGCGGTGTCGCCGTCGGGGTCGTAACCCCACCCGAACAGGCCGCCGTGCAGCAGGTACTCCGGCTCGATGCCCGCCACGCCTTCTTCCGCCTCGGCGGCGGTCGGCCAGACCCCGGGAGAGCCTTTCCGACCTCGGAGGCGCCGACCGGGGGCAGATCCCGAGGCAGTCCGAACAGCGGCGCGGACCTGCCCGGGGGTAAGTCCGCGAGGCGGCCCGTACCCCCGGTCATGACCCGGATCGCCGATTCGGTAGGGCCGTCGGTCGGCGCGGCCACCGTGCCGTCGCCGTCGCCGTCGCCGTCGCCGGCACCCGCACCGGCGCCGACCGCACGAAAACCCTTGTGAACGAAGGGCCCGGCGCCAACAGAATGGCGCGCATGTCCATGGAGCCTCACGATCCCCGCGTCGCCGTCGAAGACCTCTTCGCGACCCTCGACCCGCTCGTGTACCCGGCCCGCATGCGCGCGCTCGCCACCTGGACGCGGGACCAGGTCCGGAGCAGTCACGGGCAAGAGGAAATCCGGCCGCTGCTGGACGAGTTGGCGGCGCGCGGGCACTACGGACGCGGCCTTGCCGTCGTCGCCGCGACCGTCGCTGGGGACCGTCGGTTTCCTGGAGGCCCGGCTTGCGGATTCCGATGCCACCGTCCGCGCCCACGCGCTCAAGGCCACGCTCCACCTGCCGATCGGCGACGCCGCCCTGGAGCGGGCGATGGACGATGCCCCGGTGGCCGTACGCCGGCAGATCGCCACCGTGGTCGTCTCCGGCGGGCGCACCGATCTGGCGGAACGGCTGGTCTCCACCGTGCGTGACCGGTGGGGGGACGCGGAAGCCGCGCGGCTGCTTCCGGGGTGCGGAGCCGAGGCCGTGGAGCGGCTGCTTCCAGAGCTCTTCCCGGCGGTGGCGCGCTGGCGCCCGCTCGCCCGCCGCCACCCCGGCCTCGTGCTCGACGAGGCCGCGCGCCGGCTCGCCGGGCCTTCGGCATTCCCGGCCAACACCCCGACGTGCAGGCAGCCTGCGTGCCCGTCGCCGCCGAGCTGCTGCCCGCACCGCCGGCCTGGAGACTTCTCGAACGCGCCGCCGACGGCCCCCCGGTCATCCAGTCCGCGCTGCTGCGTGTCAGGCCGTACGAACTCCGGGCCGCTGACCTGTCGCGTTACGCGCGGCTGGTGGGCCGGGTGGCGGGCAGCGGCGACGTGGAGACCGCGGCTGCCGCGACGGGTCTGCTCGCGAGCTGGTCGCCGTGGTACCCCGAAGCCGTACCACTCCTGCTGGCCCGCACCGTCGACCTGGACAACCGCTCGTCCTGGAGGGCGGCTGCGGACGGGCTGGTGGAGCTGACCGCCTCGGCCGGCGGCTCGGAGCCGCTGCTGGAGGCACTGGCGCAGCTCGTAGCCGCGGAAGCGGAGGCCCCCGCACTCCACTTGGACGCAGAGAGCGAGCGGGACCGACCGGCCCGGCAGCGTATCGATCACTTGGTCGGACGATTGTCGACCGCTGTGACGATGCGTCAGGTCGAGGCATCCCGGACGGCGGCTGTGCGCGCGTCCGAACTCCTCTGCGCGACGACGGACTTCGTGCCACAGGGAACTCATCTGGCCGTCACGGCCCTCGGTCTCGACGAGAAGCCGGCGGTGGTGCTCGCCTCACTGGACCGTTTGGCGGCCCTCCACACCGACCGCCCCGCGCTGGCCGCCCGTACCGCGGAGACCCTCCGCAGCCGGCTCAACACCGCCCGCCGTCCCGGCGATCCGCTCGTGCTGCTGATCGCGGTGCAGCGGCTCATCGCGAACGCCGACCACGCAGGCGGGATACTCGCCGTCGCCCTCACGCACGCGCTGGGTTCGCGCACCCGTTGGCCGCAGGACTGGCGCGCCCAGTTGCGCGCCCTTCGCCGCCACCCTCACCCCGATGTCCGGGACGCCGCCCTGGCGTTGAGGACGGCCGCGGAGTGACGGGGGGAGAGCCGGACCGCCTGCCGGCGCGCGACCCGAGAGGAGCGGGACCGCGCACGGGTGAAGACCTCCGCGGCGCCCGCCGCGGACGGCAGGCAGGTCATCTGCTCCGTCCGGCGCGTGATCGGTACGGGACCGGTGCGGGATCACGTGTGATCGGCGCGGCCATCCGCGGCGCTCAGGGCCGGCAACGGCCCCCGCCCTCATAGGGAGTAGCCGCGCGTCGCCGCGCTGTGGACCACCGCCGCGATCGTGCCGTCGGCGAGGACTGCCGTGATCCGGAAGTACGTCGTGTCGCCGAGGGCCGCCGGCAGGAACGTCTCGTACTGGGGGCCTTTGGAGCCCGCAACGGTTTTGAGCCGTGTGTAGGTGTGAGTGGTCGGATTCCAGGTGTCCACGTCGTACTCGGCGACGCCGGCGCAGAGGGCCTCGTCGTCGCACGTCCATCGCACGTAGCCGAGGTTGCCCGTGCTTTCCCGTTTGACGACGGTGAGCGGGCCGGTTTGCTCACCGCGGGCGTCGTCGGGCCTGTTGTCGGGTTCGGTGACGGTGACGGTGGGGGCGTCGCTCCAGGCGATGTGGTTGCCCCACGGGTCGATCGCCGCGACGAAGAAGGTCACAGTTTCGCCGTCCGAAGGTCGCGCGCACAGCAGCGCGTTCGGCACATCCCTTTCGGGAAAGGTGGTCCCGGCGTCCTGGCAGCCGGTGCCGTTGTAGGAGATGCTGCCGTCGGGGCGCCGTACGACACGGGCGGCGACGTAGCTCAGGCCGCTCTCGGCGGGGAGGTCCCAGCTCAGTACGACGCCGTCCGCGCGCGGTGTCGCGGTCAGGCCGGTGAGTGCGGGCGGGGGAACGCTGTCCGGGGTCGCCGTGACCGGCTTCGACATCGGGGACACGTTGCCCGCTGCGTCGGTGACCACGGCGGCGTAGGTGTAGCTGGTGCCGTCGAACGGGAGTTCGTCCATGTAGTCGTCGACCGAAGGTGAGGCCGCCGTCACCGTGGCGATGCGTTCGGGGCTGCCGCCGAGGGTGCCGCCGGTGGAGCGGTAGAGGGCGAGGGTGCCGCCGGCGCGCAGCTCCGACTGGGTGCGGTTGGAGGGCTGGTCCCAGCTGATGTCAAGGAAGTTGGCGGTGCCCACCCGGTGATAGACGGCGAGGACGGGCGCCGTCGGCGTGGTGGTGTCGGGCGGGGTGACCGTCAGCACGGGGGCTCCCACGGAGACGTTCCCGACCCGGTCGGTGGCCTGGACGGTGTACTGGCGCGGCCTGCCGTCCTGCGGCACGTCGGGATCGGTCCACGTGGTCTTGTTGAGCGACCCCATGGGAATCCAGCCGCCGGCATAGATCTGCCGGTACACCTGGTAGGGGTAGGAGGCCAGATCCATCTCCTTGTTGGGCGCCCATGTGAGGGTGGCAGAGCCGGCGTGCTCGTCGTACACCGCCTTCACGCCGGTGGGCGCGAGCGGGGCGACGTTGTCCCGGCCCGACGTGCCGGACGTGCCCGGCGTGTAGGTGAAGGTGACGGCGGCGGCGCCGTTCCAGTTGACGTAGTCGACGCGGAGGGTGTGTGTGCCTTGGGGGACGGTGACGTTGACCGTTTTGGAGACGGTGGTGGCCACGTTCTTCCACAGGTCGATCGTGCGTACGCCGTCGAGGTAGACGCGGATGCCGTCCTGTCCTGAGGCGGTGAAGGTGAAGGGGCCGCCGGAGCCGAAGTCGCGGTTCACGCTCCAGCGCACCGCGAAGCTGTCCTTGCCGACGCCGGGCACGCCGGGGGAGTTGTTGCCCCAGTTCTCGCCGATCGCGGTGTCGCAGTCGGTGCGCTTCGGGGTGCCGGTGAACGTGGCGTTGGCGAAGAACTGCCGGGTGTAGGTGTTCGTCGCGCACGACGACGCTGCCGCCGAGGCCGCCGAGGCCGCCGACGCCCCCGAGGTGACGCCCGCGACGAGACCGCCCGCCAGCGTGACCACGACCGCGGCCGCGGCAGCCGGACGGGATCTTCCGGCACTGCTCACTGAGTCCCCTTTTGAACACCTGGCTGCCCCGCGGGCGGTCGCACAGGATGTGAGATGCATGAGAGCAGGCGGTGGTTGTACGACCAGACCGTTTCCCGCCGCTTTCGAACGGGGCGTCGAGCGAGTGCGTCAGCGTGAGGACCCGGCTCATCCGCCCCGGTCAGAGGCGGTGTTGCCGAACAGCACCCACCGCGAACACCACGGCCCCAACGCGCCAGGACCCCGGATCCCCCTCTCCGGGCCGGGAGTTCGGTCGCCCGGGCGTCGCGGTGCCGCTCTTCCCGGTCGCTCAGCGCGGCATGACAGCCGCGTGCTGGTCGCGCAGAGCGGCCCAGGCGGCCCGTTGTTCGGTCGCCACAGTCGTAGGCACGGGGCGTCCCGCACGGTCGAGGAGTACCAGGGCCGTGGCGATGAACCCCACGGTCAGCGTGCGCTGGATCCCCTGATCCGTCGCACCGTATTCGGCGAGGGAAGCCGCACAGAACGCTTCGAGAACGGAATCGTCCACGCTGCACTCGTCATTGATGACATCGCCGATTCCCGAAGGAACGCCGAGCAGATCGGCGAACAATTCCGCATGGCCGAGGAACAGGCCGGCGACACGGCCGTCGGGCCGCCACAGCCCGACAGTGACAGCGACACCGGCACTGGCACCGGCACCGGCACCGGCACCGGCGGCGTAATGCGAGGAGCCGGTTCTGAACCGCACATAGGATGTCGTGCCGGGGCGCGGCGCGGAAGACCTGCCAGATACGGATATGCCGTCGGCGCTCATTGATCCGAAGCCTCCTCCACCCTCACTCCTCGGAAAAAGCATGTGTGGCGCGGCGGTAGGGCTGACTTACGACAGCCAGGCGCCGCGGAGGCCAGAGGTCGTTTCTTTCGTTCAGACTCAGGTCGTCACCGCGCCGCAGCAGCCAGATGGTCTCGTCGTGGAACAGCAGTACGGCGTCCCCGGGGACTTGCCGCAGCAAACCGGCCACCACCGTGATGACGTCATCCTCCTGGCCGGACAGGTCCGCTTCCTTGTCGAAGACGAACGCGACCCGCACGCTCGGCATGATCCCGAGGTCCGTGACCACCGGACTCCACGGCTGGGGGCGGGTGGCGACGACCCTGATCCACGTGCCGCGCTCCGAGACCGCCCCCGGGTCGAGCAGCGACTCGGGCGTGACCGCCGCCGTGAAGAGGCCGGCGTCGCCGCCGATGGTCTTCAGCGCGTGCGCGACGTCTCCCGGCGGCATTGCTGTGGCGATACTGAAGCTGTGGGAAATAGCCATGTCAGGTGTCCGTCTCGATGGTTCTACGGGTACAGGTGAAGTACGTTGCCCTGCTTGTCGATGACGATGACCTCTTTCAGTCCTTCGATCGGCCAGTCGTGCAGCTGGGAGCGCAGCTTTCCGACGGCCGCTGAGCTGTCGGCGAGATTCACCACAACGCGGTCGGTCTGGCCGTCCTCCACCTTCTGGGAGATTCTGCCGGCGATGTTGCGGGGATTTCCTGTGGAGGGTGCGACGTTGTCGAAAACCTGGCCCTCGACACGATAGTCGGGATTCTTGTTCCCGGGAATGCTGGGGTTCTGCTCGACGTCGTACCCCGATTTGGACAGGGTATCGGCCGTTTCGTTCTCGCGCTGCAGCGCCAGCTTGTTCTCCGGGGCGTCGCTGTCGTTGATCGGCGTGCGACGGCCGCGTGGCGTGGCACTGGGGTCGGGCTCGTTCGAAGGGCCGGTGCGCGATGCGACCGCGGAGGGATCCCAGTCGCCGCCTCCGCCGGAACCGCCGTCGGAGGACATGTTCACGCGGTCAGGGCCCGCCGCATCGTGGGCGATCGTGCTTGCGCCGAGGCCCGCCAGGCTCAGCCCGCCCGCAATGGCCGTCGCCGACACCGCAGCTGTCGGTACACCGAGAAGCGCGCCGATGCCCGTGGCATCGAGAACGATCCCGCCGGCCTCACCGCCGGCACCGAGCGTGGCCAGCCCGATGCCCCCGAGAATCTCCATCACGGCGCCCGCGTCGTGGGCCATCGCGTTGCCGATCGAGGCGAGGTCCGTCAGGGCGGTCTCGTCGGCATCCTCCAGCGTGTGACCCACGTCGGAGAGGGCGTCTCCCACGGAGTGGCGCACTTTGTCCCACCGGCTGTCGTGCAGACCGTCGTGGGTGATGGCCCGATGGATGTGCTGCGCGGCGGAGTCGGCGGCGTTGTCCCGTACGTCCTTCGCGGCCCGCAGCGCGGACTTCGCGGCCCCGAGTGCGGTTGAGGCGGACTGCTGCTGTTTCTGGAGACCGGTCAAGGTCGGATCCGACGGGTCGGTGTCCTTCGGCAGCGCGGCGATCTTCGCCACCGCGGTCTTGTGATCCGCGTCGGCGGTCTGTGCGTCCTTGAGCGCCTTGTCCGCCATCTTCTGGGCCTGCTCGAGAGCGCTCGCCCAGTCCGTCTCGTTCCCCTCGCGGACCTGACAGCCCATGGCTTGGGCGGCTGCGTGATAGCGGTGGTACGCCTTGCGCAGCGTGTCCGCGGCGTCCCCCGCCGCG
Source organism: Streptomyces sp. NBC_01476 (assembly GCF_036227265.1). Classification (NCBI taxonomy): domain Bacteria; kingdom Bacillati; phylum Actinomycetota; class Actinomycetes; order Kitasatosporales; family Streptomycetaceae; genus Streptomyces; species Streptomyces sp. NBC_01476. The sequence continues at coordinate 3,732,855 of NZ_CP109446.1, read as the reverse complement.
TCCCGGAAGCGGTCGGCGGCTTCGGACTTCCACGATTCCACCGAAGCCAGGGCCTTGATCTCACCTGCCTGACGCCAGATGCGTTCAGCGGTCTCCCGGAGCGCCGTCCCGAGCAGGGCGACGGCATCCGGGTCGCCAGGCACCGGGTCGCCGTCCTCGTCGAGCACCGCCCACTCATGGGCGGGCGGCCGCCTCACTCCGGTGGTCCCTGCCGCTTCGCCGCGGCGTCCTGCCGGCGCAGCGCATCGGCCAGGGCCTTGTCCACTCCGTCGTACGTGTCCGCCGCGTCCTCCGTGGCGACCCCGAGCGTCCTGATCCGATCGGCCAGGTGCTCCCGGTGAATCTTCCAGTTGCTGCCGAAGGAGTGGAAGGCGCCGGCTATTCGGGAATCTCCCAGCTCCTCAAGCGAGTAGCCGTTGGCCGGGTTGGCGTGGCCGGTGAACTCGTCGTAGATCCCCTGCAGTTCGCGAGAGCAGTCGCGAATGCGCTTGGTGTCCGCCGTCAGATCGCTCAAGATCCCCCCTGCGTCCGGTGAGCACCCGGACATCCAGAGTAACAACGCCCGTCCCGCCAAGCCCTGGCGCCCCTGTGGACCACTCTCCTTGCCCCCAGGCATACGCCCGCCTGTGACGATCACGATTTCCTTGTGGTCCGAGTGCTTGGCTTTCGGGCGACATGGCCACCGCGGTCGTACTCCCCGGCTGCCGCCACGGCATCCAGCACGAACTCCGGCCGCCCGCAGCCGTGATGGGCAGCGCGTACCAGGCCACCGACGCGCCGCTTGTCTGTCGGCCCCGCGCGATGCGGCCCTGACCCCCGTCGGGGGAGCGCTGGCGCCGCCAGGCTCTTCGGGAAGGACCCGGTCGGCCGCTACGCCCCACCGCCGGGCGGATCGAGTGCGATGCCGCGGCCAGGCGGGTCACCGACCTCGAAGGGGACTGAGGGGTTCTTCGACGTAGGACATCGCTCCAAGGCGCCGCAAACGCGCCCTTCTCCCGACGGGGAGAGGTACGGCAGTCTCGGGCTCCACGGCTGGTCACCGGCGCTCTGTGAAGGCGGGGAAGCAGCCCGATTCGTTACTCCTGGTGCTCCTTTGTGCTGGAGGGGTACGCCGGATGGACAGCGCAGAAGCGAAGGAACCGGCAACCGGGGGCTCCGGGTCCACCGTTCGATCGTCGGCGGGCCGGTGCCGACGAGCGGCGAGGAGGGAAGACAAGCGCCACGCCGTAGGCCGCCCTCACCAGGGGACCACATCGAGCACCGGTTCCCCCGGCTCATGACCGCCACGTCTCATGACCGCCACGTCACCGAAGGCAGAGGCCCCATGACCGAACACGCAGCCGCACCCGAGGCGCAAGGCACCACCCCCGCGGGCGCAATGGGCAAAGACAAGCAACCCGTAACCGAGGAACTCCGCTGGGAAATCCCGGGCGACCGCCGACCGGACGCCGGCCACGCCATCACCTTACGTACGATGGCCCGCCGCCTGCCCCAGCTGATCAGCCGGGCGATGGGCATGGCCTGGCAGGTCGACCGCAACTCCGTCATCGCCCTGCTGCTCTGCCAGGTCGTGTCGGGAGTCCTGGAGGCGCTGGGGCTGCTGGCGGTGACCGGCACGATCACCGCGATCATCGCGTCCGGCCACATCACCGAACGCCTCCACCAAGCCGCGCCGTCGCTGTTGCTCCTCGCGTCGGCGGCCGGCGTGCGGGCGGTGCTCGGCATCGCGATCGGCGGACTTTCCACGCGCCTGGCCCCGCGGATCTCCCGCGAGGCGGAGCTGCGGCTGCTCGACGCGGCGACCCACGCGGAGCTGACCGCCTACGACCACCCGGGCTTCAACGACCGCTGGGACGCCGCGGACCGGGGTGTCGAGGTCTCCCAGGACATGCTCAACCAGTCGCAGAACATCCTGGCGGCAGCCGCCTCTCTCATCGCCGCGGCGGCCGTACTCACCGCCGTCCACCCGGTGCTCCTGCCGCTACTGGTGCTCGCGGCGCTGCCGCAGGCGATCGCGGGAGTGCGCGGCGCGCGGCTGACGTATCTGGCGTCGCTGGAGACCATGAAGGACCGGAGGCTGCTCGGCAACCTGCGCTGGTATCTGGTCGACAAGCAGAACGCCGACCAGATCCGCTCCGGAACCATGGCCGGTTTCCTGCTGGGCAAGTACCGGGCCGCGGGAGCCCGGGTCGACGCCACTACGGACCGTGCGACGTGGGCCTCGGCGAAGATGTCGCTGCTGGGGAGCCTGGCCGGCGGCCTGGCCGCGGGGGCGGTCTGGGGGGCGCTGCTCTTCCTGATCAGTACCGGCCGCATCTCGGTCGCCTCGGCCGGAACCGCGACGTTCGCGCTGCGTTCGGTCGCGATGGGGCTGCACGGCATCATCGGCTACGGGGCGATCATCTTCCGCACGGGGATGTATCTCGACGACTGGTCCGACTTCCTCGACGAGGCCGGCGGCCACCGTATCGACCGGGGCGACGTCATCCCCACCGGCCCTGCGGTCGTGCGCGCCGACCGCCTCACCTACCGCTATCCCCACGCCGACCAACCGGCGCTGGAGGGCGTCACCTTGGAGGTACGGCGGGGCGAAGTCCTCGCCCTGGTAGGGGAGAACGGCTCGGGCAAGACCACCCTCAGCAAGCTCCTGTCCGCCCTCTACCTCCCCACCGGCGGCAGCATCACCTGGGACGGTACCGACATCCGTACGCTGGACGCACAGGCTGCCTGGTCCCGCGTCGCCGTCGTACCGCAGGAGTACGCGAAGTGGCCGCTGACCGCCCGCGAGAACATCACCCTGGGCCAGCCCCGTAAACGAGGCACCGACGCCGACGACGGTGCTGCCGCCGACGCCGACGACGCGGTCCGTGCGGCGGCCTACTCCTCCGGCGCCGACGAGGTGATCACCGCGCTGCGCTCCGGTCTGGACACCCTGCTGGCCCGTGAATGGTGGGGCGGCCAGGAACTCTCCGGCGGCCAGTGGCAGCGCGTCGCCCTGGCCCGCGCCTTCCACCGCGACGCCGGCCTGCTCGTCCTGGACGAACCCACGGCGGCCCTCGACCCCCGCGCCGAACACCGCATCTTCACCGGCCTGCGCGAACTCGCCGCCGACCGGGCCGTCGTGCTCGTCACCCACCGCCTGACCAACGTCACCGTCGCCGACAAGATCGCCGTCCTCGACAAGGGCCGCCTCGTCCAGTACGGCACCTTCACCCAACTCCGCGACGAACCCGGCCTCTTCCACGATCTGTGGGTCCTGCAGAACGACCGCGAACCCACCACGATCCCCACGCAGTCCACCCGTCCCCCGCACCACCAGGACGCCGTCCTCTTCTGAACGTAGGCTCCCTTCACGCAGCTCTGGAGAGCGGGAGCACGGTGAACACCACGAGGCACGAGGCCGATGCACACGCCACCGTGCTGCCGCCGGAGCTTGCCCACCTTCGCCGAGCGGAACGTCGGCCGGATCCGCAGTGCCGAGGACTGCTCCCGGCCGCGCGCCAACTTCCAGGTCTGGCGGACCACCGCAGGCAACCGGGAGCGAACTTGGTACCTCAAGCAGGACCCAGGGGCGAAGTTCCACGCCCGCGAGGTCCACGCTTACGTCCACCGGACAACCGCCCTCGGGCAGGGGCGGTTACCGGGACGGCACGCCGCCAACCCCGTCAAGGCCGGAGGGCCGGTTCCCGTAGCGGGAACCGGCCCTCCGGGTGCGGGGACGGGCAGGGTCAGTTGACGGTGAGCGCCGCCGTGTCGTTCGACGTGTTCGTGTCGAACGCCGGCTGCCCGGCTGGCCCCCAGTCCATGGAGACAGAGCCCTGGGCGCCCGGGATCACCTGGTCGACGCGCACGGTGACGGAGAAGTCCGTGACGGAGCCGGCCGTCGAGACGATGCTCTGACCCGAGCAGTGGTACCCACCGCCCTGCTGACGACAGTTGGCGGAGGAGCCGACGGGCGACGTGCCCGGCGGCAGCTGGACGCCGACGGTGCCGACGATGTCGCCGCTGCGATAGAAGATGGTCGCGGGACCATTGTTGGTCATGGCGAAGTCCAGCGTCACGGTGTCGCCCTCGGCTGCGGTTGCGCTTGCGCCGGTCACCGAGAAGTCCGCCGTGTTGGCGGCCTGCAGGCTGGTGATGCGGTAGTCGCCGTGCGTGCCGCGCTCGGACAGCGACACGACGCCGGACGGCGCGTCGTTGGCGGTTCCGGGCGTGATGACCTTCAGCGTCAGCTGGCCGCCGGCCCCCTGCGTCCACTGGTGCCCCGCGGCCAACTGCTGGATGCCCGGGTCACCGGCCGGCGCGATCATCGAGTCCAAGTAGGTGTAGTACGCGGTCGTCTCGACGTTCAGCCGGACCGCCGGCGCCAGCGCGGCCTTCTCCCCCGGCAGCACCTGACCGGGGATGGTGCACAGCGCCACCTCCGCCACCATGGGGCCGCCGTCGGTGCTGTACTCGCAGTTGGCGAAGTGCTTGGCGAACCCGATCCCGGGTGACGCCCACAGCAGCACCTGCGTGCTGTCCGCGGCGCGGTCGCCGATGTTCTTGAAGCGCACCGGCTCGTTGACGGTCGACCCGACCGCCAGGTCGGTCAGGTTCGTCGGCTGGGCGTGGTCGTAGGCCGGCCCGCCGATCTCCACCGTGCCCTGACCGCCGACGATCGCCGCGTTGTCCGCGGTGCCGCTGATCGTGTAGCCGCCGGACGACCCGACCGGCGCGCCGGCCTTCGCCTTGACGGTCATCTGGGTCTCGGCGCCGATCGTGCCGACCCCGGTCAGGTCGTCGTAGTAGAACAACTCCCCGCAGCTGGCCACGTGCTGGACCACCATGCAGTTGCCCGAGAACGTCACGTTGGCGATCTCGGAGAGCTGCGTCACGTCGATCGTCAGCGTGGCGCTGGTGCTCAGGCTCTTCGCCGTGGTCGTGAACGAGAGGTTGGGCATCGCCGTCTTCGACACCCCGGCCAGGGTGGCCGGGGAGACCGCGACCGGCGCGATCTGCTGGAGGGCGATGACCGGCTGGTCGGCCGCCTGCGCCGGGACGACGGCGACCCCGGTGAGCGTGAGGCCCATCGCCGCGCCGACGACTGCGGTCAGCGCCATGGCACGGCGATTCGGACTGTGTTTCATGCGGTTCCCCCCACAGAGAGTTCACAGAGTGTGCGCGGGCCAGACTAGGGACCGGCAGCTGGAGGGGACCATTCCGGTATCCCACCCGGACGGGGCGAAATGCGGCTGATCCGGCACGAACGCCCTGGGGCTTTGCGGATATTTGACGAGCGCACAAGGGTGCCCTGACCGGAGGTCTTCGCCCCGGGCTGCCCGGTCGATGCGGAGGAGGTCGAGGCACTCGGCGCCGACGGCGTCCGGTGCGCTCTGGCGTACCTCCAGCCTGGACCGGATATAGCGAGCCAGCTTCCAGAGCACGCGCCCGAAACTGTGCGGCAGGGACCTCTCCGGATGGAAGACCGGTCGATCCTGCCGAAGCCGGGCCATGACCTCGGGGAGTGATATTTTCGCCGGCAACGAGAGGCCCGGACGTCATCACGGCCCCCGGACCCTGTTCCGCTGACCTCTCCTGCACGTGGCGTCCCCCGGATCGGCAATCCGTGGAGGCGACCGTAACGCCGTTGTGGGGCCCGCAGACGTTCCGCCGAGCCAGGTGCCTCCCCGCCCGTGACCCGGATTCCGGGCTTGGCTCTCCAACGGCTCCCAAGCCGCCCCCGGGAACGGATCAGGGCCCCGATTCCCGTAGGAATCAGGGTTCTGACCTGCTGCTATACCGTCGGGGTGGCGGGATGTGAACCCACGGCCCCTTCGTCCCGAATGCGGTCGGGGCGAGTTCGCTAGCGGGGTGGTTGGCGTTGTTACTGGTCAGGTGGTTGGGCTGGGTGGGGGCGGGGCGGTGTCACGGGGGCTCGGGGAGCGATTCGGCTCCCAGATGGCTCCCAGCCGGGAGTTGGGGGTCTGCCGCGTCCTCGGCCATCAGGACGTTCTCCTCCCGCCAGCCGGTCCCGTCCAGCCACCAGATCAGCCCCTGCGCGAGGGAAGATGAGTCCGGGATCGGCAGGACGCTGCGGGGCCAGTACTCAGAGGTGGTCTTGCGGAGCGGTCCGGGCAGGAACTGCGCGCGCCGTCCTGCAGCGGTCGTGCCGCACGCGGAAGCGGACTCGTTCGTGCCTACCCCGTTCCGCTTTGCCGCAAGATCTCGCAAGTGTGCGACGGGGCGAAGCGGTGTTCGTAGGATGGGCGAAGTGTGAGCTCGTGATCGTGGGCTGACACGGAGCGTGCTGGGGGAGACATGGCGACACGGGCGATGCTGCGGGGTTACCTTCTGGAGGAAGCGCTTGCATGGCTGCTCCGTGAAAGCGGATATCGCCTGCTCGTGAGGGAAGACCAGGACCCCTACGAGCTCGTAGCCGACGGCATTACGCTGCGGGTCAAAGGCCGTGGAGCCGTGCACCAGGTCGATGTCCTCGGTGAGTTCCCTTTTACGCCGGCCTTCTCCCTGCCGGTTCGGCTTTTCCTTGAGGCCAAGTTCTACCGGACGCCATGCCGCCTGGACGTCGTACGCAACGCGCACGGTGTCGTCCATGATGTCAACGAGAACTTCGTGACGCTGCCTGGGCGCCGCCCCAGGCGGCGCTTCAAGTACTCCTACGCCCTTTTCTCCGCCAACGGCTTCACGGAGGAAGCGCAGGAGTACGCACTCGCGCACCAGATCTCTCTGGTAGACCTCTCGGGACAGTCCTTCGAGTGGCTTCGCACCTCCATCGCTGACGCCGCAAGCGATTTGTACGACGAACAGATCCCCTCCGGTGTGAGGCGGTTCCCCGTGACCTGGATGCGCGGCGAGTTGAGACTTGCCCTCGGCACGGGTGAGGTCACTCCCGTAAGCGCGTCGACGGCCGTGGGTGAGCAATTCCGCGCTGCTGCCGGTCCGATACTGGACGGCTTTGTGGCCATGCTGAACGAGCACAGCGAACGTGAACTCCTGCTTGGCTTTCCCGCTGCTCCTTTCATCCTCCCGCTGGCTGCGGCAGACAGGGACAGATTCCTGGCGTACGCGGACACCCATCCGGATCATCCTGTTCGGATCAGGCGCGTGGGGCACGCAGAGGCGGCCGAGTGGATGCTGACACCGAGGGAAGCCCAGAATGCGTATCGGCTTACGTTCAAACTGCCCGATCATGTGGAGACTTGGATCGGCGACATCGCGGGAAAGGAACGACAGCGGATTCAGATGGTCAAGGAGCAGTTTCTCGCCGCGATCACGGTCTACCGAGTGACCGAGCACGGTCTCCGGTCGTACCTGCTGCGCTACGAACCGAGCGATCTGCTGAACCGATGACCAAGAACGATCTCGTTTCTGTGGCTTCGGTCGAACTCGATACCGGAGGACCAGGCGGCGCGTGTCGACCGCTCGTCGCGGCGCACGCCGACGTTTGTCGCTTGACTCAGTTGACGAAGGGTCAAGATCTTGTGCGGGTGCCTCGTTTGGGTGATTTGCGGTAGTTCGGGATATGCCGGCGCGGGGTGGTCTCTACCGTCGGCGAGGTGAGCCAGCTGTGGGTGCGGGCACCGGGTAAGCCGGGGTGGTGTGGTGCCGTCGTTGTTGGGCGCGTTGGATGCCAAAGAGAGTGAATGCCGGGCCAGGGTTGCGGAGTTGCGCAAGCGGATCGCAGATATTTCCGAAGCGGTGTCCCAGGCGGAAGCCGAACTGTCCCGGCTGCAGATCACGCGGGAGACGGTGAAGCAGGTGCTGGCCGACGGTCCGGTGGCTACGCGTGATGCCTCGGTGTCGGTGGGGTCCGGGCCGGTCGATGCTGCCGTGGCGCTGCTGGCCGCCGAGGCCGCGGGTGATGTGACGGTGATCTCGCCGGACTATCAGCGGATCATCGCGTTGTTCGCGACGTCGGGGTCGGCGTGGCGGTGCAAGGACGTGTGCGTGGAGCTGGGGCTTCAGACCGGGGCCTGTCACGTGGAGGGCATGCGCTCAAAGCTCAAGCGCCTGGTGGAGCGGGGGATCCTGGCCGAGACCGCGCCAGGGCTGTTCAGGGTGGACGGACGGGAATCGGGCTGGTGAGCGCCGCCCTGGAGAACCGGTCCTATGGCGGTGGCTAGGACTGCGTTCGCCGCCTCCCGCGGCCTGTTCGAGCAGGTCGCCACGGATCTGACGTCGCCGGACGCCGCCGCCTTGACGCATTCAGTGGAAGACCTGCTCGCAGCGCGGATGCGCGAGGTGACCCGGCAGCTGTTCCAGGACCATCTGGATCTGCGCGCGGTGCGCGAGCGGCGGGCCGGACAGGTGGCCGACGCGGCCGGTGTCGAGCGCACCCGGATCGAGCGGGGCCGGACCCGGATCCTGGCCACGGTGTTCGGGAAGGTCACCGCGACCCGGATCGCCTACCGGGCCGCTTGCTCCGGGGATCTGCACATCGCCAGAACCCTCATTGGATCTGCACCCGTCGCTTTTCCGTGAGAAACCGATCAGCGGAGGAGTGTGAACGATCACGTAATTCGGCTCTGTCGCTGATCTTGTGATCGGGCTGTTATTGGTGGTGCGTGCGATCGTGTCCCTGGTGTACTTCGCGGAGTTTCGAGGCGCTTCTGCCCCATCTGTCCGGCGTCGTGGTCGAGTTGGTCGAGCGATCGGCGAACGAGATCACGATGCATGCTCGTGTCCGTGCGGCAGATGCGCCGTGCTCGCGCTGTCAGAGCCCGTCAGTTCGGGTGCACGGCCGATACCTGCGACGCTTGTCCGACGCGGCGGTCAGCGGCACCCGGGTGGTCATCGAGCTGCTGGTACGACGATTCCGCTGTCTCAACGGCATCTGTCCGACGGTGACGTTCGCCGAGCAGGTCACCGGGTTGACCAGCCCACACGCCCGTTACACCCCGCTGATGCGCGGGACACTGACCTCGATCGCGCTCGCGTTGGCGGGGCGGGCGGGCAGCCGGCTCGCGGCAGCGATGGGGGTCCCGGCGGCGAAGGACACCCTGTTACGCCTGCTCAGGGCCTTCCCCGAGGAGCCCGTCGGGCGGGTCAGCGTGCTGGGTGTCGACGATTTCGCATTGCGGAAGGGCGACTCGTACGCCACCATCCTGGTCGATCTGGAGCGACGCCGCCCCATCGACGTACTGCCGGGACGCGAGGCAGAACCGCTGGCCGCCTGGCTGCTCGGCCACCCCGAGGTGGAGGTGATCTGCCGGGACCGGGCCGGTGCGTATGCCGACGGTGCCCGCACGGGTGCCCCGCAGGCGGTGCAGGTAGCCGACGCGTGGCACCTGTGGAAGAACCTCGGCGAGGCGGTGGAGAAGACGGTCGGCGCTCATTTCGCCTGCGTGCGGGCCGTGTTCGAGAGGACATCGGCCCCTGAACCCGCCGACGTGCCCACCGATGACCAAGGCCCGGCGCCCACACCGGTCGGGAACCTGGATGTCTGCGGGCGCGAGCGACGCCTGGTGGTCCGGACCCGGGAGCGGTTCACGCTGGTCCAGGACCTGCTGCGTGAGGGTGCCTCGCTCGAGTCGATCTGCCACCAACTCCAGCTGGACCGTTCCACGGTGCGCCGTTTCGCCCGCGCGACCGGCATCGAGGAACTCCTGGTCAAGGCGGTCAACCGGTCCACGGTCCTGGACGAGTACCGGCCCTATCTCCACCAGCGGTGGAACGAGGGCTGCCACGACACCGCCCAACTGCACCGCGGCATCACCACCCGCGGCTTCACCGGGAGCATCCAGACCGTCCGCCGCTACCTGCGAACCTTCACGCCGTCCGCTCCCGCGCCGGCACCCAGACCAGCACCACGGCCCCGCCGTATCGTGCGATGGATCATGACCAACCCGGGCAATCTCACCGACGAGGACAGTCTCGTCCTCAAGGAGATACGCGCTGGCTGCCCTGAACTCGACGCGCTCACCGACCACGTCCGCGATTTCGCCGAGATGATGCGCGACCGGCGCGGCGACCAGTTGGCCGACTGGATGGAGCGGGTCGAGCAGGACCCCCTGCCAGCACTGCACTCCCTGGTCAACGGCCTACACCGAGACCAGGACGCCGTCACCGCCGGACTCTCCAGTCCCTGGAGCTCCGGCCAGGTCGAGGGACAGAACACGCGAGTGAAGCTCATCAAACGGGCCGGATACGGTCGCGCCAACTTCGACCTCCTGCGCAAACGAATCCTGCATCGGACCTGACCCCGATCACAAGATCAGCGACAGAGCCGAATTTCGTGATCGCTCACAGTCGAAAACAGTCACGAGGACCTCCACTCCCACACCAAATGACGACTGCCCAGTCACTGGCCTCGCCTCGTCCAACCGGGCCACGGGGCTGTCAATGCCTGAGGCAAAGGGCAGCGTGTCGTACAGCGCTTCGAACTCGGCGAGCAGAGCCCTCTCCTCGCTACGCGGGTCGATTGTCTGCTTCCATGCGACCAGCAACGCAGCGGAGTCGTGCAGCTGCCAGATGTACCGCCCGCCGTGGTGGCTGGTTCCGCCGGAACCGTGGCGGGCGTACTGCATGAGCCGACCGCGAAGGCCGTGGTCGGCAGCAGCGCCCGAATCCGCCTTGCCGACGTAGAGGACCTCGGCGTTTGCGACCCACTTCGCCGTGAGCCGCGTCACGCTCACGGCTGGATCGCGCCCCTTGCGCCAACCGGCCGTGCTGCTCGCCAGGAATGTCGGCGCGGAGTCGGAAGCCCTGACCACTACATAGATTCCGCTGGCGGAAGGGACCAGCCGGCCCGAGAGAACGGAGAAGGGCACGAAACCGCAGAAACCGCGCATCTCAAGGACCCGCCGCGTCAGTGGCATGGCCCGACTATGGCGTCGCTGCTGGACCCCCGCTATGCCGACAGAGCGGACGATCCACCGTCACATCACACCCGGATGACACCGTATTGACGTTCCGTCTTCCCCCAATGACCGTACGTAGATAGCATCGGCGCCCTGACTCGATCCTTGGGGGGAAGATGTCAGGGGGGTTAGACGGTTGGTTGCTCGTTGCCGTGGCGGAGTTCGGACGTGCCTGCAAGGTCAAACTGTCGGGTGGTGGGAGTCCGGAAGCCTCCATCCGCGCACCCCTTGAGGCGCTTCTCCAAACAGTCGGTGAGCACCACGAGCAGCACGAGGTCTCGTGGCACGACGAGTTCCCTGTCCCCGATCTCGGCGTCCGGCCCGACTACGCCGTCCGCGCGAGCGGTGAGCTGGCCGGCTACATCGAGCTCAAGAAGCCGGGACTCTCGGTCGATCCCGACACCTTCGGCAAGAGCAACCGTGCGCAGTGGGAGAAGCTGCGGAACCTGCCCAACCTGCTGTACTCCAACGGCACCGAGTGGCGGTTGTTCCGCGACGGCCGGCAGTTCGGCGAGACGGTCTACCTCGCAGGGTCGCTCCGTACCGCGGGCGAGAAGCTGGCGCCCGCGGACCCGGGGGCGTTGGACGCTCTGCTCAAGCAATTCCTGGTGTGGAAACCTCCGCCTATCAAGCGCGTTGCCCGGCTCGTACAGCACGTGGCTCCGTTGTGTCGGCTGCTGCGTGCTGCTGTTCTCGAACAACTGGTAGCCGAGTCACGCTCGTCCAGCCGTGATGACGATGTCCGTGCCCGACCGTTCACCGGCTTGAAGAACGACTGGCGGCGGATGCTCTTCCCGTCTGCCGACGACGTGACCTTCGCCGACGGCTACGCCCAGGCGGTCACCTTCGCGCTGCTGCTGGCCCGTTCCGAGGACGTCCTCGATGACGGGATCGGCCTCCACGACATCGGTCGTCGCCTGGACGCCGACCACGCGCTCATGGGGAAGGCTCTCCAACTCCTCACCGACAACGTCAACGAGCGGTTCACCGTCACGTTGGAACTGCTGCGCCGCACCATCGCCCAGGTGGACTGGCCGGCCATCCGCACAGGCAACCGTGACGCGTACCTCCACCTCTACGAACACTTCCTCACGGTCTACGACCCCGTGTTGCGCCAGAGAAGCGGCTCCTACTACACTCCGCACGAGGTCGTGCAGGAGATGGTGCGTCTCACCGAGGACGTGCTGCGGACCCGGCTCGGCCAGTCCGACGGCTTTGGATGCGACGGGGTTCGGATCGTCGATCCCGCCATGGGAACCGGGACCTTTCTCCATACGATCATCGAACGAGTCGCCGAGCAGGCCGCCGCCTGCTCCGGACCCGCGATGTCCGCGGACGCCATATCGCGCCTGGCCACACGGCTGTACGGATTCGAGATGCAGATGGGACCGTTCGCCGTCGCTGAGTTACGGACCTCCGACCTGCTGAAGCGCTACGAAACCGCGCTGCCCGACGGGGGACTCAACCTCTTCGTCACCGACACGCTGGACAACCCGTTCGTCGAGGATGACTACCTGGCGTCCACTTACGACGCCTTGTCCGAGTCCCGACGGCGGGCGAACAACGTCAAGGCGAACGTCCCCGTGACCGTCGTGATCGCCAACCCACCATACGACGACAAGGCCGAAGACCGCGGCGGCTGGGTGGAGAAGCGCAGCGACCGCCGTGAGGTGCCTTTGCTCGACGCCTTCCGCTACCCGGGTAACGGGCGTTACGAGCATGTTCTGAAGAACATGTACGTGTACTTCTGGCGCTGGGCGACCTGGAAGGTCTTCGACGCGCACGACGACGAACGCCACGGAGTGGTCTGCTTCATCACGCCCTCGGGCTGGGCCACGGGCCCTGGCGGCCGCGGTATGCGGGAGTACTTGCGCCGCACTTGCGACGAGGGCTGGATCATCAACCTGTCGCCGGAGGGACACCGCTCCGACGTCGCCACTCGCCCCTTCCCCGGCGTTGCGCAGCCCCTGGCGATATCAATATTCGTCCGTAAGGCGGGGGTTGTGCGGGGCGAGGACCACCGGGCGAGGGTGCACTACCGCGTTCTGGCCGGCCGCCGGGCAGACAAGTTCATGCAACTGCACGAGGTGCGTATCGATGACGGCGGCTGGCGCGACGCGCACTCCCGGAGCCCGCGGCCGTTCACGCCGCACGCGCAGTCTGGCTGGGAAGACTTTCTGGCGCTAGATGATCTTTTCCCGTGGGGGACGCTGGGGATCACCTCGAACCGCTCTTGGGTAAGCAGTCCCTCGGACGAGGATCTGCGTCGCCGATGGACCACTCTCATCCGCGAGGTCGATCAGGACGAAAAGGCAATGCTGTTCAAAGAAACGCGCGATCGCAGGCTTGCCAGCAAGAAGGATCCGCTTCCCGGACATGACCCTCGGATACAGCCAATCGGTCGAGAGACGAGTGTCCGCCCAGACCTCATACGCACGGCCCTCCGCAGCTTCGACCGGCAGTGGCTGATCGCCGACAACCGCGTGCTCGACTACCCGCGGCCTGACCTGTGGGCGTCCTTGAAGGCAGGGCAGATTTTCCTCAACCAGCAGTCGTCCCATGAGATCGACTCCGGCCCGGCGGTCGTGGCCACGAACCTCATCCCAGACACACACCACTTCAACGGTCGCGGGGGTCGGATCCTGCCGCTCCTGCACCCCGATGGGTCGCCCAACCTGGCGCCACGCCTTCTTCCCTATCTGGCGAGCTTATTGGGTCAGGACCGGATGACGGCCACCGATCTCGCCGCCTATGTCGTGGCCGTGGCAGGGCACGAAGCCTTCACGGAGAGGTTCGCCGAGGAACTGCTGACGCCAGGCGTGCGTGTACCCCTGACTCGAGACGGAGTGCTGTGGTCCCGTGCCGTCGGACTCGGCCGTGAAATTCTCTGGGCCTCGACCTACGGCGAATGCTGCGCTGACCCGACCCTCGGGCGGCACCCTGGCCATGTGCAGTTCGCTTCGGGCGACGAGCGGCAGGTGCGCTATCTCACGCCGATCGGTACCCGGATCCCTGACCGGCTGCACTACGACGCTCCCACGCGGACGCTCTACATCGGGAAAGGATCGTTCGCACCCGTTCCCGATGCCGTATGGGCCTACGACGTCGGGGGCATGAAGATCGTCGGCAAGTGGTTCGGCTACCGGAAGGCCGCGCCGACCAGCAAACGGACGAGCCCCCTGGATGACATTCACGCCCAGCGCTGGCCACACGAGTGGACGGTGGAACTCATCGACCTGATCTCCGTGCTCCGTCGACTCACCGATCTTGCGCCCGTCCAGAGCGAGCTGTTGGAGGAGATCCTGGCCGGCCCCATGCTCACGGAGGTGGAGCTGACGACAGCCGGAGTGCTGCCTGTTCCGGCCTCTGCCCGAAAGGCCCGGCATGCTGCGGTCGATGTCCTCTTCAACGGGTCGGAGGTGACGTGAGCCCTTCCGAATATCACGGGGCTTCGTCCATGCCGGCCAGCGCCTCCGGCAACGAGCAGGAGCCGTCCGCCAGCCGCCGAACCGCACGTGCAAACCGGGGAGCTGCCGTCTCCCGTATCTCGGCCAGTCGGGCGACCTCGCCCAGTCTCTCCTGCGAGGACTCGTACAGAGCCCGGAAATAAACCGCGGCGCCCAAATCGGTGAGCACGAGTGAACCGTCTGTCAGCTCGATCAGCTTCATCCACCGGAGGGTCGGCAGGTCCTCCCGGGCCTGATCCGCATCGAGATCGTCCGGGGCCAACGCCCGGGCGAAGGTGTGTCGGTCGCTGCAGTCGGGGAGAGACCCCGACGCCAGTCGCGCGAGGAGTCGCCACTGTGCATCCGTGAGATCCACGTGGGGCAGGGGTGCCGCAGAGTGCATGAGGTCATGCCTAGCACGCCGCAAGGACAGTAGCGCCGCCGCCGGTCCGCTGAGAAGCGGGTGTCAGCGGGTGCAGTCGGCCAGAAAGGCGGTCCCGACAGCCGTTGCCCGTTCCAGTCGGCAGCACCTTCGCCGGCGCACCGGTCAGCCCCGTACGGTCCGTGCGCACGCGCAGCAGCACCGCCCCGGCATGCCCGATCAGCCCTTTGCCATCGGCCCGCACGGACAGCCGGCGATCCCACCCTGTACGCTCGCTCACCAGAAAGGTGCCCTGACTTCTGTAGCAGATACGATCTAGACATTCGCATCCTTGCAGGTCAGCGGCACCTTTCTGCTACCGGGCGTCAGATAGCCAAATGCCGCTGAATGCCCAGGGTCAGCTGCGAGTCACGGCTTTCCTGTCTGGCTCTCTGCCCGTGGCTAGCCCCGTACGTGGTGCCATTCCGTCCTCCGTGCGCCGCGGGCTGGAGCGGCGAACTGGACCCACCTACCGATCCGTCGGCAGGCCGACTGGCTACGATTCGGGCTGCCCTGGGAGCACGTGACATGGCAGAGCGTGTGTATTCTGTCAACGTATCCCATTCTCGAATGATGGTTGCAGTCCGTGTACGCTGGGAGCATGACGGACAAGGTTGCTTCCCCGGCCGGCCCTCTTGTCACCGGTTCCGAGATCGCTCGGCTGGCCGGAGTCACTCGGGCTGCTGTCTCCAATTGGCGCCGGCGCTACGACGACTTCCCCGCGCCGGCGGGAGGTGCTGCGAACAGTCCGCTTTACGCGCTCGCCGAGGTCCAAGGGTGGCTGGACAAGCAGCGCAAAGGCCAGGAAGTATCACCCGAGGTCGAGTTGTGGCAGGCCATGCGGGCTGCTTACGGGGAACAGATGATCGTGGGCCTGGCAGAGGTGGCCGGCGTGCTGGCCGGGGAGCATCGGCCGGGACTGCCGGATGACGTTGCCAGCCGATTGCAGGGGCTCACGCAGACCGAGGCACCCGTCGACCTTGTGAACGGCCTGACCGAACGGTTCATGGACTCCGCTCGGCGCGCGGGATCGGACCAGGTTACCTCCGAGCGCGTGGTGCGTGCTGTGTGTCACTTCGCTCCCGAACTGTCGGCCGATGCCACGGTTTTCGATCCCGCCTGCGGAATCGGGGTGCTGCTCCTTTCCGTCGCCTCCGAGGTGGGGAGTTGCCGCGGCCAGGACATGGATGCTGACAGCGTCCGCTTCGCGCAGCACCGCGCCGGAATCATGGGGCGATCAGGTGTGCGCGTTGCGGCAGGTGATTCCCTGCGCGCGGACAAATGGCCGGATCTGAAGGCGGATCTAGTCGTCTGCGACCCCCCCGTCGGCGTGACCGAGTGGGGACGAGAGGAGCTGTTGCTCGACTCTCGCTGGGAACTCGGTACTCCGTCCAAGGCCGAGGGGGAACTCGCGTGGCTCCAGCACGCCTACGCGCACACCGAGCCCGGCGGTCAAGTCCTCATGGTCATGCCGGCTTCAGTTGCTTACCGCAAGGCAGGCCGACGCATTCGAGCGGAACTCGTGCGGCGGGGCGTCGTCCGCCAAGTGGTCGCTCTGCCACCAGGGACGGCGACATCTCATGCGCTGCCCGTCCACCTTTGGTGTCTCCGGCGTCCCGGGAACAACGGAGGTACGGATACCAACCACACCGTGCGCATGGTTGACCTGACCGGCAACAGCCCGGATGGGAGCCTGGAACCCCGTCCCGATCAGGTCGCGGACGTGCCGTTGATCGAGCTCCTCGACGACATCGTCGACCTGACGCCTGGCAGCCATCTTCGGGCCCGGCACCGCGACTATCCCGGTGAATACGCTGCCCTGCGCAAGGAGCTGGGGGACGAACTCCGCCGCCTTGCTGCCATTCTGCCCGAGCTTGCGCCGGCCAGCGGAGCGGGCTCACTGGACGGCGCCACTACCAGCGTTGCGGATCTCGCTCGTGCCGGATTTGTCGCGTACGAGGGCTCGGAACCTGTCTCGGCCAGTGAGCAACTCGACACGGACTTTTTGCAAGGATTTCTGCGGAGCTCGGCCAATGCTCGCCGGTCCACAAGTGCCAGTGGGACCTACCGTTTTGACGGTAAGGGTGCACGGATCCCCCGTATGGGCATTGACGAGCAGCGTAGGTACGGCTCGGTCTTCCGGGCCCTGTCTGCGTTCGAGGAAGGAACGCGCAAGGTAGACGAGCTGAGCCGGCGACTCGCCGACGTCGCCCGTGACGGCCTCGCCTCGGGCGGCCTGGCGCCCGAGGAATGAGGATTGTGCGGGACGCCCCGGTGGGCGCCCGCACAGGTCCGCACCCGGCGGTTGTTCAGGCAAGGCGTGGCAGGAACGGGCTCGGGGTTCCGCTCCACGTCACACTCAGCGCTTCGCGAGCGCGAGTGCATGCGACGAAGAGCAGGCAGCGTTCCCGGAGCAGGTCGGCGTCATGCTGCACCGGTTCCGCCTCGCGTGGGGTGATCCCACGGGCGAACGGGACTGTGCCCTCGTCGACACTGAGGACGGACACAGCACGGAACTCCAGCCCCTTCATCGCGTGCATCGTTGCCAGACGTACCCCCTCGGTACTCTGCGTGACCTGCCCCTTGACCCTTAGCACCGGGATACCGGCGGCCTTCAGTTTCTCCTCGGCCGCGTCCAGGGAAAGGTTGAAGCGTGCGCACACGCCGATCTCGCGCGGTGCGAGGCCTTCGGCGAGCAACGCTCGGATTCGGTCCACCAGGGACTCGATCTCCTCCCGCCGGGTCGCGTATCCCTGCGCCTGTGGACGGCGCCCGTGCAGGAGGGAGCGGTACCCCGCCAGCGAGTCCGTTCCCTCGCCGTCGAGTGTGTCGACGGTGACGGGCGCGAGGAGTCGCGCCGACCAGGCGAGGATTTCTTCGGTCGAGCGGTAGTTGACGCGCAGCCGGAAGCTGCGGCCGGCCGTGGTGATGCCCAGCGAGCCGAGGGAGACCCGTGAGTCGTAGATCCGCTGGTGTGGATCGCCGGTGACGAACAGGTCGTCCGGGCCGCGGGACACGGCGGCCCGCAGCACACGCCACTGCGCGGGGTGCAGGTCCTGGGCCTCGTCGACAACAACATGGGTGTACGGAGCCTGCTCATTGATGAGGAGTTCCGCCGCATGGGCGCAGATCCGGAGGTGTGTTGTCTCCCCGCGGTCGCGCAGGAACTGTTCGAACCGCTCCACGCCGTTCCACACCTCTTGGCGGCGTGTGGGACCGAGACCGGTTCCACGGCCTCGGCGGCTTGCGCCGAGGTAGGTATCGAGACTGCGGAGGTTCTGGCCAAGAACGATGTGCCGGTACTCCTGGGCCAGGAACCGGGCGGTGAAGGGCAGATCGAGCTGCTTGACGGCCTTTTCCCACAACTGCAGCTGTTCCCGGTCCCCGACAGGTCTGGGCGTAGCCGCCGACTTGGCGCGCACGATGCCGTTCGCATAGGCGTCAACCGTCGTCACATCGACTCGGGCCAGAAGCTTCTCGTCCTGTTCGAGGAGTAGGTGAAGCAGGTCACGCAGCCCTGCGGCCAGCGCGTTCGTGTACGTGGTGAGCAGGATGCGGCCGTCCTCGGAACGGCCGAGCAGGTGCTTGACCCGATGCAGGGCAGCCACTGTCTTGCCTGTCCCGGGCCCGCCGGTGACCTGGACAGGACCCCCGTACGAGGTGCGGTAGGCGACGCGCCGTTGGGAGGGGTGGAGGAAAACCCGCCAAGCATCGAACGGCTTCTCCAGGATCTCCTCCAGCTCCTGCGGCCCGGTGACCAGGCGGATGCGTGCCGGAGTGTTGGCGATCACCGTGGCCAGATCCTCGACCGGTTCGGCGGGCGCATCGGCAGGCCGACGGACGGCCACCACGTCCCGGTAGACCTCTTCCGGGCTGAACCCCTCGGCCAGGTACTGCAGCACCTCCAGCTGATCCTCTGGCAGGAGCAGGGAGAACGCCTCCAGTTGGGCCTTGTCCACCAGCGAGCGCGCGGCCCGCAGCACTTGCACATCGACGCCGAGTTCGCGCAGCGTGCCGTCGGAGATGCTCGCGAACAGCAGCCGCGGAGCCGTGCGTGCGGCCGTCTCGTACAACGGCGTCAGCTCGTCCAGGGCGACGGCGTTGCGTACCTCCAGGGCGCGGGTCGCGGAGTTCGCGCTGTACAGACGCTTCGCCGCCCACGTATAGGCGTCGTCGTGCGGCAGGACATTGACCAGGAGGAACATGTCGCTGCCGTCGTCGGGGGCGAGGACGATGCCCCGCCAGAAGCCGGTGATCCGAATGGTGCGCATGCGCGGGTCACGGGCGTTCTCCACGGACTCCAGGTGCAGGCCCTTGTCCGCGTTGAGTTCGGCGACGCTCATGGCCTGGAATTTCGCCATGGCCTTGCGCACTCCGGCTCGGATGGGCTTGTCCAGGGTGTCGTAGCCGTCCCAGAAACTCTGGGCGAAGGCGAGCCGGGGCATAAGGTCCCTCCCTTTCTGCCTGACGGTGTTTCATCATCACGGATGTGGGGTGGCTGCGGCCAGCTGTCCGGCGATCTCCCGGAGTGCCGACAGGAGCTGTCGGGGTTCGCGGGAGAGATCGAGGCTGTGCTGGTACAGCCGCACTCCCCGTCCGTCCGGCCCTGCCGTCGTTCCGCGCACCTCGTGGAAGCGCTCGGGCTGTCGCCCGGCCGCGTACACCAGGTGCGCCTCGTGCAGACCGAGCACGGTGGCGTACGCGAGCGCCTGGTACAGATCGGCGTTGAGGAGTCCATCGGCCTTCTCGACCTTGTACTTGGCGTCGACGACGGCAAGCGGAGTGCGGCCATCGCCGGTGCGGACGACGAGATCGGGGCGCACCCGTACGAGACCCGCGGTGTCGAGGTGGTGGAGGTCCTGGAGGTTCGCGGTCAGGCCGTGCTCCCGAAGGGCCTCACGCAGGGCGACCGTGACGAAGTCCTCGAACAGCTTGTTCATGTCGAGCAGGAAGCCGTCGATGGTGAGTGGTTCGGACCCGGTTGGCCGGTGTTCTGGTGAAGTGCCGTGCAGGACGGCCTCGGCGAGCCGCAGTGCGGGCTGATAGCGGGAGTTCAGGCGCGACGGCCGCCAACGCGGCAGCTCCTGCCCTCGTACCAGTGGCAGCGCGTCTGCGAGACGTACGCGCTGGTGGGCGAGGCGCCGTCGGACGGGGCCGGGAACCCCCGGCAGCCGCAGCAACCGTTCGGCGGCGGCACGCAGGATGCGGTTCTCGGCGGTGTCGGCGGTGTACGCGTCGTAGGCGATCTCCACGGGCGGTGTTCGGCCGAAGTGCTGCCGGATCTGCTCGGCCTCGCGCAGCCGCCCGCGCACGACCAGCGCGGATTCCTCCACCTCGCGGTAGCCCTGGAGGACCCCCTGCCGGAGCGCGGCATCGATCTGCCGCTCGACGGCGTGCGCGAGTGCGGGGACGACATCGTCGTACGTGCCGATGTCGACGGTGCCCTCCCGGCCGTCGCGCCACGCGCGTGCCGGGGCGAGGCTGAACCCGAGGAGGAAGAACAGCCGGCCGACGGGGGTCTTGGGCGTGATCCGTACCACCGAACCATCGGGGGTGCGCACGGCGCCGACCCGGCTACCCGCCCGCAGTAGCCAGTGCCCGTCTCGACCCGAATCCGGGGTCGCACTTTGCAGGATCCCGGAGGCGGCGAGGGCCCGCCCGGCCTCGGAGCCGAGTGGGACGGAGACTTCGGGCCCGTACTCGCGCAGCGTCACCTCCATCACAGTCACGGGCGCTGCTCGCGCAGCGAGTCGAGGCCATAGCGGGCGGTGACATCGAGCCCCTCGCCGTAGTGGTGCTCCTCGAGCAGCGGCAGAATCTTCGTGCGCCAGGTCCGTTCGAGGCCGCCGTCGCGGTACACGCCTGGCTTCATCAAGTACGAGGGACCGATGGCGAAGTCGGCGTCGTCGATGCGGGCATTGAGGGCATCGAGGAGGTGGGCGGGCTCCGGATCCCTGCCTTCGCGCTTCAGCCAGCGAGCGAGCAGCCCGGCGGTCGGCTCGGTGCGCGGGGACAGCTCGACGAACGCGAACCGGCGCCGCATCGCCGCGTCGACCAGGGCGATCGATCGGTCGGCGGTGTTCATTGTCCCGATCACGAACAGATTCGGCGGCAGCGCGAAGTCGTCTCCTGAGTAGGTGAGGCGGACGGACCTCGTCCGGTACTCCAGGAGGAAGTACAGCTCACCGAAGACCTTCGCCAGATTGGCGCGGTTGATCTCGTCGATGATCAGGAAGTGCGGGAGGTGTCGGTTGCCCTCGAGGGAGGCGAGATCGGCGAGTTCCCGAAGCGGGCCGGCCGTCAGCCGGAAGGCAACCTCTCGCGTCTCGGGATCCTCCACCGGCCGGAACCCTTCGAAGAAGTCCTCATAGGCGTACGAAGGGTGGAACTGCACGATCTTGACCTGTTCCGGGCCGCCGCCGAAGTACTCGGCCAGCTTCATCGCCAGATACGTCTTGCCCGTGCCCGGAGGGCCGTAGAAGACCAACTGCCTTTCATCGAGCAGCAGTTCACGCAGCTCCTCCAGCCAGGAACTGTCGTGGACGAGGAGGTCTGCGGCAAGTGCCCCGGTGGTGTCCGGCAGTGACAGCTCCCGCTGCGTCGGCCCTTCGACGGCGGGGTACTCACCGCTGGCGTCGGCTGCTGCCGGGTCCGTGCGCTCCAAGTGCCCGGTGAGCGCGCCCAGCGCGTCCAGGACGCCGGTCAGGTCGACGACGTCATGCTGAACGGACAGCTTCTGCTGCACCTCCTCCTGCAGCTCTTCATAGGCATGGTTCTTCGGCAGCCAGTCGACGGTCCTTCGCAGATTGGACAGCCCGCCTGGCGACGAGGTCTGGAGGGCCTCCCCGGTGATTCGCCCGATGTGCAGCCGGCCGTCGCCGATGGTGGCCACTGTGTCGCCCATGCGCATCTGCGTCAGGAATGCGTGCAGATCATCGACGAGGCTCTGCTTCTGGTTGTACGAGGCCGCCCCCTCGTATCCCTCCTCTACGTAGCGGCGCAGCGCGCTCTTCGTCGGATCGGACTCCTCCAGAGGCGGCAGGTGCGCGCCCGCGAGCGAGACGAACCCCTCTTTCAGCCACGACTGCCGCACCAGGTTGTGCCCGGAGACATTCGAGCCGCGCACCAGCCACGCTTTGCGCGGGGGGCGCCAGCCGGTGGACAGATAGTCGGCGAGCGGATGGCCCTCGGCGGTCCGCCAGGACTCCGGGCCGGACGCGTCGTAGCCGTACACGAGCGCGGCGGCGGCCGAGGAGGAGTTGCACTCGATGTCCTGGGCCGCCACCCAGCGCCGTGGTGCTTCTTGCCGGTCGGGATCGGCCGGCGCGTCGGCGAGCCCGCCGCTCGCGCGCAGATCCGCGCGGGTCCGACGTGCGTGGTCACTGAGCCCGGGCCACGCCTCGGCGGCCACCGTCGAACCCTCGCGCAGGAGGAACTTGTGCGTGCCGTTGCCGCCGAACTCAGTGAGCAGATGTCCGCGCGCCTCCCCACCGTCTTTGGGAAGCTTGATGCGGAACTCGGGCGTGCCGGGGAGGCGGTCGGGGTGCGGCATGAGTGACCTTCTGTGTGGGCGAGGCCTGCGCGAACGCTCATTACCTTACCCGTTGACACTGTCAAGCGACCAAAGAACACAGTGATCCACTAGGTGAATCTGTTGACGGTGCTAACGGGCTGACCCTAGAGTGTGGCTGCGCCAGGCTGGCTCGCTCGAGCAGAATCGGCGCTTGGTCGCTGGAGTGGGGGCGCTATGGGTGGGGACTCGATGGCCGCGATCGAACGGGGCGCGATCGAGGCGGAGTTGCCGTTCGTCATCGAGAGGCTGAAGCGGTGCGCGTCTCCTGCGGGCGTTGTCAGTCAGCGAGCTTTCGCTCTGGAGGCGGGTCGACTCGGGCTGAGAACCACGGAGCAGCAGCGAAGGCTTCGCAACGGGCTCGCCGCTGTTGGCATCCATGTGAAGCTTTCTCGCCGGGGAGGTACGGGCCATCGCGCCGGGCCTGTCCCGGACCTCGAGGTGCAGGCTGCGACGTCGTTAACGAAGACGCCCGCCCCACCGACTGAAGTCCCCGAGCCCGGGCTCGGTGCAACCGAGGCGGCCAGCCGCTTGGCCCAGGCTCGGCGCATGCTGGCCCGCTACGCCGACATCGACGGCACCGTCAGCAAGCTCGCCCACGACGGCGTGGTACGGCTCCACGGGCTCAACCCTGCCGAAGTGCGTGAGCTGACCGCCGACTTCCCGATCACCCGACCCGGGACGCCCCGCGTGTTCGACGAACCGGTGGAGCGTCGTGGGGGCCGCCCCGTCGGGCCTGCACTCGCGCCGACGTCCAGGACCGCACCCGTGAGGCCGCCAGTCGGCAAGGCCCCGGCTCGGGTTGCTTCTGCCGCCGTGGACGCGCGCCTGGCTGAGGCGGTTCGTGCCGCCCGTGCCGTCCTGGAAGCAGACCGGTGGCGGCGGGACCCAGCCAGAGTAGTGCTCAAGGCGGAGGAGGAGGTCGGCCTCGCCGTTCTTCTCCGCGGCGGTACGGACCTCCTCAGCCGCGATGTTCCGCCGGACGAGATTGCGGCGCTGCTCCGTGACGGCGAGCGGTGGCACGCCTACGAGTGCCTCGTCCTGCACAACCAGCGGCTCGTGTGGAAGATCGCGCAGGGTTACCAAGGGCGCGGACTGGACATTGAGGACAGCGTTCAGCACGGAAGCGTCGGACTGCTGCGCGCGGTCCGCAAGTTCGACGCCACACAAGGTAACAAGCTCTCGACCTACGCGACCTGGTGGATCAAGCAAGCCATCACCCGGGCCATCGCCGACGAGGGCAACCTGATACGACTGCCCGTGCATCTCCACGAAAAGGTCAGCAAGGTCGCCGCAGCCGAGCGCAAGCTTCTGGGCGAAGGCCGTGCCAGGACGGTCGAGAACGTGGCTTATGTCACCGGACTCACCTTCGCCGAGGTGGAAAAGATTCGCAGGATCAGTCGGTCCACCGATTCCCTGGACCGGATCGTCGGCGATGACGCAGCCCTCGGCGAGCTGATCATCGGGCCGAGCCGACTGCCCGGGCCTTCTGCTGTGGTGCTTCGCAAGGAGTTCTTCGAGCAGGTTGGGCAGCTCCTGGACGGCTTCACGGAACGTGAACGCCACGTTCTTGTTCGGCGTGCCGGTCTCGACGGTGACGAGCCGGCCACCCTGGACGCGATCGGCGCGGTCTTCGGGGTCACCCGTGAGCGCATTCGGCAGATCGAGGGGAAGGCCAAACCGGTCTTCCGCGATGGGCTGATCCGACTGGGAATCATCCCTTCGCGTCCCTGATCGCAGGTCCGTACGTCCCATCTGCCAGGTCTCCGCCCCACCCCCGATCCGAAGGAACCCGCACATGGACCCGCGCCAGGAGCTGGCGGACTACCTCTCCCGCCAGCTCGTCGGCCCCGCTGGCGGTGACGACGAAGTGCTCGACGCGCCGCCGGACCGGCAGTACCTGATGGGCACGCTCTACCCGCAACAGGCGGACCTCCAGCGGCAACTCGCCCTCGCTGCCGACGACCCCGACGCGCCTGGCGCCGAGCAGGACGCCCCCGACGTGGACCCGGCTCCCGACCCCGTGCCCGAGACAAACAGCTGGCTTCCCGCTTCCCTCGGCGTCAGCTTCTACACCGATGCCGAACGCGTCGAGGTGACCTGCACCGGTGCCCGCTACGAGACGTCGAGGAGCGAACCAGGACGCGGGCGGCGCTGGCGGCGTGTCCCTCACATGCCCGAGACGCACACGATCGGCCCCGACCGGGAGACCGTGTCCGTCCTCGACGGCCGTGCAGAGATCCGGGTGCGCCGCCGCTCCTACGGCGAGGGCACGCTGGTCACCGTGGCGCTGGTCAACGCCGCCCGCCATGACGGCTCCGACGGTAAGGCGCCGAGCTGGGACGACATGCTGTTCCAGTGCGGACTCACCGTTCGGCCGGCCGGCGGTGCCGTGCTTCCCTATCCCAGTGTCCGGCTCGCCAGCCGTGACCCCGAGGAACGCGAACTTCGCCTTCAGTACCGGCACGTCGTCACCCACGCTGTCGGCCACGGCTGCGCCGTTCGCGAGTACCACGCCGAGGGCGAGGGCGGCGGCGTCCTACTCCTCGCCTGCGAAGCCCTGCCGCGTGCTGAGGTGTCCGCCATCCGGGCCGGCGGCCCGCTCGACGCCCCCGCGCTCACGATCTCCCACCTGGCGGACCCGGCCGTCAGCACCGACCAACTTCGCGAGGAGCTGGCCGAGTTCGCTGCGTCGTACCACGCCTGGTACGTGGGCCAGCGATCCGTTGAGGTGCCGGCCTGGGGGCAGGAGGCGGCAGAGCGGATCCTCGGCCGCATCCACCAGGCAGTCACCCGCATCGAAGCGGGCGTGCGTACCCTGTGCGACCCGAACCGCCCCGAACTCCTCGACGCTTTCCGCATCGCCCAGCGTGCCATGCTGCTCCAGATGCGGCATTCGGCGCCCGACCAGGCCGGACAGCGACGCCGCCGCTCCGAAGCCGTGGCCATCGACCCGCCCGTGGACCCCAAGGCCACCTGGCGTCCCTTCCAGCTCGCCTTCTTCCTTCTCGCCCTTGACGGCGTAGCCGAACCCGGCCACCGGGACCGCGATACCACCGATCTGATCTGGTTCCCCACCGGTGGAGGCAAGACGGAGGCGTATCTGCTCCTGGCCGCCTTCGTGATCGCCCTGCGCCGGATCCGCGGCGAAGGCGGAGGCACCGCCGTACTCAGCCGCTACACCCTCAGCCTGCTCACCACCCAGCAGTTCCAGCGCGCCGCCACCACGATCTGCGCCTTCGAACACCTCCGTCGCAGTGAACCCGGACTTGGTCTCGGCGACGAGCCGATCACCGTCGGCCTGTGGGTTGGAGAGACCACTACCCCCAACAAGTTCGAGGCGGCCAAGGACGCCTTCGAGCAGCAGCGCGAGGCCACCCACCCCGAGGATGTCTTCATCCTCGACCGCTGCCCGTGGTGCGGCACCCGCATCCTGCCGCCGACCCACTCCAGCGTCCGCTCCGACTACGGAGTCCGCGCCGATACAGATGACTTCGCCTTCTTCTGCACACGCGACGAGTGCGCCTTTCACGACCTTCTGCCTGTTGCCGTGGTCGACCAGCACCTCTACCGGCAACCTCCCACCTTCGTCCTCGGCACCGTCGACAAATTCGCCCGGCTCGCCTGGGAGCGCGACTCCGGACACCTCTTCGGGGCCGGCGTCGGCAACCCGCCGCCATCCTTGATCATCCAGGACGAGCTGCATTTGCTCACCGGGCCGCTCGGCACCACGGTCGGTCTCTACGAGGCGGCCATTCTGGAGCTGTGCACCGACTCGGCCGGCCGGCCGCCCAAGATCGTTGCCGCCACGGCCACCATCCGGCGCTCCGCCGAACAGGTCCGTGCATTGCACCACCAGGACGTCCAGCTCTTCCCGCCGTCGGGACTCGACGCCCGCGACAGCTTTTTCGCCGTCCCCGACTCCGGCTCCCAGGGCCGCCTCTACCTGGGCGTCATGGCGCAGGGCCACACCGCGGGCCGCGGCGCCGTGGCCACCACGGCGGCCATGCTCCAGGGCGTCCACCAGCTTCCCGAGGAGCACCGCGACGACTACTGGACGCTCGTCGCCTACCACCACAGCCTGCGCGAACTGGGCCGAACGGTCACCGCGGCCGGTGACGAAATCCCCGCCCAGCTCCGCGGACTCGACGAGGGCGCCGGTGTCCGTGCGCTCGACGACGGCGATGTGCAGGAACTCACCAGCAACCTGCCGCGAGCCGAACAGCCCATCCTTCTCGACCGTCTCGAGAAGCCCTGGACGGACCCCAGGTCGGTCTCGTTCCTGCCCTGCACCAACATGCTTTCCGTCGGTGTCGACGTGAAGCGGCTCGCCTACCTGCTCATGCAGGGCCAGCCCAAGACAACCGCCGAATACATCCAGGCCACCAGCCGTGTCGGCCGCCACCACGTGCCGGGACTCGTCGTCACCTACTTCAACGCCACCCGGCCGCGTGACCGGTCCCACTACGAGACTTTCCTGGACTACCACCGCGCCCTCTACCGCTACGTCGAACCCGCCAGCGTCACCCCCTGGTCCCCGCCCGCACGCCGCCGCGCCCTGCATGCCGCTCTTGTCATCCTGGTCCGCCACCGGCTCGGCCTGTCCGCCGAGAACCAGGCCGGACGGATCACCCTTCACAAGGACGAGGCCGAGCGGATCGCGGACGCCCTTGCCGAGCGCGCCGCGATCGCCGAGAGCGGCGCCTCGGGAGCCGACAGCGATGCGGTCCGCGCCGACGTCCGCGCGGAGCTGGGCTACCTCCTCGACGACTGGTACCAGCAGGCCAAGGCGGCCGCTGCCGAGGGCAAGGATCTCCACTACCGCAGCCAGGGCAAGGGCCAGCACAATCTGCTCAAGACCTTCGAGCAGCGCTACGGCCTGTGGGAAACCCTCAACTCCATGCGGAGCGTGGACCGCGAATGCCAGATAACCGTGACGGGAGCGGGAAAGTGAAGCGCAAACTCCGGGTCCGCCAGGCACAGACGGTGCTGCCGTTCGGCGTCGGCGCCATCCTCGATGTCCAGGGGGAGTCCTTCGTCGCCGCGGGCATCGAGTCCTGGCCGCAGCTGAAGACCCCCGTCCTCTCCGAACGACTTGCCGTTCGGCTGGGCGTCAAGGGCCTCTTCGCCGCACCCGCCACCCTCAACGACCGCTACGACCAGCCCGACCGCCCCGGCGTTCCCTATGTGCGCTTCCCCGGCTGGCTGTTCTGCGGCTCCTGCCGGGCCATGGTCCGCTTCCTGCGCGAGAACGAGAAGCCCGGTGAGCCGCCCGTCTGCACGTCCTGCGCGGCCGCACCCCGCCTCACCCCGATGCGGTTCGTCCGCATCTGCCCGGACGGGCATCTCGACGACGTGGACTGGTGGTATTGGGCCCACTCCCACCTCGCACCCGAACTGCGCTCTTCCTGCTCCGAGTCGAAGCATGCCTGGAAGGCGCGCCGTCTCAGCTTCCGAGTGGCCGACCGCGCCTCAGGACTCGAAGCGCTCTCGGTGCGTTGCGGGGCGACCAGGCTGGACGGCAAGCCGTGCGCTGCCGAGCGCGACCTGCTCGACATTCTCGGACCCCAGGGTGGACGCTGCTCGGGTTGCAATCCTTGGCAGCGCCGGAACGAGAACGCCACCTGCGGCCAGCAGGTCCACATCGTGCAGCGCACCGCCGGCAATGTCTACTACCCGGTCGTCTACTCGGCACTCGCCATCCCCCAGTCCGCCGAACCCCCGCGCGCGGAGCAGGACACGGCAGAGGCGGTGCGCGGTCACGACTACTGGCCGATCCTGCTGGGCGCACTCGGTACGCGTAGAGCCGATGCCTTCCGCGGCATGATCAAGGAGGACACCGACGCCCCCGACAGCCTCATCGACCAACTCGTTGCAGAGGCCACGGGTGCACCGGCGATGCTGTCCGGCGGCCGATCGGACTCCGAAAAGATCGACCTGAGCCGCGACGAGTGGTACGCCTTCGATGCCGTCGAACTTCCCGAGCCCACAAAGGAGTTCGCGATACGCCGAAGTGGTCTCGGTCTCGACGGTGAGAGGGAGGAGCCCTGGGCCGCCCTCGACACGCACATCGATGGCGTCGTCCTCGCCGACCGCCTCCGCGAGGTGCGGGCACTGACCGGATTCCGTCGCCACTCGCCGGGCGGCACTCATGTATCCGCCGACACCAGCGGCCGCCTGCGCTGGCTGCCCGCGACGGAGGTCTACGGCGAGGGCATCGTCCTCACCCTCGACGAACAACGCCTGATCGCCTGGGAAGGCGACCCCCGCGTTCAGGCGCACGTCGACGGAGTCCGTACGGACCTCGACGCGTCGTTCCGGGACGAGCAACTCGCCGACACCGTGGGCAGCAAACTCTCACCCCGCTTCCTGCTCCTGCACACTCTCGCCCACCTCCTCATCCGCCAGCTCTCCTTCGACTCCGGCTACACCACGGC
The DNA here is from genome assembly GCF_036227265.1 of Streptomyces sp. NBC_01476. Taxonomy (NCBI): domain Bacteria; kingdom Bacillati; phylum Actinomycetota; class Actinomycetes; order Kitasatosporales; family Streptomycetaceae; genus Streptomyces; species Streptomyces sp. NBC_01476. Next base: position 3,704,122 of record NZ_CP109446.1, on the reverse strand, counting down.
AAGCCTCTGCGAGCGCGTTTACGGCCGCCCCGAGTACGGCCAGCGCGGGCTGCTGATCTACACGGCCGCCGGTGATGCGGCAGGCACGCTCGGCGGCCTCGTCCGGCAGGGAGAAGCACCGCACTTCGCCGAAACCCTCATCCGGATGTTGGAAGCTGCGGCCTGGTGCTCCGCCGACCCGCTGTGCGCCGAGCACACCGGACAGGGCTTCGGTAACCTCAACCGGGCTGCTTGCCACGCCTGCACCCTGCTGCCCGAGACGAGCTGCCAGACGGGCAACACCCTGCTCGACCGCGCCCTGATCGTCGGCTCCGCCGGCGTCCCCGGCTACTTCACCGACGTCCTCACCGCGAGCCGCGAATACGCTGCCGCCACCGCTCTGGGATGACACCCATGACCACTGCGAAATCCCCCGTTCTCCACACCGACCTCACCTCGGCTCAGCGTGACTGCCTGGACACCCTCCCGCTCAGGGGTAACCATGTCGTCAGCGGCCCGCCCGGCAGTGGCAAGAGCCTGCTCGCCGCGCATCGCGCCGTCCACCTCGCCCTCACCGGCCGCCCCACATTGCTGCTGTCGCGCTCCAACCTCCTTCGCCAGCTCCTGGGCGACACCCTTCAAGGCATCACCATCCCCGGCGCACCCGTCGAAGCCGCCACTGCCCACAGCTGGATCCTGCGCCGCTTCGGCCGCGACGCACCGCGCACCGAGGACGGCTGGTTCGACTGGACGGCCCTCACCCACCGAGCCGCAGCCACCTTCGGAGAGACCGACGCGTCCACACCTCACCTCGTCATCGACGAGGGTCAAGACCTGCCGCCAGCTTTCTACCGGCTGGCCCGCCTCGCCGCCGCTTCGGTCACGGTGTTCGCTGACGAGTGCCAGCGCCTCACCGAGACGAACTGCACCCTCACCGAGATCACCGACGCCCTCGGCCGGTCCACGGGACGCGTCGAGGTCGCCGGGAACCACCGCAACACCCGTGAGATCTCCTCCCTCGCGGAGCACTTCCGCACTGGTGGTACCCGCCCTGACATGCCCTTTCGCAGCGGCCCCCGGCCCGTCATCCGCTCCTACTCCAGTAACAAGGATCTCGCCGACGACATCGCCACCATGGCAACCGAACAGCCACGGCACCGGGTCGGCGTCATCGTCAACTCCCTTCGCACCGGAGCCGATCTGATGCCGCGCCTCGAACGGGCCGGACTCGCCCACGAGCCCCAGCTCTACAGCTCGGCGGCAGCCTCGGGCCGCTATCGCGACCTCGACCTCACCCGCCCCGGCGTCGTCCTGGTCCACCGCGCCAGCACCAAGGGCCTCGACTTCGACACCGTCGTCATCCCCGACACCGAGACCGACGCCGCCACCGACCCCACCGCGGCATCCCTGCGCATGGCCTACTACGTCATGATCACCCGGGCCCGGCAGCGGCTGGTCCTGGGCTGGCAGGGCAGCCGGCTGCCGCGGCACCTGGAGGGGTTGCAGGGGTGGGTCAGAGTGGCCTGAGGCCGCTCGGAGCGTGCGGTGCAGGACAGAACGGGCGTCACGCCGTGCCGGATCCCGCAGCCTGTTACCGCCTGGACGGCAGTACGCCGCCGGCGGCGGAGGGGGTGCTCATCCCTACGAACTGGCTGCGGCCTCGTTCGGCGAGGCGTCCGAGGCCTACGAGCTGGGTGTCCTGGGCGGCCTGGTCGCCGCGTTGCACTGCGCTTCGCAACGCGTCGCGCGCGGCCAAGACCTCCTTGCGGAGGGTCGCTGGGTAGGAGTCCTGCTCGGCGAGGCGGATGGTGAGGATTGCGGTGCGGACGGTCGGGTCGAGTCCGGTCCACAGTTCCAGGGCCCGCTCCGTGCTCGCCCGCATCGCGTCGGCGTCCATGGCCTTGCGTGCATCCATGACTGCCTCCGCGGATTCCCGCAGTTCCTCCAGGAGCGGCGGGGGGAGAAGTCCACGTCCGCTCTGGGCGGCGATCGTCGCCTGTGCGGAGGCAACCCGGCTCTCTTTGCACAGTTCCAGCGTCTCGCGGGCCGCATCCAGCAGTCCGTCCAGGGAACGGCCCACGGTTTCCCCCACGCTGAGGGCCGCCAGGTCTGCCATGGCTTCACCGAGGGCGTCGCGCTCGGCGGGAGTGACCTCCACGCCCCAGGTATCAAGGAACTCGGCGTAGCGGGCGTGGAGTTCGGCCGCTTTCCGTCCGATGACGGCGGAAACCATGCTGCGCCGGAGTTGGCGGCCGTGCCAGTCGCCCGAGCCGATGCGGTACTTCAGGTCGACAGTCCGGTCGGCGTCCAGCCGGACCTGAAGTGTGAGCGGTACGTCTCCGCGGAGTCCGTCGACCCGCTCGTGGACGACGCCGCCGCAGAACTCGTTGCGCTGCGCCGAGCCCAGGTGCGGCCCCTCCCAGAGGTGAAACCACACCCGACCACGGCCCTCGCCGCGTACCGCAAGGGTGTCCAGCCGGTCCCATTCGGTTGGGTAGGGCGTGCCGGCGGGGAAGAGGACCTCCACGGTGCCGTCGTCGAGTTCAAGCCCGATGTGCTGCGCTGTGACCTGTTGGGGAGGGGCGGTGCCGAAGTCGCCGCTGCAGAAGGAGCAGGTGGTGAGACCGGCGGTATTGATCATTCCGCACTTGGGGCACTTCAAGCCACCCGCGTCCAGCGCCGCGTCGCAGTCGAGGCACACGGTCGCGGAGGCGGGGTTGTCGGTCCGGCCGCATTCGGGGCACTCGGCGCGGGTGGCTGTCAGAGCGGCCGCACGCAGCGCGGACAGGTCGTTGGTACACACCGGGCAGGCCGCGGTGAGTTCGGGGGCGGGAACGTGGCAGACCGGGCAGTTCACGGTGGCCGGGCCGAGCAGCGGGGTGGCACAGCCCGGGCAGACCTCGGCGCCGACGGGAATGTTCTCGACGGTGCAGTTCTCGGCGGGGCAGTCGAGAGTGCTGAGGAGACCGGCCTCCACGGCGGCGCCGTGGGCGACGGCCATCATGGGATCAATCGCGTCCGACACCTTGTCCTCGCCGAAGAGATCCTGGAGGTCGCGCCGGACGGCGGGGATGCGGGTGGAGCCGCCGACCAGGAGGACGCGCTGGATGTCCTCGGGCAGCGCCGGAGCTTCCTTCAGTACCGACCCGATCGTCTCCCGCATCCTGCGCAGGTGTTCTGCCAGGAGCTCTTCGAAGACTGTGCGCCGCACCGCCCCGGACCATGATCCCCCCTTGCGACCGAGCGGAGCGAGGGTCACCTCGGAGACGTCCCGCGCGGACAGTTCGACCTTCGCGCGCTCGGCGGCGGCTCGGATCCGGGAGGCGTCCCCTTCGCCGCTGTGGTCACGTCCGTGGAGCTGCTTGCGAAGATGGTCGTCGAGCAACGCGTCGAAGTCGGTTCCGCCCAGGAGGTTGTCCCCGCCCAGCTTGTCCACCGAGAAGTAGCCTGGTCCGATCGTCAGCAGCGACACGTCGAAGGTGCCTCCGCCCAGATCGAAGACGAGCACGGTGACGTAGTCCTTTGTTTCGTTCCCGCTCGGCCCGACACCGAAGGCGTGCGCGGCGGCGGTCGGCTCCGGCACGATCCGCGCCACATGGAAACCAGCCAGCCGCCCGGCTTCGCGCACCGCGTTGATCTGCGGCTCGGCGAAGTACGCGGGCACCGTGATCACCGCACGCCGGAACGGCGTCCCCGCGGCCCTCTCGGCGTCCTCCTTGAGCCGGCGCAGCAGGATGGCGGAGACCTGCACCGCGGAGAGGTAGTGCTCGCCGAGCCGGATCTCCACCGAGCCGTCGTCACTCTTCCGGACGGGCGGCGCATCGTGGGGCCGCGCCTTCAGCGCCTGCTGCATGAGTTCGTCGTCCCAGCGCCGCCCGATCAGCCGCTTGGCCTCCGTGATCACGGAACCGGGCGCCCCGGCACGCCAGTTCAGGGCTTCGTTCCCGACCAGCAGGGCACTGCGGGAGTCCAACCCGAGAGCCGAGGGGGTGGCCTGATCGCCGTGCCGGTTGGGCAGGACGACGGGGATGCCGTCGTGCAGCCAGGCCGTGACGGAGTTGGTGGTGCCGAGATCGATGCCGAGAATCCGGTGCATGGAAGGTGCTTCCTGATCGTCGTGGAGCGTCGGACGTAGGAGGGGCAGCGCGGCGCGATACGAGGGCTGCGGTGTAAGGCCGGGCCGGGCGGGGAGCGCCCGGGCCCTCGATCCGCCGGGTGTGCTGCGGAAGGGCGTGCCGGCAGGGTGCGGCCGCCGGGTCAGGCGCGGCGGGAGAGACGTTCCCGCCATGCCGAGAGCTTGGGCATCAGGCGCCGCTGGGAGCGGGAGGTCCGTGGCTGCGCCCCCCTGCTGTCGGCCTTGGTCGCCCCGGGCGCCGCCGGATCCGCACCGTTCTCGAGTCCCGGAACCGGCTCCGGCTCAGGCCGGGGCTCTGGTGCGACGCCGGCCACCGCGATGACTACCTGCGCAGGCCGCAGGGTGGATGTGCCCAGGCGGAACCCTGTGAGTCGCTCCCTCAGCACCGTGCCGTCCAGGGCGGAGGGATGAGCTTCCGTCCCGACGACGCGCATCTCCGCCGGGTCGGCGGCCCTGCCCACCACATGCATCTGGCTGACGTCGTGCCGGGCGAACTCGCCACGCAGCATCAGGTGTGCCGCGTCGATCTGCTCACTCAGTGCAATGGCCGCCGAGGCCGCCTCGCGGGCCGATCGCGCCTCGTGCAGGGCGCCGGCCCGGCGACGCGTGTCGGCGAGGAGGTCGTCCAGGGGTAGCAGGGAGCTCAGCAGGGCACGCAGCCGTGCCTCGGCCTCGTCACGTTTGCGGGACAGTGCCTCGACCCGGCGCCGGAGTTTGTCGACTTCGGACGACGGGGCGGCGGGTGCGGCCGGGTCGGTACCCTTCACGAAGGTTCCTCGCTGTCTCGGCGGGGCAGGGGCGGGGTGAGCATTTCGGCGACGAGGGCGGCGACGGCGCTGCGGGAGCCCTGGTCGGCCCGGTGAATGTGCTCCTGCCTGACCGGATCCTGCCGGGCTGCGGCGAGGGCGCGCGCCGCCTGCCTGCGAAGGATCGGGGGCCGGGCGCCCGGCGCGGTGCCGGGGAGGAGTTCCTGGAGCGTGGGGCCGAACCAGGGAATCGAGGGCGCTTCGGCGCCCGATGCGGGTTCGTCGACGGTCAAAAGAGGGCTCCCTGTCCTGAGTCGATGTGGCGGCGGCCCCCGGGTGCGGGGCCGAACAGCAGACCCTGGTGCGGCAGCCCGGCACGGATCCGGTCCGCGCACGCGCGGTCGTGCTGCGCCCCGCCGAAGTCGCCTCCCTCCTCGCGTGCCTCGGCGCGGCGCAGATAGGCGGTTCCCACGGTCTGGTCGAAGCGTGCGCTGACGCCGGTCTGCATCCGGTCTCGCAGGAACAGCTCAATGACGTCCGATGGGGAGGCCGTGGCCTCAAGGTGCTCGGCGAGATCCAGCACCGCTGCTTCGCATTCCTCCCTGACGAGGCTGCGGGCAGGGCCCGCGATGTCAACGGCCGTGCTCAGCAGGTCGACGCGCCGCTCCCTCCCGGCGCGAGTGCCCTCGGCTGCGGGAAGCCGAGCCGCGTTGATCAAGAGGTCGACCAGCACACTGTCGAGGAGTTCCTCTCGATACGGGCTCTCCCCGCCGCTGTACCGGAGCATGCTGCGCACGGCGGACCGCGCCTCTGCGGTACGCCCGCCGGACGCCGCGGCCACCGCCCGCGCTGCGTAATGATCTCTCAGCCAGCTCCGGGCCGGTGCGCAGTCCGGATCGCGCCCCAACAGGTCCCGCACCGCGCCTGTGCGGATCTTGACCCGAGGCTGTGCCCCGTCGAGCGTCCGGCGCAGGTCCGCTCTCAGGTGGCGATCGAGACCGGCCCTGGCGTCCCGTTCACGAGGCGACACGAGCAGGGCCCGCGCGAAACGGTTCCTGCTCTGCAGCGGGTCGCTGTCGAAGACCTGTTGGCCCTGCCGCACCAGCTCGGCGGTCAGCTCGGCGGCCAGCGAACCATCCTCGGGCAGCAGCGCGTGGGCCAGCTCCAGGCCCTGGATACGTGCGATGGGGGAGGAACCGCGGCCAGTGAGCTTCCGCCCGACGTTCTTCCCTGCGAGGAGCACAGCAGCCCGCTCCTTGGTGTCGGGGGTGCGCCCGAGCCGTGCCGCAGTGCTGAAGTCCGTGAGCGCCTCGCTCCACTCTCGGCCCCGCACCCGGTTCTCGCCTCTCTCTGCGAGGGCCCGGGCAAGGGGGTCGGCGCACGCGCGGTGGTCGGGAGAGTCCGCGCTCCAGGTGGCGGTGTCGGGGTGGCGGGTGGTGTAGGCGTCGAGGAGGGCGAGGCGGCCGCCGTAGTGCGCGAGATGCCGGGCAGCACGCCCGAGCGGGATCAGGCCGTCGGGCCCGGCGTCCGAAGGGACAACCACAGGGTCGACACGCTCGGCCTCCCAGGCCGTCTCCCAGGCGCTGAGGGCATCCCGCCCGCCCCGGACGTCCAAGGCACGCAGCAGGTTGGCGATGCGCCCGAGCAGTTGGCGCCGGGAATCCTCCCAGAGCTCGTCGGGCGCCGGAGTTCCGCGCCGCCCGGTGATCAGCACGCGGAAGCCGCCCGGGTCCTCCTCGTTCAGGAGATACGCCCACAGCACGATCACGAGCGCAGCAGTGCCGGCATCGGCGTGCCGCCCATCCCCTCCCAGCCTGCGGAGGGCACTCACCGCAAGGGCGTGTACGACCCCCGTTGCCGCCGCGTCCAGGTCACTGCTGTCGGGACACTGCCGGACGGCCTCCGGCCAGTTTCCGACCCGCGCGGCCAGCGCGCCGCACAGCACGGCGTAGCGTGCTGCTTCGCCATCGGCGTCGGGTGTACCGAACTCGTTCCGGAGCCGTTGCAGAAGCGGCCTCACGACATCGAACTCAGCCCGCAGCACGGCATGTTCGGCAGAGTTCAGCAGACGATCCGCCGTGACGGTTCGGCCGGGTTCGCCGGTGTCCTTCACCCGTACGGTCTCCTGCCCCCTTGAGCCCCTCACGTAGCAACAACCACCGTAGATAGATGTGTTGGCGACGTCAACGCACTATCCGACTGAGGGGCTGGTCTTCGTGCGGCGTGGCTCCAGGCCGATGGGCGTTATGAGCGGCGGTGCGACGGAACTCGCCTCGCTCAAGTCCAGCCACAGCGGCGGCCAGGACGAGGGCTACGGGGAGATCGCGGCAGGGCGGATCCTGCGGGGTTCGGTTCACACCTGGAGCCGGGGGCTGGGGAACTCCCGGCCCGAGGTTCGCTCAACGCTCAGCCCGGAGCGAATTCGCGCCAGACGACCTTGCCGGGCATCCGCTCGCCAAACGTCCGACTTGTCCGCGAGAGCGTCGACGGGGAAGAGGAAGAGGCCGCGGCCGCCTTCCCGCTTCTCCGGCCAGGTCGGCGGGAACTCCTGCACGTAGGAGCGTTGCCGGTACGGGGACAAGGAGTTGGCCGGTGTGTGATGGTGGGTCGTGTCGTAGGCCCGGACCGGTGAGGAGAAACCCGAGCATGCCCAGAACCACCCAACTGCGCACGTACACCGTTCGTGAAGGGATGCTCGATGAGTGGGTGGAGCGGTGGCGCTCGCAGATCGTGCCGCTGCGCCTGGAGTTGGGGTTCGAGATCGGCGGGGCCTGGGTGGACCGGGAGCGGAACCAGTTCGTCTGGCTGATCTCCTACGAAGGTCCGGAGACGTTCGCCGAGCGGAACGCCCGGTACTGGGCGTCGACTGCTCGCGAGAAGATGGACCTGGACCCTGATGACTACTTGGTGCGTACGGAGGACCGCGTGGTCGAAGAAGTGGTCACGGATTGAGCGGCAGCATGTGGTGCCGGCGTTCCTCCTCGGTCAGGACCCGGAAGACACGGTTGCGCGCGGCAGCCTGAAGGCGGGCGAAGTCCGGATCGGCCGACCAGATCCGGGCGGTGCCGTCGTACGAGGCGGTGAGCAGCCGGCGCCCGTCCGCAGACCATGCCACGGACGTCACCTTGTCCTGGTGGACTCCGGCGACAACGACCTCCTCGCGGGTATCGGCCGACCAGACCCGGACCGTGCGGTCGTCGGAGCCTGTGGCGATCCTGGTCCCGTCCGGGGACCAGGCGACGGCACGTACGCGCCCCTCGTGCCCCCGCAGAGTGCCGATGCGGTGTCCGGTGGTGACGTCCCACAGCGCCGCCGTCCAGTCGCCGGAGGCCGTGGCGACCATTCCCTCGTCGGGTGACCACGCGACGTCGTCGACGTAGCTCTCGTGGCCCCGTAACACGGTGACCTGCCGACCGTCCGCCACGTCCCAGAGCCGACAGGTCCGGTCGTCGGAGGCGGTGGCCAGGAACCGCCCGCTGGGCGACCAGGCGGCGGCGCCGACCCAGTCCTGATGCCCCACCATCGCCGTGAGTTCCGTCCCCGAGTCCGCTGCCCACACACGCAACACGGCGTCGTGGCCGCCGGTGGCGACGCGGCTGCCATCAGGTGACCAAGTCACGGCCTCGACGACGGCGCCGTGATGGTCGAGCACCTTGAACCGGCCGTTCTCGACGATCCGGGCAGTCCGGTCGCCGGAACCGGTGGCGAGCCGACCGTCCACAGGCGACCACGCCACGGACCACACGCGGTCCCGGTGCTCGACCGCCTGGTCGGCCGGGAGGCCGCTGGAGGTCTCCCACAGCCGCACCGTCCCGTCGTCGGACGCCGTACCGACACGCTGTTCGTCGGACGACCAGGCTGCTTGATTGACCGGCTGCCGGTGCCCGGCCAGGAGCACGTCTTCCGCCCCCCTGGGCCGGACGTCCCAGATCCGGGCGGTGCCGTCGGCGGAGCCTGTGGCGATCCCGGCACCGTCCGGGGACCATGCCACATCCCACACCGTATCGGTGTGGCCGCGTAGCACGGCGATCGGCTTGGCGTCCTGCGTGTCGAAGATCCGGGCCGTGCGGTCCGAGGAGGCCGAGGCGAGCATCCGGCCGTCGGGCGACCAAGTGAGGTTCCAGACATAGTCGGTGTGGCCGCGGATGAGCAGCCGCAGTTGCCCGGTCTCCGGATCGGAGATCCGGATGGTGTGGTCGCCCGAGGATGTGGCGAGGCCGCGACCGTCGGGTGACCAGGCCAGTCCCTCGACGAAGTCGTTGTGGCCGCGAACGGTGGCGGTGGCCGTGCCGGTACCGGGGTCCCAGACGATCGCCGTCCGGTCGTGGGATGCCGTGGCCAGCCGGGAGCCGTCGGGGGACCAGCCGACACCCCAGACATCGTCCTGGTGGCCGCGCAGCTCGTGTACCAGGTCGCCCGTTTCGGCGTCCCAGATCCGCACGACTTGGTCCCTCGATGTTCCCGCGACCAGCCGCCCGTCGGGTGACCAGGCCACCTGGCGTCCGATGTCGGTCGCACCGGTGAGCATCCGGACCACCTCACCCGTCGCCACGTCCCAGACACGGAGCACCAGGTCCCGGGAGGCGGTGACGACGCGGCCGGAGTCGGGTGACCAGGCCACGCCCTCGACCATGCATCCGCCTGTGGAGAACGCGGCGAGAGCCCGGCCGGAGGCGGCGTCGAAAATCCGGGCCGTGCCGTCCCTTGAGGCGGTCGCCACACGGCTGCCGTCGGGTGACCAGGCCACCTTGCGTACCGTGTCCGTGTGCCCGGTCAGGTTGGTCCGCAGGTGGCTGAAGGCCAGCGCGGCCATCAACGCCCGCTGAGCGGCGGGTGTCTCGGAGCACTCCCCGAGTGCGGCCAGCGACAGCAGGATCGACAGCTCCGGGTACTGTTCGGCGTTGCCGAGGACATGCCGGCCGATACCGTCCGAGACTCTCCGCAGGAAGGCCAGGTCCCGGCTGCGGGAGGTGCTCACGAGTGCTCGGACGGCCTCTGAGGCCTGCCCCGATTCCTCCAGGCCGGCCAGCCACCGTCGGGCGAGAACGAGCCGTTCACCGGTGACGAGGTAGTCGGCGCTGCGTCCAGACCGCTGCCAGTCGGCCGCCCACCGCTCCAGTTCGGCGCGCTCCCGCAGTTGCTCGGCCCGGGTTTCGACTTCCTGGCGCAGCGGTGGCCACTGGCGGAAGAGCGCTTCGTGGGCGACCTGGGCAGAGGCCGTGCCCGTCGCGGGATCGTCGCCGGACGCACCCGACACCAGCAGTCGGGCGTCGACGAAGGCATCGACGACGCGGCGTTCCGCTGCGGTCAGTTCGGCGATCGGCACGCGGCGACGGGCGGCCTCCTGTCCGTCGATCGTGACGAACTTGACCAGGACGCGCAGCACCGTCTCGATACGGTCGGTGCCCTGCAGCCCGGCCACCGCGTTGTCGGCCTGTCGGGCCAGTGCCCCCGCTACTCCGCCGAGACTTCGGTACAGCTCCTCGGTGACTGTCTCCCCGGGGCCGGCGGCGAAGTACAACTCCTGGAGCAGATAGGCGAGCAATGGCAGAGCATCGCTGGTACCGACGTCCTCGACGATCACCTCGACCACTCCGGGTGCGAAGGCCATGCCCACCAGCGCACCGGGCGATTCGACCACCAGGGCCAGTTGTGGCCGTGCGATCGCGCCGATGGCCACCGGATTCTGGAAGAGGTCGGCCTGCCCGGTGTCCAGCAGTTCGCGCAGGAAGTCGATGCGGACCGTGGAAAGCACCGACAGCCTGGGGTCCCGGGCGAGGGCCTCACGGACTGCCTCCAGGAACAGCGTCCGCTCATGTTCGCCGGCAAGGGAGACGATCTCCTCGAGCTGGTCCACCACGAGAAGCATCCGGCGGAACCTGCTGTTGCGGCGGATGTTCTCCAGCTCCCTTGCGAGGGCTCTGGGCTCTTGCCGCATCCGGCGCAGGACCGCTGCGGCGGGCTCACGCCCGCCTCCGGCTTCCGCCAGCGAGGCGGCCAGGGCTCCCATGGGGCTGGAGCCGGGTGTAAAAGGGGGAAGCAGGGTCCAGCGCCGGTCCCGCAGGCGCGGCATCACGCCTGCCCGTACCAGGGACGACTTGCCACTGCCGGAGGCCCCGACCAGCGCCACGAACCGGTCCGTGGGCCGGTTCGGCGGCTCGTGCAACCGGCGAATCAGCTCGGCACTCTGCGCGTCCCGGCCGCAGAAGACGGCGGCCTCGGTCTCGGTGAACGCGTCCAGCCCCGGATAGGGAACGCGACTGCGGTCCCACTCGGGCCGGGGCGGCGCCGGATTCTCCAGCCGGTAGGCGGCAATCTGTCCTACGACGAGTGCGACGATCAACAGACCGATAGCGGGCACCGAGACCCGCTGGAGGATGTGGAGGGCCAGTGGTGCACTCTGAACGTTGGTCGCGTAGTTGGTGACGATGCCGAGCAGACTCGCCACCAGCACAAGCAGGATCTGGAGCGACAGCTCCAAAGGTCGGCGCCGCCTCATGGGTTTTCCCCCGCCCGGCTGTTGCTCCTTCGGCCCCTCCTGCAACCACCTTGCATGTCCGGCTCCCCCAGCCCATGGCTTCCCGGCGCATCGACCGGTCACCGGACGACTACCCATCGCCATCATCCGGGGGAGCCGACACGGGCACAAGATCGGCTTTGCGTGATGGCCGGAAACCGCGCGTACGACGTCTTCGCCATCGGGGTCCTGGTTGCCTTCACGGTGTTGGTGACGAGTTCACTGGCGATCAGCTCGGCGCTGTCGGCGAGCCCGTCGAGAGCCCAAGGCTGAGTCGAGTCCGGACTGTTCGCAAAGTGGGCGCTGGGCGCTGGGGGCCAAGGGCTGCCGGGCCGAGGTTCGCTCAGCGCTCAGCGCGGGGCGAATTCGCACCAGACGACCTTGCCGGGCATCCGCTCGCCGACGTCCCACTTGTCCGCGAGCGCATCGACCAGGAAGAGACCGCGACCCGACTCCATCTCGTCCGGGTCCGCGGCCTGTTCGCCGTCCGCCTGGGTGGGCATTCGCGGTCGGCCGTCGCCGCTGTCGTGGACCTCGACGCGCAGCACGCCGCCCACGTCGCGGCTCAGCTGGAGCAGGAAGCCGCGCCCGGGCGGCACACCGTGCAGCAGCGCGTTGGTCGTCAGCTCGCTGACGGACAGCAGCACGTCGTCGGCCCGGCTCGTGTACCCCCACGCGACCAGCGCCTCGCGCGCGAACTCCCGTGCGGCGGGCACCGAACGTCGCTCCCGGCGGTAGAACCGCTCCCGGAGAGCTTCCTGTTGTGGCTCTTTGTTCATGAACCCCAGCGTCGCGCAGGGTAATCGGGATATACCAGTCCCGTTACTCGTACATCGTCGATGTACGGGTAAGGAGCGATACGGCACGGGTTGAAGTGGGGTAATCCAGAGCCATGGCACCACGGAGGCGGCGACTGCCGAGGAAGAAGAGCCCGACACCTTTCGAGTCGCTGGGCGCGCAATTAGCCCGGGCCCGCGTCGCGAAGGGATACACGCAGGCCCAGTTGGCGGAGGCGGCCATTGTCAGCCTGGCCAAGCTGGAGTCCATAGAGCAGGGCCGTCGCCCGCTGACGCCGGACCTGGCCAGGCAGTTCGACATGCTGCTGGGCGCGAACGGCTTGCTGGAGGTCGGCGTTGAGCACCTACCCGATGCCGACAGCGTGATCCCGGCCTGGGCCTTGGCCTTTGTTGACCTGGAGCGCGACGCCATCGCCATCTCGTCGTTCGAGAACCAGGTGTTGCCCGGCCTGCTGCAGACCGAGGAATACATGCGCGCGGTTTTCGACAGCCGTGTGCCGATCCTCGACCCCGACGAAATCGCTCTGCAGATCGCCGTCCGGTTGGAGCGGCAGGAGATACTGCAGCGCAGGGTGCCGCCCGTCGTCAGCTTTGTCCTGTCGGAGGCCACCGTCCGTGACCGACTCGGCGGCGATGAGGTTCACTTAGGCCAGCTTCGCCACCTACGCGCCTGCGCGGATGTGCCGGGCACCACCATCCAGATCCTGCCACTCGGCCTGACCGCTCACGCGGCGCTCGACGGACCGTACGTACTCCTCGAAACCCCGGAACACGAACACCTCGCCTACGCTGAAACGCAGCGTGGCAGCCACCTCGTGCACGACCCGGACGAGGTCAGCATTCTGGCGGCGAAATATGCCATGCTGCGCACGCAGGCCCTCAACACCGTCGAGACGAAGGGCCTGTTGGACCAGCTGCTAGGAGAGCAATGACCGAGTCCTTGAAGTGGTTCAAGTCCAGCTACAGCGGCAGCGAGGGTGGCAACTGCGTCGAGGTCGCCGCGTACCCCGGTGCCGTCCACGTGCGGGATTCGAAGGACCCTGAGGGTCCCGCCTTCACGTTCGACCCCGCCGCATGGTCCGCGTTCACGGCGTTCGCCGCCGCACAGGACGTACCGAACGCCTAGCCCCGCCGCCCGGGTCGTCTTCCTCTGCGCCCGCGGTTGGGGAGCCCAGGGTGTGCCGTCCGTCGCCGGGGTCCGAAGCGGCGTGCGGTACACCCGCGCGCCGGCGCTGACCTATGCCTCCTCGGCGGAGCGGAATTGGACTTGACGTCACCTCAGACACCCAGGCCGACGTCAACGTCGCCGAGCTCCACAAGGAGCTCGAAATCCGCTGGCAGGCCCTCTGCCGGCACGTCTAACCGGGACAGCGAAGCACGACCCTGACGGGGCGCGGGTGCTTGCCCGCCAGCGGGGACCCGCAGAGGCTGCATCGTGGACCCAACGGCCACCACTTATGTGGTGTCGGTCTGGAGGTCATCGTCCTGGTCGGTCGCCAGTGCGACCGGCAGCCGCAGCCCGTACTTGTCGCACAGGAATCGGGTCTGGCAGTACCGCTGGGCGTCGGCGGCCACCCTGCCGAGGATCGCGGAATTCATGCCGGCACCGATGAGGACACCCACGAACGGCACGACCTTGGCGACGTTTTGGACTGGCACCCTGGAGCCGGCCGGGCCCAGCTGCTGCATCAACTTCTCAAGGGCGGCCAGGAGGCGGTGATCCTGGCGGAGCTTTGCCGACCACTTTATGCGTCCCTTGACCGCCTCCGCCGCCCGTGCGGCCTCATGCAACGGCTTGGCTTTGGCTGCCTGTGCCATGAAGGATCGGCGTACGAGGCGTTGGATGAAGATCTGCTCATCGGGGTCTTTGGCGTCGTAGCCGTAGGAATACGCGATGCGCGCTGCGATCGACGTGCTCAGGACCTGGATGACGAGGATGTCTGCTGTCATCGCGACGGGGATACCGGCGACGGGGACCATAGCCAGCAGGCCCATGGCGCCACCTTCGATCGCACCGGCAGTCCGCCACCGAAGGGTGTTGCGGGTCAGCAGCCGGTCGCAGACCTTGAGATCCTGCTGCCGTAGTTCCGTGAAACTGTTGAGATCGAAACCTCGCTTGCGGGAGAGCTTCTCGACGTTCTTCGGGTCGTTGAGCTCCATGGCCCAGTCGTTGACCAGCTCGAGCAACGCTATCGCGGCCGCGAGCGCCGGTCGCATGGCCTTGTCGGCGACCGCGTCGCCTGCGCGACGTATCGGTTCCGTGACTGCCTCTGGCACAGCGTCCGTAACCCGTCTCACGGCGTTTCCCGCGACCTCACCGGTGCGACCGAGCGCGGCGCTCGCCCAGTTCGGGAGACCACGGGGGTTGTTGCGGTGCTCCCAGTGCTCGTTGAGCTTGTCCCATACCTGCCCTTCGTACGCGCTCATCGGGGTTTCACCGTCGACGAGTGGGTCGGCGTGAGCGCTCAATGAGGTTCTCCATCTCGATGGTGATCGCTGCGGTCACGATGTCTGACCAGCCGACAAGTGGCTGAAGTCGCAGTGCGGGGGCCGATGTCCGAAGCCGACTGCGCGGGTATCTCCGGGTGGCCGGTAGTTGCGGCCACCCGGAGGAGGGGTCAGCTGTGGCGGGGCCCGTGGCCGGGGGGCGGGGTGAGGGTGGAGCGGTAGGTCCCGCCCTCGCCTTCGCTGAGCGGGCTCTCCAGCGTCAGCCCCGCAGCGGCCATGCGGTCGTACTCGGCGAGGATTAGGTCCTTGGTGCGGTAGGTGCCATGGGCCTTGATGTCGTTGTCGCGGGTGACGTTGAAGGTGTCAAGGATGTATGCGGCGTCGGTGCGGTCGATTCCGTAGATGTGGAAAAAGAGTGCGTCCAACTCGGCACGGATGACGGAGCGACGGTGCTCATCCCAGCGGAAAGGGGATCCTGCGTCACCGAGGTCGCGGGCAAAGGCGGCCATGTCATTTGCGGTGTAGGTGAGTTCGAGAAGGCGGGGGAGAATTGTGTTGTTATGAGGCGTGAGTTGGTCGGGGAAGGGGATGGGGAGCTGCTCAACATATCCGTACGTTAGGTGGGTGCCGCCGATCTTCTGGCGGACGGCGAAGTCGCAGGCCATAGATGACCAGACGGCAGCGAGAAGCGGGGCGTGATTCGGCGTGGCGAGGAGTACGAGAGGAAAGGGGTGGCCGAAGCCGTGAGCGGGCGCGGCGGCAGTGATCAACGTTCGCTCATTGCTCTTGTTCGTGATGTCCCGCCACCCCATCAGCCATTCCCGGTCCCATCCCTTGGCGGACAAGCGGCTGCGCACGCCCGACACCGTGAACTCTGCGCCTTTCTTGTCGAACTCCTCAGTGGCGACGTCCTGTTCAGGGACCCAGTAGCGGGGGAGCGGAGCAGCATCGGGTGCCTGGTGTCGGTCGAGGGTGAAGCGGGGAAGGGTGCCCTTATTGAGCTGCTTCTCCGTTGCGCCCTCGTAGGTCGAGAAGTGGTGGTCGTAGTGGTGGAGCATCTTCGCCTCATAGAGTGGCAGCAGACGCTCTTCGCCGCGCACCAGCAGGTTGCCGTCGAGGTGCCAGCCGTCTTTGAGGAGGTCGTCGAAGGTTTCGCCACGCTGGGCGTTGGGGCGGAAGAGTTGGGAGTCGTTCGACATGTCGAACATGCGCATAAACGAGATGCCCCAAGGGTTGCCGTCGGTGGTCTTTGTCTCGTCGACGAGGACGGGGATACGGCGGTAGATACTGAGGGTGATCTCCGCATCGCGGCGACTGCTAAACACTGGACAGGTACCGGTGTTGGGATTGAGAAGGAGAATCTCCGCCGACGTCAACTGGTAACGACGCTCGGGAATTTGTTCGGTCCGACGAACCTTGAAGACGATCTGGGCGTGATCGTCAATATCGCCCTGTCCGCGCAGCATGAAGAGGCAGAAGCGCAGTTGGTTATGTACTTCGGGAAATACTTTGTCCTCGTTCTCGAAGTCGTACAGTGCGGCCAGTTGCCCCTTCGTGACCAGATCCTTGAAAAAGAACTGCGTCGTCGCGTCTGTCGCGATGCCGGTCGGGACGATCACGCCCGTCCGTCCCCGGGGGCCTGTCAGCGTGCGGCCGGTCTCGGTGAAGACCGCGTAGGTGTTGATGTCGCCGCGGCCAGTGAGGGGGAAGCGGTTGCCGGCCCGCAAGAAATGGCTCTCCCCTTCAGCCCGACGTTTGGAGTCCTCGAACTCGGTGACGAGGTGCGAGCGGTCGCGGTCCTGGTGGAGGGCTGCGATCAGGGCCTTGCGGGCCGCCGCGTTCTTGGCCCCGGCGATCTCCGGGGCTCGCTGCGCGAAGAACTCCTGCTCCTGAAGCTTGACCCTTTCCCACGGCGGGTTTCCCACCACCGCGTCGAACCCGTCGGCCCAGCCCGTGCCCGGCTGGACGCCGACACCCGCACCCGATTTCGGGACCGAGAAGACCTCTGGGAACTCCAGATGCCAGTGGAAGAAGTGGTATTGGTCGCGTAGGCGCAGGATTTCGGCGTGGGTGGTGTCCGGGACAGCGGACTGGTTGCGGCTGCGCAGGGCGCGAAAGACCTGGTCCGTCGGGGCCTCGGGGGCACCGTCGTGCTTGGGCCAGACGAACGCTGCGCACCAGGAGTCGGCGGCGTGCATGTCCTGGACGTAGGCCGTGGACTCCGTGTAGGCAAGGTACGCGGACTCCTGAGCCCGCACGTGCTCCAGGAGGTCAGCAGAGGCGGCGGTGATACGTGCGAATTCGGCGGCGTATCGTTCGTTGCCAGGCAAAGTGTCCGTGTCGAAGGTGAGTTCGTCGTGGCCGCTCCGCTGGGCCTTGTTGCGCTTGACGAGCCCGGCCGCGTACTTCCTGTCGTCGCCCTCAATGGGCTTGAACGCGTCGTCCGGGATGCCCTCGGCCAGCAGCTTCGGCGTCGCGCCGATCAGACCGTTGCCGTGCCTGACGTGCGCGTCCAAGAACCCCAGTGCCTTGCCCGGCTCCAGGGCCTCCAGCCACAGCGAGACCTTCGCCAGGTCCACCGCCATTGGGTTGAGGTCCACGCCGTAGATGCATCGGGCGACGACTTCGTGCAGGGCATGGCGCACGGCGTCAACCGTCGGCTCCGGGTTGCGCTCGCGGACTGACGCCACGCGCTTAGCGATGCGGCGGGCTGAGGCAACGAGGAAGTGGCCCGAGCCGCAGGCCGGGTCACAGACCGTCAGGGAGAGCAGTTCGGAGACGATGTCGTCGGCCGGATCGGGACGGCCGGCCTCGGCGGCGCGCTTTTCGGCGCGCGACACGGCGTCGTCTATCACCGGGTCGAGCGTCGTATCCAGCAGGCACTCGATGAGCGAGGACGGGGTGTAATAACTGCCCGTCGTCTTGCGACTGTTGCCTGCGACCTCGATGAGTTCGAAGCTACGGTCCGTCGCGGAGTGCTTGGGCTCCAGCTCCAGCAGGGACTCGTAGACCGAGCCCAGCTCCTCGGCGTCCAGGTGGCGGTAGTCGACGGAGCGCCAGCGGCGGGCGCCCGGGTCGCGCACCTGGGCGAGGTGGCGGACGGCGGTCAGCAGGGCCTCGTTGGACAGCTTCAGGCCGTCGAGCGGCGTGTCGGCGTCCGTGGGGGAGAACAGGCCGCCGAGGCCGGGCAGGCCCAGTTCGGGGCGACCACCCTCGGCTCCTAGGGCGCCGAGAACGATGCGCAAAGCCTCGTACTGGTCACCGTGGGCCGTGCCCTGACGTCGGCGGGCTCGCTCACGCAGCCGCGCAGAGGAGAAGTACCGCTCGTATGCCTCCCGCTGCCGCTCGCCGGCCCCTGGGTCAAGCAGTGCCTCGCGGTCCTCCGCGACGAAGACGAACAACAGCCGGTAGACAAGGCGGAGCAGGGCGTCCCGGAGGGCCTTCGGGTCAATGTCCTCGCGCAGCCGGGAGTTGTCCGGGTGACGCAGGAAACCGGTGCCGAGCGTGGTCAGGGCGTTCTGCACGCCCAAGCGCAGCTGGTCCAGGGCGCGGGCGCCCGAAGTGACAGCCTCGGCACGCCACTTCTCCAGCCAGCACCCCGAAGGCGCCGCGCCCTCCGGCACGGTGAACCGGGACGCGTGCAGCACGGAGTACAGCAGTACGAACTCGCTGAACAGCTCACCGTCGAAGATGGCTTCCAGGTCGAAGTCGACGTAGGCCGCCGTGGCGAAGGACGAGGAGTCGCGCAGCAGTCGCAGGTGGCGGCCGTTGGTGAGCATCGCCCACAGGTGGGCCTCGGTGCGGTTGAGGCAGTCCTGGAGCATGGATTGCGCGGGGAGCTGACCGGGGGCTGGGCGCTTGTCGAGTTCCTGGTTCCAGTGCAGGAGATGCACGAGGGCCGGGCCGTGGCGGTGGGAGACCGGGAAGCGATTGTCCGCGTCGGAGTCGGCGGGGATGCCGTCCGGGCCGACCTCGGTGAGCGCGCCGAAGTCCAGCTTGCGGAAGAGCTGGGCGAGCCAGTCGGTGCCGGCCCTGCCGGTGGGGTCGGCGGCGGGCGCCCCGGTCGTGGGGTCGGAGGGCAGGGCGGCGCGCAGCTCGCGCCAGAGCGGCTTCAGGTACTCCCAGGCGCGCTCGGCCTCGTCCCGTACGGGCACCGACGCGGGCAGGCCGTAGTCGGCGGGCTTGGTGCCCGGCAGGTTCCGAGCCTCGGCGATGCGCAGCAGCATGTCGGAGGGGAGCAGCCCGCCGACCGTGGTGACGGCGGTGAAGGCCAGAGCGGTGCGGGTGGCGGCGGACATCAGGCTTCGGCTCCGGACACGGTAGAGGCGGCAGGGGCGACGGGCTGTTCCGGCAGGTAGACATACACGCCGAGGACGTCGGCCGGTTCCTGCGGTACGACCTTCAGGCCGCGGACGATCTCCTCGTTGGCCTTGCGGACCCGGCGGTGCGAGGCGTCGAGTTCCGCGGCCAGGCCGGCGCCGTACTCGGTGAGGTGCGCGGACAGGTCCGGCAGGCCGTCCAGAGTGCGGGAGATGTGATTGCGGGCCGACTGCTCATGGGTGTTGGCGGTGGCGCCGGCCGCGAGGAGGGCGGTGGCCGCGTCGTCGTCCAGCCAGCGGGCGCGCGACGGCATGCCCTCGTAGGCGAGCAGGCGGGCGTCCTCGGCCACCACCTGCCGTTCTCCGGTGCGGGACGGGAGGGTGAGGTGGAAGCGGTAGCGGACCAGCAGGAGCGTGGTGCGCGTGGTGACCGCGCCCGTGGTCACCACACCGCAGCGGCGGGCGGGGCGGGGGCCGGGTGTGTTCGCGTCGAGTGCCGAATCCAGGACGTAGGAGGCGATGGCTCCGATCGCCGGGTCGGTGCGGACGAGGGCGGCCTCGCCGCGGGCGATCGCCGGCGTGGTGCGGAACGGGATCTCGCGGTCCTCCTCGACGAGCCGGCCGCCGAGGGTTGCGGCGAGCGCGTCCCGCAAGCCTGCCGGGGCGCCGCCCGCCTGGGCGGTGAAGTCGCCGCTCCCGTCGCGCGGGTCACGGACCAGGGCGTCCAGGTCGCGCAGCGCCTCCAGGACGAAGCTGCGGACCTCCTGGGCACCGCCGAGCGCGGCCCGCACGGCGGTGACCTCGCGAGCCACCTCCTCCGGGTGGATGGCGCGCTGGGCGTACTTGGAGCGGGAGGTCTTCTCGCGTTCGGCGGCCGAGTTCCACTCGCGCTCGATGCGGTCGAAGGACTCCTGGCGGCCGCCGATGTCGAACAGACTCTCCTGGCTGCCTTGCCGTCCGTGCAGCAGCAGCCACTCCACGACGGCGTCGGTGACGCCGGAGGCGGTCTCGTCGGGGACGGAGACGGAGATGCCCAGGTCCTTCTTGATCTGGCGGTGCTTCTCGAACAGCACCTCGAGGACCTTGCCGTCGATGCCGTTGTCCTCGCCGAACATGGTGATGACACGGACCTGGTCGCGCTTTTGGCCGTAGCGGTCGACGCGGCCCTCTCGCTGGTCGTGGCGGGTCGGGTTCCAGGCCAGGTCGTAGTGGACTACGGCGTCGAAGTGGTGCTGGAGGTTGACGCCCTCGGAGAGGCAGTCAGTGGCGATCAGCACGTGGCGAACGGCTGGGTCGCCGGCCTCCTCGGCGGACTCGGCGGCGAGCTGTTCGATGCGCTCCAGGCGCTGCTGCGGGGAGACGGTGCCTGTCACGGCGGCGATCCTGGTCTTCTTGCCGAGTTTGCCGTCGAGCTGCTCGGCGAGGTACTCGGCGGTGGGGATGTAGCGGCAGAAGACGATCGGGTTGTAGCCGTCGGCGATGAGGTTCTTCAGGTGCCGGGTGAGCGCCTTCAGCTTCGCGTCCTGGGCCGGACCGACGAGCTTTTCGGCCCGCTCGGCGAGTTCGAGCAGCCGGGCGCCCGCCTCCTCCGTCTCGGCTGCCCCCGGCGCGACGTCCATGCCTTCCAGCCGGTCGCTGTCCGCGGAGTCAGCAGCCACCGGGGCGCCGAGCACGTCCGCCTCGTGCGCAGTGCGGGCGGCGGCAGACTCGGAGCGAGTTTTCAGGGTCTGCGCAGCGGCTGCCGGCGAGGAGACCATCGAACGCAGCAACGCGATCACGGACCACCAGGCGATACGGGCCTCCCGCTTGCCCTGCTCGCCAGCCGCTTGGACGCGGTCCCTGGCATAGGCGATGGCGTCGTCGAGCAGCGCCCGGTAATCGGGGGTCAGCTTGTACGGTTCGTCCTTCGTCCAGCGGTCGGACGGGAAGGCGGTCCGCTCGGCCAGGGAGTCGTCGGCGAGGCCGTCCTCCCTGGTGAGGTACTCACGGACGTCGGCGCGCTTGCGGGCCACGAAATGCTCGGCCAGCTTCGCCCGTCCCGCCGGGGCTTCCAGGTCCAACGTCGCCAGTTCGGGCCGCACCAGGCCGAGCAGGTTGCGGAAGGCGGACTCCTTGCCGGAATGCGGGGTCGCGGTCAGCAGCAGTAGATGACGGTCGGCGCCGGCGGAGACCTTCCGCAGGAGCTCGTAGCGGAGCTGGTTCGAGGAGGACGTGCTGCCCTGCGCGGTGTCGTCGGCGGCCACACACGTGTGGGCCTCGTCGACGATCACCAGATCGGGGCAGCGCCGCAGGAAGTCCTCGCGGTGGCGGGTCGACTTGATGAAATCCGTCGAGATGATCGTGAACGGGTGCCTGTCGAACAGGGACTGGCCCAGCTCCAGACCGCGCTCCAGGCGCGACACCGTGGAGGCCAGGACCAGTTCGGCGTCGATGCCGAACTTCTCCCGCAGCTCGGTCTGCCACTGCTCGGCCAGCGCCGGGGAACACAACACGGCCAGTCGGGTCGCCTCGCCCTGTGCGAGCAGCTCTTTGGCGATCAGACCCGCCTCGATCGTCTTGCCGATACCGACGTCGTCCGAGATCAGCAGCCGCACAGTGCGCTGCCGCAGCGCCATGAGCAGCGGGACCAGCTGATAGGCGCGTGGTTCCACGGCGATCGACGCCAGCGAGCGGAACGGGCCCGCACCCGACCGGAACCCGATGCGCAGAGCGGTACGCAGCAGGCCGGCGGCGCGCTGGTCGCCCAGGTCGTCCGCGCTCGGCACGGCGAACTCGGCGGGAAGGACGTCCTCGAACGCGGGGAAGACGGCTGCGATGTCGTCCTCGCTCCCGCCCAGGGGGCGCAGCACCAGCATGTCGGGGGCGCTCTCCGGCAGCACCACCCATTCGCGGCCGCGGGCGGCCACGAGCGAGCCGGCGGTGTACGTGAGGCTCATGAAATGTCCCAGTTCCTGTGGTCGGGAGCCGCTGAGGCGATCAACGGAGGTGGAAGTAGGCGGCGTTGGTGTCCGCGATGGCGTCCCAGTCCGCGTCCGTCGGGAACCGCAGGACATCCCAGCCCGCGTCCTCCAGGCGATAGCCGGCTTCGAGGTCGCGGGTGGAGTCGGGTGCGTGGCCGGGGATGTCGACGAACACGGCGAGGTTGGCACCGTCCAGGTGGAAGACGAGGTCGGGGCACGCCGCCGCCGCTGGGACGAAGGGTTTGACCTCATCCGGCAACCGGTGGCCCTTCGCCTTGAGCCAGCCGAGCAGGTCTCCCTCCGCGGTGAGGTCCGCCAGATTCGCCTCCAGCGGTGTCAGCGAGGAGGCTGGGTCGCCGTTGGACGCGCTGTTCCCGTTGCTGACCGCCGGGGCGAGTCTGCGGAACCGTTCACTGCGGGACTCGCCGCGGTCCTCCCGCTCGGTACGGGCGCCGGCCAGCCGCGCCAGCAGCGGGCGGGCCGCGTGGCGGCTCAGCTGGCGGTGGTGCGTCTGGTTCGCGTAGGTCAGCAGGCAGGCATAGCAGCCGCGGGCGCACTTCTCGTTGTCCGTCGGCCCGCCCTTGTCCTCCCCGTTCTCCGGGTCGAAGTGGCAGATCTCCAGGGCTGTCCGGGCTGCCTTGGCGAAGGCGTCCTTGTCATGTTGGATCCGGCGCAAGACACCGGCGCCGCCTTCAGCGGCCTCCGTGAACAGCATGCGGCGGTGCGGGCCGCCGTCCGGAGGCAGCAGCTCCGCGGTCAGTTCGGAGTCCTCCAGCTCGAACGCGGCCTCGATGCCACGCTCCAGCGCGTACAGGAACGACAAGGCGATGGGCTCGGGTTGTGCCTCGTCCAGGGTGACCACGAGGATGTTGCGGCGATCTTCGACATAGGGCAGGACCCGCTTTTTGCGGTGCTTCTCGTTGCCGTCCTCGTCGACCACCGGCATGCCGGTGCCCTCGATGGCGTCCGCGGCGGCCCGGTCGTTGAGCCAGCGCCCGTCGCTCAGGTCGAGCCAGTAGCCGTCCGTCTCCCCCTGCTTGTCGCGGACACGGCCGAGATTGGTGATACGGATTGTCGCCGAGTCACCGTAGTCCAGGTCGAGGACGAGGCCGCCGTCGGCGTCGGTCACATGGGAGGTGAGGCGTCCCTTGCGGGCACCGTGGTCCTGGAACGCATACGAGGTCTCCAAACGGAAGCCGGCCCGGCGGCGTTCCTCCTCGTCGGAGGAGATCCGCTCGCGCGGGGTGGTGTACACGGTGTGCAGGTGCAACAGGCCGGTGCGCTTGCCCGTCAGCGGCTCGCCGCACATTGCGCAGATGTCGGAGCCGACCTTGACGTCGTAGTGGTAGCCGCAGCCGTCACAGCGCCGGGCCTCTGCCGTCGCCAAGTCGCCTGACGCGTCCGGCGGCAGCTGGACCCGGGTGACCTGGTAGCGGGCGCCCTCGTGATAGATGAGTGCGCCGGGGCCGAACTCGCGGATCGCGAGGAACCGGGGACGCTGCAGGTAGTCGCCGTCGGCGTTGCGGCGGTTGCCGGAGCGCGGGATGTACGCAGCCAGTGGAAGTCGCGGGAAGCTGTAGCCGGGCAGGAACCCCTCGGACGCCAAGTAGCGGTACGGGTTGAAGTCGCTCATCATCGACTTGTTGTCGCTGGAGCGGTTCAGCAGCAGGTTCGTCTGCGTCTCGGCTTCGCGCCGGCGGGAGCGCGCCCGGCCCTGCTCACCCGGAGAGAGGGTGTGGTCGACGACGCGCTTGTTCTGTTCGTACTGGTCGATGACGGCCGCCCGGAACAGCTGACGCCACCGGTCGAAGGAGGCGTCGAACTCCTTCGGGCCCCGCTCGATCCGGTCTTCGATCCATTCGTCGTACCACCAGGTGGTGGCCTCGAAGTCCGCGATCAGCGGCGCGAGGATGGTGCGGGAGGCGGCGACAGCGCGGCGGCGGGCATCCTCGTCCAGGGACAGATCGCGGACGTGCGGAAGCAGCGGCAGCTGCATGTGGGGGTCGGGCCGGTCGCCGGTCTCCGGGTCGTAGGCGACGTCCACGATGTCCGGGATCGCGGAGCCCAGCTTCATGCCGGTCTCGGCCAGCCAGATGCCCTGCAGGTGGGAGCGGACCAGGTCCTCGTTGGCGAGGTCCAGGCGCGGCGGGGCCACCTGCCCTGACACCATGTCCTGGGAGCGGCGGAAGTAGTACTGGTCGTGGCTGTTGCCCGTCGCGCAGTACGTGGCCACCAGCGCGGGCTGGCCGGAACGGCCTGCCCGGCCGGAGCGCTGCGCGTAGTTCGCCGGTGTCGGCGGCACATTGCGCATCAGTACGGCGTTGAGCGAGGAGATGTCCACGCCGAGCTCCATCGTCGGCGAGCAGTACAGCAGGGGCAGATCGGCGCTGCGGAACTCCTTCTCGCGCTCCAGCCGGTCCTCCGGAGTGACCTGCGCGGTGTGCTCCCTCGCGAACAGGCCGGCCAGCTCGGCCGCCGCGGTCTTGTACAGGTCGCGGAAGAACGGATTGACGCGCGGGCCTTCACCGCTGCTGTAAGTGCGCGCCAGCGGATCGACAGCGCCCCGTTCGCCGCTCCCGGCCCGCCAGATCAGCGCGGCGGCCGAGACCCGGTAACCGGTGCGCTTCTCCGCCGCTCGGCGGCGGAAGGCCGGCCCGGAACGCTCGGGGGCCACCTCCACCTCGTTGACCAGTTGCGCGTCCCGCAGCACCTTCAGCAGATCCTCGATGACGCACTGAACGTCGTCCAGCGGCAGATCGCGCAGTTCGGGCATGTTCCGCCGCAGGTACTTGCCGAACTTGCCACGGGCCGACAGGAACTGCGCGGAACGCTCCATGCCCGGCCGTGAGCCGTACGGGTAGGCGGTGCCGACGGCCGGCCGGTCGCTCTCGCCCAGTACCCACGGCCCGGTGAGGCGCTCCTCGCTCGCCCGCTGCAGGGTGTCGAAGTCGTCCCGGAAGTACTGCACGTCGATGGCGAGAGCACGCCGCATGTAGTCGAGCAGCGCCCGGGCGATCTCCTCTCGCAGCGCAGGGTCGGCGCCGCGCAGTACTTCGTGGGCGGACTGCCAGCGATCGGGCTTCTCAGCGATCCAGTGCAGGTCCTCGTAGTCGATGCGCAGCAGCCCCGTCTGCTCCAGGTTCGGCATCGTGATGCGCCAGCCGCGCTCCAGGTCGCGGTAGAGGCGGAAGCCGACGATGTCTCGGAACGCCTTGACGGCACGCCGTTCCATGGAGGGCGCCAGGTCCGTGCCGGCCGCGTACGCGCGCGGCGAGAGCCCCATCACCTCGGTGACGGCCTCGGCAAGGTCATCGTGATGCAGCCCTTCGTCACCCGCCCGCACCGCGGCCTGGTACAGGGATCCCCGCAACTGCGTCACCTGCGCGAAGTCGTTGAAGTGTCCGGCCTGCAGTGAGGCGTCCTGCCGGTTGTCGACGAAGGTGAGCAGCTTGCGCGCCTCCTTGCCGAGGCTCTCTGCAGGCACCGCCCGCAGGGACTTCAGGATCGATGCGGAGATCAGCGAAGTGGCCGAGGAACGGCCTTCCTGGTCCAGGGCAGCCAGTTTGGCGAAGTCCCGGCCCCGGGTCTGCTCGTAGGAGACCTGGCAGTGCACGCAGAAAAGGAACGGTGCCGGGACGAAAGCCGCCGCCAGTCCCTCGGCGGACTCGTTTCCGTACGCGTCCACGACGACGCGCTTGGGCACTCGGGGCCGGTACGACTTCTTGACGACCGTTACGCCCTGCGCGTCCGGTTCCAGCCATGACTCCGGCAGCCGTCGGTCGTCCACGGCCTTCTGCGCATCAGCCGGCCACTCGTAATCCTCCCCGGGCATGCCCAGGTACAGGTACCCCTCCCCGTCGCGGCCGCCGGAAGCGGCGGTGTTCCTGCGCGGCTCGTACTGGAAGGCGCCGCCCTCCTCGGTGCGCCAGACCGTCAGGTACTCCTGGCCGCACTCGCGGCAGAATGCCAGCGGGAACAGCGGCTTGCCATCGCTGTCCGGCTGCTCCAGCTGGTACGTGCGGGTCAGCGGCCGGGTGAGCGGATCCTCGAGCGTCGTGTAGACGGTGTCGCCCTTGGAGAGGAACTGATGCAGCCGGAACGCGAACAGCGGCCGTTCCGTCACCGGATGCTTGGCCTGCGCGCCCGCCTCCAGGGTCGTCCGGATCGCCTCGCGCACGCGCTCCTCGGCCACCCCGTACTGCGCGGAGAGCTCAAGTGCCGCTGCTTCGAGGGTACTTGGGGAACAGCGGCGCAACCGCCCAGTGCTCTCTTCGCGCTCCAAACCGAACCGGGACTCCACCCAGCGGGCCAGCGGGTCCTTCGTGAGGGCTTCGTACGAGCGGGGCGCCGCCGGTACTCGCAGCCGCTCGGCGGGCATGGTCGCAGGTGCCTCTTCGGTCGCCCGAATCAGGGTCTCGCCGATGACCCGCTCCGGCAGCACCGTCGTGCCGAACAGCCGCCCGGCGACTTTTGCCACCTCGCGCCGCTGCTGCTTCCAGGACTCCTCGGTGGACATGGTCGCCGACGTACCGATGCATTGCAGAGTTGCCGAGGCCCGGCAGGCCTCCCTGACCCGTCGGATCAGGAACGCCACATCCGCGCCCTGCCGACCGCGGTAGGTGTGCAGCTCGTCGAAGACAAGGAACTGCAGCCCCTCGGCCATGCGGATCAGGCTGGACCGGTCGTCCGGCCGGGTCAGCATCAGTTCAAGCATCACGTAGTTGGTCAGCAAGATGTCCGGAGGGTTCTTACGCAGCTCCCGACGCTGTTCATCGGACTCCTGGCCGGTGTAGCGGGCGAAGGTGACCGGCTCGCGGCCCCCTCCGAAACCGTGGCGCAGGTACTTTTCCAGCTCCATCAGCTGGGAGTTGGCCAGCGCGTTCATCGGGTAGACGACGATGGCACGCACCCGGCCCGGGGTTCCGGGTCCAGCCGCCTGACGCTCCTTCAGTACCCGGTTCACGATCGGAACGATGTACGCCAGCGACTTGCCGGAACCGGTGCCCGTAGTGAGGACATAGGAGTCGCCCGCCTGCGCGGCTTCGATCGCCTCCCGCTGGTGAAGGTGGAAGGTCAGTGGGCGGCCGTCCGGCCGGCGAGAGGTCGCCTTCTTGCCGGCCTGGAAGATCTCCGCGCACTTGGGGTGCAGTACTCCGTCGCGCACGAGGTCGGTGACCTGGCCACCGTCGGCGAAGAACGGGTTCAGCGACAGCCACGGGTCGGGCCACTGCGACTTGGCTGCGAGGTCGTCCTCGACGAAGCCGGTGATCCGGGCGTCCCGGATCACCGTCGCACTCTTGGTGAAGCTCATGTATTCGCTGATCAGGTCGGCATGGATACCGAAGACATCCATGGCCTCCGGTAGGCGCGGCTCCCTGCGCGGCACCGGCGTCGACGCGGCGGGAGCGCGCTCGGGAAGCAGGGCGCGCAGCCGCGCCACCGGGTCCATCACCTGCCAGTGCGGAGCGAGCAGGGAGGCCGTGCGGTCCGGCGCGAGCGCGAGCGGGACCAGCACCTCCCGGACCAGGGCGGCGTTCTCGGGCCGCAGCTCGGCGTCCTTCTCCAGAAGGCGGTCCACCAGCCGGACCAGCTCGGAGGGCAGATCCGGGCGTACGAGGGTCAGCCGCGGCGGCTGCTCGTGCTGGTGCTGCTCGGACAGCTCATAGGGGGTCTTGGCGGAGAACGGCGGCCGCCCGATCAGCAGTTCGTACAGGATGCAGCCGAGCGCGTAGAGGTCGGCCAGGGCCGAGACCCGCTCGGCACGAAACTGCTCGGGCGCCATGTACCGGGCCGTGCCGACGCTGACGCCTGTACTGGTCAGGCGCGTCTGGTCGGGGTCGTCGACGATCGAACCCATGCCGAAATCGAGGATCTTGAGCGTGCCGTCGCGGGTCAGCATGACATTGGCCGGCTTCAAGTCGCGGTGGACGACTCCGGCGGTGTGCGCGGCAGTGAGGCCGGCGGCGATCTGCGCCCCGATCGCGGCGACCCAGGAGATCGGGAGCTGGGGTTCCTCGTCGATGAGATCCGCCAGCGGATGGCCGTCCAGCAGCTCCATGGCCAGGTAAGGCAGTCCGCTGCCGCCCGGCGTCCGGTCCACCCCGCCGTCGATCAGCAGGGTGAGGTTCGGATGTCCCTGGGAGAGCATCCGCATGATGCGCACTTCGCGACGGAAGCGGTCCACCTCCTTCCCGGGTCCCGAGGCGTCGACCGCGACACCGGTACGGCCGCGCAGCACGGTCTTGACCGCGACCTCGCGGTGCGGGGAGTCCGGGGCTGCCTGGAGGTCCTCGGCCCGGTGCACCTCGCCCATGTTCCCGCGTCCCACGATCCCTGTGATCCGGAACCGTCCGTCGACCGTCTCCATGCCCACCGCCCCTCCCCGTGTGCCTCGTCGCGTGCAAGGTGTCCACGCCCCCAGGGAGTGTACACCTTCCTCGCTCAAAAGAGGGTGGCATGTATGTGTTGACGATGTCAACGCATATCGAGCTCGCGAGTGATCAACCCAACAGCCGCACATTCATGCGCACATGCGCCTCGTGGGTACGTTGCCGCCGAGCGTCGATGTTCCTTGACGGGACCGACAGTGCTGCCGCCGAAACTAGGACGCTTCACAGCGTCGCCCTTGCGCACCCGCCCGTGCTCGATCCGGCCCTTCGGCATGACCGCCCTGCCCTGGTTCAGGGGAAGACATCTTCCACCGGCATGGGGGAGAGGCTCCTGCGTCAGGCTTGTCATTGCTTGGCTGGGGACTTGAAGACTCGGCGTCAGCTTGCGGCGCCGATTGGGCAGGGCGGGCCTCGTTCGCCGTCGACGCCCTGGATCAAGTGGTCGCGGGGCTGTCTGAACTCGCGGAACTGTGGTGCGAAGCCGCGGACGGTCCGAAATGGCGTCAAGTCATGACCCTCCTTCGCGGTGTTCTCGACCCTCCGATCCCGTCACGGGAGGAAGCCTTCTTCGAGATGCAAATGGTGACTCAAAGTGATGCAATGCGGGACTTGATTCACGAACCGCGCTGGTGAACAGAATCACGTGGCGGTCGCGGTCGATGCCTCCTACAGCCGCGCCGCGCCGAATCCGCTGGAACGCCCAGCCCCCTGTGGTCACGTCGGCTCCGGACTCGGGCGTCCGTGCTGAGTGGTCGACCGGATCTTCGCTGGCAGTCATGTGGGCTGTGGGTCGGTGAACACAGCGAGGTAGCGGAACTCTCCCCGGGGGCCGGTTTGCTGCGAGTACGGCTGCCAGTTGAGGGTGTAGGTGCCGTGAAGGGTGCGGGTGTTCGGTTGGTAGTCGCCGCAGGCCCAGAGGAGTTGGCTCGTGAGGGTGCGGTCCTCGTGGATGCGGAATTCGCGGTCTCGGGTGGGTTTGCCGGGGGGCTTCGGCGGGGTCCACAGGGATCTGTCGTTGGTGATGATGAGGGCGAGACCGTTCTGGTCGGCGTGGTTGCCGAAGCGCTCAAGGCGGGCGATGTCGGAGACGAAGCCCAGCCGGGCGAGGTCGTTGGCTGCTTGCTCCTTGAGCACGTACTTCTCCGGGGTGGGTCCGGCTGTTCCGGTCCACTGTGCCGTGAAGTACTTGAACTCGATGGCGGTGCGGGCCGAGGTATTCGGCGCCGGGTGCGTCCGGCATGTGCTGGCGTACTTCCAGCCTGGAGTGGATCTTGGGTGCCAGTTCCCACAGCGCTCGCGCGAAGCTGTGCTGGAGGTCCGCTTCGGAGTGGAAGACCGGTCGGTCCTTCTGGAGCCGGGCGATGACCTTGGCCAGCGGTACCTCTCCGGCGATGAGAGATCCGGACGTCGTCATGGCCCCCGGACCCTGTTCCGCTGGTGGGTCCTGCATGTGGCGTCCCCCGGATCGGCAAGGGTCCAGGGCCGCTGTCGCGCAGTTAGACACTCAGCCGGCGCCGACACCGAGAGCGGAAGACGCCTCCGACGCCCGCGACCTACTTGGTCGGCTTCGCCGACGTGCTGTAAAACACCCCCCGTGTTGCAGCACTCTCTGACCGGATATCACGGATAATTGTCCCAGTCCATTAAAAACATGCAATTCAGTGGCCTAATCGGACAGTCGGACGGTTGGTGTCCCCCCGTTCCGGTGGGCTACCGCCGTGTGGGCCATCTTCTGTGACGCTAGCTTCCTCGCAGAGTGCGCTGTCCCACAGCCATGTAGGGCGAGCGTTCTCGGTGCGGATGTCCCATTCCTGCCCAAAGGGTGCGGCACCGCGCTAACATAAGCTAGTAATTATTCGCTCACACGGTAGGTAGTCAATGCTCCTTGAAGATCAAATCGCTTCCCGCGCGAAAGAGATCCACACCGATGGGTATCCGATGTCTATCGGTGAAGTGCTTTCGCTCTACCGCGATGATGTCGATGCTAGAGGATATACGAGACATGATCATGGATCACGCCCGTGCTCAGAAATATCGACGCATTTAATTGTGTCAAGACTTGCGTAGTCTATTGTTGTCCGGTGTGGTATGGAAATGACCGCTGATGAGTCTGGCGGCGACGGTCACTCGGTTGGTGTGGGCTTCTGAATTTAGGCGACTCGCGAATCTTCTATCGACCAGACGTCGATATGCCGCATATGCCTTATGTGGAACCTCTTGACTGGTCAGAATGCCTCGCCCGAGATGGATCAGGAGGCGCTGTTGGGCGCCCATCATCATGCCGAGCCGCTTCAGTGGTGTCTGCTGTCGAAGTAATCCGGTTGGCCTCACGACCTGTGATTGAAGTGCGGATGGCCTGCGTGAACAGTCTGCCAGCGTCCATGGTTGTACGGCACCGAGGCGGTTGTAACGCAATTAGACAACCCAGAGGCGGCTTCGAGGGGACTGCGTCGCGGTTCGGGATTCATTCGCCGAGAACGCGAAGGTGAGCGGCGAAATCTTCGACCAGGCTCGCCAGCACTGCCTTGCCCTACTCAGCCGTGGCGTACGGGGGGAAGCCGATGACGCCTGCCTCGGTATATGCCTTCATGCCCTCGGTGAGGAGGAACGGACGCTCGCCGTCGTCGTGGTCGGCGGTCTCGTAGCCAGCGCGTACGAGGGACGGTTCGGCGTGTAGGAGGATGGATGTTTCGATCTCGCCCGCGTGCATGTCGCCGTGCGCATCGGATACGAGGTCGGCTCGGTCACGGGCACGTTGCCATTCCCGGCCCCGCGGGAAGAGCGACATGCGCGGCTCGGTGAGGTTGGTTTCCTGGACGATGTTGGACAGGACGTAGTTCCCGCCGTGGGCGTTGACGAGCACGAGCTTGCGGATGCCCGATGCTTTGAAGTTCCCCCGTTGATCTGGACAGCTTGATACTGGGACGGTTGGGTCCCGGAGGAAGCAGTCCAGGTTAAGTGGCAAGAGCAATATGAGCAAGCGGTACACGGCGGAGTTCAAGCGGGAGGCGGTGGCACTGTTCTGGTCGTCCGGCCGAAACGTCACCGAGGTCGCCCGTGAGCTCGGCGTGATTCCGGAGAGGCTTCGCGGCCCGGATCTTCAGACGCAGATCCGCCGACGTTGGGAAGTCTGTGCCTCGGTGTTCGAGTCGCTGGAACGGCTCGGCCGGGACTCGGCGCGGGCCCGACTCGGTGTGGCGCAGGACCGGTTGGCCGCGTAGGAACAGGTCGATCCTGGGTCTTCAGCTCCCGGGCCCTGGGCCTATTTCGTCGCTACGACGTACACGCTCGCCCACTCTCGCTTCGGGTTCGCGATCTCCGGGTCGAAGGACCACGGCTCCACCCCGGCGAACCCCGCCTCCGTGAAGAGCTGAACGAGCTTTTCGAAGTCGTAGGCCCAGTAGTGGGGGTTGTACGTCGGGTCGTCGTCCTGGTCGCGGAAGACGTAGTTGATCAGGTCGAGGAACGTGTTGATTTCCTCGCGGCAGTTCCGGTTCGCATACCAGCGCTCGATCATTTCGGCCGTCTGGTCCGGAGGAGCCGGGTACTGCTTGAGGACGTGGGCTGCGTCCGGGACGCCGGTGACGAGTTGGCCGCCCGGGGCCAGGACGCGGTGGGCTTCCCGGGCGTACTGCTTGGCCGAGCGCGGGTAGTCGATGTGTTCCAGGAAGTGCTCGGAGAAGAGGAATCGCACGGTGGAATCCCGTAGCGGGATGCCTTCCCGTACGTCCCACAGAAGGTCGGCCGGCGGTACGGCGTCGATATTGAAGAAGCCGTCGATGCGATGAGCGCCCCCGCCGATCTGCACCATGGCGGGGGTCTCTTCGATCCGGCCGTCGGGCCACGCCTTCTGACTGGCCTGGTGGTGGCGTGCCAGGTCGAGTTCCTTGGCGACGGCACGGAGGGTGCGGGCGAGGCCATGCGTGGTTGTCGGATCTTTGAGAAGCGTGGTGATCTGGTCACCGAAGTGGTCGAGTTCCGGGCGTGCGGGATCGCGGTGGTTGGTCATTGTGGTTTCTCGCGTTTCTTTGGGCGCGGATGAAGAGAAGTTGGCGGGCTACCGAGGCAATGCAGCGGAGGCGGAGATCGGGACCCGGACGGGTCCAGTGCCTATACCGCTGAAGCAGCGGTCGCCGGCTCCGCCCACTTGTTGTTGCGCATGAGCGTGTACTTGATGTCCACCAGGCGCGGGGCGATGGTCAGTGCCAGCTCTTCCGCGGGGTGCAGGCGGCCGGCCCCGTCCTGCTCGGCTCGCCACACCCGGTATTGCAGGTCGGGGTAGGCCGGGTTGATACCGACCTCGCCTTTGGGGAAGGTGCCGTTGAAGGGGACCACGATGTCCATGTGGTTCCAGTAGTTCCACGCCTGCAGGGCCTTGTGCTGGTCGTAGTAGAAGTAGAAGTCGGGGTAACGGCCGAATGTGCGCAGTTCCCGGTGGATCAGATGTCCCAGGAGCGGACCGAGCTGGCTGGCGAGGCTGTCGAACTCCCAGCGCGTGTGGTGCCACGCTCGCGGGATCTGGCCCGGGGTGAACAGGCGGGCGGCTACCAGGTAGCTGATTCGGTCGGTCAGGTAGGCGTGAGCGTGCGCTGGGTCGATGCTGCCGTCGATACGAGCGAGAAACGCGTCCAGGTCTCCCGGCGGTGGACGGAACTTCGCGAGGTCGAACTTGCCGGCCATGTGGGGGAAGGAGACGAACAGCATCTCCTTGTAGAGCCAGTTGTTGAACTCGCCGACCTCGGCGTACTGCTTGGTCTGCGGAGTAGCCGAGTGCAGCATCAGGTACTCGGCCAGTGCCTCGAAGTACACGTACCCGAGGATTGGCAGGCGAGGGGTGGTCTCGTCCAGCAGCCGCAGGAAAGATTCCGGCAGCACACGGGCGCCCTCGTAGGCGATGGCGGTGGCGAGTGCGAGGAAGGCCGTCGAGTTCTTGGTCCGGCTGACGACCGTCTCGCGCAACCGGTGCCGCTCTGCCTTGGAGAGCAGGTACTCAAGACGGCTGTAGATCTGCAGGTGGATCGAGCCCAGGCGCAGGTAGTCGACTCCGGCCAGACCCCGGTACGCCTGGGCCGGAAGCTGTACCTCGAAGATCAGCGGAGTGGGGATGCGGTTCGGCGCACCCATCTTCGTGACGAAAGCCGGCGCTTCCTTGTCGAGCACGTAAGCGCCGAGGTTGTGCATACGGAAGCCGCTGCCCGTGGCGACGAGTGGAGCACAGTAAATGCTTCCGACCAGGCATCCGCCCGACGGGTAGAGAACGCCGTGCTCGCTGATCTGCTCCAATGCGTGGGTGACGTGCAGCAGGTGCAGCGTCCGGTCGCCGCTGAGCGAGTCGAAGAGAGCGTTGCTGCGGAGGAGCCCCCCGTTGGGGGTGTCCTCGGTCAGACGCCTCTCCCACGCCCGAGTCTGCTCGGCGAGCGGGTCGCGGGGGTTGCAGGCCGGGCCGGGTATCAGCGCCGTATCGAAGAACACGTGGGCGTCGGCCCATTCCTCGTATGTGTCGAGGAAGTCCATCAGGAGAGCAGCTCCCTCTGTCTTAACGCTGTGAAGACGGCATCCGCGCTGTCCAGCCCCGCCAGGTGGGCTGTTTCGGACCGTACGACCAGATCGAAGGCGGTTGCGCGGAGGCAGTCGAAGGCGTGCGCGCGGACCTGGGCCGGGTCTGGCCACCAGCTCAATTTCGGCAGGCGGTAGCGGTCGAGTGCGTCGGCGGCTTTGAGTAGATCGCAAACGTTCTCGGTGCGGGCGTGGTCCGTTCGGTCGTCCGGGCTGAAGTCGGAGTACGGCACGTCGTGCAGTCGCACCGCGGTCGCCACGCGATCGATGCGTAGGGGCGTGGCGGTGAGGTGGAAGTGTCCCCAGACCTCGTCCGCGTTCTTCGTCAGCCACAGGGCGGCGCGGGCACCATGCCGGTGATCGTCTTTGTCGTGGAGCCGGCGGCAGTCGTGCAGAGCCGCGGCCAGGACGAGATCCGCGGTCTCGTCCTTGTCCAGTCCGGCGTCCTCGGCCAGCAGCGCCGCTAACGCTGCGGTACGCATCCCGTGCCGGACCCCGTGCAGGGAATCCGTTGTCTTGGCCTCGGCCCACCAGCCAGCAGGGATGGCAGATCCGTGGAGCAGCTGTTGGGACGTGGGCCGAAGTCGCAGAACCAAGTCGTCGGTGAAGTCGGGCCGGTTCGCATCGATCCAGGTCACAGTGGCATGGTCGATGTATTGGTGGTGCGGAAGCCGCTTGCATGCAGCCAGCTCGACCAGACTCTCGGTCGGCGGGGTCGTGCTCACCTGGCCCACCCCCTCGGTGGTCAACAGCGATGAGTCGGTCAGCGGGCGTTCGCCGGCTGTGCGGCGCCGGCCTTGCGGTCGCGTTCAGCTGCCTCGAATGCCTCGGTGAAGTCGGCGAGTTCCTGCTCGCTCATCAACGAGACGTCCAGTTCTTGTGCGACGGTGCGGATACGGGCTTCGGCTTCGTCCAGCGCGGTCTGTCCCGGGGCGTCGTCGAGCAGCACCTCGAACTCGGCATGGTGCCCCCACGCCTGGCTCCACTTCACTGCGATCTCGACGCCTCGGAAGCGGAAGTTGCGGCGCTGGTTGAACGCCTCGTGCATCTCCGACTCGAAGCCGAGGGCGTTGAAGATGCGTACCGCCGCCGCGACGTCCTCCCTCGCGATGGGGATCTCGGTCTCGGGGAAGGCGGAGCCCTGGCCGATCCTGCTGGTCTTGAGCGTGATTTTGGCCGAGCCGGCGGCAGTGTTGTCCGTGACTTTCAGCAGCTTGTCCGGCAGTACGTAGAAGTAGATGCGCTTGTCGTCGCACCCGAGGTCTTCGCCGTCTCGCTCCAGGCGCGAGATCAGCCGGTCGTGTGCGTGCTGGTCGAAGCGCGCTCGCATCTCGATCTCAGTGGCCAACGGTCTCTTTCCCTTCTTGGGCGTAGCTCTTCCAGCCGAGACAGGTGAGGCAGGGCCTCGATTGGCTCGGAAGGGGTTAAGGGGGTTATAGGTGATGTCTGGGGCGTGGCGGCGCGGCCGAGGAACTGCGTAGACCGCACCGCCGCTGTGCGTGCCCCGTGGGGAAGAGCAGGTGTCAGGCGACCTGACCGAATCGGCCGCGCACGACACCCTCATGCAGGTAGTTGGGGAGCAGGACCCCGCCTACTGACACGCGAGTGGTGGCAGCTTGTTCCTCTGTCTCGCCCGGGAATCCCTCCAGAATCCGGAGGCACTGTGCGACCCACTCCCGGGACTGCTCCCAGTCGCCGGCGTCCCGGTTGCGCGTCGCGAGCGCGAACGCTGTCTCGGCCGCTGCCCAGCGGTCCGTCGCCAGTTCCCGCTGAAAACTCGTCTCCAGCTCGCCGACGGAGGCGACGCGGGTCTGGTTGGTCATGGTGCCCTCTCTCGTACGGTGGTGCTTCAACGGTGATCAACGTCCCGAAGCCCCTTCGGTGACGATGCCCCCGCTCAGTAAGTGAAGATCTCGGCGAGCGTGCGGTAGTCCTGCAACTCGTCCTTGTCGAACCACAGGTCGACCTCCTGGGCCGCCTCGTCCCGGTTGCCGGAGGCGTGCACCAGGTTCGCCACCGCCTTGCCCGAGACGACGCTCGCGGCCTTGCTGTAGTGCGAGAAGTCGCCGCGTACCGTGCCGGCCGGGGCTTCGTTGGGGTAAGTGCTTCCGACGATCTTGCGGACGGTCGCCACCGCGTCGAAGCCCTCCAGCACCAGTGCGATGACTGGACCCTGCTGCATGAACGTGGCGGTGAAGTTGTAGACCTCGGAGCCGAGGCGCTCTTCCAGGTCGAAGTAGTGGCGACGGGTGAAGTCAGCGTCCATCTGCTTCATCTTGACGCCGACGATCTTCAGCGCCGCGTCCTCGAAGCGGGTGATGATCTTCCCGGCGAAGCCGCGGACTACCGCGTCGGGCTTGAGGAGCACGAGAGTGCGCTCCACCGTCTGTTCCTGATCCTGGGCCATCGGTTCCCTTTCAACTTTCAGGCAAGCAATATGACGAACACTCAGTGCGTCATTTGCCTGAGGTTACCGGCGCCGACCGGACACCCGGTGTGCAGTACCGTCCGCCCGGGGCCGTAGCCGACGCTGGGCCCAGACATTGGTTCCCCGCAGACGTCCGCCGCGGACGGCTTCCTTGTCGCGACTCGGGCGGTGGTGCAGTTATCTTGCCGAAGGCTCTGTCCCCATTCGAGGACCTTGGTAGGCCATCAAGAGGACTCCTATGGGACAAAGTTGGCTCCAGGGGGTTGGGCAGGCGACGACGGGGGAGTGCCTGACTACGAGTCAACAGCCTGGTTCCCTTGAGCGCCATGCACCGACAGTGCAATGACGGTGCAGCCGCTGTGCAGCAGCCCTGTTCGTCGTCTCCGAAGAAGGGGGAGGCACAACATTGGACGTCGTCGAGGTCTGGAGCGGCCACAACGCCTGCGTTCTTCAGGCGGCTCTGCGCATGACCAATGAAGCCTTCGCCAACCATCTGGGCATAGCCCTGCGCACGGTCGCCACCTGGCACGCGGACCCGGAAGTCCTTCCCCGCGCAGAGATGCAGCAACTGCTTGACGAGGCTTACGAAAGGGCGGGCCCAGGGGTCCGAGCGAGGTTCCTCCTCTTATCCCGGAGCGACGGCCTCCGGGCCCGGAGCACCGGACACGGTGCACGCGAGCCGGAGGTGCTTCGAGTCGCCATAGCTGTCGTCATACGGGAGAGCGATGTGCTGATGGTCTGCCGCCGAGACGGGGACTCCTCAGTCGCTGTTGTCGTTCCGGTCTTGAGGGATGTGCGTCGAACGGGAGTCCCGATTGGGTGGTCTCGGAGGCTTGGGCGCATAGAGGTGGGGCCTCCTGAACAGCTCGTTGGTGTCGAATCACCGAGCAACACCAGGAGGCCCCGGTGCCGCAGTGTTCCGTCTCGACGGCAGCACAGTCCAGTTGGGTCGCCCGGGAGTGTGACTGTCTGGCGCACCGGTTCGGAAACGCCGCCGACAACGGGACGCGGCAGCGGTGTTATCCGTCGGACATGACGGACGCGGAGTGGGCTGCTGTCCGGCCGCTGCTGCCGGTACCGGGCTGGATGCGGGGCCGGGGCGGGCAGCCGGAGGCTTATTGCCACCGGGCGATACTGGACGCGGTCCGCTATCTGGTCGACAACGGAATCAAGTGGCGGGCGATGCCGGCTGATTTCCCGCCGTGGGACCGTGTGTATGCGTTCTTCCGCCGCTGGCGCGACCGCGCCCTGGTCAAGGAGTTCCACGACCGGCTCCGCGCGCAGGTCCGCACCCGTGCGGGCCGGGACACCGAGCCGACAGCCGGGGTGATCGACTCGCAGTCCGTCAAGGCCGACGCCATGGTCGGATCGGACAGCCGCGGCTTCGACGGCGGCAAGCTCATCAACGGCCGGAAAAGGCACCTGGTGGTCGACACGCTCGGCCTGCTCCTGGGCGTGATGGTCACCGCCGCGGATGTCGGTGACCGCACCGCCGCTCGGGTCCTGCTCCAGCGGGTGGCCGAAGCGCACCACCGTCTGGCCCTGGTCTGGGCTGATGGCGGCTACACCGGCAGCCTCGTCAAGCACTGCCTGGCCGCACTCGCTCTCGTCCTGAAGATCGTCAAACGCAGCGACGACCGCAAGGGATTCGTGGTGCTGCCCAAACGGTGGATCGTCGAGCGCACCAACGCCTGGCTGATGCGCACCCGCCGCCTGGCCCGTGACTACGAACGCCGCACCACCAGCGCCGAGGCGATGGTCTACTGGTCGATGACCCTGCTCATGACGCGCCGCCTGGCCCGGCCACACCCGCAGCGAGCGTGAACCGGCCCGAACCGGGCTCGGTCAGCCAGCCACGTGCGACCAGGCGTTTCGCCTTCGACCGCAACCCCTCCACCCGCGCCGGCACCATGTCCATCCCGAACACCGCGGCCATCTCCTGGCAGGTCAGCGGCCCTTGATGGAGCCGGGACCGGTCCGCGAGGAGCTGCACGATGCGCTGATAGTCCACCGACAGCACCGACCAGCCACAGCCCTCACGCCACACCGGCACCTGCGATCTCGGCTTCACCGCATCCGACCGCACGGACGGCACGTGCTCGCCCAGCAGATCCGGGGTGGTCTTCGTGGCGATGGTGCCCGCGCTGTCCGGTGCCAGCACCGTATCGACGCGCCTGCGGGCGATCGTCCACTCCTGCCATTCCAGCTCGGCCGCGGCCAGCTGGGCCTGGATCCGGTCGGCCTCCTCCCGCAGCCCGTCAACACGACGGCGAGCAGCGAGCTCGTGCTCTTCCAGCAGTCCGACAACCGACGGCATCCCGGCCTCCCCAGCGAGTGACAACCCGACAGACCACCACTCCCACGAAATCACCGGCCCTACGCCTGACCAGCGAAAACGCCGCCCTCAAGTTCGGAACGACAACAGCGACTCAGGTATTACCTGGCAGTTTCCGGCCGGCGTGATCAAGCCGGGAGTGCGGCCGGAAACGGTGACGGTCCGCGAGACGCTCGCGGAGACCGGCGTCCACTGTGCCGTGAGGAAGAGCCTCGGTAGTCGTCTTCACCCAGTGACCGGGGTGCAGTGCGAATATTTCCTCTGTGACTACCTGGCCGGCGAGGCGCAGAACAGCGACATCATCGAGAACGTGGACGTCATGTGGGCTCGGCGGGACTCGGTGACCCGCTTCATCCCCATCGATGTGATCTTCCCACCGATCGTGACAGCCCTGAAGGAGCAGGCATGACAGACCAAATCGGCACAGAGCGCCCCGGTATCTCGGCCGCTGTCATCATCTACGAGGGTTGCGTCCTCATGGTTCGCCGACGAGTAAAGGAAGGCGAGCTCTCCTGGCAGTTCCCAGCAGGGGAGATCGAACCGGGCGAATCCCCCGAGGAGGCAGCTGTCCGTGAAACGCGTGAGGAGACCGGACTGAAGGTCACCGCGATCAAGTCCCTTGGCGAGCGAACCCACCCGAAGACGCACCGGCTCATGTGGTACACCGCCTGCGACGTAGTGGCCGGCGCCGCCTACGTCGCGGACACGGACGAACTTGCGGAGCTGGCCTGGTGTACACACGCCGAGATCTCCACGTACGTCCCGTACGGTCTCTTCGAGCCGGTCCAGGCATACCTTGACGACATCCTGGCAAGATAAATGAGCCTTGTGGGCTCGCCGCCATTGCTGGACGGTGATCTGGCGGCTGTCGCGTGGTGCGACGTGGTTGACCAGGAAAACGGAAACCGCCGAGCCCGCCCGCTTCGCAGCACAGTGACGTCCTTCCCACGGCTACGCTGCCTCGCATGATTCGCGCTGTGGTGTTCGACGTCGGTGAGTGCCTGGTAAACGAGACACGGGAGTACGGGACCTGGGCGGACTGGCTGGGCGTGCCCCGGCATACGTTCGCCGCGGTGTTCGGGGCGGTCATTGCCCAGGGGCGGGACTACCGCGAGACGTTCCAGGTCTTCCGGCCCGGCTTTGACCTGGCTGAGGAGCGAGAGCGGCGGGCAGCGGCTGGGAAGCCTGAGTGGTTCGGGGAGGACGATCTCTACCCGGATGTGAGGCCGACGCTGTCGGCGCTGCGGGAAGCAGGTCTGTGGGTCGGAATCGCCGGCAACCAGACCGTGCGGGCGGGCGGCCTGCTGCGCGAGCTCGACTTGCCGACCGACTTGATCGCGACCAGCGACGACTGGGGCGCGTCGAAGCCGGATATTTCCTTCTTCGAGCACGTCGTCGAGGCGGCCCCGGTCGGGGCAGGAGAGATCTTGTATGTCGGGGACCGGCTGGACAACGACATCCGCCCGGCGGTGCGGGCTGGACTGCTGACAGCCCTGATCCGGCGAGGGCCCTGGGGAACCATCCAGCGACACGATCCTGACGCGGGCGCGATCACGACGATGCGTATTGACTCGCTCACGGAGCTGCTGGAGCTGATCGCGAAATTCAACGCTGGAGAGCGCTGACCGTCGTGCCCCAGTCGTAGAGCCGGTCGTCGAGGTCGCGGACGCAGGGCTCGTGCTGCCATGCAGTGAGGGCGCGTCGAACCTCGCGGACGCGCTCCATTCCCGTGGCGTACCAGGTTATGGCGAGCTGCTCCAGGGCTTGGCTGGCGTAGGAGCATGCTTCCTGCGGGTTGCCGTCAGCTGCTGCCACCGAGGCCAGATCGCCGAGCAGAACGCTGCGCTGCTTGTCCGCCTCCTGCGGTAGGTCTTCCAGGGCCTGGACCAAAGTTGTGCGCGCCTGGGGGAAGTGGCCGGCCTTGAGCTGAGTGTTGCCCTTGAAGGCGGCGAGCCGAGCGGGACTGAACCAGTCCATCCACGCCGGTGTCGGGTATTCGGAACCAGCGGCCAGAGTGTCCTCGGCGTGTGTGATGAGGCGGAGGGCAGTTCGGGTATCGCCGCACAGCGT
Source organism: Streptomyces sp. NBC_01476 (assembly GCF_036227265.1). Taxonomy (NCBI): domain Bacteria; kingdom Bacillati; phylum Actinomycetota; class Actinomycetes; order Kitasatosporales; family Streptomycetaceae; genus Streptomyces; species Streptomyces sp. NBC_01476. The sequence continues at coordinate 3,663,443 of NZ_CP109446.1, read as the reverse complement.
CTCGCATTCGGCCTCGACCGCGTCAAGCCAAGCCCAGAACGCTGCTGAGGCGGGCCCGCGGCGGGCGTACGTGCGTGCAGCGACCATGCGTTCGGCGGCTGCGTCACGGTCTCCGGTCCAGCCGGGGACGAAGGCGGTGTGGGCCAGGATCGCCGAGCCGAGCAGTGGATCGTCTGCTTCACCTGCCGCTTGGAGGGCACGCAGCAGAGTCTCCCCGGCTTTGTCGGGGTGGCGGAGGTCGAAAAACTCAATGCGGCCGGCAAGGAGGTAGGACTCCGCGAGCGCTGCGGCCAGGGTACGTCGACCAGGGTTTGCGATAGCGGGCAGGAGTGTGCAGCCGAGCCCGACATGCTCCAGGACCGCCGGGTGCAGAGCCGCGGGTGGGACCGACCAGTACAGGTGACGGTGGGAGCGGGTGATGGCTTCGAAATCCCTCCCCACGCTGGCGGGTTGTGTCACAGCGGCACCTTGGGCCGGAACTGCGGCCAGGCCGGTTCCTGCAATCAGTCGGCCGGGCAGGTTACGACGTGACGGCTCGGGCGGCTGATTTCCGGGTCCCCAAGGTGGAGTGAAACCGAGTTCTTCGGCGCCTTGGCCCAAGAGGTGGGTCAGAACCTGGCGTACATCCGGCTGAGGCCAAGGCGGCGTAGCAGATTCCCACCGCCGGATCTGACGAACGCCGACAGCAAGACCACGGATGCCCAACTGCGGTGCCGCCCTGGTGATGGCGTCCGCGAGCGCCTGCTGGGAGTTGTAACCGGCCGCGACACGAGCGGATTTGAGGCGGGTGTTTCCTGCGGGACGCGACATGTCTACCTCCGGGAACTGAGCTCTGCACTGAGCCTGCCATGCAATGTCCCCGCTGCGGCGCCCGACTACCCCTTGGTGTTGAAAGAAGCCCTCTGGGCGCCCGGTTGGCGACCCATCAAAGTCCTCGAATGGCTCCTCAGGTGCCGTCACGCTGACACTTCCATTTCCCGAGGAGACGGCGAGGAGCCGGAGCCAATGACCCTTGAGTCGCAGCGAGCACCCACCCTGCAGAGCGTCGAGGGCTACCAGTTGCAGGCCGCGGGCTACGAATGGGATGCCGTCTGCGTCCCCGTCGACATCGGTATGTGGGCTCTGGCGGTCCTGGGCGAACGCACCGGTGCTGTGATCGTGGACCCCCACGGATCGGTCCTGTACTGGTTCGTGGCCCGAGGTGTCGCATCGAACTGGGATGTCCCGAAGACGCGCGCCCTCAGCCTCAACCAGCACCTTGTTGTACCGCAGCGCGGCCGCGTGCGGGGGCCGGGGCCGCACTGGCGCAGGCGTCCCTCGAACACCCCCCTGATCACCGATGCGGCGGCCTTACGTACCGCACTTGGGGCCGCCATCGCAGCCCATTGCGTGGAGCACGGCGAAGCGACTGCCACGGCACCGGTGAACCGCTGATGTCCTCCGCGGACGACGTTTTCCGCCCCGCCTACCACCGGGTGTGTCCCTACTCCCGGGGCGCGCAGGGTCTGCGGCTGTCGGAGGCGAAGGGGAGGATGCCGCTGTACGTGCGAGTGGAGGGGGAGGCCGTGGGTGGCGGCATCGGGTGGATTTTGGAGCCGTATCTCATCGACTGTGTGACCTTCGTACGAGGCGTCGAACCGGCTGAGCTCGCGGCTCGGCTGGGAGCCCGCCCGGGCCAGGAGGCGCGTCGGGGGTCTGCGGAGGATGCGGCGGGCTTGCTCGCAGGTGGGGGCGCCGCGACGGTTGCCAGGGTGGGGCGGGTGGGGGAGTGGTCCTTCGCTGTTGAGTACGGCGATGCCGTCGGTTCCACCGGGTCCGGTCTGGGAGCTGTCTCGTCGGAAGGGGCTGATGCGGTCAACTTCCTTCTGACTCCATGGCATCCGCCGTCGATGTTTGCCTACTTCCGTGATGGTGTCCGCGTCTGTTCGTTCGGCCTTGGCGAAGAAGGACGCCGATGGGGTGAGCGCCCTGATCTGTTGGTCCCGGCGCTCACCGAGACGGGTGTCCTGCCCGTACGGCCGGAACTGCGCAAGGCCGACGCCGAGCGTTCCCGCCGCCTGAGTGTGCTGACGGTTGGGGACCATTTCGGCCTGCGGCTGCCCCGGGCGGACGTACTGGACGGGGAACTGCCGCTCTTCGTCGTACGCACTGCGTGATCACCAGGGCTGGGCCGACCTGATCCGACGTGCCCAGCCGCCCGTGACGGCGAGGATCCCTTGGTGCGCACGGCACGCCGACGGATGACCGATGAGTTTTGGTTGGACGGGGAGTCGGTACTTCGAGAATGGCACTTGACCGTCCGGAGGAGACATGTCCATCAGCAACAACGCCCTGCCCCCAATCGTCGACCCTTCCGCCTGGGAGAAGGAGCTGGCCGCTCTGCGCGTGCGGGAGAAGGCCGCCACCCGCGAGCTGGATGCCATCGCGGCGCAGCGCCGCCGGCTGCCGATGGTGGAGATGCCCGACTACGTGCTGGAGGGTGAGGAGGGTCCGGTACGGCTCGCGGAGATCTTCGGTGAGCACCCGCAGCTGATCGTCTACAGCCACATGTGGCACGAGGGCGCGGAGTGGCAGTGCGGGGGCTGCACCGGTTTCACCTCGCAGTTCACCCGGCTCGCGGGCCTGGAGAAGTTCGACGCCCGGTTCGTGATCGTCACCCAGGGGCCGATCGACGAAGCGCTCGCCTACAAGCGCAAGGTGGGCAACACGATGACCTGGTACTCCACCGCGGACAGCAACTTCGGCAGCGATGTCGGTGCCCCGCCCAACGGCGGCTTCGCGGTCAACGTTTTCCTGCGCAACGGCGACACGGTCTACCGCACCTGGCACACCGACGGCCGCGGCACCGAGCAGCTCAGCCACCTCTTCCCTCTGGTCGACGTCCTGCCCTACGGCCGCCAGGAGGAGTGGCAGGACTCCCCGGAGGGCTGGCCCCAGTCCCCGACCTACAGCCGCTGGGTGTCGTCGCAGGAGATCGCGGCGGCTTACGGCGAGGGCGCCAGCTGAGGCGCCCGGCTCGGACGAGGTAGTACGCGTTAGCTTCCGTCGCCGGAGAACGAGGTGCGGGCGAACCACTTACGCGCTTCGTCCGCGGGCAGTACGCGGGTTAGTTCGGCCGTGCCCGGGAGGTGCGGGAAGAAGCGGTCGGCGTTCCAACTGCGCTGGTACGTGGGGTTGTCGAGTACGAGCAGGCGGCGGGCCTCGACGGCGGGGATGTCATCGGGCAGGCCTTCGTTCCAGATTCGTTCGCCGTCCGGGGCGAGGAATTCGAAGGAACCGGTCGCGACGATCTCGGTGCGTCCCTGGGCCGGTTCGGGATCGGTTGCCAGGCGGACGCTCTCGGCCGAAGGAGCGGTGCCAGGTATGTGGCCGCCGCCGACGAGGACGTGGGCGAGCAGGGTGTGCAACTGGAAGTTGTCGCCAATGCCGCCGATGCGGACCTCGAAGCCGGTTCTGGTCGGCTTGTGGAGCACCACGAGGGGTTCGTCGTCCAGGACGGCCAGTGCGTAAGCCAGGCACTTGAGGTCGTGCCGCTCCAGGGCGGCAACTTCGCGGCAGGCGGGGAGGATCGCGGTCGCGTACCGATGGCGCATCTCCGCGCTGCGGCACAGCACCGCCAGCGCAGGCGGCTGCCACTCCTCGATCGAGCACCACGCCAGGGCCAACCGCGTGGCCTCGTGCGGGTCGCCGCCGAGGTGTGCCAGGAGGACGTCGTCGATGATCTTCTGGTCCGGCTCGGGCAGTTCGTCCCCGGCTCCGCCCACGGCGGTCCAGCGGCGGGCGAACTCCAGGGCGTCGCGCAGGTCCTGTCGGACGCCACCGAAGATCGGCTCCGCGCAGGCCACCGGATCGGCGCCGCGTTCGACGCAGAAGCCGGCTGCCATCGCCAGCATCGGGCGCGGACCAGCGGGCGGGAATTCGGGGATCAGTGCGGCCAATCGGGGCCCTGCCGGGACGCATTCGGCCTCCGCGGCCGACTGCACGGCGTTGATGGTGGCGCTGAAGGCGCGTCCGGTGCGGTCGCCGTCGCGGGCGGCAACGGCTTGTTCCAGCTCCGACACGACAGCGGCGAGGCCAGAAGCCGTCCGCTTCCTCTTGAAGATCACCGGCACACCTTAGGGCCGAGCGCTGCCTGGCGTCACCAGGCCAAGACCGTGCGCGTCTGCCGAGTGTCCAAGGTCGCCGTCATGACGAGGATCACATTACCGTGCCCGCTCGACGTCGAGGTGTTCTTCCCGGAACTGGCCGTGTACCGGAGTACGACGACTCGGCTCCATCCGCGGCGCGGCCATGCGGATGAGGTGATCACCACCATGACGTTCGCGTTGAGCTCCGACTTCCGTAGACCTGCCGTCGGCCGCCGTACTGCAGGATGCCTCGGCCCGTAGAAAAAGTGTCTCGGACGCCTGCCGTGCATGATCGCTTCGCTCGGCGTTCGTCACCGCCTTTGGGCAGTAGGCGGTGATCACTGTGCCTCACTGTGCCTCAAGGTGTCGACGGGTCTCGACGGCGCCGGAGGCCTCCGGGCTGCCGCCTGCCCAAACTGTGCTCGCGAGTTCAGGCGACGGATGGTCGACTTGGATCGGTCGGAACGATCGCGTGCTCGTCGAAGAGCTGTTCAAGGGCTTCGTGGCCGTGCTCACGGCGGTATGCCATCTCGGCCGCGGTGACCGGTAGAACCCAGAGAATGCGGGCATGGCCGTCCGGCAGCGGACAGCGTTCCAAGTCAGGGCCGTAGAGGTAGGGAAGGCTGATCAGCAGGTGGTCGCAGTGGGACCCGGGCAGCCACGGCTCCCCGATGGGCATGCTGTGCTCAAGATCGACGTGGTGTTCCGCGTGGTAGTACGCGGTCATGGCCAGGAGATCAGCGAAGCGTTCGTCGCGGACGGGCGCGGTGAGGACGAATTCGAGACCATCGCCGTCGGTCTCAGCAGCAGACCAGCAGCCGGCGGTGATGTAACCCCAGCTGCCGGCACGTGGTCCCGGGCTGACGGTGAGGATTCTCAGGTCTGGAACTGCTTCTCTTCGCCCCGGACCCAGGTCGACATCGTTGACCGTGATCGTGTGGCCGGTGAAGAAGCCGCGAGCGTGGGCCTCGACGCCTGCTATCGCCCGCTGGCTGCGCTCGCTCTCGAACATGGTGGAGAGCATCTCACTTGAGCCGGACGAGATCGATCGCGGGCAGTGGTGGCGGCGGGTGCCCCGGCGACTGGGGGCGGAGACTTCGGGGCGCAGCGTCTACGGCTGGCCGATGGGCTGGGATGTCCCGCCCTTTCCGAGACCGGAAGCGCTGGAGATCGTCGACTGCGGACAGCGGCCGAGGCTCGTCTGGTGTCGCCGCTCTCAGCAAACCGTGACTGCCCTGCCCGCCGCGTGATCGCCCCCGGCTCGCCCGGCGCTGAACGCGCTCCTCAGAACGGGCAGCGGACCCCGCGGAAATCGGCCCGAAAATCCGGCCCCCTGGAGAGACCGGCCAAGATCTTCTCCCAGAGGCCCCCACAACGCCGTGAGGGGCGGTCTTCCTGATCGGAAGACCGCCCCTCACCTGCAGTTTCACCAGTCGGGGTGGCGGGATTTGAACCCACGGCCTCTTCGTCCCGAACGAAGCGCGCTACCAAGCTGCGCCACACCCCGGTGCAACGAGCTTTACTTTAGCGGACCGGGGGCCGGAGGCGAAATCCGGTTTTGGGTGGGGGCGGGGGTGGGGTCAGGTGAGGGTGAGGAGGGTGGCCTCGGGGGGGCAGGCGAAGCGGATGGGGGTGAAGCGGTTGGCGCCGCAGCCGGCGGAAACGTGCAGGTAGGAGGTGGCGCCGGTGGCCGTGTGGGTGGACAGGCCCTTGACCCGGTCGGTGTCCAGGTCGCAGTTGGTGACCAGCGCGCCGTAGAAGGGGATGCACACCTGGCCGCCGTGGGTGTGGCCGGCCAGGATCAGGGGGTACCGGTCGGCCGTGAAGGCGTCCAGGACCCGCAGGTAGGGCGCGTGGACCAGGGCGAGGTTGAAGTCGGCGTCCGGGTCGGGGCCGCCCGCCACGGCCGCGTACCGGTCCCGCTTGATGTGCGGGTCGTCCAGCCCGGTGAGGCCCAGAACGGGCCCGTGGTCGAGCTTCAGGCGCCCGCGGGAGTTGCTGAGGCCGACCCAGCCGGCCGCGTCGAAGGCGTCCCGCAGGTCACCCCAGGGGTTCCGGATGACGCCGTGCGCGCTGTGGCTCTTCCCGTTGAGGCCGTGCTGGCCGCGGGCCTTCTCACCGAGGTAACGGACCGGGTTCCGGAAACGCGGGCCGTAGTAGTCGTTCGAGCCGAAGACGTACGTCCCCGGGAACTGCATCAACGGGCCCAGCGCGTCCAGCACTTCGGGGACGGCGGTGGGGTCGGAGAGGTTGTCCCCGGTGTTGACGACCAGGTCAGGGCGCAGGCCGGCCAGCGACTGGATCCACCGCCGTTTCTTGGTCTGTCCGGACACCATGTGGATGTCGGAGAGCTGCAGGATCCGGATCGGCCGCATCCCCGGGGGCAGCACCGGGACCTCCACCCTGCGCAGGCGGAAGGACCGCGCTTCGAAACCGGCCGCGTAAGCCACGCAGGCCGCGCCGGCTGCCGTCACACCCAGGGGGATTCCGTATCGCGCGCGCATGCGTCCATCGTGTCAGAGTCCGCGCGGGACGGACGCGGTAGGGCGCGTGCCGGTGGTAGCTACGGCTTGTCCGGTCGTACCTCCCGCTTATTGCGACGCGCCCGGGCTCGGGGAGTGCGAAAATTCACGGCATGACCACCACCAGCCTCAAGCAGCGACTCCAGGACGACCTCACCTCCGCGATCAGGAGCCGGGACGAGCTCCGCTCGGCGACCCTGCGCCTCACGCTCACCGCCATCACCAAGCAGGAGGTGGCCGGCACCACCGCCCGGCAGCTCTCCGACGACGAGGTGCTGAAGGTGATCGGCCAGGAGGCGAAGAAGCGGCGCGAGGCGGCGGAGGCCTTCGCCCAGGGCGGTCGTACGGAGTCGGCGGAGCGGGAGAAGGCCGAGGGCGAGGTCCTGGCGGAATATCTGCCGAAGCAGCTCACGGACGAGGAGCTGGCGCAGATCGTACGGGGTGCGATCGCGGAGAGCGGGGCGGAGGGGCCGCGGGCGATGGGCGCGGTGATGAAGGTCGTCGGCCCCAAGGTCGCCGGGCTCGCGGAGGGCGGCCGCGTCGCCGCCGAGGTCAAGCGCCAGCTCGCGGGCTGACCCGCCGGGGCAGGGGCGGGGAGCCGTACGTACGTGCCCCGGCCGCACCGCAAACCCGCCGGCTCGCGGGCTCACCCGGCTAGGCCGGGGCGGGAGCGGTACGTATGTGCCCCGGCACCCACCGCAAACCCGCCGGCTCGCGGGCCCACCCAGCGGAGCGGTACGTACGTGCCCCCGCCGCCCCCACCCCAAAACGTAAGGGGCACCCCGCCACGCAGGGTGCCCCTTACCCGGTCCTCGGCCCGCCCCAGCGGGCCCCCGCTACGGCCCGCTCGTCCCGCCGCCGCCCGACGGCAGCATCACCGGCGGGATGCTCGGGCCACCGCCCGGCGTCCCGCCGCCTCCCTGCGTCGTGCCGTTCGTCGTACCGCCGGAGGTGCCGCCGGTCACGCCGCCCGCGGTGCCGACACCGCCGATCGCGCCGGTCGTCGTGCCCATCGTGGTGGCGCCGCCCGGGCCGCCGGGGGTGTTCCCGCCGTGGTGGCCGTTCTTGCCGTCGTTCCCGCCGTTGTCCCCGTTGTTCTGGCCGTCGCCGGGGTTGTCCGGGTCGTCGGGCTTCTTGTTCTCCTGAGCCTTGTCCGGGATGTTCAGCTCCACGGTGGTGAACTGCTTCACCGGCTGGCCGTCCAGGGCGCCGGAGACCGCGTCCTTCCAGATCGGCGCCGGGCCGGTCGCGCCCTCCACCTTGTCGTAGTAGCGCGGGCCGATGGTCAGGTCCACCATCGACAGGCGCTGGCCGTTCTTGCCGGCGCCGTTCGGGTCGCCCATCCACACCGCGGCGGCCAGGTTCGGCGTGTAGCCGGCGAACCAGGCGTCCAGCCGGTCGTCGGTGGTACCGGTCTTACCGGCGGTCGGCCGGCCCGGCAGGTTGGCCGCGGTACCCGTACCGTCGTCGACCACGCCTTCGAGCATGGTGTTGAGGATGTCGGCGGTCTGCGTGGACATCGCCTGCGAGCAGATCGACTTCGGCACCGCCAGGTGCTTGCCCTGCGCGTTGGTGACCGAGTTGATCACGATCGGCGTGCAGTAGACCCCGCGGTTGGCGAAGGCGGCGTACGCCGCGGAGACCGTCAGCGGGGAGAGCTCGTTGGTGCCCAGCGTCAGCGAGGCGCCCTCGTGCATCGGCGTGCCGTCGGCGCGGGCCACGCCCAGCTTGGCGGCCATGTTCAGGATCGGGCAGAGCCCGGTGTCGTGCTCCAGCGCCACGAAGTAGGTGTTGATCGACTTCTTGAGCGCCTCGGGCATCCGGTACGGGCCGACCTCGGACTTCATCTCGTTCTGGGTGGTGTCCTTGCTGCGGAGGGTCTCGCCGCTGCAGGTGGTCACGTCCGGGTAGGTGATCTTGTTGGGCGCGGGGTACTGCTGGTCCGGCTTGAAGCCGCCCTCCAGCGCCGCCGCCGCGGTGATCGGCTTGAACGTCGAGCCGTTCGCGAAGCCGCCGCCACCACCCATGTTGGCGTTGACCGAGTAGTTGATCTGCGTCTCGTTCTTGCCGAAGCCGTACGGCTTGCTCTGGCCCATCGCGAGCACCTTGCCGGTGCCGGGCTGGACCATCGTCATCGCGGACGCGATCTTGTCCGTCTTGTAGACGTGCTTGCTGATCCCCTTCAGCAGCGACTGCTGCGACCTGGGGTCGAGCGTCGTCCTGATGGTCAGGCCGCCGGTGTTCCAGACCTTGGCGCGCGCTTCCTTCGTCTTCCCGAAGGCGGTGTTCTGCAGGAAGGTTTCGCGTACGTAGTCGCAGAAGAAGCCGGCGCCGTTGACGGCGGTGATGCAGCCGTTCTTCGGGGTGCTCACCTTGAGGCCGAGTGGCGCCTTCTGGGCGGCCGTGGCCTGCGCCGGGGTGATGTCCTTCAGCTCGGCCATCCGCGTGAGCACGGTGTTGCGGCGCTCAAGCGCTTCCTGCTCGTCGTTGATCGGGTCGTAGCGGCTCGGCGACTGGACCAGACCGGCCAGCAGTGCCGCCTGGTCGAGGGTGAGGTCCTTGGCGTGGGTGCTGAAGTAGCGCTCGGAGGCGGCTTCGATGCCGTACGCCTGCTCGCCGAAGAAGGTGATGTTGAGGTAGTTCTCCAGGATCTTCTTCTTGCCGAGTTCCTTCTCGACCTGGATCGCGTACTTCATTTCCTTGATCTTGCGGCCGACGGTCTGCTGGGTGGCCTGGGCGACCTTGTCCGCGTCGTCGCCCGCCTCCTCCACGAAGACGTTCTTCACGTACTGCTGGGTGAGCGTGGAGGCACCCTGGGTGTTGCCGTCGGAGGCGTTGTTGCTCATCGCGCGCAGGATGCCCTTGACGTCGAGCGCGCCGTGCTCGTAATACCGCGCGTCCTCGATGTCCACGATGGCCTGCAGGATGTTCGGGCTCATCTGGTCGATCGGGACGACCGTACGGTCACGGGAGTAGACGGTCGCGATCAGACCGCCCTTGGCGTCGAGGATCTTGGACGCCTGGCTCAGTGGCGGTTGCTCCAGCTCCCCGGGGAGGTCGTCGAACCCTGCGGCAGTGCCCTTGGCCGACAGGCCGAGGGCACCGGCGGCGGGCAGGGCGATCCCTGCCAGGACGACACCGGCGAGCACGCTGACACCGAGGAACTTGGCGGCTTGCTGGGCCGTGGACAGCCCCCCGCCCGAACGCTTGTGAGCCATAAGGGCAGCCTACGTTGCCATTCCCCGGACATGCGCCCAACTGTTCACCTAGTCTGTAACAGACAGGACGCGATCGTCGTGCGCGTCCCTGTCTCCCTGCGTCACTCTTGTGAGTGATGAGAACTGTCCGAATTTCGGCATATGCCGCGGGAATTGAGCCTTGCGGCGGATGAACTATCACCATTCATCCCGTTAAGTCCGATTTCGGCATCACTCACTCCGGTGGGTGATCTGCCGCGCACCCATAGTCCATTCGGGCCATGCAAGATTGGGCCTGAAAGGGCTGTTGCGCCGCGCCTACCTTCCGTAACGTCCCAACTGGCAGCGGTGAATATGCCGTTTGCCGCCGTGGGGGAGCCTCGATTCGGGAGAGGACGGCGCCAGCATGAGCAGCTGGGTAACCGACTGGAGCACGCAAGCCGCGTGCAGGACGACTGATCCGGACGAACTCTTCGTCCAGGGCGCGGCCCAGAACCGGGCCAAGGCGGTGTGCACCGGATGCCCGGTGCGGACCGAGTGCCTGGCTGACGCGCTCGACAACCGCGTCGAGTTCGGTGTGTGGGGCGGGATGACGGAGCGCGAGCGCAGAGCGCTGTTGCGCCGCCGTCCCATGGTGACCTCCTGGCGGAGGCTGCTGGAGACGGCACGCACGGAGTACGAGCGCAGCACGGGACTGCTGCCGCTCGACGACGAGGAGGACTACGCGGCGGCCGGCTGACCGGCCAGCCGTACGCCGATCACGCGCAGCCCGTCGAGGTCGTGCACATCGCCGGGCAGCGCGGTCACGTCCACCATCGGGACCTCCGGGTGTACGGACACGAAGCGGTCACGCGTGCGTCGTTCACGTGCGACCACCTGCATGCGCTCGGCGTGCAACCGCAGCAGTCCGGCGGCGAGCCGTTCGATACGGGCCTGCCGGTCTCCTTCCGTACGGTCCTGGTGATCCTGGGTGCCGTCGGCGGTACCTGAATCAGCCTTCCCGGGCGGTAGATCGACAATGCGGGCGTTGTCAAGATTTTCTGCCGGCCCCGCGTCGGCCCCGCCGGAACCGGCCGCGTGCTCCTCGGCGGCCTCGGCCGCCGCGTCCTCCAGGGCCTCGGCGGCGGCCACCGCGCGCTCGGCGGTGAGCTGGGCGGCGCCGCTGCCGTGCACCCGGTTCAGCACCAGGCCGGCCAGCGGCATGTCCTCGGCGGCCAGCCGCTCCACGAAGTAGGCGGCCTCCCGCAGGGCGTCCCGCTCCGGCGCCGCGACCACCAGGAAAGCCGTGCCCGGCGCCTGGAGCAGCCGGAACGTGGCGTCCGCCCGGGTGCGGAAACCGCCGAACATGGTGTCCATGGCCGCCACGAAGGTCTGTACGTCACGCAGCAGTCCGGCGCCCATCACCTTGCTGAGGGTGCCGGTCATCATCGACATGCCGATGTTGAGCACCTTCACCCCGGCCCGGCCGCCGACCTTCGCCGGCGCCATCAGCAGCTTGATGAACTTGCCGTCGAGGAAGGACCCCAGCCGCTTGGGCGCGTCCAGGAAGTCCAGCGCGCTGCGGCTCGGCGGGGTGTCGACGATGATCAGGTCCCAGGCGTCCTGGGCCCGCAACTGGCCCAGCTTCTCCATCGCCATGTACTCCTGGGTGCCGGCGAAGCCTGCCGAGAGCGACTGGTAGAAGGGGTTCTCCAGGATCGCCCTGGCCCGTTCGGGGTCGGAGTGCTGGACCACGACCTCGTCGAACGTCCGTTTCATGTCGAGCATCATCGCGTGCAGCGAGCCACCGGCGGAGCGATCGATTCCGGCCACCTCGCGCGGGGTGTTGTCCAGCTCGGTCAGGCCCATCGACTGGGCCAGCCGGCGGGCCGGGTCGATGGTGAGCACGACCGCGGTCCTGCCGCGCTCCGCGGCCCGTACGCCCAGGGCCGCGGCGGTGGTGGTCTTCCCGACGCCGCCGGAACCGCAGCACACGATGATGCGGGTCTTGGGGTCGTCGAGCAGCGGGTCGATCTCCAGCTCGGGGCTCTCCAGGCTCACTGCACGTCCTCGCCGTCGTCGCTGGGGTCTGTGGGGGTGCCGGCGGGGCGGGTGAAGACCGCCGCCTGCTTGCGCAGGCTCTCCGCGAGCCGGTAGAGGCCGCCGAGATCCATGCCCGCGCCGAGCAGTTCCAACTCCCGGACCGGCAGGCCGAGTCCGGCGATCTCGGCGCGCTGTTCACGCTCCAGGACGACGCGCTCGGCGTGCTCGTGTGCCTGGGCGAGCAGCGGGTCGACGAGGCGTTCCGCCACCCCGCCGCGGCGGGCACCGCCGAGCCCGGCCTGGGAGAGCGCCTTGGCGAGCGCGGCACGGCGCTTGGCGGCGCTGCCGTTGGCCTTGCCGCCGGCCGCGGGGGAGTCCAGCTCGGCCAGTTCCGCGTCGGCGAGCAGCACCGGGCGCACCATGTTGACGATCACCGCGCCCACCGGCAGGCCGGCCGCCCGCAGCTCGGCGACGCCGTCCATCGTCTCCTGGACCGGCATCTCCTCCAGCAGCGTCACCAGGTGGATCGCGGTCTGCGGGGACTTCAGCACCCGCATCACGGCCTGTGCCTGGTTGTGTATGGGGCCGACCCTGGCCAGGCCCGCCACCTCGTCGTTGACGTTGAGGAACCGGGTGATCCTGCCGGTGGGCGGGGCGTCGAGCACCACCGCGTCGTACACCGGCCAGCCGGCCTTGTCCTTGCGGCGCACCGCTTCGCACACCTTGCCGGTGAGCAGCACATCGCGCAGCCCGGGGGCGACGGTGGTGGCGAAGTCGATCGCGCCGAGCTTCTTCAGGGCGCGGCCGGCCCGGCCGAGCTTGTAGAACATGTCGAGGTAGTCCAGCATCGCCAGCTCGGCGTCGATCGCCAGCGCGTGCACCTCACCGCCGCCGGACGCCGAGGCGATCCGGCGCTCGGTGTACGGCAGCGCGTCGGTCTCGAAGAGCTGGGCGATTCCCTGGCGCTCCTCCACCTCGGCCAGCAGCACCCGGCGGCCCTCGGCCGCGAGGGCGAGGGCCAGGGCGGCGGCGACCGTGGTCTTACCCGTGCCGCCCTTGCCCGTCACGATGTGGAGCCTGACGGCAGAAGACTGTTGAGGGCTCACCCTTGCGAGCCTAACCACTCGGCGGCCCGGTCGAGCGGTGGGGCGGCCGTGCGGGGCGGTTGTCGACAGGTGCGGCGGCGGGGCGCACAGGGGCCGGCGGCGAGTTGTCCACAGGTGTCGGGGTGGCCTGCCGTTGGGCCGGCGGCGGGCTGCCGGCAGGTTGTCCACAGGGTGCGGACGGGGTGCGGACGGGGCCGGGCGGGGAGGCACTACAGTCGCGGGTATGGCGAAGAAGTGGGAATACGCGACCGTGCCGCTGCTGGTGCACGCGACGAAGCAGATCCTCGACACCTGGGGCGAGGACGGCTGGGAACTGGTGCAGGTCGTGCCGGGGCCGAACAACTCCGAGCAGTTGGTGGCGTACCTCAAGCGGGAGAAGGCATGAGCGGCAAGGTCGCGGCCCGGCTCGCCGAGCTGGGCCTGACGCTGCCGGAGGTGGTCCCGCCGCTGGCCGCCTACCAGCCGGCCGTCCGCTCCGGGTCGTACGTCTTCACCTCGGGCCAGCTGCCCATGGTGGCCGGCAAGCTCCCCGCCACCGGCAAGGTCGGCGCCGAGATCACGCCCGAGCAGGCCAAGGACCTCGCCCGGACCTGTGCGCTCAACGCGCTGGCGGCGGTCCGGTCGGTCGTCGGTGACCTGGACCGCATCGCCCGCGTCGTCAAGGTGGTCGGCTTCGTCGCCTCGGCCCCCGACTTCACCGGGCAGCCGGCGGTCGTCAACGGCGCGAGCGAACTCCTCGGCGAGGTCCTGGGCGACAAGGGCGTCCACGCCCGCAGCGCGGTGGGCGTCGCCGTTCTCCCGCTGGACGCGCCGGTGGAAGTCGAACTCCAGGTGGAGCTGACCGCGGACTAGCCGCCGCGGCGCTCCTGCCGGGCGGGCCGGCGCGGTGCGGTGGTGGTGGTCTTGCCGGTGGTTCGGGGGAGCGGGTGTTCCCCCGGACCCGCCGCGGCGAAGACGGGAAGGGCGGCAAGGCGGCGCGGGCGGCGCGTGCCAGGGAACGGCCCGCCGCCGCGGCAGCCCCAGGGCCCCTCGAACAAACCGGACCGGCCCCGTAGAGTCCGCCCCATGACCTCGATGAACGGTGGCTTCCCCGCATCGTGGCCGGAGCGGATCCGCGCGCTCGACCGGGGAGACATCACCCCGGTGCCGCCGCGCCGAGCGGCCACCGTGCTGCTGCTCCGGGACACCCCGGAGGGCGACGCCCCCGCCGTCCACATGCTCCGGCGCCGTACCTCGATGGCTTTCGCCGGCGGCGCGTACGCCTACCCCGGCGGCGGCGTGGACCCGCGCGACGAGCGCCCGGTGCGGTGGGCGGGCCCCTCCCTGGACGCGTGGGCCGCCACCTTGCGGGTCGCACCGGCCATCGCCCAGGCCGTGGTCTGCGCGGCCGTCCGCGAGACCTTCGAGGAATCCGGCGTCCTGCTGGCCGGCCCCCGCCAGGAGGGCGCCACCGTCGTCGCCGACACCACCGGCGACGACTGGGAGGCCGACCGCACCGCCCTGGTCCGGCACGAACTCTCCTTCGCCGACTTCCTGGCCCGCCGCGACCTCGTCCTGCGCTCCGACCTGCTCGCCCCCTGGGCCCGCTGGATCACCCCGGAGTTCGAGGAGCGCCGCTACGACACCTGGTTCTTCCTCGCCCTGCTGCCGCCCGGCCAGCGCACCCGGGACGTCTCCGGCGAAGCCGACCGCACCGCCTGGCTGCGCCCCGCGGAGGCCGTCGCCGGGTACGCGGCGGACGAGATGGTCATGCTGCCGCCGACCATCACCACCCTGCGGGCCCTGCTCCCGTACCGCACCGCCGCCGAGGCGCTGGCCGCGGCCCCTGCCCGCGATCTCACCCCGGTCCTGGCCAGGGCGGCTCTGGACGCGGACGGCACTGTCGTGTTGAGCTGGCCCGGCCACGACGAGTTCACGCAGGTCATCCCGGCCCGGCCGGACTCGTCCCGAGGGGAGGCCCGATGACCGCGCCGAGTCCCGCCCCGCCGCCGCCCGGTGCGCCACAGCCCACCGTCGGCGGCCGTGCCACCGCCCGCGCGTACTGCGTGCTGGCGCCGAACCCGTCGCCGATGACGCTGGACGGCACCAACACCTGGATCCTCGCGGAACCCGACTCGCCGCTGGCCGTCGTCATCGACCCCGGCCCGCTGGACGAGGCACACCTGGCGCGGGTGGTGGCCACCGCCGAGGAACTCGGCAAGCGGATCGCGCTCACCCTGCTCACCCACGGTCACCCCGACCACGCCGAGGGCGCCGCCCGCTTCGGCGCACTGACCGGCACCCCGGTGCACGCCCTGGACCCGGCGCTGCGGCTCGGCGACGAGGGCCTGGCCGCGGGGGACACCCTGACCACCGGCGGCCTGGAACTCCAGGTGATCACCACCCCCGGGCACACCGCCGACTCGCTCTCCTTCCACCTGCCGGCCGACGGCGCGGTACTGACCGGCGACACCGTGCTCGGCCGCGGCACCACCGTGGTCGCCCACCCCGACGGGCGGCTCGGCGACTACCTCGACTCGCTGCGGCGGCTCCAAGCACTCACCGTGGACGCCGGCGTCGACACCGTGCTGCCGGGCCACGGCCCGGTGCTCACCGACGCCCGCGGCGCGGTGGAGTTCTATCTCGCCCACCGCGCACACCGCCTCGCCCAGGTCGAGACGGCCGTCGAGTCGGGGCTGCGGAGCGCCGCCGATGTCGTCGCCCATGTCTACGCCGACGTGGACCGCTCGCTCTGGCCCGCCGCCGAGCTGTCGGTCCTCGCCCAACTCGACTACCTGCGTGAACACGGACTCATCGAAACGCCATGACTGCCACCTCTCCCGCATCTCCCACCCCGCCCCCTCCGCCCGCTGCTCCCGGCGCCGCTTTCGACCCCTGGTCCGCCTCCTTCGTGGCCGACCCCTATCCCGCCTACGCGCACCTGCGCGCGGCCGGCCGCGCGCACTGGTTCGCGCCGACCTCCCAGTGGCTCATCCCGCACCACGACGACGTGAGCGCCCTGCTGCGCGACCGCCGCCTGGGCCGTACGTATCTGCACCGCTTCAGCCACGAGGAGTTCGGCCGCGAGGCGCCGCCGGCCGGGCACGAGCCGTTCACCACGCTCAACGGCAACGGCCTGCTCGACCTGGAGGCGCCCGCCCACTCCCGTGTCCGGCGGCTGGTCGCCAAGGCGTTCACCCCGCGCACCGTCGAGGCCCTGGCCCCGACCGTCGAGCGGCTGGCCGCCGAGCTGGTGGCGTCGCTACGGGCCGACGGCGGCGGCGACCTGCTGGCGCGGGTCGCGGAACCGCTTCCGGTCGCGGTGATCGCCGAGATGCTCGGCATCCCGGCCGGCGACCGCCCGCTGCTGCGGCCCTGGTCGGCGGCGATCACCGGCATGTTCGAGCTGAACCCCACGCCGGAGGCGGCCGCCGCGGCGGTCCGGGCCAGCCAGGAGTTCTCCGGCTACCTGCGCGAACTGATCGCCGCCCGCCGCAGCGACCCCGGCGAGGACCTGATCAGCGCGCTGATCGCGGTGCAGGACGACGGCGACGTGCTCAGCGAGCAGGAGATGGTCTCCACCGTCGTGCTGCTGCTGAACGCCGGGCACGAGGCCACCGTCAACACCACCACCGTCGGCTGGCTGACGCTCTTCCACCACCCCGAGCAGCTCCGGGCCCTCGCCGCCGACCCGGGCCTGCTGCGGAACGCGGTGGAGGAGATGCTCCGCTACGACACCCCGCTGCAGATGTTCGAACGGTGGGTGCTGGACGACATCGAGGTGGGCGGCACGGTGATCCCGCGCGGCTCCGAGGTGGCGCTGCTCTTCGGCTCCGCCAACCGCGATCCGGCCCGCTTCGAGGACCCCGACCGCTTCGACATCGCCCGCCCCGCCGACGGCAACCGCCATGTCAGCTTCGGCGCCGGCATCCACTACTGCCTGGGCGCCCCGCTGGCCCGGCTGGAACTGGCCGCGTCCTTCGGCAGCTTCCTGCGGGACGCCCCCGGCGTGCGGCTGCTCGCCGAGCCCGCCTGGCGGCCCGGCTACGTCATCCGCGGGGTGGAGGAACTCCAGGTCACCTGGTGAGACCGGTCCCGCTCCGGCACAGCCGGCCTGACCCGCGGGGACCGCTGCGGCCTACCGCGGGACGGTCAGCCGCCAGGCCGACGGCTCGACCGTCCAGGTGCGGGTACGGACCGGGCCGGTGATCGCCGAGTCGGCGCGGTAGCGGAAATCGCGGCCGGAGACGGTGATCGTGCGGGCCCGGGTGCTGACGTCGGCCGGCGCGTCCTGGCTGCGGCGGACCGAGATCTCGGCGAGGCCGGTCGGGGCGCAGCGCACCGAGACCTCGTGCACCGGCTCGTCCAGGTCGGCCAGCAGCACGCCGTCCGCCTCGACCCGCAGCCGCTGGAGCCGCGGCGGCTGGTGGCCGTTGACCGGGATCGGCGAGGTCAGGGTCCGTACCAGCGAGCGGGCCGTCTTCTCCACCGGGGTCCACCAGTGGGCCGCGGTGTGCGACGGCGGCAGCCCGCAGGGGATGCTCAGCGCGCCCAGCACGATGCCGCCGCTGTCGTCCACCAGCAGGTCCAGATCGCGCTCGATGCCCTCAAGCACCGCTCGCGCGGCGGCCGGCACCTGGGACGGGATGCCGAGCGCCCGGGCCAGCGCGGAGCGCGGACCGATCGGCACCAGCGACACCGGCGCCTCCCGCAGCGTCCGGTCACGGTGCATCAGCCGGACCGTGCGCAGTAGCGCCGCGTCGTCGCCGAGCACCACAGGGTGCCGTCTGCCGCGGTGCGTGAGCGCCCGCTCCACTTCCGCGGCGGACTCCGGGAAGACGACTTTTACGGAGGCCGCGCCCGCGCACAGCACATCCTTGGCGATCCGTACGGATTCGCCGTCGGTTGCGCGTGCCGCGGGGTCGATGACCACGAGCAGGGGATGCCCGGCCGGGGCTTGAGCCGACACCTTGGTCCTTCCTCAGGTAAAATCTCGGTGCAAGAGCCCCTTGCGCCTTTGCGTCAGGGGCTTCGTCTATTCCGGGGCAGGTTCGACGGCTCTCTGCACGTTGGACATGCCCCGCCCGGAAGGGGTGTACGCCTGTGCCCGCACTTGTGCTGCTCGGTGCTCAGTGGGGTGACGAGGGCAAGGGGAAGGCCACCGACCTGCTCGGTGGCTCTGTGGACTACGTGGTGCGTTACCAGGGTGGCAACAACGCCGGCCACACGGTGGTCGTCGGCGACCAGAAGTACGCACTGCATCTCCTCCCCTCCGGAATCCTGTCACCGGGATGTGTTCCGGTCATCGGGAACGGTGTGGTGGTCGACCCGGCCGTCCTGCTCTCCGAGCTGAGCGGGCTGAACGAGCGCGGTGTCGACACCTCCAAGCTGCTGATCAGCGGTAACGCGCACCTGATCACGCCCTATCACCAGACCATCGACAAGGTGACGGAACGCTTCCTCGGCAAGCGCCGGATCGGCACCACCGGGCGGGGCATCGGGCCGGCCTACGCGGACAAGATCAACCGCGTCGGCGTGCGGGTCCAGGACCTCTTCGACGAGTCGATCCTCCAGCAGAAGGTCGACGCGGCGCTCCAGGACAAGAACCAGATCCTGGTGAAGATCTTCAACCGGCGGGCGATCTCCACCGAGCAGATCGTCGAGGAATACCTCGGGTACGCCGAGCAGATCAAGCCCTTCGTCGCCGACACCGCGCTCGTCCTCAACAACGCGCTGGAGGAGGGGAAGGTCGTGCTCATGGAGGGCGGTCAGGGCACGCTCCTCGACGTCGACCACGGCACCTATCCCTTCGTCACCTCGTCCAACCCGACCGCGGGCGGGGCCTGCACCGGCAGTGGTATCGGCCCCACCAAGATCACCCGGGTGATCGGCATCCTCAAGGCGTACACAACGCGTGTGGGCTCCGGACCGTTCCCCACCGAACTCCTCGACGAGGACGGGGAGAAGCTGCGCACCATCGGCCACGAGTTCGGTGTCACCACCGGGCGCAACCGGCGCTGCGGCTGGTTCGACGCGGTCATCGCCCGTTACGCCACCCGGGTGAACGGGCTGACCGACTTCTTCCTCACCAAGCTGGACATCCTCACCGGCTGGGAGCAGATCCCGGTCTGCGTCGCCTATGAGATCGACGGCCGCCGGGTGGACGAACTGCCGTACAGCCAGACCGACTTCCACCATGCCAAGCCCATCTACGAGATGCTGCCGGGATGGTCGGAGGACATCACCGAGGCGAAGAGCTTCGCCGACCTGCCGAAGAACGCCCAAGGCTACGTCAAGGCGTTGGAGGAGATGGCGGGGGCGCCGATCTCGGCGATCGGCGTCGGCCCGGGACGTACCGAGACGATCGAGATCAACTCGTTCCTCTGAGCGGCTGACCGGCTGACCCCGCTGACCCCGCTGACCCGCTGAGCTCCCGTGTGGGCCCCCGCACCTGCGGGGAAGCGTTTCGCCGAGCGCCTCAGGACGCTGGGCAACCGGGTAAGCCCCGCCTGCCATGGGTGGGCGGGGCTTACCGGGCTCAGGACTTCCGGTAGGTCAGCCCGGCGAGGTCCCCGCTCACGGTGGCCCGCCGCAGATGGGTCGGGTCGAGCAGGGTCAGCGTGGTCGCCTCGCCCGAAGTGCAGGACGTGGCCGGGCCGCTGACGAGTTCCGAGGCGCTGAGCCGCACCGGCGGGCCGGCCGACTCGACCCGCATCCGCCACGCGCACTGGTAGCCGTTCCCAACGGCCCGCAGCTCCACCGATCCGTCCCGGTGGATGTCCAGCTTCCTGGTGGCCTGGGCCCCCTTGTCGTCGGTGATCGTGGTGCGCCACGTCCCGACCATGCCGGCCGGCAGATCGCCGTTCGCCGCGTCCACCTGGATGCCGGTGGGCGCCGGCCGCGGCTCCGCGCTGTCGTCCCCGCCCTCGCGGACCGCGATGTACGCCGTCGCTCCGCCGGCGATCACCACGAGCAGCGCCAGCACCGCCACCAGCGTCCCGCGCCGCCATACCGCCGCCCCCGCCGGGCCGCTGTCGTCGTCGGTGTCGGCGCCGTCGTCGGCGTCGTCGGCGGCGCCGTGGGGGTCGACGTCCGGGCCCGGCATCGGGGACGGCGCGGGCACCGCCGGCAGCGATCCGGTCTCCGCCGCCTCCAGCTCCAGCAGCCGCACCACCTCGCGCCCCAGCTCGGCCACGATCGCCCCCGGCAGCCACGGCTCGTCGTCCGCCTCCGTGAGCCTTGCCGTTCCCGCGCCCGCTTGCCTGCCCGCTTTCCCGTCCGCGCCCAGCATCCCCTGCACCTCGTCGAGCGAGGGCCGCGCTTCCGGCGCCTTGGCCAGGCACGCCGTCACCAGCTCCCGCAGCCCCTCCGGCACGGCGTCGAGGTCCGGCGGCTCCTGCACGATGCGGAACATCTGCGCGTGCACCCCGCTGGCCGCCGCACCGAAGGGCTGCAGCCCGGTGGCCGCGTACGCCAGTACGGAACCGAGGCAGAAGATGTCGCACGCCGGGGTGACCCGGTCGCCGCGGACCTGCTCGGGCGACATGAAGGCGGGGGAGCCGACCATGGCGCCGGTGTGGGTGAGGGCGCCGTCCGCGACGGTCTCCAGGGCGCGGGCGATGCCGAAGTCGATGACCTTGGGACCATCTATGGTGATCATCACATTGGACGGCTTGAGGTCACGGTGGACCAGCCCCGCCGCGTGGATGTCGGCCAGCGCGTGGGCGAGCCCCGAGGCCAGCATCCGCACCGAGCGTTCCGGCAGCGGCCCGTACCCGTGCGCGACGATCTGCTGCAGCGACGACCCGGCCACGTAACCGGTGGCGACCCAGGGCACCTCGGCCTCGGTGTCGGCGTCCAGCACCGGCGCCGTCCAGGTCCCGCCGACCCGCCGGGCAGCCAGCACCTCGCGCCGGAAGCGCCCGCGGAACTCGTCCTGCTCGGCCAGCTCCGCGCGCACCAGCTTCACCGCGACGGTACGGCCGCGGGCGGAGCGGGCGAGGTAGACCCGGCCCATGCTGCCGCTGCCCAGCCGGCCGAGCAGACGGTACGCGCCGATCCACCGCGGGTCGTCCGCTCTCAGCTCGTCCATCGCGTGCTCCGCCCCCTGCCAGCGCCCGCTCCCGGGGCGAACTCGTACCGCGAAGAATAGGCGTATCGACGCCGGTGGTCAGGTGTGGCCGCTGCCGGATGCCCATAACCGCGTACAGCCGCGCATATACGTACGGCATTCGCCTATCGTGTGCGAGGGCCAGACGTATGTACGACACGCGTACGGACGCCGACCGGCCACGAGGAGACGGCATGCCGCACGTCGGCGGAGCGCAGGTGCGCCGCAGCAGCCTGCGCCAGCAGATCGCCGACGCGCTCCGGGACGAGGTGCTCACCGGCCGGATGCAGGCCGGCCGGCACTTCACCGTCAAGGAGATCGCGGAGACCTACGGCGTCTCGGCCACCCCGGTCCGTGAGGCCCTGGTGGACCTGGCGGCCCAGGGGCTGCTGGAGGTCGAGCAGCACCGCGGCTTCCAGGTGCGCCGCTTCACCGCGGGCGACTTCCGGTCGCTGATCGAGGCGCGCGTCTTCATCGTCGAGGCGGCCTTCCGCGACATGGCCGAGCACGGCATGGGTGATCTGCCCGCCGACGCCATAGCCTCCGTCCGGCGCCGCGCAGAAGCCGCCGCCCGTGCCGCCCGGGCCGGCGTACTGGACGTCCTGATCGGCTGCGACCTGCGGTTCTGGCGGGAGCTGACCGCGATCGGCGGAAACCCGCACATCAGCGAGTTCCTCGACCGGGTGCGGATCCAGACCTGGATCTACGCCGTCCCGCACCTGCGGGGACTGCGGGACCTGGCCGGGGTCTGCTGGTCCGGCCATGTGGAGTTGGTGGAGGCGGTCGCCGACCGCGACACCGAGGCGGCCCGCCGGCTGACCCTGGAGTACAACGCGCACCTGCGTGCCCTGATCGACAAGCTCGCTCCCGCACGCTCCTGACGCGACGACCGCGGGCGAATTACGCTGTACGCCCCCGACCGGATGGAGTGTTCGTGGCCTGCGACTTGTGGCTGGTCCCGCTCGTGGACGTGCTCTGCCACAGCCCGGAAAACCCGTTCTCCGAGGAACTGGCCCGTTACGACAAGGCGTTGAGCGACGCGGGGCAGCCGCCGGTCCCCGTCTACAGCTATATGCCCGGCCTGTCCGGTGACGTCGGCCCGGTCGCCTGCTTCGACTACGACGCGCTGCACTTCCTGCGCCGCGCCTATCTGCTCACCCTCCAGGGCCTCGAAGTCACCCCGGTCGACGCGCTGGGCAGCGACTACGAGCAACTGCTGGAGATGTTCGAGGCGACCGCCCAGCACTCGCACCTGGTGTGGCACTACGACCACGCGGGCGCGTACGTCCCGCTCGACTTCCCGCACCCGGTCGTCAACGACGAACTCCTGGAGAGCGGCGGCCCGCTCGGCTCCAGCCACGGACTCCTGCGCGAGCTGGAGTTCGTCGCCCCCTCGATCGGGATCGACCCGGCGAACCCGCCGGCGCCTCCGGCCCCGCCGGACCGCCACACCACCCTCGAAGAGCCCGCGCTGCTGCCGCCCTCAGCGCTCTCGGGCAGCCCGTTCGCCCGCGAACACCACGTCTGGCTCGGCCTCCACGCGGCCGCGACCCGGTCCCTGGGCCAGGGGTCGATGATCGTCTTCAGCTGAAGCGGACACGTCTTCCCGGGGTGCCGGTGGTGTGATGCGGCGATGTCGTACCCGTCGTGCGTTGCCGGTGCCCCTTCGGGCCGTGGCCCCGGTGGTGACCGGGCGGGTCATCTGCGGAGCGCTTCGGCCGGGGTGATCAGGGAAGCACGCCAGGCGGGGTAGAGACCGGCCAGCAGGCCGCTGGCCAGGCCGAGCGCCGGGGCGGCGGCGACGGTGAGAGGATCGACGACCGGGGTCCAGTCCCGTACAGCGGAGACGGCGACCACGGTCACCGTGCCGACCGAGGTGCCGGCCAGCCCGCCGACCAGCCCCAGGGCTGTCGATTCGGCGAGGAACTGGGCGGTGACGTGCCGGCCACGGGCCCCCAGCGCGCGGCGCAGACCGATCTCACCGGTGCGTTCCAGCACCGCGACGAGCGTGGTGTTGGCGATGCCCACCGCCCCGATGACCAGGCAGATCGCGGCCAGCAGAAGGAACAGCCGGCCGAGGTCACCGTCCACGGCCGCCCGCAGCGCCCGGGGGTCGGGGGGCGGGACGACGGCGAAGTACCGCGGATGTTCCGGGCGCAGCGCGACGGCCGCCTCCTGGGCGACCTGCGGGGCCGCGCCGAGTTCCGTGGCGATCAGCATCTGCGCCCGGGTGTCCGCCGGGGGACCCCACAGGTGCTCGGCGGTGGCCCGCGGCACCAGGACCGACATCAGCAGTTCCGGCTTGCGCACCACGTCGTCGACGATGCCGATCACGGTGAACGGCAGGCTGCCGACGAACACCGCCGGGTGCGTCCGCACAGTGGTGATGCCCAGGCGCTCGGCCGTGGTCCGGCCGAGCACGGCGACCTGCTGGCGGTAACGCTCATGGAAGGCGTCATAAGCCCGCCCCTGCGAGAACCGCGGCTCGGCGGCGGCCAGCAGGCCGGGGGAGGCGGCGATCACCTGGGTCTGTGCGTCGGTGCCGCCGCCCGCCCCGAGCGGCACCGAGCGCACCGGTTGATCCGCTCCGAGCCGGACACGCCAGAACACCCCGGCGGCGCGGACCCCGTTCAGCCGGTCCACCCTCGCGTCCGCGTCGGAGGTGAACGACAGGGCCACGTCGGCGGCGTCCTGGCCCCCGGTGTCCTCGACGGTGACCTCCGTCGCCTTGAGCCGGTCGAAGCGGGCACCGATCTGAGCGGCCGCCGTCCCCGTGAGCCCGAGGACGGCGATGAACGCGCCCACGCCGAGCACGGTGCCCAGGGCGGTGAGCGCCGACCGGGCCGGACGCTGGACGACCCCGGCCGTGGCCTCGGCCACGAGGTCACGCGGGGAGAGAACCGAACGCCCCATGGCGTCCTGGCCGTTGCGCCGGGCGGCGCGCCGCGCTCTCACCCGGTCACCTGGCCGGCAGCCCGCTCGCGCAGCACCCCGTCGTGGAGGGCGAGCGTGCGGCTGCCCTGCGCCGCCACATGGGCGTCGTGGGTGATGACGAGGAGAGTCATCCCGTCGGCGTGCAGGCCGCGCAGTACGCCGAGGACGGATGCGGCCGTGTCCGAGTCGAGATTGCCGGTCGGCTCGTCGCACAGCAGCAGGGACGGGCGGGACACCAGGGCACGGGCGATGGCGACGCGCTGCCGCTCGCCGCCGGACAACTGTGCGGGCGGGGAGCCGAGCCGGTGCGCCAGCCCCACCCGGCCCAGCACGGACGCTGCCCGGTCCCGGCGCTCGCGGCGGGGAAGGCGCTGATAGACCATGGCCAACTCGACGTTCTCCTGGGCGCTGCGGTGGGGCAGCAGATGGAAGGACTGGAAGACGAAGCCGATCCGCCTGCCGCGCAGCGCCGCACGCTGTGCGTCGCCCACCGCACCGGTGTCGATCCCGTCGAGGAGGTACCTGCCCTGCGTCGGGGCGTCGAGGAGGCCCAGGACGTTCAGCAGGGTCGACTTGCCGGAGCCGGAGGGGCCCACCACGGTGACGAACTCTCCCCGGTGGACGCGTAGATCGCACGGCCGCAGCGCGGCGACCGCGGGCGGCCCGGGGTAGGTGAGGCCCACCGCGTGGAAGGCGATCACGGGCTCGTCGGCCCGCGGGGTGCGGCTCGTGACAGGGGAGGGGGCCGGCCCGCCGATGCCCGTCATGACCGGCCCGGGGCCGTGGGTGCGTCGGTGCCCAGCACCACCTGATCGCCGGGTCGGAGCCCTCCCGCGCTCAGCGGAGTCACCTGGACGTAGCCGTCGCCGGTCATCCCGACGCGTACCGCCACCTGCCGCTCGCGGTTCCCGCTGCGTACGGTGACGGTCGTGCGTCCGTCCGCCCCGGCCGAGAGTGCGGCGGACGGTACGGCCGGCACCGCCTTGCCCGAGGAGGCGGCCACGATGGTCAGCCGGACGTCCTGGCCGACGAGGCCGGCGGGAAGCTGCCGGGAGGGAGTGACCCGGATCGCGTACGTTCCGTCGTCCGCGGCGGCGTCGCCGCCCGCCCCCGCCTTGCCAGGTGCGGTGGCGACCGAGGCGACCACGCCGGTCGTGTCGTACCCGGTGGTCTCGGAGGAGATCCGGACCTGCTGCCCGGGACGGACCAGGCCCTTCTCGTCCGGTGTCACGGTCCCGGCGACCGTGAGCGGCCCGGAGTCGACCGACATCAGGGTGTCCGTCGCCTCCGCTCCCACCTGCGCCGCCACGATGTCGACCCGCGCCGCGCCGGCAGGCAGGTAGACCACTTCGGACCAGGGGACCGACGGCCCCGGCTGTTCCGCTGACCCGGACCCCGACCCGGACCCGGACCCGGACCCGGCCGGCTCGGATCCCGCTGCCCCGGAGTCGGTCCGCGCCGAACCGGCCGGTGTGTAGCCGATGGCCGCGTAGAACCGTGCCACCGCCCGCCCGGTGCCTGCGCCGTACACCCCGGGAGCGTCGGACCCCGTTCCGTACCCCAGGGACGCCAGGGCCCGCTGCAACTGGGCGACATCGTTCCCGCGCAGACCCGGGGTCAGGTCCTCGTAGGACGGGATGTCTCCCCGCAGGACGAAGACCGGCCGTCCGGAGATCTCCACCAGCACCTGTCCGGGCCGCAGCGCCTGCCCGGGTCGCACCTTCACCGCGGTGACGATGCTCCGCCCCGCACCGCCGGCCTGGCCGCCGGTGATGTCGATGTGCCGCGAGGCGCTGACGGTCCCTCGGGTCAGCACGGACTGCGCGAGCACCTTCCGGGTCACCGGGGCGGTCAGTACGTCGGGGCTCGGCGGCGCTGTCTCGGCGGCGGCCTGCGCGGGGGACTTGATGAGCAGCCCGGCCCCCATGCCCGCTCCGGTGAACACCAGGCATCCGGCGACCAGGGCGAGCAGGGCGCGGCGCCGTCGTACCGGTGCGCCCTGGGCGGTGCGCGGGTGACCGTCCGCGGTGCCGGGCGGGCGCTCCTCGGTGTCCAGTGGCCGCGTCACCGCGAACCCGCCACGATCCGGGCCGCCTCGCGGATCGCCGCGTCCAGGTCGCGGTGCTCCTGGTCCAGTTGCCCGGCGTTGTCGTCGATCGCCTTGACCTGGAGGGCCGTCTCCGCGTCGAACCAGATCTTCGCCACGCCGGTTGCCCGGCGGCACCCGATGTCGGCGGTGGCCGTGGCCCGCTCCAGTTCCGTGACCTCCGCCGATGAGAACCGCGGGTCGTCGCTGGCGTCGAGGGGTGCCGCGTAGCTGTAGCCGTGGGACTTCATACAGGCGGACCAGGCCGCGAAGGCCTTGACGACGCGGGGGTCCTGCTGCGAGGTGGCGAAGGTGGTCCTGCTGATCGTCTGGGCGGTGCGCATCTCGACGGACCGGGCGTCGATCCGCCGGTCCGCCGCTCCCGCGCAGCCGCCCGCCGGCACGGCCCTGCCGCCGATCTCGTCGGTGACGCCCTCACCCGACAGGACCTGGGAAGCCGTGCTTCCGGGGTCCTCGAGAGCCGCGCCGGCGTGCATCGCCTCGTCGTAGGCGGCCTGTTCGGCTGCCTCGGGTTTGTAGCCGCGCTCCTTCGCCAGTGCCAGGTCGTGGATGCCGTACCGCCAGTCCACGAGGGTCTTGCCGCCTATTCTCGGCAGGTCGGGGGCGGGCGACCAGGTGAATCCGAAGCCCTTCATGCAGTCCGCGATGAGCTGCTTCTGCGCCTGGGAGATCTGCGCCTTCTCGGTGTCCGACGGCAGGTAGCCCTGGATGGGAAGCGTCCAGGTGGCCGGATCGCCGGCGTCGTACGGCAGGACCGGCTGCGGGACGAGCCCGGCCGGACCGGAGTGCGCGGGCGACGACCGGTCCGAGCAGCCGGCGGCGAGGGTGAGGGTCAAGGCCGCGCAGAGCGCTGCGACGGCTGGTTTCCATGACGAGGTGTCCACGTGTGTTCTTCTCTCCCAGAACCCGGCCCACCGGCCGTGACGACAGGCGGGGGCGGCCGCCGCGCCGGCGTCCCGCGCCGCGTCCCCGCGAGGGAACCCGGCGCGGGACATGTGGCGCGGACGCGGCTGGGCCGCCCCTTGCACCCGGGGATGCTCAGAGGGACTGCCAGGCGAACGAGGCGTTCTCGTTGTAGGTGCCGGCGAGCTGGCTCCACCCGCTGTTGGGTGCGATCCAGTCGGAGTCGCCCTTGTAGCCGGAGTTGTAGTAGACGACGGAGTAGTAGGTGGGGTGCTTGTTCTTGGCCGACGCGGCGTTGTTCTTGATGCCCTGCAGGTTGCCGGCGCCGCCGTGGCAGAAGAGAAGGGGCTGCAGGCCTCCCTGGGGGGCGCCGCCGATCCGCTCGTCGGCGAAGTCGTAGACGCTGTAGCCGATGTTGCGGTAGGCCCCGCCGTAGTTCGAGTTGTAGTAGATCGCAAACTTGAAGGTCGAGGCCGCCTGCGTCTTCTGGCAGGCCTCGGGGCTTTCCTGGTTCTCCAGCCCGGTGCCGGCGTGCGCGGGGCTGACGACGCCGAGACCGAACGCGCACGCGAGGGCGGTCACCATCAGGGACTTCTTCAGCTTCATGCTTTTCCGTTCCGCTGTCTTCGGAATGAATGGTTCCGCGTCAACACGGCAATGAAGCTTCGGACAACGGCTTCATGCGGAAGTACCGACCGGAGCCATTGGCATGTATACCCGTCGGCCGTCGGGACTGTCCACAGCGACTGATGTGACGTCAATCAATCGCCGGGTGCGGCAGATTATGGAGGGCGTAATTCCGGTTTCGGAATCCGCCGTTCTGTCGGGAAGGACCTCCGCGCTGTGCGCCTGAGGTGACCGTCGTACTGCCATCGGGACAATTTCCGTTTTCGCAACGGATATGGCGGTTCCATGGGATTGCTATATACGTATAAAAGGTGACGAACATGCCTCGCCATCAGGGGTGGAGGCTGGCCGAGAGGTGGCCGGGAACTGGAAAAACCTTGCCGGGTACTTTGCGTTCGGTATAGATTCATCCGGGCCGTGGGGAGTGCCTGCAGGGGGTGTGAAGGGCGGGCGGTGAGAGGCGGCGTCCCTCAATGTATGCGGACTCCAGCATTCCACTCCACGGATTATCCGGGCCGGTCCCCATTCGGGCCGGCCGGCATTGTCGTGTGCTCCATCGCGAGAAATGGATATTCATGGCTGATGAACTGGTCAGGCGCGCGCAGCGGTTCGTGAACTCCACCTACGGGACGCTGATCGGAATGACGGTGGAGGAGAACGGGCAGACCGGGTGGAACACGATGTACGCCCTCACCCGCGCCCTGCAGTACGAGCTGGGCATCTCGGCTCTTTCGAACAGTTTCGGCCCCACCACGCTCTCGGTTCTGACGACGAAGTACCCGGTGCTGAACGCCTCCACCGTGCCGTCCGCCAACTTCTGCCGCATCATCCAGTCCGCGATGTACTGCAAGGGCTACGACGGCGGTGAGATCGACGGCACGTACAACGACCGCGTCCAGTCCGCGATGACCGAGCTCAAGGCGGACATGGGCGTGGCGGGCACCTACCCCGGCGCCGACCTGACACCGAAGGTGTTCAAGGGTCTGCTGAACATGGACGCCTACGTCACCGTCAACTCCGGTTCGGAGGCGACCCGGAGCGTGCAGCAGTGGCTCAACGGCCGGTACGTCACGCGGCAGGACTTCTTCGTCATCCCCTGCGACGGCCACAACTCGCGGGACGTCGCGAAGTCGATGCTCTTCGCGATCCAGTACGAGCTGGGCATGGCCGATGGAGTGGCCAACGGCGTGTTCGGCCCCGGCACCCAGTCCGGGCTGCACTCGCACACGGTGTCCCCGGGATCGACGGGCACCTGGGTCTCGCTGTTCTCCGGCGCGATGCTGCTCAACCAGCGCCCGGTCGCCTTCTCCAGCACCTACGGCAGCGCACTGACCTCCGCGGTCAGCACCTTCCAGTCGTTCGTGGGCCTCCCCGCCACCGGGAACGGCGACTTCCAGACCTGGGCGTCGCTGCTGGTCTCCTACGGCGACCAGTCACGCCAGGGTGCGGCGTGCGACGGCGTCACGAAGATCACCGCGGCGCGCGCGGCGGCGCTGAAGGCGGCGGGCATCACCTATGTAGGCCGCTACCTGACCAACCCCAGCGCCACCTCGCTGCCGGAGAAGGCGATCCAGCCGGGGGAACTGCAGACCATCGCCGCCGAGGGCCTGCGCTGCTTCCCGATCTACCAGACCTACGGCCGGGACGCGTCCGGCTTCAACTACCCGGCGGGCAACGCGGCCGGCTTCGCCGCCGTCAACGCGGCGGTCGACCTCGGCTTCAAGAACGGCACCCGGATCTTCTTCTCCGTCGACTTCGACGCGCTCGACGACGACGTCACCAACAACGTCCTGCCCCACTTCAAGGGCATCGAGGACGCCATGGCGATCTCCGGGAACCCGTACCAGATAGGGGTGTACGGCGCGCGCAACGTCTGCACCCGGGTCTCCGAAGCAGGGCACGCCTCCGCGAGCTTCGTGTCCGACATGTCATCCGGCTTCTCCGGCAACTACGGTTACCCGCTCCCCACCAACTGGGCGTACGACCAGATCGTCACCCGTACCGTCGGCTCCGGCAGCGGGCAGATCGAGATCGACAACAACATCACCTCCGGCCGCGACCTCGGACAGAACTCGTTCAACCCCCCGCGGGCCGTGCTCCCCGATGTCCCCTTCGACGGCGGCTTCCTGAACGCGCTGCACGACGACATCGGCACGTACATGCGGTCGATCGGCTTCCCCGACGACGGCGGCAGCAAGATCTACTCGCACACCGAGTGCTTCGGGACGATCCTTGAAGCGGACGACGCCATCACCTTGCTGTCGAATCTGTTCAATATGCGCAAGGCCCTGATCCAGACTTCCGCCTACTGGGAGATGCGGCACTACGACCTCGTCGACCAGGCTGTGGACGCTGCCGTGGCGTACTACCACACCGGCATCGGCGGCGGCGTGACCCCCATCCGGGACTCGTCCACGGGCATCGCCCAGATCAGCGGCGAGGTCGGCATCCGTGCCTGGAACTACTGCTACGAGCACGGGTATTCGACCGGCACCACGCTCGACCCGGCCAGCGACGACGACATCTGGACGATGTGGCAGGCGCTGAACCAGGACAACGTGTTCGCGCTGAAGACCGTGTCGCAGATCCACCTGTGGGACGCCGGCGGCAAGCCCGGCGGCAACAACCCGCCTGGCGGCGAGACCGTGCTGCGGACCATGCGTCTCGACTACACCGAATCCGAGATCTTCGAAGTGCTGCGCCGCTACCAGGGGTTCGGGACGGAGGCAGAGGAGCACGCGACGAAGCGGATGGCTCTCTACCAGATCTTCGAGAAGTACAACGGCATCGTCCGCAATCTCTGAAGGGTCTCCATTCCCCCGCAACCCCAGTGCCACGTCGCCGGCCACGGCACGTCATCAGCCCAGAGACGGAGAATCGATGAACCGGTCCCCCATGTCACGCCGTAGTCTCCTCAGCCGGTCCGCTGTCATCACCGGCGCCGCCCTCGCCGCTTCACTCCCCATCCCGCGGGCGCTGGCCGCTCCCGGCCCGGCATCCCGGGTGCTCGTCAACCCGGCCTATCGGAAGGGGAGTTACCGGGTCCCGCCGCACCTGCGGGATGCGCTGCGCAGGGCCAAGACCCGCCAGAAGCGCGTCATGACGGGCCAGGTGTCCCGCAACGGCTGGCCGACGGAGCGGGCCGCGGACGCCGGCGGGTCCGTCTTCACCCGCCCGGTACCGGGCGTGCCGTTGGCCGGCGTCGCGGTACGGATGGGGGACACCGAGACCGTCCTCGTCCATGTCGTACGCCGCTTCCACTACGAGATCGACACGCTCCGCAGCGGCGACGTCGTCGGCTGGCGCTCGCCCTCGGCCGTCCGCGCGAGCCGTTCCGAGTCCAACCAGGCATCCGGCACAGCCGTCCGGATACGCCCGGACCATTACCCCCCCGGTGCCAAGGGCGGCTTTTACCCCCTGCAGGTGATGGTGATCAGGGACATCCTGGCCGAACTCGAAGGCGTCGTCCGCTGGGGCGGCGACGACCGCACGGTCGACGAGTCCCTCTTCTACCTGGACGTCCCGCCGGGCAGTCCGCTGCTGACCGGGGTGGCGCGGAAGATCTGGACCTGGGGCGACCACCCGGGCCAGGGCGCCGGCTCCCCTGTCGACGTGATGTCACCCTCCCGCCGCAGGGCGGCGGACGCGCTGGCAGCCCGCCGGCGCTGAACTGCTCCTACCTCGGGCCCTCCGGGGGCCTTTGGCGGGGCATGTTCGGGCGGGTGCCCGGGTGCGGCAGGCGCGGGGGCGCTCCCGGGTCCGTGCGGCTCGGCCACCACGCGGTGGACTGGGTGCGCAAGGGGCCGCCCGCCGCGCCGCCGCCGAAGTCCACCATCCAGTCGGCGGTCTCCATCCGGACCAGGTCCGCGATGTCGTCGCAGAAGCGCCGCAGGATCACCAGGCAGCGCTCCGCGGCCTCGGCGGCGGTGCCCTCGGTGGGGCCCAGGACCTCGCGGACACTCTCCGAGGCCCAGTCGAACCGCAGGTCCTCCAGGCGCCGCTGGACCGCCTGGGCGGTGGCGACGTCCCGCATCCAGCCCGCGGTCAGCCCCAGCACCCGGTCGAAGCAGACGCAGACACCCGCGCCCAGCAGCGCCGGGAAACCCCAGACCGCGACGGAGTCGGCCGCGCCGGTGAGCTGGACCAGCGGGAGCGCGGCGCCCGCCGCGGCCAGCACCGACGCGGCGATCCGCAGCGCCCGCGCGCCGCGCCGCTTGCGGACCCGGTCCGCCAGATACCAGTCGGTGGTCTGCAGCGCGCCCGTCTCCGCCCAGTGGTACAGCTCCTCCAGCCGCTCGGCCGGCTCACCCCAGTCACCCAGCGGGAACGGCAGCGCCCGCAGATCCTCGTGCTGGTGGTGCAGCGCCCGCCGCTGAGGCTCCTCCCGAGGTGCCTCCTCGGGAAACATGTCCGGCTGGCTCACTCCACACTCCTCGCACGACCTTCGTCGACTGCGCACCCGCCCGGTGCGAAGTTCCCTTCTTACCGCCGAACGGCTGAGCGCGGATGGCAGATCGAAGGATTACCGCCCGTATGGGCAGCGTGATCAGGTATAGACCGTAGCCGCGGTCGCTCAAAAGAGTGAGCGCGGCCCCGCCCGCCCGCACCGGAGCGCTCCACCCCGCGCCCACTACCCTGGTGCCCGTGAAGGTCCTTGTCATCGGCGGCGGCGCCCGCGAACACGCCCTGTGCCGCTCCCTGTCCCTCGACCCCGAGGTCACCTCGCTGCACTGCGCTCCCGGCAACGCCGGCATCGCGGACGTGGCCGAGCTGCATCCGGTCGACGTCCTGGACGGCGCGGCCGTCGCCGAGCTCGCCGTCTCCCTCGGCGCGGACTTCGTGATCGTGGGGCCCGAGGCGCCGCTGGTCGCGGGGGTCGCCGACGCGGTACGGGCCCGCGGCATCGACTGCTTCGGCCCGAGCCGGGAGGCCGCCGCGCTGGAGGGCTCCAAGGCCTTCGCGAAGGACGTGATGGCGACCGCGGGCGTGCCCACCGCCAGGTCGTACGTCTGCACCACCGCCGAGGAGGTCGACCGCGCGCTGGACGCCTTCGGGGCGCCCTATGTCGTCAAGGACGACGGGCTCGCGGCCGGCAAGGGCGTCGTCGTCACCGGTGATCTCGCCGCCGCCCGGGCGCACGCGCTGGCCTGCGACCGGGTCGTCATCGAGGAGTTCCTCGACGGGCCCGAGGTGTCGCTCTTCGCGGTGACCGACGGCGAGACGGTCGTACCGCTGCAGCCCGCGCAGGACTTCAAGCGGGCGCTGGACGGCGACGAGGGCCCCAACACCGGTGGAATGGGCGCCTATTCGCCGCTGCCGTGGGCGGATCCCGAGCTGGTCGCCGAGGTCGAGCGGACCGTGCTCCAGCCGACCGTGGACGAACTGCGGCGCCGCGGCACGCCCTTCGCCGGGCTGCTCTACGCGGGCCTGGCCATCACCTCCCGCGGGGTGCGGGTGATCGAGTTCAACGCGCGCTTCGGCGACCCGGAGACCCAGGTGGTGCTGGCCCGGCTGCGCACCCCGCTCGCCGGGCTGCTGCGGGCCGCCGCCACCGGGCAGCTCGCTCCTTTCCCGCCACTGCGCTGGAGCGACGGAGCGGCGGTGACCGTGGTCATCGCCTCGTACAACTACCCCGACACCCCCCGCACCGGTGACGCGATCACCGGCCTGGCCGATGTCGCCGAGAAGGACGAGCACGCCTACGTCCTGCACGCCGGCACCCGCCTGGAGCCGGACGGCCGGATCGTCTCGGCGGGCGGCCGGGTGCTGTCGGTCACCGCCACCGGCTCCGACCTGGCCAAGGCCCGCGACCGCGCCTACCGGGCGGTGGACCGGATCGCCCTGGACGGCGCCCACCACCGCACCGACATCGCGGCGAAGGCGGCGGACGAGGCGGCAGCGGCAGCGCGGTAGGCAGCGGGGACGAGGCACCGGCGGCACGGGTGCAGGCCGGCACCGGTGAAGGCAACCGTGAAGGCGCCGGTGAGGGCCGGCGCCGGGCCACGGCCGGTGCGCGTCCCCGGATGCGTCCCCCTACAACCCGGCCCAACGCCGCCGTTCTCTCCCCAAAGCCACTCCAAGGAGTGATGCCTAGCCCATATGGCTGACTCCTCGGCGGAGCCCAACTATGGTGCCCGGAAGGCGCACCGCGGGACATTGCGGCAATCAGCCGTACGGCATTGCGATGTCGGTGGGCGGTGCGACAGTGGGGAGAGGCCGTCGTGAGGGCGGCCCACCGCTAGCGCTGGGGGTGAGCCGCCGATGGCCGGAGAAGCAGGTGAGGGCGTTGCGCGAGCCCGCGCACTGGCGGTGCTGCGGGTCCGCTCGACCGCACTGTCCGCAGCGCTGCTGCCTGCCGCCGCCGCGGTGGTGCTGCACATGGGCCGCCTCACCGGCCGGCTCGGCCCCGGCTGGGACGCGGCCCGCTGGGCGGTGACGGGCGTGGCGCTGGCCGTGCTGGCGCTGTCCGCCGCGGTGGCGGCGGTGATCGTACGGGCCAGGCCCGCGGTGAGCCCCGCGGTCCCGGTCGCTGAGAAGTCCGCCCCCGATTTCTACCGGCTGGTCAGAGAGCTGGCGGAGCGCCTGGACGTGCCCGCCCCCGCGGCGATAGAGCTGACCCCGGACTGCGACAGCTGGCTGGAGGAGCGCCGTCCGGCCGCCAGGACCCGCGGTGCGGCCCGCCCCGCGCCGGTGCTGGTGGTGGGCTCGCCGTTCCTGTGGTGGATGCGGGTGGCCGAACTGCGGGCGCTGCTCGCCCCGGTGGTGGCCGGCACCGCGCCGGCCGCCGTCCCCGAGATATCCGCCGCCCGCCGCTTCGTCCGCGGGCTCGACGCGGCCGCCGGGGTGGCGGCCGACGGCGCCCGCGGCCCGGTGCCGCTGCGTCCGGTGTTCGCCGCTCTCGGCGGGGTGGTGCGGCTGCTGCTGCACGGCTGCCGGATACACGCCGCCGAGATGGAGCGCGGGGTCGCCGCATCCGCCTCCGAGCGCGCGCTGGCGGTCGACTACGGCATGCGGACCGTCGCCCAGGAGCAGGTCGGGCTCGCCTACGCGGGCTGGGACCGGCTGCTCACCCGGGTCGCGCTGCCCGCCTGGCGGATGGGCCGCTGGCCGTCGCGGCTGGACGCGGGCGTGGTCGCCGCGCTCACCGAGCTCTCCCGGCGGGACCGGCTCGCGGACGGCTTCGAGTCCCGGCTGGGCGAACGCCCCGCGTGCGATCTGCTGGAGGAGCCCGGCCTGATGGACGAGGCCGTCTCCCTGCTGGCGGCCCGGATCTTCCACGGTGCCCCGCCCAGGCCAGGACCCGGCTGGGCGCCGGTGAGCTGGGCCCGCTACCCGGACGAGGTCGTCGGCGGCATCTGGCGGACCGAGGCCGGCCGCCTGCTACGGCTGCTGGACGAGGTACGGCCGGCGCCGGTGCGCGGACGCGTGCTCGTCGGGCGGCGGACGGAGGAGGAGCCGGGCGCCACCGAGGGCGCGACCCTCGGGCGGGTCATCGACCGGCTGGCGGGCGGCGGCGGCGAGGAGCTGGCCGCACGGCTCAGCGCGGAGGCGGAAGCGGGGGTGAGGCCGGTGGCGGAGGAGGACTTCACGGTGTGCCCGCTGCTGCCGCCGCGCACCGGCCGCGAGCTGCTCACCGACCATGTCACCGCTCTTGTCTGCTGCGCCGCGATCGACTCGGCCGGCGCCGCGGCGGGCCTCGACTGGCTCGACGGCCCCACCCTCCTGGTGGCCGGCGCCCGCCGCACCGACCTCGCCTCCCCCGTCCTCCGCCTCGTCGAAAACGGCGACCCCGCCCCCCTCCGCGCCTGGCTCACCGCGATCGGCATCCGCCCCGACAAGGTAGTCCGCGTCGCCTGACAAGCCACGACCCGACCGTCACTGAGCCACCCACCGGACGGGGCAGGACCTCAAGGGGCGCGAGGAACTACGCGAGCAACCCACCACCGTCGGACGTATGGCGACGACCGGCCCCCGTCAGGGGCGCGAGGAACTGCGCGACAAGCCACGACGCCACCGCCACCCGCCCACCGGCCGAAAGGGGCACCCCCCACCCCCGCAACCCCCCGGAGGGCCATGGCTGAAAGGGCACCCCAAACCACCCCGCGCAGAAAAAAAGCGCCACGAACCGTAACCACCACACCGCTTTCTGTGATGTGCTGGTCGCAGGAATCCGCATTGTTGCACCGCGGTTCCAGGGGGCGGGGCGGGTGCGGAGGAAGAGGGCGGGGATAGGCGTGGGGCAGATTCGGCGTTGGGAGTCGGGCGCACTCGCACACGGCGTCTCGGACCCGTTCGGCCAGGGACCACTGCCCTGGCTGCGGGGCGAGTCGCAGTATCTGGACGACGAGGGCCAGGTCGTCCCGTGGTACGTCGACCTGGCCGTGAGCAGCGGAAAGGCCCCGCGCCGCCCCCACTTGCCGGGCCCGCGGACCGCCGACGACGTACGCCGCCAGATCAAAGGTTTCGCCACCGAGAGCTCCGTTTCCCCCGGCGGCGCCATCGACTTCCGGATCACCGTGGACCCCCCGCAGGAGTTCACCGTGGACGTCTACCGGATCGGTCACTACGGCGGTGACGGCGCCGCACAGGTCACCGCGAGCCCGCGTCTGTCCGGGATCGTGCAGCCCGCTCCGCTCACCGCGGGCAGGACGGTTTCCTGCCACCACTGGTGGCAGTCCTGGCGGCTCCAGGTCCCGCCGTACTGGAAGACCGGCGCCTATGTGGCCGTGCTGACCACCGCCGACGGCTACCGCAGCCACATCCCGTTCACCGTCAGGGACGCCGACGCTCACCAGGCCGACCTGCTCCTGCTGCTGCCGGACGTCACCTGGCAGGCGTACAACCTCTACCCCGAGGACGGCAGGACCGGCGCCAGCCTCTACCACGCCTGGGACGGCGAGGGCCGGCTGCTCGGCGAGCGGGAGGCGGCCACCACGGTCTCCTTCGACCGCCCCTACGCCGGCGCGGGACTGCCGCTGCACATCGGCCACGCCTACGACTTCGTCCGCTTCGCCGAGCGCTACGGCTACGACCTCGCGTACGCCGACGCCCGTGATCTGCACGCCGGCCGGGTGGACCCGACCCGGTACCGGGGCCTGGTCTTCCCCGGCCACGACGAGTACTGGTCGGTGCCGATGCGCCGCGCCGCCGAGCGGGCCAGGGAGGCCGGCACCTCGCTGGTCTTCCTCTCCGCCAACACCATGTACTGGCAGGTGGAGCTGGCGCCCTCGGCGGCCGGCGACCCGGACCGGCTGCTGACCTGCCGCAAGCGCCGCGGCGACAGCAGGGGCCGCAGCGCGCTCTGGCGGGACATGGGGGAGCCCGAGCAGTTGCTGCTCGGTGTGCAGTACGCCGGCCGGGTGCCGCAGCCCTCCCCGCTGGTGGTGCGGAACGCCGGGCACTGGCTGTGGGAGGCCACCGGCGCCGGCGAGGGCGACGAGATCGCCGGCCTGGTGGCGGGTGAGGCGGACCACTACTTCCCGCGCACCCCGCTGCCGGAGTCCACCGAGCGCATCCTGCTGGCCCATTCGCCGTACGAAACCGCCGACGGCCGCCGCTGCCACCAGGAGACCTCGCTGTACCGGGCGCCCAGCGGCGCGTACGTCTTCGCGGCCGGCACGTTCGCCTGGTCGCCCGCGCTGGACCGCCCCGGCCATGTCGATCCGCGGATCCAGCGTGCCACCGCCAATCTGCTGGACCGTATCTGCAAGCACGACTGACGCCCGCGGTGAGGGCTCGCGGGCCGGACCCGTGCGCGCCGCCGGGGGCGAGGTACGGGAGAATCGGTGGTCGAACCACCGAACGGGAGGACCCCCATGCCCGGATTCGTCCACAAACCCGAAGCCGTCCAGGTGCCGGGCCTCGTGCATCTGCACACCGGCAAGGTGCGCGAGCTCTACCAGAACACGGCCGGCGAGCTGGTGATGGTGGCCAGTGACCGTACCTCCGCGTTCGACTGGGTGCTGCCCACCGAGATCCCGGACAAGGGCCGGATCCTCACCCAGCTCTCGCTGTGGTGGTTCGACCTGCTGGCCGACCTGGTGCCGAACCACCTGATCTCCACCGAGGTCCCCGAGGGCGCCCCGGCGGACTGGGCCGGCCGCGTCATGGTGTGCCGCTCGCTGCGGATGATCCCGGTGGAGGCCGTGGCCCGCGGCTATCTGACCGGCTCGGGGCTGGCCGAGTACGCCGAGTCCCAGACGGTCTGCGGCGTCGCGCTGCCGCCGGGCCTGGTCGACGGCTCGGAGCTGCCGGGGCCGGTCTTCACCCCGGCCACCAAGGCCGCGGTCGGCGAGCACGACGAGAACGTGACGTACGAGGAGGTGGCCCGCGAGGTCGGCGTGGAGACCGCCGCCCAGCTGCGCCAGGCGACGCTCGCGGTCTACACCCGGGGCCGTGACATCGCCCGGCAGCGCGGGCTGATCCTGGCCGACACCAAGTTCGAGTTCGGCTACGACGACCAGGAGAACCTGGTCATCGCCGACGAGGTGCTGACCCCGGACTCGTCCCGCTACTGGCCGGCCGACCAGTGGGAGCCGGGCCACCCGCAGCCGTCCTTCGACAAGCAGTTCATCCGCGACTGGCTCACCTCGGACGCCTCCGGCTGGGACCGGTCGAGCGACGAGCCGCCGCCCCCGCTGCCCGAGGAGATCGTGGCGCAGTCCCGGGCCCGGTACGTGGAGGCGTACGAGCGGCTGACCGGCAATACCTGGAGCTGAGCCCGCCGTTCGGGTGATCCCGGACAGCGCGAAGGCCCCGGTCGGTTCGACCGGGGCCTTCGTCGTGCTGGAGCGGACGACGAGATTCGAACTCGCGACCCTCACCTTGGCAAGGTGATGCTCTACCAACTGAGCCACGTCCGCAGGGCGTGCGAACACTGTACCCGATCCGCCGGGCAGGGCAGAAACGGATTCACCGGGGATACGAGCGGGGCCGTACGGGTGACGGGGACGGACGGGAAGCGGCGTCCGGTGACCTGGTGACTCGGTGACTCGTACGACAAAGGCCCCGGTCGGTTCGACCGGGGCCTTTGTCCTGCTGGAGCGGACGACGAGATTCGAACTCGCGACCCTCACCTTGGCAAGGTGATGCTCTACCAACTGAGCCACGTCCGCAGGGCTCGACCACTCTACCCGGTCCACCGGAAACCGCTGGACCGGGGTTGAGCGATCAGAGCGGGCGACAGGAATTGCACACTGCGCCTCCCCCCTGGAAGGGGGGCGCTCTACTACTGAGCTACGCCCGCATGACCTCCGTTGACCTGGCCTTTCGGCCCTGCCCTCGGCGTGGTCCCCACACTAGCCCAAAGATGGGGGGCGCTGTCCAATCGACCGGCCGGTGTCCCGGCCGGTCCTTCGTTCGGTCAACGGGCGGATCAGCTCGCCTTGTTGAAGGCTTCGTAGACCTTCTTGGGGATGCGGCCGCGGGCCGGCACCTCGAAGCCGTTGGACTGGGCCCAGGCGCGCACGGTGGCGGGCGTCGGGGCGATGGGGGTGCGCTTGTAAGCGCGGCCGGAAAGGGTGCGCCGGCGGCCGGCCTCCACGTAGGGGGCGAGTTCCTTGCGCAACCGGTCCGCGTTCTTGGACGAGAGATCGATCTCGTACCACTGACCGTCGACACCGAATGCGATGGTTTCCGCGGCTTCGCCGCCGTCCAGGTCGTCGGCGAGGGTGACCAGTACGCGTTGCGCCATAGGGATCGGTCCTTTCTTGCGCCATCGGCCCGCGGGCGACGACGGCGGTGCGGGGCGCGGCGGGCACCGCGGGCCCTACCGCCGGGCCGCGGGCGAGCCGACCGGTCGGTCTCGACACGTTTCATTTTGTGCGATGTGGCACGTGCGCTGTACGAAAAGGGGCAGCGGAGATACCCGATGTCGGAGTTAATTCCCATCGCAGGGCCGCCGCAAGCCTTCTCGCACGGGGGACCCTATGTTTTCGGCCCCTGTTTTCCCATGCATTTCGTCAGCCGATACATAAACGTGATCCTGTGATCCTGGTGTGATGGCTGGGGCGGGTGGCCATATCTACCCGCGTAGATTTTCCTACCCGGTAGGCTGGGAGAACCTCACGCACCACACCACCGGGAGTGCCAGTGGCACGCGTCGTAGTCGACGTCATGCTCAAGCCGGAGATCCTCGACCCCCAGGGCCAGGCGGTGCAGCGCGCACTGCCGCGGCTGGGCTTCGACGGGATCTCCGACGTACGACAGGGAAAGCGCTTTGAACTGGAGGTCGACGGTCCGGTCGACGACACAGCGCTGGCCCGCATTCGGGAGATGGCGGAAACGTTTCTCGCCAACACCGTGATCGAGGACTTCACAGTAAAGGTGGAGTCGTGACTGCACGCATTGGTGTCGTCACATTCCCCGGGACCCTGGACGACCGCGACACCCAGCGGGCCGTGCGGGTGGCCGGCGCCGAAGCCGTACCGCTGTGGCACCGCGACAAGGACCTCAAGCAGGTCGACGCGGTGGTTCTGCCGGGCGGGTTCAGTTACGGCGACTATCTGCGGGCCGGGGCCATCTCCCGTTTCTCGCCGGTCATGGAAACGATCATCGCCCAGGCCAACGCCGGAATGCCTGTCCTTGGCATCTGCAACGGGTTCCAGGTGCTGACCGAGGCGCATCTGCTGCCGGGCGGCATGCTCCGCAACAACGAGCTGCACTTCGTCTGCCGGGACCAGAAACTGCGGGTGGAATCCAGCGGAACCGCCTGGACCGCCGACTTCGCGGCCGGGCAGGAGATCTCGATCCCGCTGAAGAACATCGATGGCCGCTACACCGCCGACGAGCGCACCCTGGACGAGCTGGAGGCCGAGGGCCGGATCGTCTTCCGCTACCTCACCGGCGGCCCGGCCGCCGACGGGTACGGCAACCCGAACGGCTCGCTGCGCGACATCGCCGGCATCAGCAACGCGGCCGGCAACGTCGTCGGCCTGATGCCGCACCCCGAGCACGCGGTCGAGCCGCTGATCGGCACCGGCCGCACCGACGGCCTGGGTTTCTTCACCTCGGTACTCAAGAAGCTGGTCAACGCGTGAGGAGCGACCGAGCGTGACCCTCGACGCCGGAACGGCCGAGGACGCGAGTGAGCGCCTTGGCCTGCGATATCTGAACCGCATCGCGCGAAGGAGCGACCGAGCGTGACCCTCGACGCCGGAACGGCCGAGGACGCGAGTGAGCGCCTTGGCCTGCGATATCTGAACCGCATCGCGCGAAGGAGCGACCGAGCGTGACCCTCGACACTGTCAAGAACGCCGAACAGACGCCCGAGGCGCCTCAGCCGTGGAAGGAGCTCGGCCTCAAGGAGGACGAGTACCTGCGGGTCCGGGAGATCCTGGGCCGCCGGCCGACCGGCGCCGAGCTGGCGATGTACTCCGTGATGTGGTCCGAGCACTGCTCGTACAAGTCGAGCAAGGTGCACCTCAAGCAGTTCGGCGAGAAGGCCCCGCAGAGCGACGCGATGCTCGTCGGCATCGGCGAGAACGCGGGCGTGGTCGACGTCGGCCAGGGCTACGCGGTCACCTTCAAGGTCGAGTCGCACAACCACCCCTCCTTCGTGGAGCCCTACCAGGGCGCGGCCACCGGCGTCGGCGGCATCGTCCGCGACATCATCGCGATGGGCGCCCGGCCGGTCGCGGTCGTGGACCCGCTGCGGATGGGCGCGGCCGACCACGCCGACACCAAGCGGGTGCTGCCCGGTGTGGTGGCCGGCATCGGCGGCTACGGCAACTGCCTCGGCCTGCCGAACATCGGCGGCGAGCTGGTCTTCGACGCCTGCTATCAGGGCAACCCGCTGGTCAACGCGGGCGCCATCGGGGTGATGCGGCACGAGGACATCCACCTCGCCAAGGCATCCGGCACCGGCAACAAGGTCATCCTCTACGGTGCGCGGACCGGCGGCGACGGCATCGGCGGCGCCTCGATCCTGGCCTCCGAGACCTTTGACGCGACCAAGCCGTCGAAGCGCCCCGCGGTCCAGGTCGGCGACCCGTTCCAGGAGAAGCTGCTCATTGAGTGCACCCTGGAGGCGTTCGCCGAGAAACTGGTCGTCGGCATCCAGGACCTCGGCGCCGCGGGCCTGTCCTGCGCGACGAGCGAACTGGCCTCCAACGGCTCCGGCGGCATGCGGGTCGCACTGGACGACGTACCGCTGCGCGACTCCACGCTCTCGCCCGAGGAGATCCTCATGAGCGAGTCGCAGGAGCGGATGTGCGCCGTCGTCGAGCCGGCGAAGGTCGAGCGGTTCCTGGAGATCTGTGAGAAGTGGGACGTCATCGCCACCGTCGTCGGTGAGGTCACCGACGGGGACCGGCTGGAGATCTTCTGGCACGGCGAGATGATCGTGGACGTCGACCCGCGGACCGTGGCACACGAGGGGCCGACCTACCAGCGCCCCTACGCCCGCCCGTCGTGGCAGGACGCGCTGCAGGCCGACGACGCGGGCAGGCTGGCCCGGCCGGCCGGCGCCGCCGAGCTGCGGGCGCAGGCGCTCGCGGTGCTGTCGTCGCCGAATCTGGCCTCGAAGGCGTGGGTCACCGACCAGTACGACCGCTTCGTGCAGGGCAACACCGTGCTGGCGCAGCCCGAGGACGCGGGCATGATCCGGGTCAACGAGGAGACCGGGCTCGGGGTGGCCATCGCCACCGACGGCAACGGCCGGTACACCAAGCTCGACCCGTACACCGGGGCACAGCTCGCGCTGGCCGAGGCGTACCGCAATGTCGCCGCCACCGGGGCGAAGCCGCTGGCGAT
This sequence comes from Streptomyces sp. NBC_01476, assembly GCF_036227265.1. Taxonomy (NCBI): domain Bacteria; kingdom Bacillati; phylum Actinomycetota; class Actinomycetes; order Kitasatosporales; family Streptomycetaceae; genus Streptomyces; species Streptomyces sp. NBC_01476. Next base: position 3,621,058 of record NZ_CP109446.1, on the reverse strand, counting down.
CTCGGACTGCCTGAACTTCGGTTCGCCCGAGGACCCGGACGTCATGTGGCAGTTCGTGGAGGCGATCCGCGGGCTCGCCGACGGCTGCCTGGCGCTCGGCACCCCGGTCACCGGCGGCAATGTCTCGCTCTACAACCAGACCGGTGAGGCGGCGATCCACCCGACGCCCGTCGTCGCCGTGCTCGGTGTGATCGACGACGTCGCCCGCCGGACCCCGATGGCCTTCACGGACGAGGGCCAGCTGCTCTATCTGCTCGGTGACACCCGTGAGGAGTTCGGCGGCTCGGTCTGGTCCCAGATCGTGCACGACCACCTCGGCGGGCTGCCGCCGGCGGTGGACCTGGACCGGGAGAAGCTGCTCGGCGAGATCCTGATCTCCGCCTCCAGGGACGGCATGATCGACGCCGCCCACGACCTGTCGGACGGCGGCCTGCTCCAGGCGGTCGCCGAGTCCTGCCTGCGCGGCGGGCTCGGCGCGCGGCTGGTGGTGCCGGACGGTCTGGACGCCTTCACCTTCCTCTTCTCCGAGTCCGCGGGCCGGGCGATCGTCGCCGTCCCGCGCTCCGAGGAGCTCCGCTTCACCGACATGTGCGGTGCGCGGGGCCTGCCGGCCACCCGGATCGGTGTGATCGACGGTGACGCGGTGGAGGTCCAGGGCGAGTTCACGCTGCCGCTGGCGGAGGTGCGGGCCGCGCACGAGGAGACGATCCCGGCGCTGCTGGCCTGAGTCCCGCCCGTACGAACGGAAGGGCGTCCCCGGTGACCGTTCGGGGGCGCCCTTCCGACGGCTTTGTACCGCCGTAACCAGTGGCGGCGAGCCCCCCGTCCCCGCCGATGCGAGGGGTGTGGGCAAACCGCCGTCCCGCCGCGGCGGCCTGTGGCACGATCCGGTACAACTCCGCCTCGCGGGCGGCGTACTCGACACGGGTGGGGGCCGGATGAGGCTGCAGATCCGGGCGGTCGGTGCCGATGGCCAGGACGAGATCGCCGATTTCCACCGCTGGCTGCGGCAGGACGAGGACGGTCCCGAGGAGATGCGGTTAGTCTCCCGGACCTCGGGTGGGTCGATGGGAGCCGTCGCCGTCATCGACCTCGTGCTCACCCACGCGGTGGCCCTCACCAACCTCGGCATGCTGTACGCCAATTGGCGTCGCGCCCGGAACTCCTCCGGAGGTGCCAGGTTCACCTTCACCCGCCCCTCGGACGGGCTGTCCGTCGCGGTGGACGACGGCTCGGAGGAGTCCGTACGCCGGCTGATGGCCTTCCTGTCGGCCCCGGAGCCGGCCCCGGACGCCGCTCCCGGGCCCACCGCGGGCGCCGCGCCGGATCAACTCCCGCCGCCCGAAGAGCCGTAGCCGTGGAAACAGCCAGGGAACTCGCCGACCCGGCCCGCTCCTGTGCCGTCCTGATCGGTGTCTCGGCCTACACCGACCCCGGCCTCGACGACCTGCCGGCGGTCACCAACAACCTCGCCCGGCTGGGGGAGTTGCTGACCGACCCCTCGGTGTGGGGGCTCCCGGCCGGCCACTGCGTCCAGGTGCCCGAGCCGGCGTCCCCCACCGAGGTGCTGGACGCGATCCACGAGGCGGCCGGGCGGGCACAGGACACGCTGCTCGTCTACTACGCCGGGCACGGGCTGACCGACGGGGACGACCTGCTGCTGTCGCTGCCCGGTACGGATCTGCGCCGCCCCTACACCTCGGTGGACTTCACCTCGGTGCGGCGGGAGGTGCTCAGCGGCGCCCGGCAGGCGAACCGGGTGATGATCCTCGACTGCTGCTACAGCGGCCGGGCGATGACCGGCGGGATGAGCGGAACGCTGGAACTCGCCGAGCAGGCCAGGATCGCCGGGTCGTACCTGCTGACCGCGAGTGCGGCGACCCGGCAGGCACTGGCCCCGCCGGGGGAGCCGTACACCGCGTTCACCGGGGAGCTGATCCGGCTGCTGGAGGACGGCGTACCCGGCGGCGGCCCGCTCATCGAGGTGACCGGCATCTACGACCGGCTGCACTCCGAACTGCGCGCCAAGGGAAGGCCGTTGCCGCAGCAGCGGCTCAGCAACTCGGGCCGCACACTGGCCTTCGCACGGAACCGTCACCAGGCCCCGGCACGTCCCGTGACCGCACCCGGCGCTCCGCAGGTGCCAGGGGAGCTGCGGCCGATGCTCTGGGGCCGGCCGCGGGAGGTCGTGGCCCACGCCGAACGGCTGCGTGCCGCCGGCAGGTCCGACTCCGCCCGGGTACTCCTGACCGCGGTCGGCCGGCAGCGGCCCGCCCAGGAAGTCGCCGCCGTCATCGCCCGGTTGAGCGCGGAGGAGCACGGGGACGACGCCGTCCTCGTGCTCGCCTCGATGGTCACGCGGGGACCACGGACGATCGCCGCCTGCGTCGAGGCGCTGTACTCGCTGGACGGCACCGAGGCGATCACCGACGACCTGCTGGCGCACGTCGTCCGTGGCGATCCGCACGAAGTGGCCCACACCATCGCGGCGTTGCGGGCGATCGGCCACGACGACGAGGCGGTCCGGCTGATCGGTGCCGCGGAGGCCGCGGCGCGGGGGACCGAGGAGATCCTGGCCCTGGTCGGAGCGCTGCGGTCGGCCGGCCTCGACGAGGACGCCGACCTCGCCGTCCTGCGCGCCGCGGGGTCTGGGCCGGAGACCGTGCGGCTGGCGGACGCGCTGCTGGCGATGGGCTGGCGGGACAAGGCGCTCGACCTGTACGTACAGGCCGCGGACCACGTCGTACGGCGGCCTGCTGGTGAACTGGTCCGTGTGGTGCGGGCGTTCGAGGAGGCCGGGTCGGACGGCGCGGACCTGATCATGACCGCCGCGGTGCGGGAGGCGGTGGCACCGCGGGACCTGGCCGCGCTCTGCGGGGCGCTGTGGGCCGCGGGGATGGACGGGCGCGCGCTGACGGTGCTGCGGGTGGCCGCCGGGACGCTGTCCCCCGACGGGGTGACCGAACTGGCCGATCTCCTGCGGGAGACGGGCCGCGACAGCGCGGTGCCCGACCTGGTGCGGGCCGCCGCCCTCGCGGCCCCGGTCGGGACGACACCCCGGCTGATGGCGGCGCTGCGGGACATGGGCCGCCCGGTCGACGCGGGCCGGCTGGTCACCGACGCCGCCGGCCGGTCCACCACGGACGTCGCCCGGCTGGTGCGGTGGTTCGAGGAACACCGGTGGAACCGGGACGCGAAGGCACTGCTGGCCGCGGTCGCGCAGCGCTCGGTCGGCGCGCGGCTGGCGATCCTGGACTCCGTACCCGGCCACGGTGACGGCGAGGCGTTCTTCAGCGCGCTGCCGGCCCTCGACAGCGACGAGGACTTCGTCGCGGCCCTGCGGGAACTGCGCCTCGCCGACACCCCGAAGAGCCTGGCCGTCCTCCTCGCCCATCTGGTGCGGACCGACCGGACCCGGGCCGTCGGCCGGGTCGCCGTGCTCAGGGAGCACCTCCCCGCGGAAGGCGCCGTCCTGGCGGCCTTGCTGGCGGCCACCGGCAGGGAGGACGGGGAGGCCACGGCCACCGCACCGACGGCCACCGAGGTGCGCGGCCTGCTGAGCGCCGGGTCCGGGGACATCGGGTCGGCCGCGTACACCGCGGCCGCCCTGTGCGCGGCCGGCTGCCAGGCCCAGGTCGGGCGGGCGCTGCGGAGGATGGCCGGCCGGCTGACCTTCGCCGGCACGGTCGCGTGGCTGGCCGCCCTGCGCGGGCACGACCTGGACGACCCGGCGCGCGAACTGATCCATGGCATCCCTGACCAGTTCCCGGACTCCGTCGCCACCGTGATCACGATGATCCACGAAGCGGGCCTGGAGGAGTACGCCGCTTACGCGGTAGGCCACTTCACGTCTCTCGGCCCGGAGCGCAGGGCACGGCTGACCCGGCTGTCCGGGGCGCGGCAGCCGGCCTCCCCCGACCGCTGACCGCCGCCGGGCCAAACATGGTTGGCTGTCCCCGGACGCTCACCGGACAAGCCGAGAAGCGGATCAGCGGATCAGCGGATCAGCGGACCTGTGGGCCGGCGGACAACCGTAGGAACACGCAAAGCGAGGGACTTCACGCATGTACGAGTACAAGGTCGTCACTTTCCGGGAAGCGCTGATCGGCGATGCCCTGGACAGCGGCAAGCTGGAGAAGACGCTCAACAAGCACGCCGAGGACGGCTGGCAGCTGAAGGAGATCACCGGGGGCGACGTGAAGGGCCGGATCGGTCCCGGCGCCGTCGAGGGTCTGCTGCTGACCTTCGAGCGCCCGCGCCAGGCCTGACGCACCGGCCGCGGGGGCCGTATCGCGTTGCGGCCCCCCGGCTGCCCGGCGGGATAGGCTCCGGCGCATGCCCGCAGGAAACCGCCGCCCCCGTACCTACGATCCCGCCAGGACCTGGGCCGCGCTCGGCGCACAGGTCGGGCATCTGCAGGCCGCGGTGCGGGAGTTGACGCCCGAGCAGTGGGCCGCGTCCAGCGGGCTGCCGGGGTGGGACGTGCGGACGCTGGTGGTGCACCTGGTACGGCAGGTCGGCGCGCTGCGCTCGGCCCTCGCGGAGGAGCCCGCGCCGCCCGGCACGAAGGTCACCGACCTGGACACCTGGGTGCGGTCCACCGCCCAGATCGCCGACCGGCTGGACGCCGCCACCCGGGAGCAGGCCGGGCGGACCGCGGACCCGGTCGACGCCCTGGACACCGAGGCCGCGCTGCTGCCGGCCCAGCAGGAGGAGGCGCTGCGGCCCGACCGGATCGTCGTCCACCCGTTCGACGGCATGCGGGCCCTGGACTTCACGGTGACCCGGCTGGTGGAACTGGTGGTGCACAGCGACGACCTGTCCCGGGCGACCGGCGTGGACGTACCCCTGGACCGGCAGGCGCTCGCCGCGGTCGTCCGGCTGCTGGCGGACGCGCTCGCGGCCGGCGCGCCGGGGAACAGCGTGGAGGTCCGGATCCCGCCGTACGCGGCCGTGCAGTGCGTGGCCGGGCCCCGGCACACCCGGGGCACCCCGCCCAATGTGGTGGAGACCGACCCGCTGACCTGGATCCGGCTGGCCACCGGGCGCGTCTCGTGGAGTGCGGCGGTGGCCACCGCGAAGGTGGCGGCGAGCGGTGAGCGGGCGGACCTCGGGCCGTACCTGCCGGTGATGGGGTGAGGGCGCGCGGAGAAGCCCGGGACCCGCGCCGAGGACCCGGCGGCCGGTGACGCAGGGTTTCCGCCACCCCCGGCGCACGGCCGCGGAAAGCGCCGCCGCGACCCGGAATCCGCCCCCGCGGCCGGCCGCCGGCCGGCCGGCGGCGTACATCACACGGCCTTGTCCCCCAAGGGGCTACGCGCATAGAGCCATCCGTGTCCCGTGTCCCTCGTTCGGCCGATGGACGAACCTGCCCTAGACTCGACAACGTGCCTCGTGGTGACGGACGACTCAGCCACGACCTGCTCCCCGGTGAGAAGGGCCCCCAGGACGCGTGTGGCGTCTTCGGTGTCTGGGCCCCCGGTGAAGAGGTCGCCAAGCTCACCTATTTCGGGCTGTACGCACTGCAGCACCGTGGACAGGAGTCCGCGGGCATAGCAGTGAGCAACGGCTCCCAGATCCTGGTCTTCAAGGACATGGGCCTGGTTTCCCAGGTCTTCGACGAGACCTCCCTCGGCTCCCTGACCGGCCACATCGCCGTCGGGCACGCCCGCTACTCCACCACCGGAGCCTCGGTGTGGGAGAACGCGCAGCCCACCTTCCGCGCCACCGCCAACGGCTCCATCGCCCTCGGCCACAACGGCAACCTGGTGAACACCACCGAGCTCGCCGAGATGGTCGCCGAAATGCCGCAGGCCCCGGGCCGGGCCACCAAGGTCGCGGCCACCAATGACACCGACCTGATCACCGCCCTGCTGGCCGGCCAGGTCGCCGCCGACGGCTCCCCGCTCTCCGTCGAAGCCGCCGCCATGAAGATCCTCCCGCTGGTCAAGGGCGCCTTCAGCCTCGTCTACATGGACGAGCACACCCTCTACGCCGCCCGTGACCCGCAGGGCATCCGCCCGCTGGTGCTCGGCCGCCTGGAGCGCGGCTGGGTGGTCGCCTCGGAGACCGCCGCCCTGGACATCTGCGGTGCCAGCTTCGTCCGCGAGATCGAGCCGGGCGAACTGGTCGCCATCGACGAGCACGGCCTGCGTACCAGCCGCTTCGCCGAGGCCCGCCCCAAGGGCTGCGTCTTCGAGTACGTCTACCTGGCCCGCCCCGACACCGACATCGCGGGCCGCAACGTCTACCTCTCCCGGGTCGAGATGGGCCGCCGGCTGGCCAAGGAGGCCCCGGTCGAGGCCGATCTGGTGATACCGACCCCGGAGTCCGGCACCCCGGCCGCGGTCGGCTACGCCGAGGCCAGCGGCATCCCGTACGGCTCGGGCCTGGTGAAGAACTCCTACGTCGGCCGGACCTTCATCCAGCCCTCGCAGACCATCCGGCAGCTCGGCATCCGGCTCAAGCTCAATCCGCTCAAGGAAGTCATCCGCGGCAAGCGCCTGGTCGTGGTGGACGACTCCATCGTCCGCGGCAACACCCAGCGTGCCCTGGTCCGGATGCTCCGCGAGGCGGGCGCGGCCGAGGTGCACGTACGGATCTCCTCACCGCCGGTGAAGTGGCCGTGCTTCTTCGGCATAGATTTCGCCACCCGCGCCGAGCTGATCGCCAACGGCATGACCGTGGAGGAGATCGGCATCTCGATGGGCGCCGACTCGCTGGCGTACATCTCGCTGGACGCCATGGTCGAGGCGACGACCATCGCCAAGCCGGACCTGTGCCGGGCCTGCTTCGACGGCGAGTACCCGATGGACCTGCCCGACCCCGAGCTGCTGGGCAAGCAGCTGCTGGAGACCGAGCTGGCCGGCGGCGCCGATGCCGCGGACGCGCTGCGCAGGCCGTGAGCCGCGCCCAGGTCCCGTACGCCGTGCCGATCCGACCCGAGATCCGACCCGAAAGTGCCAGTCATGCCTGAGAGAACCGGTGCCAGTTACGCCGCCGCCGGCGTCGACATCGAGGCGGGCGACCGCGCCGTCACCCTGATGAAGGAGTGGGTGCGCAAGGCCACCCGCCCCGAGGTCGTGGGCGGCATCGGCGGCTTCGCCGGGCTCTTCGACGCCTCCGCCCTCAAGCGCTACGAACGCCCGCTACTGGCCTCGGCCACCGACGGGGTCGGCACCAAGGTGGACATCGCCCGCCGGATGGGCGTGTACGACACCATCGGCCACGACCTGGTCGGCATGGTCGTGGACGACCTGGTGGTCTGCGGCGCGGAACCGCTGTTCATGACCGACTACATCTGCGTCGGCAAGGTCTACCCCGAGCGGGTCGCGGCCATCGTCAAGGGCATCGCCGAGGGCTGTGTGCTGGCCGGCTGTGCGCTGGTCGGCGGCGAGACCGCGGAGCACCCGGGGCTGCTGGGCGCCGACGACTTCGACGTGGCGGGCGCCGGCACCGGAGTGGTGGAGGCGGACGAGCTGCTGGGCGCCGACCGGATCCGGGAGGGTGACGTGGTGGTGGCCATCGCCTCCTCCGGACTTCACTCGAACGGGTACAGCCTGGTCCGGCATGTCTTCTTCGACCGGGCCCAATGGGCGCTGGACCGGGACGTGCCGGAGTTCGGCCGGACCCTGGGCGAGGAGCTGCTGGAGCCCACCAGGATCTACTCGCTCGACTGCCTGGCGCTGACCCGTACCGCCGAGGTGCACGCCTTCTCGCACATCACCGGCGGCGGCCTGGCGAACAACCTGGCGCGGGTCGTGCCGGACGGGCTGCACGCCCGCGTCGACCGCGGCACCTGGACGCCCGACCCGGTCTTCACCACGGTGGGGGAGCTGGGCGGCGTCGAGCGCCTTGAGCTGGAGAAGACGCTGAACATGGGCGTGGGAATGATCGCCGTGGTGCCGCCGCAGTCGGTGGACGTGGTGCTGAGCGTCCTCGCCGACCGGGGCACGGAAGCCTGGGTCGCCGGGGACATCGGCGCACGCCACAGCGGCACACCGGCCGTGGAGCTGACCGGTGACTATGGGAGCTGACGCGAAACCCGGTCCGAGCGAGCCCCGGGCCGGGTCAGCGTGATGGCGGCGGCGTCAAGCGCGACGGCGCTGCGGCGATGACTGCTGGGACTCGTCCTCGTCCTCTTCGTCATCGTCGTCGTTGTAGAGATCCGCGTACTGAGCGTACGGGTCGTCTTCGTTCTCTTCGTCATCGTCCTCGACAGGAGCCGGATTAACCGGCCTCGACGGCGATGCGCCCAGCTCTTCGGCCAGACGTGAGAGATCCGTGCCGCCGCTGTTGTACTTCAGCTGGCGGGCGACCTTCGTCTGCTTGGCCTTGGCCCGGCCGCGCCCCATGGCTCGACCCCCTCAACGGCGGGGCTCAACGGCCCCGAGTCTTGACACGCGTTCATGAATCGGAGCGGTCTCCCGGGGGGAGACCGGTCCTTAGGGCCTCAACGGTACCTGCTTCCGACGCCGCACGGTACGCCGCCCGCACGAGACGCGTCGGAACAGGCCCTATTCACAGCCCTGTCCTGCCTGGTCAGGCCCGATTTTACCTTCTTCTAGCGCGAACTTGCTATCGGGTCGTGCTATCGGTCACGCCGGGGGCCGGAAGGGGCCCCCGGACGGTGCCGGACAGCAGTCAGTCGGCGACCGGACGCAACCAGTGAGCGGCCGGGGTGCGCTCGGCGATCCGCTGCTCCGCGAGGCGGTCGGCGGCCACCGCCGGCGGTACGCCGTCGGCCGCGGCGCGGTCGAAGATGGCCGCGGTCGTGTCGAAGATCTTCGTCGCCTTCGCCTTGGCCCGGTCGAAATCGAAACCGTGCAGTTCGTCCGCGACCTGGATGACGCCGCCCGCGTTCACCACGTAGTCGGGCGCGTACAGGATGCCGCGGTCGGCGAGGTCCTTCTCGACGCCCGGGTGGGCGAGCTGGTTGTTGGCCGCGCCGCAGACCACGGTGGCGGTCAGCGCCGCCACGGTGGTGTCGTCCAGGGCCCCGCCGAGCGCGCAGGGGGCGTAGACGTCCAGCGGGGTACGGACCAGCACGTCGGCGTCGGAGACCGCGGTGACGCCCGGGTGGCGGGCGGTGATCCGGTCGACGGCCTCGCGCCGGACGTCGGTGATCACCACCTCGGCGCCGTCGTCCAGCAGGTGCTCCACCAGGTGGTGCCCGACCTTGCCCACCCCGGCCACGCCGACCCGCCGGCCGCGCAGCGACGGCTCGCCCCACTGGGCCCGGGCGGCGGCGCGCATGCCCTGGAAGACACCGAAGGCGGTCAGCACCGAGGAGTCGCCCGCGCCGCCCTGCTCGGGGGAGCGGCCGGTGGTCCAGCGGTTCTCCCGGGCGACCACGTCCATGTCGGCGACGTAGGTGCCGACGTCGCACGCGGTGACGTAGGCGCCGCCGAGGGAGGCCGCGAAGCGGCCGTAGGCGAGCAGCAGCTCGTCGGACTTGAGGGTGTCCGGGTCCCCGATGATCACGGCCTTGCCGCCGCCGTGGTCGAGTCCGGCCAGCGCGTTCTTGTACGACATGCCGCGCGCGAGGTTGAGCGCGTCCTCCACGGCCTCGTCGTCGGAGGCGTAGGCGTGGAAGCGGGTGCCGCCCAGGGCCGGGCCCAGGGCGGTGGAGTGGATCGCGATGACGGCCTTGAGGCCCGAGGCGCGGTCCTGGCAGAGAACGACCTGCTCGTGCCCGCCCTGTTCCGATCGGAACAGCTTGGCGAGGACACCTTCGGCCACGACGCCTTCGTCGGGCCGGACGGTCTGTCGTACGTCGGTCACTGTGGTGACTCCCATAGTCCAGTGGTCCCAGTGGGTTTCATGGGCTCTCGCCCCCCGTACGGGTGGCGGAGGGGTTGATGGCCTCAGCGTAGGCCCTGCGGGACCGATCATGGAGGCGGATCATGAGGGCGGATCATGGTGCTGACCCGATCGCCGGGGCAGTGGCCGGGATCACCTCCGGGGGGCCTGGCCGCGTGGGACGATCGGGGAGTCGGGACGGCGGCGAGGGAGCAGGTGTGGGCGGTTCTCCGGGAGTGGTGCCGTACGCGGCGTATCTGCGGGTCTACGAGCCCCTGGCGGCCTTCCCCGAGCCCGAACGCACGCACTGGTACCGATATGCGGCGGCGGGCACTGTTCGTACCGCACAGGACGAACTACGGCAGTCGCTGGCCGATCTCGTGCCGGTGCCGCCCATCGCGGTCCCGGTGCACGAGAGCCGGGACGCCTTCGTGGCGGTGATCGGCGGGGTGACCCACATCTGCCCGTGGCGCACCCGGCTGCGCGGCTGGCTCGCCCTGGAGCGGGCCGGCGCGCTGGTGCCGGACTCGGTCCTCGACGCGATGCTGCCGCCGGTCGTACGGCGCCAGGCGGCCGCCGACCACGAGGCGTGGCGCGAGCGCAACCCCGACGCCCGGCCGTGGATCCGCTCGGCGACCTGGCACGTGCCGGTGCGCTGGTTCGCGCTGGTCGGTGACGACGAGCGGGAGTACGAGCCGGCCGGGGCGGGGGAGTCCAAGGAGCCGCTGCTGCGGTACCGGACCCCGATGGTGCAGGCGCGGCGGCGGGTGGCCCGGTCGCTGCGGGTGCTCAAGGACGCCCTGGAGGAAGGCCCGTTGATCGACGGGCTGATCGATGTCGGCCGCTGGCTGGAGGAGTTCCACCCGCGGTCGATGGTCGAACTCGACTACGGCGGCCTGGTGCACGTGGTGGATCCCGAGAAGCTGGCCGAGGACCACTCGGCGGCGGACGTGGCCGAGGGACTGGCCGCGCTGCGCGAGGGCGACTCGGCCGCCGCGGGGGTGGCGTACGAACGCCTGACCGACCGCTGGCGGGCCGTACGCGAACTCCAGTTCTCCAGCTGAGCCCGGGCCGGCCGGGACCGGCCGGGAGGCCGTGGTGGATCGGTCTGGACCAACTGGCGGCCGGTCGGCCGCGGGCCGGTGTGACGCGGACGGGGTTCATGGGCCAAGATTGGCCCAAGCGTGACACAGAGCACATGACTTGACCCTTGCCTGCATCACCATGTGTCATGCCAAAATGGGACATCGGGTCCACCTCGGACTCGATTCAAAGGTGGGGATGTTGCAGGTGATCGCGCTGTGACTGATTGTCGCGTTGGTGTGACTGTCCGTTATGGCATGGTCCATCGGCTTCCGTCGAGGTTGAACACCTGAGAGGGCAAATCCATCGGTTTGGCCGACGTGGCTGGACGGATGGTGTAGTTGTAGTGCCGAGGACAAGCCGTTCGTCCTATTACCGACTCGGCCCGCGTCCGCCATTTCGGGCAACGCGGGTCAAGGTGCAGAATTTAGAGGAAAGAACCGCGTTGGTTCGGTTCTCTCGAGGAGGCCGCTCATGACCGCTCGCACCCCTGATGCCGAGCCGTTGCTCACCCCTGCTGAGGTTGCGACCATGTTCCGCGTCGACCCGAAGACGGTCACGCGCTGGGCCAAGGCCGGCAAGCTCACGTCCATCCGCACGCTCGGCGGTCACCGCCGGTACCGCGAGGCGGAGGTCCGCGCACTTCTGGCGGGCATTCCGCAGCAGCGGACCGAGGCCTGACAGCCCTTCTGGGCGGTTTGGGGCCCCCACCCCAGTTCGCCGCCCGCCCCGACGGCAGGTCTGCCCCCATCAGGGTTGCCGGCGGGTAGTTCCATCGTTTTACGGCTTGTACGCAGCTTCACACAGCTTCACGGGATCGCATCGGACTCCGCCGGGTCCGGTGCGATCCCTTTTTTGCGGGTTCGGGGGCCCTGTCCGGGCGGGAGGGGCGGGGTCTGTGGGGTCTTGGGGGCTCCTGCTCGCCAACGCCCAAGTCGTCCCCCTGGTCGGTACCATTGCACATATTCTATCGACGCCCTTCCGAAGGGCCTCGGATTCCCCCGTTTTCGAACGACTTTCAGTGACTCCCGTCACATCTCCGGGTGCTTGTGGATCTTCCCGCCCGTACGGTAATGAACTCCCCCTGCCCGCATGCTCCGTCGACCTGCGGCGCCGTCAACTCCCGCGCCCCTCAAGGGACTTGCCCCGCCACGAAGCTCTTACGCCGCCGGCCCGCCGATCCGCACACGACGAAGGCCGGCCGCCATCCGCACACGACGAAGGCCCGCTTCCTCGGGGGAAGCGGGCCTTTCGGGGTTGTGCGGTCCTGACGGGATTTCCTGCGTCTGTCGCGCGGCTGGCGCCGCGGGGCGCGGCCTCAGCAGGGCCTTGAACGCGTCGAAGGCCCGCTGCCGTTGCCGGGGCGGGCCTTTCGGGGTTGTGCGGTCCTGACGGGATTTGAACCCGCGGCCTCCACCTTGACAGGGTGGCGAGCACTCCAAACTGCTCCACAGGACCTCGCTGCGAGACAGACTGTACAGCAGGTCAGGGGGCGGGGTCGAACCGGAATCAGGTCAGGGCCCGGCGAGGGCCCACGCCTCGTCCAGCGCCTTGAAGATCCGCTTGTCGGAGACCGGGAACGCGGTGCCCAGGGCGTGCGCGAAGTAGCTGACCCGGAGTTCCTCGATCATCCACCGGATGTCCCGGACCGCGGCCGGCCACGGCCGGCCCGCAGGCATCGCGGCGAGCAGTTCCGCGTACTCCGCCTGGATCTCCCGCACCTTCTCCATCCGGGTGGTGTCCCGCGCCGCCCCGGACGGCATCTGCTGGAGCCTGCGGTCGATCCCCACCAGGTACCGCATCAGGTCGGGCAGCCGGGCGAGCCCGGTGTCCGTCACAAAACCGGGGTGTACGAGGGCCGCCAGCTGCTCCCTGACGTCCTGGAGGTTCGGCACGAGGACCAGGCTCGTGGTGTCCTTCAGGCGCCGTTCACAGGAGTGCCAGGCGGCCAGCACCTGCTGGACCCGCTCCACGCTGCGTACCGTCTGCTCGACCAGTTCCGCCCGTACCGCCTCGTAGAGCTTGCGGTAGCTCCTCTCGTCCCACGCCGGGCCCCCGTGCGCGGCGATCAGCCGGTCCGCCGAGGCGGTCGCGCAGTCCTCGAAGAGCGCCTGTACGGAGCCGTGCGGGTTCCGGGACAGGGCCAGCTTCTGCTGGTTGGACATCCGGTCGGCGACGAACTTCGCCGGATTCACCGGCACGTTGAGCAGGATCAGCCGCCGGGTGCCCCGCCACATCGCCTCGGCCTGCTCCGGCTCGGTGTCGAAGAGCCGCACCGCCACCGAGCCGCCCTCGTCCACCAGCGCCGGGTAGGCCTTCACCGGCTGGCCCGCGCGCCGCGTCTCGAAGGTGCGCGGCAGCGTGCCGACGGTCCAGTCCTTCAGGCCGGTGCGCTGCTCCATGGTGGCCAGCGCGGGGTCGGAGGCCCGCTCGAAGGCGCGGGTGATGGCCTCCCGGGTCTTCGGCTTGAGCCGCAGCCGCAGCGCGTCCAGATCCTTGTCCTCGGCGTCGCCGGCGATCTTGCGGCGCCGCTCGTCGACCACCCGGAAGGTGATCTTCAGATGGTCCGGCACCCGGGACAGGTCGAAGTCCTCCGCGCTGACCGGCACGCCGACCATCCGCTGCAACTCCCGGGCCAGCACCACCGGCAGCGGGTCGGGACCTGCCACCACGCGCTCCAGGAACTTCTTCGCGTAGTTCGGCGCGGGGACGTAGTGCCGGCGGATCGGCTTGGGCAGCGAGCGGATCAGCTCGGTGACGACTTCCTCGCGCAGGCCCGGGATCTGCCAGTCGAACCCGTCCGCGGTCACCTGGTTGAGCACCTGCAGCGGGATGTGGACGGTGACGCCGTCCGCGTCGGCCCCCGGCTCGAACTGGTACGTCACCCGGAACTTCAGCGCGCCCTGCCGCCAGGAGTCGGGGTAGTCGGCCTTGGTGACCGCCTCCGCGTTCTCGTTGATCAGCATGGACTGCTCGAAGTTGAGCAACTCCGGTTCCTCGCGGCGCCGCTGCTTCCACCAGGAGTCGAAGTGGGCGCCGGAGACCACGTCTTCGGGCAGCCGGGAGTCGTAGAAGTCGAAGAGCGTCTCGTCGTCCACCAGGATGTCGCGGCGCCGGGCGCGGTGCTCCAACTCCTCGACCTCGCCGAGGAGTTTGCGGTTGTCGTGGAAGAACTGGTGGTGGGTGCGCCAGTCGCCCTCGACCAGGGCGTTGCGGATGAACAGCTCGCGGGAGACCTCGGGGTCGATCCGCCCGTAGTTCACCTTGCGCTGGGCGATCAGCGGGACGCCGTAGAGGGTGACCTTCTCGTACGCCATCACCGCCGCCTGGTCCTTCTCCCAGTGCGGCTCGCTGTAGGTCCGCTTGACCAGGTGCTGGGCCAGCGGTTCGACCCACTCCGGTTCGATCCTGGCGTTGACCCGCGCCCACAGCCGGGAGGTCTCCACCAGTTCGGCGGACATGATCCAGCGCGGCGGCTTCTTGAAGAGCGCGGAGCCCGGGAAGACGGCGAACTTCGCGCTGCGGGCGCCCAGGTACTCGTTCTTGTCGGTGTCCTTCAGCCCGAGGTGCGAGAGGAGACCGGCCAGCAGCGACACATGGATCCGCTGCGGGTCGACCGCCTGCTCGGTGCGGCCGGGCTCGCGCATCTCGATGCCGAGCTGCCTGGCCACGGTGCGCAACTGGCTGTAGATGTCCTGCCATTCGCGGATCCGCAGATAGTTCAGGTACTCGTTGCGGCACATCCGGCGGAAGGCCGAGGAGGACAACTCCTTCTGCCGGTCCCGGATGTAGCCCCACAGGTTGAGGAAGGCGAGGAAGTCGCTGGTCTCCTCGCGGAACCGGGCGTGCTGCTGGTCGGCCTGCGCCTGCTTCTCCGCAGGGCGTTCGCGCGGGTCCTGGATGGAGAGCGCGGCGGCGATCACCATCACCTCGCTGACGCACCCGTTGCGGTCGGCCTCCAGCACCATGCGCGCCAGCCGCGGGTCCACCGGCAGCTGGGAGAGCTTCCTGCCAGTGGCGGTGAGGCGCTTGCCGGGGTCCTTCTGCTGCGGGTCGAGCGCGCCGAGCTCCTCCAGCAGCTGGATGCCGTCCTTGATGTTGCGGCTGTCCGGCGGGTCGATGAAGGGGAACTTCGCGATGTCCCCGAGGCCGGCCGCGGTCATCTGCAGGATCACCGAGGCGAGGTTGGTGCGCAGGATCTCCGGGTCGGTGAACTCCGGGCGGGTGAGGAAGTCGTCCTCGTCGTAGAGCCGGATGCAGATGCCGTCGGAGGTACGGCCGCAGCGGCCCTTGCGCTGATTGGCGCTGGCCTGGCTGATCGGCTCGATCGGCAGCCGCTGCACCTTGGTGCGGTGGCTGTAGCGGGAGATCCGGGCGGTGCCCGGGTCGATGACGTAGCGGATGCCGGGGACGGTCAGCGAGGTCTCGGCGACGTTGGTGGCCAGCACCACCCGGCGGCCGGAGTGCTGCTGGAAGACGCGGTGCTGCTCGGCCGAGGACAGGCGCGCGTACAGCGGCAGGATCTCGGTGCCGGAGCGCACCGCGTTGCCGCCGCGGGTCAGGTGCTTGTCCAGGGCGTCGGCGGTGTCGCGGATCTCCCGCTCGCCGGAGAGGAAGACCAGGATGTCACCCGGCCCCTCGGCCTGCAGCTCGTCCACCGCGTCACAGATCGCGCTGACCTGGTCCCGGTCCGCGTCCGCGGTGCCCTCGGCGTCCCCGGTGACCTCCTCGAGCAGCGGGCGGTACCGCACCTCCACCGGATACGTACGCCCGCTGACCTCCACGATCGGCGCGTCGCCGAAGTGCCGGGAGAAGCGCTCCGGGTCGATGGTCGCCGAGGTGATGACGACCTTCAGGTCCGGGCGGCGGGGCAGCAGCTGGGCGAGGTAGCCGAGGATGAAGTCGATGTTGAGGCTGCGCTCGTGCGCCTCGTCGATGATGATCGTGTCGTACGCGCGCAGCTCGCGGTCGGTCTGGATCTCGGCCAGCATGATGCCGTCGGTCATCAGCTTGACCAGGGTGGAGTCGCCGACCTGGTCGGTGAAGCGGACCTTCCAGCCGACCGCGCCGCCCAGCGGCGTCCGCAGTTCTTCCGCGACCCGCTCGGCCACCGTGCGGGCGGCGATCCGGCGCGGCTGGGTGTGGCCGATCAGGCCGCGCACCCCGCGGCCCAGCTCCAGGCAGATCTTCGGGATCTGGGTGGTCTTGCCCGATCCGGTCTCACCGGCGACGATCACCACCTGGTGGTCGCGGATCGCGGCCAGGATGTCGTCCTTCTTCTGGCTGACCGGCAGCTGCTCGGGGTACGTGACGGCCGGCACCGCGGCCCGGCGCGCCTCGACCCGCAGCTCGCCCTTGTCGATCTCCGCGGCGATCTCGGCGAGCACCTTGTCACGGGCCTCGGGCTTGCGGATCCGCCGGGCGCCGTCGAGCCGTCGGCCGAGCCGCTGCTCGTCGCGCAGGGTCAGCGCGGACAGCCGTCGGGCCAGCTCAGCGGAGGAGGGTTGGGTAGACATACGCCGTCAAGCATCGCACCCGCCGGCCTGCCGCGGCGAACCCATTTCCGGTGACCTGCGCCCCACCCCGGGCGGCGCTGTGATCCGGGCGGCCCAGTGTGACGGGTGGGTCCGGCGGGCACGGCTTAGCGTGAGGCCATGGAGGAGGCTGCGGGGGCCGGCGCCGGACCGGGGAAGTGGCGCACACGCTGGGCGGCGTTCCGGACCTCGCCGTTCTACCCGGCCTGTGTGCTGGTGCTGCTGATCGCCGCCGTGGCCGGCCTCTTCGCCGGCTCGTACACGTACACCATGGCCAACCCCACCCCGCGGCACATCCCCACCGCCGTCACCGGCGTCCCCGGCTCGCAGGTGAAGCGGGCGGAGTTCGTGGCGGGCATGGAGAAGGCGCTGGGCGCGTCGCTGGAGCTGCACCACTACGACGACTTCGCGTCCGCCCGCGAGGCGGTGGAGGCGCAGAAGGTCTTCGCGATCCTCCAGGAGCCGGGCCCGGAGCCACGTCCGGGTCCGGAGCCGCGGTCGGGGCCGCACCCGCGGCTGTACCTCTCCTCGGCCTCGGGGGCGGCCGTCGCCCAGCTGCTCGCCGGGGCGGCGCCACGGGTGGGCGCGTCGCTGGGCGTACGGGTCACGGTCCGGGACATCAACCCGCTGCAGAAGGGCGACCCGCGGGGCCTGACGATCTTCTACATCTCGCTGGCGGCGGTGATCATCGGCTTCGTCGGGGCGATCCAGCTCAGCGTCAACGCCCGCGAGCTGCGTCCGCAGGAGCGGATCGGCTTCATCGTCGCCTACGCGCTGCTCGGCGGCTTCGCGATCTGCGCGGTGGTGGACTGGGGCCTTGGCGCCCTGCGGCTGCCGTTCGCCGAGTCCTGGCTGATCCTGGCACTGACGATGTTCACGTCCGGCATGGTCTTCTCGATGTTCAACACCCTCGTCGGCCGCTGGGCGATGCTCCCCACCTGGGGCCTGATGGTCGTGCTCGGCAACCCCTCGTCGGGCGGGGCGGTGTCCTGGCCGCTGCTGCCCTCGCTGCTCGGCACGATCGGGCGCTGGCTGCCGCCGGGAGCTTCGGTCAACGCCCAGCACACCGCGGTGTACTTCGGCGGGCATCAGCACGCCTTCCCGTTCGTGGTGCTGGGGGCGTGGGCGGGGGTCTCCACCGCGGTGTTCTGGTTCTGGCGGCACCGGCACCCGGGCGGGCGCTGACGGCGCCGCGGGCCGGAGCCCGCGGGCACACGTTGGGGGGTGCGGGCGCGCCGGAACGACAGAGGGCCCGTCCGGAGACGGGCCCTCTGTCGTGCGGTGGCTGGGGCCGGGGTCGAACCGGCGACCTACCGCTTTTCAGGCGGTCGCTCGTACCAACTGAGCTACCCAGCCGCAGCGGTCCTGACGGGATTTGAACCCGCGGCCTCCACCTTGACAGGGTGGCGAGCACTCCAAACTGCTCCACAGGACCTTGCTTGGTGCTTGGTGCGAGACAATTCTTGCACAGGATCTCGCGTGCTCCGTACCGCTTATCCGCTGCCGCTGAGTGACCGGATGATCACGCTGGGGCAGCCCGACGTCGCTGAATCAGCGTATCAGAGTGGGGGCCGGGGCCCCGACGCGTCACAGGGCGCGATGGGCCCGGCGGCCGGCCGGCAAGGCCCGCAGCGTCCCAGGCGCCGCGGCGGCCGGCCGCACCGCTGACCGGGGCGGGGCCCGGGCGCCGGCCGGCGCCCGGGCTGCCGGTCAACGCGCGGCTTCCTGCGCCGCGTCCGGCTCGTCGGCGTAGGGGAGGTCCTGCGGGAGGAGCAGGGTGAGGGCTTCCAGGTCGGGGCTGGCGACGGAGCCGAGCCGGCCGGCCTGCCGGGTCATCATCGACTCGACGAGCTGGCGGGCGAGCCGCGCGTTGCCGAAGGAACGGGTACGGGGGATCGCGTCGAGATAGTCGTGCAGGGCCGCCAGCGTGGGCGGGGCGCACTTGTAGCCCGCGGTGGCGGTCATCTCCTTGATGATCTCGATGAGTTCGGCGGTGGTGTAGTCCTCGAAGTGCACATGGCGGGAGAACCGCGAGGCCAGGCCAGGGTTGGCGTCGAGGAAGCGGGCCATCTCACCGGTGTAGCCGGCCACGATGACCACCGTCTCGTCCCGGTGGTCCTCCATCAGCTTCAGCAGGGTGTCGACCGCCTCCCGGCCGAAGTCCTGCGGGGAGTTCTCCGGGGTCAGCGCGTACGCCTCGTCGATGAAGAGCACCCCGCCCATGGCCTTCTCGAACGCCTCGGTGGTGAGCTGCGCGGTGTGGCCGATGTACCGGCCGACCAGGTCGGCGCGGGCCACCTCGATCAGCTGGCCGCGCGGGACCACGCCGAAGGAGCGCAGCAGATCGGCGTAGAGCCGGGCGACGGTGGTCTTGCCGGTGCCCGGCGGCCCGGAGAAGACCAGGTGGTGGCTGACCTTGGGGGTGGGCAGGCCGACCGCCTGGCGCTGGCGGGCGGTGGTGAGCAGGTCGAGGATGCCGCCGACCTCGCGCTTGACCGCGCCGAGGCCGATCATGCCGCGCAGCCGGGCCAGGACGTCGGAGTCCCCGGGGGCGGCGGGGTCGCCGCCGCGGAGCTCCGCGGCCTCCTCCTCGCCGACGTCCTCGGGCAGGATCTGCAGCAGGTCCGCCTCGGTCGCCTCGGGCAGTGAGGCCAGCCGGAAGGACTGCCGGTCGACCATCTCCTCGAAGACCCGGCGGGCGGCGCGGCCGTTGCCGAAGGTGGCGTCGCGCTTCATCCGGGTGAAGTGCAGGTTGAGCGCCTGCAGGGCCAGCGGGTCCAGGACGTAGCGGTGGGCGGCGCACATGTTCTCGGTGATGGTGACGAGTTCGTCCACCGAGTAGTTGTCGAACTCGATGGTGCGGGTGAAGCGCGAGGCCAGGCCCGGGTTGGCGGCGAGGAAGTCCTGCATTTCGCGGGAGTAGCCGGCCACGATGACCACCACCTCGTCGCGGTAGTCCTCCACCAGCTTCACCAGGGTGTCGATGGCCTCCTGGCCGAAGTCGGCGCCCGAACCCTTGCTGTCCGACAGCAGGGTGTACGCCTCGTCGATGAAGAGCACGCCGCCCAGGGCCCGTTCGAAGACCTCGGTGGTCTTGATGGCGGTGCCGCCGATGACTTGGGCGACCAGGTCGGAGCGGGAGACCTCCACGATGTGCCCGGACGGCAGCAGGCCCAGTTCGGCGAGGATGCTGCCGTAGAGCCGGGCGACGGTGGTCTTGCCGGTGCCGGGCGGGCCGGCGAAGACCAGGTGGCGGCTCATCGGCGGCGCGGGTATGCCCAGCTGGGCGCGCCGCTGGGCGAGCCGGCCGAGGTTCACCAGCGTGTTGACCTGGTGCTTGACGCCGGCCAGGCCGACCAGGGCGTCGAGTTCGGCGAACGGCCCCTGCGGGGCCGCCGGTTCGGCCTCGGCGCCGGGGATACTCTCGCCGCTTGAGGTGCCGTGGTCGCCCGGCGCGGCCGGTTCCGCGCCCGGCCACGCATCGGGGTTGCGGTTGTCGGTGCTGGTCAGGTCGGTGAGCGTGAAGCGGGGGCCGGCGCCCTTGGCGACCCGCAGACCCGCGCCCTTGTTGCCGCGGGCGGTGCACGAGGCCACCGTGACCTGCTCGGTGCTGTCCACCCGGATGCCGTCGCCGCCGTTGTCGACCACCTCGCAGCCGGTGAGCGTCGCCCGGCCGCCGGCCGCGAGCAGCGCACCGTGCTTGGCGGCCGAGGTGAAACGGATCCGGACCAGCGACACCTCGCCGCCGTCCTCCACCG
Organism: Streptomyces sp. NBC_01476; assembly: GCF_036227265.1. Taxonomy (NCBI): domain Bacteria; kingdom Bacillati; phylum Actinomycetota; class Actinomycetes; order Kitasatosporales; family Streptomycetaceae; genus Streptomyces; species Streptomyces sp. NBC_01476. The sequence goes on along the minus strand of NZ_CP109446.1, from coordinate 3,600,882 downwards.
TCACGCCGTTGTCCGCGGCCCCGGTCACCTCGCAGTCCCGCAGCGAGCCGAGGCCGCGGGCGCCGATCGACACCCCGGACTTGCCCGCCCCGCGGATCACGCTGTTGCCGACGTGCGGATTGCCGTGCCCCTCGATCCGCAGCCCGTGCGCCTTGGTGTCCTCGATGGTGCAGTCCTCCAGGCGGCCCCGCCCGTCCTCGGCGACCAGCACACCGGGGCCCCGGCTGCCGGTCACCCGCACCCGGCGCAGCAGCGGGTTGGCGCCGGAGCGCACCGAGATGCCGATGCCGCCGGTGTCCGCGACGGTCAGCCGGTCGAACTCGGCCGCCGACTCCTCGATCAGCAGCACGCCGATGCCCTCGCTGTCCGCGACCCGCACCCCGGTGAGCACCGGCGCGCTCGACTCGGCGACATGCACGCCGGGGCCGCCGGCGCCGGTGAACTCGCAGTCGGCGTACGTCCCGCGCGACCGGCCGGTGACGACCAGGCCGCCGCCGCGGGTGCGGGCGGTCGAGCAGGCCCGCACCTGCGGGTCGCAGCCGGCCGCGACCACGATGCCGTGGCCGCCGGTGTCGCTGATCCGCACCTCGTCCAGGCTGGTCCGCACCGAGGTGGCGAGATACGCGCCGACCGCCGCGCCGTGCACGGAGGTACGGGCCACCGTCACCGCGGTGGAACCTTCAAGCGCCAGCGCCGGCTTGTCCGTCGAGGAGATCTCGCAGTCCTCCACCGAACCGCGCGACGTGCCGTTCGCCAGCACGCCGTTGCCACGCGCGTCCCGCAGGGTGCAGCCGCGTACGGTGGCCCGGCCCTGCTCGCTGATCACGATCGCCGAGGTGCCCAGGTGCTCCAGCACGCAGTCCTCGATGACGCTGCCGGCCGCCGCGGTCTCCACGATGCCGGCGCCGATCGGGTTGGTGATCCGGCAGTTGCGCATCGCCAGCGAACCGCCGGAGCGGCTCAGCACCGCGGTCCAGCCGGAACCGACCACCTCGCAGCCCTCCAGCGCGACCTGGCCGCGTACCGCGTCGACCACCGGCAGGTCGCCCTCGCCGCCGCGCAGCACGAGTTCGGTCAGGAGCACGGCGTCGGCGGCCAGCGTGATCGCGGTGCCGCGGACCGGCTCGATCCGTACGCTGCCGGGCGGACCGTCGGCGACGATCGACACCCTGGTCCGTACGGTCAGCGCCTCGGGGTAACCGCCCGGCCGCACGCTGATCACCGCGCCGGAGCGGGCCCGCGTCAGCGCCTCCGCGATCGTCCGGAACTCGCCCTCGCCGTCCGGGCCGACGGTCAGAAGCTGACGTGCCACGGCCGGTCCTCCTCAAGTCCAGTCACTGGTGGTGCGGTTCTGCGGGTACTGCGAAGGTGCTGCTCTGCACGATACGGGCCTGAGGTGCCGCCTGACTTCACCGTCCGCCGACCGAATCGAGCGGGACCGGGGTGAATGGGGCCGCGGTGAGGCTCGTGGCGTCCTCGCCCATCAGGATCGCGGTGATCTGGTCGGCGATCGAGGGGCCGCCGACCGGCGGCCGTGGCGGGTAGAGCGGTGACGGCTCGGCCGGGGTGCTGGGCGGCGCCGCCGGCACCGGCTGGCGGAACATCTCCGGGTGCTTGAGCAGGATGTCGCCGACCAGCGTGCCGTCCTCGTTGACCGGGAACATCGCGATCAGTCCCTCCGGCACCTCCACGGTCAGCTGGCGGTCCGGCCGGTGCCCGGGTGTGGCGACCACCGTCACCTTGAACTTGTAGTAGCGGAAGGTCCGGGTGCCCTCCCGGTTGTGCTCGTCGGTCTCGGCTGCCGCGGACCCGTGCTTCTCGGTGCTGAGCACCGTCCGCTCGAACGGCAGCCGGCCGAGCAGCGCCCGGTCCTCGGGGATGCCGCCGCCGCCCTCCGGGCCGGCGCCGTAGTAGAAGCCCTTGGTGTGCTCGGAGTGGCTTTCCTTGTCGGTGTCCTCCTGCGCGTAGCGGCGGGCTTTGTGGGTGACCTCCTCGGTGCCCGGGGTGAACTCCACGCCGTCGGAGAGCTCGAAGCCCACCGTCACCTTCCGCCCGCCGACCTCCACCTCGTAATTGTGCTTGAGCAGGTCGGTGATGTGCGGGCGGAGCATGCCGTGGCTGGTGCGGTGCTGGTAGCCGAGGCCGGCGCGGGTGGTGAAGTCGATACCCGGGATCTCCCACGGCCGCCCCTGGTCCAGCCGGGGTTCGCGGACCGCCTTGATCGCGGCGACCTTCGCCCACCGCTGCACGGCGGGGGCCGCCGACACGTCCCAGGGGTGCAGGTCCTGCAGCAGCTCCGGGCTGGTCGCCGGCGGATCCTGCGCGGGCCGCCAGCGCGGCTGTTCGCCGTAGGAGCGGCTGAAGACCGGCTGCGGGGCGGCCGGCGGGGTCTGCGGGACCGGCGTGGTCAGGTACTGCGGCACCAGCAGCCGTACTTCGCCCTTCACCAGCCGGCTCGCGCCGTCGTCGTGCCACACCCAGGGGCGCATGGTGTGCCAGAACTGCTCGTACTCGTCCTTGCTGTCGAACACCCCCGCGATGGCGCCCATGCCGAGGTCGACCGCCCGGCCGGGGACGCTGAGCAGCTTGAACATCTCCGGCATCTCCCGGGTGGTGCCCAGCTCGATCCGGAAGTGCACGTCGTGCTCGAACTCCTCGCTGGCGCCCTTGGTGTTGGCGCGGTAGATGGCGATCTCCTTCTTGACCGTCTCGTCGCCGCGGGTGAGCTTGTCGATGTAGCCGGCCACGATGTCCCCGCCGCCGTGGCCCTGTTCGTTGGTGCCCTCGGTGTGCGTTCCGCCGCGGCCGGTGACGGTGACACCGGCGCCCAGCACCCGGCTGCTCTTGTCGACGTGCTTGTCCTCGGAGGTCGACTCTCCGCGCAGGGTGAGGTCGACGTCATCGCGGGTGCGGTTGGTGTGGGCGGCGTCGACCCGTTCTGCGGTGACGTTCACCCACAGGTACTGGGTGCCGCCGCCGAAGGCGCGGATCGGCACCCAGGTCCACAGGCCGCTGTCGAAGAGCGCCCCGCTCTGGGTCTTCATCGCCTCGGAGCGGTAGACGGCCCGCAGCACCCGGGAGAGCCGGTCGGGGGAGACCACCGGGTCGCCGGCCCGGGTGGTACGGGCCGGCAGGATGCCGCGCTCGCGCAGGCGCTGCTCGATGCCATCCAGGACGTCGTCGGCGCGCAGACGTTCGGCGTGCGCGCTGGTCAGCGGGATACGGCCGCTGGCGTACGTGCGTTCCTCGCGCTTGGCGTCGGGCTTGGGCGCTTCCTCGTCCTCCCCGTCGCCGGCCGGCTCCTTGACAGCGGCGGACTGTTCGGCCGCCACCTTCTCCACCAGTTCGTTCCCCCGCCGGACCGCCGCGTCGCCCGGCAGGATGTCCTCAAGGCGGCGCTCGGGCACCAGCAGGTCCAGCGCGCCGTCGGCCTGGAAGAAGCTGCTCCGCTCCTCGATCCGGCCGCCGCGCTCGCGGGTCATGGTGAGCTTGAAGACCGCGTTGGAGCGGTAGATCAGCGGGGAGCCGCCGTAGGTGGCGCGGGTGATCTCGATGGAACCCTCGTCGAGTTCGTCGGAGGTGCCCCACTCGCGTTCGGCCTCGGCGTGGCCGAGGATCGCGAACCGGCCGCCGGGGACCTTGTCGTGCGGGGGTTCGCCGCCCTGGTCGTCGGCGCTGATCTCGGCCTCGCCGCCCTGGTCGGAGCCGAAGCGTGCCTGCGGTCCGAAGACGCCCTGCACGCCGAGGCCCTTGGTGACGTTCTTGCCGACCGCGTGCCGCGAAATGCCCTGCGAGTACTGCTCGATCTCGATCTGCTGGTCGTTCTCGGGCAGTTGCTCCGGCGCGTAGCTGTGCAGCTGGAGGGTGAGCGTGGTCTTCCAGCCGTCGTGGTCGGGCATCGCCACATCGCGGCCCCACTTGTCGGTCAGCATGCCGAAGTACGCGGCGAGCTGGTCCGGGCGGGTCGCGTTGAGGATCTCCCGGGGCAGATTGGCGAAGTTGTCGGCCCACGCGTCGGGCATGCCGTGGATACGGGCGTAGGCGAGCGCCGCGGACCTGGCCAGCCCCGGCATCACATGGAAGGCCGGGTAGAGGCCGGAGGTGCCGCCGGAGAAGTCCATCCGCTTGCCCACCGGCAGCGCCGCCGGGGTGCTGGTCCGGCCGGCCGCCTTCACTTCGGCGTCGGTCGGCGGGGTGGCCGGCACGTGCTCCTCGGGGACCACGACCTGCGCGACCAGGTCGCCGCTCTTGCGCACGTACCAGGTCTCGGCGCGCGCGTTCTCCTCGTCCAGCGGCTTCAGCGTCAGCTCGTAGACGATGTTGTAGACGTGCTCGTGCACGCCCTTGACCGTCTCGGTGCGGCGGTAGGACTTGGCGGTGCCGGTGAACGTCTCGCCACTGCCCCGGCCGTACTTGCCCAGCAGCCGGAAGCCGCCGATCTGCAGCCGCACGATGTCGCCGAGGCTCAGCCGCAGGCCGGCGCCGGCGCCGAGCGCCACCGACCACTTGCTGTCCCGGCCACCGGCCACCGACTCGCCCACCACCGCGCGGCCGTTGACCTTCATCTTGTACTGCGAGTGCTGCACATGGTCGGTCAAGTGGCCGCGTACGCCCAGCTCGTAGCGGCGGCCGCCGTAGGTCACCTCGTGCTTGATGCCGGCCAGGACCGCGCTCAGGTCGCCTTCGAGGGCGGGCCGGCCGAAGTTGGTCGCCAGCTGGTTGTCGGCGGTGGACTTGCCGCGGCTCGGGTCGTGCGCGCCGGTCAGCTTGTCGAAGAAGCCGGAGAAGAGGCCGTTGCGCGGGCCCGACAGCTCGCCGAGGCGCCAGCGGAAGTGGTCCTCGACCATCTCGGCGCCGGGCAGGGCGGCGGCCACCGCGTAACCGAGCCCCTTGCGGGACATCAGCCACAGCGGCTCCTTGGCATGCCGGTTGGCCGCGTCGGGCAGCCGGTCCAGGCCGGCCGGCCGCCGCAGACGCCGGGTCGGCGCGGCGTTGGCCTGCGCCATCAGCGCCCGCACATGCGGCTGGGCCTCCACCGGCGCCGGCCACACCTTCGGCCCGGCCGGGTCGTCCGGGTCGGTCGGCTTCTTCTTCGGCAGCGGAGTGCCGGTGATCTCCCCGGTGAGCACCTTGCGGACGTAGTCGGAGTGCACCGAGCCCAGCACCCGGCGCTCGAAGTCCCTGGCCCCCTCACCGCCCCGCCACGGCACCCCGAGGTCGGCCTCCGCGGTGCTCTCCACGGTGCCGAGATTCCGGTGGGTGCGCGAGTTCCAGTCCACCGAGATCCGCAGCACCGCGCGGTAACGGGCCTGGTCCTCCTCGGCGTTGAGGATGTTGTGGCCGAGCGCCTGGGAGGTGAGCAGATAGTCCCAGTCACGGCCGAAGCTCACGGTGCCGCCGGCCAGCGGCGCCAGGCCCTTGGCCTCGACCGGGTGGTGGGCCGCGGCCACCGACGGGTCGATCAGGCCGGTCATGTTCATCCCGCCGGTGATCGACATGGCGCTCTCGCCGCCCTTGCCGGAGATCGCCGACACACCGCCGCCCATGTCCTCGCGGGTCTTCACCGCGGTGGCCACCTGCAGGAACTGCAGGCTGTCCACCGAGACCCGGACCCTGGGGTGGCCGCGGAAGGGGCGGAAGCCGGGCAGGTCCCGGCCCGCCTTGATCTTGGTGCCGGGGTCGCCGCTGGTCAGCCACCAGCGGCTCCGGTTACGGGCGGTGCGCTCGTTGAGCAGGGTCTGGGCCTGCTCGACCACGCCCTTGGCGGTCTCGGGGTCCACGTCGAGCCGGCGGCGCAGGTCGCGCTGGAGGTTGGCAAGCGCCGGCGTCAGATCGATCGCGTTGAGCACCTCGCCTGCCCGCCGCGGGCGCTGCGGGCCGAGCTTGAAGATCGCCCGCAGCGCCGGCCGGACCATGGAGGGGCGCGGCTCGGACGGGCCCGAGTACTCCTTGGGGAACTTCACCTGCAGTCCGCGGTCGACCACCGGCGGCAGGTTCTCGTCGGCGGGGCGCTGCTCGACACCGTCCACGAAGACCCGGAAGCGCAGTCCGGTGCTGAACGGGTTGGTCTTGTCCACGAAGAGCTTCCGGCCGCTGATCACGTTCCGCCGGTCGCCGGTGGTCTCGCTCGCGCCGGAGTCCGCCTTGATCTGCGGTACGCCCATCACGGCGGCGGACGCGGCGGCCGAGCCGAGGTTGAAGGCGGTGAAGAGGATCGCGTCGCCCGCGTGGGAGACCGCCTTCGTCTTCGACTGCGCCGACGCGGTCGAGTTGAACGACACACCGTATGTACGCACCGGGTCCGGCGGGGCGTCCGGGAGCGCCTGGGCGGTGGTGTGGTCGAGCACCGGGCGCAGCCAGACGAGCCGGCCCTCGGACTCGAACATCTGGCCGCGCAGCAGGAGTTCGTTCCAGGTCTCGGTGTCCTTGCCCGGCTTGTCGCCCTGCTTCAGCAGCAGGTCCCGGATGCCGCGCTCGACCGCCACCTCGGTTGCGGCGGGGACGCCGGCGTCGTAGGAGATCCGGGCGACGGCATCGGCGGCGGCGCGGTTGGCCTGGGCGGCGGTCCAGCGCGGCACGCTGGTGATCTCGGTCTCGCCGAGCATGCCCTGGCGGACGTACCAGGGGACCTGGTTGGTCGTGGGCGGCGGAGGCGTCTCGTCCTCCTCCGGTGGGCCCTTGGGCTTCGGGGGGCCCTCGTGCTTGGTGAGGTCGGTCTCGGCCGGCTTGCTCTCGGTCGGTTTGGTCTCCGCCTTGATCTCACGTTCGGTCTCGGGCTTGGTGTCCTTCGACGTGTCCTTGGCCGTGTCCTCGGACGTGTCTTTCTTCGACGTGTCCTTCGGGGTTTCCTTCGGCGGGTCCTTGGGCGGGTCCTTCGGGGTTTCCGGGGGCGGGTCCTTGGGTGTCTCGGTCTCGGTCTCCGTCTCCGTGCTCGCCGCGGCGAGCTGCTGGGCGACAGCGGCGCGGTACTCCTGGAAGAGCGACTCGGGATCGGTGACGCCCCAGCCCCTGATGCCGTTGGTGGCCGCGATCAGCCGTACGTCGGCGTCGACCAGGCCCAGCGGCACCGGGCCGTGCTGGGCCGGATCGTGGGCGGCGCGGATGGCCTCGTGCACCTCCTTGGCGGCGGCGTACTCGGCCCACGCGATGGTCCGGCTCTCCGGCAGCCGGCGCTCCGGGTCCACCGTCGACGCGGCGTTCTTGCCCTTGCCGAGGTTCGGGGTGAAGGCCGATGCCTGGTGGAGCCGCTCGCCCCAGCCGGGCGGCAGCACGGGCTCGTCCTGGCGGTGGCTGTCGGTCAGGTCCTGCTGGGCGCCGAGGCTCTCCAGCCTGGCGTCGAGCCGGCCCCGCAGTTCGGGGAAGAACGTCTCGTCGGTGCTCTGCAGGCGGCCGGTGCGGTCCAGGACGACCGAGCTGAGGGTGGTCTCGTGGGCGGGCGGCTCGACGAACTCGTTGGTCCTGGCGTCGAACCAGGAGATCGCCCCCCGGTTGTTCACCGCGTACAGCGGCGCCCCCTGCCCACCGTCCTGGTCCAGCGGTACGACCAGCGCCCCGGACCGGTGGCCCGCGGTGACCAGGTCCGTGGCGATCTGCTCGGTGAGGTCCTCGGGGCGTCCGGTCGCGGGCTGCATCCGCGACATGAGGCGGACCTCCTCGGAGACGACGGCCGGGCGCTGGGGCGGCGCGCTGGAGGAACTCGACACGGTCGTCATGGGCGGCTGCTGCGTGGAGCCGGAGGAGTTCTGCATACCGCCGGACATCTTCAGCGGTTTGCCGTCGTTGGCGATCACCCCGGCGATGGTGAAGGCGATCTTCTTCGGCGGCTCGGCCTTGCGGTGCGACGGCAGGGCGTCGTACAGCTTCCGTACGTCGTTCGGGCCTGCCGTGACGTCGTCCGGCACGCGGAGCACCCGCAACTCGGAGTTGACGCCGGCGACCAGCTCGGAGAACGGGCCGGGAGCGAGGATCGGGTCCTGCGCGGGAGCGGTCTCCTGCGCGGCAGCGGTCTCCTGCGCGGGAGCGGTTTCCTGCGCCGGTACGTTCTGCCGCTGGTCCGCGGGCGGTTGCTGCGTGGCCGGTTGCTGCGTAATGGTCTGCTGCTGCGGGTCCTGCGGGTCCTGCGGGTCCTGGCGTTTCGGAGCCGGCGGCGGGGGCGGGGCCTGCTGCTTCGGCGGTTCCGGGGGGGCCGGCGCCGCGGGCGCCGCGGGCGGTGCGTCGGCGGTCTTGAGCCGGTCCGGCAGTACGGGTACGCCGGTCCGCTCGCTGAACCTCTTGGCCACGTTGCCCAGCCAGCGGTCCGCCTGCTCCGGGGTCAGGTCCGGGCGTACGTCCTTGTTGGTGCTCATGTAGCGGCCGGACTTGTCGTTCACCGTCCAGGAGTTGAGCTTCTCGCTCCAGCGGAACTCGCCGGAGACCCGGGCCCTTCCCTGCACGGTGTCGCCCGCCTGGTTGAACTGCACGGCGAGCCCGGTGTGCCCGAGTCCGTCGATCCGGGTGCGCAACACGGCGCCGGTCAGGCCGGGTTCGGTCCGCTGCAGACCGGTGAGGAGCTGGTCGAACTCCTCCTGGCTGAGGATGTCCGAGACGTGCTCGCTGCCCAGCACGAACTGGCCGTCCTCCCGGACGGTGTAGAGCCACACGGCCTTCTTGTCGGAGGTCAGCCGTGCCCCGCTGATCTCTTCGAGCAGGAAGCGGAGGGGGTTCGGGCGGATCGTCCGGCTGATCGGAAAGAGTTCCTCGTCCTTGATCCGCTTCGGGGCGACGGGCCGGCCGAAGGCGTGGTCCATGGCGGCTTCCCACTCGGCGCGGCGCGCTTCCTCGTCCTGCTCCTCGTCCTGCTCCTCGGCCTGCTCCTCCGCGGTCCTGACGGGCGCCCTGGGGGGCTCTTCGGCGGGCTCTTCGACGGGCTTTTCACCCTCGCGCGCGGGCTCTTCCGCTGCCTTGGCCGCGGGCTCGGCCTTCGGTACGTCGAGGGGGTCCTTGACCGCGGTGGCGGGCTCGGGTTCCGCCGCCGCCTTCTCCGGGACGATCTCCGGGGCCTTCTCGGGCTCGTCGAGGGGTGCCGTGGCCTTGGTGGTGGGCAGGGGTTCTTGGAGTTTGGGGTCCTGTTCGGGCTTGGGCTCGTCGAGGGGTGCCGTGGCCTTGGTGGTGGGCAGGGGTTCTTGGAGTTTGGGGTCCTGTTCGGGCTTGGGCTCGTCGAGGGGTGCCGTGGCCTTGGTGGTGGGCAGGGGTTCTTGGAGTTTGGGGTCCTGTTCGGGCTTGGGCTCGTCGAGGGGTGCCGTGGCCTTGGTGGTGGGCAGGGGTTCTTGGAGTTTGGGGTCCTGTTCGGGCTTGGGCTCGTCGAGGGGTGCCGTGGCCTTGGTGGTGGGCAGGGGTTCTTGGAGTTTGGGGTCCTGTTCGGGCTTGGGCTCGTCGAGGGGTGCCGTGGCCTTGGTGGTGGGCAGGGGTTCTTGGAGCTTGGGGGCCTGCTCGTCCTTGGGCTCGTCCAAGGGTGCCGTGGCCTCGATGGTCGGCACGGGGACTTCCGGCGTGGGGTCCGGCTTGTCCTTCGGCTCCTCCAGGGGGCGTTCGACCTCGGGGGCGGGTGCGGATTCCGCCACCGTCGGGGCCGGTCCGGTCTTCGGGGTCTCGGGGGCGGTCTTCGCCGTCTCGACCTCGGCGGGCGCGGTCTCGGACCGCTTCGCGCCGGGGTCCGGGTCCTTGACCTGGGTGGTGGGTTCGGGCTCGGCCTCCTTGGAGGTGGTCTCCTCCTTCACCCCGGTCGTGGGGTCCGGCTCGGTCTTCGGCTCCTCGGAGGTGGACGCCACGACGGGCTCATCGGTGACCACCGGCTTCGGCTTCGGCTCGGGCGTCTTCACCTCCTCCGGTGCCTTGGCCTTCGGTTCCGGCGTGACGGCCGGTTCCTCCAGCGGGTCGTTCTCGGTATGGGTGACCGCGGGTGCGGGGTCCGGTTCCAGCACCGTCGCCGGGTCCTGTTCCGGCGCCACCGTGTCGGCCGGCGTCTCGAAGATCTCCGGGTGGAGGGTGAGGATGCCGCCCTCCAGCTCCGTACCGTCCGCGTTGAGCGGGAACATCGCGATCAGGCCGCCCGGCACGTCCACCCGGAGCTGGCGGCCCGGCTTGTGGGCCGGCGTGGCGACGATCGTGGTGTTGAAGCGGTAGTAGCGGAAGGTGCGCGTGCCCTCCTTGTTGTGCTCGTCCGTCTCGGAGAGCGACGACACGTGCTTGTCCGAGTCGAGCCCCACCGTGTCGAAAGGCGTCCGCGCCAGGAACGCCTCGTCGCCGGTGCCGCCGCCGCCCTCGGGCCCGCCGCCGTGGTACCAGCCCTTCGCGTGCACCGCGTGCGTCTCTTCGTCGCTGTCGTCCTGGCGGTAACGCCGGGCCTTGTGCCGGACGTCGCTCGTGTCGGGGCTGTACACCTTCCCCTCGGACAGCTCCAGGCCGAGCAGCACCTTCCGGCCGCCGACCGAAACCTCGTACGTGTGGTCCAGCAGGTCCTCGATGTTCGGCCGGATCACCGCGTGGCTGGTCCTGCGGTTGTACGCCAGCCCGTGGGTGGTGGTGAAGTCGACCCCGGGGATCTCCCACGGCCGTCCCTCGTCGAGCGCCGGCTCGCGGCTCGCCTTCATCGCGGCGACCTTCGCCCAGCGGTTGATCGCGGACGCCGCCGGGACGTCCCACGGGTGCAGGTTGTCGCGCAGCTGCTGGGTCGCCGGGTGGGCCGGGGGCGCGGCGTCCGCCCACCGGGGGTTCTGGCCGTACTGGCGGACGAAGAAGGAGGGCGGCGGAGCGGGCGTCGGAGCCGGGTCCGGAACCGGGTCCGGAGCCGGGTCCGGCGGCCGGTCGGTCGTCCGGTCGGCCGGTGCCGGGCTGACCACCTGCTGGACCGGGTCCTCCGTCACGTTCTCGGCCGGCTCCCGCACGGTGACCGGAGCGGGGTCCTGTGCCGGCTCCCGCACGGTGACCGTTGCCGGGTCCTGTGCCGGGTCTTCCAGGGGGTCCGGTTCCGGGGTCTTCGACGTGAGGTACTGCGGCACGATCAGCCGGATGTCGCCCTGGACCTCCTGCGTGGCGTCGCTGCCGTCGTCGTGCCAGATCCACGGCCGGTGGGCGTTCCAGAACTCGTCCAGTGCCTCTTGCCGGTGGAACCGCTTGGCGATGGCACTGGTGAGGGCGTACACCCCGGCGCCGGGCAGGGTGACGAGCTTCAGGATCTCCGGCATCTCGCGCACCGTGCCCAGCTCGATCCGGAAGAAGACGTCGTGCTCGAACTCCTCCGACGGGCCTTTGGTGTTGGCGCGGTAGATGGTGATGTCCTTGTCGACCTTCTCCTCTTCGCGGGTGAGCTTGTCGATGTAGCCGAAGCTGTAGTCGCCGCCGGCGTGCCCCTGTTCGTTGGTCTCCTCGTTGTGCGTGCCGCCGCGGCCGGTGAAGGTGGCGCCCACGTTGAAGGTCCTGGTGGTCTTCTTGACGTCCTTGTGCTCGCCGGTCGCCTCGCCGCGCAGCGTCAACTCGACGTCCGGGCGCGTCTTGTTGCTGTGCGGGGCGGACATCCGCTCGGCCACCACGTTCACGTACAAATACTGGGTCGAGCCGCCGAACGTACGGATCGGGACCCAGGTCCACAGGCCGGTGTCGAAGAGCGAGCCGGTCTGGGTCTTCATCGCCTCCGAGCGGTAGATGGCCCGCAGCGCCCGGGTGAGCCGGTCCGGGACCTCGACCACGTTCCCGTCGCTGCCGCGCCGGGTCGGGATGATGCCCTTGGTCTTCAGCCGGCTGGTGATCTGGTCCAGTACGTCGTCCGCGCGCAGCCGTTCGGCGTGGGCGGCGGTCAGCGGCAACTGGCCGCCCGCGTACTGCCGGTCCAGCCGTGGCGGTGGCGTGGTGGTGGGGTCCGGCGGGGGCGCGGTGTGGTCGGTGGCGGTGGTGTCGTTCGGGTCCGGCGTGTCCTGCGTGAGGTGCTCGGGCGGCGCGGGGACCTTGCTGACCGACGTCTCGGCGACCGTCTTGGGCGCCGTCTCCGGCTGGATGGCCGGCTCGGTCGCGGGCTCGATCGCGGGGTGGGTCGCCGGCTCGGTCGTGGGGTGGGTCGCCGGCTCGCTCGTGGGCGCCGGCTTCGACTCCGGCAGCGGCTTCGGGATGGAGGAGTGGCCGGCGCTCTCCGTGACGGGCCGCACCGGGGCGGTGGGGTCGTCCTTCTGCCTGACGGTTGTGGACGCCGGGTCCTGCGTGGTGTCCGTGGTGCCCGTACGCTCCTGCCGCGCGGCCTCCTCGACCGCGGGCGTGAGGATGTCCTCGATCCGGCGCTCGGGCACGAGGAGGTCCATCGCGTCCTTGCCCCGCAGGTAGATGAAGTCCTGGCGGACCTCGTCGCCCTTCTGCCGGGTGACGGTGAGCTTGAAGACCGGGTCGGAGCGGAAGGTCACCGGCTTGCCGCCGTACGTGGCCCTGGTGATCTCGATCGCGCCGCTGTCGTCCTCCTCCGAGCGGCCCCAGTCCCGGCCGACGTCGGCGTGTGCGAGCGCCATGAACCGGCCGCCGGGCTCGGACTGGGCGTGGTGGTCCTCGCTGTCCGGGCCGTGCTCACTGACCTCGACGTCGCCGCCCTGGTCGGAGCCGAACTTGAAGGTCGGGCCGATGCTGGCCTGACCGTCCACACCCATCGTCCAGTTCTTCTCGTTGGCGTGCCGGCCGACCGCCTGCGAGTACTGCTCGATCTCGGTGTCGCCCTCGGTCTCCTCCAGCCGGTGCGGCGCGTACCCCTCCAGCTGGAGGTTGAGGGTGTTCTTCCAGCCGTCGTGGTCGGGCAGCGCGACGTCGTTGCCCCACTTGTCGGTGAGCGGCCCGAAGTACGCGGCCAGCTGGTCCGGCCGGGTCGCGTTGAGGATTTCCTTCGGCAGCTTCGCGAAGTCGTTGGCGTCCGTCTCGGGCAGGTTGTTGAGCCGGAAGTACAGCCGGGCCGCGGACCGCGCCAGGTCGGGCATCACATGGAACGCCGGATAGAGGCCGGAAGCGCCGCCCTTGAGGTCGAAGTGCGCGCCGGTGGGCGGCTGTTTGGTCACCGCGACGGCGCCGGCCTGCTTCAGGTCGTCGGCGGTGACCGGCTGTGCCGGGACGTGCTGCTCGGGCACGACGATCTGCGCGACGACGTTGTTGGGGTCCCGGATCCACCAGTGCTCGGCGGGCGCGTCCGGGCCCTTGTCGAGGGGGCGCAGGGTCAGCTCGTACGTCATGTTGTAGACGTGCTCGTGCACGTCGTCGACGTTCTCCATCCGGCGGTAGGACTTCGCGGTGCCGGTGAAGCTCTCGCCCTGGCCGCGGGCGTACCGGCCCTGCAGCCGGAAGCCGCCGATCTGCAGCCGGGCCAGATGACCGAGGTCGATCCGCAGGCCCGCGCCGCCGCCGAGGGTGACCGACCACTTGGTGTCCCGGCCGCTGGCGACCGTCTCGCCCAGTGCCGCCCGGGCGTTGACCTTCATGGCGTACTTCTTGTGGTCGAGGTGGTCGCCCAAGTGGCCGCGTACGCCCAGCTCGTAGCGGACCCCGCCGTAGGTGACCTCCTCCTTGTAGCCGGAGAGCACGCCGCTGACGTCGCCTTCGAGCGCCGGGCGGCCGAAGTTGGTGGCGAGCTGCCGGTCGGCGACGGAGCGGCCGCGCAGCGGGTTCCGGCCGCCGGTGATCTTGTCGACGACGCCGCGGAAGCCGCGCCGCGGGCCGGACAGGGTCTGCAGCCGCCGGCGGAAGTGGTCCTCCACCATCTCGGCGCCGGGCAGCGCGGCGGCCACCGCGTACCCCACGCCCTTGCGGGCGGCCAGCGGCAGTGACTCGTACTGGTTGGGGTGGGCCGGCGGGGTGTACATCCCGGGCGGCCGGTGGTTCGTGTGCGGGGCCGGCGGCAGATCGGCGGCGTCCAGCAGGGCCCGTACGTGCGGCTGGGCCTGTAGGGGCGTCGGCCACACGCGCGGCACCGCCTCGTCGCCGTCCGGGTGGGCGGCGGCGATGTCCCCTACGAGCGAGCCGCTGACGTACGGCGAGTGGACGTCGCCGAGCACCCGCCGCTCGAAGTCCTCCGCGCCCTGGCCGCCCCGCCACGGCACGCCCAGGTCGCCGGAGACCACGCTGGAGATGGTCCGCAGGCTCTTGTGGGTACGGGAGTTCCACTCGACGTCGAGCTTGAGCGTGGCCCGGTAACGGGCCTGGTCCTCGGCGGTGTTGAGGATGGTGTGGCCCAACCCCTGCGAGGTGAGGGCGTAGTTCCAGCCGCGGGACTGGCTGAAGGTGCCGCCGAGCAGCGGCGCGATGCCCTTGGCGGTGGCGAACTGGTGCGGGTGCAGGGTGGCCGGGTCGACGAGGCCGGTCGTGTTGTAGCCGGCGGTGAGCGAGGCGCCGCTCTCGCCGCCCTTCCCGGTGACCGCGGAGAGGCCGCCGCCCAGGTCCTCGCGGGTCTTGATGCCCTTGCCGTCGCTGCCCTGGGCCACGTGCAGGAACTGCAGGCTCTGCACCGAGACCCGGATCCGGGGGTGGCCGCGGAACGGCCTGAAACCGGGCAGGTCCTTGCCGAGCCGGATCTTGCCGCCGGGGTCACCGCTGGTGAACCACCAGCGGCTGCGGTTGCGGGCGGTCCGCTCGTTCAGCATCACCTGTGCCTGCCGGGTGATCCGCACCGTCTCGGCGGCGCCGACGCCCTGCGCCCGCAGCTGCTGCTGCAGATCGGCCAGCGGGCGGGTCAGGTCGATGGCGTTGAGCACCTCGCCGCCCCGGCGGGGCTGCTGCCCGCCCCGTGCCGGGTCCGGCGTGCCGTCCGGCTGGTCGTCGTCCCGGCGCGGGCCGTCCGCCATGTCGGGCCGCGGCTCGTTCGACTTGGAGTAGTCGGCGGGGAACTTCAGGTCGATCCCACGGTTCACCGTGGCGGGGTCGTCGGCCCGGTGCGGGGGCAGTTCTGCACCGTCCACGAAGATCTTGAAGCGCAGGCCCGCGGTGAACTCGTTGTTGTCGGTGACGAAGAGCTTGCGGCCGTTGATGACGTTGCGGCGTGCGCCGACCTTCTTCGTCTGCGTCGACTCGGCCTTGAACTGCGGCACGCCGAACACCGCGGCCGAGGCGGCGGCGGAGGCGATGTTGAACGCGCTGAAGAGGATGCCGTCGACGGAGCGTGAGGTCGACTTCTCCTTCACGTTCTCCGAGGCGGTGCCGTTGAAGGAGACGTTGTACCTGCGGACCGGGTCGGCGGGGCCGGGCGGCGGGGTCTTGGGGGTGGCCTCGTCGATCACCGGGCGCAGCCAGACGACCTTGCCGTCGGCGTCCAGCAGCTTGCCGTTGAGGAGTTGGGCGAGCCACTTGTCCGGGGTCTTCTCCGGATGCCCCGCGTCCCGCTCCAGCAGCATCTCCTTGATGCCGTTCCGGATCGCGCCGAGCGTCTCCGTCGACAGGTCCCGGCCGAAGTTGATCCGCCACATGATGTGGGCGGCGGCGGTGTCGGCCTGCTGTTCCGTCCAGTCCGGGACGTGCGTGACCTCTGTCTCGCCGAGCATGCCCTCCCGTACGTACCAGGGCGCCCGCGGGGAGCCGGGCTCGTTCGTCGCCGGGGTGAGGACGATCATCGGCGGCGGCGGGGTGGGAGCGGGAGGCGCGACCGGCTTCGCCGGCTCCACCGGGTCGGTGGACTTGGAGGTCCCGGGGTCCTGGTCGGTCGAGGACAGGCCGTGCTTCGGGGCCGGCGTGATCCCGGTGTCCTGCGGGTCCTTGACCAGCGGATCGGGCGCGGTCGTGACCTCGGCTGCGGGGTCCTTGGGCTTGGTGGTGACGTCGGCCGTGACCTCGGTGGTGACCTTCGGCGTGACCTCGGTCTTGGGGTCCCTGACCTCGGGGGCGGACTCGGTGGTGACCTTGGGCGTGACATCCGGCTTGGGGTCTTCGACCGCGGGGGCCGATTCGGTGGTGACCTTGGGCGTGACGTCCGTCGTGACGTCCGGCTCGGGGTCCTTGACCGTCGGTGCGACCTCGGGCTCGGGGTCTTTGACCTCGGGGCCCTTGACCGCGGGGGCCGATTCGGTGGTGACCTTGGGCGTGACGTCCGGGGCGGGGGGCTTGATCTCCGGGGGAGGGGTCGGGGTGGTGCGGGTCCGGTAGTCGGTGACCAGGGCGTTGGGGTCGGTGAGCCCCCACCGCTGGAGGCCGTTCCTGGCGTCGTCCAGCGCGGTGCGGGTCTCGGCGGTGCCCTGCGCCTGGTGGTTGTTGTACGCGACCACGTACCGGTCCCACGCGCCGACCCGGCTGGCGACGACGCCCTCCGGCAGCTTCGCCGGGTTGGGGTCCGGGCCCTCCGCGAGCTGGTCCAGGTCCCGGGCCCACGCCTCCTTCTGCTCGTCGGCCAGCGGCTCCAACGGCCGTACCGGAGGCGCCTCTTCGGTCGTGGTCGTGGTCGTGGCAGGCTCCCGCTGCGGCACCTTCTGGTCCGCCGGCAGGTCCTGCGACTCGGTGACCGGCCGCTCGGCCGGCGGCCCGACCGGCGGCCCGACCGGCTCCGGCGTCGTGGGCTCCGGTGCCCGCGAGGTGCTCGACGACGTCCCGGGCGGCACGACCAGCGGCCGGAAGCGGGTGAGGTCCGCTTCCTGGGCCAGCTCGCGCAGGTCGTCGCGGGTGTTGAGGAAGTCCAGCGCGGAACGCCACACCACGTCGGGCCGCGGGTGCCGGGCGACGGACGCGGCGATCTGCTCGAAGTGCCCGGGGCCGGCCTGCGTGTGCAGCCCGCTGACCAGGCCGTGGACGACCCGGGCGGTGAAGGCCACCGTGTCGTCGGAGTTCCGGATCAGCGGCGCCGGGTCGTGCGGCTGCGGCGGCCGGTCGCGGTCGGTGGTGGGGTGGACCCCGGGCGCCTTCGGCAGCTCGCCGGCGTGCGCGTAGCCGAAGTACGCGGGCAGGTCGTTGCCCACGGTGGCCGGCCGGTGCTGCGCGCCGCCTTCCTGGGCGCGGCCGGCCGCCGGCGACTGATACCCGTCCCGGACGAACGCCTTCGCCTGGACCGCGAAGGGGTGGTGCGGCGGCGTGATCATCGCGGAGTGCCCGGAGCCGTCCTCCAGCGGATTGACCGCGAAGCCCTCCTTGCTGCCCACCGTGGTCCGGAAGCCGTCCAGGTTCTCGATGCGGTTGTCGCCGTGGCTGAGCAGCCCGCCGAACCGGTCGGCGATCTCCAGGCCGGCGATCTGGCGGGCCGCCGCCCAGCCATCGCCGGACTGCCTGGCCGTCTCGGTGGAGAACTCTTCGTGCAGGTCCATCGGATGCTCGGCGTTGAAGACCTCGTGCACGTTGACCAGCCGGATCCCGTTCTGGTCCGCCCACTTGGTCATCCGCCACACGTCCGCCTGGTACGGGTCGGGCGGCGGCCGGTCGAGGCCGCGTACCTCCGCGACGTCGGCCCGCGGTACGTCGGTCCAGAGCGTGAAGGTGGCCTGATCGCCGAACGTCCCCGCCGCCTCGGCGAAGTTCTGCCACAGCCCCGCGCTCGGCCCGGTCTCCTGCGGCGGGCCGCCCAGCCATACCGAGTGCACCGCGGCCGGTATCCGGATCTCCCCGGCGGGCAGCGGCGGCGCGTTCCTGGCCGGCGCCCACTCTCCGGTGGTCCGCTGATGGCTGAAGCCGCTGCCCTCGGCCGGCTGCCAGTGCGCCGGGTTCAGGGCGGCCGGGTCCGGGTCGTGGCGCATGTCCAGCTGGTCCAGGTACACGCGCGTCTGATCGGGCGTCAGGTGGCTGTAGTCGTACGGGTTCCCGTCGGCGGGGTTGTGCAGGAAGTCGGCGGCCGGCTGCGGGGTGTCGAGCCCGAAAATGCTGGGGCCGGGCGGACCGGGCGGGCGGGCGAGTTGCCGGATGTCCGGCACGTTCTGGTTCGCCAGCTGATGCAGCTGGGTGACGATCTGGCTCGACGCGATGTCGTCGAGCCCGGCCGGCGCGCCGCCGCGCATCACCAGCGGCTGACCGTTGTTGGCGATCAGCCCGGCGATGTGGAACGCCTGCGGCCCGAGCGGCGCGTTCGGCGGGTTCACCAGGTGCGTCGGCAACTGGTCGTAGTGCTGCCGTACGTCATCGCCGTCGATGTGCAGGTCGGGCCGTCCGAGCCGGTCGAGTTCGGAGTTGACGCCGTGCACCAGCTCCGACTCCTTGCCCGCGTCGAGCGGCGGCGGTACGTGCACCGGCGCGGGGGTGTGGAGGGGCGGCGTCGTGATCGCCGGGAGGTGCAGGTCCGTCGCCGCCGGGAGGTGCAGGTCCGGCGTGGTCACCGTCGGTACGTGCACGTCCACCGGGGTGACCGGGGGCACATGGACGTCGGTGCCGTCGCCGTCGGCCGGCACGTGCACGTCCGGGCCGCCGCTGGTGACCGGCACCCGTACCTGCGGGCCCGTGGCCGCAGGGGTGTGCACCGGCGCCGATCCGACCGGGGTGGGGTGCGGCGTACCGCTGCCTTCGGTGGAGGTGGTGGGCAGCGGGGCCGGCACCTCGGAGGTCGCCGCCGGGGGCAGGTTGAGCTGTTCCGGGTCAGCCAGGACGTGCGGGAAGGTCATGTTCTTCAGCGAGCCGAAGCCGCTCTTGAGCCCGGAGCCGATGAAGTCCGCGTTGATGTGCAGCGCGTGCCCGAGCCGGCCGCCGACCGCGCCGGAGAGACCGGTGATGAAGGTGGTGGTGAACTTCCCGGTGGTGAAGAGGTTGTACAGGCCCTCGGAGACGTTCTGGTGGGCGGCTTCGACCACGGCGAAGGAGGAGTGGTAGGCGAACTTCCGCCCCCAGTCGGTGGTCAGCGTGTCGGCGACGCCGTGCGAGAGTCCCCGCTGGAAGCCCTCAAGGCCCTTGGGCAGGCCGGAGAGCGCGGTGTCGAGCTCCTTCCCGAGATTCCGGCTGCCGAGGTTCTTCATGAAGGTGTCGGCCCAGTTGTGGCCGAGGTCACGGGCCAGGCCGGCGTCCATCGAGCGGCTCAGGTCACGGGCGAAGAGGTCGCCGATGTCGTTGCGGAAGGCCAGCCGGGCGGCGTCGCTCATGCCGCCGAAGGCCGCGTCGTCCACGAACTTCCCGGTGATGTCCGAGAAGTCCCGGCTGAAGCCGGCGCCGACCGGGCCGATGTCCTTGATGTCGTCGAAGTTCCCCAGCTTCCCCGGGCCGGGCCCGGGGCCGCCGAACTCGTCGAACTTGCCGGGCGCCGGACCGCCGGGGCCGTCGGGTCCGAGATTCCGGCCGGGGCCGGGCAGCGGCGGTCCGCTGAGGTCGTCGGCGCCCTCCTTGCCGATGTCCCGCGCGCCGGTGCCGCCCACGTCGTTCGCCAGGTCCTTGCCGATGGTCTTCGGGACCGGGGTGGGGGTGGGGATGTCGTGGTCGAGGTTCTTGAACAGGTCCTTGGCGGTGTTGCGGCCGATGCCGCTGCCGACGCCCTTGGCGAAGAAGCTGCCCAGGAACGGCACGAACGGCGAGATCGCGCCCTGGATCGCGCCGAAGCCGACCGCCTGCTTGAGGAAGTCGTTGCCGTGCGAGGTGTGGAAGCCGTTCAGCGACATCGACCAGCGGACCAGGATGTCCATCGCCGCGCCGAGGCCGATGTTGAGTGCCTCGTGCTCGGCGATGAGCATGATCAGCCGGAGGATGACGCTGCGCAGGATGGCCCGGTAGAGCGCCCGCAGGAAGGTCTGCTCGATGAGCGCTTCGATCGGGTTGAAGATCGCCAGGATGAGGGTGATCGCCCACTCGATCAGGAACTCCACGACCTGGGCGATGATCATCCGGTTCATGTAGTCGACCTGGTAGGCCGACTCGTGCCCGAAGTCCGCCATGTTGGCGGCGGTGTCCTTGAGGTTCTTGATGGCGTCGGCGCCGTCCCCGGACGCGAAGGTGGACATCGCGTCGATGTACGCCTTGCTCCACTTGCCGTCGACCGAACTGCCCACCGACTTGGCGATCTGCCCGATCTCCGACTGGAGGTCGGAAAGGGCGCTCACCAGTGCGGCGTTGGGCTGTTCGACGGCAGCACGGATCGCCGACGCCTTGGCACGCGGGATGTGCATGCCGGTGAGCGCCGCGACGATTCCGTCCAGGAACGGGTCAACAGCCACGGGTCAGTGCCGCCCTCCGCCTTCGTGGTGGAGTGCGTCGATGGCGTCGTCCTGTGCGCCCTGGAAGTCCTTGCCGGAGAAGAGCGTCTTGGCGCCCGCGGTGGTGATCGCGTCGGCCAGGGAGTGCAGCGCGTCCCGCAGGTCGGCGTGCGGCTGGACGTACTTCGCCTTGAACGTCTCCGCGGTCTCGTCGCCCTCGCCCCACGGCGGGTCGTTGAGGTCGTAGTGGGTGGCGTCGTCGTAGTTCTGGGCCAGGATCTTGGCGTGCTGGCCCACTTGGTCGGTGATGCCGCCGCCGCGCTGGACCTCCACGGGGAGGGCGGCGAAGACGTTGTCGTCAGCCACGGTCCTTCGCTCCTTCGGGGTTGAGCGGGCCGCCGGGGGCCCGCAGCGGGTCGAGCAGCCGGTCAAGGCCCAGGCCGTCGAGCCGGTCGGCGGTGGTCTGGCCGGCGTGGCTGGCGCCGCGGGTGGTGCCGACGACGTCGTCGAAGCCGGCCCGTACCCGTACCGCCAACTCCTCCCGGGCCACCCGCATGGCCTCCAGCACGCTGGCGGCCAGCTCCTTCCCGGACATGGTCTTGTGCTTGTTGTCGATGAAGCGCAGCGCCTTCGGGCCCCCGTCGGCGCCCAGCGTCAGCTCGACCACCCGGTCACGGGACCTGACCGTCACCTCGACGGTGGCGATCTCGTCCCTGGCCTTGATCAGGGCTTGCCGCTGCTGCTCGAACTCGGCCATGGCCTGGTCGAGTTGTTGCTGCAGTTCGTCCTTCACGGTGGCCTCCTGGTGTGCGACTGGCTTGTGCGGGTTTCGGCCGGTCCGCGGTGTACGGGCCCGGCTGGTTTCCGTCTGTCTCAGCGGCCGATGGAGGAGGGGAGTCCTTCTTCGCCGGTGCCCCAGACGTCTTCGTGGCTGTCGGACCAGTGGGAGCTCTGGGTGGTGGGGCGGTGGGGGCCGGTGCGGCGGCCCTGGCCGGTGGTCGGGGTCCGGCTGGGCAGTTCCTGAGGGTCTTCTTCCTCTTCCTCGAAGTCCTCGAACGCGTCTTCCGGCGGGGGCTGCTGCTGATACCCGCCACCATGGATGAACGCCCCGTCGGAGTCGTTCTGCTGATACGTCTCCCGGACCCGCTCCCCGCCCTGCTGACCCCCCTGCTGCCCCATCCGGGACATTCCCATCATCATCATCATCGGCGACATCATCGCGCTGAGCCCCGCGTCACCGGCCGCCGACGGCACCGCAGCGACCCCGCCCAGACCCTGCAACTCCCCGCCCAGACCCGCGGCAGCCGCCGTCGCGGGACTCGGCACCGCCTGGAACTGCCCCCCCGGCCCGGAAATCGTGCTGCTCCCATCAGGGAACCTCGTCGTGGTGAACCCGTTCCCATCGGTCGTCGCCGACGCACCCGACGGGAAATGCGTCGTCATCGTCCCGTCACCGTTGTGCAGATCCAAACCCCCCGAACTCCCGCCGAACGACGAGGAGGTCGCCGGGACATGCACCCCCGACAGCCCACTGCCGCCCCCGACCGTCACCGGCGGCTGATCCCCGCCCAGACCGTCCAGACCCCCCAGCCCGCCCAGACCCGTCCCCGTCCCCGTGGCGTTGGTGGTGGTCACCGTCCCGTCCGGGTTGACCGTCACCGAACTCCCGTCCGGGTAATGCGTCGTGATCCCCCCGTTGTCCCCGATCGTGGTCGTCGACCCGTCCGGGTTGGCCAGCGACTGCCCGTCCCCCAGATGCGTCGTCACCGTGTGCCCGTCCGGCGTCGTCGTCGTCACCGTCCCGTCCGGACTCAGCGACGTACTGCTCCCGTCGGGGAAGTCCGACGTCAGACTCCCGTCGGCGTTCTGCGTCATCGTCGTCCCGTCCGGCGCCGTCAGATGCGTGATCCCGTCCGTGCCGGTGTTCTCCACCACCCCGTTGGGGAAATGCGTCGTACTCGACCCGTCAGGGAAGTCCGTCGTCAGACTCCCGTCCCCGTGCTGCGTGACCGTACTGCCGTCCGGGAAGTGCGTCCCGATGTCCCCGTTGTCCCCGATCGTGGTCGTCGACCCGTCCGGGTTCGTCAGCGACTGCCCGTCCCCCAGATGACTGGTCAGCGACGTCCCGTCGCCGTGCTGGGTCACCACCGTCCCGTCCGGATCCACCGTGGTGGAACTCCCGTCCGGGAAGTGCGTGGTGACACTCCCGTCACCGTTCTGCGTGACCGTGCTGCCATCCGGCGCGGTCACCTGCGTCGACCCGTCCGCCCCGGTCGTCTCCACCGTCCCGTTGGGGAAATGCGTACTGCTCGACCCGTCCGCGCCCGTCGTCGTCAGACTCCCGTCACCATGCTGCGTGACCGTACTGCCGTCCGGGAAATGCGTCGAGATGTCCCCGTTCTGCCCGATCGTCGTCGTCGACCCGTCCGGATTCGTCAGCGACTGACCCGTCCCCAGCTGACTCGTCAGCGACGTCCCGTCACCATGCTCGGTCACCACCGTCCCGTCCGGATGCACCGTCGTCGAACTCCCGTCCGGGAACGTCGTCGTGACACTCCCGTCCCCGTTCTGCGTGGTGACACTCCCGTCCGCGTTCCGCACCCCCGTCGGACCCGGACCCGAACTCGTGAACACCGGCGCCGACCCACCCGGCACCAGACCATTCGGCGTCAACCACGTCCCATCCCCCGTCTGCGTCGAGATCGGACCCCCACCATCCACACCCGACGGACCACCCAGACCGTTCAACGCGCCTGGATCGCCGAGGCCGTTGAAGTTGTCCCCGAGGCCGTTCGGGCCGCCGAGGCCGTTGGGATCGCCGAGACCGTTGAAGCTGTCGCCGAAGCTGTCCGGGCCGCCGGCCCCGTTGGGTCCGCCGAGGGCGTTGAGGTTGTTGCCGAAGCCGCTGAGGCCGCTGTTGATGTTGTCGCCCAGGCCGTTGAGGTTGTCCCCGAGCCCGTTGAGACCGCTGTTGAAGTTGTCCCCGAAACCGTTCAGGCCGCTGTTGATGTTGTCGCCGAGGCCATTGAGGTTGTCGCCCAGCCCGTTGAGGCCGCTGTTGATGTCGTCGCCGAAGCCCTTGAAGTTGTCGCCGAAGCTGTTCAGGCCGTCGTTGATGTTGTCGCCGAGCCCGTTGAGGTTGTCCCCCAGGCCGTTCAGGTTGTCGCCCAGGCCATTGAGGTTGTCCCCGAGCCCGTTGATGTTGTTGCCCAGGTTGTTGAGCTCGTTGTTCAGGTCTTCCTGGGCCTTGTCGGCCTTCTCCTGCGCGAGCTCCTGCTTCTCCTCCTGGAGTTCCTCGGAGAGCGAGGTGGAGCCGGTGTCCTCGAAGGCGAACGTCGTGTCCCAGTTGGGGTCGAGCACCCGGCTCCAGGCCTGCTGGAGGTTGGTCACCGTGGTACGGGCGGGCGTGTCGAGATTCGTCTCGATGTTGGTCTGCCACCGCTTCACCGCCTCGTTGGCAGCCGCCGACCACGTACTGGTGTCATGGAGATTGCCCCAGGTCGTGGTGTCGGAGTAGCCGGCGTCGGTGGTGTAACCCGTGATGGGGGCACCCGGATTGCCCATGTAACCCCCGTAGGGGTTGTACTTCGAGTAGTGCGCCACGTGCCGGGCGTTGTGGGTGGTGATCCAGTCGGAGATCTCCACCATGACCTGTGCCAGGACCTCGCGGGTGTCGCCGCTGACCGGGTCGGAGCTGGTGCTGCCGTCCGGGTGGGTCACCGGGATGGTGCTGCCGGTCTTGTTGAGGAACTTGCCCAGGTGGTCGTTGAGGTCGACCAGCGCCTTGTGCAGGCTCACCTGCGCGCCGATCACCGAGTCGCCGTGCAGGGTCTTCGACTGGTAGTTCGAGTCCGTCACCGAGGTGTTGGTCGGCGCGAACCCCGGCGGCATCAGCTCGGAGCGGTAGTTGTCGTACTTGTCGTGCAGGTCGTTGATCAAGTGCCAGAAGACGCCCGCCGCCTGGCCCCTCCACGCCGCGTTCTCGTCACCCAGACTCTCGACCCACTGCTTGAGCGTCTCGGTGTGATGGGTGAAGAACGTCCCCGCGTTGTCGAACGCCTTCGCCAGCAGGTTGAAGGAGTTCAGGTCCACCCCGTTGTCGGGGGAGGGCGTGCCGCCGGCGTCGGAGGTGGCGCCCGCCGTCTTCCACGGTGAGTTGACCAGGTCGTTGAGCGCCGCCTGACTGCGCTGCCAGTACTGTCTGCCGTCCGTCTGGTCCTTGATCGTCACCGTGGCCCGGTACTTGCCGACATCGTCACCCGTGCCGGAGTAGAACTCGATGTCGAAGCCCATCCCGTCACCGTGCGGAGTGCTCTTGGCGAGCAGATCCATGGTGATGCCCTTGATCTCCACGTCCATCCACGGAATGCCGCCGGCGCCCTTGCTGCCGGTGATGGTGGCGCGGTCGGCCAGCGTGAAGCCGGTCATCAAGTTGAGGATGTTTTCCCAGTTGTCAGCGGCCATGGCGGGCGCCCTCCGGTGGTGTGCTCAGGGAGTGCAGGTGGCGACAGGGTCCGGGACCGGCTCAGGTGGTCGCCGGGGGGCCCTGCTGGGAGCTGCCGCTGAGGTCGAAGTCGTAGTCCTTGATCGCGGTCAGGAACTTCTGGCCGTCGACGGTGGCCAGGCTGTCGCCCTGGGTCTTCAGCATGGTGGTGATGACGTTCTCCAGCTCGCGCTTGAGATCGTCCATGGCGCTCTTGTGCTTGTTGAACACCTGGTCGATGGCCTTGGCGGCGGCCTGCGCGTTGGCGATCACCGCCTTGCCGCCGGTGGCGTCGTCGCCCCCCATCTGGCCCATCACGACCGGGTGCGGGGAGGTGCTGTAGTCGTAGAGCGCCGGCGGGGTCTGCCCGGCCTTGCGGATCGCGACCAGGTCGTTGATGAAGGTGGTCACGTCGTTGTTGATGAACGCGTGCAGGGCGTCCGCGTCGAGCTTCGTCAGATCGGCCATGCCGGGTTGCCTCCTCGCTGGGGGAGCCTGGTGGAACGCGGGGGGTGCGGCCGAGGGCCCGCCCCGGGAGCTGCTCGCGGGGCGGGGCCTCGGCCGCGGTGGTGCGGGCGACGGTCAGAACTTGATCTCTTCGAAGCCCTGCGCGTTGCGGTAGACGGTCTGCTTGTAGTTGTCCGAGATGCCGTCCAGCGTCTGGGCGTGGCTGCTCAGGATCGTGCTGAGCGCCGAGACCTCGGAGTTCCAGGCCGGCTGGACCTTGTTGTAGTAGATGTCGCGGTCCGGGCCGAGCCAGGAGCCGACGATGGTGGCGAGGTTGCTCTGCAGTTCACTGACGATCGACGCGATGCGCTTCGTCTGGTCCTGCATCTCCTGGGAGAAGGTCAGTGCCTGGCCGTGATCGATGTAGATGCCGTCCTCGGCGGACATGGGAACTCCAGATCTCGAGGGGGTGGGGGGTGGTCTGCTGTGGAAGCCTCAGCTGGTCAGGCTGGAGTAGACGCCGTCGGAGACCGAGCCGTGACTGATCGACAGGTGGCCGGCCTGCTGCACCGCGCCGGAGTTGTCGCTCTGGGTCTTGTTGGATGCCATGAGGCTGTTGTCGAGCTGGTTCTCCATCGCCTCACAGGTCGCCTTGATCCGGTCGACCTCGGCCGACCAGTTCGCCATCACCTGCGCGTAGGCGTGACCGTCGGGGCCCTGGTAGTGGGCGCTCAGGGTGGCTGCCGCGTCGGCGACCTGTCCCTGGACCGCGGCCATCTGGGAACGGGCGCCCTCCAGATACTGAACCGCGGTGGCATAGGTGGCGGTCGATGACTGCTGAAGATTGCCTGACGGGGTGCTCATACCGATGTCCTTCCCCAAATGCAGGCGGCACCGGTCCCGTGCCGTCCGGTACGCAGCGCCGGTGGGCGCCGACTCCGTACCGGGGGGACAACGGTTGGTGACGCGCTCGAATTGCAATCGCGCGTCAGCGTAAGTCCGCTGTCAACGCGCTCGCAAGGGAACAAATGTGACGGTGTATCAGTTCCGGTCGGTACGGATGTGCCGACCGAAGTGAGAATGCTGCCGGGAGATTTCCGCGAAATGAGAACCATCTGTACTCAACTTTTCGGGAGAGCGGCAGTCGGGGCGGCCGGGGACGAGCAGCCGGGGGTCCCGGTGCTGTCGGCCCGGCCCTGTACGGCGTTCGCAGGTGAGAGGTCCGGCCCGGTCGGGACCATCGCCAGCAGCGGCGAGGGCAGGCCGCGGGCGGCGTCGAGGTCGTAACCGAGCGCCTTCGCCGCGGTCGCGGACGGGATCAGGTACTTCACCCCGGCGTCGGTGACCAGATACGTGGTGGCGCCGACCGGGGTGCCGCCCGCGTCGAGCGCCCGGACCAGGCTGCCGCCGTCCGGCGGCACCACCACCGCGTCCACCGGCAGGCACGCGGGCGACGCCGGGGCCTTCGCGGTGGCGGACGCCGGGTCGATGACATCGGCCGCGGGCATCAGCGCGATGCTGATCAGACCGCCGTCCGAGGATGCGTCGCCGTCCGTGCCGGCACCGCTGGTGTCCAGTCGTATACAGGCAGCCTGTCCGTCGGAAACGGGCAGCACGGTCGGCGGGGTGGCCGGCAGTGCGGTGTCGGCGCCGGACGTTCCGCGCACCAGGCGGCCGTTGAGCGCGTCGGCGGCGATCGGCACCGCGACCGGCGGGGAACCGGCATACGACTTCGACCGCTCGTCGGGAGCACTGAGCGCCAGCGCCGCCTGCGTGGTGCTGATCGGGACCAGGCCGGCCCGCTGGAGCAGGTAGTACTGCTTCGCCGAGCCCGGCGCCTCCACCGCGAACACCTGGCCCACCCGGGTCGGCCGGCCGTCCAGCACCGGGCCCGGCTCGCCCTGCCCGGGCATGTCCGGCGGCGCCAGGTCGGTGCTGGCCGGCAGCGCGTCCAGGAACGGCGCGGACACCGGCAGCGGCGTGACGGTGCCGTAGCCGAGCGCGTCGGCGGTCGCGGTGCCGGACGCCAGCTTGAAGCGGTTGCCGTGCCACAGCAGGTAGTACGTGCCGTCCGGGCCGCTGACCAGCAGTGCCTGCCCGCCGCCGAGGCCGGCCCCGGGCTTGTCGCCGTCCACCACCAGGGAGGTGGCCGGCGCGCTGCCCCCGGTCTCGGTGGCCCGGGTCGACGCGCACACCTCCCACGGGCCGGTGTCCAGGTCGCGGGCCGGCGGCAGCGCGTCGGGCGCGCCGTCGATGCCCACCGCACTGCCGTGCACCGTGCCGTTGAGCGACTTCGCCGGCACCGTACGGGGCTTGAGGTCGGCGCCCACGATCAGCCGGGCCGAGGAGTAGTTGCGGATCGGCCGCAGCGTGCCGTCGTACAAGTACCGGTTGCCGGTGCCCGATTCGACGATCAGCGTCTTCGGGTCCTGCCAGGCGGTCGAGCCGCCCGGCGAGATGAAGCCGAACACCAGGAAGCCCACCGCGACCACCACCCCGAGGGCACTGCCGAGCACCATCCCGCGGTTGGTGCGGCTGTTCGGGCTCTCCGGGGCGTCCGGATCGGTGCGCAGCAGTCCCGTGGTCAGCCGGGAGACGACGAAGCGGTGTGCCTGGACCTGATCGCGTCTGGTCTGCACGGCCGCTCAGCCCTTGATCCCGCGCAGGTCCGCGTACACGTCCAGCACCCACAGCACCGACGGCAGCAGCCCGATGGCCGCCGCGGACTGCAGCAGGTCACCGGCCCGGCCCCAGTACGGCAGCAGCCGCCGGCCCGGCACCGTCCAGGACACGACGGTCACCCCGACACCGACCGCGAGCAGTGCCGCGACCGCGCCGAACTGTCCGTCCGCGCCGTGCTGCCGGGCCGCGCACACGGTCAGCAGCACCGCGCCCAGCGCGCCCGGCAGGACCAGCGCGAGCCGCTGCCAGGCATTGCCGAGGTTCCGGCCGTGCAGCAGCAGGACCAGCGCCAGCAGCCCGCCGGCCAGCAGCTGCGGGGTGCGCGGCTGGTGGGCGAGCCCGGCCAGGCAGGCCGCGCAGATCACCCCGACCGCCGCGTACAGACCGGTCATCCAGTGGTCGGTGGCCTTGGTGCGGGCGGTCACCTCCTCGCTGGGGTACGGGTCGATGCCCTCCTGCAGCTGCTCCGCGTTGGTGGGCAGCGGCGGCAGCTTCAGCCCGGACAGCGAGAACGACAGCATCGGTACGAACGCCCCGAAGATCACCGCGGGCACCGCGACCGCCGCACCGGCCTCGTCCAGGCCCGCCGACATCGCGAGCATCAGCACCGAGCCGATCACCCCGGCCAGCGCCACCACGATGCTCGGCACGAACGCCACCGGGTAGGCGGCCACCACCGTCAGCGCCAGCGCGGTCGCGATCCCCCAGGCGGCGGAGGCGGCGAGCCAGCGGGCACCGACCAGATGGGCGCCGGTCGCGCCGTCCGCCCCGCCCACCGCGAGCGCCCCGCACAGCGCGGCGAACGGCCCGGTGACCAGGCCGAGCAGCACCGCGCCCGGCAGGTCGTCCAGCACCCGGGCGGCGGCGCCCGCCCCGGCAAGCGCCAGCAGCGCCGCGCCCGCGGCCAGCGCGGCCCGCGACGGCCGGTCGCCGCCGGACAGCGCCAGCAGCACCAGGGCCGCGGTCAGCACCGCGAGCAGCACCGCCCGCAGCGACCAGCGGCTCACCGCGGGCGACCAGGAGTGCGGCAGGCCGCGGATGGTGGACGACACCCCGTCCACCAGGTTGTCGAAGCGCACCGGCGGCAGCGTCTCGGAGAGCGGCCGCAGCAGCAGCACCTCGCCGTCGCGCAACTCCAGCGACTGCGGGGTGCCTTCGGGGTCGAGCGGCGGACCGCCGATGCGCTGCAGCGCCCAGCCGCCGTGTTCCAGACCGGCTTCCGGCAGCTCGTCCCCGGCGTGCCCGACGATGACCGGCAGCAGGTCGGCCACCGGGATGTCGGACGGGACCGCGAGATCGAGGGTCGTGGCCGGGGCCCGTACCGTCAGCCGGCACAGCCCGGACAGTCCAGCGGCCCCTGGCAGACTCGCAACCGACCCTTCACTCATCAGATGCCTGGCCTTCCGCTACGCGCGTTTCCGTCGTCCTTCGGTTCCCGCCCCACAGTGCGATTGAATGCGCAACTTACCTCGTGGTTGTGACGAGTGGGCTAAGAATCGGCCAACGGGGCGTTCCACTCGCGGTGTTGACAGGACACCGATCCGTGGTGTGATGCGATCGCGCGCTCTGCACGCGGTGTCACAGCGGCCGCCGCGGGTACCGCGTTCACAGCTGTTCCGCCTGACACGTCCCGAGGTGAACTTCCGTTGAGCGTGGTGTTCTTCCGCCGGCCGGCCCGCCGCAACGGCCCCGACATGCCCGAAGGTGACCTGGCTCTCCAGGAACCGCCGGTGATGTCGGAGCCCGCCACCAGCGGCAACGCGCTGATGACCTACCTGCCGATGGCGGTGATGTCCGGTGCGATCGTGCTGCTCTACACCCGGCCGGGCACCGCTTCGAGCCCGATCACCTATCTGGTCGTCGGCATGATGGTGATCGCCATGGGCACCATGCTGGTGGGCCAGTTGATGCGCTCCGGCACCGAGCGGAAGACCAAGCTCAAAGGCGCCCGCCGGGACTATCTGCGCTACCTCGGCGGCGTACGGCGCCGGGTGCGGCGGGCGGTGGCCGACCAGCAGCGCGCGCTGGCCTGGCGGCACCCCGAGCCGAGTGCCCTGTGGTCCTTCGCCGGCACTTCCCGGCTGTGGGAACGCCGCCCGTCCGACGACGACTTCGCCGAGGTCCGGCTGGCCGTCGGCGACCAGCGGCTCGGACTGCGGCTGAGCACCACCGCCGCCAAGCCGGTCGACGACCTCGACCCGCTGACCGCGCACGCGCTGCGCGCCTTCATCAACGCCTACTCCACGGTGCCCGACCAGCCCATCGCGATCTTCCTGCGCACCTGGGCCCGGGTACTGCTGCGCGGCGACCGCGAGCAGGTGGCCGCCGCCGCCCGCGCCCTGGTCGCCCAGCTCGCCGTCATGCACGCCCCGCAGGACCTGATGATCGCCTTCTGCGTCGCACCGGAGCGGCGCGCGGAGTGGGACTGGGTCAAGTGGCTGCCGCACACCCTGCACCCGCACGAGGCCGACGGCGCGGGGCCGGCCCGGCTGATCACCGGCACCGCCAACGAGCTGGAGGACCTGCTCGGCGAGGAGTTCACCGAACGCCCGGCGTTCGACCTGGCCGCGGTCCCCGCCAAGGACGAGCCGTTCACCGTCGTGGTCATCGACGGCGGCCAGCTGCCCTCCGGGCACCGCTTCGACCGGGCCGGCTTCCGGAACACCGTGGTCATCGACCTGTCCGGCGCACTGAGCTGGCGGCCGGGGCGTACCGTGCTGCGGCTCGAACTCAAGGACGGCGACGTGGGGTTGGTGCGTACCGACCGCAACCGCAAGGAGACCGTCACCCCGCTCGGCCGCGCCGACGCCCTCGGCCCGGCCGCCGCCCGCGCGCTGGCCGCGCTGCTCGCCCCGATGCGGACCGGCGACAGCGCCGAGACCGCCCGTCCGCTCGACGCCGACATCCAGCTCACCAGTCTGCTCGGCATCCCCGACCTGCACCGCCACGACCCGAACGTGTACTGGCAGCGCCGCGCCTCCTCCGAGGCGGGCCGGCTGCGGGTGCCGATCGCGATGGGCGCCGACGGCCGGCCGGTCGAACTCGACATCAAGGAGTCCGCGCAGGGCGGCATGGGCCCGCACGGCATGCTGATCGGCGCCACCGGCTCCGGCAAGAGCGAACTGCTGCGCACCCTCGTCCTGGGCCTGGCGCTCACCCACTCCTCGGAGACCCTCAACTTCGTCCTGGTCGACTTCAAGGGCGGCGCGACCTTCCTCGGCCTGGACGAACTCCCGCACACCTCGGCGGTGATCACCAACCTCGCCGACGAGGCCGCGCTGGTCTCCCGGATGCAGGACGCCCTGCACGGCGAACTGATCCGCCGGCAGGAGCTGCTGCGGGCGGCGGGCAACTACACCTCGGCGCTTGAGTACGAGCGGGCCCGCGCGTCCGGCACCCCGCTCGCCCCGCTGCCCAGCCTCTTCGTGGTCGTCGACGAGTTCAGCGAACTGCTCGCCGCCCACCGCGAGTTCATGGACCTGTTCGTGATGATCGGCCGGCTCGGCCGGTCGCTGGGCGTGCATCTGCTGCTGGCCTCCCAGCGGCTGGACGAAGGCCGCATGCACCAGCTGGAGAGCCACCTGTCCTACCGGGTGGGCCTGCGGACCTTCTCCGCGATGGAGAGCCGCGGCGTGCTCGGCGTGCCGGACGCCTACGAACTCCCGTCCCAGCCCGGCAGCGGCTTCCTCAAGAGCGGTATCGAGGCCCTCACCCGCTTCCGGGCCGCCTACGTCTCCGGCGTCTACCGGCAGCGGTCCGGCGCCCTGGCCCAGGCGCAGGTGGCCAGCCAGGTCGTGCCCTGGACCGGGGAGTGGGTGGCTTCCCGGCAGCCCGCGCCCGACCCGGAACCCGAACCGGTCCGCGACCCCGCGATGTCCGAGCCGGACGCGGGGGCCGACTCGCTGCTGTCGGTGGCCATCGACCGGCTGCGGGACGCCGGCCCGCCCGCCCACCAGGTGTGGCTGCCGCCGCTGGACCTGCCGCCGACCCTCGACCGGCTGCTGCCGCCGCTCTCGCCCGACCCGCAGTACGGGCTCACCACCGCGGACTGGCCGCAGCGCGGCAAGCTCACCGTCCCGGTCGGCATCATCGACCGGCCCTTCGAGCAGCAGCGCGACCTGCTCACCGTGGACCTGTCCGGCGCCGGCGGCCACGTTGCGGTGGCCGGCGGTCCGCAGAGCGGCAAGTCCACCGTGGTGCGTACCCTGATCGCGGCGCTCTGCCTCACCCACACCCCGCGCGAAGTGCAGTTCTACTGCCTGGACTTCGGCGGCGGCACGCTCTCCAGCCTGGCCGGGCTGCCTCATGTCGGCGGGGTGGCGGGCCGGTTGGACCACGAGCGGATCGGCCGCACCCTCGCCGAGATCACCTCGCTGCTCGCCCGCCGCGAACGGCTCTTCCTGGACAACGGCATCGACTCCATGGCGACGCTGCGCAGGCGGCGGGCGGCCGGGGAGTTCACCGACGAGCCGCACGGCGACGTCTTCCTGGTCATCGACGGCTGGTCCACCGTCCGGCAGGACTTCCAGGACCACGTCCCGGTGATCAACCAGCTCGCCGCCCGCGGCCTCAGCTACGGCATCCACCTGATCACCACCAGCAATCGCTGGGTGGAACTCTCCTCCCAGATCCGCGACCAGTCCGCGACCCGCCTCGAACTGCGGATGGGCGACCCGCTGGACTCCATGGTGGACATCCGGCGGGCCGGGAGCGTGCCGCGGATCCCCGGGCGCGGCCTGACGATCGACAGCAAACTCCACTTCCTGATGGCGCTGCCACGCATCGACGGGATCGAGAGCGCGACGGAACTGGCCGACGGGGTCAGCGACTTGGTCTCGGCAGTGGCGGAGAGCTGGACCGGGCCCGCGGCGCCGCCGGTACGGATGCTGCCGACGATGCTGCCGGCCGGGGAACTGCCCGGGCTCGAACTCAGCGCGGTCGGCGTCAGGCCCGGCGCGGGCAAGGCGGAGACGGCCCGCCGCTTCCGGATGCCGATCGGCGTCGAGGAGACGGAACTCGGGGCCGCGTGGCACGACTTCGCGGAGACCCCGCACCTGGTGGCCTTCGGCGACACGGAGAGCGGCAAGACGAATCTGCTGCGGCTGTTCGCCAAGAACATCAGCGAACGGTTCACGCCCGCCGAGGCGCGCATCCTCGTGGTGGACTTCCGGCGGGAACTGGTGGAGGCGGTGCCCGAGCCGTACCGGCTGGGACACGCGGTCTCGGTCGACCAGCTCAGGGAGCTGGTCGACGGGGTCGCCCGCGCGCTCAAGACCCGTGCGCCCGGACCGGAGATCACCCCGGCGCGGATGCGGCTGGCCGACTGGTGGCGCGGTCCCCGCCTGTTCGTCCTGATCGACGACTACGACCTCGTCGCCAACCCCATGCGCAATCCCTTCGAACCCCTGCTGGAGCACTTGCCGCTGGGCTACGAGGTGGGCTTCCACATGGTGGTCTCCCGCGCGGCGGCGGGGGCGATGCGCGGCATCAACGACCCGCTGATCCGCCGCCTGCTGGAGGTCAACGCCCCCGGCCTGCTCCTGTCCTGCCCCCCGTCCGAGGGCTACCTCTTCAACAACACCAAGCCCCGTCTGCTCCCGCCCGGCCGCGGTATGTACATCACCCGCCGCAGCACGGTCCAGATCCAGACGGCGATGGTCGTGGAGGACGTGGAGGACAGGGTCCCGGACCTCCTCTGACGCGGTCCTGGTCCCGGCCGGCGGACCGGCCCGCGTCAGGTGGTGCGGTTGCGGCGCCGGCGCCGGTTGAGCAGGGCGAGGGCGGTGAGCGTGAGGGCGGCCAGGAGGGAGGCCGCGAGGATGAGGAAGGCGCGGTGGGCGGGGGTCGGGTCCTCGTCGTTGAGGACGAGCTTGATCACATGGGTCTGCTGGGCGGGGAGCACCGCCCCGGTGCCCGGGTCGGTCGGCAGGACCGCGGAGAGCGCCGCGTACGGGTCGAGCCGCGGGATCGGGGCCGGGTAGGCGGCGGTGGTGAGCCGGGTCGCCACCTCGGGCGCGGTCAGCGCGGGATCGTACGCCCGTACCAGCGCCGCGGCCCCCGCCGTGAACGCCGCCGCGATGGAGGGCCCGTTGCCCAGGAAGTGCCCCCGGCCGCCCGGGCCGATCCCGGTGATCCCCTGCCCGGGGGCCGCGAGGTCCGCGCGGGCCGGGTCGACCGTCGCCGTGCTCCGCCCGCCGTTGATGTCGATGTCCACCACCGAGAGCACCCCGCTCTGCGTGGCCGGCCAGAACGGGATCTGCGGAGGCCCCTGGTCGGTGTCGCTGTCCACCCGGATGTTGTCCGGCACCCCCGCGGCCACGATCAGCACATCGTGCCCGGCCGCGTAATCCACCGCCGAGGTCAGCGCCTGGCTCTGCGTGGCGAAGGCCAGTGACACGTCGATCACCTTCGCCCCGGCGTCGGTCGCGTGCCGGATCCCCGCCGCCACCTTCGCCTCGTCGGGGTTGCCGTCCGCGCCCACGCCCTGCACCGCCAGGATCCGTGCGGCCGGCGCCACCCCGCTGAAACCGCTGCCGGCGGCCGGCGCCGCCGCGATGATGCCGGCGACGAAGGTGCCGTGCCCCACGCAGTCGTGCCCCGCGGCGCCCGGCGCCGTGACACGTCCCCGCAACGCGGGCGCGGCGGCGGACACTCCGGTGTCGATCACCGCCACCGTGACCCCCGCGCCGCTGGTCAACTGGTGTGCCCGGGTGAGGTCAAGACTCTGCTGGGCCCACGGCACCGCCTTCATCACCGTGCTGGACGGCTTGGTGCAGGAGGACTGCGTCGGGTCCAGGAAGGGCGGCATCACCGGCAGCCGAAGGGCCGGTGCGGTCGCGTCGGTCGAGGGCAGGGGCGTCGGACCGTCGTCGGCCGCGGCCGGGACCGCAGGCACCGCGGCGCCCACCGCGCACAGCAGCGCCAAGCCGGCCGCCAGGGCCCCGCACCGGTTGCCTCGGCCGTCGCCGCTGGTCGCCATGCCGTCTCCGTCCGTACCGCCGTGCCATCGGAAGTGGGGCTGCGGGAACGGCCAGTATCGTACGTCCGGCCGGCCGGTTCCCGGGAAACCGGAGGCAGTGGGAACGCGCCAAGCGGCCGAAATTCACTGGTCGTTCACCGTATCCCGGCGAAATGTCCGACGCGACTGGTTTTTCGTTCAACGTCCCGAAGTATGCGTTTGCCTGACGATACGTCAGGTGAATTGGAGCGGTATTGCAAAAGCGGTTCGGCCAACGAAATGGAGAAGTCACACACTTCACTGCCGTTGATCACTCCCACACGGTATCTTTTCGCGGGTGAGATCACGAGCGGTGTCCGTGCGGTGGCCCTCCCGGGCCCCGGCCAAAGCTGCCGTGCCGCGCCCTGGCTGCACCGGTTCAGTGCGGGGCCCGCGGTGAGCCCGCGCTCGACGCGCCGGAAGAGCCCCGCCGCGCTCCAGGTCTCCGGCGGCGGGTCCGTATACGTCGTGCACGCGCCCGGCCCGCTGCCGGACCAACTCGCCGACGCGGCAGGCTCGTTGATCGGCGCCGCCGCGGTGACCGGCCAGGCGACCGTGCTGGTCGGCGCGGGCTTCGACGACCCCGACCTCTTCTGCGACGAACTCGCCCCCACCCTGGATGAGTTGACCACCTCCGGGGTCAGCCTGCTCCGGCTGGTGATGTCCGGCGGGGCCCTGGAACTCCCCGACCGGGCGGCCCCCGCCCGCCGTATCACCGAGCGCTGGGACTTCGACGTCCTCGCCCCGGCCGGTGCGGCCGTGGTGGTGCCCGGCGGCACCCTGTTCGCCCCCGACCTGCCCGGCGCCCCCGGCGCCTGGTGGCACTTCTCCCGCGGCCTGCTCCCGCGCCGACTCGGCGCCCGCCACCCCGAACCCAGCTGGCACACCGCGCTTGACCGGGTCGCCGCGGACACCGCCGAGGGCTGCGTGGTCCACCACGTCCCGGCCGGCCTGCTGATCCTGCCGTCCGGCGTACCGCCCGAGGGCGTGGACGCGATCCGCTTCGCGCTGCCCGTCGACCCCGCGGGACCGGTCCTGCTGGTCGGCGCGGCCGGCGCCCCGCCCGTCCCGGCGGACGCCCTCGCCGATGTCGTCGCGGCCCTGCCCGCCCAGGTCCGCGGCACCGTGCGGCTCCTGCCCGGCGACAGCCGCGACCTGCTGCTCACCGGCCAGGAAGTCGCCGACCTGCTCGGCATCGAGGTCCAGGTGGCCAACGGACTCCCGGTCCTGCTGGACGACGGGGCCGCCCGCCCCGGCTCCCCCTGGGACCACCCCACCCGCGGCGCCACCCCGCGCACGATGCTGCTCGACGCCGACGGCAACCCCTCCTGGCGCCCGTATGTCGAGGCGGTCACCTGCATGCCCGCGACTCCCGCTCCCCGCCTGGCCAGTTGGCGCCCCCCGATCGGCGGCCTGCGCCCCGGCCCGGAACCCGGCACCCTGCTCCTCGACCGCAACTGGCAGGTCGCGGTCACCCGCGCGGGCCTGTGGATCGGCCCCCGCACCACCCGCATCCCGGACGAGGCCGCGAGCCGCCCGGTCGAGCCCGACGTGATGGCCATCGACCTCGGCCACCCCGACGAGGTCCTCGACGAAGCCACCCTGCTGCCGCCGCTGCAACGCCTCTTCGCCGCGCTCCAGGACGACGTACGCGAGCGGACGATGATCCAGGTGCACGGGGAGGCATCGCCTGAGGCGCTGCGGGCCCTGCGACGGCTCGCGGTCCACCACGGCCTGGCGGTCTCGCCGCGCGGCTGGCGGGCGATGGGGGTCGGGGTCGCCCCGGCCGGGCCCGCGGCTCTGTCGGCGGTACCCGACCCGGTCGCACCCGCACCCGCGGCGATACGGCCCCCGGCGGAGGCGAGCGCCCCTGAGCGTCCGGCCGCACCTGCCCGGCCCGTGGCCACCGGGGCGGCGCCGGACCTGAGGATCGCGGGCGAACCGGCCCGCCGGACGACCCCGGCCGCCGCACCCGATCCGGCGCCGCCGCGCCCGCCGGTCACCGAGTCGGGCGGCCGGCCCGCGGAGCCGCCGGCAGCTGCGGGCGGTTCTGCGGCGGGCGTACGGTCGTCGGTCACCGAGTCCGGTGGGTCTTCGGACGCCGGGTCGCCGGCCGCCGGGAGCAGCTCTGCGGCGGGTGTACGGCCGTCGGTCACCGGGCCGGGCGGCAGTGTCGGGGCGGAGCCGCCGGTCGGCGTACGGTCATCGGTCACCGAGTCCGGTGGGTCTTCGGACGCCGGGAGCGGTTCCCTGGTCAGCGAGGGCCGGCCGACCGCGCCCGGGACTCCGCGTCCGCCGGTCACCGAGTCGGGCGGCGCGCGTACGACCCGGCCGGAAGCCGAGAGCGCGGGGGAAAAGTCCGGTGCCGGGGCCGAAGCGGCAGGTTCGCCGGCCGCGGCGACGTCCGGGGGGCGGGCGGCCGAGAGCTCGCCTGCCTGGCCGGTACGGGAGTGGGCGTCGCCCGCCCGGACCCCGGACGAAGCGGAAGCGCCCGTGCGCCCTGCCGAACCGAGCCCGCCCACGGGGCTGAGCGGACCGAAGGCGCCCGAGGGCGAAGAGGAGCCGTCGGCAACCGCTGCCGTACCCCCGTCCGAAGCGCCCGGCCGGGACGCCGCCGGGGACGGCGCCGAGGACACTGCCGGGGCGTCCGCCGAGGACACCGCCGAGGACACTGCACCCGCCACCGCCGAGGACACGGCCGAGGACACCGCCGAGGAAGCCACGGCGGCCGGACCGTCCGGGTCCCAGGCCGGGCCCGAGTCCGAGGCCGGCATACCCGCCGCGGAAGAGGAGTTGCCCGAGCCCCCGCGGCCGGTGCCCTCCGTGTCGGCGGCCGGCGGCCTCGGCCCGGAGCCGGTCACCCCGGAGCCCGACGACGCCGAACTCCCCGAGCTCCCGCCCGCCGCCGTGGTCACCTCCGGCGGCCCGGGGCCCGAGGCGTGGGAAGGAGCGGCACCGGCCGGGCCCGCGGAACCGTCGGCGGCGCCCCCGCTGCTGCGGGGCGTCTCGTGGGTCCCCGTCACCCCCGGCCACCACAGCTCCGACGCCGAACGCGACGCCGTACGCGCGTACTTGGGCCCGCGATGGGACCACCACAGCGCGGCCGTCACCCGCGCGCTGACCCGGGTCCCCGCACTGCGCAGCAGCGCACACCCCGAAGAGGTCGCCGCCGACCTCGCCGCGCTGCACGCCTACATGACCGCGGTGGACGACGAGACCCACCGCGACCTGCGCGAGTCGCTGGCCGGCGGCCGGAGCGAACTCGTACCGGTCCTCGCCTGCCTCGCCTCCGGGCTGCGGCGCCTCCCGTCTTACCGCGGCGCGGCGGTCCGCCCGGCCGGCGGCGTACTCGGTGAGGCCGCCGAACTCCTGCTGCCAGGAGAGGAGTTGGGCGAGGCCCTGCCCGTGAGCGGGGTCGCCGTCGACAAGGGCTACCCGACCGTGGCCGCCGACCACTACCTGATCTGGTCGATGACCGGCCGCCGGGCCAGTTCGCTGCTCGGCGACGCCGAAACCGCGGCCGGCGGCGACACCGCCCCGCATCCCGACGAGGTGCTGTTCGCCCCCGGTACCCGTTTCCGCCTGCTGGCCGTCGACAGCCGGTCCGGTGCGACCGTGATCCTGCTGCGTGAACTCCCGGAATCCGCGCCGTCGTCGGCGGCAACACCGGGTCAACTGGACGACGCCGACACAGCCGCGCTCAAGCGGCTCCAAGCCATCAAGGACCAGCCCGCCGCGGTGGGTTCGGCCCATCAAGCGCCCGAAAGGTGCGCCGGACCACTCGGCGTGCTGGGCGTACCGGAAACGCCCGTCCCGGGCAGCACCACCCCGTAGTCCCAGCGCAACTCCCGCTCAACTCCCCCCGCCAGCACAGTCGATAGAGGAGGACGGATGGCCCTGGATCATCCGGTCGGCGGTCCGCCGCCCACCGTCGGGACGGCCACGCCGACCGCATCGCCGCGCATCCGCCGCGCGATAGCCCTGCCGCTGACCGAAGGCGACCACAGCGGCGCCGCCGCTTCGGCCGCCATCGCCGCCGCCCAAATGGTCGCGACCAGCGGCGGTACGGCGACCGCCACCGCTGTGGCGACCGGCCGCCGTACCGCTCCGGCCCGGGCCGGACGGGCAGCGGCGACTCCGGCCGCGGCGAGCGCGGTCCAGCCCGGAAGCACGCTCGCAGGACGCCTCTTCCGCCCGGATTCCTGGCGCCAGCAGCAGACCGCGGCGACCGGTGCGGAGCCGGCCGCGGCCACCGCGGCCCAGACCGAGGCCGCCGAAGCGACTCTCACCGGCGCCCTGGCGGCGGCCCTCGCCGAGGGCCACCCCGGCCGGCCGGCAAGGACCGCGGCGGCGGGCGGCACCAAGCACGGCCGGTGGCCGCTGATGACCGCGGCGGCTTTCGCCGGCGCGGTGCTGGTCTCCGTGCCGTTCCTGCACAACAACCGTGACACCACGACCAATTACGAGGGCGCGGGGCACCCGCTCCCGATCGCCAGCCTGGACGGCCCGGACGACGAGGGCGACCACGGGAGCGCGGCCGGTCCCGACGGCTATGCCAGCCAGATGCCCCGGGACTCGGCGAAGGACTCGGCGAGCCCGCTGGTCCCCGAGCCGGAGCCCGGCACCGGGGTCAGGGCAGCCGTCCCGGCACCGGGGAAGGCGCACAGCGACACCGCGGTGGTGCCGAGCACCGGCCCGTTCGCGACGCAGCCGGCACCCGGCCCGTTGCTCCCGGGCGGAACCCAGAACGACCTGCAGATCCCGTCCGCCGGCGGCCCGTACGCGCCGCAGCCGCTCGTCGGCATCGGCAAGCCGCAGACCCTCGTCGACGGCTTCCCCTTCGCCCCTGCCTTCCCGGTCATTCCGGGGACCTCGGACGACGACGCCACCCCGGCGACACCGGCGAAGCCCAAGGCGTCGCCGCACAAGGACACGGACAAGGTCACCAAGCCGAAGCTCCCCATCCTGAAGTTCGTCGCCCCGGCGACCACGGCGCACACGGACCTCGCCCCGGCGAAGACCGAACCGAAGTCGGAGCCGAAGACGGCGGCGAAGCCCGTGAACAAGCCGGCGGCTACCACCACGACCTCGCAGGAACCCAAGAAGGACGTGGTCAAGGCCGCGGTGAAGTCGTCCACGGACACGAAGTCCGCGGACACGAAGACGGACACGAAGACCACGTCCACGGACACCAAGGGCTCCACGGAGGAGCAGGCCAAGCCGACGACGACCGCGTCGAAGCCGGCGGCCACCGATGCTCCGGTCAAGCACCCGGTGACGAGCCTGGTGGTGGCGAAGCCGGAGACGGCCAAGCCGGACGCGTCGAAGCCGGACGCGTCGAAGCCGGCGGACTCCACGAAGACCACCGGTTCGACCACGACCGCGGACCCCGCCAAGACCACGACCGGCACCACGGTCACGGACCCGGCGGTCACCACGCCCGACGCCGACAAGCCGGCGACGGACGGGCCGGGTTCGGAGCAGCCGGAGATCGCGGAGAAGCCGGGTACGGACCCGACCGGCGCGGACACCCCCGACTCGCCGGACACCCCGGACTCGCCCGACACCCCGGACGTGAAGACGCCCGACACGGTGCGAACCGTCACCGGCCAGCCGTCGGCCGACAAGCCGACCGCCGACAAGCCGTCGGCAGACAAGCCCGCCGCCGACAAGCCGAGCGCGGACAAGCCCGCCGCCGACAAGCCGGTCATCCACCAGCACACCACCCACCGGCCGACGCACGTCAAGTCCGTGCACGCCAAGCCCGATCCGGCCAAGGCGGACCCGGCGCCGGCCGCCCCCGCGACGCCGCACTGGCACTCGAAGAGCATCAGCTCCACCTACGTCCTCCACACCGGTGACTCCGTGGCCACCAACCGCATGCGTATCTCGATGCGGCCCAGCGGCAGCCTGGTGATCTCCGACGAGGACGGGGTGATCCGCTGGTCGTCGCACACCCAGGGGCAGAACAACCGCGCGGTCTTCCAGGATGACGGCCACCTCGTGGTCTACAACGACGCCAACCAGACGCTCTGGTCCTCCGGGACCGCGGGCAACCCCGGCGCCCACCTGAACATCCAGAAGGACGGCAACGTCACCATCACCTCCCCGTCCGGCTCGCCCCTCTGGGCTGCCGGCACCCAGCACTGACCCGCACCACCCCTGAGTGCCCCCGCACGGAACCCACCGTGCGGGGGCACTCTGCGTCCGGGTCCGGCCGGCCCGCAAACCCGCCCGCAGGGAAGCCGCCGACGGACGAGTCCACCGTCCGCGCCGTGCCCGCCTCGGCCGCCGAGCAGGAGAACCTGCGCCCCGCCGCCGGGAGGGCGACCCCCTCGGCACCACCCGGGCCGAGCCGGCGGCCCGGGTCAATGACTTCCGGGGGCCGACGCCTTCACCCACGGCCCCGCCCTGACGACGACCCGGCCCGGCCCCTGACGGCCGTCCGCGGCAGCGGCCCGACCGGATAGCTTGGGCGGATGGACGTACTGCGTTACGTGGCCTTCGCCACCGATCCCGCCGGAGGGAATCCCGCCGGGGTCGTCCTCGACGCCGCCGGGGCGGACGACGCCGCGATGCTGGCGGTCGCCGCCGAAGTGGGCTTTTCCGAGACGGCGTTCGTGGTGCCGCGGCCCGACGGGGAGCTGGACGTCAGGTACTTCAGCCCGCTGGCCGAGGTGCCGTTCTGCGGGCACGCGACGATCGCGACCGCGGTGGCGTACGCGGAGCGGTACGGCGTGGGGGAGTTGGCGTTCCACACGCGCGCGGGAGTGGTCCGGGTCGGTACGTCGGCCGACGGCACCGGACTCGTCACCGCGGAGCTGGTGAGCGTACCGCCGCGTACCGCACCGCTCGACTCCGCCGGCCTCACGGCGCTGCTGGCCGCGCTCGGCTGGTCGGCGGCCGAACTGGACCCGGCGCTGCCGCCCCGGGTCGCGTACGCCGGTGCCTGGCACCCGGTGATCGCCGCGGCCCGACGCGACCGGCTGGCCCGGCTCGACTACGACATGGCCGCGCTGGGCGCGCTGATGAGCGACCGCGGCTGGACGACGGTCGATCTCGTCCACCGCGTGTCACCCACCGTCTTCCACGCCCGGAACCCGTTCCCGCCGGGCGGGGTGGTCGAGGACCCCGCCACCGGCGCCGCCGCGGCCGCCTTCGGCGGCTACCTGCGGGAACTCGGCCTGGTGCCTCTGCCCGCGACCCTCACCGTCCACCAGGGCGACGACATGGGGCGCCCCAGCCTGCTGATGGTCACCGTCCCGGAAGCGCCCGGCAGCGGCATCGCCGTCCGCGGTACGGCGGTCGCTCTCACCTGAGCGGACCCCCGGCCCGCGGCGGGCGCGCCCGGGACCGGCGCCGGAACCGGGCGGGCTTCCGGTCCGCGCCGCACCCCGGGGGCCCGCCGCCCCGGGTCAGGCGCCCGGCTTCGCGATCAGCAGCTCCGTGTTGTGGTCCGCCGTTCCGCCGAGCTTGGCGGCCGGTGTCGCGAATGGGTCGTTGTAGGACAACTCCCGGTAGAGCGCGGCCAGTCCGGCGTCCGAGGTGCTGCCGAAGTCGGTGACGTAGGGCGCCGCCGACTCCACCAGCGTCGTGAACAAGGAGAGCGTGCCGTCCGCGTTGTCGGCGATCTCGATGATCCGGGCGTGCTGCGGGAAGTCGATGTGCGAGGCGGTGTTGATCTCCCAGAAGGCGCGCTCGGGGACGGCGTGGCCGTGCGGGGTGATCAGATTCGCGTGGGTGTGGCCGTTCACCCAGGCCAGCACGTTGGGGTAGCGCTGGAGGAGCGTGACGAGTTCGTCGCCGCTGTGCCGGCCGTCGAAGAGGTTGTACGGGTCGGGGAGCAGGTTGCCCATGGTGGTGCTGGTGTGGTGGCTGAAGATCAGGATCAGCTGGTCCTGGGAGCCGCGGCGTACCACGTGCCCGTCCTTGTCGTACCAGTGCGTGCTGTACGACTGCAGCACCGACTCCAGCCACTTCAGCTGCGCGCCGCCGATCGAACCGTCCGCGAAACCGGCCCGGTTGGTGGTGTCGAGGCTGATGCCGAGGACGCCTTCGGCGACCGGGAAGGTGTAGTAGAGCTTGCCGCTGGAGGCCGCCGCCGAGGTGAAGCCGTGACCGGCCGGACCGGCCCCGGTGTACGCCGGGTTGAGGTGCGCCTGCGCGAACTGCTGGGGCGTGAAGGGTGCCCGGCGCGCGTCGGGCGTGATCTGCCGGACCGGGCCGCCGCCTTCGAGCAGTTGCAGGAAGAGGAGGACGGCGGAGGCCGGGTCGTGCTGGATGGCGTCCGCCAGTTTGGCGGCGGTGGCGTCGTCCACACCTTCGATCTTGCCGTCGCCGGTGTAGAGGGAGTTGAGCAGGCCGAGGTCGGGCAGCGTGCCCTCGATGCTGTCGTCGTGGTTGCCGACCGTGGTGTACCAGGGCGTCCGCAGGCCCGGCGCGGTGAACGGGCGCCCGGCGGCGGCCAGATACCCCGGCACGTGGGGGAAGCCGGCCTTCTTGTAGTCGTCGAGGAAGGACGACTCGGGGTTCCAGTAGGCCGTGGAGCCGGAGTTCTGCACGCCTTCGTAGCGGCCCGGGTCACCGGTGTTCGGCGTGATCCGGCCGCCGCTCATCACCTGGAGGTACCAGTCGAGTTCGACCTGTTCGTGGTTGTCGGTGTTGTCGCCGGTCGCCATCACCAGCGAGAAGGGGGCGCCCGTGTAGGGGCCGCCCGGCAGCGAGTTGACCCGCTCCACCAGTGACGACGCACCCCGTACGGTCAGGGCCTCGTGCGGGCGGTGCGCGGAGTCGATGTACCGCGCCAGGTACTCGAACCTGACCGGCGACTCGGTGTCGGCCAGGTGCAGGTCGGTGAACTGCACGAAGGAGGCGAGCGCGGTGCGGCGGTCGTCCCGCCCGGCCGCCGCGGCGGCGAGTTCGCCGCGCACCACGACCGGCCACCCGGGTCCACCGCTCAGCCGGAAGTACGGGCCGGCGCCGCCCGGCGTCGCGACCTGCTCCAGCGTCGTGCCCTCGACCCGTACGGCCCGGGCGGCGGACGCGGCCAGCGCGCGGTCCCTTTCGGCGGCGGACGCGTACCGCCCGTCGGCGAGGGTCAGCGCGGCCGCGGCGGCCATCGCCGAGGCTCCGGTGAGGAATTGCCGTCTGCTCTGTGGACGCATGCCGGTGTCTCCTGGGGTGAGGTGGGCGTGCGGGCTCGGTACGTATTACCAGCCGGTAACGGCCAACCGCCAGGGTGACGACACCCGTTGGCCACCACATGAACCCTCCGTGACACCCGGGCCACCGCCGCTGGGACACTCGCCCGCGGCCGGTGGGGACGGCGAAGAGGCCGGGCGTGGTCGGCGCCCGGCCCCCTGCGTACCAGCCGTGTTCAGCGGTGCTGAGCCGCGCTCAGCCGCAGTGGCCCTGCGCCGAGACGAACTGGTCCGCGATCATGCCCCGCCAGCTCACGCACTGCGCCCGGGCCGGAAGGTAGACCGGGCCCGCGTAGGTCGTGTACGCCCCCGAGTCCGACGCCCCGATCTCCGTGTTGCCGGTCAGGAAGATCCCCGCCAGCATGTAGACCGCAGGACCCGGCTTGGTCCGCACGGTCACCACGCAGTTCTCGCCGGTACGGTCGTTCCAGGTCAGGTAGACCGTGCCCGCCCTGCCGACGTTGACGTGGTCGACGACGCCGTAGCCCGCCCCGCACGCCTTGTTGTAGGCGACGTTGGCGGGAGCCGTGGCCGCGGTCGCGGTCTTTGCCGAGGCCGTGACCGCCGATGCCGTGGTCACCGGAGCCGTCGCCGGCGCCGTGGCGGTGGAAGCCGGCGCGGATGTGGCGGCCGCTCCCGCCGAGGCCGGGATCGCGAACGTGCCGAGCAGACCAGCGGCGGCCAGCCCCGTCACGACGGCACCCGTACGGATACGCTTCATGTGATTCCCCCATGTGATGTCGGTGGGCGCTTCCCGCACCCGACAAGTGAGACCAGTGGGGCCGGCGGTCAGTTGTGGTGGAGAACGTCACCGTTCTGTCACCGTACCGTCCCGGGGAGTAACCGGGGGGAAC
Source organism: Streptomyces sp. NBC_01476 (assembly GCF_036227265.1). NCBI lineage: Bacteria > Bacillati > Actinomycetota > Actinomycetes > Kitasatosporales > Streptomycetaceae > Streptomyces > Streptomyces sp. NBC_01476. Next base: position 3,556,153 of record NZ_CP109446.1, on the reverse strand, counting down.
GGCGGGGAGCATTCAGAGAGTGACCGGTGACGTATCGGCGGCCGGGCTCGGACAGGAGCCTTGGCTTCCGCTTTACGGAGAACGTGCAACCGCCCGCGGTGGGGTAAGCGTTCTATATACGGAGGCGTCACGTGAAGGCAGATGAGCGGAGCACACGCATGAGTCGGGTCAGGACCAGCATTGGCATCGCACTGTTGGCCGGTGCGGTGCTAGCCGGCACCACCGCCTGCGGCGGGAAGGACAAGACCACGTCGTCCTCGGCCGCGGCCGACGACGGGAAGGCGCCCGCGACCAGTACCGCCACGCCAAGCCCGAAACCGACCAAGCCCAAGCCCAAGGGCCCGGCGATGCTGCTGGACACCATCACTCCGCAGACCGGGACGACGGTCGGCGTGGCGATGCCCGTCTCCGTGGTCTTCAGCAACCCCGTGGCGACCTCGGCCCGCGCCGGGATCGAGCAGCACCTGAAGATATCCACCTCGGTGCCGACCACCGGCGCCTGGCACTGGTTCAGCAGCACCCGGGTGGACTTCCGGCCGCAGGCGTACTGGAAGTCCGGTACGAAGGTCACCGTCGACGCCGATCTGACGAACGTGCCCAACGGCAACGGCCGCTACGGCACCCACAGTTACCACCACTCCTTCACCATCGGCGACGACAACGAGACCAAGGTCGACGTCAAGAAGCACAGCCTGAAGGTCTTCCACAACGGACAGGTCGTCAAGACGTTCCCGATCGACGCGGGCAGCCCGACCTGGCCGTCCTGGGACGGGACGATGGCCGTCATCGACAAGGCCACCAAGGTCCACATGACCTCGTGCAGCGTCGGGATCAGCTGCAACAAGAGCGACCCGGACTACTACGACCTCACCCTGCCGTGGGACGTGCACCTGACCACCTCGGGCACGTACATCCACTACTCGACCGGTGACCCGCAGCCGGGCCACAGCTTCGGCTCGCACGGCTGCGTCCACCTCTCGCTGGCCGACGCCAAGTGGTTCTACAACTACGTCAAGCAGGGCGACCCGGTCACCATCACCGGCTCGCCGCGCGGCAAGGCCCCCGGCGGCAACGGCTACGCCGACTACAACCTGTCCTGGTCGCAGTGGCTCAAGGACAGCGGCGCCGGCGAGATCACCACGACCACCGTCTGACCCCGGCGGGCCGGCCAGGGCGGTCCGGCCCCGCCCCGGCGGTCCCGTCCGGCGGGTGGGACACGACCGGCCGGGCGGGGATGTTGCGGCAGCGGGCGGGGGCGAAGGAGACTCAGGCCATGTCAGACATGTATGCCGCCAAAGTTTCCGACGTCCCCGACAAGGGCATCCGGCTGATCCCGACGCCGGACGCGACCGTGCCGGAACTGCCGAACGAGGTGAACCTGCTCGGCATGGCCGTCGCCCTGGCCCTGGGGGCCGCCTCCTACGAGCACCACCCGGCGCCCCGGGACCCCGAGGTGCAGACCCTCGACGCGCTGCTCGCGGGGGAGGCCGTCATGCCGTGGCGCCCGGAGGCGGCGGTCGCCGGGGACGGCGAGCCGTACGTGGTGTGCGAGCGGACGGAGAACGGGGCCTACCGCTGCGTCGTGGAGTACCGGGCCTGAGAGCTCCTTACGCCGGCGCATGCGGACAGAAGCTGACCGCGTCGGTTCGTAGCGTGGAGCCGTAAGGACAGCGGCGAACGAACCGACGAGAGGTGGCCGGCATGCCGGAGCTGGTGAAGGCGGAGACCGACGAGCGCGATGCCCTGCTGGCGTTTCTGGACGCGCAGCGGGGCGGGCTGCGGCGGGCGGTGCGCGGGCTGACCGACGAGCAGGCCGCTGCACACCCCTCCGCGAGCGCGATGGCGCTGGGCGGCCTGGTCAAGCACGCGGCGCGCTGCGAGAGCAACTGGATCCAGGTGATCCTGATGGGCCGTCCGGAGCCCGCCGGGCGGCGGACCACCGAGGCGGACTGGCAGGGTCAGTTCCAGCTGCTGCCCGGTGAGACGCTGGCCGGAGTGCTGGCCGAACTGGAGGCGGTGGGGCGGGAGACCCGGGCGGCGGTCGCCACGCTGCCCGATCTCGACGTGGCGGTGGCGCTGCCGGAGGCGCCGTGGTTCCCGCAGGACGGCAAGCGCAGCGCCCGCTGGATCCTGCTGCACCTCATCGAGGAGCAGGCGCGGCACGCGGGCCACGCCGACCTCATCCGGGAGTCGCTGGACGGCGCGGTGGCGTTCGACCTGCTCGCCCAGGAGCAGGCGGCGCGGTAGCCGGTGACGCCCAGCATCGCCGGCAGCGGTGCCTTACCAGGGGCGCGGGGAACTGCGCGCTCAGCCACGATGGGGCCGCATTCCGTCACCGGCCGTTAGGGGCTGTTGCTGTCGTGTCCGGGCCACTGGCCGGTGGTGGGTTGCTCGCGCAGTTCCTCGCGCCCCCTGCGGGGCGGGGTGCCTTACCAGGGGCGCGGGGAACTGCGCGCTCAGCCACGATGGGGCCGCGCTCCGTCACCGGCCCAAAGGGGCTGTTGCTGTCGTGTCCGGGCCACTGGCCGGTGGTGGGTTGCTCGCGCAGTTCCTCGCGCCCCCTGCGGGGGCGGGCACTCCGCGATCCGTGGCCCCCCGCCCCCGGCGGGCACCGCACCGTATTCCGCGAACCGCCGGGGGCGCCGGCTCACGTTTGGGGCGGGTCGTACGTTTACCAGGTGTGAGCAAGCCCCCGTTCGAACAGATCGTGTCGCAGCACGGCCCGATGGTGCTCCGCGTGGTGCGGGCCGTGCTGGGCCCGCATGACGCGGAGGACGCCTGGTCGGAGGCATTCCTGGCCGCGCTGCGGGCTTATCCCGGCCTGCCGGACGACGCGAACGTCGAGGCGTGGCTGGTGACCATCGCGCACCGCAAGGCCATCGACGCCGCCCGGGCCGCCGGCCGCCGGGCCGTACCCGTCGGGGAGCCGCCCGAGCGGCCGGCGCGGACCAGGGAGTACGACCCTGACCTGTGGCGCGCACTGAAGGCCCTGCCCGAGCGGCAGCGGCACGCGGTCGCGTACCACTACCTCGCCGGCCTGCCCTACGGAGAGATCGCCGCGCTCACCGGCGGCAGCACCGACGCCGCCCGCAGAGCCGCCGCCGACGGCATGAAGACGCTGCGCCGCACGTACCCGATGGAGGCCTGACCATGACCGATCCCGAGACCGTCTTCGCCGGCCTGGCGGAACACGACACCGAGGCGATGGCCCGGCTGCACGCCCGGCTGACCCGCGACGCGCAGGCCGACGGCGTGCTCGACATCGCGTACCGCACGCTGGACACCCCCGCCGGGCAGCTGCTGCTGGCCACCACCGAGCAGGGCCTGGTCAAGATCGCCTACGCCGTGCAGGGCCACGAGGCCGTGCTCCAGCAGCTTGCCGACCGGATCAGCCCCCGCATCCTGCGGGCCCCCGCCCGGCTCGACGAGGCCGCCCGCCAGATCGACGGGTACTTCGCCGGCCGCCGCACGGAGTTCCGGCTCCCGCTGGACTGGCGGCTCTCCCAGGGCTTCCGCCGCGAGGTCCTGGCCCACCTCCCGGAGATCGGCTACGGCCGTACCGAGAGCTACGCCCAGGTCGCCCTCGCGGCCGGCAGCCCCCGCGCGGTCCGGGCGGTGGGCACCGCCTGCGCCACCAACCCGCTGCCGGTGGTCGTGCCCTGCCACCGGGTGGTCCGCTCCGACGGCACCCCCGGCCAGTACGCGGGCGGCGCCGCCGCCAAACGGCTGCTGCTCGACCTGGAGGCCGCCGCGTGACCGTTCGGCGCCGCCGCAGTTCCTCCCCGGCCAGGGGTGACCCGACCGGCGGCCCGGGGCCGTTGTCAGTGGGCGCCTCTACAGTGAGGGGGCTCGGTGGAGGAGCCAGGCGGAAGGGGGCCGGGTCAGGTGGACACAGGCACGAAGAGCACGGCCGGGGGACCTCCCGTCACCCGGTGGGACGGCCAGCGCGTCGACACCCGCGACGCCGCCGCCCTGCCCGGTCTCGCCCGCCTGTCGAACTTCGTCCGCAGCGTCCGCACCCCGGAGTTCCAGGGCATCACCTTCCACGAGATCCTCGCGAAGAGCGCCCTCAACCACGTGCCGGACGACGCGCGCATGCTGCCCGGCGAGTGGACGCTCAATCCGTACCGCGGCTGCACCCACGCCTGCCGCTACTGCTTCGCCCGCCCCACCCACACCCGGCTCCAGCTGAATCCGGCCGAGGACTTCGACCGCGAGATCATCGTCAAGGTCAACATCGCCGAGGTGCTGCGCGACGAACTCGCCCGCAAGCGCAGGCTCCCGCCGCGGGTCGCCTTCGGCACCAACACCGACGTCTACCAGCGGGCCGAAGGCCGTTACGCGCTGATGCCCGGCATCATCGACGCCCTCACCGCCGCCCGGGTGCCGTTCTCGATCCTCACCAAGGGCACCTTGATCCGGCGTGACCTGGACCGGCTCGCCAAGGCCAGTGCGGTCACCACCGTGCACCTGGGCGTCTCGGTCTCGCTGCTGGACGACACGCTCCAGCAGTCCGTCGAGCCCGGCACCGCCACCACGGCCGCGCGGCTGGCCACCGTCCGGGCGATCCGTGACGCCGGCCTGGACTGCACCGTCTTCATGTCGCCGATCCTGCCGCTGCTCACCGACCGGCCGGCCCAACTGGAGGAGCTGGTCAGGGCGGTCGCCGGGGCCGGAGCCACCAGCGTCCTCTACACGCCGCTCTATCTGGCGGCCGGCGTCAAGGACGTCTTCTTCGGCTGGCTCCGCGACCACCACCCGGCGCTGCTGCCCGCCTACGCCGACCTCTACGCTCGCGGCTCGGAAACCCCGCGCGCGTACCGGGACCGCCTCAGCGGCCTGATACGCCCGCTGATCGCCGCGTACGGCCTGCCCGACCCGGACGCGGCGGTCGAGGACAAATTCGCCCTCAACGGCCGCACCGAAACCGGACCCGACCTGCTCCAGGACACGCTCTTCTGACCCTCACCGCGGGCTGCCGGCGACGGCCGGCGGCGCCATCGGCTTCTCCCGGGCCGGGGGCCCGCCCCGGCGGACGAGGCGGCGGACCCCGGCGAGGGAGAACAGGCCGGCCGCCAGCAGGACGACCAGCGCCAGGCCACTCGCCCACAGCCCGGGGGCCAGCCCCGGGGTGACATAGGAGCAGGAGAGGCGGGAGCCGCCGCGGAGACCCACCGCGATCAGGCCGCCGAGGGTGTGCGGGGCGCCGGCCCTGCCGCCGTTCACCGAGCACCGCCATCCGGTCACGGCCGGGACGGAGACCACCGCGGTCCCCCTGGTGCCGGGCCGGAAGGTCGCCCGGATCGTATGACCGCCGGCCGTGACCCGGACCGGTCCGGTGGCCTTCAGCCGCGCGATCGCGGCGGCGAGCGCGTGCGGGTCGAGGCAGCCGACCGGGAAGCGCGGTACGGCCTCGGCCCGGTGCGTGCCCAGCGCCACGGTGAACCTGCCGCCGGCCGGCACCGCGCCCAGGGGCAGGATCCCGTCGGCGGTGGTGGGGAAGACCGCGTGCCGCCGGTAGGTGACACCGTTCGCCTGGAGGGTGCCGTCGAACCAGGGCAGGTACGCGTACACCGAACGGCCGGGCGCGCAGGTCGCGGTGAAGGACGTGAACGCCGCCCCCGCGGCGTTGCCGGGCAGCCGCCAGGTGCCGCCCGGGCCGGTGCGCGGCCGCGGTCCGGCCGCGTAGGAGAGCGCCGGGACGGTGTACACCCGGGCGCCGAGCACCCGTTCCTGCCGGGCGAAGACCGAGGTGTCCGGCGCCCCGCCGTCCAGGGTGGCGGCCGGCCGCAGGGTGACGACCGGGGGAGCCGCCACGGTGCGCCGCACGAAGCCGTTGTGGGCGCTGCCGGGCGCGTGGGCCAGATAGCTGCGCACCCCCATGATCGCCCGGCCCACCGGGTCGTCGACGCTGAGCAGGTGGCGGCCGTGCATGAACCAGCCCGCGCCCAGGCCCCGCAGCGTCACCGCGCTCTGCTCGGGCACGTAACTGCTGTAGTAGGCGCCGCCCTCGCCGCCCAGCAGCAGCGGATCGTTGTCCGCGAAGGCGTGCGGCCCGGGGTCGGAGCGGCCGGCCGGCCAGCTGTCGGCACCGCGGACGGCGGTGCCCGCGGCCAGCGTCGCCGCGTCGATGGTCCGCTTCGGCTGCCACCAGGGACTCTGGTCGCGGATGACGGTGACGAAGAAGGCGTTGTACGCGGTGGCGATGAAGACCGAGCAGGTCAGCGCGGCGGTGATGGCGATCCGCACCCGCCGGTCGCCCCGGTGGCGGTGGAGCAGCAGCAGAAGCCCCAGCGCGAGGACGGCGTCGGGGACGGTCAACAGCCAGGCGGCGGGCCGGAGATACCCGCTGCCCAGCACGGCGAGCAGCAGTACCGCCAGCGCGCCCGCCCCGGCCAGCAGTTCGCCGGGGCGCGGCCCGCGGGCGAGGGCAAGCCAGGCGACCGCGACGAGCATGGCGGTCAGCGCGATGGACGCCCGGTAGGGACTGCCGTTGGGCATCGCCAGACCGTGCCAGAGCAGGATGGTCGGCTGCCAGACGTACGAGAGGGCGACGACCAGCAACAGGGCGACCCACAGGGCGCGTTCACGGCCCGGCACGCGGCGCATGAAGGGGAAGGCGAGGACCAGCAGCAGGGCGAGCAGCCCGACCGAGATCTGCGGGGCGCTGGGGTACAGCCCGCCGGGCAGCAGGTGCGCGAGGTAGTCGCGGAGTGCGGGCGGCCCCGGGTAGGTGATGACGGGCGGTGGCTGGGAGGCCCGGCTTGCCTTGTAGGTCACGGTGAGCACCGGCGCGGCGAGCAGGATGCCGGTCGCGGTCATGGCGACGGCGCGCAGCAGGATCCGTCCCCGGTCCCGCCGCGGGCGTTCGTCGAGGGCGAGCCGGACCAGCAGTACCAGCCCCATCCCGAGGGTGGCCATCGCCGCGGTGTAGAAGTTGCCGGCCCAGGCGACGGTGACGAGCAGCGCGCCGCCCACCCAGCGGCGCCGGCGCAGGCACCAGTCGGCGGCGATGCCGAGCAGCGGGAAGGAGACCAGGCCCCAGGTCCACATGGGGTCGGAGAAGCCGTTGGAGATGCTCCAGGCGCTGACGCCGTAGCCGACCGCGAGCAGCGCCCGCAGCCAGGGCGAACCCGGGCGCAGCAGGCCGAGCCAGACGGTCATCATGGCCGCGCCGAGGCCCATGCTCAGCAGGGTCACCAGGAAGACCGGCGCCTGCACCGCGTCGCGCGGGAAGAGCACGGTCAGCCAGGAGAACGGGTCCATGAGGTAGGTGAGGAAATCGGCCAGGAACGGGACGCCGTAGCCGCTGCCCCAGTTGAAGAGCAGGTCGCCGGTGGACCGGCCGTGGGCCAGGTCCCACAGGTGCTCGTGGAAGGGCACGAACTGGTTGCCGAGGTCGTTCACCGCCCGTGATCTGGGCCCGAACGGATAGGTGCCGTGCACGGCGAGCGCCAGGCAGTAGGCCGCCATCGCGACCGCCGAGGAGAGCAGGGCGGCCGCGGCCTCGGCCCCGGGCCGGCCCGGTCGGCGTACGCGGTGCCGCTCGGGCGTCGGGGCGCCCGGTTCGATGGTCACGTGGGTCAGCACCGTCTGTATCGCCCCTCGTATGCTCGGCTCGTACCGGCACCCTACTACTACACTGTTTGTAGTAGCGTAACTGGAGATGAGACACGATGGCCCCACCACGCCGGACCCGCGGCAGCCTGGAACGGGACATCCTGGCCGTACTCGCGGCGGGCGAACGGCCCATGACGCCCGCTCAGGTCCGCGAGGCGCTGGGCGGCGAACTCGCCTACACCACGGTGATGACGGTGCTCGCCCGGCTGCACGCCAAGGGTGAGGCGGCCCGGCAGCCGAGCGGACGCGGGTACGCGTACGCGGCGCCGCGGAACTCCACGGAGGTGACGGCGGAGCGGATGCAGCGGCTGCTGGACGCGGACGTCGACCGGGCCGGGGTGCTGGCCCGCTTCGTCGGGACGCTGGGCGCGGCGGACGAACGCCTGCTGCGGAGTCTGCTGGAACCGGGGGGTGCCGGGGTTCCGGGGGGCGCCGGGGGCGCCGTGGGTCTGGGATCTGGTGAGGATGCGGGAAGCGCCGAGGACACGGGTGCGGGAGGGGCCGCGGAGGCGGGTGCGGACGGCGGCGCGGGGGGTGCCGCGGACGCCGGCGATTCCGCCCCTTCGGGGGATGCGGGCGGGACCGGGGTGGTTGACGGATGACGGACGCGCTCTGGGCGACCTTGGTCGCCTGCCTGCTGTTCATACTCACCGCGCCCTCGCTGGGCCGCCGGCTCCCGCCGTCCACCGCCACCCGGCTGCTCGTGCCCGCGAGCCTCGCCATCGCCGCCTCCACCCTGCTCCTGCTGGGCGTGCTCGCCCTCACCTGGCTGGGGCAACTGCCCGCGGTCGCCGCCCTCGGCCCCTGGTCCACCTCCCGCCTGCAGGCGATCGACCCGGTTCCCGATCCGCTCGCCGCCGTGAGCCTGCTGCTGCTCACCGCGGCCGCCGTACGGACCGCGGTGACCGTCACCCGGCGGCTGCGCGCGCTGGCCGTCGTCTACCAGGCGGCGCGCGGCCCCCGGTCCGCCGACCCGGTGATCGTCCTCGACAGCGCGTGGCCGGACGCGTTCACCACCCCCGCCCCGGCCGCCCGCATCGTCGTCACCTCGGGCCTGCTCCAGGCGCTCACCCCGGCGGAACGCCGAGTCGTCCTCGCCCACGAGCACTCGCATCTGGTGCACCGGCACGTCTGGTGGACCCTGGCGGCCGAACTCGCGGCCGGTGTCAACCCGTTCCTGCGTCCGACGGCCACCGCGGCGGGCCACGCGGTGGAGCGCTGGGCCGACGAGGACGCCGCCCGCAGCGTCGGCGACCGGCAGTTGGTCGCCAGGACCATCGCGCGTACGGCCCTGCTCCAGCACGATGCGCCGCGGTGGGCGGGGCCCTCGGCGCTCGCCGCCACCGGCGGGGACGTGTCCGGCCGGGTGCACGCGCTGCTCGCCCGCCCGCCCCGGCGCCGCCCGTTCGCCCTCGCGGCGCTCACCGCCCTGCTGATCGCCAGCGCCCTGGCCACGTACGCCCTCGAACGCTCCGGTGAGCAGCTCTTCGACGTCGCCGCGCTGCCGGCCCACACCCGCACCGTCGGCCCCGCCGCGCACCACTTCCACCGGCACGTCACCTCCCCCGCCGCCCACGTGACCGGCGCCACCACCCACCCCCGCCGTCCGGCCCACCACGCCACGCGCCACATCAAGGTGGCGTCCCACGAGGCCGCGTGACGGAGCCTGCTGGAGCGGCTTCCCTGGCGGAGCCCGCGGGTGGCGCTCCCGTCTTACGGGCGGGGGCGGTGGGTGAGGGTCCCGCCTTGCGGGCGGGGGGCGGCGGGAGCCGCGGTACGTGCGGGTCCGTTCCGTGGGTGGGGATGCCCGGTGACGGGCCGGAGGCGGCTTACGGGCGGGGCAGCAGGGCCAGGGCGGTGTCGGCGATGGCGCGCAGGGACTCGGGGCTGCTGCCGCCCTTGCCGAGCGCTTCGATGCCGCGGAGAACGGCGAGGACGAGTCCCGCGAGCCGGGCGGGGTCCATGTCCGGGGTGATGTCACCCGCCCGCTGGGCGCCGGCGACGCACGAGGTGAGCGAGCCTTCGATGGCCGCGAAGGTCCGGCGGGCGGTCGCCACCACGGCCGGATCCCGCTCGGAGAGCTCCGCCGTGCCCTTGGCGAGCAGGCAGCCGCGCAGCCAGACGTCCGAGGCCGTGGCGTCGGTCACCGCCAGGATGTGTGCGCGCAGCCGCTCGTAGGCGCCGTCGTCGGGCCCGTCGAGCGCCCGCCCCACCGCCTCGATCAGCCCGGCGCAATAGGCCTCGAAGGCGCGCAGGAAGAGCTGGTGCTTGTCGCCGAAGGCGCCGTAGAGGCTGCCCTTGCCCAGTCCGGTGGCGGTGAGGATGTCGTCCACGCTCGTCGCCGCGTAACCGGTCGTCCAGAACTGGTCCCTGGCGATGCGCAGCACCTCGTCCTGATCGAAGCTCCGCGGTCGTGCCATGCCCCCAGCCTACCCATTCTTGACCGCCTCGTCCAGAATGGGCTACGTTCTGGACGAGGCGGTCAAGAACCCTCCTGGCCACCTCGGCCACCCCGGCTGCGGGGCCCTCCGCACCAGGTCACGTGCGCCCACCGCGGCACGCGGCAGCGCGGGACGACGCACCCGGGACCGGCCAACTCCGCCTCCTCCCGGGCGCGTTCACCGGCCCACCGGACGCCCGGGTGAGCCACCGGAAGCGCGCCGCCCTCCGGCAGCGGACGGCCGAGGCACCCGGGCGGGACCGCAGCACCTCGGCCCACCCCGTCACGCCCCACCGAAAGGACCCCGCCATGAACGCCACAACTGCAACAGCCGCCACAACCTCCATGCACGGAAAAACCGCCCTCGTCACCGGCGCCTCCAGCGGCATCGGCCGGGCCATCGCCCGCCGCTTCGCCGACGACGGCGCCCGCGTCTACCTCACCGGACGCCGCGAGGACGAGCTCGAAGCCGCAGCCGCGGAGGCAGGACCGGACGCGGTCGCCGTCCCCTGCGACGTCTCCCGGGCGGCCGACCTCGACCGTGTCATCGACCGGATCCGTGCGGACGGGCGGGAGTTGGACGTCGTCGTGGCCAACGCGGGCCTGGGCACCGTGTCCAGCCTGGCGGACGCCACCGAGGAGCAGTTCGACCTGGTCTTCGGCGTCAACACCAAGGGCACCCTGCTGACCGTGCAGAAATCGCTGCCGCTGCTCACCCCGACCGCGTCGGTGATCCTGCTCGGCTCCTCCACGATCTACCAGGGCACCACCGGCATGGGTGTCTACGCGGCCTCCAAGGCCGCCATCCGCAGCCTGGGCCGCACCTGGGCCGCCGAGCTGGCGCCCCGCGGTGTGCGCGTCAACGTGATCACCCCCGGCCCGGTCGCCACCCCCGCGATCGTCGGGCTGGCCGCGCTGAACGGGATGAGCACCGAGGACTTCCATGCCGCACTGGAGTCCCAGACCCCCCTGAACCGTATGGGCCGCCCCGAGGAGGTCGCGGCGCTCGCGGCATTCCTCGCTGGCCCGGAGAGTTCGTTCGTCACCGGCGCCGAGTACGTCGTCGACGGCGGACAGGTCCAGGTCTGACGGACTCGGGGGAGGGAACCGGGCGTTGGCCGTCCGCGCGGATCCGGCCGCCGCAGGGCCGGGCGCCCGGGCCTGCCGGATGTGTGGTGCCCCCAACGGGATTCGAACCCGTGCTACCGCCTTGAAAGGGCGGCGTCCTGGGCCACTAGACGATGAGGGCGAGATGGCCGTCCGTGGGCGCCGTCGGCGCACTTCGGGGACGCGTGCAGCATATGGGATCCGCTGGGGGAACGGCAAAACGCTTTCGCGGTGGGCCGGGCGGGCCGGCCGCCGGCCCGGGAGAATGAAGGCGTGCTGGAGATGACCCGCGAGGAGTTCGAGGAACTGGTCGGCGAGGCGCTCGACCGGATCCCGGCCGAGCTGACCCGCCTGATGGACAACGTGGCCGTATTCGTGGAGGACGAGCCCGCGCCCGGGCAGCCCGAGCTGCTGGGGCTGTACGAGGGGACGCCGCTGACCGAACGGGGGGAGTGGTACGCCGGGGTGCTGCCGGACCGGATCACCATCTTCCGCGGCCCGACGCTGCGGATGGTCGCGAGCCGGGAGGAGGCCGTCGAGGAGACGGAGATCACGGTGGTGCACGAGATCGCCCACCACTTCGGGATCGACGACGAACGGCTGCACGCGCTCGGGTACGGGTGAGCCGGGCGCCGGGCCCTGGGGGGCGCGGTGGGCGGGTGCGGGTGGCGGCCCCTCGGGCAGGGGTACGGCCGTACGGGTGCGGGCGGGCGTGTCCGCTGGGGCGCCCCCGCGTTGGACACCGCGAGACCGGCCGCGTACGCCCCGCGTAGGCGCCCCCCACCGAGCCGCCCGAGGTCCCCGTATGCCCGCACCGCACCGTCCCCGCACCCGGGCCCGTATCGCCGGGATCCGCTCCGCCGTCCTCGTCACGCTGGTGGCCGCCGGTGTCGCCGCCTGCGTCAGCGCGGGCAGCGAGCCCGGTCCCAAGGCGAGCAGCCACGCGCCGGCCAGCGCCGACAGCGTCGCGGACGGGCCGCGCGGCGGGCAGTTGGCGCCGGGCCCGGGCCGCCCGGCAGGAAAGAACGGGATGTCGCCGTCGCCCACCGCCTCCGGTGCCTCGCCGTCCGCCGGCGCGGCCTCGCCGGCGGGCACCCGCTCCTCGGGGAAGCCCGGCGGCCGGGCCCTGCCGCCTTCCGCCGACGGCGGTACGGTCCCGCAGCCCACCGCCCAGGTGTCGCCGACCCAGGACCCGCCGCCCCCCACCACCCCGCCGGCCGACCCGACCACCACCCCGCCCGCCGATCCGCCCAGCCAGACCCCGACCTCCGACCCCGGTTCGCCCGACCCGGGCTCCGAGGACTGAAGCCCCAGGTCAGGGCCGGTCTCCGGAGGTGATTGGCAAAAGCGACGTCCGATGCGTATGCTGGTAGATCGTTTGATCCCACTTCCCCTGTGTCCTGGCGCCTGAACCGATACGCGCCCCGTGGCGCGTTCCTTTTCTCCTGTGGCTGACCGCATCGAGGCGGTTGTAAGCAACCTGCGGAGCTGGCGCGTGCCGTAAGTCTCCGAGAGGTTTTGCTTTCGCATGTCCCTTGACAGTGCCGACCGTTCCGTCATGCCCGAGAACGTCATCACCGAGGCCGTCACGGCTCCGGTGAACGCCGACACCACCACCACCACGGTCACCGTCGACCCCGCCGCGGCCCTGCTCGACAACGCCCCCGACGCCCCGGGGGTGACCTTCGCGGACCTCGGCCTTGCCGACGACATCGTCCGCAAGCTCACCCAGAACGGCGTGGTCAGCCCGTTCCCGATCCAGGCCGCCACCATCCCGGACGCGCTGTCCGGGCGGGACATCCTGGGCCGCGGCCGGACCGGCTCCGGCAAGACCCTGGCCTTCGGCCTCCCGCTGCTGACCCTGCTGGCCGGCGGCCACACCGAGCGCAAGCGCCCGCGCGGCGTCATCCTCACCCCGACCCGCGAGCTGGCCATGCAGGTCGCCGACGCGCTCCAGCCGTACGGCGACGTGCTCGGCCTGAAGATGAAGGTCGTCTGCGGGGGCACCTCGATGCAGAACCAGATCTACGCCCTGGAACGCGGCGTGGACGTGCTGGTCGCCACCCCCGGCCGGCTGCGTGACCTGATCAACCGGGGCTCCGCCTCGCTCGACCAGGTGCAGATCGCGGTCCTCGACGAGGCCGACCAGATGGCCGACATGGGCTTCCTGCCCGAGGTCACCGAGATCCTCGACCTGATCCCGGCCGGCGGCCAGCGGCTGCTCTTCTCCGCCACGCTGGAGAACGAGATCGACACCCTGGTCCGGCGTTACCTGGTCAAGCCGGTCACCCACGAGGTCGACGCGGCCCAGGGCGCGGTGACCACCATGAGCCACCACGTGCTGATCGTGAAGCCGAAGGACAAGGCGCCGGTCACCGCGGCCATCGCCGCCCGCAAGGGCCGCACGATCATCTTCGTCCGCACCCAGATGGGCGCCGACCGTGTCGCCGAGCAGCTCATCGAGTCCGGTGTACGGGCCGACGCGCTGCACGGCGGTATGACCCAGGGCGCCCGCACCCGCACCCTTGAGGACTTCAAGGCCGGCCGGGTGAACGTGCTGGTCGCCACCGACGTCGCCGCCCGCGGCATCCACGTCGACGGCATCGGTCTGGTGCTCAACGTCGACCCGGCCGCCGACCACAAGGACTACCTGCACCGCTCCGGCCGCACCGCCCGCGCGGGCGAGTCCGGCACGGTGGTCTCGCTGGCGCTGCCGCACCAGCGCAAGCAGATCTTCCGGCTGATGGAGGACGCGGGCGTGGACGCCTCGCGCCACATCATCGGCGGCGCCGGCGTCTTCGACGAGGACGTCGCCCGGATCACCGGCGCGCGTTCGCTGACCGATGTCCAGGCCGACGCGCTGCAGAACGCGGCCGTCCAGGCCGAGCGGGAAGTGGCCGAAGTCACCCGCCAGTTGGAGCGGCTCCAGCGCCGTGCCGCCGAACTCCGCGAGGAGGCGGACCGGTTGACGGCCCGCTCGGCGCGCGAGCGCGGGGAGGACCCGGAGGAGGCGGTGGCCGCGAAGGCCGCCGAACTCGCCGCGGAGGCGGCCGCCGCTGCCGCGGTGGTGACCGTACCGGAGCCCCGCGAGGAGCAACGGCGCGACGACCGGGGCAACTTCGACCGGCGCCGCGACGACCGGCCGTCCTACAACAACCGCGACCGTGACGACCGCCGCCCGTCCTACGGCAACCGGAGCGAGAGCCGGGACGCGCGACCCGCGTACAACCGGGACCGTGACGACCGCCGCCCGTCGTACGGCAACCGCGACGAGCGCCGTCCTTCCACTTTCAACCGGGACGACCGTCGCCCGTCGTACGGGAACCGGAGCGAGAGCCGGGACGCGCGTCCGGCGTACAACCGTGACGACCGCCGTCCGTCGTACGGCGACCGGAGCGAGAGCCGGGACGCGCGTCCGGCGTACAACCGGGATGACCGGCGTCCTTCCGGCCCGTCCTCGTACAACCGTGACGACCGCCGTCCGTCGTACGGCGACCGGACCGACAGCCGGGACGCACGTCCGGCGTACAACCGTGACGACCGCCGCCCCTCTGGCTCGTCCTCGTACAACCGCGACGACCGCCGCCCGGCGGGTCCCTCGTCGTACAACCGCGACGACCGGCGTCCTTCCGGCCCGTCCTCGTACAACCGTGACGACCGCCGCCCTTCCGGTCCCTCGTCGTACAACCGCGACGACCGCCGCCCCTCCGGCCCGTCCTCGTACGGCACCCCCAGCGCCGACCGCAAGCCCCGCTGGAAGCGCAACGGCTGACCGCCGGACCGCCTGCGCGACCGGGCCCGTGGCACCCGCCACGGGCCCGTTCCGCCCTCCACCCCCGCCCCACCGCGAATGGGCTCGGCCCCACCCCCGGGCTCCGGCTATGCTGCGGTGTGCGGGCCGTTAGCTCAATTGGCAGAGCAGTGGACTTTTAATCCATTGGTTGTGGGTTCGAGTCCCACACGGCCTACGGGGTCGATCCCTCTCCGGGGTCTCCGACCCGCGGTTCCCGTGCCCCGGCTGTCCACGGACGGCCGGGGCACAGCCATGCCGGGCGCCGTGCGTGAGCGAGGCGTGAGCGGTTGTGCGACTGACGGGGGACCCCGACTTCCGACAGAGATATCGACGCTTGTCATGGATTGGGTGCTGCTGCCGGTCCGTTGCCACAGGGACGCCCTATGGTGCGTGTGGCAACGGGGGTACGGCGACTTGGGGGTTATTCATGGGAACCAGCTACGAGGGCGTACTCGTCGTGGCCGGAGTCGAGCAGGTGCGCACGGCCCTGATTCAGGCCGAGGTGACGGCGATCGTTGTTCCTGTCGCTCTGGAACGCACCGCGCTACTGCCGCGTGAGGGTGCGTACAACGTCGCGGATGTACACGACTTGGGGCGTTACCTCAGCGGCACCTGCGGGTTCGGCGTGCTCGCCCACAGCCTGTACGACTCCGACCTGCTGAGCTTGTACGTCTACCGGGATGGGGAGTGCGTTCACGAGTACCAGTCGGAGATGGCCCATCTGGGAACCCCCTTTGAGGACGACGACGGTGAGATGAAGGTCGAGTTGGGCGGCGTACTTTATGACCCCGACGACAAGTCCTTGCCAAGCGGTCCGTGTGGTGCCGACGCGGAGGTGTTCGTGCCTTTTGGATCTGGGGACGTGGACCTTGACCGGCTCGGCGCGCTCCTCAGAGGCGATGGCCTGGACGAGGACGAGCAGATGTTTGCCGAGAGCCGGCATTGGGCTGTCGCACAGGCGTTGAACCTGCAACCCGCCCCGCTGACTGGGGCCTACCGCTATGCCAAGGTCTCTGATTACCCGGGGGCTGTGCTGGTCGGCCCTTCGCGGGACGAACCGTCTGCCGGCGCCGCCCTGCGGTAAACCACCAGCAGATCCGTATCGCGGTTCGACTTACGTGAGCGCCGACGCCTGACCGGCGGCTCCCCGTGCATGAGCCATGCTCGCTCCCACTACCGGCAATCAGTCGCGAAAAGCCGTCGCGGAGGCTCCGCCCTTCATTTGGCTGGAGCCCCCATCGCCTATCCCCTCTGGCTCCTGTCCTTTGCACGGGGACTCTCCGTGGCAGAGTGCGCCTCGCCCGCCGGCGGGTGCGTACTGCGCGGGGCT
This sequence comes from Streptomyces sp. NBC_01476, assembly GCF_036227265.1. NCBI lineage: Bacteria > Bacillati > Actinomycetota > Actinomycetes > Kitasatosporales > Streptomycetaceae > Streptomyces > Streptomyces sp. NBC_01476. Next base: position 3,539,863 of record NZ_CP109446.1, on the reverse strand, counting down.
GGCCCGTCGGACAGGAGTATTGCCTGCCAGATCCGTTCCTGGAGTTCGTTGATGTAGGGACCGCATGCGTACATCGGTGCCTGGGCTCCGGCGACGTTGGCCGGACCGATCCACAGGACGCGGGTCCACTGCTGGCGGCAGAACAGCCAGCAGTAGCCGTCGGTCCAGGAGTTGCTGTCGTCCGTTATCGGTGGCTCCGGGAGGCCGCCGCGGGCGAAGGCGGCGATCCCGGGGATGACGCGATGCTGGAGGGAGGGTTCAGTCGGCACAGCTGCGCTCCGGCCATCACTGACGTTGCGAGGCAGTCGCGGGCTCCGCGCTCTTGCGCGCGTCGGCGAACAGGAGAGTCGGTTCGGCGAGGATGTCGCGGTCGGCCTCGCTCTTGTAGATGGCGTCGACGCTGCCGAAGCGGGCCTGCGAGTAATCGAGGCCGAGGCGGGCTGCGGCGTCGCGGACGGATGGTTCGTCGAGGCCTTCGATTTCCAGAAAGGTGGGGAGGTCGGGCCAGGTGTCGAAGTCGAATGCGACGTCGCCGAGTTGCCACTCCTCGCGGAAGTTCTCCTGGTAGCGGACCTCTCGCAGGCCGAGGTTGGTGAGGATCTCGGCCATGGCGTGGAGGTCGCCGACCTCGGTCTCGATCTCGGTCGTCCCGTGGATGGATGTGGCGTCGGTGACCTGCTTCAGGGTCAGGGTAGTGCGGGTGCCTTCGTTGCGCAGGCGGACCCACTGGGAGCAGTCGAGGACGTCGCTCTCGAAGATCTTCCGGGTGAGCAGGGTCCGGGGGAACGCCTGGACCGCGCCGAGGGCTGCCAGCTTGGCTTGGAGCCCGACGACGTCGACGGCGAGGAACTTCGCTTCGTACTCGTGCTTCATGATCGCTTCATGCCCTTTCAGAGGTCATGGGAGAGGTGCGGGTCGCCAGAAACAGGCCCATGCGATGGGTGTGCGGGTGGGGCTGTCCGATGTGCGGACGCTCGACGTACTGGCCGGATCGCAAGGTCAGTTGGACATTCCATCCGTCGGAGAAGAGCGGGCTGAGCCGTTCCGGGGACGTGTAATGCTCACTCAGGTGGTGCCGGGCCGTCACGGGCATCATGAACTCGGCTCCGAACAGGCCGCGGACGCGCACGAGGTCTTGCATGCGGGTGACGAAGTCGGCCAGGGGCCGGTGGTGGTTGGCACTGTAATGCCACGAACAGCTCGTCCAGACGGCGTCGTATTGCACGTCGGCGGGTAGGCCGACGTTCAGGAAGTCTCCATCCACGATGTCCACGCGGTCGGTCAGTCCTTCCTGCTGAAGCCGTTCGACCAGCCCGGCTGCGTGGGCCTCGGTGCCGTCGGGCAGGCGGACGAGTCCACCCTGAAGGGCGATCGGGTCTCGTTCGATCGCAGTGACACGGTGGCCGGCTGCGGTCAACGGCAGGACCAGTCTGCCGTCGCTCGCTCCGATCACCAGCACGGTGGCGTCAGAGCCAATGTGTTCCTCCAGGGCCGCGCGGAACTGGGGGAAGAAGGTGAGGGCGTGCTCCCACCGGCTCAGGGTCTGCATCACTGCCTCCTTGGGCAGTGAAGTTCAGGATGGTGTGGACGACATCTTCGGGCGTGCGGCCCGTGGTGTTCACGCGATGCATCGGAAAGGGGGCGTAGGCGTGGGTGATCTGCTCGGCGACCTCTTCGGCCAGCCCGTCCCAGCGTGAAGTCGGCTTGTGGCGGGCGGCGAGTCTGCGTCGGCGTTCGCTCTCATCGCACACGAGGCTGTACGTGACCGGCTCCGGCAGGTCCGGCGGCAGGGTGATGCCGAGGCGGGAGCCGAAGGCGCGGTGGTTGGCCAGGCAGCGGGCGAAGTAGCTGTCCACGACGACCGGGGTGCCGGCGGACAGATGCTGACGGATGTCGGCGGTGGCGGTGAACAGCGCGGAGAGGTAGAACGCCATCCGGGCCTCGACGTTGTCCCGTGCGTCGATCTCCCGGCGCAGCGACTGGTAGAGCGCGGGAACGGTGGGGATGAGGACGGCACCGCGGGCCGCGGCGAGCAAAGGCGCAACCGTGGACTTCCCGGTGCCGCGTAATCCCTCAAGGCTCTCGAAGAGCGGCTGGTCAGGCACGGGCGTAGACCACGCCGGGTACGGCGAGGGCGAGTTCGTTGGTGGCGGAGGGCCGGTGGACGATGTGCCCGGCTTCCTTGTCATACCAGAAGGCGTGCGCGTCCTTCCCCACAGCCTTGCACGACATCGTGAGTGCGCCGCGCGGGTCGGCCTCGATCCGGGGGATGGCGGCAGTGCCGCTGAGCGGCTCGCAGACCTCGGGCGCGCTGTCCTCCGACAGGTCCTCGTCCACGATGACCTCGATCATGAGGTCGTCGGCCGTACGGAGTTGCTCGCGCAGGCGGCCGTACGCGGCGGGATCGCTGATGAGGAGGTCGGGGTGGTGGGCGGCGTTGCCGACCGGCCGCAGGTGGTGGAGCTTCAACTGCTGTACGCCGTAGTGCTGGAGGGTGCGGGCGAGTGGGAGGACCTCGGCGATATTACGGGCGTTGACCGTCATGGTGGCGCCGGTGGGGATGCCGAGGTCGCGGGCGTGGGCCAAGGCGGACAGGGCTCCCTGGTAGCTGCCGAACTTGCGGATGGCGTCATTGGTGGCGCCGTTGCCTTCCAGCGAGATCCGCAGCAGGTCGAGGTACGGGGCGATCTCGGCGAGGCGGCGTTCGATGCGGTACCCGTTGGTGCAGATCTCCACGTGCAGGCCCAGTTCCTGCTTGGCGTAACGGACGACTTCGGGCAGGTCCTTGTAGACGAAGGGCTCGCCACCGAGGAGGTTGACTGCCTCGGTGCCGTACTCCTTGTGCATCAGCCGCATCAGCGTGATGGACTCTTCGAGCGTGAACGCGTCGGCGTGCTGGAGGCGTTCACCGTGGAAGCAATGCTGACAGGCGAAGTTGCAGCGGTAGAGCAATTGCAGGTAGAGCATCCGGATCGTCTTGACGCCGGTGATCTCTGTGATCATGGTGACCTCCCTGGGCGTGGTGCCTGGCTGAGGCCCTGATCGTGGCCGGGCGATGCGGGACCGCGTCACCGCGTAAAGGGACGTGCCCAGGACGTCCTGGGACGTTTTCAGCCCCGCGCGAAGTCCTCCAAAAGTCCGAGTACGCGATCGGTGTCTGCGAGGTCGGGCAGGACGACGGGGGCTCCTGCGGCTTCGAGTACGGCTGGGCTGTCCACTCCGGTGGCCACGGCGATGATGTGCGCATCCGAGATCACGGCGGCCTCGACGTCCCGGGGCGTGTCGCCCACCAGGACCACGGGGGAGCCGGTGGGAAGGCCGCGGTCACGTTGAACGCGACGGCGGGCGACGTCCACCAGGTGCGGACGCTCCTCGGCGTCGGCGCCGTACGCTCCGACGGGCAGGTCCAGGAGGGCGTCCAGGCCGAAGGCCGAGAGCTTCACCCGGGCGTTGGCGGCGATGTTGCCCGTCAGCACCGAGGAGACCCAACCGGGTTGTGCGGCGGAGGCCTTGAGTACGTCCTGCACTCCGGGCAGCGCTGTCCCACGAGCTTGGAGCGCTCCAAGTCGTTCCGCGCCCGCCTGGACCAGTGCGGCTTCGACGTCCGGCCACGCAGGCTCGGCCACACTGTTCCGGCCGAACATGTCCCGCATGATCAGACGGTCCGTACGCCCCTCGGTGACCGCCGCTCGGGCCGGGCGGCTTCCCGTCACCGCCTCGTACGCGGCAGCGTAAATCTCCTTGCTCACACCGGCGTTGTCGATGAGCGTGTGGTCGATGTCCCACAGGACGATGAGCGCCATACGGCCAGCGTATGCGTCCCTCGGGAACGACCGGTTCCGCTGACGTTCGACCAATCGGGCTTGCTCCCATGCCGCGCCCTGCACTTGTATGGCTTCTGTGAACGAGCGACTTCACTCCGTACTCGCCCAGCGTGGCGTCACGCCCGAGTTGCTCGCCGAAGCGTGCGAAGTGGACCCCAAGACCGTCGGCCGCTGGCTCGGCGGGCGCATCCCCCACCCCCGCCACCGCCATCGCGTCGCCCAACACCTGCGCGTGGAGGAGACCTTCCTCTGGCCCGCCCCGCAGGCTCTGAGCAGGCCGGCGGCCGGCACCCAGGGCACGGAACTGCTCGGCACCTTCCCGAACCGGGCCAGTGTCCCGCGCGAGACCTGGCTCGGCCTGCTCCAACAAGCCCAGGAACAGATCGACGTCCTCGTCTTCTCCGGAACCTTCTTCGCCCAGAGCAACCCGCACGTCGCCCGTATGCTCGCCGCCCGCGCCGCCGACGGCGTCCGCGTACGGCTGTGCTTCGGCGACCCGAGCGGCCAAGCCGTCACCATCCGGGGCCGCGAGGAAGGCATCGGCGACACCCTGGCCGCCAAGATCCGCGCCTCCCTCACCTACTACCGCTCGCTGCTGACCGTGGCCGGCTGCGAGGTGCGGCTGCACAACACCACTCTCTACACCTCGCTCTTCCGCTACGACGACACCCTGCTGGCCAACCCGCACATCTACGGCCAGCCCGCCAGCGCCAACCCCGTCCTCCACCTCAAGTGGGCAGAGAACAACGGCTGGTTCGACACGTACGCTCACAGCTTCGACGCCGTCTGGGCCGGCGCACGCCCCTGGACGCCCGACCGGGAAGAGGCCACCACACATGGGCAGGACTGAGTACTACAACGACCCGAACGCCCCCAAGGCGAACACCCTCATCCCCGCCAGCAACCTTCTGGTCGTCGACGAGTCCGGCGCGATCCTCCTCCAACGCCGCCGCGACACAGGCCAATGGGCCCTGCCCGGCGGAGCCCAGGACATCGGCGAGACCGCCGCCCAGTGCGCGGTGCGCGAATGCCTCGAAGAGACCGGCATCATCGCCGAGATCACCGGCTTCCTCGGCGTCTACACCAACCCCAAGCACATCGTCGCCTATACCGACGGCGAGATCCGCCAGCAGTATGAGAACACCTACATCGGCCGCCCGGTCGGCGGCGAGCCGACCATCAACGACGAGGCCGACGGCGTCCGCTGGATCCAGCCCGACGACCTCGACGCGTACGACATCCACGCCAGCATGCGCCAGCAGATCGGCGACTACCTCGCGGGCACCTACCCCTACCTCGGCTGAGCGTTCCCCATCGCCGTCTCCACCCGTCCCACAGCCGCGTAAATCTCCGGCTCAGCCCGCCGAATGAACCGCCCCACAATGCTGTCGTCCCCGTACCGGCCCACGATCTCCGCCACCCGCTCCCGTGCGGTCGTCGGCTCTCCGTCAGGCGTCGTCGTCATGTCGCAGTACACGAGCGCGTCCACGAGGAACTGGTCCTCCAGCAGCGGAAACTCCGACTCCAGAATCTCCCGCAACCCCCGCTCCTCCGCCTCCAACAACGCGAACGAATGATTCGCCACGAGACGCGTCACCCGCTCATCCGCACCGTGCTCGTCCCGCAGAAACCGCGCCCCATCGAGTGGATGAAACCCGGTGACAGCCAGCCGAGGCGCGTACCCCACATCGTGCAGAACCGCGGCGGATGCCAGTAGCTCAGTGTCAGGGCCGACCCACGTGCCGAGCCCAGCCGCACGATCCGCGACTCCCCGTGAGTGCTTCCACCGCCGCGGGATCGTAGGAGCCAGCTCCTTCTCGGCGATTTTCCATGCCCAGTCCAAGGGGGCCTCCGCTCTCTGTACGAAGTGTCCTTACTTCGCTTCGGGATTATTGCTCTGCTGCTGCCGGTCCGTCCGAGGACGATGCGGTTCGGGACGGGTGCGTGTGACGTCCGGCGCTGCTGCTGTGCGCCAACGCGCGCCCAGTGCACGCTCGCATGCACCCTCCAAGCGTGTACCGACCTGGCGTCGGCTGGATCCGCCTGCCATGGGGATGGGGGCGGCACAGTTCCGTTCAAGCGGCAATACGGAAACGGAATTCTGCGCACGGCGTGTTTTGGGGTGCTCGTACTACGGTTCTCTGGCACGGGGAATGGGCCTGTGCCGACAATTGGTCGGGAAATTCCTTGGGGGGTTCGGCGTACGATCGGCTGGTGGTCCATCGTCTGTCGGGAGTTGATCGGTGTGACAACGTACCGGGTCGGCTCGCGGGCGAGTGACCTGGCGAAAACCCAGGTACGGGAATATCTCGCCCCCCTTCGTGAGGGATTTCCCGGTGTGACGTTCACGCATCGGGTAATTCTCGAAGGTGGTGACAAGGACCGACGCTCGCGCACGTCCGAGGTCTCGGCCGTAAGTGGCGGAAGTGCGTTCAGTTCGGAGCAGGAAGCGGCACTTGCCCGCGGTGACGTGGACGTGGTGATCCACTCGCTGAAGGATCTGCCGACGGCGAATCCGCCGGGCCTGATGTTGTTGCCTCCGCCGGGGCGCGAGGACGTACGGGATGCCCTCTGCGGATCCACGCTGGCCGGGCTGCGGAAGGGCGCGCGAGTCGGCACCGGTGCCCCTCGGCGCATCGCCCAGCTGCTGGCGGTCCGCCCCGACCTCGAGGTGGTTCCGATCCGGGGGAACGTTCCGCCCCGGCTGAAGAAGATCGAGACCATGGGCCTTGATGCCGTGGTCCTGGCGGTCGCCGGTCTTCGTCGTCTCGGCCTCGACCGGGCAATCGGCGAACTGCTGCCCCTGGACTTGTTCCCGCCGTCGCCCGGGCAGGGCGCCTTGGGGATCCAGGTCCGCGAGGACGACAAGCCGATCCGGGAGATCCTTTCCACGCTGGCGGACCACGCCGTCGATGCCCAGGTACGGGCGGAACGGGCCCTCCTCGCGGAACTGCACGGGGGGTGCAGTGTGCCGGTGGGCGCCTGCGCGGAGACCGGGCCGGACGGCTCTCTCACACTCCACGCGCAGGTCACGTCGCGGGACGGGGTCCAGCGGGTGTCGGGGTCGATGCCGGGCCGGACCGCCGGGCCGGAGAAGCTGGGTGCGGACCTGGCCGGAGAACTCATCGGCCAGGGCGCGCGGTCGATCCTCGCGGGCATCCGCGGCGGCGCCGAGCTCTAGCCGGGAGGCGGCAGCCGTTCCGCGCCTGGCACGGGCGAACCTGCGGAGTGGAGTGGCCCACGGGCCCGTACCCCGGCCGCTTCCGGTGGCCCGGGTACGTCTGTGCCGGGACGGAACCCCGGCCAACCGCGTCGGGCGGCCCGGGCCCGGAGCGCCCGGAGCACCCATAGGTGGTGACCGGACGCGGGCCGCCCGACGAACAGGGAGGGCCAGGCAGAGATCAGGGAAGGTGCCTGGCCAGGTCGGCGACAATCGCGTCGAACGCGTTGAGCATCAACGACAAGTGGCCCTCGGTGGCCTTGAGGTGAGCCGTCGCGGTGGGCAGCCGGTCGGCCAGCCAGCGGCCGTGGGCGTACGGGACCATGCGGTCCTCGGCGCCCTGCCAGACCGAGACCGGGGTCTTGAGGGCGCCGAGGTCGAAGCCCCAGTCGCCGATGAAGGCCAGGTCGTCGTCGCGCCAGCCGGCGACGCCGCCTGCGACGGCCTCGCGGAAGAGCGCCGCCGTGTACTCGGCGAACTCGTCGGTGAGCGCGTCGCGGTCCACCTGGGACACGAGATCGCCCAGCGCGGCGGCGATCTCGTCGGCCCGCACGGCGGCGAGGCCGGGGACCTGGGCGGTCAGGAACGCGGTCAGCGGTGCCTCCCCGGCGACGGCCGCGCCGAACTCCTCGATGTTCTCCGCGCCCATGCCGTCCAGCCAGTCGAGGCCGTCGGCGGCGTACGGGGCGACGCCGGCCACGGTGGCGGCGGCGACGCAGCGGCCGGGCAGCAGCGCGGCGCAGGCCAGCGCGTGCGGGCCGCCGCCGGACCAGCCGACGGTGAGGAAACGGTCGGCGCCCAGCTCGTCCAGGACGGCGGTGACGTCCGCCGCCACGGAGGCGACCGTACGGCCGGGCCGCGGCGACGAGTCCCCGTACCCGGGCCGGCTGTGCACCACGACCCGCAGGCCGTGCCGTGCCGCTGTCGCGACCATCGGCTCGAAGAACTTCGCCCCGGACGGTGTGCCGTTGTGCAGGACCAGGGGTATCCCGTCTGCGGGGCCGGCCACCAGGTATTCCAGGGTCCGGCCATCGGCGAGGTGGAGTTTTCTCATGGGGAGAACCTACGTCAGGGGCTCCGGCGACCGACGGGGTACGGTCCCGGCCGCGGCCCTCCGCGGCCCTCCGCGGCCCTCCGCGGCCCCCCGGACCACGGGGTACGGAGGCCGGCGACCTCCGCCGCCCCCCGCGCAAGGCCCGCCGTGACCCCACCCCCGTCCGAAAACCGTCGGTGTGCCGACGCGGCCGGTGCCCCGCACGCCGAACCCGCCGCGTCCCCCCGGGCAGCCCCGTAGCCCCGTCGCCCCGCCCGGGAGCGGAAGTGCCGTCCCCCGCAACGGAGTTGGCCCACCGCCCCGGCCGGCCGCCCACCACCCCCTGTGATCAACCAACCCCCTCACGTTGGCAGAAGCCGCACCCGACCCGGTCGGATTCGCGAACCGCTCCGTCAAGGAACCCGCATCGCCACTCCGCCCGCGCGCCCGCCCGCGGGGGGAACCTAGAATTCCGGGGCGCGGCCGACGCGTCCCGGCAAGGGGCGGGAGCCGGCGTGGGCAGTGGGTACAGGGGGCGCTGGGCAGGCGCGAGTTCGGGGTGAGTGGCCGGAAACGGCCCCCCACGCGCGCCTGCGCTCCGGCGAACGGGTGATTACCGTACATATGCCTTGTGTTGTTGTCGTCCTGCTGGGCTAATGAAGTCATCCAAACCGGTGGGCCGCCCATCCTTCTCCGGGGGAAGCGCGGCAATCGGCCTGAGCGTCAAGTGTCCTTGTGCCGCAAGGACTTCGACAGCGCATAGCGCCGTCCCTGTCGCGATGGGCACCCCCGTGGAGGGTCCTTGGATCGTCAGCCGGTGTCGTACTGACACCGGTTGGCGAGGCCACCGCCGCCGCCTATCGGCGGTGCGCGTGACGACGCGTACTTCGGATACCTCTCGTGACCCCGACCGTGGTCACACTCCAGGGCGCTGCCCGGCATCAGGACCGCGACGGGCCGGCCGCATTCGCCACCCCCTGCCCGCAGTTGGCGTGGGGTGGGGGCGCCGGCCTTGAGCCGCCGACCGCGCCCAGCAGCACATCTCCAGAACGGCGACAGCATCAGACCAGTCCACGCGGGACAAGCAGGAGGACGACCATGCCTATCAGCCCGAACCAGGGATCCACCGGTGGCGGAACCCTCGTCACCGTAACCGGCACGAACCTCGGCGGCACCACCGCCGTGACGTTCGGCGGGAGGCCCGGCACCGCGGTGACCAACGTCTCCCCGACTCAGGTCACGGCGGTCTCGCCGTCCGGCTCCGGCACGGTCGGCGTGACCGTGACCACCCCCGGCGGCACCAGCAACCCGGTCCCGTTCTTCTACGTCGGGGCCCCGTTCAAGTCCAGCCTGAGCGAGAACTCGGGGGCGACCGCCGGCGGCAACACCATCACCATCAACGGCACCGGCCTCTCCACGGCCACCGGGGTGGCCTTCGGTGCCAACACGGTCGCACCGACCGTGGTGTCGGACAGTGTGCTCAGCGTCGTGGTGCCCGCGGGCGCCGCGGCCGGACCTGTCGGGGTCAGCGTGACCACCGCGGGCGGCACCAACAACGGGCTGTCGTACACGTACATCGACGACCCGACCGTCGCCACGGTCGCCCCGGCCGGCGGTCCCACCTCCGGTGGCACCGCGGTGACCATCACCGGCACCAACCTGGCCTCGACCGACCAGGTCACCTTCGACGGAGCCCCGGCACCGTTCTCGGTCATCAACGCGACCACGGTGTCGGCAGTGACGCCGCCCGGAGTCGCCGGACCGGTGGACGTCGCCGTCAGCAACCCGGCGGGGACCGACACGGCCGTGGGTGCCTTCACCTACGCGGCAGGCCCCGGCATCTGATCCTGACCGGGCGCACGTCGTACACCGCATGAAGGGCCGGCCGGCCGGGGAAGTACACGACCCCGGCCGGCCGGCTCCCCCCTTACCCCGTCACGAAAGCAGCACCGTACGACCGAGGAGAACAGCCATGGAGACTCCGCACAGCTCACCGCCCGCCGGCCCAGCGGCACTGGCAGCCCTGGTCGCCCCCACGATCAACGTCAGCACTCCGGTCTCGGGGGTGGCCGGCACCTCGGTCACCCTGACCGGCACCGGGTTCACCGATGTGACGGCGGTGACCTTCGGCGGCGTCCCGAGTTCGTACACCGTGAACTCCGCGACCAAGATCACCGCGATCGCGCCGCCCGGATCGGGATCGGTGCAGATCGTCGTCACCACCACCGGTGGCACCAGCAACGGCATCGGTTTCGTGTACACGATCGCGACCCCCGTGATCACCTCCCTGGTGCCGAATCAGGGCCCGGTGACCGGCGGCAACACCGTCACGCTGAACGGCAGCGGCTTCAACGGCGCCACGGCGGTCCGCTTCGGAACCACCCTCGCCGCCTTCGCCGTTGTGTCGTCGACCCAGGTCACCGCGGTCGCCCCGGCCGGCGTGCTGGGTACGGTCAACGTCACGATCACCACGCCGGGCGGTACGAGCGCGGGTGTCCCCTACTCCTACGTGGGGGTGCCGACGCTGACCGCGGTGACACCGAACCAGGGGGGCCTGCCCGGCGGCAACACCGTCACCCTGACCGGCAGCAATCTCGGTGCGGCGAGCGCGGTCAACTTCGGCGGGCGCCCGGCGATTTCGTTCACCGTGGTGTCGTCGACCCAGATCACCGCCGTCGTGCCCACCGGTTCCGCGGGGGCTGTGCCCGTCACCGTGGTCACCCCGGGCGGCACGACCTCCGGTGATGTCTCCTACTACTACCTCGCCGCGCCCGTGCTCACCGACCGCGCCCCCGCCTCCGGACCCACCGCCGGCGGCAACACGGTGGTGCTCACCGGCACCGGCCTGGTCGCGGCGAGCGCGGTGCGGTTCGGCGCCGCCATGGCGGGGTTCACGGTCGTCTCCGACGTACAGATCAACGCCGTCGCACCCCCCGGGGCGGCGGGAGCGGTCGCCATCACCGTCGTCGCCCCGGGGGGTACGAGCAACGGCCTGGCGTACACCTATCTGGTGGCCCCCGTGCTGACCGCGGTGACGCCGAACCAGGGGAGTTCGGCCGCGGGCACGGTGGTGACGCTCACCGGGACGGGCCTGACAAGTGCCACCGCGGTGCTCTTCGGCGCTGTGCCGGCGGCTTTCACCGTCATCTCGGACGGCGTGCTCACCGCGGCGGTGCCGCCCGGTCCGAGCGGGACGGTCAGCGTCACCGTGGTCACCCCGGCCGGCACCAGCAACGGGGTCGTCTTCACCCGGCCGGCGCCGCCCGAGATCTGAGGGGGGCGGTGCGGTCGGGCGGGGCGAGGGAGGCGGGCGAGGCAGGGAGTGACGGCGGCGGTGCGGTCGGGCGGGGCGAGGGAAGCAGGCGGGGCGGGGGAGTGACGGCGGCGGGCGAGGCGCGGGATGAGCCCTCCGGGTGCTTTACGTGAGGCGGTGGACGCGGAGCGTAGTGACCGGGGCTAGCGTGGCGAGAACTCGTCCGTGCTGACCGGGCCGCTTCCAGCAGTTCCTTCGCTCAGGGGCGGGCCGTCCTGGCTGAAAAGGGTTCGCCGATGCACTTCCCCGCCCGCCGCAGTCGCCTCAGCAGGTCCGTCCTGGCGGCCTCCGGCCTCGCCGCGCTCCTCGCCTCTTCGGCGCTCGCCGGCTCCGGCCCGGCGTCCGCCGAGCCCCATGCCCCGGCGGGCGGCACCCCCGCCCGGGGCTCCGTCATCACGGTGACCACGGCCAAGGTCGGCGCACCCGGCAACCCCGCGGTGGGCGTGGTCCCGTTCACGGACGCCGTCTACCAGTCGTGCGCCGACGCCCCCGCCTCCTCGTCCGGCTGCCAGATGGTCGGCGGCGTCAGCCGCCCCTACGAGATCGGGCAGCTCGAAGTCACGGTCGGTCAGTGGGTGGCGTTCCTGAACACCGCCGACCCCGGGGGCAGCGACCCGCACGACCTCTACGACGGGACCGAGAGCTCGACGGCGTGGCCCAAGTACGGCCAGATCAACTTCTCGGCGGGCGCCCGCCGGGGCAGTCACTACACGGTGGCGTATCCCGAATGGGCCGACAAGCCGTACGGTTTCGCCAACTTCCTGCGGGCCGCGCGCTTTGTCAACTCCCTCTACAACGGGCGGGTGTTGTCGAAGCAGGCGACCAGCAGCGGCGATTTCGACTACGTCACCTACAAGGTCGGTCTCTCGGCGGACACCGAGCGGGGGATGTACGACCTCGCCCGGCCGGACGCGACCCGGGCGCACCGGTCCGGCTTCGTCGTGCCGAGCCAGGACGAGTGGATCAAGGCGGCGTACTACGACCCGCACGGCGGGGGCACGTACTCGTACTGGAAGTACCCGACCAACGCCGGTGTCTTCGGTGACGGCGACGCGACCGCCCCGGCCCCCACCGTGCTCAACCCCACCACCGGCGACGTCACCAACGCGGCGACCCAGCCGCTGGCCTCCTACCACGCCTCCGGTCTCCCGGCGCCGAGCTGGTGCCCGGGCGAGGTGCGGCCCGCGGCCTGCTCCACCGTCAATCCGCTGGGCCTCGACCCGACCACCTACGGGCAGCTCTACCAGGGCAGCCTCGGCACGGTCGGCCAGGCCGCGGCCACTTCACCGTGGGGCACCCTCGACCAGGGCGGCAACGCGGTCGAGTGGACCGACACCATCACCCCGCCGCCGTCCGGGGAGAGCCTCGGCCGCGTCTGGCGGCGTCTGCACGGCGGCATCTCCAACGCGCCGGCCTTCCAGATGTGGCCGTCCGCGATCGGTCTCCAGCCGCAGGACAACGTCCTGTTCGACCACATCTACCCCTGGCTCGGCATCCGCATCGGTGTCATCGGCGACCTGAAGCCGGTCACCACCCGTCCCTGACCGCGGACGTGATCGGCATACGCTCCGGCGGCCGGCCGGGGCCGACACCCGAGTGACCCGGCGGGGCCGTACCGCCGGCTCCGCTCAGTCGATCGCGCCGCCCGCGCCGTCCGACCGCCACAGCACCCCGGGGGTCACTTCCTCCGGCACCTCGTACCACCCCTCCGGCTGCTGCGGGCGCGGTATCTCGCCGCCCCTGCGCAGCATCCGCCCGTCGCGGACGTGGCGGCCCAGCAGGGCGCCGCCGAAGACCACGAAGCCGACGCCGACCAGCCAGGTCACCACGGTCAGGACGGTGCCGACCGGGCCGTAGGTGACCGCGTTGCTGACGACCAGCGGTGCGAAGAACAGGTGTGAGAAGACCCGCAGGCCGGCCAGGCCGAGCATGGTGAAGACGGCGCCGGGCAGCGCGGTGCGTACGTTGACCCCGCCGCCGAGCAGGAACCGCTGGCCCCAGGCGAAGAAGACGACGCCGAGCACGAAGGTGAGGGCCGCGCGGATCACGGTCGGCACGGCGCCGCTGCCCATCACGGTGGCGCTCTGCGACTCGCAGAAGAGGTAGGCGGTGAGCACCGCCAGCCAGATCGCCCGGCGCCAGTCGCGGTGCCACGGCCCGGACGGCAGGTCCCAGATCTTCCGGTAGCCGGTCTCCACGCTGGCCACGAAGGTGAGGCCGAAGTACGCCAGCGACGCCAGGCTCCACGCGCTGGTCGCGCTCAGTACGTTGCCGGGCGCCGCGAACATGCTCCGTACGCTGTGCGTCCCGTCGGAGTCCAGGCCCATGCCGTCGACCACCCACTGCGCGAAGCCCGGGCGGTTCTCCCACGGGGTCGCGGCGGCGACCACCACCAGCAGCGGCATCAAGGTGACGAAGCCGAGCGCGGCGAATCCCATCGAGCGGTGCATCAACTCGATGTGGGCGGCCTGCTTCCACAACCTTCCGGGTGCGGACCGGTTCCAGGCGCCGGTGAGACTGGCCATGGCGTCACCTTCCTGCAGCTCTACCGCTGTGGATACCGGCCGGAGTCCCCCGTGCGCAACTCGGGCCCCAAAAGCCGTGGTTGCGGGCGGTCGCCGACAACGTCGAGGCACAGCCTGCCGGTTGCCGCATCGGTGGTCGTCACCGCCCCCGGTGACGGGGGCGGAGGCCGGCGCGGGGGAGCGGTCCTTCCGGCCGTCCCGGCCGGAAGGCGGGCACGGGACGGCGGGGAAGGGGACGCCGTGCGGGGCTGGTTCAGGAAGGTGGTTCAGCGAGCTGTTTCAAGCGGCCGGTTCACGCAGCTGGTTCAGGCGGCTGGTTCAGGCAACTGCTTCACGCAGTTGCTTCAGGCCGTCCTCACGCGGCCTTGGCGGCTGTCGCCGGGCGGGCAGTGGTGACGGCCGCGGCGGGGACCTTCGCGGTCACCTGGGTGCGGGTCCACATGGCCACGACCGCTGCCGTCAGGCTGAGGACGGTGGACTGCTGCTCGGGGGTCCAGTGCAGGCCGAAGCCGGCCGCGAGCGCCAGTCCTGCCTGGACCAGGCCGAGGATCGCGGCGTTGATGCCGTCGTGGACGCTGAACGCGACGAGCACACCGACCACCGCCGCGGCCACCGCGTTGATCACGGCCTGCTGGTCGTTGGTGAGGTCGAGCCCGAAGGCCGTCGCGAGCTTGACGGCGACGGCGACAAGCGCCAGCCAGAGTGCGGGTTCCCTGCCGAAGATCTTCATGCGCGTCCGTTTCTCCCGGTTCGGTGCGGCTCGCGGATACGTCATTGGCCGCCCGTCGTCAAGCAGACTGCCCCGGCGAAAGGATCGTAGGCCGCGCGGAGTTGACGGAGTCCGGACAGGGATGCGCCCCGGCCGGTACGGCGTACCGGCCGGGGCGCACCGCGCGGGTCAGCCGGCGCTGGCGGTGAGTTCGCTGATGCGCTGAGCGCCCGCCGCGGTGTCGGGGGCGGCACTGGTCAGGTCCAGCCGCAGGCTCGCGGTGTGGACGGGGGAGAAGGTGATGACGGTCGGGGCGTCGGTGGCGGTCGCCCAGGTGATGGCGGGGTGCTTCACCGGGACCCAGCGGTCGCGGTCCCAGAAGGAGACCGTGACCGTGGCGGGGAGCGAATGGGTGGCGTCCACGGTGAAGTTGACCGAGACGGCGCCGATGTTCCGGGCGGTGTCCCAGGTGACCGAGACCCAGTCCTCGGGGCGCGCGCCGCTGAAGGCGGGCAGCAGCGCGGTGGCGCTCTTCTTGAAGGCGTTGGACCAGCCGGTGGCGGGGTTGCCGTCGAGCATCGCCGCCGGCAGCGAGGAGGTGGCGCCCGAGTAACTGGCGTCGGCCAGCGGGTAGACGGGTGCGGCGGGGCCGGGGTCCGGGGCGAACCGGGCCGGGGGAGTGGTGACCACCGCGCCGTTCGCACGGGTGGTACGGACCGAGGCGGTGGCGCTGTGCAGGCCGGGCGCGCTCGCGGTCACCGTGAGGTGTCCCGCGCCGGTGCCCGACCGGACGATGGCGAGGGCCTTCCCGTGGAAGGCGGTGCGGGTGGTGGCCTGGTAGCGCTCGGCGCTCTCCTGCCGGCCGTTGTCGAGGCCGGCCAGCGAGCCGCCGGTCACCTTGAAGGTGATCAGGTGGCCGGCGCCGGGCACCACGACACCGCGGGAGTCGATCACCTCGGCGGTGACGTAGACCAGCGATTTCCCGTCCGCGACGGCGGAGTCGCGGTCCGGGGTGAGCCGGATGGCGTGCGGGTCGCCGGCGGTGCGCAGGATGTCGGTGGCCACCGTCCGCCCGTGCCTGCGGGCGACGGCTTTGAGCTCGCCGGCCGCGAAGGGCACCTGCCAGGTGAGGTGGAGCTTGCCCGCGCTGCCGTTCGGGCTGGTGTAACTGCCCGGGTAGGGGCCGGTGGTGACCGTCTTGTCGTCGCCGGTCGCCTCGGTGGTCTCCAGGTAGGTCCGCCCGTCGAGGGTCTTCTTGGTGTCGAAGCGGCGCACGCCCAGCGAGCGGCCGTTGAGGTAGAGCTCGACGGTGTCGACGTTGGAGTACGCCCACACCTCGACGGTCTCGCCCGGCTTGTGGCCGGTCCAGTCCATCGGCAGCAGGTGGACCATCGGGTCCGAGGTCCACTGGCTCTGGAAGAGGTAGTACATGTCCTTCGGGAAGCCGGCCGTGTCGACCGCGCCGAAGAAGGACGCCTTCACCGGGAAGACGCCGTACGGGGTCGGCTCGCCGATGTAGTCGGTGCCGGACCAGAGGAACTCGCCGGCGAAGAACTCCCGGTCGCGGTCCTTCTTCAGGCCGTACTCGCCGCTCATCGTCCAGGACGCGAGGTTGTTGTCGTAGGACGAGGTGGCCCGCTTGCCCGGGGTGTAGTTCTCCCCGGTGTTGAGGTGCTGCGGCTCCTGGTAGGTGCCGCGGGTCGAGGTCTCCGAGGACGACTCGGACTCGAAGAGGAACAGGTGCGGGTAGCGGGCGTGCAGCGCGTCCACCGAGGCGGCGGTGTTGTAGTTGAGGCCGAGGCCGTCGAGCTTGGCGAGCATCAGGTCGGCGGCCGAGCCGACCGCGGGCAGCCCGCGGTACTTGTCGGAGCCGATGACGATCGGGCGGCTGGTGTCGAGCGCGCGGATCGCGCTGATCAGCCCGTCCGCCATGGCGAGTCCCGCGGTGCTGGTGGAGTCGGGGATCTCGTTGCCGATCGACCACATCATCACCGCGGGCGAGTTGCGGGCCGCGTTCACCATCTCCGCGATGTCGGAGGCGCTGTTGGCGTCGAAGAAGCGGCCGTAGTCGTACGTGTTCTTGCCGTTGTGCCAGCAGTCGAAGGCCTCGACCATCATCACGATGCCGAGCTCCTCGCAGACCTGGATCATCTCCGGCGAGGGCGGGTTGTGGGAGGTCCGGAAGGCGTTGACGCCCATGGACTTCATGATGGTCATCTGGCGCAGCACCGCGTCGTAGTTGATCGCGGAGCCGAGCGCGCCCTGGTCGTGGTGGAGGTCGACGCCCTGGATCTTGGTGTGCTCGCCGTTGACGAACAGCCCGTGGTCCGGGTCGAGGGTGAGGTACCGCAGGCCGAAGGGGGTGGTGTACGTGTCCACCGTCCTGCCGTGGACCTGGACTTCGGTCTCCAGGGTGTAGCGGTTCTGGGGGGTGGCGTGCGACCACAGCTCGGGCCGGTCGACCCGCAGTTCGACGGTGATGTCCTGGGCGCCGGTGGCGACCGGCAGCCGGAGCGGTGAAGTCGCCCGCGCCACTTGGTGGTTGTCGCGGTCCCGGACGGTGTTGACCACGGTGGCGGAGACGGCGGCGGCCGATGCGTTGACGACGCCGATCTGGGCGCGGACGGTGGCGTAGCCGTGTCCGTGCGCCGGGTTGACGGTGTCGGCGAGGCCGGGCGTGGTGACGTAGGTGCCGTGGCGGGCGACGTGCACCGGGTCGGTGATGACGAGGCGGGCGTTGCGGTAGATGCCGCTGCCGGAGTACCAGCGGCTGCTGGGGAGCTTGTTGCGCACCTCGACCGCGATCACATTGGCGGTGCGGCCGTCGGTGTGCAGCAGATCGGTGAGGTCGAAGGCGAATCCGGTGTAGCCGTAGGGGTGGTTGCCGACGAGCGTGCCGTTGCAGTAGACGTAGGAGTCCATGTAGACGCCGTCGAACTCGACCGAGACGCGGCGGCCCTTGACGGTGGCCGGCAGGGTGAACGACCTGCGGTACCAGCCGAGTCCGCCGGGCAGGTAACCGGTGCCGCCGGAAGTGCCGCCCGCGGTGCTGGGTGTCTGCTCGATGCTCCAGTCGTGCGGGATGTGGACGGCCCGCCAGCGCGAGTCGTCGAAGTCCGGGGCGGCGGCGTCGGCGTAGGCGCCGGTCGGGTCGGTGATGTCGGCCGGGTTGACGAGTGCGAAGCGCCACCCGTCGGCGAGGTCCACGGTTCTGGGGACGGCGGTTCTCGCGGGGTCCGTGCGGCCCGGGCCCGAGTGGGCGCTCGCCGTCCCGGTGAGGCCGGGGAGGGCGGGAACTGCGGCTCCGGCCGCTCCTGCGATCAGGAACGACCTGCGGTTGACCGGCATGGCGGGATCCTCCTCATTGAGGCATGCGCATGGCGGCGCCCCTGGGCGAAGGGCGCCATAACTGACCAGCATTGAACAGAATCAACCAATCGCACACGGATTCTTGCAGTGCCGTACTGCCGGGGGTCAAGGGTCGCGTTGCAGGTTTCGCACCGCGCTGACCGGCGGTCAGCCGCGCCTGTCCGATCCCGGACGCCGGCCCGGGCCGCTGGATGACGGGCCGCCACCCGGCGGCACAGTGCACAGAAACAGACACCCGTAACAGGGCGCGGGGGGCAGGGGAGCGGCCGGGCACCGCGGAGCGCACCGCGGGGCGCCGGCTGGTCAGGGCTTTCCCGGCGGGCCGGAGTTACGGTTACGGGCAGGGCGGCGCGGGTAATCCAGTGGTCTCACCAACCCCCGGGGCGCGGGGCGATCGGGGGTGGCCGGTGGAGCGGAAGCCGAGCGGCGTGCAGTCCCTCGACCGGGCCCTCCAACTGCTGGAACTGCTGGCCGAGGCGCCGGGCGCGCTGCGGCTGGCCGAGCTGGAGGCGGCCAGCGGGCTGCCGCTGCCGACCGTGCACCGGCTGGTGCGGGCGCTGGTCGACAACGGCTACGTACGCCAGGACCCCTCCCGGCGGTACGCGCTCGGCGCCCGGCTGATCCGGCTCGGTGAGTCGGCCGGCCGCTCGCTCGGCTCGGAGGCGGGACGCCGGCACCTGGCCGAACTCGCCGCCCGGGTCGGGGAGACCGCCAACATGGCCGTGCTGGAGGGCGACGCGGTGGTCTACGTCGCCCAGGTGCCGTCCGCACACGCGATGCGGATGTTCACCGAGGTGGGCCGGCGGGTGTACGCGCACAGCACCGGCGTCGGCAAGGCGCTGCTCTCCCAACTCCCGGACGAGCGCGTGCTGGCGCTGCTGCGCCGTACCGGCATGCCGGCCAGGACACCGCGGACCCGCACCCATCCGGCCGCGCTGCTCGCCGAACTCGCCGAGGTCCGGGCCCAGGGATGGGCGATCGACAACGCCGAGCAGGAGAACGGGGTGTGCTGCCTCGCGGTGCCGGTCCCCGGCGCCCCGATGCTCGCGGCCGTCTCGGTCTCCGGGCCCTCGGGCCGCGTCACCACCACCCGTATCCCGGAGATCGTCCCCCGACTCCGCGCCGCGGCAGCCGGTTTGTGCGCGGATCTGCACGGTGACGCACCGCTGATCACGCCGGAGGACTGACCCGGCAGTCGCTCCGTTGCAGGGGCATCCGCGGGGCCGGCCGGCGGTCGCCGCGCACGTCCGGGGCGTCCGCCCCGATCAGCCCCCGGCCGCCGCGGGCCCTGACGGCGGCGCCTGAAATCGGATGTGACCCACCTCACCCCGGAGCCTTGACACGCCCACGCCACGGGCGCATTCTTCCACCATTCGGTAGGCGCCTATCGAGTGGTGGAATCCTTGTCGTCAACGCCTTGGAGAGCACCCCCATGAGACACCGCACCAGAACCCGTATCGCCCTGGTCGCCACCTCCCTCGCCCTGGTGGGCGCCAGCGTGGCCGCGACCCCGGTCTTCGCGCAGGCCGGGAGCAGTTCGAAGGCCGCCAAGACCGACTACGACGCCAAGATCCTGGCTGCCCAGCAGGGCGCCAAGACGGCCGCCGGGCTCGAACACCTCGGCACACTCAACCGGTTGTGCTTCCTGCCGCCGGTCAACGGCGCCCCCAGCACCGCCGACACCACCCCCGCCTACATCGACGACCCGTCGAAGGCCCCCGCCAAGTCCACCTGGTACGCGGACTCCGCCCAGGTCTTCGACAACCTGTACTTCGTCGGCGGCTCGGTCCACAGCGCCTGGATCCTCAAGACCAGCAAGGGTCTGATCCTCATCGACTCGGGCTACCAGTACAGCGCCAAGACGCTGATCCTCGACGGGATGAAGCGCTTCGGGTTCGACCCGAAGGACATCAAGTACATCGTCATCTCGCACGCACACGCCGACCATGTCGGCGGCGTCCAGGTGGTCCAGGAGGCCACCGCGGGCGCGCGGGTGGTGATGGGTTCGGCGGACTGGGACGCCATCGCCTCCCACCCGAAGACCTTCAAGGGCCAGACACCGGACTTCACGACCGGCATCCGGGTGAGCAAGAAGACCAATCTGAAGCTCGGCGACACCACGCTCCAGATCATCCCGACCCCCGGCCACACCCCCGGCACGCTGTCGTTCCTCTTCACGGCCTACGACCACGGGACACCGCAGGAGGTCGCCTACTCCGGCGGCACCGCCTTCGGCTTCCAGAACGACAAGCCCAACCCCGGTCTGACCAACTACGAGACCTACATCAACTCCGCCAAGACCATGCAGAAAGCAGCGGTCAAGGCGGGCGCGACCGTACTGATCTCCAACCACTCGGAGTTCGACAACGCGGTCACCAAGACCCGGGAACTGCCCAGCCGCGGCTTCGGGCCGAACCCCTTCGTGAACGGCGCCACCTCGGTCAACGACTACTTCAACGTCGTCGTCGACTGCGCCAAGGCCGCGGAACTCGGCCTGGAGAAGCAGGCAGCGGGCCAGTGACCCGCCCGTAACACGGCCCCACCGCAGAATCCCGGGCGGCGGCCGGCGGATGGCCGCCGCCCGGATTTCTCCTCTCATACCCGTCCCGTACGAGGAGACACCATGAGTGACGCGCGAGTCAGCGCGCTCGCCGACCAGCTCCGTGCCCGTATCGGCGCCGAGAAGATCCTCACCGACCCCGCCCAGTTGCGCACCTACGAGTGCGACGGGCTCACCAACTACCGCGTACGGCCCGCCGTGGTGGTCCTCGCCGCCGACCGCGACGACGTGGTGCGGACGGTACGGCTCTGCGCCGCGGCCGGCGTCCCCTTCGTCGCCCGCGGCTCCGGCACCGGCCTGTCCGGCGGCGCCGTGCCGGTCGCCGAGGGGGTGCTGATCGTGCTCTCCCGGCTGCGCGCCATCGTCTCGGTCGACCCCGACAACGCCCGGGTGGTGGTCGAACCCGGCGTCATCAATCTGTCAGTGACACGCGAGGCGGCGCCGTTCGGCCAGGCATACGCGCCGGACCCGTCCTCCCAGCAGGTCTGCTCCATCGGCGGCAACGTCGCGGAGAACGCCGGCGGCGCGCACTGCCTGAAGTACGGCTTCACCGTCAACCACGTCATGGGCGCCGAAGTGGTGCTGCCCGACGGCGAGTTGGTGCACCTCGGCGGCAGCGCGCCCGAACACCCCGGCTTCGACCTGCTCGGCGCCTTCGTCGGCAGCGAAGGCACCCTCGGCGTCGCCACCAGCATCACCGTGCGCACCATCCAGGCGCCCGAGTCCGTCCGGACCATGCTGGTCGGCTTCCACAGCGTCGCCGACGCGGCCGGCACCGTCAGCGACATCATCGCCGGCGGCATCCTGCCCGCGGCCATCGAGATGATGGACGCCCTCGCCATCGAAGCGGCCGAAGCCGCGGTCAACTGCGGTTACCCCGAAGGCGCGGTGGCGGTCCTGGTCATCGAACTCGACGGCCCCGGAGTGGAGGTGGCCGAGCAGTTCCGGCAGGTCGAAGAACTCGCCCTGGCCCGGCACGCCTTCGAGACCCGGATCGCCGCCGACGACGCCGAACGGGCCCTGATGTGGAAGGGCCGCAAGTCGGCCTTCGCCGCGGTCGGCCGGATCAGCCCCGCCTACTACGTGCAGGACGGCGTCATCCCGCGCACCAAACTCCCCGAAATCCTCACCGAGATAGGGCGGTTGGCAGACGACGCCGGCATCCGGGTGGCCAATGTCTTCCACGCAGGCGACGGCAATCTGCACCCGCTGATCCTCTTCGACGACACCGTCGAGGGCGCCGCGCACGCCGCCGAGGAACTCGGCTTCCGGATCCTCGACCTGTGCGTCGACTCCGGCGGCTCGATCACCGGGGAGCACGGCGTGGGCATCGAGAAGAAGTCCAGGATGGCCCGCCAGTTCACCGACGACGACCTCGACACCATGCACCGGCTGCGCTGCTCCTTCGACCCGGCCGGCATCGCCAACCCCGGCAAGCAGTTCCCCACCCCGCGGCTGTGCGGGGAGCGGCCCGGCGTACGGACCGCGGCGGACACGCACGACCCGGCACTGGGCGAGGTGTTCTGAGATGCCCGGCATCACCGCGGCGCAGACCGCGACACCCGCCACCCACAAGGAAGTCGCCGACCTGCTCAGGTCCACCGACCCCCGCAGCACCGTCGTCCCGGCCGGCGCCGGCACCAAGACCGGCTGGGCGGCCCCGCCCACCTCCTGCGACCTGCTGCTGCGGACCACCGGCCTCGACCGGATCACCGAGTACGCCCCCGGCGACCTCGTGGTGGTCGCCGAAGCCGGTGTGCCCCTGGCGGCGCTCCAGCGGGAACTGGCCGGCCACGGCCAGATGCTCGCCCTCGACCCGCCCGAGCCCGGCGCCACCCTCGGCGGCATCGTCGGTGCCAACGCCTCCGGCCCCCGGCGGCTGCGCTACGGCACCGTCCGCGACCTGCTCATCGGCGTCACCGTGGTGCTCGCCGACGGCACGGTGGCCCGCGCGGGCGGCAAAGTGGTGAAGAACGTCGCCGGTTACGACCTCGGCAAGCTCTACACCGGCGCGCACGGCGGACTCGGCGTCGTCACCTCCACCACCTGGCGGCTGCACCCGCTGCCCCCAGCGGCGGGCGCGGTCACCGTCCCCGTACCCGACCACGCGACCGCCGGGCGGTACGCGGCACTGCTGGCCCGCTCCACCCTGACCCCGACCGCGGTCGAACTCCGCTTCGGGCCGGGGAAGCCGGAGCTCGTCGCGCTCTTCGAGAGCATCCCCGCGTCGGTCGGGCACCAGACCGAGGCGGCAGTGGGCCTGCTGGGCGGCGGGACGGTGACCGACGCTCCGCCCGCCTGGTTCGGCGCCCGTCCCGCCGGACCGCTCGTGCTGCGGCTCGCGTACGAGCCCTTCGCGCTGCCGCACGTGCTGGACGCCCTCCCGGCCGGCGCGGCCGGCACCGCCTCGGCCTGCACCGGTGTCGCCTACGCGACCGTACCGGCCGGCACCGACCTCGCCGCGCTGCGGACCGCCATCGCGCCCTACGACGGCTCGGCCGTCGTCCTCGCCGCCCCCGACGGAGCGGACCTCGACCACTGGGGCCCACCGGGCGACTCCTTCGCCCTGATGACCCGCGTCAAGGACCGCTTCGACCCGACGCGCCGGCTCTCCCCCGGCCGACTGCTCGGAGGACTCTGATGCCAGAACCCACCCCCGCGAATCCGGCGGCCGCGAATCCGGCGGCCACGAACCCCGGTGCGACCACCCCGCTCCCCGCCGACCCGGCCGGATGGGCCGCCCCCGCGCCCGTCCCGCGCCGCCCCGCGCCCCTGGGCACACCCGTCGCCCCCAGCGCGGCCGGCGCCACCGTCGGACTCGGCATGCCCGCCTACGGCCCGCCCCCGCCGGGCAGCGCCTTCGACGCCCACCAGCCCCCCGACGCCGCCCTGGTGGGCGACTGCGTGCACTGCGGATTCTGCCTGCCGACCTGCCCCACCTACGTCCTGTGGGGCGAGGAGATGGACAGCCCCCGCGGCCGGATCGACATCATCAAGGCGGGGCTCGAAGGCGACGCCTTCGACGCGTCGAGCGTGCGCCACCTCGACCAGTGCCTGGGCTGCATGGCCTGCGTCACGGCCTGCCCGTCCGGGGTGCAGTACGACAAGCTGATCGAGAGCACCCGCGCCCAGCTGGAACGCCGCACCGCCCGCCCGCGCGCCGAACGCCTGCTGCGCGCCCTGGTCTACGGCCTCTTCCCCTACCCCCGCCGCCTGCGCCTCCTGCGCGGTCCGCTGCGCCTCTACCAGGCGTCCGGCCTCGGCCGGCCGATCGCCCGCAGCGGCCTGCTGCGCCGGCTGCCCGCGACGCTCCAGGCCATGGAGGCGCTCGCACCGAAGCTCGGCCCGGCGCCCGCACTTCCCGAGCGGACCCCGGCCCGGGGCACCAGGCGCCGTACCGTCGGCCTGCTCACCGGCTGCGTACAGGGCACCTTCTTCCCCGATGTGAACGCCGCGACCGTACGCGTGCTGGCCGCCGAAGGCTGCGACGTGGTCGTACCGCGCCGCCAGGGCTGCTGCGGGGCGCTGTCCGCGCACGCCGGCCGGGCCCCGGAGGCCATCGGCTTCGCCCGGCACGTCATCGAGACCTTCGAACGGTCCGGGGTCGACACGATCGTGGTGAACGCGGCCGGCTGCGGCTCCAACCTCAAGGAGTACGGCCACCAGTTGCGCGACGAACCCGGCGACTGGGCCCGCAGAGCCGAGCAGTTGGCCGCCAAGGTGCGCGACATCACCGAACTCCTCGACGAGATGGGCCCGGTGGCGCCCCGCCACCCCCTTCCAGTGAGCATCGCCTACCAGGACGCCTGCCACCTCGCCCACGCCCAGGCCGTCCGCGACCAGCCCCGCCGGCTGCTGCGCGGCATCCCCGGGGTGACCCTGCGCGAACTGCCCGAGGCCGAGATCTGCTGCGGCAGTGCCGGCACGTACAACCTGCTGCACCCGGAACCCGCCGCGGAACTCGGCGAACGCAAGGCGAAAGCGGTCCTGGGCACCGGCGCCGGGCTCATGGTCACCGCCAACCCTGGCTGCTGGATGCAGGTCGCCACCACCCTCGCCCGGATGGGCGAACGGATGCCCGTCGCGCACACCGTCCAGGTGCTCGACGCCGCCATCCGGGGCGTCCCCGTCGAACGGCTGCTCGCGCAGGCCCTCGACGGCCCCGGCACCGCCCTCACCACCTCCCCCGCCGACCGGAGAGCCGTACAGACAAAGGGGTCAAGATGACACACACCGTCGGTCACCAACTCGCCAGCTATCAACAGGACTACAGCCCGATCGGCAGCTCCCTCGGGCTGTCGTCCCTGGTCGCGATCCTCCCGCTGCTCGTGCTCTTCGTCCTGCTCGGCGTGCTGCGGATGAGAGCGTGGCTCGCCTCGCTGATCGCGCTCGCGGTCGCCGTACTGATCGCCTGCGCCGGGTACTCGATGCCGTTCGCCGACGCCCTCAACAGCGGTGCGCTGGGAGCGGCGTTCGGCTTCTTCCCGATCATGTGGATCGTCATCAACGCGATCTGGGTCTACAACCTCACCGTCGAGACCGGCCACTTCGACGTCCTGCGCAGGTCGTTCGCGTCCATCAGCGACGACCGGCGGGTGCAGGCCATCATCATCGCGTTCTGTTTCGGCGCGCTGATGGAGGCCCTGGCCGGCTTCGGCACCCCCGTCGCGATGACCTCGGTGATGCTGATCGCCCTGGGATTCCGGCCGTTGAAGGCGGCGATCGTGGCCCTGGTCGCCAACACCGCGCCGGTCGCCTTCGGCGCCATCGCGGCACCCATCACCACCCTGGCCGGCGTCACCAGCCTGCCGGTGGACGACCTCGGCGCGATGGTCGGCCGGCAGACCCCGGTCCTGGCGCTCTTCGTGCCGCTGGCCCTGGTGTTCATCGTGGACGGCAAGCGCGGCCTGCGGCAGACCTGGCAGCCGGCTGTGCTGTGCGGTGTGGTCTTCGCGGTCTTCCAGTACCTCGCGTCGAACTTCTGGTCCGTACAGCTCGCCGACATCGTCGCCGCTCTCGTCTCGGCTCTCGCGCTGCTCGCTTTCACCCGGGTGTGGCAGGCGGCCGAGCCGTACACCGAGACCGAGGAGGACGACGGCTTCGAGACCGGCGGCGCCGGCGGCGGCACCGGACGGCCGCTCGCACCGGCCGGCGGCGGCGACGGTGCCCCCGCCGGGCACACCGACTCCCTCGTCCTGACCCGGGTCGACTCCGAGGCCGAACCGGCCCCGCGCGACACCCCGCTGGACGTCTTCAAGGCGTACGCGCCCTACCTGGCGATCATCGTGGTGTTCGTACTGGCCACCCGCGTCCCGGCGATCACCGGGAAGCCACCGGCCAAGGCCGGCCAGACCGGCACCGGCATCGAGTCGGTCACCCACATCGTCAACTGGCCCGGACTGCACATCATCAACGCGGCCGGCAACCCGGTCGCCACCACCTTCAAGCTCAACTACCTCTCCGCGGCGGGCAGTCTGCTGCTCATCTCCGGGGTCATCAGCATGGCGCTGCTCGGCGTGGGCCTGCGCCGCGGCCTGGTCGCGTACGGACGCACCCTGGACCAGCTGAAGTTCGCGATCCTCACCGTGATGCTGGTGCTCGGGCTCGGCTACATCATGAACGAGTCCGGCCAGACCACCACGCTGGGCCTGTGGGTGGCCGGCGCGGGCGCCGCCTTCGCCTTCCTCTCCCCGATACTCGGCTGGCTCGGCGTCGCCGTCACCGGCTCCGACACCTCCTCCAACTCGCTCTTCGGCGCGCTCCAGATCACCGCGGCCCACCAGGCCGGACTGTCACCGACACTCATGGCCGCGGCGAACTCCTCCGGCGGTGTGCTCGGCAAGATGGTCTCCCCGCAGAACCTGGCGATCGCCGCGGCGGCGGTCGGCTTCGAGGGACGCGAGGGCATCCTCTTCCGGCGGGTCATCCTGTGGAGCGTGGTGTTCCTGGCGTTCATGTGCGTGCTCGTCTATCTGCAGAGCACGCCGGTGCTCGACTGGATGGTGGTGAAGACGCAGGCGGTGCCGGCGCCGTAATCGGCGTGGCCGGCGTCGTGGCCGGCGTCATGGCCGGCGTCCGTCGCCGTCCGTCGCCGTCCGTCGTTGTCACGGACCGGGACGTACGGCCGCCTCTCCCGCACGGGACCGGGAGGGGCGGCCGTACTCGGCCGGTGGCGGGGTCCCTCGCGGGTTTCCGGCATGGGCCCTCCCCGCCTTTCCGGCTTCCCCTCGGGTCCTGTCCCGCCTCTCCCGCTTCCGTGGTGCCGCCCCCGCCAGGTACCGGACACGCCGCCCCGCTGACCGCCAACTCCGCGTCCATCAGCTGGAATTGGGGGTACTTTGTCGCAGGCCCCTGGCATAGTCGCTGGTATGGAGACGGACCAATTCTGGACTCTCATCGCGGACTGCAGACGCCAGGGGCTCAGCGGCGACAAGCGGGACGCATGGCTCCGCGACGCGCTCCTCCTTCTCCCCCCACCGGACGTCATCGCCTTCCAGGCGTGTCTCGACAGCGTCACCGGCGAGGCCTTCACCTGGAACCTGTGGGCCGCCGCCGACCGCATCCTCGGCGGCTGGTGCTCCGACGACGCGTTCTGCTCCTTCCAGCAGTGGATGGTCAGCCTCGGCCGCCCGGTCTTCGAGGCGGCCCTCACCGACGCCGACGTCCTCGCCTACGCCCCGGAGGTCCTGCGCCTGTCCAGCCTGCCGCGCGCTGCCTGGCCCGCCGACGCCTGGCCCCAGTGGGAAACGCTCTCCCACCTCGCCCCCGCGGCCTACGAACAGCTCACCGGCACCTTCGACGACTGCGGGGACGCCTTCCACGCCGCCGCCCGCACCCTCCTCGCCGCCGACTCCACCACCCGCACCCCGCCCGGCCTCACCCCCTCCGGCACCCGCTGGTCCGTCCTCGACGAGCCCGAATCCACCCGCCGCCTCCCCCGCCTGACCGCGATGTTCCCCCTCCCCTGACCGGCTCAGCCCCCGTTGAGCAGGCGGAGGTAGCGGGGCCAGTCCCAGTTGGGGCCGGGGTCGGTGTGGTCGGTGCCGGGGACCTCGACGTGGCCGATGATGTGCTCGCGGTCCTTGGGGATGCCGTACGTGTCGCAGATGGCGCCGGTCAGGAGGGCCGAGGCGTGGTACATCGCGTCGGTGAAGTAGGAGGGGTCGTCGACCCAGCCCTCGTGTTCGATGCCGATGCTGCGGGTGTTGTAGTCCCAGTTGCCGGCGTGCCAGGCGACGTCGTGTTCGCGGACGCACTGGTCGACGGCGCCGTCGGCGGAGCGGACGACGTAGTGGGCCGTGGCGGCGTGGGCGGGGTCCTGGAAGAGGGAGATGGTGTCGGCGAACGTCTCCTGGGTCACGTGGATCACCACGAGGTCGATCGGGTACGTCGAAGGGCGGTCCGAGGCCGTGTAGTTGGCGGGGCTGGCCGGCGCCCAGGTGGCGCCGGGGTAGTCGACGCCGGCCGCGTGCGCACCGCCCGCGCCGCCCCAGAGCTGGCCGGCGGCGACCGCGCCGGCCGCCGCGCCCAGGGCGAGGCCGCCGCGCAGCAGCGAGCGGCGGGTGGGGGTGTCCGGTGGGGCGGACCGGCTGGAGGCGTAAGGGAGTTGGGGGCGGCTGGGTCGTACCATGGCGGGCTCCCTGGGGTGTGCGGTCGCAGGGCTGAATTGAGCGGGTCCATGACAACAGCGAGACCATCGTGCGGCCCTTGCGTCCGGCCTCACAAGCGATTCGCCCCTTGGCACAGGACCAGACCACTGGCACTCGTCCGTCGTGGGGACCTCCGTCGTCTCGTTTCGTTCACGATTGATCACCGACGGTAGCCAGTCCGACCGCTCCGGATAACGACTGACACACGCTCACATCACCACCCGGCCACGCCAGGTGCCTGTTTTGCCCGGATGGACCTGCGCATGTCCTCTTGCTGACCACCCCCAACTCTCCGATTCGGCTTGGAAAACGTCTCCGGCTCTATTAACGTTCGATAACGCAGCGCGGTCGTCAACACCGTCGTAAGAGGCGGCACCGTGCGCTTGCCGAATCCCGTCCGCGGGAACCGGGGACCCAACATCTGGGGTGAATCGGGCAGCGACCAGGCCCGTAGGAGACCTTCCTGCTCCGAACCCGTCAGCTAACCCGGTAGGCGAGAGGGAAGGAAAGGAGTGCGCCCGCGGTGGCGTCGAACCAGCCTGCCTACGCACCTGCCCGGCCCGAGAACGAGGCGGCCGGGGAGCGGGACGAGTTCCGTACCGACTTCCGTGGCGACTTCGGCGCCGGTTCGGGCACCGGTTCCGGCACCGCCGGCGTCCGTACCGAACGGGGCACCGACTTCGGAACCGAGCCGGGCACTTACTTCGGCGCCGGTTCCGGGACCGGTTACGGCACCGGTTCCGGCACCGGTTCCGGCACTGACGACGCGACCGGGCGAGGCTCACTCCCCGCTGAGATATCCGCCTCGATGCCGGCGCAGCTTCCCGCACCGCTCCCCGCCTCAGAGCCGGTCCGGGAGCCGGTCCGGGAGCCGCTCCCGGATTCTGCCCCGGTGCCGCTTCCGCGCCAGCGGACCCTGGCGCGCGGCTCGGCGGTCCTCGGCATAGCGGCGATGGCGGCGGTCGGGGCGAGCGGGGTGGCCACCGCGGCCGGCACCGCAACGGCTCCGGCACCGGTGCCCGTCTCCGTACCGGATGCGCCCGACGTACCTGACGTACCCGGCGCGGCTGAGGTCCCCGGCGCCGCCGCCGTGCCCGCGGCGCCGGCCGTGTCTGTCGCGCCCGCCGTGCCTGTCGCGCTGCCCGAGGCGTCCGTCGCGCTGCCGGCGCCGTCCGGTGCGGTCCCCCTGCCGCCGGAAGCCGCCCGCACACCGCTCGCGGACCCGGGCGAGGCGCTCCTCACCCGCATCGTCACGCACGCCACCGAGGCCCGCGAGGCCGTCGCCCGCGCCGAGCGCGAAGCCGCCGCGAAGGCCGCCGCCGACCAGGCGGCCCGGGCCGCGGCCGCGCAGAAGGTACGGGAGCAGGCCGCCGCCGCGAAGGCCGCCGCCGAGGCGAAGGAGAAGGCCGAGACGGAAGCCGCCGCGAAAGCCGAGGCCGAACGCCTCGCCCGCCTCGCGGCCTCGTACATCAAGCCCGTCTCCTGCTACACCCTCACCGCGGGCTTCGGCGAGGCCGACCTGTGGGGCAACATCCACGCGGGCCAGGACTTCGACGCACCCACCGGCACGCCGGTGCATGCCGTGCACGGCGGTACGGTCACCTCGGCCGGCTGGGCGGGGGCGTCCGGCTACCGGGTCGTGGTCACGCTCGACGACGGCACCGAGCTCTGGTACTGCCACCTCTCGACGATGGTCGTCACCTCGGGGCGGGTCACGACCGGCGACACGATCGGCCGGGTCGGCGCGACCGGCAACGTCCCGGCGCCGCACCTCCACCTCGAAGTCCGCCCGGGCGGCGCGGACGCGGTGGACCCCCTGCCGTGGCTCACCGCCCACGACGTACACGTCTGACCCCCGCCCTGCCCCCTGAACCCCGGCGGCCCTGGCTACTCCCCCCCAGCCAGGGCCGCCGGTCTGCTTACGGCCCGGGGGCAGTACGGAATGAGGCCGGGGCCCGGCGTCACGAGCCCGCGTACGGGGTAGGGGCCGTCGCGGCTTGCCCTGCGTACGGTTCCGGGGCCGACGCTACGGGACCGTCATACGCGGCGCGGGCAGGGTTACGGCCCTCCCCGTAAGCGACCAGGAGGACTACTCGCCGCGCCCCGACAGCGCCCAGGACGCCACCGCCACCCCGCCCGCAACGGCGAACACCGCCGGCCACGCGCCGACCTTCTTCGCCAGCGGATGGGCCCCGGCGAACGCGGCCAGATACGCGCCGGTCATCCCCACGGCGACCCCCGTCCCGGCCCGCCGCTTCCACTCCCGCGCCGCCACCGCGCCGGCCGCGGCCAGCGCCACGCCCCCCAACTCCCGCCGCTTCGTCCACCGCGCGACCCCGTACCCACCGATCAGCCCACCCGCAGCCGCCGCACTCCCCAACACCCCAGCCATCCGACCTGCCTCCTCCCACCTCACCACCAGATCCCCCGAGGCTAACCCCGACCCCGGGCCGCCGACGCGGCAGGTCAGACGCGGAAGCCCACTTCTCCGGCCCGGACCGCCCTGATGAATGCCGCCCAGCCCGCCCGCGAAAAGGTCAGCACGGACCCGTGCGCCCCAGGAGGCGCTGAATGTCGCGGGCACAACCCCAGGAGAGGGTGACGCCGGCGCCACCGTGGCCGTAGTTGTGAAGGACAGTTCGGCCGCTGGGGCGCTCCTCGACTTCGACGCGGACGACTGCGCGAGTCGGGCGGACGCCGACGCGGTGTGCAAGTACGCGGGCGCCGGCGAGGCGGGGTTCGACAGCCGTGCATCGGCTCAGGATGGCGTCGGCTGCTGCTGGGTCGGGGTTCAGGTCTTCGCGGCCGTCGACGGCGGTGCCGCCCAGGACGACGGTGTCGCCGTGGGGGTAGATGCACAGCAGGTCGGGGGAGGTGCCGGTGTCCTCGGAGAAGAACTCGGTGATCCCGGGGTTGGTGACGATGACGTGCTGGCCGCGAATGGGGCGGAGGGTGCTGTCGTTCGCGAGTTGGCGTGAGCCGAGACCGGCACAGTTGACCACGACGGGGCCGAGCCTGGGATCGTCCAGGTCTGTCACCTTGCCCTTGGCGATCGTGGCGCCGGTGGCGATCAGGCGAGTATGGAGGTGAGCGAGGTAGACGGGCATGTCGACAAGGGGGACCTCGAACCGGTAGCCAGTCGTGAAGCTCGGGGGTAGTGCGGCAGGGGTGCAGGGCAGGAAGCCGGGCAGCGTCGTCGCCCAGTCAGGCGGGGTGCCAGTGTGCCGGGAGGCTTCGATGCCGGGGGTGATACGGACCCCAGCGCTCGGATCGTCAGCCAGCGTGCGGAAGATCCCCAAGGACTGCCGGCTCCACTCGTCGACCTTCTCCTCGGGCTCGACCAGGTAGGGCCCCCCACATGGCGCCGGCTGCCAGCGAGGTCCGGCCAGGCCACTCCGCAGCAATCACGTGGACGCGTACCCCGGCCTCCGCGAGGACGACGGCAGTGGTCAGGCCGGACACGCCGGCCCCAATGACGCTTACCTGCTCTGCCTCGGCCACAGGACGGACCCTAGCGTGTGGCTGCGGGCTGGGCGCGGTGCTTGGCGAGGCCGCGTTCCAGTTCCGGCAGGAAGCTGCGGACGTGCGGGTTGCGCTGGCGGCACCGCAGGTCAACGGCCGGTGGTGAGCAGTGACGTTCCCTTGGCGGTAAGGCGGCCACCTTCCGCCGTGACATCTTCACTTCGGCGCGCGCGGCTCAGAGACGCGGAAGCCCACTTCTCCGGCCCGGACGGCCCTGATGAATGCCGCCCAGCCCGCCCGCGAAAAGGTCAGCACGGGCCCTTCGGGGTTCTTCGCGTCGCGGACGTCCACACCACGATCGCGGAGTGCCGTTTCGACGCATTCGGTGTTGGCGCCACCGCTGTAAGAGGACTTGAACCACTCGCGTCGGTCGCTCACTGCATCTCCTTACGCGCTCGATGGATGGCTGCCAGGGATTCAGCCGGACTCAGCGCCCGGGCACGCAGGTAGTCGAAGGCCCCCCGGTAGGTGGCGAGCTCCTCTTCTGTCTCCAGGAACAGAGCCCCTGTGTGGAAGTCCACGTAGACCACGTCCATGGAAGCTTCGGGCCCACCGAGAATGACGAAACTACCCATCGCTGTGGCGTGCGCGCCGGTTGCGAACGGGAAGATCTGGATGGTGATGTTCGGCGACTCGGTGCAATCTGCCAGGTGGGTGAGTTGGGCGCGCATGACGTCGGGCCCGCCAACAACCCGCCGGACGACCGACTCATCGAGAACGGCCCACAGGTGCGGGGGCTGCGCGCGATGGAGGATTTCCTGCCGCTTCATGCGGATGGCGACTTGGCGGTCCACCTCATCAGCTGAGTACCGCGTCTCCGAGGCCTGAATAACCGCTTTGATGTACCCAGGGGTCTGCAGCAACCCCGGAACGTAGATGGTGGCGAAGTGGTCTTCGCGGGCGGCTTCGTCTTCCAGGGTGAGCAAGAAGTTCAGCGTCTCGGGAAGCGGCCCGCCGAACGAAGTCCACCAGCCCTGTTCCCTCGCCGCCTTCGCCCAGCTCACAACTGCTGCGCGCTCTGCCTCAGTTGCCTCGTACTCACGGCACAGTGCATCGACGACGGGCCACCTGACCGGGCCATCTTTTGTCTCGTAGCGACTGATGGTCGCCTTCGAGACGCCGACGAGCTTCCCTGCCTCTTCGAGCGTCATGCCCTTGCGCTCCCGCAGTTTGCGCAGGGTCGCTCCCAGTTGGCGACGGCGAGTGGTGGGACCGGTCTTCACGCGGCGGCGCTCCTTCCTGAGCTCAAAGCCAGGACGAGGCTATGTGGTGGGGGACTTGGTGCTCCAGCGATCCTTCGAGCCCCAGTCCATGAGAAGTTTCATGGTGAGACTTCTCAGTGGCATAATCATTCTCAGACTGCCACGGTGTGCATACGCCATGTGACGGCCGCCGGCCGTGAGAGGGGTTGCCCGATGTACCCATACGTGTCCGCCGACCGGACCTGTGGCGCAACGGTGGGCCCCTTATGACCGCCCTGGAGAAGCAACTCCCGCAGATACTCGATGAGTTCGGGGGCTCGGGGGACGTATGGTGCGACTCGTTCCGATTGGAGGCACTTCTCCTCGCCGCGCACGAGCATGGAGTCCTGTCCGATGTTGCGATCTACCAGGTCTTGGACGATGAACGGGATGTCCTTCTGGTGTCCGTTGAGGTCTGCCCCGAGGTGTACGTCCACTCAGTGCTCACCGACTGGACGGAGATCCAACCAGGCCCAGATGTTGCCGCCGAGGATGCGGTGTGCCATGTTCTGAGACGGTTGGAGGCAATTGCCACCGCTGTCCGGGTCCGTTTTCTCGGCCAGGTTGCGGAGATCGTCTCCTCGGCGGTGCTGCCCGTCCGGGAAGAGGGCGCTGGCCCGGAGCGAAATTGACCGGCGTGGTCGGCGAGTCGTATCTATCGTGGACGCATGAACATCCGGGACTTCCTTGCTGATGTTGGCGCCACCTACGACCACGCCTTGGGCACCCGCAAAGGGGTGCACGCACAGGATCTCCTACGTGCTGCACCCACCCATTTTGCACCGTATGTTCCAGCGGGCTGGGTGGTCACTGGCAACGGTGGGAACGGAGGCGGCGGACTCACCCCCTGGGTTGGCGTTTTCTCGCCCCGCGCGACCCTGGATGCGAAGAAGGGCCTCTACATCGTCTACCTCTTCGCCGCGGACTTGAAGACGGTGACCTTGGCGTTGAATCAAGGGGTCACGGTGCTTCAGGAGCAATTGGGGCGAGCCGGTGCGAGAACGGCCCTGGAGAAGGAGGTTGAGCGCCTCGTTGGTGAGCTTCCTCCCTTGCAGGACGGGCGTTGGCGGGAGCCGATGGATCTCGCCTGTTCGGAGTATCGCCAGCGTGCGTACGAAGCTGGCGCCGTAGCAACGCGCCGCTACGTACTTGCTGATCTGCCGTCGGAGGCCGAACTCCGATCGGATCTCTCGCACATGACCGAGTTGCTGGATCTCTCCACGCTCAACCAAGCGAAACACCTGCGGGCAACCCGGTCGGAGAGCGAAGAGCGAGACTTCGCTGCAGCTGAGCGCATCATGCAGGCAGGGGATCCCGTCGAGCGGTTCAAGCCCAAAGATGCCAGTGACTACGTGGCGCACATCGCCGGGAAGACCCTGACCAAGCGCCGCGATCATGAGGCGCTGGTCAAGGAGTTCGGCCTCGCGGCACAGGAGCGCGGCTTCACCGCCAACACGAATGTGCACCCACGAGACCTCACCTTGCGGAAAGACAGCACGGAGTGGCTAGTCGAGGTAAAGACGGTTTACTCGGGGAACGCGACGCAAGCCGTTCGCGAGGCCACCGGTCAACTACTCACCTACCGGCACTTCCTCTACCTGGCCAAAGCCAAGCCGGCTCCGCATCTTCTCGGTGTCTTCACCGAGTCGATCGGCGACGGTTACGCCCAGTTCCTGGAGACGATCAACATCGGATCCGTCTGGTGGACGCCCTTTGGCTGGGAGGGCAGCGCACTGGCCAGCGAGTGGGGCCTGGCGTGAGGGCGGATGGGTGGGTCGCTTGGGTGAGGTTTCCGTGAGCGACGAGGTCCGGGCATGATTTGTGGCATCTTCCCATCACGTGACTTTCCGTGGGGGAGCTCGCCTTATGCGAATGCCCGAGTCCCGGCTGTCCCTCTCATTCATCGGATGCTCCTGCCCCTGCCGGGATACCAAACCGGGGGTTGGGCTGCGGAAGGCGACGTCCGGCGGGGGTGGGAGTTTAATTAGCGGCACGGGCCCAGGAATCTCTCCCTGCGCGAATACCTAGTGGCCGACGAATTGGGTGTGATTCTTCTGCCAGTCGTCGCGGGCATCAATCAGCGCTGGTCGTACCGTGTCATCGAAAAGTTCGGCTTGAGCGCGCAATTGTGCGGCCACCTCGCCGACTTGCTCCGGGTCGAGGCCGAGTAGCCAGTAGTCAGGGTAGAGTTGGATGTTGAAGACCGGCACCCGTGCCCGGGGGTCGTCGGCATAGGGATTGCAGTCGATACTACCGCGGAGGACGTGCTCCTCCTCCGCCACCCCCTTCGCATCCGGAGCAACGACAAGCATCTTCTTACCCTCAAAGAACCGACGGTGACTGATGTCGGCTATTCGGGTCGTCAGCAGTTTCAGAGGCAGATTGGCGTCACTGGGATCGTTTTCCGCCCACGAGGGAAGATATCCCGTCGCGGTATAGCCGCTAGTGGTGGAAATGGTCCATGTGTGGACCGAGCGCGCACGCACGGTGGTGCGGCGCTGCTCCTCACCAGTGGATAAATCGGGGGCAATAGCCGTCCCGCTAGTGGCTGTTGCTGTCATGCGCACGAGAACTCCTGCCGAATTCCGCATCCAAGCGTGTGGTCGAGGGGGCTTCTATAAGGGACGGTTGACCGATGCAGCCTGACTGGAAGTCGCTGGTCGCCGGGCGATCTCTCGATCGATGACCGCGTCTGCGGCACGTGACGGCTCGTCATCGTCCGCGTCCGGCGGCGCGAGACGTCGGCCCCGGCTCTCCGCCACACGGATGACGTCCCGCAGCGAACTGCTCAGCGCCGCGATCACGTTGAGCAGCACCGTCTCGGACAAGGCATCGGCTGCGAGGATCTCCGTAATGTCGTTCAACAGGTCCTCGGCCATCCCCATCTGGACGGACTCCAAGTTGTCCGCCAGTCGGGAAATAAAGGAGTCCGCCTGGCCCGTATCTGGATAGTAGGAGGGCTTGCCATCCTCGCCGGTCCAGGGAAGCAGTCGCAGGTTCACCGGGGTAGCTCGCCGAAAGAGCTCAGTCCAGCTCCGGACGGCCTTACGGCCGTTCCGTCCACGGCCCCCGCCCGGTCGAACCAAGGCCCAATAATCTCCTGCATGTCCGCCCGCCTTCGTCAGGTTGGTCCGGCCACCCAGACCGGCATGCGGTCGCGAGGGGGCTTCTTGACCAATGACGTTACGAGCAGTCAGCGCCTAACAGGGGCACAGATTGTGCCCCCTCGTTCACGCCGCCAGCAGACCCATCTTTTCGGCGAGTTCGGACGCCCGGCGCCTGCGAGCGGGGATCTTCGACTCGGCCTCCTCCAGGACGATCCGCTTCGCATATCCGTTGTACTTGATCGTCTCCGGCGCAGCCTCATGTGCCTTATCTAGGGTGGCCAGGGCCGCATCCGGTTGGCCATCCAGTTGGTAGCCGCGTGCTTCCTCGATGCGGTGGCGAGCACGACGTGGCCGGGACGGGATCGTCACCGCATCGGCGGCGGCGGCCTGTCGTACGGATTCGCCGCCGGCGTGCAACTCGACAGCCACGGTGACGGCGTGAGCCCCCATGATTGCCCGCGAGAATGAAGTGACCGGGTCATAGAAGTCGGCAGGCAAGCGCTCAGCTATGGCGCGAGCTTGGTCCCAGTATCGCCACGCAGTTCCGGTTTCGCCTCGCCGTGCCGCTGTATATCCGGCCTCAAAGGTCAACGCGCCGGCGATGGCGAGAACCTGGTTGGGGGCATCCGGCAGGAGGGGCGTCAGGTGCGCGAGTGTTGCCAAGTTCACCGCATCGGCGGCGTCGAAGTGGGCATAGCCAGAGTCCCGGTGAGCCTGAGTGGCCAGCCAGGCAGCCACGCCGATAGCCCGTGGATCTTCGCTCTCTTGGGCTGAGATCAGGCCGCGTTCCGCCACTCGCCACAGCAACGGCGCGTCGGGCTGGTAAGCGACGAAGAACTGGCACAACGCATACGACTCACTCAGGATGGCCTGAGCTGCACGGCGTTCTCCGGCCCGGTCAGCCTGTCGGACAGCGGTCTGCGCGTCCCGGATCAGATCTGGCAGGAGAGCTCCCACCACATCGCGGTGGTTGGGCGACTTGTGCCGTGCGGCCCAGGCGCGGTCAAGCCGTGCCCGTAGGTGTGCAGTCGGCGGCGCCTCGTGGGGGGTGGAGACGGGGAAGGCATCGACCGCGGCCTTCACGGCAGGGAGCCGGGGATGCCCTGGGCCGGCAAACAGATCCACGTGAACGGTCTGACTGCCCGTCAGTTCGGCT
This sequence comes from Streptomyces sp. NBC_01476, assembly GCF_036227265.1. NCBI lineage: Bacteria > Bacillati > Actinomycetota > Actinomycetes > Kitasatosporales > Streptomycetaceae > Streptomyces > Streptomyces sp. NBC_01476. The sequence goes on along the minus strand of NZ_CP109446.1, from coordinate 3,502,635 downwards.
AGATCGCGTACGCGTAGGATTTCGGCGATGCCGAGGATCAGTTCGAGCTTCGGTGTCTTCAACCGACCGCTCTCGACACCCTTGACCCACGATGCGGAGCGTCCCAGCAGGCCGCCCAACTGATCGCGGGTGAGGCCCCTCCGATTCCGGAGGATCTGGAGGCGCTGACCGAAGACCAGTGGGTCGGCGTACGGGTCCGGTGTATCGCTTGAAGGCGTCACGGCCTTGCCTCTCCTTGCAGCTTCGTCACTGTCAGGGTAGGGCGCAGGACGGTTCTCCGCTGATGCGATTGGATATTCATCGGGGCGGTACGTTACGCTAAGTTCTCCCCCGAACACGTACAGGTGACCCCGGCGGTGCTACCAACACCCCGGGGTCCGACACCGAAGCGAGACCTTCGATGCGCATCAACCTTAGCGCGCGCACGCGTGCCTTTACCGTGCTGGGCAACGAGGTCCTACGGGACCGCCGGCTCAGCTTCACCGCGCGAGGCATCCTGGCTTACCTGTTGTCCCTGCCGGACGGTGCCCGCGAGGACGTACGCTCCCTCGCCGACAAGAATCCCGGGCTCGGCCGTCGGGGCGTTGCCAAGGCGGTGGATGAGCTGATCGCGCTCGGCTACTACGTGCGCCGCACAGTGCGGGACGAGAGCAGCGGCCAGGTCCGCACGGAGACACTCGTTTTCGATACGCCGAAGGCCGGTGGGGCGCCGCTTCCCGCATCGGCGGGAACCGGTGGTCCGGCGGTCGGGAAGGCGGGAGCGAAACCCAAGAAGAACCCGGGGGAAGAACCCACCCTCCCCCGGCAGCGGCCAGGCCGCGGGGCCCAGGCGATCGAAGCGGCGGCAGTTGCCCACACGACGCCGGAGGCGTTGGCCCGCGGTGCCTCCCTGCTCGCGCGCTTGACCCGCGCCGAACCCAGACTCGCCCTCAACGCGGCCGATACGCTCGCCCTCGCTCCGCTCGCCGCCCAGTGGGTTGAGGAAGGCGTGCCCGAACGGGACGCCCGCTCCCTGCTGACCAGCGGACTTCCGCCCGTCATCCACAGCGCACGAGCGATCCTCGCCAACCGGCTCGTCCGCAAACGCCCCACACTCCGTAAGCGCCAGGGCTCCCCATTGGCCGCAGCTCTTGCTGAGTGCGGGACTTGCCGGGACCCTCTGCCACGCGGCCACGACCAGGGCACTTGCCCCACCTGCTCCGGTTCGCCCGCAACCCCCAAGCCGGCACCCCTGCCGCCGGAAACGGTTGCCGAACATGCCGCAGGGATCCGAGCGCTGCTCCGCAACCGGGCACGAGGAGTCGCGGCTCCTGCCTGACCGGGATACCAGCGCCCGCGGCCTCGGCAGCCCCCAGCGTGACTCCGAAGTCCCTCGACCCGGAGGGGTATCAGGCCGGATTTGGGTACGGCCGGAGCTCGGTGGTGGCGAGGACCCAGGGGCCGACAGTGATGGGGTCACCGAAGGCGTAGTCGTGCTGCGCGCGGTAGCGGGGCCCCTCAGGGCCTGACCCGGGGTCGGTGAAGACGGTGATGGTGCTCTTGCGAGGGTCGACCAGGAGATAGCTCTCGATGCCCATCGCCGAGTAGTCCTGGACCTTTTCGACGTAGTCGTTGGAGTGATTCGAAGGCGACACCACCTCCACGACCAGAGCCACGTCCTGGGGGTGGAAGGGATCCATGGTGTCTTCGTTGAAGGCCGCGTAGGGGACGACGATCACATCGGGACGGCGCAGCCGGCCGAGCGACGGGTCCTCCACTTCCCCTCCGGTGTGGGCGACGAGAGAAGGGTCGAGTTGCTGGTCGAGCTGCTGACGGATGCGCAACGCGTTCAGCTCGTGTGGCCTTGACGGCGACATCATCATGACGATTTCGTCGCCGCGGATTTCGTAGCCGCGAACGCCGTCCGGCGCGTGTACGGCCAGTTCCTCGGCGATGGCGCGGAGACGCTCGTAGTCCATGGATCCATCTTCCTACAAGTGCTTGCCGCCCACCGGCGGCGGGAGCCAGGGGGTGTAGGGGGGTGGTGGGGGCCAGGGGCGGGGTGGGGGGAGGAGGTAGGGGGGTGGTGGGGAGGCGGCGGCGAGGAGGGCCGGTTGGGCCCAGGGTTTGCGGGTCCACAGGTGGTGGAGGAGTTCGGACTCGCGTGCCGTGAAGTCGGGGGGCGGGGCGCCGCGGGTCGCGGCGGCGCGGAGGAAGGCGAGGTGGGTCGCGAAGGCGATGTAGTCCCGTACGGTGCGGGCCGCCGCCTCGCCCTGGAGGCGGCGGGCCTCGCGGCGGGCGGTGCCCCGCGCGGCCATCGAGCCCAGGGCGGCGGGTTCGCCGCGGGCCAGCCAGCCGGCGGCGGCATAGACGGCCAGGTGCGTGCGGACGGTACGCAGCTCGTTGGAACGGGCCCAGAAGGCCAGCCCGACCAGGAGGCCGAAGGCGGGGAGCATCACCGCGAAGTAGACGGTGAGGAAGACCGTCGGGGAGGTCAGCGACGTGGCGTTCCACGTGCCGTGCAGCGCCATCGCCAGCACCCAGCCGGCCAGCGGCGGGACCCAGCGCCAGCGCCAGTGGCGGCCGGGCCGTACCGTCGCCGCGAGCGCGAAGCCGATCCCGGTCATGGACGTGAAGAGCGGGTGCGCGAACGGCGTCATCAGCACCCGCACCACGAAGGTGCCGGCCGTCGTGGAGCCCAGGATCGACGACCCGAGGTCCCGGTCCTCGTTGACCGCCGTGCCCAGGTAGAGGATGTTCTCGGTGAACGCGAAGCCCGTAGCCGCCACCCCCGCCAGCACGATGCCGTCCACGATCGACTCGAAGCTGCGGCGGCGGAAGAGGAAGAGCAGCAGGACGGCGGCGCCCTTCGCGGACTCCTCCACCAGTGGCGCGACGAAGGTCGCGCCCCAGCGGTCGGACTGCGAGGGCGTACCGGAGAAGGTGGAGGTGACGAGCTTCTGCCCGTACTCGTTGGCGAAGATCGCCACCAGCGTCGCCGCGCACGCGCCCCACGCGATGGCGAAGACGATGTTCTGCCAGGGGCTCGGCGCCACCCGGTCCAGCCAGAGGTACGCCCACAGCAGCAGCGGCACCGGCAGGATCGCCAGGCCCAGGCCGATCAGGAACGGCCCGGTGCCTATGTGCTGCCGCACCAGCGCGAGGATGACCACGCCGCAGACCGCGAGCCCGGTGAAGAGCGCGCCGGTCCGAACGCCCTTGCTCTCCCAGAAGGAGCGGCGGGGTACGTAGTGCACGCCGGGTGTGCCGCCGGGCGTGCCCGCGGGCGAGCCGGTGGGGGCGTCAGCGGGCGTCGCGCCGGGTACGTCGCCGGGAACCCCGGCCGGCGGCCCGGTGAGTGCTCCGGCCGGCGGTCCGGTGGGTGACCCGGTCGGCGGTCCGGTGGGCGCTTCCGTGGGTGGCCCAGTCGGCGGCCCAGTCGGCGGGCCGGTCGGCGGCCCGGTGAGTGACCCGGTGAATGACCCGGCGGCCGGCTCGGTTCCGGTCGCGGCCTCCGGTTCGCCCGTTACGGAAACGGAGGTCGAATCGGACGAGGACGAGTACGTGGACACCTGTCGACAGTACGGGCACGCACCGACACCGCGCGAGGGTGCGTAGGGATCAGGAACGGCCTCCGGAACGGGCCCGGTGGCCCCGCCGGGAAGCGCCGCCCGGGCACGGCGTCGAGAGCCCCGCCGGGTACGGCGTCAACGACCCCGCCACGCACGGCCGTTGGGACCAGCCCCCGGGCTCACCCGTCACACCCGCCGGAACACCAGGTCCCGTACGACGTGCCCCTTCGCCAGCCCCTGCCGCTCGAACTTCGTCTCCGGCCGGAAGTCCGGCCGCGGCGCGAACCCCCCGTACGCGTTGGTCAGCCCGGGCGTCGCGGTCAGCACCTCCAGCATCTGCTCCGCGTACGGTTCCCAGTCCGTCGCGCAGTGCACGAGCGAGCCCGGGCGCAGCAGCGGGAGCACCAGCGCGAGGAACTCCGGCTGGATCAGGCGGCGTTTGTGGTGCTTGGCCTTGGGCCACGGGTCGGGGAAGTAAACGCGTAGGCCGGACAGCGAGGCCGGCGGCAGCATGTCCCGCAGCAGCACGATCGCGTCGCCGTTCGCCACCCGTACGTTCGTCAGGCCGGCCCGGTCGGCGAGCGCGAGCAGGTTGCCCTGGCCGGGGGTGTGCACGTCGACCGCGAGGATTCCGGTGCCGGGGTCGGCGGCGGCCATCGCGGCGGTGGCGTCACCCATCCCGAAGCCGATCTCCAGTACGACCGGCAGGTCGGGGGAGCCGAAGAGCGCGGCCAGGTCGAGCGGGCGGCCGTCCAGTTCCACCCCCCACCGTGGCCAGTGCCGCTCGATCGCCGCGGCCTGGGCCTGGGTGATCCGCCCGCGGCGGGCGTGGAAGGAACGAATGCGGTGCTCATCGCGCGACCCGGCCGGATCAGGGGCCGGACCCGCGGGGAACTTCACGGTGACGGGAGCGCTGGACACAATGGGATCGATTCTACGGGGCCGCCGCCGCGGGCCCGCCCCGGCATACGGCCGCCGCCCGCCCGCGCGCGGGGGCCCGGTGGCGTCCGGCGGGAGGGGCTCCGCCCAGGCCCGCGAACGGTCCACCCGCCTGCGAGGGCGCCGCCCAGGGCCCGAACGAGGGACCGCAGCCGCTGCCCGGACGGTCCCCGCGCGGAGGGCCCGGGTCAGGGCGGCCGAGGTCGCGTGCCGGGGGAACGTACCGCGTGAGCAGCGCTCAGGGAACGATCCGCCCGCACCCAGGGCCCGGCGGCCTCCGGCGGGAAGGGCGCCGTCCAGGGCCCGGACGGAAGGACCGCGCCCGCGTCAGCCGCGCGACTGGCACCCCATACGGTCCCCGCGTCCCCGACGCTCCCCCGAGACGCGTCGCTCACGCCGCCGGCGGCCCCGCTCCCTCCAGCGCCTCCAGCGCCCGGCGGGCGACCTCGCGGCCGATCGGGAGCGCGGCGGTGGCCGCGGGGGAGGGGGCGTTGAGGACGTGAACGAAGGGGCCGGAGCCGCCGAAGAGGAAGTCGTCGACCAGCGTGCCGTCGGGGAGCACCGCCTGGGCCCGCACCCCCGCGGGCGCCGGCACCAGGTCGGCGGGGCGCAGCGCCGGCAGCAGGCGGCGGGCGTCGGCGGTGAAGGCGCGCTTGGAGAAGGAGCGCCGCAGCTCACCGACCTCGTGCCGCCAGTGGCGGCGGGCGATCCGCCAGGTGCCGGGGAAGGCCGCGGTGCCGGCCAGGTCGCGCAGCCGGACCGTACCGCGGTGGTATCCCTCGCGGGCGAGCGCGGGCACCGCGTTGGGGCCGAGGTGGACCCCGCCGTGGACGTCCCGGGTGAGGTGGACGCCGAGGAACGGGAAGTCCGGGTCCGGCACCGGGTACACCAGGCCGCGCACCAGCCCGCGGCGCTCCGGGACCAGCTCGTAGAACTCCCCGCGGAAGGGGACGATCCGCATGCCCGGGTCGGTGCCGGCCAGCCGGGCGACGCGGTCGCTGTGCAGGCCGGCGCAGTTGACCAGCACCCGGGTGCGGTGCGGGGCGCCGCCCGCGACCCGGACGGTGACCCCGGCGTCCGTGTCCCGCTCGATCGCGGTGACCCGCCGCCCGTAGTGGATCGTGCCGCCCGCCTCCGTGACCAGCCGGGCCAGTACGGCGGTGATCGCGGCGAAGTCGACGACGCCGGTGGAGCCGACGTGGATCGCGGCCAGGCCCGCCACCTCGGGCTCGTACGCGGCGATCTGCGCCGGACCGAGCTCGCGTACGGTCAGGCCGTGCTCCCGGCCGCGCTGGACCAGGGCGTGCAGGCGGGGGAGTTCGGGGGGCGTGGTGGCGACGATGAGCTTGCCGGTGATCTCGTACGGGACGCCGTGGCTCGCGGCGAACGCGGCGGTCTCCGCGTTGCCGGCCAGCGCGTACCGCGCCTTGAGGGTGCCGGGGCGGTAGTAGATGCCGCTGTGGATGACGCCGCTGTTCCGCCCGGTCTGGTGGCGGGCCGGGGCGGACTCCTTCTCCAGCACCGTGACGGAGGCGCGCGGGGCGGCGCGGGTGAGCGCGTAGGCCGTCGCCAGGCCCACGATGCCGGCGCCGATCACCGTGAGATCCGTGGTCACGTCGGTGCGGCTCCTCCGTAGTGCGCTGCTGCCCTCGTACCCCCCGGGAGGGACCCAGGGAGGCCCCCGGGACCTCGGGACCCCCGGGGGCCCGGAGCCGGGCGGGCTCAGCAGGACGCGGCGTCGCCCCTGCCGTCGGGGACGATCATGCCGGAGCGGCCAGCAGCGGGCGAGCCCTTTCGCGCAGTTCGAGCACGCGGGGTTCGTCGTTGTACGGCTCCAGGCGGTGCAGGAGGTCGCGGACGTACTCCGTGGTGCGGGCCGAGGAGATGCGGCCGGCCACCTCCACCGCCTTGACGCCGGCCGCGCAGCACGCGTCGAGGTTGCCCGACTCCAGCTCCGCGACGGCCGAGACCACCAGCCGCAGGCCGTGCGAGCGGACGAACTCCTCGGTGGGCCGGGCCAGCGCCTGCTCGGTGAAGCGCTGGACCTGGCGGGGGATGCGCAGGTCGCGGTAGCACTCGGCGGCGTCGGCGGCCAGGCGGTCGTAGGAGTAGAAGCCGAGCCAGCTGGGGTCGGCGTCGCCCTCCCGGGCGCGTTCCAGCAGCGCCTCGGCGGCGGCCAGTGAGGCGCCGCAGGCCGCGGCCTCGCCGGCCTTGGCGTGGGCGCGGGCCTCGACGAGGTGGAAGAAGCTCATGGTGCGGGCGGTGGCGAGACCGCGGTTGCGCTCCAGGGCCGCCTGGGCGAGGTCGACGCCCTCGTCGGCGAAGTTGCGGTAGGTGGCCTGGAGCGACATGGAGGCGAGAACGTAACCGCCGAGCGGTACGTCCGCGGCGGCCCGGGCGAGCCGGAGCGCCTGGATGTAATAGCGCTGGGCGGCTTCCTGCTGGCCGGTGTCGAAGGCCATCCACCCGGCCAGCCGGGTGAGTTCGGCGGTGGCGCCGAAGAGCGAACGGCCCACGTCGTCGCTGTAGGAGCCGAGCAGCAGCGGCGCCGCCTCGACCCGCAGGCACTCCGGGACCATGCCCGAACGCCAGTCGCCGCCACCGTACTTGGAGTCCCAGCGGCGGGCGTCCTCGGCCGCCTCGCGGAGCTTGGTGACATCGGTGTGGCCGACATGCGCCATGCCGGGGGCCGGGGCGTCGCGGGCCACCGTGGCGTCGGCCGGGGTGATCAGCCAGCGGGACGCCGGAGTGACGTAAGCGCTGACTGCGAAAGATCCGGCCAAGCTCTGCCAGATGCCGCCACCGCCCGGGCCACGGCGCCCGGCGAGATCCAACCGCCACAGATCGGTGGCCGATTTCACCGCCTCGCCGACATCGCGCGGGAAGGCGAGGCCGACCTCGGGCGCCGGGTCGGCGTCGGCCAGACCTATCTCGTGGAGCGGGACCGGTCTGCCGAGCTTGCCGGCGATGGCCGCGGCGATCAGATGGGGGGCCGCACCTTGCGGGACCATGCCCTTGGTGACCCAGCGGGCCACCGACGTCTTGTCATAACGCAGGGTCAGACCACGTTGCGCGCCCAGGTCGTTGACCCGTCGGGCGAGTCCGGCGTTGCTGATACCCGCCAGAGCGAGAAGGGCGCCGAGTTTCTCGTTCGGCCCGCGGTGTTCTCTGTTCACTGCGGTTCACCTCGTGATGCCGCTGGGGGCAGGCCGGCCGGCCTGGTGATGTCGTGGGGTACGGGGGTCGCCCTCCCCTGGAGCCCGATTCAGCCACCGCGAACGCCCTTTCCCGGCGGGCGCGGTGCATGCGCCGGACACCCGAGCCGCGCGTACGTGTGCGAACCGGGTACACCCAGCGTAGTTCGCCGCATCCCGACCGTTAAGAGCCTTGTGCCGGATGGCCGGAAAGCAGTCCCTTACCGGCCAATGTACGGGCGGTGCGCGGGGGTTGCCAGGGGCGGCCGGGGGCCGCGCGGGGGTCGCGGAGCCGGGGTGCGCGAGCGGGCGGCGGGACGGACGCGGCACGCGCGCGTTCTGGCGTGTGCTCCCGGTATATGTGGCCGTGCGCCCGGCCGTGCGCTCTGTGCCGGTCGGAGCTGCGGCGCTTGCATGGTGGCCGTGGATCGGCCCGCAGCCCCGGCAGGCGGCATGACGGGGTGGGCGGGTCGGGGGGTTCCGCTGCCACAATCCCCGCGGGTGGCGGACCGGCCCGGGAGGATGGGACATGCCTCCCGGGCCGTCGCACCCCGCCGCCGTGGACCGCACCCGCTCCCGCCGTCGCCCAACGCACCGCCGTCCAGGGCCTGTTGACCCCGGTCGCCGCCCCGCCATCCGTCCGGCATATCAACTGCGGCAAGTGCCGCAGACTTTGGCGCGAATCAGACGTTTCGTCTCCCGCGCGTTTCCCGCCCGCTTCTGGCGTGCGACCCGTCGCTCCTTGGTGCACCCATGCGCCTCTTTGCGCGCTTGCACGTGGCAGCATGGTCTTCCGGACATCAGACGTGGCGACGAGGCGGGGCGAGCGGCGATGGCGCCCGCGCACCGGCTGTCCACAGCCTGTGGAGGCGGCGATGCGGTGGTTGGTGGGGTGGAGCAGTACCACCGCGGGTCCCGTTCCCGGGTCCGCCCAGGCGCGCAACCGCACGCTCCAGCCGGTCGGCGCCCAACTCCTGTGGGGTGAACCCGATCCGCTCTGGGCGGTGGGCGACTGGCGGCCGGACGAGATCAGGGTGGTCACCGCGGACCCGGCCTGGGCCGGCGGCAACGGCCGCAGCACCAACGGCGGTACGTCCTACGGGTCCGCCTACGACGGCAGCGCGTACGGCGGTCCGTACGCCAACGGGCGGCCCTACCAGCGGCCTTACGGCGAACGCGGCCCGGAGCACGGCGGCGGCCCCACCGGCAACGGCCCCAACGGCTACGCCGGCATCGCCCGGCTCGCGGTGCTCGGCCGGTGCGGCGCCAGCGACTCCGAACTGCGCCTCGGCCTGGTGGCGGCCCGCGGCGGCGCGCTGCGCCATGTGACCGCCTGGCCCGGCAGTTACACCGCCGTCCTCCAACTCGGCCGCCGCATCACGGTGCTGGGCGACCTGGCCGGCGCCCGCCCGGTCTTCCACACCCGCTGGTCCGGCGGTACGGCCTACGCCACCGCCGCGCTGCCGCTCGCCGACCTGATCGAGGCCGGGCTCGACGTCACCCACCTCGCCGCCACCCTGGCCTGCCCCGACGCCCCCGAGGCGCTGCTGGACGGCACCCCCTACCTCGGCGTACGCCGGGTGCCGCCGGGCCACGCGCTGATCCTGCGGGACGGGGCGCCCGAGATCACCGGGTACGAACCGACGGCCTCGCTCGCCGTGGGCCACCAGCAGGCCAGCTCCGCGGACACCGAAGCGGCGGTCGAGGGCGTACGGGACGCGCTCGTCGACGCCGTACGGGCCCGGCTGGCGCAACCCCGCTTCGTCCCCGACGGCGACGAGGCACCGGCGCCCGGCATCGGCGCGGACCTCTCCGGCGGCAGCGCCTCCGCGACGCTCGCCCTGCTCGCCGCCGGACTGCCCGGCATGCCGGGCACCCTGCCGGGGACCCCGGGGTCACTGGCCGGGGAACGGCTGCTCGCGGTCACCTTCAACGACCTCGTGGGCGGCGGCTCGGCCGCCCCCCGCGAGGCCGAGCTGGAACGGGCCCGCGCGATGGGCACCGACCCGCGGCTGCGGCACATCGTCGTGCCCGGCGGCGCGGAAGCGCTCCCCTACGCCGACCTGGCCGGCGGCGCGCTCGGCCCGCTCACCGACGAACCCGGCCCCTCGCTGATCCTCGCCGAACGCCACCGCCGCCGGCTCGCCGCGGGCGGCGCCGACCACCTGATCGGCTACGGCGCCCGGCAGGTGCTCGACGCGCACCCGGCCCGCCTGGCCGACCTGCTGATGGACCGCCGCCGCCGGCATCTGCTGCGTCCGATGGCCGCGCTGACCAGGGCGGACGGCGCGGCGACCGGGCACTCGGCGCTGGTGCCCTTCACCGTGCCTGTCACCGTCTACCGGGCCGCCAGGCGGCTGGCCCGCATGCCGTATCAACAGGGTGTGGAGGACGCGGCGATGCGGCTGATGCGCCGCGAGTTCGCCGACGCGGGCGGGGGCGCGCGAGGCGGGCCGCTCGCCGCGTCGCTGGCCGCGATGGCGTGGGTGCGGCCCGGGCCGGCCGCCCGCTGGCTCACCGGCGAGGCGCTCGCCGAGGTGTCGGTACGGCTCCAGGACGCGGCCCGCCGCCCCTGGCCGCTGGAACGCCCCGGCGAACGGCGCGCCCGCGCGGCGCTGGCCCGGCACGCGGCCGACTACCGGGTGCTGGAACAGGCGGCGGCGGTGCCGTCCCAGCGGCTGCACGCGCCCTTCCTCGACAACCAGGTGGTACGCGCCTGCCGGGCACTGCCCAGCGCGGTACGGGTACGGCCCGGGGCCCGCGCCGAGGTGCTGCGCGAGGTGCTGGAGGGCGCCGGGGTCCGCGAGCTGCCGGCCGGCTGGGGCGCCTCGTCGGTCTCGTCGGTGGCCGGCGGGGCCGTACGGCAGGGACTGCGGGCCGCGATCGACCCGCTGCTCGACCTCTTCGAGGCGCCGCTGCTCGCCGACGCGGGGCTGATCGAGGCGGGCACGATCCGGGAGGCGCTGGAGTCGGCGGCCCGCGGTGAGCCGGTCGGCCTGGACGGGCTCGGCGAACTCGTCGCGGTCGAGCTGTGGCTGCGGCGGCTGCTGGCCCGCCGGGGCTCGTGCTGGACCGGCGGGGCGGGGGAGTCGGAGCAGCGGGCGGTGGCGTCGGGGGTGCAGCGGCTTTCGCTGTGACTGAGGGTGGGGTCGCTTTTCTTTTCGGGTCTTCTCGGGTCTTCTCGGGGTGCGGTCGCTTCTGGGGGTGCGGGGGCTTTGGGGGGCGGGGGCCGGGCGTGTGCGGGCTTCCCGGGCCTTCGGGGTGCGGGGGCCCTGGGCTGTGAGCGGACCCTGACCCACCGGGTGCGCTTCTTCGATGCCTCCGGGCCGGGGCTGTCGGTGGTGTGCCGCAGAATGAGGAGTGCGGTCGGCGGACGAAGCAAGGCGAGAAGGCGAGGGTGACGGATGACGGTATGGGACGACGTGGTCGGGCAGGCCCGTACCGTGGCCGAGCTGACCACTGCCGCGAGCCACGCGGCCGAGCTGGTGGACGGTGCGGTGACCGGGGCGGGGGCGGAGGGCGCCGCCGGGCCGGCCGTACGGGCGGGGTCGTCCATGACGCACGCGTGGCTCTTCACCGGTCCGCCCGGCAGCGGCCGGTCCACCGCGGCCAGGGCGTTCGCGGCGGCGCTGCAGTGCGTCAGCCCTGACAAGGCGCTCGGGGCGGCGCCCGGGTGCGGGTTCTGCGACGGCTGCCACACCACGCTCGTCGGCACCCACGCCGATGTGGAGGCGGTCCGTACCGACGTGCTCTCCATTGGCGTCAAGGAGACCCGGGACCTGGTGCGGCGCGCCTCGATGTCCCCGGCCGGCGGGCGCTGGCAGGTGATCCTGCTGGAGGACGCCGACCGGCTCACCGAAGGCGCCGCCAACGTGCTGCTCAAGGCGATCGAGGAGCCCGCTCCCCGTACGGTGTGGCTGCTGTGCGCCCCCTCGGTCGAGGACGCGCTGCCCACCATCAGGTCCCGCTGCCGGCTGCTGACCCTGCGCACGCCCTCGGTAGCGGACGTCGCCGACGTGCTGACCCGGCGGGACGGCATCGACCCGGGGCTGGCTGCGACGGTCGCGCGGGCCACGCAGGGTCACATCGGCCGGGCCCGGCGGCTCGCCTCCGACGAGTCCGCCCGCAGCCGGCGGGCGACCGTCCTGCGCCTTCCGCTGCGGGTCGCCGACATCGGCGGCTGCCTGCGCGCCGCTCAGGAACTCGTCGACTCCGCCACGGAGGACGCCAAGGCGGTCGCCGAGGGCGTGGACGCGAAGGAGACCGAGGAGATGCGGGCGGCGCTCGGCGCGGCGGCGGGCCTGGGCAGCCGTATGCCGCGCGGTACGGCGGGCGCGATGAAGGATCTCGCGGACCGGCAGAAGCGCCGCTCGACCCGTACCCAGCGCGACACCCTCGACCTCGCGCTGACCGATCTGGCCGGCTTCTACCGCGACGTGCTCGCCCTCCAGCTCGGCCGCTCCCCGGAGACCGTCGCCAACGCCGAGGCGATGGACGGCATCCGCCAGATCGCCGGCGCCTCCCACCCCGAGCAGAGCCTGCGCCGGATAGAGGCGGTGCTCGCCTGCCGCGACGCCCTCGACCACAACGTGGCGCCCCTTCTGGCAGTTGAAGCCATGACCCTCGCCCTCCGCGCCGGCTAACCGCCCGGGGCTTCAGCGGCGGAGAGGGCGGGCCAATTCGTTTCCCCGGAGCCCGGTCGCTGGCGCGCCTCTCCGGTTGTGCCCCGCGGCCTCCCCGCGAGCCGCCCCGCCCGGCGGCCCGGGCTCTCGGTTTCCGGGGTCCCAGGCCCCTGGGCGGCCGGCTCTCCTCCTCGGTGCGTGGCGGCCGGGCCGTCGGGTTTGCGGCTGGTTGCCGTTGCCGGCCGCGGGTCCCTTCCGGTGGGGGCCCCGCCCGAGGGTCTTCGGGGTCGGCCCGCGCAGCGGGGTAGTGCCTTCGGGTGATCGGTGGGGCCGTGCCGTGACGGTGTGGCCGGGTGGCGCGGTCACCGATGCAAGGTGCAGGGAGCGCCCTCGTTCCGTACCGCGTCCCCGCGGGGGCGCAGTCGTGCCGAGAGGGTCCCGCCGTGCTCACGTTGCTGTTCCTGCTGGCGGCCGTCGCCGCTACCGCGCTGCTCACCCTGCGCGCGGTACGCCACTGGCACGCGGAACGGCTCGGCCTGGCGTACGAGTTGCCCGTCGACCAGCGGGGTACGGCGCTGCGGGCCGCGGCAGCCGGGGCCGCCGCGCTGGTGGCGGTGGGCCTGACCGTACCCCTGCTGACCGCCTCCGGCGGGGCACCCGCGTCGACCGCGTCACCCGCGCCGGTCGCGTTCTCGCCGACCGCCGTCCCCGTACCGTCGCCGCCGCCCCGTACCCCGGCGCCCGCGCCCCCGCCGCCCGAGGTCCGTACCCTCTCCCACCCGGCCGGCGGCACGCTGCAGATGCTGCGGGACGGCACCCGGGTGTGGCTGCCGCCGCGGTACGACGGGCAGCGCGCGGCCGGCATCGCCTTCCCGGTGGTGCTGGTGCACGGGGACGGCAGCGCCGACGGTGATCTCTTCGCCGGTTTCGCGAAGGCCGTGCGGCAGGGCCGGGCGGACCCGTTCCTGCTGGTCATGCCGGACAGCTGCGACCGCGACTCGGCCACCGTGCTCTCCGAGGTGGCCCGCCGCTACCGGTCGCTGACCGCCGTGAGCGCCCGCGGCGTGCTCGGGATCGGCCCGCAGGCGCCCTGCGCGGTACGGGAGGCGCTGGCCAACCCGGACCGCTACCGCGCGGGAGCCGGCGTTTCCGGCACGTACCCGCCGTTCGCCCCGACCACCGGCCCCCACCCGTCGCTGCTGCTGGCCGCGGCCAGCGGGGAGAGCGCGCCGCGGGCGTCGGCGCGGCGGCTGCGGCAGGAACTCCACCCCAGCGGGGACGCGGTGCGGCTGCTGGACGGCGTGGCCAAGCGGGGGGAGCTGATGGGGCTGGTGGCGGCGTATCTGACCGAGAAGCTGGACGGGCCGGCGCGGACGGCGGCCCCCAGGGCAGCGCGGACCCCGGCCGCTACGGCGACCCGGTCCCCTGCGTCCGGGCCGGTGCGGAACCCGGCCCCCGGGGCAACACGGTCCCCGGCCCCCGGAGCAATCCGGACCCCAACCCCCGGAGCGGCCCGGTCCCCAGCCCCCGGGGCGACCCACCCACCCGCGCCCCCGCACGCGGCGACGTCCGGGCCTCCCGCGTAAATCACTCAAAAGGCGACAGGTCGCGCGTCCGCCGGGCTGGCACGGCCGATACGCTCGCTGTCACCCGACGGGAGGACCGAGCCGCCGATGCCCACCACGCGCCTGCTCCGCATCCCGGCCACCGCATTCGCGGTGACCGGACTGCTGCTGTCCGCATGCTCATCCGGAGGAGCGGGCCACAACGCCGCGGCGTCGTCGCCCGTGCCGACCGCCACGGCCGCCGCCGCCTCCTCCTCGCTGAAACCGCTGCCCACGCGGAGCCCGGCGGACCTGGACCCGTACTACGGCCAGAAGTTGAGCTGGCACGACTGCGGCGTCCCCGGCTTCGACTGCACCACCATGAAGGTGCCGCTCGACTACGACCACCCCGACTCCTCCGACGACCTGAAGCTCGCGGTCGCCCGGAAGAAGGCGGCCGGCCCCGGCAAGAAGCTCGGCTCCCTGCTGGTCAACCCCGGCGGACCCGGCGGCTCGGCGATCGACTACCTCCAGTACGCGGCCCTCGGCTACCCCGCGCAGGTGACCTCCCGGTACGACATGGTCGCCGTCGACCCGCGCGGTGTCGCCCGCAGCGCGCCGGTCGAGTGCCTGACGGACAAGCAGATGGACGCGTTCACCGCGGTCGACAACACGCCCGACACCACCGCCGAGGTCAACAAACTCACCACCGCGGACAAGAACTTCGCGGCCGGCTGCGAGAAGCGCTCCGCGAAGCTGCTCGGCCATGTCTCGACCGTCGACTCGGCCCGCGACATGGACGTCCTGCGGAATCTGCTCGGTGACCAGAAGCTCACCTACGTCGGCAAGTCGTACGGCACCTTCCTCGGTGCCACCTACGCCGGGCTCTTCCCGCAGCGCGTCGGCCGGCTGGTCCTGGACGGCGCGATGGACCCCTCCGTCGACGCGCTGGAGAGCAGCCGCGCCCAGGCCGGCGGCTTCGAGGTCGCGTTCGACGCGTTCGCGGCGGACTGCGTCAAGCAGGCGGCCTGCCCGCTGGGCACCACCTCGGTGGCCGACGCCGGCAAGCGGCTCGACGCCTTCTTCAGGTCGCTGGACGCCCACCCGCTGTCCACCGGGGACTCGGCCCGTCCGCTCACCGAGGAGCTCGGCACGATCGGGGTCATCTCGGCGATGTACGACCAGTCCGACTGGCCCTCCCTGCGCGACGCCCTGACCAGCGCGGAAAAGGGCTCGGGCGATCCGCTGCTGAAGCTCTCCGACAGCTACTTCGAACGGGACGCGGCGGGCAAGTACAGCAACCTGATGTACGCCAACGCCGCCGTCAACTGCCTCGACCTGCCGCCGGCCCTGTCCTCCCCGGCGGACGTCACCCGCGCGCTGCCCGCCTTCAGGAAGGCGTCACCGCACTTCGGTACGTCGCTGGCGTGGGCCTCCCTGACCTGCGGCTACTGGCCCGTGCGGGCCACCGGCCACGCGCAGCGGATCGAGGCGAAGGGGGCGGCGCCGATCCTGGTCGTCGGCACCATCCGCGACCCCGCGACGCCGTACGCCTGGGCCGTCTCCCTGGCCTCCCAGCTCTCCTCCGGCCACCTCCTCACCTACGACGGCGACGGCCACACCGCGTACGCCCGCGGGTCCAGCTGCATCGACACGGCGGTGAACGCGTATCTCCTCCAGGGCAAGGTGCCGGCCAAGGACAAGAAGTGCGGCTAGCCCTTTTCCCCGGCCCCCGCGCCCTTCCCCCGCCCGACCCCGCTGACCGGCCCTTCCCCCGCGCGGTGTCGTCCCACTGGGGGCCTTCCCCCGCCCGACATGATCCCGCCGACGAGCCCTGCTCCCGCCCGCCGCGGTCCCACCTCACCGCGCTGACCAGCCCTTCCCCATGATCCCGGGGCTGTCCCGACCACCCCCGGGAACCCTGTAGACTTTCCCCGCTGCTGCTGCCACGCTGTGCCAGCACCCCAGCAAGCCGCCTTAGCTCAGTTGGCCAGAGCAACGCACTCGTAATGCGTAGGTCTCGGGTTCGAATCCCGAAGGCGGCTCCACGAAACCCCAGGTCAGGTACCCGCTGACCTGGGCTTTCTGCTTCTCGATGACCTTCCAATGCTTCACGGGGGGAGCCAGTCGAGGCGGCTGAGGGCGTTGTGCGGCCGAGGTGCGGCCATTTCTGCAGTGAGGCAGCACAGGTGAGGCCAACACGGCGTAGCTCAGGAGGTTTCCGGGCTGAGGGGGCTTGTCGGGTATCCACAAGCGGAGGCATTGCCCTCCGGGGGTGCGTTCCTGTGAATGGGGCCAGTGGATCACCTTGGCGTGGGAGGATCCCGGTATGTGGTTTAGGAGGCGCCCGGACACTGCGCTGTCGCAGACGGCAATATCCGGCACGTCGGGCGCGTCCTTCCCCGCGTCATCGATGCTCTCGGATTCGCCGCTCGTGGACTCGGGCCTGGATCGTTTGGGCCGCGGTGAGTTCGCGCTGCGGCTGGCGCGGACACTTGCCGAGCGGAGTAGCGATCACGGTTACGTTGTCGGCCTGTACGGGCAGTGGGGGGAAGGCAAAACGACTGTCTTGAACTTCGTCCGGACGGGACTGGGAGAGTATCCGGCTGACCAGGTGACGGTGGTGGAGTTCAACCCCTGGTTCGACTCAGACGAGACCCATCTGTATGCCGAGTTCCTCCACTCGGTTGCCAGTGCGGTCGGGGTCCGGCTGGAGCGCCGTCGCGAGACGGTGATCCGCCATGCGCGTAGCGCGCAAGGTTTCGTCGGGAGCGTTCCGCTGCCGAGCAGTGTGAACAGCATCGTAAAGGTCTCCGAGTTGCTCGGCACGGTCGGGGGGCTCGGGCAGCCGACTCTGCGAGACTTCCACGACCGGTTGGGTGAGATCTTTGGGTCTTCCGGTAGCCCCGTGTCGTTGCGCCGGGTTGTCGTGCTCATGGATGATATCGACCGCTTGGACAACGCACAGATCGCCGCAGTGTTCCGTATGGTCAAGCTAGCCGCGGACTTTTCCAACTTGTCCTTTGTCCTGGCCTTTGATCAGAATGTTGTTGCCGAAGCTTTAGGCGCGCGCTACCGCTCGGGGGGAGTCGGGGCAGGGCAGGAATTCCTGGAGAAGATTATCAATGCGCCGCTTTATCTCCCCAGGACAGATCCTTCGGCAGTGGCCCAGGCGCTGCGTGAGCTGCTGGAACAGGTACTTTCCTCTCATGGAATCTCTCTGCTGGACCCAGGTGAACGCATACGCCTGCACGATGCGCTGGATGAGACGGTCTGGCCGTGTGTGACGTCACTGCGCCAGGGAAAGCGGCTGCTGGGAAAAATCGACTTCGCTCTTCCGATCATGATGGGCGAGGTTAACCCGGTCGACCAGGTCCTGATGGAATCCTTGCAGCTCTTTTTCCCCAGCCTCTATTCCTTTGTTGCGGCGAACAAGCCGCTCCTGGTGAGCGGTCAGATCGGTGAACAGGAGCAGACGGATCTTCGGCAGAAACTGGACGACGTCTGCCAACCCATCCGGCAGGAAGCCCTTGAACTGCTGAAGCGCCTCTTCCCGCAGACCCAGGCCGTCTACGGCAACCGCCGGTTCGCCGCCGATGAGCAGGAGCAATGGGTCCGCGCTCGGCGCGTGTGCGCGCCCAGCTACTTCGACCGCTACTTCGCCTATGGGCTGCCTTCGGGCGACGTCCTCGACAGCGAGATCACGGCTGTCATCCAGGCGGCCCCACCACGCAACGCCGCCCTGCTACGAGACCTGCTGAACAATCACCACCCGGGACTGGTCGTCGAAAAACTTGTCGAGAGCGCTCTCCACATCCCGCCCGACGCTGTCTTGCGCCTTCCCCAGGCCCTGGCTGACTCCCTCGGAGCCGCCACTGCGGAAGTGCTGTACCGCGCAGGCGGCCTGATCAGACGACTGCTGGCGGCAGTCGAACCCGCAGCCGCTCGCCTTGAGGCAGCGCAGGACCTCTTGAACGATGCCCCCGTCCATCTGGCGGCTGCCGTGTTCGCCTGGCTCGAAGCTCCGCATCATGACCCAGAGGAAGGTCAGCCGCCGCTCGGTTTCGAGGAAACTCAGCGACTCGGGAAACAGTTCGTCGAGCGGGTGCTCGCCCTGCCACCAGATCAACTGATCGCCCCGGGAGGCCAGACCGGCCTCCTGGCCTACATGCTGTGCTTGCGCCACGAGCCCGAGCGTGCCCGGCAGCACCTTAAAGCGGCCATACAGGCCGATAAGAACCTCCTACAGCACCTTCTCGCCCTATTCTTAAATCACCGGGCCTCCTACATCAGCGCGCTCACCCGCACTGGCTACCAGCAACTCGTGGGGCTCCTACCCGCCGAGGTCTGGCTGGACCTGGTACGCCAACATTTCCCAGCGGCCGAAGCCACCCTGGCCGGCCTGCCCCAGAACGTTGACGGGCAACCCACGCTCCCAATCGACTCCTCCGATTTCCCGGTCTTGGCTTTCCTCGCGGCCTTCCGGACTCTTGACACGCAAGAGCCGCCAACGCCAGCAGGTGTCTTCGAGCCCACCACCGAGGCGCCTTCACAGTTCCTCAACTACTCTCCGCACCATCTCGCCCAGCCGGAGCGAGAGGCCCTGACATTCGTAATCCGAAGCGCCGTGGTCCTCCCCCGCCAACTGACCAACGGCCCAGGCGCAGCCACCTCCACGGCCACAGATCAGACCCGCATCAAGATCCTGAGAAGCGTCGCCGACCGGGTTGGCCTCCGCGGGACACTCATCCAACTCCTCGGCACGCCACCGTGGCAGCTGAGCAGTTTCTCTGACTGGACGGAGGAGGGAGGAGCAGGCCGTGAGGCTGCAAAGCTCCTCTTTGCCTCTTCGGACGATGCCACCCCTGGGTTCTCCATGACCCTGCAACTGGAGACCGGCCGCGCCACGCCACGGGGTGACGCCCCGAGGGAGCCCGGGATCACAGCCATGCTCGACCTTGTCCTGCGGCTCCCGAACGATGAACGGCGCCTGACTCTGGAGGAACTACGGGACCTGCTTATCGACACCCTGCAGCTCCATCGAGCGATGAAACTCGCTGCCACTGAACTCCTGCCTTTTCAACCGGAGACAGGTGAGGGCCTGCTGTACCTCGCCAGCTCGGCGGATCTTGGGCAGCTCATCGATATGGATGCCTACGGCCCAAGCCGCCGCGCCCGGAACGACATCCCCTTGTACTATCGCCTTCCACTCCTGCCGCCTCATCAGCCACCATTCCAGTTCGCAACCACCGCCCCAAGTCCCGAGGCGCAACTCGCCATCGAACTCATCAAACGCAGCCTCCAATGGACGGGACGGCGGAACTTCGCCCCATCGCTCAACCAGCTGCTTCGCACCGCGCCTCACTGAGGTTTTCTCAGCGAAGATCATTTCCAGATTCCGTTGAGGACGAGTGCGGCGCGGGCGATATCGCCGATCCGGCTGGGGCTGAGGGAGACGTGCTTGAGCGTGCGCCAGCGTTCCTTGAGTTCGGCGGCAGCGCGTTCGCCGAGAGCGCGCAGGTCTCTGATCAGGGTGTTCGTGGTGCGGGTGTCGGCGTGGAAGGCTTTTTCGGACTTGCCCTCGGGGCGGCGGACCGGGACGTGGATGCCGATGCCGGCGCCGATGTAGCCCTTGTCCGCGAGTGTCGGTAGGCCGTTGGCGGCGGCCTTGTAGAGGGCAGGCAGGGCGTGGATGCGGGCGGCGGTGATGTCCGGGGTGGAGCCGGGCTCGACGTCGGAGACCCACAGCGGGGTGCCGTCCGGGGAGGACAGGAACTGCACGTTGCCGCCGAACGCCTTGTGCTTCTGGCTGAACCAGAGGTCGTTGCCGTTCTCGCGGACGCCGGCCAGGCGGTCGGATCCGATGAGGGTGCCGTCGAGGATGACGTGTGTCATTCCTTCCCGTCGGCAGCGGTTGAGGACGTCGTGCAACTCGGGGGCCCGGTCGGCGAGGACGTCGATGCCTTCGTGGAGGTAGCGGTAGCCGGTGGCCTGGGAGATGCCGGCGTCGCGGGCCAGGCAGTGCACGCACGCCTGCTCGCGGAACCAGCGCAGGACCAGCACGGCCTGGCGGAACGGGCCCAGGGCCCGTGAGCCCCGCGGAGTGCGCAATCGTCGGCGGTGGGCGGCCAGCAGTCGTGAAAGGTGGTCCACGACGTGGCGTGGGACATCGAGCGTGGCAACATGGGTGACCAACGTGAAGCCTCTGGTGGTTCGGACGAGATCTTGTGGTGAGACCTGTCCTACCAGGGGCTTTACGTCTGCCTACAACCAGGATGAGTCCGCCCGATACGTCCAGGGGCGAGCGGTTCACAACGTTTCGCGAAGATCATTTCGCTGAGAAAACCTCACTGAACAGTGCTTCCGTAGAGCATAAGAATTCTAGATACCGAACCGTGCCGGATGCTGGAAGGTTCCTGCAGTGCAGAGAAAATCGCTAGCCCGAACTGGGCTGCGGGATTTTTCACAATCGGACGGCAAGGACTTCGGCCCCGTGCGGCGGCGGCCAAAGCATAGAGGGGACGCAGCCCGATGCTATACGCGGTCAAATTCAGAGCTGGCTGTAGTGTTGGGGCATGACGCGGCGGAGCCATTTCGGATCGGATCTAGCGTGGAGCAGATCCTGGTAGGTTTCTCGTGAATCGCACCATGTGCCACCCTCGATTCGTCTGTGGCCTGATCGGTCTGGCTGGTTCGACGGCTTGCCCTGTTTGTCCCGCTGGTCGGTGCGGGGGGCCTTCGCGTGACGCCGCGGGTGCGCCGGCTTCCACGGGGCCGGAATCCTGCTGGTCTGCTCCTTCCTGGTCCTTGTCGGGGTGGTGGCCGGCCGTCAGCTGAGGGCCGGAAGCTGATGGGCTCGCTGCCAGGCGGTGGTGAAGGCTGTCGCCCAGGGCCAGGTCCGGTCCAGGTGGAGGGTGCGCCTGCGGACGTGGGAGGTGAGTCGGGCGGGCAGGTGGTACAGCTTCATGCGGATCGTCTCCGGCTCGGCGGCGGCGAGTTCGGGCTCGTCGTGCGGGAGGAGGAGCCGGGTCCAGGCGTCGAGGTCGGCGGCGATCGTGGCGGCCAGTACCCAGGCGGCGTTGAACTGCCAGGACTTCGAGGGCAGCAGCCCGAGGCCGACCCGTTTGATCGCTTTGACGCGGTCCTCGACCTCGGCGTGATCGCGGTAGAGGGCGTCGACGAACCACACCTGCCCGGAGCCCGGCACGCTGGACAACCCCTGGTGGGCGGGGATGTTCGTGGCAGTGATCTGGTAGCGCCAGCCGGTGCGTTTCTCGAAGGCGGTCAGCTTCTTCGCGTCCCGGCGTGAGGGCTTGACCCGGCGCACGATCAGCCGCATCCCGGTCGGCCAGCCGGTCAGGTCACGGATCCCGGTCAGCTCGGCGACCTGGTAGGAGACCATGTCGCCGTCGGGTCCCTTGATCTTGTGGACCTCGCCGTCCTGCCGCAGTGCGGCCGTCCATACCTTATCGGGCAGCAGCGCGATGGCCTGCTCGTCGGTGGCGTTGATGGCCCAGCCGGTCACCCAGCGCACCCGGCGCCGGCTGGTGGTCAGACTCTGGAGATGGTCGAGGATCTCGTGGCTGAAGGCCGCGCCGTCGATCCGGATCAGCAGTTTCGACCACAGCGGCAGCGGGAGCTGCCGCAACGCGGCGGCCAGGACCGTCTTGTGGTCAGCGACATCGTTGGGCGGCGCGTTGCCGGGCCGCAGCAGCATGGCGACGCACTCACGGGTGTTGGCCACCCACGCCCCCAGCGGCATGTGCCCGAAGCTGCCCTTGAAGGTACCCTCCGCCCCTTCCTTGGCGCTGGTGCAGGTCACGATGGTCGCGTCCAGGTCCAGGACGTACCAGCCGGTCAGCTCCCGGCCGCACACCGAGATCCAGGGGAAGCCGCCGGGGCGCAGGGCCAGCAGCGTCCACACCACGTGGCGTATCGCGGCGCGGACGCGTTCCACCCGGGCCAGGACCGGGCCGTCGATCGCCTCCAAGGCGCGGCGCAGGGTGCTGTCCGAGACCGGGCGGGGGAACAGCGCACGCCAGTGGTACTGCAGATGCTCGGCCTGAAGGATGTTCGTCGCGCCGAGCACGATCGCGCAGGCCAGCTGGACCAGCGCCACACCGCGGTCCCGCCAACCCGGCCCAGTACCCTTCGGCAACGCCGCACTCAGCGCGGTGGCCAGGCCGACGCGGTCGACGACCTTCCGCAGCAGCACCACTCCCGCGTGGCCGATCAGGTTCTTGCCGTCGGCCCGCACGGCAAGCCGGTGATCTCATTCGATAGCCTGCACCTGTTGGGTGCCTCTTCTCTGCGACGGTTTTGATCTCAGCAATCAGATCATCGCAGGTGGGAGGCACCCTTCTCCTGTTGTTGCGTCAGATCGCCGTCGCAGCTGAATTCATGAGGTCAGCGGGTGCGGGAGAACGCCACGCGCGGGTCCACCGGTCGGGAGGCCGGAGCGGAGGCGGGTGCGGGGACCGGGGGCGTGGCGGGCAGGCCGGCACGGGCGGGGCTGGCGGCGAGCGCGGCGGCATTCAGGGCGGGGAACCTGCGCGCGGCGGTGTCCGGACTGCGCTCCCGGGGCGCCGACCTGGCCGGTGCGGGCGAGCGGCGCGCGGTGACGTCCCGGGCGAGATCGGGCTGGACGGCGACCTGCAGGTCCGCGCGGTTTATCGCTAGCGTCGTCCGGGCGACCGCGGCGAGCCCGTCTGCCCGGCCCGTGGCGGGCGGCAGCGTGTAGATGTCCAGGCGCGGGTGACGCTGCCAGCCCTGCTCGCTGAGCAGTTGCTTGGCGAGGTGGACGCCGTCGGTGGTGGCGGCGACTATGCCGAGCTGGGGGTGTTCGGCGAAGGCGACGTCCGGCGCGATACGGACCGGCGCCACACGAGCCGGGCGGTCGGGGGTGGCGGAGTTGGCAAGTGAAGGGTCGAGGGCCGCGTCGGCGTCGACGTGGTACCTGGCCTTGCGGAGCAGGGCGACGGCCCGGGTGGCACGGCCCAGGCCGTCGCGTTCCTGGTCGCTGAGCGCGTACAGGTCGCGGTGGCCGGGGACGGGGTGGAAGTCAAGGCCGCGGAGCATCCAGGCGCCGGCGGCGAGGCGCTTGGGGTTGGAGGCGACAATGCCGAAGTCGGGGTGGTGGCCGACCGTGATGTCGGGAAGGGGATGGTCGGGAGTGGGCATGGCGGATCCGTTCGGGAAGGACGGTAGCGGGGGAGAACGTGGTGGCGTGGGCGGATCTGCGGGTCGGGTACATCGGTTCTCCAGGGCGGGTTGCGGTCAGGGCCGGATGGGTGGCGCGGGGTGGTTCGTCGTGGGCCCGCTGGCGGCGCGGATCTCGCGGGTGCTGGCCCCGTTGGTTCCCGGGTGCGGACGGCCGATTCAGCGGTGGTGCACGGACGCGGGAGCAGCGTTCGGCGGGGCCGGAGTCTCGGCCGGGGTGACTGTGGGTGTGCCATGGCGTTGTGCGGCGGGGGATACCGCCTGAGCCGCGGCGTGGCGATCACCGGACTCGACCGGTACGGCCGTCGCGGACGCGGCGAA
Source organism: Streptomyces sp. NBC_01476 (assembly GCF_036227265.1). Classification (NCBI taxonomy): domain Bacteria; kingdom Bacillati; phylum Actinomycetota; class Actinomycetes; order Kitasatosporales; family Streptomycetaceae; genus Streptomyces; species Streptomyces sp. NBC_01476. The sequence goes on along the minus strand of NZ_CP109446.1, from coordinate 3,479,245 downwards.
CATCAAGCCGGCGGCACGAGCGGGGTCGCGGGTGGCGTCTGCCTCCAGCCAGTCCAGGCGCTGTTCCAGATCGCGGGCGTGGTCGTCCCGGGTCGTGATGCCAGCTTCCAGAGCGGTGAGGGCCTCGTCGATGGTGCTCACCAACGGGCCGTCGACATACCAGCGGCCGTCGGCCAGCGTGTTGATGCGCACGCGATGGAAGAGGCAGACGGTCTCTGCGTCGATCAGCCCGAGGTGACTGCTGTTCAACTCGCGCAGGGCGGGATCGGCTTGCGGCTGGTCCGCGAGCGCCCGGAGCTGGTCAAGATCGCCGGCGAGTGCTTCGACGCGGGCGTCGAAAGCGGTGAGCACAGTCCTGGCGGGCGGCGTGTGTGTGCCGGATTCGGCATCGTCATCAATCGGGGGAGGGGCTTTTTCCGTGGTGCGAATGGTTCCCGGCGCGGGAGTCAGGTGCCAGTGGGGGTCGAACATCTTGCCGTGTTCGGTCGGGGGTGCGGTGAGGCCGAGCTGCATTTCAAGGGTGAGGGCGGTGTCCTCGCGCAGTGCGATCAGCACGTACATGTCGTCGATTACCACGTCGAGCTTGGCGGCGAGCCCGGTATCGGGGTAACTGCCGGGGGCGGTGAGCATCCACACGCGGGAGCGCAACTGCACCAGTTCCGTCTCGGTCTCGGCGAGCCGGACGTAGTCAAGGGCGGGGCCCCACTCTGCGGGGTCGGGCGAGTGGCGCCGGGCGCGGAAGGCGTCGATGCTGCCGAAGCGCTCGATGAGCTGGGCGTCGTAGCGGGTGGCGTGAGCAGGCATGGCAATCCGTTCGGAACAGGGTGCGGGAGCAGGCGGCAAAAGCGACAGGGTTCTGCTGGTCCCGGTCAAGGCGGGCATCCGGGAGGTTCTCCGGTCAGCGGCCGGGGGCGGACGAGGGCCGCTCAGTCGGCGGTGCAGCGGAGGCCGGGGCCGAGGGCGTCGGCGCGGGATGCGTTCGCCGGGCGGTGAGAATGCCAGCGCGGCAGCGACGCGGGGCTCCTGGGAGGTGATCGGGCCGGATCGGGCCCGTAGGGGGTGCTCGGCGTGCCGGTCGGCCAGGGTGTTGCGCAGGTTGTAAATCTCCTGGGTGGAGACGCCCATCTGCCTGTTGATGCGGCGAAGGCTGGTGGCGTAGAGGGGATCGGCTGTCTCGCCGAGTCCTTCCCACCAGTCGGCCGTGGCGTCGAGGACTTCGGTAAGCCGGTCCAGGACGCCGTCACCGGGCGCGGTCAGCTCGCTGAGCACCGCGACCGCCTGGCTGGTGTGACCGGCCCGGGACAGGGACTGGGTGAGATGGTCGAGACGGTCGCCGAGGCTCAGCCCGTTATCGGTACGGACCAGGAGGCTGTGGTCGAGCAGGTCGGCATCGACGGCGTAGGCGAAGCCCTCGGCGCCCAGCATGTCGACGGTCCGGGTCACCGTGTGGCGCTGTTCGACCGGGTCGGTCATTCCGGCGGGCAGGTGGTGGAAGCGTCCACGGTGGGTCACTTCGGAGACGAAGCCGGCGCGGTGGAGAACGGCGTCTGCCGCGTTGAAGGGTTCAAGCCTGGAGGAAGGTGCCCGTGGCGGTAGGCCGATCTGGTCCAGGCGGGCGTTGATGGCGGCCAGAAGTGGGGCGGTGCTGCCGCCGTTCAGGGCGTGCGGGCCTCCGGGCTCGGAGTTGTAGAGCACTTCGTGCACCGTGGAGTCGTACGGACCGCTCCGGGTGACCAGCCAGCTTTCGACCATCAGGGTGTCGATCATCTCGTCCAGGCGTGCGTCTCAGTCGGGCACCGCATAGTCGGGCCGCAGCGCTTTGCCGCGCCCGACCCCGGCTCGGCTGCTCTGGCAGACCTGACGGCCGCTATCGGGGCGAGGCGCCTCCTTGTCGATGTCTCCGGACCGGAAACCCCACCCGGAGGCGCAGTGCTGATCGGCGCAGCGCGCGCCGCCGGTACGCCCACTGCCGCCTACGCCTGTCGACCCGGTTTCACACACGCCACGGGCCGTGAGCCGAACTGGCGGAACCTCATGATCCAGTACGCCGTGCAGGCCCGGCTCGACACCGCGGAGGCCGTCACCGCCTGGCTGTCCGCATGAGCGTCGAACAGATCGCCGCAGGCCACCGGACCCTGGTCCTCGAAGGGTGCGACGGCGTCGGGAAGACCACCCTGGCCCGACACCTGTCCGCCGACTACGGCTTCACGGTCGTGCACTCCCCGCGAATCCCCGACCACCTCGATCTCGCCGGCCGGTACCGCGCGATCCTGGCCGGGGAGGGCCACCTCCTGTTCGACCGCTGCTTCCTCAGCGAACTGGTCTACGGCCCTCTCACCCGGGGCCGCTCACGCATCACGTGGAGCGAGGCGATCGACCTCGCCGAAACCGTCATCGCCCGAGATGGCCTGCTCGTCCACCTCACCGCCCCGCCGGCCGTCGTCCACCAACGGCTCCTCGCCCGCGACGGCGAGGCCATCAGCCTGGACGACGTCACGGCTCTGATCACGGCCCACCGACGTGTCTTCGACGCTTTGGCGGACTACGCGCCTGTGCTGACGATCGACACCAGCACGCTGGATATCCCTCCTGCAGAGTGAACTTCCCTGGCCCCTCCTCTGGCGCGCTCCTCACCTCGCTAGGCTGCGACCGACCTGCTGCCCCACTCGTCGGAGGAGCCATGGACATCCGGTCCGCCCAGAAGCTCGCCGGGGAGAACAAGACCGCCAAGGGCTTCAACACCACCGATGTGCCCCTAGAGTTCGGCCTCCTGACCGCCGAGATCGGCGAAGCCTTCACCGCCTGGCGCAAGGGCCTGCCCGACTTCGGCGAGGAGCTGGCCGACGTCTTCCTGTACCTGGTGGCCCTGGCCGAGATGAACGGCATCGACCTCAACGACGAGGTGGCCAACAAGATCGACAGGAACACCCGCCGTGTGTACGAGCGCAACGAGCATGGAGCGCCGATCAGGATCAGCGAAGGCTAACCACGCATCTCGTAACGGCTCGCAGAGAGATCAGGGCGATCCGTCTGCTGGATTGGGCGGTTCCCAGCCCGCCGCCTATGTTCCTCGTCGTGCAGGCTTGGGCCGCCGCTTACACGCCGACGCCCCTGCGCGGGGCCACCTTGCCCCTCTTGTGACGTAGCAACCCTTGCGGAAAGTCTTTCCCTAGGTGGTTCATTACCTACTAGGTAATACTCTGCTACGCTCGGGGGTATGAGGGTGGACTTCGCCAATGCGCGACTTCGCGACACCTGCGCCACGGACAAGGCGATGGTCCGGGCGTTCGGCCCTGTGCGTGCTCGCCGCCTGCAATTGCGACTGCAGCATCTGCGTGTGGCCGAGAGCCTGGCCGAACTGCGCGAGTTGGGTGGGCATCCGCATGAGTTGACCGGCGACCGCAAAGGGGCGATCGCGGTCAACCTGGATGGCCCGTATCGGTTGATCATGCGCCCTCTGGACGCAAGCGGTGATGTGATCGCCCCCCCGATCGACTGGGGTGCCGTGGAAGCCGTCGTGATCGACGATGTGGTCGACTACCACTAGCGGTGACTGGAAGAGATGAGGAGGTGTCGATGATGACGCACAGTAATGGAGGCTTCCACGGTTTCGTGGGCGCTTTGGAACCTGACTACGCCGTACCGCCGGGTGAAACGCTCAGGGAGCGCTTGGAGGAACTGGGGATGACTCAGGCCGAACTGGCCACCCGGACGGGACTGACACCGAAGCACATCAACCAGGTCTTGCAAGGCGTCGTGCCGCTCAGCGGTGAGGTCTCGCAGCGTCTGGAGTTCGCGGTGGGGGTTCCTGCCCGGCTTTGGAATCGGCTTGAGGCGGACTACCGCACTCAGCAACTGCGCTTGATCCAGGAGCGGGCTCAAGCGGAGGACCCTGAGGCGGCGCCCTGGCTAGCGAGCCTGCCGGTAGCGGCACTAGCCTCAGAAGGAGCGATCCCTGCGCATCCGATGGACACGGCCAGTCGGGTCCGGCAGCTGCTGGAGTTCTTCGGAGTTGCCAACATCGCAGCCTGGTACGAGGTGTGGCGCAAGCCCGCTGCCGCGTTCCGACAGTCCTACGCCTACGAGGCCCTGCCCGGAGCGTTGGCTGCTTGGCTGCGCTTGGGGGAACTCGCTGCACGCGAGGAGAATCCTGGTCCCTTCAACTCTGCGGGCGTCCATCGATTGCTGCCGGACCTGGCTCAGTTGACGAGGAGGTCGCCGGGCGAGGCTCTCTCTGTGGCAAGGCAGAAGCTGGCTGCGCTCGGAGTCGTTGTTGTCCTGGTCCCTGACGTCCCAGGGGCCCGCGCCTACGGCGCTACCCGATGGCTCGGCCCGTTCGCTTTGATCCAGCTCAGCATGCGGGGCAAAACGGAGGACGTGCTATGGGTGACGTTGTTCCACGAAATTGGGCATGTCCTGCTGCACGGGCGCAAGGGTCTGTTCATCGAGCAGGACGACGCAGACACTCCTGATGGCCAGCCCCAGGTCGCCCCTGCAACCGACGAGGCAATCGCACAGGAACGGGAGGCCCAGGAGTTCGCTCTGGATACACTTTTCGGCGAGAGGGGTTTGACTCGCCTTGATCAAATCTCCAGTACAACTGAGGCGTTGGACCTGGCTGACGAGCTCGGCGTCGGCGTCGCGATCGTGGCGAGTCAACTCCAGGCACGGGGCGTGTGGACCCACGCCCACGGCGCCAATCACCGCCGAACGCTGCCAAGTCTTGATGAGTTGCGCAACCCTGCACCCGCCCCGCGACCCAGGCCAACCAAACAAGAACGGGGAGGCGGAGCTCCGCGTCAGCGTTGAATCAGAAAGTGCAACACCATGGCAGGCGACGAGGTTCTGCCTGTAAACGGGTCAAGGAGGGGTGCACGATCATGAACACGTACGGCGGGGGGCCCTCGGAAGAGGACTACGCACGGCTTCCGGAGGACTTGCTGGCTGACCTGCTGTCGGCGGCACCCGCTGTGGCGGATACGGTCGAAAATCTTCTTGGCCCTGCCCTAGAGATGCGCGACCAGCTTCGCGAGGCGGCACTGGACTTGGGCCTCATCGAGCAATGGCAGGGCGGCCGGCCGCTCACGCTGGCAGCCGTCGATGGCGGGTTCGCTGTCGAACGCACCGTGGCCGTTGACATCGCGTTGTCGGTCGCCGTTGGCGTCGAGGGCTTCGCGCCCGAGGGGCGCGGTTGGCAGTGGGACGACAACCAGCACTCCTTCGCCCAGCACGTACTCGTGCACGACGTGCACAACGAGCGCTTGGCCCGAGCCGGCATGGTGATCCAGGAGTTGGACGTGATCGCGGACACGCCGCACGAGTTGCGGATCTTCGACGGCAGTCATCTGACCCCAGTCATCCAGCTCAACTCTGCCCTGGCCTCCCGCAGCTCGGACGTTCGCTCCCGGGTTCTCGAGCTTGCCAACCAACATTCCCTGGTCGACGCATTCGCTGCCTTCACCAGCGAATCCAGGATCATCGCCATGCCGAAGTACAACTCGTCTCGCACTATCTGCGAGGCCTTGGCAGATGAAGTTGGTAAGCCGATACCCGGCGACGACAGGTACTTGACCTCCCTCATCCTGAACGGAGGCGAATACGTCGTCCCCGAGCGCGTTCCTGCCGACCCTTGGCGCCAGCTGCACATCAAGCACCATGACGACGCCACTGACGAGGAGAAGGCTCTGGCGAACAAGCTCCACGAGGCGCTGGAGCCGCTCCAGTCCCGCGAGCTCTACGTCATCTACTTCCGCCCCACAGACTCGTCCACCGCCTACCGGATTGAGGTCAAACCCGGTCGCGCTGAGGACTCGGACCGTGTGAACGATCTCCTTGCCAGCATCGCATTCCAGCTGACGACGCCATTCGTACAGGAGCCCTACCCGCAGTATCTCGCCGACGTAATGGCAAAGTCCGTGGGGCTGGGCATCAAGGCACTCCAGAACGCCGCCCAGTTGCACCTAACCCGCCAGTCTCCACAGTTGGCTCAGTCCGTCGTCCACTCCTACCGCACGGAAGGCAAGTGAGACCCGTGCCTGGCCCCTCGATTCCGCCGCCCGCCACAGGCCAAGCCGCCCAGACCCTGTCGGGGCAAATCATTGGCACGGTCGGCTCCCCCAGCACGACCAGCGAGGTTACCGTCGACATCTTGGAGGATGCCTCCGCGACCACGTTGCTGGGCGACCTGGTAGCCCTCACTCATCAGTTGGAGCCTCGGCGTCATCTACTGGCTGTGGGGACTGTCGCCGAGATCGAGACGCGCAACCGGTGGCATGAGGACTTGAACATGCGCGGCGTCGTCAAGATGCACGGCCGCCTGCCCCACCTTTCCACGGTCGGCGATACACGCACCGCGAAGGTTGTGATCCAGGCTGTCTACGAAACCGACAGTCCGCACCCTCCATTTCAAACGTCGCCTCACGAGTCAAGTGGTGCCTTGGGCATGAGTCCCAGCACTGGCATGCCAGTCCGTCGCGTCGACGACGAAACCGTGGGAGCACTCATTTCCAGCCATGCGCCCGAGGTGGTTTACCTTGGGCGCATCTATCGCTCCAGCGTGCAACTGCCCCTCTACGTGCGTGACTTCGCTGGTGACCAGACCGACGGCGCTTTCCATGTGGGGGTGTTCGGACGCAATGGTTCCGGGAAGACTGCGCTCGCGGTGTACTGGCTCGCCGCACAGATGCGGCACCTGTCCCTTGGTGTTCTGGCGTTCGATCCCCAGGGCCAGTTCTCTTCCCAGAATGGTTTTCCCTTCGACTTGAAGGCCTGGGCACGGAATCTGGGCCGGGAGGTCCGGGGCCTGTCGATCGCCGAGGACGTGCGGTTGCCGCCGTGGGCCACGACATTCGTCGAACTCCTCGACGGGGCGAGGTTTTTCCACCAGCTCACGATCAAACACGCCGCCAACCGGGAGGCGGCGCTGGACGAGTTCGTGCGACTCCTCCACAATGCAGCCAACTGGGATGATCGCCAACCCGATGAGGTGTTGCGCGCACTGCTGACCTCCCTGCAAGGCGACGTGCCCGCCCTCACCCGCGTCTACAACTCCAAAGGCCCGCGGGACCGCGTCATCGGCACCCTCGACCGGATCCTCACCAGCCCGTCGGAATTCCAACAACTCGCCAGCATTTTCAGGCCCGTTCACAATCTCTTCGCGCCCACTAATCTCGCAGGTCGTCCCCGCATCAAGCTAGAGCGGCTGATCCACGACGTCGTGGACGGGCGCAGCGGTGGACAAGCTGCCCCGTACGTGATCATCGATCTGTCGGCGCGGTCAGGGCTGACCTGGCTTGATGACCCGGAGACGAAGGCCCGGCTTATCAAGGACATCGCGAGCAACCTGCGCCGGGTGGCCGAGGAGCGGTGGCACGGGACGGAGCGCCCCATTAACTGCTGTGTAGTGTTCGACGAAGCCCACCGCTTCGCCTCGTCGCAGCCCGCTGGCGAGCAGACCGCCCGGCTTGCAGCCAGCCTCACCGAGTACGTACGCACCACGCGCAAGTACGGGCTCGGTTGGATGTTCATCACCCAGGAGGTCTCTGCCCTGTCCCCTGGCATCTACACCCAGTTGCGGATCAAGGCGTTCGGGTACGGGCTGACCACGGGTAGCGACCTGAACCGGCTCACCGACGAAGTCGGGCGTGGGCCTGCGCTGGAGTTGTACAAGTCGTTCGCAGACCCACGTGCCTTGACTCGGAAGACCTACCCGTTCATGCTGACCGGTCCGGTCAGCCCGCTGTCGTTCACCTCCGCTCCCATCTTCTTGGAAGTCCACACTGAAGTCACCGACTTCCTGAACGCTAACCAGCATCTCTTCGCTGGTCTGCCAGTGCCGAGGTTGCCCGACCAGCGTCAGTGACCCTGAGTCACGTATATAGGCGCCAAGAGGTGGGATCGAAGGAACGCCATTCGGAAGTGGACTGCGCGCGGGCGAAGGCCCACCTCTCCTGCCACCACCGCCCCAACTCCGCAGTGGAGCGGGTGGACCAGTGAAGCTGCTGGTCCTCCTCGCGGAGCCAGCGGTCGAAGTTGACCGCGAGTGGGGCGAGGAAGATCTGGCGCCGCACTCCGTGCAGGCGCATCTTTTTCGGGTTCAGCCCAAGCCCCGTGAAAGCGCGGCTGAGGACTTCGCGCCTATTGCGGAACGACCCGCTACTACCCCAGTTGGCGTGCCGGTGCGATTTCTCGCCTGGCGTGCTGGCGGCGGCGAACGCGGCGAGGTCCTCGTAGATGTCCCCGGAGAAGTGGAAGTCACCGCTGCCAGCGGTGAAGCCGACAGGACTGAACGCGAGTGCGCCGTCGGGCGTGCGCAGCCGGTTATACAGAGAGGAACGACCCAGCGCGGATGCCGTGGTAACCAGCGCCAATTGTGCATCCGGGTCACGTCCGGCGATGCGGGTTGTCTTGTGCCCGTACCGTTCAGCGAAGGTGTCACGGACCTCCCGGCTGGTGGTCAGCAAGGCCGTAAGCTTCCCCGCTAGCAGGTGGCTGTACGGCGGTACCGCGCCCAGGACGAAGGCGTCCATCACGCACGCCAGCCGTTCCTGACGCTGCTGTGGCGACCAGCCGATGACCGCGTCACGTGCCTTGAGCGCGAAGACCGGGTCCGCGAGCCCAATCAACCCCATGACTCGATCCTCGTGGCCTTCATCGACGACGAGAAATCGCAGCCGGCGCCCGTATCCGCTGGACACGGGAACAGACCAGTGCAATGCACACCAGCGCCACATGGCGCTGTCCTGGCTGCGATAGTCGTCCACGTGTACCAGCGCCGGGCGGATCTTGCGCGGGTCGATGTCCTTCCCGGCCGCCAGACGGGACACCAACGCGTCCTCGTGTCCCGCTAGCGCCTTCCTCGCCCGCTCCCGGCTAGCCCCGACTGCTTCACTGTGCAGGCGCCGCAAATGGTCCTTGTCGTCCTGTACCGGTGCCAGAACGGCCCCGTCCTTGACGTGGAAGCCCTGGTTCCTCAGGTGCGCGAAGACCCGTTCACGCAACACCGCGGCGCGCTGCTCTGGGCCGTCTACCGTGCCTTCTCCCTCCGCCTCCAGAGCGCGCAACAGGCGCAGCAGTATGTCCGCACGTGGAATCCGCTCACCGCGTTCGTACTTGCAGATCGAGCTCTGTGGCACTCCGGACTCTTGAGCCAGTCGAGACTGACTCCAACCCACGGCCGCACGCGCACGGCGCACCACAGCGGCAGGCGAATCCGGTTCCCCGGCCACGGCAAAGAGTGCATTGGTCATCGCCCTACTATGGCGGATACGACATAGTGCCGGCCACCCCTCGTAGGCTCAGTATCGACCCATCCAAGCCTGTCACAGGTGTGCACTAGCCAACGTAGGCGAATGTTCGGAGTCGGCCGGCGCGTCGGCGCGATGAAGGCTGCATCATAAGACAGCCAAATGATCACCATGGCGCGGCACCTACGCCCTCGATCCGGTCACGTCGCAGTGCCCAAGGACCTGTCAGTCACTCGGTCGGACTCAAAGCCGTGAGCGCCCGACATCGTCCGATCTAAACAGCGTCCCTGGCTACGCGATGGTCCAGTTTGGGGAGGAGATAGTTCAGCGGCGAAGTGTCAGCGGGCGCGGCCACGTCTGCCTGTCACGAATGGCTGGCCCCCGGCAGCCGCTGTCCGGCCTCACCGTCCACGGCGTCCCCGCTGGACTGCCCGCCCACGTCACCCCTGTCCGCCACAGCGCCGGAGAAGGAAGTGCCTGCCGAATGCGCCCGTCGGGGTATCGGCCTGCGCGACCTCCGGCACCGCCATGGCGATCAGCAGGCATTCTCGTCGGATCCGCCTCATCGGCTGGACACGCGTACCCAGCCACGCTCGACGCCTGTACCGAAGTCCTGAAGCCGTCTGCTTCCGTTGCCCGGTAGCGGTGTCTGCGTGAGCCTTGCGTGAGCGGACGACTCAGCATCTAGCCCCCGCCACCGCACCCAGCCTCAGACCGAAAGTCGCTGAGCAGCGAAAACCGGATCTCGGGGCATGACTACCCACCGTATGTCACGATCCCGCCAGCCCTCGTCATGCATGGGTCTCGGGTTCGAATCCCGCAGGCGGCTCCGGAAAACCCCAGGACTCACTCGCCGTGACCTGGGGTTTTTCCTTTTCCTCCGCGTTCTGTGGCATCGCTGGTTCGGGCACGGGGGCCGTCGGCGGCCAGGGGAGCGCCAGGGGACCGCATCGGGACAGTCGGAGGACAACGGGCCGTTCCTGCGCGGGTTCCGGTGCGGGACCGCACAATGTGGCACAGGACGGCTGCCGAGAACCGTGGGCCCGAGGACGGAGCGGCTGTACGCGGTGCCTTGAAGCGACGTCGGTGGGTTCAGGGGTGACTGGGGTTTCCCGCGTCGCCATCAGGCCAGTTTGTTGATCTGCGCTGTGATGACCTGCTGGGGTATGCGCGCAGGGGTGCCGGCTTGGGGCGGCATGGAGAAGAAGGTGGCCACGGTCGTTCCGGACCGGATGACGGTGTAGGCGAACTGGGTTGCCGCGGCTGGTCCTTCGTCGTCTGCGGGAAGGTTCTGTGTCATGACGTACGAGATCGCCAGGTCGCCGAGATGTGGGGCCGGGGAGCGGGCTTCCTCGATGACCCGTGCGACCGGCTGGTAGCCGCCGATGTACTGGGTCATGTCATAGAGCGGCCGGCACGGCGCCGGGACGGGCCGGGGCCGTTGGCTGACGTCCTTCACCCCGGACGGGAGGCCCTTCCCGGCCAGGAAGTTGAAGGTGAACCCTTTCAGGTCCGCCACCCCTATCTCCGCGACGCGGCTGGCGGCAACTGTCCGTGGGCGTCGGCGCGAAAGGCCCGCGCCGACTGGGTCGTCGTCGGCCTGATCCCCGAACGGCCGACGCGACCATGGCCTGCACGGGTCCCTACGGAGTCGTCGACACCAGGCCCGCGCCCGCGACTGCCCGCTTCCGCCGACGCGAGGCCACAACATGGAGATCCACAACTGCGGGCGGAGTATTGACTGACTGAGCTCAGAGGCAGTCGGCCGAAGTCAGTGCGGCCCGAGTGGGCCCCTCACGCCGTCGTCAGCGCCGCCAGCGCGCGGTCCATCGCGTCGTTGAATTCTTCCGGCGTCAGCGGCAGCCGGGCCTTGACGTCCCGGCTCCACTGGTCGGCGAGGACCTCGGCGGAGCCCGCCTCGACACCGTCGAGTGCCGCGTCGGCCAGGTCCGACGGTGCGATCTTGGCCACCGGCCAGCCCGCGGCCATGTCGGTGTCGGCCAGGCCGAGGTGCACCGCCGTCACGAGCGTGCCCTGCTCGGCGAGTTCCAGGCGGACGCCGTTGGTCATGGCCCAGGCGGCGGCCTTGGTCAGGTGGTAGGCATTGGCCCCCTTGCCTCCGAACCACGACATGGCGGAGAGGACGTTGACGATCGCGCCCCCGCCGTTCCTGGCGAGCGCCGGCGCGAACTCCCGGATCATTGCCAAGTGGCCGAACATGTTGGTCTCCAGCTCGTGCCGTACCGCGTCCAGCGAACCGTTCACCAGATCGGTCCCCGTCTGGATCCCCGCGTTGTTGATGAGCAGCGAGACGTCCGGGGCGGCCTCGCCCGCGGCCCTCACGGATGCGGGATCGGTGATGTCGAGGGGCAGCACGTCGACCCCGGGCAGATCCACGGTCTCGGGCCGGCGAGCCGTCGCGTAGACCTTGCGGGCACCCCGTTCGAGCAGGCGCTGGGCGAAGGCGCGGCCCAGGCCGCGGTTGGCTCCGGTGACAAGGGCAACTGAGTTGTTGATGTCCATGCCCGGTACGCTAAAACCTGACGCTAACGTCAGAGGCAAGTATGGGTCATCAGGGCCGGGTGAGAGGAATCGCCATGACCGTCACAGAGGCCGCGGCCGAGCGGCTGATCCGCATCGGCGAGGTGGCGCGGGGTGCCGGCGTGTCGGTACGCGCTGTGCGTTACTACGAGCAGCAGGGGCTGCTCATCGCGCAGCGCAGCCCCTCCGGCCAGCGCCTCTACCGGCAGGAGGCCGTCACCCTGGTCCGTTTCTTCCAGCAGATGTTCGCCGCCGGCCTGACCAGCCGCAGGATCACGGAACTCCTTCCGTGCTGGGACTCCGGGCACACCGACGCCAGGCAACGAGCCATGCTGCGCGCCGAGCGGGACCGTATCAAGGCCAAGATCGACGACTTGCAGGCTGCCCTGGACCGCCTCGACGAGGTCATCGCGATCACGGACACGCACCCGTAGGCGCGGTCGGCTCGACGGCATGCGGCGTCAGCTGGAGGCCGATGGCTTCGATGATGTCCGGCGTTCCGGATGACGGTGGCGCGGGGCGGCGGAGGTTCTCGATGTGGTGCGTCAGGGGATCAGGGCGGCCAACGAGGTGGCCGATGAGGCGGCGCCGGACTCCGTCTGGGGGGCCTGGCTGACGGCAGGCCTCGCGGGTGTCTCGGCGAAGCTGACGAAGTCGGAGAGTCGGGAGGCGCTTGAAACCTGGCTGGAGGCGTTCGGTGGACAGGTGCGAGCGGGCGGGCCGTCGGGTGGGCTGCGTGCCACGAAGGTCATCCGGCTACCGGCCTGGGCCGCGGTTCGGGTGGCCGTCGCGTGCTCATGCCGGGGTGGCGGCCGCCCCGTGATCGTGATGCGGCGGCAGGTGTAGGTGCGCCGCGGTCGTGGGAGGTCAGTCCAGCGTCCTGGTGGCCGTGCGGAGTTCCTCCAGGGCGGCGAGTGCGTGCGGGGCGAGGCCTGTCGGTTCGTCGGGGCCGGCTTCGGACCACCGGGCGTAGCCCCGCTTGAAGGCCAGGACGCCCAACTCGGCTGCGAGGTGCGCGGTCGGATCGGGGACGCCGCGGGCGAGGAGCGCGCCTGTCATGGCCGACGCGAGGCCGATGCTCTTCAGCGCGTCCCGTTCCTGAAGCTCGGTGCTCGCCGCCACGGCCGCTTTCAGGCGGGGGCCGAGGTCGCGGTTCACCGGTCCCATCTCGCTCGACGCGCGCTCAAGACCGGCGGCGACCGCTTCGAGCGGGCCGGCGCTCGCCGGCGCCTGCGCGATGCCCTCGGCGAGGAGCCGGCTCAAGGTGGCCTGCCCGGCCACCAGGACCTCGCGTTTGTCGGAGAAGTGCCGGAAGAAGGTGCTCCTGGTGACACCGGCCCGCGCCGCGATCTCCGCCACGGTGGTGGCGTCGTACCCCTGCTCGGTGAAGAGGTCCACGGCCGCGACGACCAGCCGCTCTCGTGCCCCCGGTTCCCATCGAGCCATGCCGTCAGCCTAACAGAGCGATGCGACACCTGTCCCGTCGCTCTGTTACGGTGATGGGACAGTAGTCCCGTCACTCGTCAGGAGAGCCCTCATGCATGTCTTCGTCACCGGCGGTACCGGCACCATCGGCTCCGCGGTCGTCGCCGAACTGCTGGCCAACGGCCACACCGTCCTCGCGCTGGCCCGCTCGGACGCCTCCGCGCGGACCCTCAAGGACGCCGGGGCCGAACCCCTGCGGGGAGAGATCGCGGACCTCGACGTCCTGCGCGCCGGGGCCGCGCGGTCCGACGGCGTGATCAGCCTGGCGTTCAGCCGCGACTACGGCGACCCGGACGGGCTGGCACGCGCCGTCGCCCAGGAGAGTGCCGCCGTCGCCGCTCTGGGCAACGAACTCATCGGCAGCGACCGGCCGATCGTCACCGTCTCGGGTACGCCCTGGGTGGCGGGCCGTCCCTCCACCGAGACCGATCCGCTGCCGACCGACGGACCTGTCGGCGGCCGGGGCCGTTCCGTCAACGCGCTGCTGGAACTGGCCGCGCGCGGGGTGCGGGCCACGGCTGTCCGGATGCCGCGTACGGTCCACAACGAGGGCAAGGGCGGATTCGCCGGCCTGCTGACCGAGCAGGCGCGCCGTACCGGAGTGGCCGGCTACCCGGGTGACGGCACCCAGCGCTGGCCTGCCGTGCACGCCCTCGACGCGGCGGTCCTGTTCCGGCTGGCCCTCGAATCGGCGCCGGCCGGTACCGCCTGGCACGCTGTGGCCGACGAGGGCGACGCGGTACGTGACATCGCGGCGGTCGTCGGCCGGCGCCTGAACCTGCCGGTCGAGGCGGTACCGGAGGAGACGTTCGGGCCGTTCGGCCCGATCTTCGCGATGGACCAGCCGGCGTCCAGCGCTCACACCCGCGATGCCCTCGGGTGGCAGCCGACGCACCCCAGCCTTCTTGAGGACCTGGAGAACGTCCGGCCCTGATGCCGGCCCCTGGGCCCCAGGACCCCGGCTTGGTCCCGGCCCCCGCCCCCTTCGCCGAGTCGAGTCGAGTCGAGTCGGTCCGTGTCGAGCCCAACCGGCGGCCGGGCAGCGGCTGTTCACCGTCGCGGGGGCGCGGGCCGGGGCGGGCCGTTGTGTGAGGTACGCGGCGGTACGGGGCCGTCCTGTACGTTCCCTGGCCTCCGGCCGTACGGCCCGCAGCGCCGTCAGGCGCACGGCAACCGATGTCGCGCCGCCTCAGCCGTGGGCCCCCTGGGCGTGCCGCGGCAGCAGGCCCACCAGCAGCAGCGTCAGGACGTTCAGGCCCGCGGCGATGGCGAAGACCAGTTCCGCGGCGGCGAGGGAGGAGTGGATGGAGGGGTGCCCGACCCGGGCGAAGAACACCGTGCCGAGGGCGGCGACGCCGATGGCGCCGGCGAACTGCTGGACCGCGTTGAGCAGGCCCGCGCCCGTACCGACTTCTTCGGCGGTGGCGTCGCCGATGATGAAATCGACCAGCGGGACGAAGACCAGCCCGGAGCCGAAGCCGGTGAGCAGCAGCGCGGGCGCCAGCTTCCAGAGGGTGATGCCGGCCCCCCAGTGCGCGGTGGACCACCACAGGGCCAGCAGGCCGACGACCGCGATGGACAGCCCCAGGTGCAGAGTGGCGCGTCCGAGCTTCTCGGCGAGTACGGCGCCCGCGAGCAGCACGGCCACCGCGGTGCCGACGGCCCAGGGGATCAGTGTGAGCCCCGTGTGCAGCGGCGTCCAGTGCATGCCCTGCTGCAGCAGCAGGTTGATGACCAGGACGAACGCGCTGAGTGAGGCGTAGAACCCGGCCACGATCATCAGCCCGACGACGAAGCTGCGCTTGCGGAACAGCGACGGTGTGATGACCGGGTGCTCGCTGTGCCGTTGGGAGACGACGAACAGCGCGAGCAGCACGACCGCGGCGGCCATCATCGCGTAGGTCCAGGCGGGCCAGCCGAGGTCGCGTCCCTGGATGAGCGGGACGATGAGCAGGGCCGAGGCCGCGGTGAGCAGGCCGACGCCGGTGAGGTCGAGGCGGGCGGCCGGGTCCTCGCCGCCGCGCCGGGGCAGGACGCGCAGGCCGAGTACGCCGGCGATGACGCCGAACGGGATGTTGATCAGGAAGATGGAGCGCCACTGGCTGCCGAACAGGTCCAGGTGGAGCAGCCAGCCGGCCAGGATGGGCCCGCCCACCATGGTCAGCCCCATCAGCGGGCCGACCGGGGTCAGTGCCTTGCGCAGGTGCTGGGGCGGGAAGACGACCTTCATCAGGGCCAGACCCTGCGGGATCATGACCGACCCGCACAGGCCCTGCAGCGTGCGGGCGACGATCAGGAAGAGCGCGTTGGGGGCGAGACCGCAGGCCAGCGAGGCCAGGGTGAAGCCGGTCATGCCGAGCAGGAACAGCCGCCGGCGCCCGAGCAGGTCCCCGAGCCGTCCCGAGGTGACCAGGCCGAGGGCGAAGGCCGCGGTGTACGCGCTGAGCACCCACTGCACCGTCACCTGGCCGCCGCCGAGGTCGGCGCGGATGGAGGGGCCGGCGAGGTTGGCGACGCTGGAGTCGATCAGATCCATGATGTCGGCCATGACCACGACGACCAGGACGAGCCAGGCGGTACGCAGCGGCAGGGGGCTGGTGGTGGGGGGTAGGGGTGGGAGCTGGGTAGTAGACACGAACGCCGTTCTATAACGGATCGTCGTTCGGATCAATACGAACGATGTTATCTGTGATGTGGAACACCGTTCGACGGCCGGGGTCGGGCGGTCCGTACGGCACCCGCGCCGAGCGAGGTAGGAAGGACACGGCGGGCGCCGCCTCGGAGGAGGGGGCCCGCCGTGCTGAGGGTTCAGCCGGTGGGGCCGATCGCCGGCGGTGACAGTTCAGCCGGTGGGGTCGATAGTGACCGTTCGGGCCCATTCGGGTGGGGCGTCGGGGACGTAGTCGGGGTCGTTCTCGTTCCACGAGGCGCGCTCGCGGGGGAAGAGGCCCACCACCGTGCGGCAGGGAGGTCGCGTGGCGGGCCAGGGGGTCTGGCCGTCGGTCAGGGCGACGATGACGTCGGGGCGCGGCTGGGTGCGCAGCGCCCTGGCGAAACCCGTACGGAGGTCGGTGCCCCCGCCGCCCAGCAGCGGGATTCCCTCAGCGCTGCAGAGCGGGTGCACCACCTGGGCGGCCGCGTCGCACGGCAGTACGGTGACCAGGTCGCGGCGGCCCCCCACGGCCCGGGAGATCGCGGCGACCTCCAGCAGCGCGCTGCCCAGTTCCGTGTCACTGACCGATCCGGACGTGTCGATGACCACGCAGACCCGCGGCGGCCGGCGCCGCAGGCTCGGCAGCACAACCCCCGGCAGCCCGGCCGACCGGCGCGACGGACGACCGTAGGTGTAGTCCTCGCCCACACCGGGACCGGACGCCGCCGAGCGCACCGCCGCTCCCAGCAACTCCCGCCACGGCTGCGGCGGATGGAACGCCGCCTGCGCCCACCGCTGCCATCCCCGCGGGCTGTTCCCCGGCCGGCCCCTGATGCCCTCCGCCACCCGGAACCGGACCGCGTCCCGTTCCTGCGGGGTGAGGCCGTGCGCGCCCTCAGGGCCCAGGTCCCACCCCCGCTCCAGCCCGTCGGCGCCGCTGCCGCAGTCCAGCCAGGCCAGATGTGCGGTGTGCGGCCCGAGCCGGAACCTGAGCAGGTACTCCTCCATCAGCTTCCCCTCCGGCAGCCTCAACAGCCCCGGCTCGACGGCTCCTTCGGGGCGGGCCAGACCGTCACCGAAGGTGTCGTCGTTGATCTCGCAGTCCGCGGCGATGTTCATCCGCAGCCGTTCGGCGGCACCGGTCAGCCCGTGCTCCCGAGCGAACCGGTCGCTGCGCCCGTGGTGGTCGCGCAGCAGGTGGGAGACCTCGTGCACCCAGACACCGGCGAGTTCCTCCACCGGGGTCCGGTCCACGAACACCGGGGAGACGTAGCACCGCCAGTAACGGTCGACGGCCATCGTCGGCACCGTCCGTGACTCCACGGTGTGCAGGGCGAAGAGCGCGGTCGCCAGGTAGGGACGGACCCGGGCGGCGTGCAGCCGCGCGGCGAAGAGCTTGTCGAGGTCGAGCCTTCGCGGGACGTCCGGCCTTACCGGCACCTCCGGCCTGCCTGGCACCTCCGGCCTTCGCGGTACGTCCGGCCTGTCCGGCCTGCCCGGCACCTCCGGGCTGCCCGTCGTCATCGGTCCGCCTTCGCCGAGGCGGCGACCGCCACCCGCGCCGCCGCCCGGTCCGCCCGCCGCGACAGGGACACCGCTCCGGCAAGCCGCTCGATCGACTCCGGAACGTCCCAGTCCGCGCGGCGCAGTGCGGCGAGTGTGGTCGCGGGGACGACCACCAGGTCCGGGGCACCGGTCTCCATCGCCCGTACCAGGAGCTCCCACGCCGCGTCCCAGCGGGACTTCTCCAGGCGCTTGCGGACCGCGTCCACCACACCGTCGAGCACCGCCTGGCGCAGGTCCCCCCGCTCGGGCAGCTCCGCCCCGGCCGGGTCGGCGAGCAGCGTCTCGGGGTCCGGGAGGTCCAACCGGTCAAGGCTCGCCAGGAGTTCCAGCCCGGGACCGTCCCCCACCGTGCCCCTGACCAGTAGCGAAAGGACCTCCTGTGAGGAGCCCGCGGCCGTTGCGAAGGCGATCAGCCGCAACGTCATCTCCCAGCTCCTCGGCGACGGCCAGGGACCGCCGCGGCGGGTTTCGCTACTCGGCAGCCGGTGTACGAGCCCGGGGCGGGCGGACAGGAACGCGCACACCGCGCGGCGGGCGAAGGCGACGGCGTCCGGCAGCCGCCGCGCGTCGAGTTGCGGCAGGGCCGCCCGCGGCCAGATCCCGCCCAGACCTCGTACGACGACGTCGTGGTCATGCGTCCACTGCAGGTGGACGAAGCGGTTGGCCAGCGGCGGGCTCAGCTCCCAGCCGTCGGCCGCCGAGGAACGGGGGTTCGCGGCGGCCACGATCCGGACGCCGGGCGGCAACTGCAGTGCGCCGATGCGCCGTTCGAGTACGAGGCGCAGCAGGGCGGCCTGCACGGCCGGCGGGGCGGTGGACAACTCGTCCAGGAAGAGCAGCCCGCGGCCGGTCCTGGCCAGCCGGACCGCCCAGTCCGGCGGGGCCATCGGCACACCGTGCGCCGCGGGGTCGTCGCCGACGACGGGCAGCCCGGAGAAGTCGGACGGCTCGTGCACGCTGGCGATCACCGTGGTCAGCGGGAGGTCGAGGGCCGCGGCGAGTTGCGTCAGGGCTGCCGTCTTGCCGATGCCGGGCTCACCCCACAGGAGTACGGGCAGGTCGGCGGCAACGGCCAGTGTCAGGGCCTCCAGCTGTACGTCGGGGCGCGGTTCGGTGGTGGTCTCGCGGAGCAGGGTGAGCAACTCACCTGCGACGTCGAGTCGGGAGGAGGGGCGGGGCGGGTCGGCGAGGGTGGTGGGCGTGGCGGACGGGGTGTCTGTGGGCAAGTTCGATCACCTTTGGGTTCGTGGTGGGCGAGCGGGCGGGCGGAGCAGGTGGGTTGCGCACGTGGGTCGAGCAAGTGGGCGGAGTGTGCGGGCCTTTGCGGGCGCGGGGCGCGGGGCGCGGGGCGCGGGGTACGGAGGTCTGCGGTCAGCCGGGGTGAGGACGTGGCCCAAGTGGGCTGGACCGAGGGGGAGTTGGAGACAGGGACCCGGTCAACCGGGTCGATCGCATGGGCGCGGGCGGCCCTTGGCGGGTTACGGGAACGTCCCAGGTCAGCGGAAGGTCGCGTGGCGCGGGTGCGGGGAGCCGTCAGCGGTACGGGCACGGACACGGGTACGGACACGGCGACGATCCGAGGCGCGACCCGGTGCGGGGACGGGTCCCCGGGGCCCGATCAGGTCCGCCCTGAACAGCCCGTGGGTGATCCGCCGCCGCGCGGCCTCCTCCAGCTCGTCCCGCAGATCCCCGCTGCGCAGCAGGGCACCGGGGCCGAGCAGCCCCTCGACGACAGCCAGCGCGCCTGCCGTGTCGCCGTGGTCCAGGCGGGCACGGACGTCGGGGAGGCACTCGGGATGACGGTGGGCCTCGTCGATCACCCGCAGGCAGGGCAGCGGAGTGCCGGTCAGCGCGGCCAGCAGTTCTTCCCGGCGGAGCTCGGCCGGGTCGTGGTCCAGCGGGCTGAGTACCCCGTTGACCAGGCCGATCCGGTGCGTGGCTCCCCGGCACTCCACGAGGCGCGGGGCTCCGGACCGGTCCGGGCCGCGGTACGAATTGGGTGGCGCCTGTCCCGGTGCCAGCGCCGACGCGACCAGCGGGTGCAGCTCACCGGGTGCGATCAACCCGGCGCGGAGCAGCTCCAGGTCGGGCGGCACCCAGGTCGCCGCGTCGGGCAGCACCGGGTACGGGCCACCGCCCGGGGCGGCCCGTACCGCGGCCCGTATCGCGGGCGGCCCGGCCGGGTCCGTGTCCAGGGCGACGTCCAACGCCAGTTGGAGCCGGGTCGCGAGCCGTACGGTGACGGTGCCGGTGGAACGTCCCCCGGCCCGGAGCACGATCCCCGCCTCGGCCGCCCACCGGTCCACCGCGCAGCCGCGACCCTGCGGCACCAGCCCCAGCGGATCCGCGACGGCAGCGGAACGGGCGTCGGCGCGCGGCTGACCGGCCCCCGACCGTATCCGCAGCTCGTCCGTCCTGCGGGCGTCCCACAGGTGGCGGTGCAGGTCGAGCCGGAACCGCCGGCCGGGATGGGGATGGGGGTGACGGCGGTCGCCGGGCGCGGCACGGGATCCGTCCCACAGCGCGAGGCTGATCCGCTGACCGGCGTCCGCCCACGCGGGCGGAGTACGGGCGACGAGGTGTACCGGGTGCCCGCCGTCCGCGGTCGCGTACCGGGCCAGCGCGACGGTCAGGTCCGGACGCAGCAATCCGTCGGGCGCGATCCTCGGCATGTGCCAGCGCATCAGGTCAGGAGCGAGATGGCGGAGATCGGCGCGGATCCGCGCGGCGAGTTCCGGGCCGTGGGTACGTGCCAGGGAACGCAGGTTCAGGTCGACGTCGATGCCCGCGGCGGCACATGCCCCCGCCCAGTCGCCGGCGTGGCGGCGGGCGGTCGCGGTCTCGATCATGGAGGGCGGCACGGCGAACCGGCGCACGCGCAGCCACAGGGAAAGGCGGGAACCCCCACTCGCGTTCTGAGAGCGCATCAGCACTCACCTTGCGCGGACGGGACCCCCGATCTGTGCAGAGGAGGAGTTGTCATCGGCGGGAGCATAGCGCTGCTCGCGCCGATCTGTCAGCCGCGGAAACGGGCCTCGCCGGGCTCGGCGGGGGCGACGGCGGAGGTGGCGGCGGCGGGGCGCGCGCGGGGACGCCCGGGGCGGGGACGCCTGGGGCGCGGGCAGCCGGGCGGTCCGTACGGCACCTGGCTGCCGCACGGCAACGGGCGCGCGGCACCGGCCCGGTCGGCACGACGAACGTGACCTGCTCCGGCCGTACGGCACCGTCCGCGCGGCACCGGCCGTACGGCACCGGCCGCGCGGCCCGGCGCCGGCCCCGGACGAGCCCGCGGCCCGGCTCGGGGGAGTGCGCCCGAGGCCGCTCTTCCCGTGCCGTGAAGCACAATCCCCCTCCCCGCGTGGTGATTTCGCCCGATCCGCCGCGATACCCCGCGCGCGCTGGGTAGCGTGCGTCCTCCACCGGGCCGGGACCGCCGGCCGGACAGAGGAGGCACGTGATGGCGGACCGTCCTTCAAGCCAGAACCGTCCGGCGGCCGCGGACACGCCCCCGGGCGCGGACCGGGAAAACGGCATGTCGCGGCGCCGGATGCTGGCCTCCTCGGCCGCGCTCGGCGGAACCGCCTGGCTGCTGCGGGGCCTCGCCCGGCCGGACAGCGCCTACGCCACCTCGCCCGCTCCGCCCGGTTTCCCCGGCGGCCTCGACCTGTACCAGGGGATCTACGAGAACTGGGCCGGTGAGATCCGTACCGACGCGCTGTGGACCTGCGCGCCGCGCACCGCGCAGGAAGTACTCACCGTCGTCAACTGGGCGTACGCCGCCGGCTGGACGGTCCGGGCGCAGGGCCACCGGCACGGCTGGTCTCCGCTCACCGTGGCCGACGCGACGCCGGCCGCCGCCCAGGTGATCCTGCTGGACACCACCGCCCACCTCACCGCGCTGTCCTTCGCGTCGCAGGACGCTGACGGCACGGCCCAGGTCCGGGCGCAGGCCGGCGCCTCACTGGAAGATCTGCTCGCCTTCGCGGGCGGCAGCGGCTACGGCGTGACCTCCGCCCCCGCGCCCGGCGACCTGTCGGTGGGCGGCGCCCTGGCGATCGGCGCGCACGGCACCGCGGTCAGGGCGATCGGCGAGACCCGGGTGGCCGGTCACGGGTACGGATCGCTCAGCGACCTCGTCACCGAACTCACCGCCGTCGTCTGGGACACGGGCGCGAACGGTTACGTGCTGCGGACCTTCGGCCGCGCCGACCCGGACTGCGGCGCCCTGCTGACCCACCTCGGCCGCGCGTTCGTCACCGAGGCGGTGCTGCGGGTCGGTCCCGACAGCAACCTGCGCTGCGTCTCCCGGCTGGACGTCCCCGCGACCGAACTGTTCGCGGCTCCCGGCGCTTCCGGCTCGGCGCGTACGCTGGCCGGCTTCGTGGACGCCACCGGCCGGGCGGAGGCGATCTGGTTCGCCTTCACCGACAAGCCGTGGCTGAAGACCTGGAGCGTCACACCGCACCGGCCGTTCGCCTCCCGCGAGGTCACGGAACCGTACAACTACCCCTTCTCGGACAGCATCCCCGAGCCGGTGGCCCGGCTGGCAGGTGATCTGGTCGCCGGGTCGTGGGCGAGCGCCCCGCTGTTCGGACAGGTCCAGTACCTGCTGGCCAAGGTCGCACTGACCGGCGACATCACCGACGTGCTGCTCTCCGGCACCCTCGTCCGCGACATTCTGACCGGCGACGTCCTCACCCATCTGCTCGCCGGCGGTCTGCGGTCGGACCTGTGGGGCGCGTCGCGGAACCTGCTGGAGTACATCCGGCCGACGACACTGCGCGAGACCGCCAACGGATACGCGGTGCTCACCGGCCGGGCCGATCTCCAGTGGGTGGTCAGCCGGTTCGCGGCCTTCTACGCCGATCTGCTGGCCACGTACGCGGCCCGCGGTGAGTTTCCGGTCAACGGTCAGGTCGAGATCCGGGTGACCGGTCTGGAGGACCCGGCGGTCAGCGGGGTGCCAGGGGCGCGGGCTCCGCTGCTGTCCGCGCTGCGTCCGCGGCCCGACCGGCCCGACTTCGACACCGCGGTGTGGATCGACATCCTGTCCCTGCCGACGACTCCCGCGCTGCACCGCTTCTACCGGGACATCGAGCGGTTCCTGCTGACGGACGTGGACGGGCCGCGCGCGGCGGTCCGGGTCGAGTGGTCCAAGGGCTGGGCGTACACCGCGACGGCGGCGTGGGCGGACCCGGACGTGCTCGGCACGGTCATCCCCGGCACCCAGCGGGCCGGCGGCGGTCCCGGCTGGGACGAGGCGGTCGCCACGCTGGACCGGCTGGACCCGCACCGGGTGTTCAGCAACGCCTTCCTGGACGGCCTGCTGCGCTGACGCCCCCACCGCGGGGTTGCCCTCCGGGCCCCGGCTCCAGCGTCGGCGGGCGCCCGGCCCCGGTCCTGGGCCACCCCGACCCGTCGGCACCGCCGGGGCACCGCCGGGGCGCCGCCGGTCCGGTGCGCGTCGGACACCGCCTCGCCGTCGGTCGCCGGCCCGCCGTTGATGCCCGTGGCACACGCCGAACGCCCGGTCTGCGCCGTTGTGCGCCATATGGCGTAGACGGGCTCCGGGCCGTGCCGTAGGACATGAGGACCGGAGATCGACCGGTGATCGTGGGAGGGGTTCGATGACATCCGAAGCGCTGCACTACTGGGTCCTGGTGCTGGACATGGAGAGTTTCAGCACCAGGACCGACCCCATCCAGCGGTCCCTGCGCGATGCCATGTACGAGGTCGTGGACGGCGCCTTCGCGCAGGCGGGCATCGACCGCGCGGAGGTCGTCACCGAGGACCGCGGCGACGGCATCCTGATGCTCGTGCCGCCCACGATCTCGCCGGTACGGCTGGCGGGACCGCTGGTCCGCGCGCTCGACGACGGCCTGCGCGAGAAGGCCCAGGTCTTCAACGCGGCGCATTCCCTGCGGATGAGGCTGGCGCTGCACCAGGGGCTCGCGGTGCGGGACCTTCGCGGCTGGTCCGGCGACGCGGTGAACACCGCGTCCCGCCTGGTGGACGCGCAGCCGCTGCGGGACACACTGCGTGCCGCCGACTCCGCCCACTTGGCGTTCATCGTCTCGGACCAGGTGTACGACGGCGTCATCCGGCACGCCCACCGCGGGATCGACCCGGCCGCGTACCTGCCGCTGCGGTTCACCACCAAACACGGCGAGGTGGTGCGCAGCTGGGTCACCGTACCGGGGTTCAGCGCGCCGCCAGGGCTCCCGCCGCAGTCGGCGCCCGCCCCGCCGCCCTCCGCGATCCCGGCCACCGCCGAAGCGGACGGCGGGAAGGGCGCGAGCGGCATACAGGTCGGCGTTGTCCACGGTGATGTCGTCGGCCGGGACAAGGTCGTCCACCAGCAGGGACCGGCCCGCTGGTGACGCAGACCATACCGACGGGGGGCCCGGGGGGAAATGCCGCCGGTCCGGGAGCGGTGGGGGGCGCTCCCGGACCGGCACCGGCCGTGGACCCGTCCGCCGGTGCCGATGCCGCGCCTGCCGGTGACAGCCAGGAGAGCGCGTCCGGTCCCGACCCCGCCGCGCACGGCGACGACGGGACCGGCGCGGAAGACGACGCCTCCACCGGCCGCCTCGGCGCGGGCTCCCAGCGCCACGGCCACCTGCGCAACGCGTACGCCAATGTGGACGGCGACGTGGTGGGCCGCGACAAGTACGTCTTCCTGCTCGGCGGCGCACGGGAACGGCTACGGCCGCTTTCCCCGGTACTCCGCGAGCGCGTCCAGAACGCGTACGAGGAGGCACCGGGGTACGACGAGGCCCGGGCGGAGCTGGCCAAGCAGGGCATCGCGGTCCTGCGCGGAGCTGACGGCCTCGGCAAGACGGCTACCGCCGTGCGGCTGCTCCTGCCGTGCCGGGGGCCGGTCTACCACCTCGACAGCGGGGTGGACTTCGCGTCTCTCGCCGACCGGCTGGACTCCCCGGCCGGCGACGGTTCCGGCATGGGGATCGAATCCGGCGCCGGCTTCCTGCTGGACCGGCCGGCCGACGCGGCGAACCTGCGGGGTGAGATCTACGACCGCCTGCAGACCGCCCTGCTGGCCGCCGGCGCCGTCATGGTGGTCACGGTCGCCGACACCGACGTCGCCGACAGCGATCTGCTCTCCGGAGTGGTGGACCTGACCGGTCCGCCGGTGCTCCGCGGCATCGTACGGCGCTATCTGCGCTGGCGGTTCGGGGTGCCGGAGGCGGAGCGGCTGCTCGCCGACAGCGACGTGGAGGCGCTGCTCACCGAGCAGTTGGGTGCCCACGCGGCCTGCAGGAGCGCCGCGGACCTCGCCACCGCGCTGCACGAGGAGTTCCGGTCCGGCGAACCCGACCTGGAGCGGGTCCGTGCCCGGATGGCGCGCAAGGGCGTGGAGACCTTCGAGATCTGGGCCGACAGCCTGACCGAGCCCTTCGTCCGCTGCTTCTCGCTGGCACTCGCGGTGCTCAACGGCCTGCCCCAGGAGGACATCGCCGAGGCCGCGCGGCGCCTCGCGCGCAGGCTCGACGAGGCCCGTGCCCCGGCCGGACCGCGGGAATCCACCGCCCGTTACGCACCACTGCCCGCCCGTGACCCGCTGGCGATGCCGCTGCGGAAGCTGCTGGCACGGCTGCGGGCCCGTCGGGTGGACGCGCCCGGCGCGAGCGGCTGCCTGGAGTACCAGGACCCGGACTACCCGCGGCAGGTGATCGCGCATGCGTGGTCCGAGTACCCGATCCAGGATCTGCTGCTCGGCTGGCTGGGCGAACTGGTCACGGACTCGGACGAGGTGCGGGTCTACGCGGCGGTGGCCCTCGGCGGGCTGCTGCCGGCCGCGTTCCCGTACCTGAGCCGCCGGACGCTGGCGGGCTGGGCCTTCCACCGGGACCACCGCTTCCGCGAGGCGGTCGGATACGCCCTGGCGACCGGCAGCCGCGACCCCGGACTGCGCCCGCAGATCGAGGCGCTGGCCGCCGAATGGTTCGCCGACCGGAGCCGGCCGCTCGGCCAGGCCACCGCCGCCCGGGTGTACGGGCTCACGTCGCCGTCCGCCGACCCGCGGCAGAGCATCGCACGGCTGGCACGGCTGTCGGCGGTGGACAACGCCAAGGTCGCGGTGGCCGTCGGCAACGGCTACACCGATCTGCTCGCCGACGACTACGCGCTGGCCCCGCTGGTGCTCGGGGCGCTGCGGTCGGGGCTGCTGTCGGCGCAGACCCGGCGGACCTGCCTGCTGGCCTTCCTGATCGTGGCGACCGCACTGGTCGTCGACGGCACGCAGGGGGAGTTCGACGGCCGCGACGGGTGGCCGGCGCTGCTCTTCCTGAGCGAGGTCCGGGCCGAGGTGCGCGAACCGCTGGTGGTGCTGTGGCGCGAGGCACTCGGGGAGCCCTTCTTCCACCGGCAGGCACAGCAGGTTCTGCGGACCTGGGCGGCCCTCGCCGAGGCGGACAGCCGGCTGCGGGAGACCTTCCGGAACATGGTGGCCGCCATCGCGTACGGCGACGCCCGCTCCGGCCACATCATCCGCCGGTACGCCGCGGAGTGGACCGACCGGGACGAACTCGCCCCGCTGCCGCTCACCGCGTGGGCCGTGAACAGACTGCTCGACCGAGAGAAGGAATGACCATGACGCCGACGCTGCCACTGATCACCAGCGTGGACTCGGTGCCGAACGACCAGCACAAGGAATGGTGGGACCGGCACCGCAACGTGGCGATCGTCCACATAGCCGCCGACGGCAGGCTCACCGTCGGCACCGGCGCCACTCCGTCGTTCTGGGCGAAAGTGCTCGGCAAGGCCGGTACGCGGCTCGCGGTCGACGTGGGCGACCACCGGCGCCAGGCGGCGGTGCGCAGCACCCCGCTGCCGTGCAGCGACCAGGCGCACCGCTTCGAGGCCACCGTGGACATCGGCTTCCGCGTCCACGACCCGGAACAGGTGGTGCGCCGCAGCATCCCCGACGCGCTCCCCATCATCTACGGGCACGTCATCCACCTGATCCGCACCACCGCGCGCCGCTTCGCGATCGACGAGGCGGACCGGGCGGAGGAGGAGGTCAACAAGGCGTTCCAGCAGCCGGTGCAGCTCCCCGAAGGCCTGACCATCTACCTGTGCCGGGTGCACATCGAGCCGGACGAGGACGCCAGGCAGTACATCAAGGCGCTGGCCCGGGCACGCCGGGACCGGGCCCTGGGGCAGCGGGCCCATGAGAAGCGAGTGGCGGAAGTCTCGTCGGACGAGGCCGTCGAAGACCTCAGGCTCACCGGCGAACTGGAACGCGAGAAGCGGCGTGGAGCGGCACTGGCTGGGATGAGCTGGGACATCGAAGGGCTGATCCGGCAGCACCTGGTCAAGCATCCCGAGGACACCGAGCGGGCGCTGCAGCTGCGGCTGGAGTGGGAGTCCACCCAGGCCGCACGCTGGGAGCTGGGGACCGAGCGCAACGACCAGATGTTCAAGTTCCTGGTCGAGAAGGACTTCTTCCGCGCCCCGGACCTGATGTCGGGGTTCGGCGGCCAGGCGCTGGGCGCGGTCCCGGCTTACGGGCCGCCGGCCGGTCTCCCCCAGGGTGCGCCGACGGGACCGGGGCCGACCGCGCCGGTGATGTGGGGCGGCGTGGCTGCGGGCCCGGCGCAGAGCGCGCCGCCGGCCGCCGGGGCGACGACACCGGTCTACGTGGTGCTGGACTCCTCGCAGTCGGCCGCCCCGTTCACCGCAGGGCTCAACGACGCGCTGCGCTCCCTGCACACCGCGCTGACCCAGAGCCCCGACGTGTCCGCGGCGCTGCGGCTGTCCGTGCTCGGATTTGCCGAACACCCGGACATGCGGCTGCCGTTGACCCAGATCGGCTGGGGCACCGATGTGCCGCACCTGTCGGCCGGCGGCGGACTCCACCTCGCCGCTGCCTTCGACGGGCTCCTCGACGTACTGCCGGGCGACGTCGACCGGCTCAAGCAGGGCGGCGGCCGGGTGAACCGGCCGGTGGTGTTCCTGGTGACCACCGCCCCGCCGCAGGACAGCACGCGGTGGCCAGAGGCCCGGCAGGCTCTCGTGGCGCACCGGTACGCGCCCAACGTGGTGGCCTGCGGCCTGGGTACGGCCGAGGCCCGCGGCGTGCTGCGGACCGCCTCAAGCCCGGAGCTCGCCTTCGTCACCGACCCGGCGGTGCCCGCCGCGGACCAGGTGGCCCTGGTCTCGGTCCTCATCCAGAACACGCTGCTGCATCTGGGCCGCAGCGTCCTCGCCGGGCACCCGGACCTGGTCGTCGAGTGCCCGAAGGGGCTGCTGCCCGCGACCGCCGCGGAGTGAACCGCAGCAGCCCGGACCGACCGCAAGACCGAGCACCTTCCGCAGATACGACAGACACCACAGACAAAGGATCACCGCAGTGTCCGAAAACCGCGGCTCTCTGCTGCCCGTCTACGTACTCGCCGACGAGTCCGGATCGATGACGAAACACCTCGGCGAACTCAACCAGGGTCTCCAGTCGCTGCACGGCACCCTGCTGGGCGAACCGATGGCCGCCGCCAAGGTGCGCTTCACCGTGCTGGGCTTCTCCGACGACGTCGTGACCCGGGTGGAACTGGCCGACCTGCGCCGGGAGAACCAGCTCCCGGAGCTGGCCACCCGGGGGACCACCAGCTACGCGGCGGTGTTCACCGCGCTGCTGGACCGGCTGCCGAACGACATCGGCCGGCTGAAGTCCGAGGGATACAAGGTGCACCGCCCGGCCGTGTTCTTCCTCAGCGACGGCATGCCCAACTCCGGCGAGGACTGGCAGACCCCGCACCGGCGGCTGACCGACCGGGCGGTGACACCCGCGGCACCGAACGTGGTCGCCTGCGGGATCGGCCAGGCCGCCCCGGCGATGATGCTGGAGGTCGCGACCAAGAAGGAGTTCGCCCTGATATCCGTGCCGGGCGCCGACCTCGGCAAGGCCATCTCGTCCTTCTTCCTCGCTCTCACCAAGAGCATGGTGGAGTCGGGCCGGAGCCTGGCGAACGGCAACGCCGAACTGATCGTCACGAAGCCCGAAGGCTTCCACATGGCGATCGACGAGGTCTGACATGGACCATCCGAACTCCGCCGACCCGGCGGGCGAAGACGCCTGGGTCGACGAGTACGAGCGGTCGGACGGATGGCGCGGGGACTTCGAACGGCCTGGTGTCCCGGTGTACCGGCCGTCGGCCGCGCGGCCTCCTGCGTACCCCGCCGCCCCGCTGCCGCCGCCCGGGCAACCCGCTGCGTACCCCGCGCCCCAGCCACCGGACGAGCCGCCTCCCGCATACCCCGCGCCGCTGCCGCCCGCGCAGCCCACCGCGTACTTGGCGCCGCTGCCGCCGCCCGAGTGGCCGGCGAAGCCGCCGGCCACCCCCGCCACCGAGGCACCGCGGGCCACGCTCCCGTCGGGTCCGTCGGGTCCGTCGGGTCCGTCGGGTCCGTCGGGTCCGTCGGGTCCGTCCGGTCCGTCGCGGCCGGAGCCGTACGCGTACCCGTATCCGCGTACGACCCGGGACTGGTCGGTGGTCACCGTGGGCGAACCCGGGTACGAGTTCGAGCCCAGACCGCCCGGTACGCCGTCGTACCGCCCGGACACCGTCCATGACGGCTGGTCCACCGACCGGTTGACGGTGCGGCTGGCCTCCGTTCGCGGCTACGCCCACCGCTACGAAGGCAGGCCGCGCGAGGACGATGTGGCGGTCGCGGTGCACGGGCCCACCCAGAGTGTCGTGTTCGCCGTGGCCGACGGTGTCTCCGGAGCCGAGCAGTCCTCGATCGGCTCGGCGCTCGCATGCCGCGGCGCCGTCAGCAACCTGCTGCAGCAACTCGATTCCGGGGTCCCCGCCGTCGACTGGCCGCACATGGTGCGGACGGCCGCGTGGCAGCTCGTCGCCCGGGCGGCGGCGGGCCGGGAACCCGAGGGCGCCTACAGCGAGGAGGCCGAGCGCAAGTTCGCGACAACTCTGGTGGCAGGCGTCGTCCGGGTGGACGAGATCGGTGTGCCGGAGGTCAGCCTCGTCCAAGTGGGCGACTCGGGAGCCTGGTTGCTCGACGGCAGCCGGGGCCACTATCAGCGCCTGCTGACGACGAAGGACTCCCGCGGAGCCGCCGTGCTCTCCTCGGCGGTGACCCCGCTGCCCCGCGTGCCCTCCCCGCTCCCGGTGCAGCAGGCGCAGCTCGGGCCCGCCTCGGTGCTCCTCGTCGGTACGGACGGATTCGGCGACGCGCTGGGTGACGGGACCGGCGCGGTGGGAGAACTGTTCCGCCGGCACCTGCGTACGCCCGTGCCCGCCCGCGGCCTCGCTCACCTGCTGGACTTCTCCCGGGAGACCTTCGACGACGACCGCACCCTGCTCGCGGTGTGGCCGCGGCACCTGCTGCGGGAGCCACGGCGGTGAGCGGGCGTACACCCCATGTCGACCTGCACTCCTTCGTCAAGGAGCGGCACCTCGGCAAGGGCGGTCAGGGCGAGGTGTGGGCGATCAAGGAGCGCAGGATCAACAAGGAATGGCCGATCGCCTACAAGGAGTACTCGCCCGCCTCACTGCGGGAAGCGGACTTCGCGGCGCTGGAGGCGATGGTCGCCTTCATCCCGTCGCTCGACCCGCCCGTGGGGCGATGGCTGGCCGAGCGCAGCGCGTGGCCGGCGGCGATCGTCGACGAGTCGGGACAGCCGCGCGGATTCCTGATGCGCCAGGTACCGGACGAGTTCATGATGGAACTGGCCATCGCGCCGGGCGAACGGCGCATCGCCGGTTTCCAGTTCCTGCTCAACGAGCAGCAGTACATCCAGCGGATCGGCATCACGATCAGCGACCGGCAGCGTCTGCTGCTGCTCAAGGACCTGGCGGACCTGCTCGACCGGCTGCACGCACTGGACGTGGCGGTCGGTGATCTGTCCGCCAACAATCTGCTGTTCACCCTCGCGCCTCGGCCGGCCTGCTTCTTCATCGACTGCGACGCGATGCGGCTGCGCGGGCGCAGTGTGCTGGACCAGGCGGAGACCGCGGGCTGGAAGGTGCCCGACGGGGAGCGGCAGGCGACCGCGGAGAGCGATCGGTACAAGTTCACGCTGCTGGCGATCCGGCTGTTCCTCGGTGAGCAGGAGGGCACCGACACCGGACAACTCGCCCTGATCTCCAATGAACTGGCGGCACTCGCCAGCTGGGGTCTGTCGGCGGACCCGGCGAAACGGCCCACCATGCGGGACTGGGGCGGGGCGCTGGAGCGGGCGATCGCCGAGCCGCAGCGGAACCGGCCGGCCCGCACCGCACCCGGACCCGCTCCCACAGCCGTCGCGCAGCCGCCGCCGGCCGCACAGGCGCAGTACCCGACGCAGACCTCTCCGCTGCCGGGAGTGCGGCAGATGCCGCCGGCCGCGGCACCCTCCTGGCCGGGGCAGCGGCCGGTGCCCCAGGCGGCGGCGTCGACGTCGCGCGCCAAGGGGGCCGGAATCGCCGTCCTGGTACTGCTCGTACTGTTCTTCGTCGGCTTCGGGGTGCACCTCGGCTCCGGCTCGGGCTCCGACGCGCCGGCCTCGCGCAGCGAAGCGGTCTCCGGCGGGACCGACGGATCGGACGGATCCAACGATGAGGGGGAGACACCTGCGGAGGGCACCGACGAGGCGGGGCAGGACCAGGCCGCCGCGGTCGACGCGCTGCTGCAGGAGAACGCGGGCACCCGCAGCGGAGTGGGCGACGCGGTCGTATCCGTCCAGCACTGCGACGCCCTGATCGACGACGCCGGTGTCTTCTCCCGGGCCGCGACCGCCCGCCGCGACCTGGTGGACCGGCTGGACGCGCTGGACCTGAGCGCGGTCACCGGCGGGGACCAGGCTGTCGCCGATCTGCGGGCGGCCTGGTCCGCGTCGGCGGAGGCCGACGACGCCTACGAGCAGTGGGCCGAGAGCCTGAGTGCGGGGGACTGCTCACCCGACAGTACGGGGGACGCGCCGGAGTTCCGGGACGCGGCCGAGGCGAGCGGCCGGGCCACAGCGGCGAAGAAGACGTTCGTCGAGGAGTGGGACGCCATCGCCGGCCAGTACGGGCTGACTCACTACTCCTGGGACGACGTCTGAGGCACCGGGGCCGCCCGTTCGCGCCGCCTGGGTCTTCCCGCGCGGCGCGGTGGCCGGGGCCCACCGGGGCGGTGCGCGGGTTCCCCGGGGAGGCGGCGGTCGGGGTCAGCCCCGGGGCGTGGTGTGCGGTGCCCGGAGGCCGTTCCGGCCGGGCAGCCGGCCGGGAAGGCCGCCCTCAGCCGGGCGGGTTTCCTGGCCGGAGGCCTCGGCGCGGTGGCGCAGCGCGTGCAGCCCGGCCAGTTCCAGCGCCTGGCGGCCGGTGGTCAGCAGCTTCTCGCGGCGCCACTCCTCCAGGATCCGGCTGATTGTCCGCCGGGAACTGACCACAAGTCCGGCCAGGTCGTCCTGGGAAAGCGGCAGGTCGATCCGCACCGCGCCGTCGGCGGTCCGCCTGCCGTACCGCTCGCCGAGATCGAGCACCAGGGCAGCCAGCCGCGCCTCGACCGGCACCGAGCCGATCGCGGCCCGGTGCTGGTCGGCCTCGCGCAGTCGCCGCGACAGCACCTGCTGCACCGCGTGCGCCACCGCCGGCAGCGACCGCAGAAGGACACCGAACCGGCTCGCGGGGACGACCAGCGCCTCGACCGCCATCAGCGCGTAGACCGACGCCGAGCGCGGCTGCCGGTCCAGGCCGGCCTGCTCGCCGAGCAGGTCGCCGCCGTTGCGCAGGGCCAGGACCACCTGGTAGCCGGTGCTCGTCTCGGCGTACACCTTCACGCAGCCGCTGCGCAGGACGAGGACGTGGTCGGAGAGTTCATCCTGCCTCAGCAGATGCGTCCTGACCGGGTACGTGTGCACGTGGCCCGCCTTGGTGAGACGGTCGCGGGCCGTGTCGTCCAGGAGGGACCAGAAGGTCTCGTCCGCGGCCCGCCGTCCGTCCTGCGGCGGCCGCTCCTCGTAAGGTGCCATCGTCAGCCGGACACCACGGCCGGTGCGGTCACGCCGGCGGTCGCCCGTGCCGTTAGCCGCCGTCCGCGGTGCCGCGCTCCCGGGGGCGCCCCGCCCGGAGTCGTGAACCGTCCGGTCCGGTGCTTGGACAGGGCAGGTAATCGCCGTGCCGTCGCCACTGTGCCGTCGTGCGCCATCGCAGACCTCTTCCCCCAGTCCCTGCGGACACCCGACATCGTAGCCGCGCGGGTGGTGCCCGATATGAGGATTCCTCAGTCGTCCACGGTTCGCCGGGCGGGCCCGTCACGGCGGCGACTCCCGCCAGGTCCACGCGGACGGACGCCCCTTCGGCCGGGTGGCCGATCGCGGGGGAGGGAGACGGCCGCCGCGAGCGGAGCCGCTGTCACCGCCCGGGAGGTGCTCGCTGGACGCCGGGTGTTGGGTGGCACCGGCAGTTCGCCGATCAGCGGCACGATCACGGCCTGCGGGAGCGAGGCGGCGATGCCGGCGGCTGTGGACGACGATGGCCTCCACGTCGCCACCGGCCTCGCCGCGGGGTGTGGTCGGCATGCTGAAGGCGTATCCCACCCGGTGGACGAGGCTGCGCGTTCTACGGGGTGGGTCAGAAGTGGGGGGTCACGCGGCCGTCCGTGCGGGTGTCGGCGGCGGTCTGCCACGCCTGCATGCCTGCCCGGGAGGCCTCCTTGGCCTGTTGCCACTTGGCCGCTGCCTGCTCGCTGGGCGGTACGTCCATCCGCTGGATCATCCGGCGGCCGGCCGCGAAGACGGCGGAGCTCGCCAGGGCCATCCCGGCGCACGCGACGGTCAGGCCGGCCGCGGTGAGCACCGCGCCGATCCGGACGAGGCGGGTGTCGATCTCAAGTGTCCGCTGCTGCGGCTGACGGTGAGGGGTCATGCCCCCACCATGGAACGCGGCGGCCCGGCCCGCATCCGGGCGGGGCCATGCGCGGGACACCGGCCGCGCCGTACGGGAAACGGGAACGGGAAACGGGAACGGGGAGCGGGCGGCGGACACGGCACTGCCCCGGTCCGCCGGAGTGCGGCGGGCCGGGGCAGGGGTGGTGCGGTGCTACGGGTTGTGCGCCGGGGTCAGTGCATGACCGCCGGGATGTGCGCCGCGTCCTCGCTGTCGTCCTCGGCGCTGGAGGCGACCTTCGTGCTGCCGGGGCGGCCGGCGTTGATGAAGGTCAGCGCGATGAGCGCGGCGACGGCCTCGATACCGACCGCCCACCAGATGGCGTGCGTGTAGCCGTGTACCAGGCTCTGTGCCTGGAGCAGCTTCTGGCCGCCCGCCGCGGTGGCGTGCGAGGCGAGGTACGAGGTGGTGGCGGAGGCGGCGACGGTGTTCAGCAGTGCCGTACCGATCGCGCCGCCGACCTGCTGCGAGGTGTTGACCATCGCCGAGGCGACGCCCGCGTCCCGCGGCTGGATGCCGTGGGTGCCCAGCGACATGGCCGGCATGAAGGCCGTGCCCATGCCCAGGCCCAGCAGCACCAGACCCGGCAGGATCACGCCCGGGTAGGACGAGCCGACCTGCAGCCGCGTGAGCAGCAGCATCGCGATGGCGGCCACCGCGAAACCGGGCGCCATCAGCAGGCGGGCCGGGATACGGGTCACCAGCCGGGTGCCGATCTGCGTCGAGCCGACCACGAAGGCCGCGACCATCGGCAGGAACGCGAAGCCGGTCCTGATCGCCGAGTACCCCTGGACGACCTGCAGGTAGTAGGTCAGGAAGAGGAAGACGCCGAAGAGTCCGATGATGGCCAGACCCAGCGAGAGGTACGTGCCGACGCGGTTGCGTTCGGTGACCACCCGCAGCGGCAGCAGCGGGGCCTTCACCTTCCGCTCCACCAGGCCGAACGAGGCCAGCAGAACGACGGAGGCGACGAAGACACCGATCGTGGACGGGGCGGACCAGCCGCTGGTCTCGGCACGGGTGAAGCCGTACACCAGCGCGACCAGGCCCAGCGTGGACAGGACGACGCCGGGGATGTCCAGCGGCGAACGGTTCCGGCCGCCCTCGGGCTCACGGATCACGAAGTACGCGCCGAGCGCCGCGATGATCGCGAACGGGATGTTGGCGAAGAAGGTCCAGCGCCAGTTGAGGTATTCGGTGAGGACACCGCCGAGCAGCAGCCCGACCGCGCCACCGCCGCCGGCGATGGCACCGAAGATGCCGAAGGCCTTGGCCCGCTCCCTGGCATCGGTGAAGGTCACCGCGAGCAGCGACAGGGCGGCCGGCGCGAGCAGCGCGCCGAACAGACCCTGGGCCGCGCGGGAGCCGAGCAGCATCGCCTGGTTGCCGGCGGCGCCGCCGATCGCGGAGGCGAGGGCGAAGCCGGCCAGGCCTACGACGAAGGTGCGCTTACGGCCCCACAGGTCGGCGATACGGCCGCCGAAGAGCAGCAGACCGCCGAAGGCGAGGGCGTAGGCGGTGATGACCCACTGCTTGTTGGCATCGGAAATACCGAGGGCGTGCTGGGCGCTCGGCAGCGCGATATTCACGATCGTCGAGTCGAGCACGACCATCAGCTGGGCCAGCGAAATGAAGACCAGCGCTTTCCAGCGCCTGGGGTCGGCGACCCGGGTATCGACTGTTTGAGACATGGAGGTATCCACCTAGGAGGTTCGTGAAAAGCGAAGGCGTCCGCGGGCGCGGCAATGCGGCTGCGGGGCCCTCGAAGTCAGAATCGGGGACGGCGGGTTCGGATTTCTGCGGTCGGTTGCTGGGGCGGAGTCCGGGCCTACACGGTCGTCGTTGTGCCGGTGGGGCCGGTGCGTCCGGCAGGTCCAGTGGGGCCGGTACGTCCACTACGCCCACTACGTCCACTACGTATGGACGGGACGGGCGATTGGAGGCCGTCGAGGAAGAGCTGGAGGTGCCGGTGGGCGTCCGAGTCGCTGCCGGCGCAGTCGGTGCCGGGCAGCGGACGGGTGAGTTGTGACAGCCCGATCATCAGGTCGCGCACGGTGACGTCGTGACGGAGTTCACCTGCCCGCCGGGCGCGGTCCATCAGACGCTCGACGGCGTCCTCCAGGCGTGCACGCTGGGCGTTCAGGTCCGGGGCGTGCGGGTCGACGCCGCCGACGAGGGTGCCGCACAGGGCGCCGACCCGTTCGTCGGCGGCTGCGTGCGCGAAGCGGCACAGCGCCGTGAAGGGGGCGGTGGCCCGGGCGGCGGCGGCCTCCGCGTGGTCCGCGGTGCGGGTCATCACGGAGAGCAGCACGTCGTGGATGAGGGCGTGCCGGTCGGCGAAGTGGCGGTAGAGCGTGGCGTTCCCGATGCCCGCGCGGCGGGCGATTTCGTCGAACGGGGCGTCGGGGCCGAACTCCACGAATATTTCGAGCGCGGCGGCGACGATCCGTTCCCGGTTGCGCAGCGCGTCCGAACGGGTTCGGGGGCCGCGGCGTGCTCCGGTTTCAGCGACGGTTGTCACGACGGGCCTCCTTCCTTTTCCTTCTGCGGGAAATGCGGGGTTCATCTGCTGGACACAACCGGGGAGCGGGTCCCCGGTTCTCGGTCACGGTTTCAGGAACGGGGAATGGGTCCCCGGTTATTTCTGGTGGGGAATGTGACCTAGGCCATATCCCTGCGGGGCTCACCGGAAGAGGGCCGCCGAGCGCCCCTCCGAGCTCCGCCCGGACCCGGTTTTTCCGCGCGGCGCGCGCCTGCGGCGGCCGGGCAGCCCTGGGGGGTTCGATGCCGGGTGGCGGTGTGTGGGGGGTTGCTCGCGCAGTTCCCCGCGCCCCTTCGGGGCACGAGCTGCCCCTGGGGGGTGCGTGGCCGGGTGGCGGTGCGTGGGGGGTTGCTCGCGCAGTTCCTCGCGCCCCTGCGGGGCACGAACTGCCCCGGGCGGTTCGATCCCGGGTGGCGAACTCGTGGCCCCCTGCCACGGTGCGCCCCCTAGGGGCGCGAGGAACTGCGCGACAAGCCACGGTGCACCGTTGCCTGGCCACGGACCGGACAGGGCACCCTCCAGGGGCGCGAGGAACTGCGCGGCCGGCCGCGACGTAGCGGCACCCGGCGACGGACCGCCAGGGTCCAATCCCGCCCGCCCGGTGGGCACCCCGCAGGGTCAGGCGATCGGGGCCTCGCCGTACGGGAGGAGCCGGACCGGTCCCAGCAGCCCGTAGGGCTGACGCGTCGCGGTCCCGTAGACCGCCGGGTCGGCGACACGGAGCCGGTTGCCGAGAGTCGTCGCCACCTCCACCTCAATCGTGTTGGCGCCGCGCCGCAGCACGCCCGCGAGGTCGACGACCGGGTTGATCTGGTCGACCGGGTCGAGCCGGTGCCCGTTGACGGTGACGCGGCACGTGTCGTACACCGTGCCCAGCTCCAGGTACGCGCCGTACCCCCCGGTCCAGGGCCCGTCGAGGTGCACGGTGGTGCGGTACGTGCCGATGCCCGAGACGTCCGCGAGCTCCGGCACGGACGGCCACGGGGCAAGCGCGTCGAGGGTGAGCCGGTGGCGGACCACGGACGTCGCCGTGGCGGTCGCGCCCGGCTGCCAGTCCTCGACGTCCACCTCCCAGCCGTCGAGCGGCACCGGCTGCGGTATGCCGCGCAGCGTCGTGCGGGCCGCGCCGCCCCGGGAGAGCGCGGTGGTGTAGCGGCCGTCCGCGCCGGCCCGGACCACCAGCCGCCCGCCCGCGAACCGCGCCTCCCGCGCGTCGGTGGTGACCGCGTGCGGCCGGCCCCCGCTGCGGTCGCCGAAGAGACCGGGCGCGCCCACCGCCACGACCATCGTCTCGCCCGGCTGGAGCGCCACCCGGAAGGTCACAGAGCCGGCCCCCTCCGTATAGGTGCCGATCCGCTCGATGCGCCCGCTCCACAGGTCCAGCAGGTACGGCACGTCGCCGGCGCTCGTACGCGGCAGCGTCACCTCATGGTCGATCGCGGCCACCGGCGGCTTGACCGTCTCGGCGTGCTTGCCGTTGCAGAAGTAGTAGTAGTCGACGCCGTCCGCGTACCGGTGGGCGTTGAGGAGCGTGGAGGCGGCGCCGTACGAGACGTACGGCCGTACCCCCAGCTCCTCCAGCGCCACCGGGATGTCCGCGGCGTTCGCGACCACCCGTACCCGCGGCTGGGCCAGGAGTTCGGCCAGCACCGCGCGCAGCCGGTCGTTCCGGCCGCCGGGGTCGACACCGGGTACCGTCGGGGCGGACCAGTCGCCGAGGAAGACGATCGGCAGGCCGGCCCTGGTGTACGTCAGGAACCGCTCCGCGGTGGCGACCGACAGCGTGGTGTCCATGCCGTAGAAGCGGTCGCCCTCGACGAAGACCGCCTGGTACGCGGGCCCGTGCGCGGCCAGCTTCCCGCCGGTGACCTTAGCCGACGGCAGGCTCAGCAGCGGTTCGCTGATGAACGCGTGGTTCCAGCCGAGGGTGATGCCGGTCGCGGTGAACCAGGACGCGCCGAGGCCGGTGTCGACGTACCCCGACTGCCGGAAGACGGCGACGTCCACGCGGGGCCGGCCGGTCTGGAGCACCTGGTGGACCCGGGACAAGTAGCCCGAGATGTCGGTGATGTGACGCCACGTCGGCTGCCGCGGCCCCCAGGACTCCCCGTAGCCGATCCCGCCGTGGTACGGCGTGAAGGCCGCGTACCCGGGCCACTGGACGCCGGGCAGCGCCGCGTACGAGAACCCGTGGATCACCGTCTGGTTGACCCCCGCGGCGTACGCGCCGCCCATGGTCCGCAGGAACTTCTGCCAGGTGGTGCTGTACGCGCCGCCGGTGTACGCGCCCGACTCGCAGGACAGGATGGTGGTCCCGGCCATGTCCCGGCCGCCGGTCATGCTGCGGTAGTCGTCGAGGTTGTGGAAGCCGAGCGACTCGCCCTCGGGGATGTCGAGGACGGCGGCGGTGTACGTGGCGTCGGTCTGCAGACCGTACGGCTGCGCGCGCAGCTTGAGGCCGATGGAGTTGGCCCAGCGCTTCACGGCGGTGGCGTGGTGCTCGTTGTAGAGGTCGGAGAGCGTCTGCCAGAAGTCGTGCCGCGCCTGGCGGGTGAGCTTCGGGTCGTACGAGTAGACCTGGTTGCCACCGCTCTGCGCGAGGGCCGGCAGGTAGGGCAGCAGCGGGTAGCCGCGGCGGCGGGCGAACTCGGTCAGCAGCGCGGGAGTCCACAGCAGCGACTTGCTCTCCAGCTCGATGGAGTCCTCGAAGAGGGCACCGCCCGCCCGGCCGATGAGCCGCCGGACCGGCTTGGTCAGCAGGTCCGACTCCCAGAAGTCGGTGATCGCGCGGGTGCCGGCCGGGCTGAAGTGGTCGACCACGTAGGCGGCGGGCACGGTGTGCGGACCCGCCTCGGGGGTCTGGCCGACACCGCGCCGCCAGTGGGCGAAGAGCAGCCAATCGCCTTCGGCGGGCGCGGTCCAGCTGACCCGGGCGGTGGCGCCGGTGCCGGTGACCTGGCCGGTGAGGTCGGTGACGGAGTCCGCGGCGAGGCCGGTGACCTTGCCGGAGGTGTTGGCGGGGTCGAGCCGTACCGCCTGAACGGCGAGGAGTGTCTGCCGGGTGACGGTGCTCGCGGGGGCGGACCCGGGGGCCGGGACCACGCCGTCGTACGTGGCGCCGGCCGCCACCGGGGCGACGCCGTAGGCGAGTTCCTGGAGGGCGGCGGCGCTGTCCGGGGTGATGGTCGGTACGGCGGCGGGCCACGCGGGGCCGACCGTGATGTCGACGGTCAGGCCGCGCTTGTCCGCCTGGTCGAGGGCGGCTTCGACGCCGGCGAGCCAGGAGGGGCTGCCCCAGCCGTGGTGCGCGGTGTCCAGGACCGAGGGGTCGTCGACGCTGTGATGGACCGCGGCGATTTCCACGCCGCCGAAGCCGGCCGCGGCGATCTGGTCGATCTCCCGGCGCAGTTCGGCCGGCTCGACGAGGCCGTCCGGCCACCACCAGCGGAACTTCGGCTGGACGGCGCGGCCGGGCGCGGTGAACCAGCCGGCGCCGGGCGCCCGGGCGGGCCGCGGCGCGGTGCCGGCGGGCGCGGCGGCCTGCGCGGGCCCGGCCGGCTGACCCCACGTCAGCGCGGTGGCCGCACCCGTCACGGCCCCCGCCTGCAGCACCCGCCGCCGGCTGAACCGCCCCGGACCCGCACCGGCCGTGGTGTCCTCAACGCTCATGACGGCATGTCTCCCTCGCGGCTGCCCGACGCCTCAGTGAATCGATTTAACCCGCGTGGACGCTACGGTCGTTGCTCGCCGGACGTCAATGCCTTGATCGACCCGACTTTCCCCCTCGCGGCGCCCCATCGGCCCGCAGCGCGGATTGAAATCATTCAACCCGGCGCGAACCCCACGGATCACCGCGCCACGGCGGGCCCGGGGTCGTGCCCAACTGGCCCCGCGGCGAACGGCACCCCGCATGCGGGTGACCTCCGGGCGGGTCAGGGGTTCGGTGGGAGGCGGGGGCGGGCCGCCGCGATTGGTGCGGCGACGGGGGCAACCGTTTTTCCCTGTTGTTGGTCGAAAGTACGTGTCGAACGGTCGTCCGGGCCGCATATACTTCGGCGGCCGAAGTAATGGGGCCTCCGGGGGTGGCAGAGATCGGAGCGCCCGACGGCACGTCACTTCTGAACCCGTGGGGGGTTTGTTTGAAGACAACCACGCGCCGCAGCCTTGCGGCGCTCATCTCGGTCGCCTCGATGGCGACCGCGGCGCTCGCCGTCACCATGCCGAGCGCGGGGGCGATGACGATCACCGCCAAGGGCGGCGTGATCGGCCTGTCCGGCGGCTCCGGCTCGCACCTCTACACCACCAACGCGGACGGCACCGGGCTCACCTCGATCCCCTCCATCGCGGACAACGGCATCACCCCGGGCTGGGCACCTGACGGCTCCCGCGTGGTGGCCGGCTCGAACGAGCAGCTGGTGACCGGCCGTACGACCGGCGCCACCTCGCTCGTCACGCTGCCCGGTGCCAACGGCGGCGCCCCCGGCCCGGGCTTCACCGGCCCGGTCTACTGGTACAACGGCGCCTACGTCATCTCCGGCTCGGGCGGTCTGCTCTCCTACGGCCCGTCGGACGGCTCCTACGCCTCGGAGCCGCTGCTCACCGGCGCCCAGCGCCCGGCCGGCGTCTTCGACGACAACCCGACGACGAGCCCGACCGCCCAGGTCGCCTTCGACCGGGTCGCGGCCGGCGGCGGCACCCCGGACATCTGGACCTTCGACCCGGTGAAGAACACCGTGGTGAAGACGATCACCGACGGCTCCTCCCCGGTCTACTCCGCCGACGGCAGCCAGCTGGTCTTCGTCCGCGTGGTGGACGGCCACCGCCAGCTCTTCACGGCGAACGCCGACGGCAGCGGCGTCCAGCAGGTCACCACCGACGCCGCCGACCACCTGCACCCGACGTGGGACCCGGACGGCGGCCGGATCGCCTTCGACCTGGCCGGCGGGAACGGCACCACGGTGAAGCTGCTCACGCTCTCCGACGGTTCGGTGAGCACGGTCAGCACCACCGGCGCCAACCCGTCGTGGCAGCCGCTGCGGAAGAACACCTTCTCCCGGGTGTACAGCTCCGGATCGGCCACCCTCGACCAGGCCGCGTCGCACTGGACGTTCGACGCGGTGGGCCAGCCGCACGTACCGGGGCTGATCACCGCCCGGTCGGCGGTCCTGATCAACAAGGGCAACGGCACCTACTCCACGCCGGCGATCTCGCTCGCCGCCGAGAAGCAGGGCCCGGTCATCATGTCCTCGGTCAACTCGCTGGACTCCACGGCGTCGGCCGAGCTGAAGCGGACGCTGCCGAAGGGCGGCACCGTCTACGTCGTCGGCGGCACCAACATGATCAGCGCCGCCGAGGCCAACCAGGTGACGGCGCTGGGCTACAAGGTGCTCCGGCTGGAGGGCGCGGACCTCACGGAGGTGTCCGCGCGGGTCGCCAAGCAGATCTCCAGCGCCCCGCAGTGGGTCTTCCTCTCCGACGGCGGCGACTCACACGACCCGATGGCCGCCTCCGCTGCCGCGGGCTCGCTGGGCTACAAGGGCCAGGGTGTGCTGCTGCTCACCCGCGGGACGACGCCCACCAGTTCGGTGACAAGCTTCATCAACTCGCTCGACCCGAACAAGACCAATCTGGTGACGGTCGGTCACAACGCCGAAGTGGCGCTGCACAACATGCAGTTGACGAAGGACTGGTCCTACTGGGGCATCGACGGCGGCTCGACCGACAAGACGGCCGTCGACCTGGCGCGCTTCTGGTGGGCCGCTCCGTACGCCGCCACCGTCCAGGACACCTGGAACTGGCAGGGCGGGGCCGTCGGTTTCGCGGCGAACGCCACGTACGGCCCGGTGCTCTGGTCCACGGAGGCGCTGCTGACGCCCTCGACGAAGGACTACCTGACGCAGGAGTCGGCGAGCGTGCAGGAGGTCCAGATGTACGGGCCGAACGCCTGGTACACGCCGGCCATGCGGACGGACCTCGCCAACGCGGTCGCCATCGGCCCCTCGTGGGTCGACACCACCTGGGCGCTCAACGGCACCTGGCCGGCCCCGGCGGCCAAGGCCGCGCGCAACGCGGTCGTCGCCCCGTCGTTCTCCGCTCCCGCGGCGGCGCCGGACAGCGGCAAGGCGGCTCCCACGGTGATCCCCGGCAAGCACCCGCTGGCCGCACCGCGCCACACCACCGGCTGACCGCGACGGCCGGGCACCACGGTTGACGATCACGGTCGACCGGCACGTGCCGACAGCACAGCTGAGCAGTACGGCCGAGCAGTACGGCTGAGCAGTACGGCTGAGCAGTACGACGAAGGGCCCGACCGCCACCCGGTCGGGCCCTTCCCGTTCGATCCGTTCCTCTCCGCTCCATCCGGCCTTCACTGTGCTGGTGTCGAGTGGGGTCGTACCGATGATTGGTCGGCACGTAACCCTTGAGGAACCAGGCAATGACACTTCGCGGGAAGAGAACCGTACGCGCCGGGGTGCGGCGTACCGCCCTGGCCACGTCGCTGGCGCTCCTGCTGGCAGGCGGGGCCACCGGGGCCGCGTTCGCCACCGGCGGCGGCAACGGACCGGCCGGGCACGCCGGTCAGAGCGGGCACGGCGGCAACGCAGCGGCAGCGGGCCGCAGTTGGCTGCCGCCGACGCCGCAGAACTGGCCGCAGGTGGTGGACTACACCAGCACGCCGAGCACCACCGTGACCCGCGGCCTCCAGCACTACTCGGAGACGTACGACACGGTCGGCGGCCGGCAGCACACCCAGGTGCTGACCGCCGACCTCACCGACCCCAACCTGCGGGTGAGCGTCGTGGAGGCCGGCGACACCATCACTGATCCCGCCGGCGAGACGGTGTCGTCGATGGCGAACCGTACCCACGCGGTGGCCGGCGTCAACGGCGGCTACTTCGAGATCAACGCCAGCGGCCGGCCGCTCGGCGGCGTCGTCACGGACGGCCGGCTGCTGAAGAGCCCGCAGCCGGGCTTCGCCTCGCAGCTCGGCATCCGGCCGGACGGCACCATGGTGATGGGCCCGGAGACCTTCTCCGGCACGATCACCGACGGCGCCGCCACCCACCCGCTCACCTCGGTGAACACGGTGGACGACGTGGCGGCCGGCGGCGTCACCGAGGTGACCCCCGACCTCGGCACCACCACCGGCCTCACCGGCGGCACCCTGGTGCTCGGCCACACGGCACCCGGCGGCGCCTTCACAGTGGACAGCGTGCGGACCGGGGTGACCGCGGTGGACCGGCCGGCCCCGGACCAGCTCGGCCTGCTCGGCGGCGGCGCGGGCGGCCAGTGGCTCGCCGGCACCCTGCACACCGGCGACACCGTACGGCTCAGCGGCAAGCTCTCCCCGGACAGCGACCTCACCCAACTGGTCAGCGGCGTCACCACGCTGGTGAAGGACGGCAAGGTCTACCAGGACCCGACCGGCACCCCGCCCAGCGGCGCCAACCCGGAGACCGCGGTCGGCATCAGCAAGGACGGCAAGCACGCCACGGTGGTGACCATCGACGGGCACGGCGGCACCACCGCCGCCTTTGGCGTCACCCCCGAGCAGGCGGCCGGCTACATGGTCGCGCACGGCGCCTGGACCGCGATGCTCTTCGACGGCGGCGGCTCGACCACGATGGCCGTCCGCGCGCCCGGCGCGAGCCGGACGACCGTCGTCAACACACCTTCCGACCTGCCGGGCAACACCGAACGCCCGGTCGCCAACGGCATCTTCTTCTCGTCGGCCGCCACGGCACCCGGTACGGCGGCCAAGGTCGTCGTCAACGGCGGCGACGCCGTCACCACCGTCCCCGGCGGCTCCGTCCCGGTGCCCGCCTACGCCCTGGACCGCCTCGGGAACCCCGCGGCCGGCACCGTCAAGGTCCGGGTGGAGCCGTCCTCGCTGGCTGCGTACGCGAACGGCGAACTCACCCCGCGGCGTACCGGCACCGGCCGGATCGTCGCGAGCGACGGCCGGACCACCGGCTCGGTACGGCTGACCGTGGCCGGCACGCTCGCCACCCTGTCCGTCTCGCCCGACGCCCCCGACCTCGGCAACGGCGCGACCCAGCAGCTCACCCTGGCCGGCACCGTCAAGGGCGGCGCCGCGGCGCGGATCCCGGCCGAAGCGGCCACCTGGACGGTGGACCCGGCGGACCTGGGCACCGTCGACGCGCACGGCCTGTTCACCGCGGACTCCCAGCGCGGCGGTCTGGCGAAGGTCACCGCCG
This sequence comes from Streptomyces sp. NBC_01476, assembly GCF_036227265.1. Classification (NCBI taxonomy): domain Bacteria; kingdom Bacillati; phylum Actinomycetota; class Actinomycetes; order Kitasatosporales; family Streptomycetaceae; genus Streptomyces; species Streptomyces sp. NBC_01476. The sequence continues at coordinate 3,435,107 of NZ_CP109446.1, read as the reverse complement.
CGGTCGGCGGCGCCACCGCCACCGCGTCCATCGCGGTGGGCAGCGTCACCAAGACGATCGACCCGATGACCAGCACCGACGTCTGGCGGCTCAGCAACAACACCACCGGGCAGCCGGCCACGCTGGCCGCCGACCCGGGCGTCGTACCGCCGGGCTCCACCGAGACCGGGTCGCTGAGACTCGACTACACGATGCCCGCGGGCGCCGGCGTCAAGCAGCTGGTGCTCTCCTCCAGGACCGCGCTGAAGACGGTCAGCAGCGACGACGGCCAGAACCCCACCGGCATCGGCGTGTGGATCAAGGGCAACGGCACCGGCATCGAACTCGCCGAGTCCTACCTCGGGGTGGACGGCACCAAGACCACCCTGTATCCGACGTACGTCACCTGGAACGGCTGGCAGCTCGCGGTCGCCGAACTGCCCGCGGGGCTCCAATTCCCGCTGACCATCTCCTTCGTGGACTTCCTGGCGATCAGCCCCGCCACCACCACCGGCGGTTCGCTGAACGTCTCCGGCCTCCAGTCGCTCTACTCGCCGCGGCCGGTGAGCACTCCGGCGTACCGGGCGATCCCCGAGAACCCCTCGTGGCTGTCGTTCGAGGAGGACGCCAAGGACTTCAGCAAGAAGGGCAACACCGTCCTGACCGGTGACGACGCGCACCTGCTCGCCAGTGACCCGGGCTCGGTCAGCAGCAATGTGATGGACTCCATCGCCGGCCGGCTGCCCACCCTCAGCCCCCAAGCCCGCCCGGACACCGCCCAGTTCCTCGGGGACATGGCGGACGACGGCAAGCTGCCCGACCTGCAGTTCGCCAAGTCGACGATGGACGCGCTCGGCATCCCGGAACGGGACATCGTCGGCAACCACGAGATCACGCAAGGAGCCGACGGCGAGAACGGCAACTACAGCGAGACGTTCGGCGCCACCCACTACGCCTGGACCGAAGGCGCGGCGGAGGTGATCGTCACCGACAACTCGCACGGCAGCCTGCAGTCCTCCGACCCGTTCCAGAACCCGACGGGTGAGCAGTACCCGTGGCTGGTGCGGCAGTTGACGCAGAGCACCGCCAAGGACGTACTCGTCGTCACGCACATGCCGGCGTACGACCCGCACCCGGCGGCGAACAGCCAGTTCTCCGACCGCTGGGAGGCGCGGATGTACCTGCGGCTGGTGCAGAAGTACCAGCAGGCGCACCCCGGCACGCACGTCGTGATGCTCTACGGCCACGCCCGCGGCTTCTCCGAGCAGATCCTCGACCCCGAGGGCAGCAGTGTGAGTACGGCTCAGGGCGGCATCCCGCAGCTCACCTTCGCGGACCTGGGCATGCCGGCGTACGCGCCCGCCGACCAGGGCGGTTTCTACCACTACGGCCTGGTGCACATCGGGTCCGACGGCGGCCTGCAGTTCTCGGTGGAACCGGCGCTCGCCTCGATCGCCGTCACCGCCCCGGCGACCACCATTGCCAGGGGGCAGCAGGTGACGCTGACCGCGACCGGTACGCAGACCGCCGGGGACAATCTGGCGCCGCTGACCATGCCGGTCGCCGACCCGGCGTCGCACGTGTGGGCGTCGAGCGACACCCGGGTGGCGTCGGTCGACAAGGTCACCGGGAAGCTCACCGCGCACCGAGCCGGGACGGTCACGGTCTCGGTGACCAGCGGTGGGGTCACGGGCAGCGTGCGGGTGACCGTCCGGTAGGAGGTCCGGCGGGGCCGCCGGCGCCGTGCGTGTGCGGTGGCTGAGCGGTGGTTGCGTGCCGGCCGCCGTGGTGGTGCGGCGGGTGCGCCGCGGGGCGCCCGGGCTCCGGCTTGGGCGCCCTGTCCGTTACGCGATAGCTTGCCCCGCGGGTCGTCCCTGGCCCCGACGAAGGGCGGACGGATGAGCGCGCGGTTCCAGGAGATCGACTGGCGGCCCACCCCGATGGGGGAGATCAGCCTGCGGCGCCGGCGCGATCCGGAGTCGGGCGAGGACGTCTACGAGGTGAAGCTCGGCGAGGAGTTCCTGATGTCCAGCCGCTTCACGGCAGGCGAGGTCGCGCTGGCCCGGCTGGGGCTGGCGGAGGCCGGCGGGACGGGGGACGCCGGTGAGACTGGTGACACCGGTGAACTGGACGTCGTGGTGGGTGGGTTGGGCCTCGGCTACACCGCGAGGGCGGCGCTGGACGATCCGCGGGTCAGGTCGCTGATCGTGGTGGACGCGCTGGGTGAGGTGATCGACTGGCACCGGCGCGGGCTGGTGCCGCTGGGGGCGGGGCTCGCGGGGGATCCGCGGTGCCGGCTGGTCCAGGGGGACTTCTTCGTGATGGCGGGGGGTGCGGGCGGGGCCGCGGAGACCGGTGAGGGGGGTGAGGTCGGTGGTGAGGGTGACGGGCGTGGCGGGCGTGGCGGGTTCGATCCGGAGTCACCGGGGCGGCGGTTCCACGCGGTGCTGCTGGATGTCGACCACTCGCCCCGGCATGTGCTGCATCCGAGCCATGCGGGGCTCTACACGGCGGGGGGTCTGCGGGCGCTGGCCGCGCGGCTGCACCCTGGCGGGGTCTTCGCCCTGTGGTCCAATGACCCGCCGGACGAGGACTTCGCGGCGGTGCTCGCGGGGGTCTTCCCGCGCTCCCGGTCCCACGTCGTGACCTTCGACAACCCCTTGCAGGGGGGCACCGCGACGAACACGGTGTATGTGGCGACCCGGGGGTGACGGGCCCTCCGGGGGGTGCGGGGCGTTCGCCGCGGGGCTTGCGGTGGGTGGTGGGGTGCGGGTTGTGGTGGGCTGGTCGCGCAGCACCGGCCGCAGACTTCGTCCGGGGGCGCCCCCAGCGCCCCTGGTGGGCGACGACTTTCGGTGCGGTGCCGTGTGCTGTTCGCCGTGGGGCTTGCGGTGGGTGGTGGGGTGCGGGTCGTGGTGGGCTGGTCGCGCAGTTCCTCGCGCCCCTACGGGGCGGCCATCTTCGTTGCGATGCCGTGTGCCCCTGGGGGGCGGCCACTTTCGTTGCGGTGGGGGGCTCCCCCTGGGGGGCGTTTAGACTCGGGGGACGGCGGCGCGGGGGGTACGCGGTCGGGTGCCGGCGGTGGCATCGCACCCGCGGGGCGTGAGACGTTCGGGTGTTCGGTTGCCTTTTCAACCACACTGGTAACAGGCTTTGCCGACGGCCCGGCTCCGGCCGACCGACCCGCGACACATCGAGAGGTTCCCGTGCACTTCCATCAGGTGGGGCAGATGGGCCGGCTGATGCCGCTCGCCCAGCCGCACACCGCGCTCGCCGGCAAGTGGAACTCCGGCACGAACGCCCTGATCCTGGCGCTCGCCGAACTCCTGCTGCTGGTGCTGCTCCTGCTGCGCTGGCTGGTCCGCCGGCAGGGCGGCTGGCGCCGCTCCTGGCGCCGGCTGCGCCGGCAGGTGCGGCTGACCTGGGGGGCGTTCTCCGACCCGGTACGGGAGTTCCTCCGGTTCCGGGCCGAAGTGCGGCAGCTGACCCACCTGCTGGCCACCGCTGACGCGGTGAGCGTCGCCGGGGAGGCGCTGGACGACGTGGACGCCGCCGTCGCCGGGACCGCCGCCGACGAGGCGTTCGCCTTCGCCGCCCGCGTCGCCCGCTCCTCGCGCCGGACCTCCGGCGAGGTCGTGGTGCACCTGGCGGGCCGCCGGGTGCCGCCCGCGGCCACCCCGTGGACGGCCGACGGCGACGAGCGCCGCTGGTCGGCCCCCGCCGACGCCGTCGCGCCGCCCGACCCGGCGGAAACCGGCGCCGTCCCGCGGCTGCTGGTGCCGGTCGGCCTGTACGAGGAGGCCCTGGTGGTGCTCGACCTGATGCGCGGCCCCGGCATCCTGAGCACGTACGGGGACCGTACCGCGGGCCGGGCGTTCGTCCAGGCGGTCGCGGCCTATCTGGACCTGCCCGGCGGTACGGCCCGGGTGATCGTCGCCCGCGGGGTGCACCCCCGGCACGACGGGCCGGAACTCGACGCGCTGCTCGACTCCCTGGAGGGGACCGGGCCCACGGCCGGCGAACCGGTCGTCGTGGTGTGCGCGGCGCCCGACGCGCAGCAGTCCGCCCGGCTCTCCGAACTGGCCGCGGCCGGCCTGCTGCGGGCAGTGGTCGCGGGACCGGTGACCGGTCACCGCTGGGAGGTACGGGTCGACTCGCGCGGCCGGACCCAGACCCCCGGGCTCGGGCTCGGCACCGACGCGGCGCCGCTCGGCCCCGCGGTCGCCAGGACCGCCCGGCGCGGCGGCATCTCCCGCGGCAAGAGGGCCACCCCGGCCCCGCGCAGGACCGCGCCCGTACCGCCGCGGACCCCGCGGACCGCGGGACAGCCCGCCACCCCGTCCGCCGTGCCCCGGCCGGCGTCGCCGCGGGTCACCGCGCCGAGCGGGCCGCCGCCGCACCGGCAGCCCGCACCTGAACCGCCCGCCCCCGCAATCCGTGAACTGTTCGCGGAGCCGGAGATCACCGGGGTCTCGGCCGCGGACTCCCGCGAAGCCGCGTCGTACACCACCCCGCAAGAGGAAAGTCGGAACGGGTCGTGAAACTGCTCATCACCACCGTCGACGGCGACCGGCGGGAACGCCGTGACGTGCTCGTCAACGCCGCCGCCGGCACACCCGTCGGGCGGCTCGCTCCCCAACTGGTCGCCGCCCACCGGCAGGACGACCCGGAGCAGGCCGGCCTGCCGGACGGCGACACGGCGCTCTACCTCGGCGACCGGCTGCTCGACCCGGACGCCACGCTGGCGGCGGCCGGGATAAGGGACGGCAGCACCATCGGCATCGGGCAGCCGGTGCCCGCCCCCGGCACGGTCTACGGTCCTGAGCGGCACGAGATGCCGACGCCCGCCGAGCCCGGTTCGGCCCCCGTGGCCGAACTCCAGGTGATCGGCGGCCCGCAGGCCGGCCGGGTGCACCTGCTGGGGATGGGCACCCATCTGGTGGGCCCCGCGGCCGGCAGCTCCGTACGGCTGGCGGGCCTCGGTATGCCCGAGGACGGCCTGCGGCTCGCGGTCCGCCCCGACGGCACCGTGATCACGGTGCTGCCCGACGGCGACGCGCAGGTACGGCTGTCGCTGCCGGAGGCGCCGCCGCCCCGGCCGCGCGCCGACGTGGTGGCGCTGCCGCCGGAGCCGCCCAAGGACGCCAGGAACACCAAGGACGCCAAGGACGCCAAGGACACCGAGGACGGCGACGACACGGGGGAGGACGAGCCGGTGCGGCCCGAGCCGCTCCCCAAGGGCTGGACGCTCTGGCCGCTGGACGGTGAACTCGTCCTCGGCGAGCACCTGTTGCGGATCACCGCGCCCACCCTTGCGGACGCCGCCGTCGTACCGTCGCCCAAGGGCACCGGCCTGGACTTCAACCGCCCGCCGCGACTGCTGCCGCCGCTCCAGCCCGAGACGTTCCGGCTGCCCGGCCCGCCCGAGCCGCCGAAGCGCCGGCCCATCCCGTTCCTGGTGATGATCGCGCCGATGTTCCTCGGCTTCGCGATGGTCTACTTGTTCCACTCGTACCTGTATCTGACCTTCATGCTGCTCAGCCCGGTGATGGGCTTCGGCAACTGGCTCAGCGGACGGCGCGGCGGGCGCCGTGAGTTCCTGCGGGCGGTCGCCAACTACCGGCTGCGGCGTGCCTCGCTGGAGGCCGACGTGCGGGCGAAGGTGGACGCGGAACGCCGGGTGCGGGTCGCCACCGCCCCGGACCCGGCGGTGGTGAGCCTGATGGCCGTCGGCCCCGGCGCCCGGCTCTGGGAGCGCCGCCGCAGCGACCCCGACAACCTCATCCTGCGGATCGGCACCACCAAGCAGCAGTCGCTGCTCCAACTGGAGGACGCCTCCCGCGAGGAGAACCACCGCACCGCGTTCTGGCAGATCCCCGACATGCCGATCGGCCTGGACATCGCGGGCAGCCAGGTGGTCGGCATCGCCGGCGCCGAGGAGCCGGCGAGGGCGCTCGCCCGCTGGGCCGTCGCCCAGGCCGCGGTCCTGCACACCCCGCGCGACCTGCGGATCTGCGTGCTCACCGACCGCGCCGCCGCCGACTCCTGGGAGTGGGCCCGCTGGCTCCCGCACGCCAGGTCCGGACTGTCCTCGGCCTCCTCGGCACGGGAGAACGCACCGGTGATCCTGCTCGGCAACGACCCGGAGACGGTCGCCAACCGTGTCACCGAACTCATCAACGAGATCCGCACCCGCACCCTGGCCCGGCAGGCCACCATGCGCGGCGCCCTGTACAGCGAACCCGACCTGCTGGTGGTGCTGGACGGCGCCCGTGAACTGCGGGACGTGCCCGGCATGGTCCAGGTGCTCAAGGAGGGCCCGGCCCAGGGGATCTACCCGCTGTGCATCGACCGCGAGGAGCGGATGCTCCCCGAGGAGGCCAGCGCGGTCGTCTCCATCGCCAAGGACACCCTGACGCTGCGCCGCACCGGCCTGCCCGACGTCACCGGCATCCGGCCGGACTACGTGACCGCCCAGTGGGCCGAGCGGCTCGCCCGCGGCATAGCCCCGGTGCATGACGTCACCCCGGACACCACCGGCGGCCTGCCGGACCAGGTCTCGCTGCTCGACCTGCTGGACCTGGAACCGCCGGACGGCGAGGTGATCGCGGAACGCTGGCAGCGCCGCCCGGCGTCCACCTCGGTGCTGCTCGGCCAGGGCTTCGACCGGCCGACCGCGTTCGACCTCGTCAAGGACGGCCCGCACGCGCTGATCGCGGGCACCACCGGCTCCGGCAAGTCGGAGCTGCTGCAGACGTTCGTGGCGTCGCTGGCCGCGGTCAACCACCCGGACGAACTCACCTTCGTACTGGTCGACTACAAGGGCGGCAGCGCCTTCAAGGACTGTGTCCGGCTGCCGCACACCCTCGGCATGGTCACCGACCTGGACAGCCATCTCGTCCAGCGGGCGCTGGCGTCGCTGACCGCCGAACTCATCCGCCGTGAGCACATGCTGGCCACGGCCGGCGCCAAGGACCACCCCGAGTACCGGGCGTTGCGCCGCCGCGACCCCCAACTGCCGCCGATGCCGCGGTTGCTGCTGGTCATCGACGAGTTCGCCACGCTGGCCCGGGAGATCCCGGACTTCATCCCGGGGCTGGTCGGCATCGCCCAGCGCGGCCGTTCGCTCGGCCTGCACATGGTGCTGGCGACCCAGCGGCCCGCCGGTGTGGTCACCAACGACATCCGCGCCAACACCAACCTGCGGATCTCGCTGCGCGTGACCGACACCACCGACAGCACCGACGTGCTGGAGGTTCCGGACGCGGCCAGTATCTCCTCGGCCACCCCCGGCCGGGCGCTGGTGCGGCTGGGACACCGTTCGGCGATGGGCTTCCAGACCGCGTACGTCGGAGCGCCCCGCCCGCAGGCGGCGCCGGCCACCGGCGAGGAGGCGGCCGGCGACGGCGACGTCCCCGCGGCCGTGGACGAGTCGGTGCTGTGGGCCACCGCGCTGCCGTGGCAGCGGCTGGGCCGCGCCGTGCAGTCCCCGCTGGACGAGGAGGAGGAGTTCCCCGAACTGGCCGAGGACGAGGGGCCGACCGACCTGATGGCGCTGGTCGACTCCATCCAGGAGGCGGCCCGGCTGACCGGTCACGAACCGCAGCCGAGCCCCTGGCTGCCGCCGCTGCCGACCGCCCTCGACCTGTCGGAACTGCCCGCCCCGGCGGCGCCGTCCGGCGACGGACGGCTGGTGCCCGCCGCGTGGGCCCGCGAGGACCTGCCGGCCCTCCAGTCGCAGCCGCCGGTGATGATGGACCTGGACGCCTTCGGGCACCTGTACGTGCTCGGTATGCCGCGTTCCGGCCGGTCGCAGACGCTGCGCACCATCGCGTCGGCGCTGGCCCGCGCCAACTCCTGTGCGGATGTGCACTTCTACGCGGTGGACGCGGCCGGTGGCGCGCTCACCGCGCTCTCCGCCCTGCCGCACACGGGCGCGGTGGTGCCGCGCGCCGACATCGAGCGGCTCGGCCGGCTGCTCAACCGGCTCACCGCCGAACTCGTCAGCCGCCAGGAGCTGCTGGCCGGGAACTCGGCGGGCACCCTCACCGAACTGCGGGGCATGCTGCCGCCCGCGCGGCGGCCCGCCCACATCGTGCTGCTCATCGACGGCTGGGACACCCTGCAGGCCCTGGTCGGTGACATCGAGGACGGCCGGATGATCGCGCAGATCGCGATGCTGCTGCGGGAGGGCGCGGCGGCCGGCATCCATGTCATCGCCTCGTCGGAACGGGCCCTGATGGGCGGCCGGATCGCGGCGCTCAACGACAACAAGCTGATGCTGCGGATGAACGACGCCGGCGACTACGTCATGCACGGCATCGAGCGGCAGCGCATTCCGTCCGCGATGGCGGCCGGCCGCGGCTTCCGTACCGACAGCGGCTCCGAGATCCAGGTCGCGGTGCTGCCGGCCGGCCCGAGCGGGCAGGAACAGGCCGAAGCACTGCGGCGGATCGGTGCGGAGGCGGCCCGCCGGGACGAGGGCGTACCGGCGGCCGCGCGGCCGTTCCGGATCGAGACCCTGCCGTCCGCGGTCTCCTTCAAGGACGCGTACACCCGCACCGCGCCCGGCGACCGGCGGCCGATGATGGGCATGGTGGGCCTGGGCGGCGACGAAGTGGCCCCCGTGTGGGTGGACTTCTCCGGTGTGGCCTCGACCTATGTGGTCGCGGGGCCGCCCGGGTCCGGCCGCAGCACCGCGCTCGCCGCCCTGGCGGTCTCGCTGCTGCACGGCGGCACCGGGGTGGTGGCCCTCGCCCCCCGGGAGTCGCCGCTGCGCGGCCTCCAGGGCCGCAGGGGCGCCGCCCTGATCACCTCGCTCAGCCCGACCGAGCAGGACATCAACGCCGCGCTGGAGGCGGTCGGCGGGGGTCCCGCGGTGCTGCTGGTGGACGACGCGGACCTGCTGGCGATGACGCCGGCGGACAATCTGCTGCGGGACATCGCCACCTCGGGCCGGGACCGTTCCCTCGGGCTGGTGGTCGCCGGACCCGGTGAGGCGCTGGTCTCGCCGCTGAGCAGCTGGATCGGCCAGGTGCGGCGGTCCCGCAAGGGGCTGCTGCTCTCCCCGCAGACGATCGGGGAGGGCGACATCCTCGGGCTGCGGCTGCCGCACAACGTGATCCGGGTCAACCGGGTGCCGGGGCGCGGCTTCACCACGGACGCGGCCGGCGCGCTGCTCACGGTCCTGGTGCCGGAGACGGTGCCGTCACGGGACGCCGACTGACGCGAACTGACGCCGACTGACGCCGAACCGGCGCGAACTGACGCCGAACTGACGCCGAACCGGCGCCGACCGGCGCCGACAGACGCCGACAGACGCGGACTGCGTACGAACGGCCGAGGGTGCCTGCCGGAATCCCGGCAGGCACCCTCGGCCGTCACCCCGGTAGGGGCTCAGCTGCTCTGGTTGATCTGGTTCGCCATGGTGGTGTCCATGTCGTTGATCTGGGTCTTGATGTCGGTGAACTGCTTGGCGAAGTCACCGATCTTGGTGACGATCTGCTGCAGCTGAGTGGTGAACTGCTCGTACGCGTGCTGCATGGCCGGGCTGGTCTGCTGCAGGAACAGGCCGTCGTTCAGCAGGTTGTCGACCGAGTTCTTCAGCGTCAGCAGCTGCGGGTTGATGTTGTTCACCGCGTTGTTGAGCTGCGAGGAGACGGTGTCGATCTGCGAGTACTCGAGCTGCACGTTGTTGCTGGGCATGGGTATTCCTCAGATTTCCTGGTGATGTTGCTCACTAGTAGTCGCGGTGGCTTCCGCCACCGCCGCCTCCGCCGCCCCCGCCGCCGCCCCCGTGATCGGGGTTGTCGTGGTGCGGGGTGGTGTCGGTCCACGTCGGGTTGGGCCCGTTGACGCCGGTGCCGGTGTACGTCGTGGTGGTGGTCTTGCCGTCGGCGCCGGTGGAGACGTCCGTCTTCGTACCCGTGCCGTCGGGGTTGCCGGTGACGGTCTCGACGGTCTTGGAACCGTCGGGATGCTCGACCGTGGACGCGTAACTGCCGTTGTCCCCGAACGTGGTGTGCTCGTGGTACTGCATCCCGCCGCTGCCGTCGGTGACGACGGTGTCGTTCGAGGTGAGATTGCCGCTCGCGTCGTACACCGACGTGGTGTCGTGCCGGCTGCCGTCCGCCGCGGTGTAGCTGTACCCGGTCGGCTCGGTGCCCGGCGCCTCCGGCGGCTTGTCGGGATCGGCCAGCGGCACCTGCTTCTCGTACGGGTTCCCGTTGTCGTCGAAGCCGTGGACGGTGACGTACGTGTGGGAGAGCTTCTCCCAGTTCTCGTACGCGGACTTCTTCATCTCCCACATGCTGTGGGTGAAGCCCGCCGCCTGCTCGTTGCCGGTCGCGGCGTACCCCGCGTCCTGGTCGAACCACTGCTGGGCGACGCTGGTGTAGGTGCCGCTCAGCGACTCCAGCAGATCCCACGCGTGCTTGAAGGCCCCGCTCCACGCCGAGTAGTACATCTCGATCGCGAAGGAGGCGTCCGCGCCCACCTCGTCACGGCTGAAGTTGTGGTCGCCCGTCCGGGCGTCGGAGATCTTGTGCTTGAGGGTGTCGGTCTCCCTGCCCAGTTGATTCAGGAGCTCGTAGTCGATGACGATGTCGGCCACGCCGTGATCCTCCACTCACTGCACTGCGGTCCACTTCCCAGAACACGTACGGTGGCCGCCAACCGTTCAACACTTTACGTTTCCACCGCGTGAATCCTGCGAGTGACAATAATCTTTGATGTTCCAGTGAACCATTCTTGGCCTGGCAACGTGAACATCATGAGAGCTGGGCCAACTGCGGAGGAAACACATGGCACGCCCCGGCGACTGGAGCCCGCTGGGGCTGCACCGCGACCCGACCCCCGGCGACCCGGACGTCCTCCAGGGCATCCACGGTCAGATGGAGGAACTCGGGTCGCTCGCCCGCGAAGTGACCTCCGGCCTCAACCGGGTGCTGAACGAGTCGACGGACAGCTTCATCGGCAAGACCGCCGAAGCCGTGCGGAAGAAGATCGACGGCCACCTGAAGAGGTTCATCGACTCCGTCGGTGACTCCTTCGGCGTCTCCGCGCCCGCCACACTGGACTACCTCAACGCGGTCCGGGACGCCCAGGCCAAGGCCGACCAGGCGCTCGCCGCCGCCCAGGGCCTGTCGAAGGACGACCCGCAGCTGGAGACGCTCAAGAGCCAGGCGCACGACGCCCAGGAGGCGTACGACAACGCCGCCTCCGTCTACTGGAACAAGCTCTCCGACGCCTCCCACATGATCCAGCAGCCCATCAGCGGCTGGCAGTTGTTCCTCCAGGCGCTCGGCATCCTCGCCATCATCCTGGCGGTCCTCGGCGCGATCTTCGGCGGCTGGGTCGGGCTGATCGCGCTGGCCGTCAACGTGGCGCTGCTGATCAAGACGGCCGTGGAGTTCGCCGAGGGCAAGGCGAGCGTGCTGGACCTGGTGCTGGCCGTCATCGGTGTGCTCTTCCCCTCCACCAAGGGCCTCAACGTCGGCCAGCTCTCCAAGGGCCTGTTCAACACCCTCAAGAACCTGCCGAAGATGGCCGTGGGCGGCATCAACGACGCGGCCCGCGGCCTCAGTCACATCCTCACCAACCCCGGCAGCCTCGGGAACATCTTCCGCGGGGTGACCGCCCTGCCCGGTCTCGTCGGCCGCGGCCTGGTCGCCATCGGCAAGATCACCCTCAACGCGGGCCGCCTGGTGATCAGCGGGCTGAAGTCCGTCGGCGGCGTCATCCGCAACGACTTCTCCCTCGCCACCATCGGCGTCAAGGGCACGCTCGGCAAGATCGGCGTCTACGCGATCAGCTTCGGCAGCCGCTTCCTGGTCAGCGCGACCCTGCCGCTGGACTTCTTCGAACTGGGCATCGGCGCCCGGGCGGCGATCAAGATGGGCCTGGGCACCCGGCTCTCCACCCCCTGGGCACACCTCGCCCAGCCGGTGGTCGGCGGCGGCGCACATGTCGGGGCGCTCACCGCCGAGCACTTCAGCCTCCACCAGGCCGGCGGCAGCAGCACCGGATTCGGCGGCATCGCGGCGCTGCACGGGCTGAACAGCATGCCGAACTTCGGCGGCCTCGGCGGCGTCGGGGCGGTCCACCTCGGCGGCGGCATCACGCCGGCCTCGCTCGGCCACGCGGTGGGCAACCTCGGCTCAGGGGCGAGCGCGGTCGACCACCTGACCGCGCTGGACCACGCGACCGGCTTCGACCGTACGGCCAGCGGTCTGCTGGAACCCACCGCCACCCACTTCGGCGCGATGGACATGGGCGCCACGCACCTGGGCTCGACCCACGTCGGCACGGCGAGCACCGGGGTGGCCACCCCGCACCTGGGCGTCTCCAGCCTGCACACCGGCCGGATGGACGTGGCCGGCAGCGCCACCGGACTGCACACCGCGATCAGCGACAGCATGTCCGGCATCCGCAGCGCGGAGGGCCACGTCGCCGACTTCCACGCCCTCGGCCTGCCCGAGCTCAAGAGCATCGTGGACGGCGACGTCAGCATCGGCCGGATGACCCCCGACGGCGTCAGCCTCCACGTGGGCGCCCAGGCGGGCATGCCGACCACGCTGCACATGAACTACCGCACGATGTCCTTCACCAACGACGCGGGCCACCAGGTGGTGGTGGCGCCCGAGGTGCACAGCGCGGTCGAATCCGCCCAGGCCAGGGCCGCGGTCGGGGAAGCCGCGCCGACGCCGCCGCCGGCCGTCGCCCTCGACCACACCGCCACCTCCGCGACACCGCCGCCGGCCGCGGCTACCACCAGCCTCACCCCGCCGCCGGCCGCGGCCACCACCAGCCTCACCCCGCCGCCGGCCGCGGCGGCCACCACGGGCACCGCCACGCCGCCGGCCACGGCGGTCACCACGGGCAACGTCACGAACACCGCCACGGGCGCCGCCACGCCCGCGCCCGTACGGCCGCACGCGCTGGACGAGTCGGCGGGCGGCGGCCAGCTGGCCGAATCCACCGGTGTCCACGGCGTCACCGTCCAGGGCGACCACGCGGCGGTCTCGGCCGGCGACCAGCTCGACCAGGCCGGCACCCGGGCCGGCACCGGGGACACCGCCGGCGCGGTGAAGGCGCTGCGCGAGGACCCGGTCGCCTTCGCCGTGGCGCCCGGTCATGTGCCGCTCCGCCCCACGCCGCAGCCGCACCCCGGCGCCGCCGGCGACGTACGACCGCCCAGGAGCAGGTTCGAGGCCGTCACCGGGGGTGTCGGCGGGCGGATCGGCGCGCAGCGGCTCAGCGCCTGGAACAAGTACGAGGCCGCCACCGGTGAGGCCACCCGCACCGAAGCGCTCCTCAACGACCTCGGCGGCGGCCTGGACAAGCCCTCGGAGAACATCGAGCAGGCGGCCGCCAGGGTGGACGCACAGACCGCCGCGATCGGCGTCGACGCGGCCCGCCAGGACCTCGCCGCCCTCCACATGGACGTCGACGCGATCCGCGCCCGCCTCGACCGGCTCGCCGCCCCGGCCCCGCACGTGACCGGTGGCGAGGCCCGTTCCGGCGCGCTGGACAAGCTCTCCGCGCAGCTCCCCGGTCAGGAGGCCAGGAGCGCGGAGTGGCGCACCTTCCGCGACGAGCGCGACAGCGGGCTGCGGACGAAGCTCGACACCGAGGCCCGGTTCGAGCACCTGACGGGTGATCTCGCGGCCCACACCGACGAGGCCGCGGCGCGCTTCGTGCGGGAGGACCTCTTCGGCGGCCACTACCTGCGCGACGACCGGCACGGCGAGGGATTCGCCCCGCCCGACAAGTCCCCGCGGGAGCACGCCGAGGAGTCCTACCGGCAGCAGCTGCACGACGCCTACCAGGCCCTGGCCGACCACTCACCCCGCGGGATCGTCCCGTCCGACCAGTGGGCGGCGGTGCGCGGCGAGCTGCGCGAGCGGGCGGCACTGCACTTCCACTGGATCTCGGAGCGCGAACGCGCCCTGGACCACGTGGCGCGGGACGTCGAGAGCGCGGTCGCGGACTTCCGTGAGCGCGACCTGTTCGGCGGCCGGTACCTGCCGGCGGACGAGGACCGGGCCGCCCACCTGCCGGACGGCACGGGGGAGACGGACGGCAAGGCGCTCGCCGGCGAGGACGCCGACGGCATCGCCGCCTCGCTGCACGACATCCGCGAGGGCGCGGGCAGGGCGTACGCGGACGCCGTCGACACGGCGTTCCGCACCGAGATGCGGCACGTCGTGGACAGCGTGGTGGACCGCGCGCTCGGCGGCGGCCTGCGGGCCGTCCACCCCGCCGAGGCCGCGGGCGGCGGGGCGGCCACCGCGGCGCGCCGCGCCGTGGACGATCTGCGGGCCGGACTCGGCCACCGCATCGAGCAGCTGAGCGACCGCGAACGCTGGGTGCGGCACGCCGACGCCGCCCTGGAGCGAGAACTCGCCAAGGCCGACGACGACGTCAGCGGCTCGTTCTCCGACCGCTTCCTCAGCGAGGAGGCGGAGGACTGGGCACGCACCTCTCTGCACAACGACATCCGTGCCGCGCACGCCAAGGCGCACGACACCCCGGCCGGCGCCGAAGGCGCGGGCCGGCTCGCCGGGCAGAACTGGGAGAGCCACGTCCGCGCCGCCACCGGCGAGAAGGCGCTGGCCGCGCGGCTGGACTACGCGGAGTTCCGCAGCGTCCGGATGGCCGAGGGACGCCGTGCCTTCGACGAGGCACTGGCCGGCTTCGACAAGAGCCACGTCCTGACCGACCTGAGCGGGCATCAGCGCGAACGGCTCCTCAAGGAGTGGGACGAGGCGGTCGAGAAGGCCGCGGAGGGGCACTGGTTCGGCCATCTCGGACGCGAGGACTTCCGGGTCGCCGGTGGCGACGCCGCAGCCGGCGCCGGCCTGTCGTCCCGCTCGTGGAGCGAGTCGTTCGGCGACCTGCGGGCCACCCTCCCGGCCCGGTTCGAGCACGAGGCGGCCCTGGAGGAGGTGCTCACCAACTCCGCCCGGGACTTCCACGGCATCGTGGGCCACACCGACAGCGTGGAGAGCTTCCGCAACGCCGTCCGGCCGGAGACCCTCGACACGTTCGGCAAGGACTTCCGCACCCAGACCGTCGAGCGCTACGACAAGCTGTGGTCCGCGGTCGAGCACGACATCAAGGCCTGGCTGCGGCACGAGTCCCGGCACGGCGACGTCTTCCAGGAAACCCTGACCGCCCGCGACGCCGTACCCCTGCCCCGCCCCGCCCGCGCGGCGGATGCCCCCGCCCCCGCCCCCGCGGCCCCGGCTCCGGAGCGCGCGGCGCACGGCACGCACGGCACCACCGCGGAGACCCCCGCCCCGGCCGCCGGGCCGCGTCGCGCCGGCGAGGCGGGAACGGCCGGCCGGCCGCCGGAGCCCGGGCACGTCGAGGGACACGCCCCCGAACCTGCCTCCGCCGAGGCGCCGCAGGTCCACCTGCAGGACCAGGTCCAGCTGCCCGAGCGGGCCCGTCCCGCCCGCCCGGCGCCGCAGCCCGCGCCCACGGTGGCCGAGCACTCCGCCGCCCAGGCCCCGCACGCCGGGCACGTGGGCGAGGACGGCGTGCACGGCGGCCCGCAGGACGCGGCGCAGGAACAACTGCGCCGGGAGCGGGCCGAGCGGATCGGTGCCCGCCTGGTGGAGGCGCTGCGCAAGTACAGCGTGGACAAGCCGCCCTTCCAGGCCGGTCCCGCGTTCGACGCGCGCCGGGTCGCGTACGAGGACGGCTGGGAGACGACCGAGCTGCGGGTCCGTATCGCCTTCACCGGGGACACCGCCGCGGGCGACGCCGAACAGGTCATGACACAGGCCCAGGAAGGCGTCGCCCGGTGGTCCGGCGGCCAGGGCCCCGCCTCCTACGGCGGTCGCGTCCACATCGCCCTCCAGCAGGTGGCGCCCGGGCAGAACCCGCACCTGACGGTCGACCTGGCCGGCCGGGACACGGCCGCGGGCACGCACACATGGTGGAAGGACGCGGGCGCCGACCACTACGCGCGCCGCATCGGCCTGCACGTCGGGCTGTTCAGGGGCCCCGACCTGGAGGGGAAGAGCGTCGCCGCGGTCCCGGAGACGGACACCGGCACGGGCGTCGCGGACACCGGTGCGACCGTCGACGTGGTGACCGCCTTCGACCGGCAGCTCGTGCCGGTCGGCCGGCACGCCTTCGACACGTCGGCCGTCGCCCCGGTCACCGACCGCCCGTTCCAGGTGGTCCGGACGACGGGCCCGGACGGCGCGGCCCTCACCCAGGTGCATGTGGCCGTCGAACTGCCCGACCTGCGCTACCAGCCGAAGTCCGTCCAGCAGCAGGTGCGGACCCATGTGGGCGATACGGTCTCGACCGCGTTCGGCGACCTGGTCGCCCGCCTGGCGGGCGACGCGCACGCGACCGTCGCCGTCCGCTTCACCGCCCCCGGCCGGGACGCGGCGATCCGCGTCCTGCCCGACGCGACGGGCGCCCTGCGCCTGGAGCCCCCCACCCAGGGGACCCTCACCGGCCTCGCCCTCGCCCTGAACGACCCCGCCCCGATCCCGCACGCCCTGGACGCCCTGGACACGGTGCGGGCGTTGACCGGGACGGACGGCGCGCTCTCCGTGGCCGGGACGAGTGGCGCCCTGTCCGTGGCCGGGCTGGACGACGACGTCACGGTGGCCGGTACGGACGACGACCTCACCGTCGCGGATCCCGCGGACGACGTCACCCTCGTGGACGGCGCCGACGACATCACCCTCGTGGACGGCGCCGTGGACACCGTGGACACCCTTGTGAAGCCGGGCAAGCTCGCCGCCCCCGGGAAGACCGGCAGTGCGACGGACGCCATCCATGCCTGGCTCTCCGGTCTGCCGCGGGCCGGCACCGCGGATACGGACAAGGCCGGTCTGCTGGACCCGGAGCGTCTTTTCCCGACCGAACTGCAGGTCTTCCCGGTCGTCGCGGAGCAGGACCGGCGCCCGGCGGACATCGTGGCCGAAGCAGCCCGGGCCGTACGGGCCGACCTCCGCACGGACCTGCGGGACCGCCTCGGCCAGGACCCCTTCGGCGACCGGCGGCTGCCCGAGACGCCGGTCTTCCTGCGCCCCTCCGGCAGGCCCTACGACTTCGGCGCCCTGCGTTCGACCCAGCGCGCCGCCTTCTTCCGGCGGCTGGACCTGCGCAGGACGGATGTCCCCACCGCGGCGGCCATGGACCCGCGGAATCTGCCGGTGGAGCCCCGTACCGTCACCGCCGGCGCCTACAGCAGCCGTTCGTCCGGTCCCGGCCTCAAGAAGCAGAAGATCCCGCACCAGGTGCACAGCATCTGGTTCGGCGGTCCGCTCCACGACGACGGGGTCACCGGCTCACGGACGGACTTCCGGGCGAACATCACCGCGGGTGCGCAGGCGAACCCGGACTTCGACTTCGTCCTGTGGACCGACGTGAGCCGGGCGGACATCCAGGACGCCCGGGCAGCCGCCGGGCAGTCCGGCCTCACCGAGCACCAGCAGCAGATCCTCTCCATGCTGGAGTGGGCCGATGCCCACCCGAACATCCGGATCGTCAACATCGACGAGGTGTTCTCGCGGGACACACCGATGCTCATGGGCTCTGAGGTGCTCGGCGAGCGGGCCCGCGGCGGCAAGTCCTTCGCCGTGGCGAGTGACATCGCCCGGGTGGAGATCCTGGCGCGCTTCGGCGGCATCTACACCGACGGCGACAACCGCATCCACCGGCTCACGGACCTGGTACGCACGGTGGCGGCCCGGGATGACGGCTTCGCCCTGCTGCGGGCCGACCTGCCACGGCCCCAGGAGGACCTCCCCCAGGGGCTCCGCGGTCTGCTCGGCCGGCCCCCGGTCCGCGACAGCAGGCGCATGAACAACGCGGCCATCGTCTCGGTGGCCGGCAACAGGGCCGTCACCGGACTGCGGGAGATCCTGCGCGAGAACGTCGCCCTGCCGCTCGCTCCCCTGCTGCGGCGCGTCATGCTCGGTCTGCGCACGGTCGACGACGACACCATCGGCGCGGACGCGACCCGGTGGGAGCAGTTCAACGAGCCGGCCATCGAGATCGTGCACCGCACCGGCCCGAACGCGCGCACCTTCGACACCCTCGCCGAACGGCTCGGCCACACCGCCCGGCCCGCGAACGGCGGTCCCCCGGTCGCCGACCGGTTCCTGCTGGGCGCGGTCCCGCCCGAGGCCATCACCGTGGAGTCCCGGGGCAGTTGGAACGTGGCCTTCACGCCGAGCGACCTGCCGCAGGACCGGCTGGCCGCCACGCTGCGGCGCACCGTCGTCAACCTCCACGCCGAACTGCGCAACCGGCCGGGGATCCTGGCGTTGAAGACGATCGCCAAGGCGGCGGAGGACCTGCCGTCCGCCTACCGCGAGCCGTTCTGGCGGCAGGCGCTGGAACTCTTCCACGCGTCGCTCGGCGAGAACACCGGCCAGGTGCGTCTGATCGCCCGGCAGCGGGTCACGAACCTGCCGGTCTCCGCTCATGGCACGGCGGTCCGGCTCTTCCCGGACGCCGCCTTCAACGGCACGGTGCCCGTAAGTACCGCGCAGGTGCAGGCCCCGGCCGCGCAGAGCTTCACCGCGCCGCCGGGGGCCGTCGAGGGCACTTCCGCCGCGGAGGGGATCTCGGCGACGCTGACGCGGATGCACACCGCTTACGGCACGTATCTCTCCGACGGTGCGGCCGGTCTGCAGGCCGGGCGGCAGGGGGGCCAGACGTTCACCGGACCGGACGGGACGAACCAGGAGCTGGCCGAGTTCGGCCTCGGCGGGGTCAAGGACGCCGGCCGTGGCATCCGGCGGTTCTTCACGGACAAGTCAGGGCTGCGGCTCGGCGGTGCCCGCAACCAGGGCACCCTGGGCGTGCCCGGGGACCCGAACGCCCCCGGAACCGTGAAGGTGGACAGGATCGGCGGACGCGAGATCGCCCGGCTGAACGCCCACCGCGTCGGCGACGGCGCCGGCTCCGCCGTGCTCAGCCTGCACGACGACGCGGACTGGGCGCAGCGGCAGGGGAACTGGCGGGCGCTCTTCGCCGGCACCGCCGGCAGCACCGGCACTGCCGGCTCCTACGCGTCACGTGAGCCGGGCGCGCTGATGTCGGTGCGGAAGGACGCCCCGTGGGCCGGGCGTCCCGTCTACTACCTCACCAGCCACGGACAGTCCGACAAGGCGAAGATCTTCCTCGACTCGCAGGAGAAGAAGATCGTCGACGCCCAGGGAATGGCCGCGATCCTGCGGGCCGACCCCGTCTTCACCGCGCTGCGCGCACAGCATCAGGACCTGGAACTCGTCCTGGTCGTCTGCCGGTCAGGACAGACGGACGAGAGCATGGGCCAGGAGCTGGCCGACCGGCTGGGCATCACCGTCCACGCGCCCAATGGCACGGTGGCCCTGAACCACTCGAACGTGCACGGTTCCACCCTGCTCACCGTCTTCGCCGAGGAGACCGACCCCGGCGTCTACCGCACCTTCACCTCCCGTACGGCGGCATCGGCGCCCACCGTCGCGGTGCACGCGCCGCACGAGGAGACCGTGCCGGTGGTCTCCGTGACGGGCCCGGACACCGATACCGCCTCGCTGGTGACGGCCTCACCCGTGACAGCCCACCCGGTCTCCGCGCCGCCGCACCTCGCGGACATCCCCGAGGAGACGGAGGCGGTCGCCGCGGCCGGCACCGTCCCGGCCCCCACCGGCCTCGCCGGCACGGCCTCCGCCGAAGAGCCCTTCGGGGATGAGGATCTGGTCTTCGCGGCGTCCCTGCTGGACGAGAAGGGCGAGCCGCGGGCCGATCTGCTCGGGCAGGACGCGGCCCCGGCCGCCCTCGCCACCGCCCCCGGGACGCCGCCGGCCCCCGAGGTCACCGTGACCGCCCCCCGCGTCAAGCGCCGGCCGGCTCCCCTGACCCTCGGCACCGGCACCACGACGGCCGCCGCCGTCGCCGCACCCCCCGTCGCTGCCGCCCCCGTCGCTGTCGCCCCCGTCGCCGTCGCCGCCCAGGACTCGTCGATCGTCCGGAAATACGTCGTGGAGGTGCGGAAGGGGCAGGTCGAGCAGGCCACCGCGGCGGGCATCTTCCGCCGTGCGACGCCCATGCTGCTGTCGGACGACCCGAAGGTGGCGCAGGCGGCCGGCGTACCGGTCTCCGGTGCGGACGAACTGGTCACGCTGGTCCAGCGCGTGGTGCACGACACAGACCCGCAGCTGCGGGTCTCCGCGGACGGCACGCTTGCACTCAGCGGCGCCGGGGAGGTCCAGGAGGCGTTCGCCACCGCCGAGGCCGTGGCCAAGGCCGCGGAGGCGCTGCGCGCGGCCGGCAGCGGCGTGACGCTCGTTCTGGACACCGCCGTGCGGGTGCGGTTCACCCACGGCGGCCGGGAGCGTGTCCTGCACCCGGTCCGCCCGGAGTTCGCCGAGTCCGTGACCGACATCTGCCGCGACATCGCCCGGGACCTGATCGGCGGCATGCCCGACCACCTGGTGTTCCGGGGGCCGGACGGCACCACCGACCTCGGGCCCATGCGGGCCACCGACGGGCTGAAGGTCAGCGAACTGCACCGGCTCGCCGACGCCGTCACCCAGGTCGCCGACGGCAAGCGCCTGTCGGCGTACGTCCCGGACGTGAGCTGGGCCGTCACCAAGATCGCCAAGCGCGCTTCCGGACCGGTGCCGGTGACGCCGATGCCCGGCGTCACCTACGGCCAGTACGTGGGCAACGCGCCGCAGTTCGCCCCGCAGCGGCAGGTGCTGCACAGCACCGCCGGGAACGTGGGCATCAACGAGCACGCGTGGGCGAACGTCGGCGAGGCGTACCTGACCCAGTCGATCGGCACCCTCGACGCGGAGGGCCGGTTCACCCTGGCCAACCACGCCGACGCCTTCCACCCGGTGGAGAACCCGTACGGCTACCACTACGCCACCGTCGTGCTGCAGAGCGAGGACGGCACCTCGCAGGTGACGCTGGAGAACTACTCCCGGCAGGGCGTCACCGGCCGCATGCTGAAGGAGGCGGTGCGGCAGAACCTGGAGCGCTTCGGCGACCGGCTGCCTGACCTGCTGACCCGTTGTCAGGCCGACGCCGCGGCCAAGTCCGCCGCGGCGGACACGGCGAAGGCCGCCGCGCTCGCGGCGACCGGGAACGAGGTGGCGACGGCGAACGCCGCCGCTGCCGCCGCGACGACCGCGGCGGCGACCGCCAACGCCGCCGTCGCCGCCACCCAGGCGCTCATCGACCTGCGCGCCGCACGCGGCGCGGTCACCACGCTTGAGACCGCCGCCCAGGCCACGACCGGCACCGGAGGCGCGGCCGGCACCGTAAGCGTGGCCGGTACGGAAGCCGGCACCGCCGCGCTCGACGCCGCCGCGCTCGACGCCGCGAAGAAGGCCGCAGCGAACGCCGAGACGCTCGCCGAGCGCAGGCTGCGGGACCTCTCGGCCCGTCAGGGCCTCATCACGCCGACCAAGCTGTGGCACATGCGGTTCGTCGGCAAGGGCGGCCACCGGACCTTCCACGACCTGCTGGCCGGCCTGCGCGAGCAGGACGCACCCGGCATCGTGGTCAACCCGCTGACCGCCGTGGTCGTCGGCGGCCACGAGAACGTCGCCGTGCCCTCGCGGTGGGTCTCCTTCGAGCCCGGCGCGAAGGAGAGCCTCGCGGTCGACGAGCGCCGCAAGATCGACTACCTGGCCCAGCGGGTGGCCCGCGTCGGTCTGTGGAGCCACCGCAACGGTCTGCCGCTGCCGTCCGTCCGTATCTCGGCCGGTGCCAACGGCTCGCGGTACAAGAACCCGCTGCGCGAGCAGCAGGCCCGGCAGCAGGCCGAGGTCCGTCTGAACACCGTGATGGAGATCTTCCGCAGCGAGCTTGAGGAGAGCCTGGAGCTCCTGCAGAAGACGGTCACCGGTCCCCGGCTCGACGCCGACCGGTTCGTCGTCGCCGGCCACAACCGGGGCCGCGCCTTTCCCGAGGAGGGCGCCCGCCCGACGGCCGACTACCCGGCCGACGCGCTGCGCCGGCGCGTGCAGTTCGACGTCGAGATGCACCCGCCGGTGGACCGCCCGGCGCCCTCCCTCGCCCGGACCCAGCAGTACCTCGCGGCGGGCTCACCCCTGCTCGCCCAAACCCCGGGGCTCGGGCTCCCCGAGGTCCACAGCCCGGTCACCCCACGGTCCCGGCCGGGTTCCGCGCTGTACTCGCGCCCGAGTTCCGCCGTGTTCTCGCCCGTGCGTCCCTCGCCGAACTCCCTGCAGGTCCCGCCGACCCCGCTGACCGGGCGGGGGCGCCCGGCCTCGTGGGACGCCTCGCTGCTCAGCCCGCCCCCGGCCCGCGTCACCTTCGCCGAGCCGCCCCTGCGGGAGGACGGCCCCTCCACCACCCTGGGCGGCAGCGGCAGCAGCATCGTCGGCACCCGCGACATCAGCGCACTGCGCAACGAGGTCAACATCCAGCTCGGCAAGCTGGGCCGGTCCCTGACCGTGGACGACGCCACCGTCGCCGTGCACTACCTGGCGCTGGGCCCGCACGTCAACGGGCGTGACGACCGGGCGGTCGGCTACGAGATCGCCGGCCGGATCGCCAACAAGGACCGTCCGCTGCGGATGGAGGGCATGGCGCCGACGGCCGTGCCGGCGGCCCAGGAGCTGTCCACCCCGGGGGCGTCCACCAGCACGGCCCCGGGCGCCGGCTCCTCGCAGGTGACCGTGACGCCGCTCACCGGGCGCTCGCAGAGCCTGCTCAGGTCGCTGTCCGACACGGCGGCGGCCGGCAGCCGGGAGCGGACGTGGGACGGCCAGGAGGCGTTCGCGCAGATCCACGGCCCGAACGTGCTCGGTACGTGGAGTCTGCCGCCGACTCCCGGGTTCCTGACGCGGGCGCTGGAGCCGGGGCGGATTCCCGCCGCCGCGCTCGGCGCGTTCCTCCGGCGGATCGACCTCACGGCCCGCGACCTGCCCACGGCCTCGGACGTCGACCCGGCCCGTCTCCTGGTGGACGACACCCGGACCGGCCGCGCCACCGGTTCCGCCACCGCCACCAGCATCAGCACCGGCACCGGCCTCGCCACCGGTGAGCAGCCGGCGCAGGTGCCGCATGTCGCCCACCAGATCTGGTTCGGCCGCCCGCTGACCGCCGAGGGCGCCACCCGCACCGCGTTCCTTGACATCGTCGCGGCCAACCGGCGGACGAACTCCGCGTTCACCTCCGTGCTGTGGACGGACATCCCCCGGGCGGACTTCCAGCGCGTCCACCAGGCCAGGGACGCGGGCACCGCACCGAGCGGCCGGCTCGCCGAGGTGGGCAGGCTGCTCGACTGGGCGGTGGCCAACGACATCGTGCTGCTCGACTTCGACGAGGTCTTCTCCGACCGCCTCGTCGCAGCCCTGCCCCCGCACGCGGTCACCCTGGCTCACTTCGTAAGGGCCGAGCGGGCCCGCGGCACCGGCTTCGCGCTCGCCTCGGCCAGCGATGCCGCCCGCCTGCTGCTCCTGCACGTCCTGGGCGGCTTCTACTTCGACGTGGACGACGTCGTCCACCGCGGTCTCGTCCCGGTCGCACAGCAGGTGGCCGAGCACCGGGACGGGTTGGCGATGATCTGGACCGGGGAGGGGGTCGACATCTCCACCATGGGGGCCGTGGCCGGCGGCCGGGGCACGACTGCCTACCTCGCCCTCATGGCCGGGCACGTCACCATGCCCCTGCACGGTCTGCACCGGGAGCAGTTCGGCAAAAACATCGATCTGGACGCTTATCCGGTCGGCCCGAGGGAGGAGACGCTCCTGCGCACCGGCACCGCCCACAAGAAGCTGGGCACGGACCTCGGCTACACGGACCGGGAGACGGACGACGAGAAGATCACCCCGCTCATGCAACTCCTCCTCGTGGATCCGGAGTTCGTCAGCCACGGAGAGAGCCAGTCGTGGGCGGCGGCGCCCGTCGTCCGGCCCGACCAGGAGGCCGTCGTCGTGGAGGCCACCACCGCGGCCGTCGTCCACCTGCTGCGCGAACCCCGCAACCGCGAGGGCGTGGTCAACCTGCCGGCCCTGCACGTCCTGCTGGAAGGCATCGCCGACCCGGCGGCGCGGCTGGCGGCGTGGCAGGCCGCCGTCGCCTTCGTCGCCGGCCTGCCCGGCGAGGGCGAACGCATCCGCGCCTACTCACTGGTCGAGCCGAAGGGCACGGTGACCGATGTGCCCGCCGAGATGGTCCAGGTCTTCGCCGAGCGGTTCCCGCACGCCGAGGAACGCGTCGCTCTCGACGGTCTCGACGGTCTCGACGACTTCAGCTCGGACGAGGACTTCGACTTCGCGCCCGTGGGCGGCGCCGGCGACCTGGACGATTTCGGCTCGGACGACGGCCTGGACTTCGCGCCTGTCGGTGGCGCCGGCGACCTCGACGGTCTCGGCTCGGACGACGGCCTGGATTTCGCCCCCCACGCCGGCGCCGGCGGGTCCGCGGACCGGACAGCCGCTCCCCCCGCCCGCGACATGGGCTCGCTCCGCAACGAGGTCAACCTCCGGCTCCGTGACCTGAACTGGCCCGGCACGGTGGACCAGGCGACCGTGGATGGTCACTACCGGGCGATGCCCGCCCACCTCACCCGCCGCGACGAGCGCACCGTCGCCAACGAGATCGCCGGCCTCGTCGCCAACGAGGGCAACCGCCTCGGCGCGGACGGCGGTGCGCCCTTCACGGGTCTGCGCAACCTCTTCTCATCAACCCCGGCCCAGCCGCAGGCGTCCGCCGGCGCGGCGGCGGCTCCGCCCGTGCTGGCCGTCGGCGGCATCTCGTTCACCAATCTGTCCCAGCGGGACGCGGGTCTTGTCGAGAAGGGCCTGCGGCTCCTCACGCTGCTCGCCGGCCACCCCGGCATCGCGGCCTACCTGAACGGCCGTCCGGCCCGGATCGTCCTCGAACAGCGCACCGTCGACTCCCCGGCCGAGATCCGTGCCCACCCCGCGGGCCCGCAGATCAGTCTCGCGGCCTACTACTTCGAGTCGTACAGCCTCGGCCACGTCGCCGGCATGCTCGCCCACGAGTTCGGCGTCCACCCGCTGCCGGCCTCCGACCCCAAGGTGGTCGCGGAGGGCCGCCTCCTTGAGGGGGCGTCCCTGTCCGTCCCCGGCGTGCCGTCCAGGACCATGACGACCTCGGAGGCGATGCAGCACGACCACGTGCTGGCCGCCATCATCAACGGGCCTTACCACCCGGTCTACGAGCGGACCGTGATCCAGATGGCGTCCCTGCTCAAGGACGACGCCGAGGTCCACGGGGACGACGGCAACGTCACCGACGTGCTCGACTGCTATCTGATGGACGTCGCCTCCATCGCCGTCACCAATGACAAGCGCCTGCGCGGTCTGCCGGGCGCCCCCGGTTCCGCTCCGGTCCGCGCGGACATCGCCGCCTCCTACAACCACTACCGGGACCGTCTCCACGACCAGCTCCCGGCCAGGCTGCGCCCGCACCTGCCGGCGCCGAAGACGGCCGCGGCTGTCGCCCACGACTACGTGCTGCTCATGCGCCGCAGCCTCGCGGGCATCTTCGGCGCCCCCAGCATCGACCGCTCCTCGGCCGCCACCGGCCACGTGGCCGCGCCGGCCCGGCAGATCTCCGTGGACGGCACGTCCTTCCCGGTGGAGAGCGGGAACGGCTTCCAGTGGTTCAAGAGCCCTGACGGCGGCACCGTCTTCATCGCCGACGCCCTGGTCGCCGGCGGCGCGGTCCGGGCGGACATCGCCGCGCAGATCACCCGTGGTCTGAACGGCGGCCTCGCCGTGCACCGCGTGCTGCTGCCCGGGGACATCGGCCGGCCGGAGGATCTGCTGACCGCCGCGGAGGACGGTGTCCACGAGTCCGTACTGTCCCCGACCCGGGTGGAGTTCCTGGCGAGCCCGCTGCCGGACCGCACCGGCACTGGCACCGGCACCGGCCCGCTCGCCCTCCGCCGGCCGGCCGAGCAGCCCCGCGAGACCACGCTCATCGCCCGCGGTGTCGAGTTCCTGCCGCGCGCCGATCCCGCGCGCACCACCTTCATCCCCTTCGCCACCACGCCCGAGGACGCGGTGCGCCTGGCCGTCGCCATGAACGGCCCGCACCGGGATCTCTCCGCTGCCCACGAAGCCGTCGCCGTCGTCGGCACGGAGCACGACATCGCCTTCCTCGGCGACGGCATGCTCCAGATCCGCGGGCCGGTCGAGGTCGGCCTCACCCCCATCGCGCTGCCCGCCACCGTGCGGACCCACGAAGGCCCCACCCGGATGACGAACGAGCGCGGCTTCCACCACTTCCGCACGTCCGAGGGCGGCACCGTCCATCTGTCCAACACCCTGATCGAGGAAGGTGTGCTCGACGAGGGCGCCGCCGACCTGGTCCTGCGCTTCACCAGCGGCGGCATCGCCGTGCACCGGCCGTACACCGTGGACGACGCGGTGACGCCGCCGGAGAGGGTGACACTCCGTCCCCTGGGCGGGGCCCGGCAGCCGAACGCCTTTGACACCGACGGCACCGAGTTCCTGTTCTTCGCCACCACCCCTGAGCGTGCCCGCTCGCTGCCCGGGGCCGGGCCGGCGGGTGCCCGCACCCGCCTCGCCAGTGCCTTCGTGGGCCCCGACCGGGACATCGTGATCCTGAACGCCACCACCGTGCAGGTCCGCGGCGAGACCGGGATGGATCTCCAGCCCGAACCGCGGGCCGCCGCCCCGTCGTTCGCCGATGTCACCGGGCGGTACCCGCTGCCCCTCGCCGACACCCCGCGCTGGACCATGTGGGGCCACAACGGCGACACCCCCCAGGCGTCGTCCTACGCCGTCGAGTTCCCCTCCCTCGACCTGCGCGGCGTCTACCACCCCCCGGCCGCGGACCGCGGCATGGGCACCTGGCAGTGGTACGTGGGGGAGATCACCGCACAGTCGGTCCCGGTGGCGGCGACCCCGCTCACCCTGCGCTCGCCGAACTCCCTCGGCCCGGCCGTGTCCGCGGAGGCGCAGCCCCGGCCGCCGGCCATGGCGGAGGCAGCCGGTGCCGCGGTGGACGCCGCGCTCGACGCCGTCACCTGGAGCCAGGGCCTGCGGTGGCGTACCGGCGACGAGGACCTGTACGTCTTCGGCGCCGCCCGGCCCGACGGCCCCGGCGGTGTGTTCGCCGAGGGTCTGCGGCCGGCCGGCGGCCGGCTGGTCCATCCGGCGGTCCATGTGCGCGATGGCGGCGAGCAGGACAGCATGTGGGTCACCGCGTCCCGCCTGATCACCTGGCTGCGCGACCAGGTGCCCGCGGAGGCCGCCACCACCGTGGCCGTACCCGGCATGGCGGCCGGGTACGGTTGGCGCTACGACGTCGCGGCACCCGGAGGTGTGGACGTCAACGAGACGCTGGATCTCGCCGCCCCGCACCCGGAGCGCAGGGAAGTGCTCCTGCCGGGCGGTGTGGACGGCCGCCACATCCGTGGCGCCCAGCGTCTGGAGCGGGGCCGGTCGGTCGGCCCCTACCTGACCAACGCCGGGTTCGTCTCCGTACGGGGAGCCCTGGCCGCTACGAAGGGGACGGCAGGGTGACCGCCGTGATGCACCGTGTTCAGCCAGGCGTCCGCAGGGGTGCCTTCCGTACCATCGCCGACGCGGTACGGGCGGCGGCAGTTGGCGACGAGATCCGGATCGCGCCCGGCGACTACCAGGAGCGGCTGCTCATCGACCGGCCGCTGACCCTGGTCGCCGAGGAGGGCCCCGGCACCGTACGGATCTCCCCGACCGCCCCGGGCCTTGCCGCCCTGGAGATGACCGAGTCGGCGGTGCTCAGCGGCCTGACCGTGCTGGGCGCCGACCGCAGCCGCCCGGTGCTGCTGGTCACCGGGGGCACCACCGAACTCCAGGACTGCGCGGTCAGCGGCGGCCGGGTGGAGGTGGTCCGCGCCGCCTCGCTGCGGATGGACCGCAGCCTCGTCCAGGACGCCCTGCTGGCCGGGGTGCACGCCGACACCAGCGGGACGGTGTGGCTGATCGACGCGGTCATCGAGAACATCGAGGGCACCGGTGCGGTACTGGCCGGCGCGACCACGGCGCACCTGCTCACCACCACCGTGCGGTCCGTCGAGGGCTCCGGCATCCGGGTCCGCGGCGAGGCGCGGGCCGAGATCAGCCGCTGCGAGATCCTCGCGGCCGGCCGCAACGGTGTGCTGGTCGAGGAGCAGGCCGCCGTGACGCTGGACGACTGCCGGCTGCGTGACTCGGCCGCCGAAGCGGTGCGGGTGCTGGGCAGTTCGGCCCGGCCGGCGGCCGGCGGCGACCCGGAGGGCGCGGGCACCGGCGAGAGCGGCGGCGTGCTGATCACCGGCGCCGAGGTGTCCGGCGCCGGCGCGGCCGGGATCCTCGCCACCGGCACCTGCGACGTACGCGTCACCGACAGCCGGTTCCGGGGCTGCGCGGCGGCCGGCGCCGCCGCGGACGGCAACGCCGTGCTGGAGCTGACCGACTGCCGGATCATCCAGCCGCGGGCCTCCGGAGTCGTCGCCCGCGGCGCCGCCCGGGTCATCGTCTCCGGCAGCACCGTCGTCGGCGCGAACGGCAACGGCGTGCTGGCAGGCGAGCGCGCGGACGTGACGGTGACCGGCGGATCGCTGCGCGACTCCACCTTCAGCGCCGTGCACATCGGCGGTGACGCCGTCGTCCGGCTCACCGCCCTGCGGGTGGAGAGCACCCCGGAGCACGGCATCGGGGTCACCGAGCGCGGCCGGCTGACCCTGGAGGACTGCCGGACCGCCGACTGCGGCATGTCCGGGCTGCATCTGGACGGTTATGCGGCCGCCACCGCCGTCGGCCTGACGGTGCGCCGGGGGCGCAACGGCGTCACCGCGCAGTCCCTCGGTGAGGTACGGATCCGCGACGCCCGCGTCTACGACGTCGAGCGGGCCGGCCTGACCTGCGGCGCCGACGGCACCCCGGAGTTCGAGAACTGCCAGGTGGCGGGCGCCGGCACCGCGGGCGTCGTGGTCGCGGAGAAGGCGGCCCCCCGGCTGCGGAACTGCTCGGTCACCGGCACCGCGGGGTCCGGCATCGTTGTCGCCCGCGGCGGGGAGCCCCGCATCCAGGGCACCACCATCGGCGACACCGGCAAGAACGGCCTCTACGTCGGTGAGGGCGGCAAGGGCACCTACGAGGAGTGCGTGCTGTCCGGTACCGCCTTCCCCGCGGTCCATGTCGCCGCCGATGCCACCCCGGTGCTTCGGGACCTGCTGGTGCGCGACACCGAGGAGGACCTCAGCCTGGACGAGGGCGCGGCGCCCACCGTCGACAACTGCCGGGCACAGCGCGTCAAGTCCGCGGTGTGGCCGGCCCCCGGCGGCGCGGGTCCGGTGGCCAAGGCCGCGGTGCCGGGGCTGCCGGGAGCGGCGCCGGCCGCCCCCGGCCCCGCGGCCGCCACGGCGGAGAAGGAGAGGGCGCCGGTCACCGAGGAGAGCCTGGACGACCTGCTCGCGGAACTGGGCCGGCTGGTCGGCCTCCAGCGGGTCAAGCACGATGTGGCCTCGCTGGTGAAACTGATGCAGATGGTCCGCCGCCGCGAGGAGGCCGGGCTCGCCGCGCCGCCGCTCAGCCGCCACCTGGTCTTCGCCGGCAACCCCGGCACCGGCAAGACCACGGTGGCCCGGCTCTACGGCCGTATCCTGGCCGCCGTCGGGCTGCTGGAGCGCGGTCACCTGGTGGAGGCCGACCGCTCTTCGCTGGTCGGCGAGTACGTCGGCCACACCGGCCCGAAGACCCAGCGGATCTTCGAGGAGGCCATGGGCGGGGTGCTCTTCATCGACGAGGCGTACTCGCTGACGCCGGCGGCCGGCTCCAACGACTTCGGCCAGGAGGCGATCGCCACCCTGGTGAAGCTGATGGAGGACCACCGCGACTCGGTCGTGGTGATCGTGGCCGGGTACCCGGACGAGATGGAGCACTTCGTGGACTCCAACCCCGGCCTCGCCTCCCGGTTCAGCCGCACCCTGGTCTTCGAGGACTACGTCACCCCAGAACTGGTCAGCATCGTGGAGCACCAGGCGGGCCAGCACCAGTACCTGCTGACCGACTCCGCCCGCGAGGCGCTGACCGCCTACTTCGACGCGCTGCCGCGTGGTGAGCGGTTCGGCAACGGCCGCTCCGCCCGGCAGACCTTCCAGACCATGACCGAGCATCAGGCGTACCGGGTGGCCGAGATGGCCGACCCCGAGGAGACCGACCTGATCACCCTGCGGCCCCAGGACCTGCCCGACTGGCCCTGACCGCCGCGCCGTCACGACGCCCTGCCCGGCCGCCCCCGCTTCCCGGCGGCACCCGTCCCGAGAGAGACCGACCATGACCTCCCCGTCCCATCCCGACGGCCCCGAAGGCACGCCGCCCACGGCGTCCGACGAGCCGCTGCCGACTGGTCCTGCCGCCCCGGGCGAGCCGCTGCCGGCCGGCGCGGATGTCCCGGCCGCCCCGGCCGCTCCTGCCGCCCAGGACGCCGGCTACGACATCTCCCCGGCCGGCCACTCCTTCGCCGAGGGCTTCGCCAAGCAGCACTTCTTCTCCGGCGCGAAGTTCCTCAAGCCCGGCCGCCGGGTCGTTGTCGCGGTCGCCGCGGTGGTGGCCGTGGCGGCTGTGGGTGTCGGACTGACCGCGGCGGCGACCCAGTTCGGCGGCAAGAGCGACGGTACGGTGCAGGCCGCCGCCACCCGTACGCTCGGCACCACCGCGGCGACCACCGCGGGCGGCGCGAAGCCGGTGGCGGGCAAGCCCGGCCCTCCGCGCAAGGGCGCGCCTGAGAAGGCGCCGGACAAGGCACCGGGCAAGGGTGCCGTGAAGGGCGCCCCGCCGGCCGGCGTCCTGGCCGCCGTTCCGCCCGCCGCCCCTGCCGCCGGCACCGGGGCCAAACCCGGCACCGGCACCGGCAGCGGCTCGACCGCCCACCACCCCGCCGGCACCACCCCGCCGCCCGCCCCGCCCGCGGCCAAGCCCATCACCTTCACCGGCGGACTGGTGATGAACCTCGCGTCCAACCGCTGCCTGGCCACCGAGGCGGGACAGCGCACCGCCGGCACCCAGCTGGTGCTCGCCAACTGCGACCGGAGCGACCCCTCCCAGGGCTGGACCTTCCCCTCCGACGGCACCGCCCGCGACTTCGGCGGCACGATGTGCCTGGACATCTCCGGTGCCCCCGGCAACGGCGCGCCCGTCCGGCTCGCGAAGTGCTCGGGCGCCGGCACCCAGGCGTTCGTCCTCAAGAAGTCCTTCGACCTGGTGGAGGTCCAGCCCGACCTCTGCGTGGACGCCAAGGACAAGGGCACCGCGGCCAACACCGATCTGCAGATGTGGTCCTGCGCGGGCACGTCCAACCAGAAATGGAAGATGGCCTGACGGCTTGCTTCCCGCGAAAGGCCCGGGCCCGGATATCCGGCGGCCCGGGCCGCTTCGTTCCCCGGCAGGACGCCGGTCTTTTCCCGGTCGTTCCGCGGTAATCCGGAAGCGGCCCCGAGTATCCCCGCCGGTCATCCGGAACCCTCCCGGAGCTGCGTGGACAATTGATGGGCCGACCCTGTTCCGGCGTCGTTCACATCACCGCCATGGCGAGCCCCGAGCCTCGGAAAGAGAAATTCGGGTGACGCCACCGCGAGGTGAAGCGTCACGATACCGGAGGACCTTTCATGGCCGGGACGCGATCCCCCCTCAACCGCCGTCGATTCCTGCAGATTTCCGGTGCCGCCGTCGCCGCCACCGGCGTCGCGTGGCCGCTGGCGGCCGGTGCGGGCAGCAGCAGCGCCGCCGCCGGGCCCGCCACGTCAGGACCCGTGCCGCCGCCCCACCACCCGCCCGCGCCGCGCCCCACCGTGCGGCGGGCCCTGCCGTACGGGGTGACGACGCTCGACACCACCGCCCGGCTCGCCAAGGGCTCCGGCGGCTACCGGCGGATCGTCGCCGGGCCCGGCTGGCCGGCCCTGGTCCGCTCAGAACTGGCCGCGGGCGCCAAGGGACGGGCCGACCGGCGCACCCCGCTGGCCTGCTTCGTCCAGCTCACCGACCTGCACCTGGCCGATGTGCAGAATCCGCTGCGCACCGAGTTCCTGCGGGCCGGGTCACCGGGGTCCTGGCGTACCCAGGAAGCGCTGTCGGTGGCCGGCGCGGTCGCACTGGTGGAGCAGATCAACGCACTCGGCGCGGGCCCGTACAGCGGGCGGGTGCCGGCCTTCGTGATGTCCACCGGCGACAACGTCGACAACAACTCGGCGACCGAGCTGCACTGGTACCTCACCGCGATGAGCGGCGGGCTGATCACCCCCAACACCGGGGACCCCGCGTCGTACGAGGGTGTGCAGAACTCCGGGCTGCCGCTCTTCTGGCAGGCGGACGGCCCGCTGCGGGACATGGACAAGCAGCGCGGCTTCCCGCGGATCCCCGGTTTCCTGGACGCGGCGATCCGCCCGTTGCGCAGCCCCGGCCTCGACATCCCCTGGTACTCCACGCCCGGCAACCACGACGCCCTGCCCGGCGGTTGCCTCGCGCCCCAGGACGAGCAGCTGCGGGACATCGTCACCGGGTCGCGGAAGCTGTTCACCGTGCCGGACGCCGACGTAGCCGCGTACGCGAAGGTGCTCAAGAGCGGTGACGACCCCAAGAGCGGTGTGCTCAAGGACATCCTGACCCGGAACGCGGCCGGCGCGCGGCAGGTCACCCCCGACCCGGGGCGGCGGCTCTTCACGCCCCACGACTACCTGACCGCGCACCTCGACCCGGCGTACGCCGGCCACGGCCCGGCCGGGCACGGCTACTCCCAGGACAACCTCAACGACGACCGCCTCTACTACACCTTCCCGGTCGCCGAGGGCGTCGTCGGCATCAGCATCGACACCACGTACCGCAGCGGGCACTTCCAGGGCTCCGTCGGCAGCGAGCAACTCGGCTGGCTGGAGCGGACGCTGACCGCGCACAGCGCCCGGCACTACGACGCGGACGGCCGGGTGGTCCGCAACACCGCCGCCGACGACGCGCACATCCTCGTCTTCAGTCACCACCACAGCCCGAGCATGACCCGCCGCCCGGACGCCACCCACCCCGAGGAGCAGCGCCACGACGGCGGCGAACTCATCGAACTCCTCAGCCGTTTCCCCAACGTGGTGGCCTGGATCAACGGCCACAGCCACGTCAACGCGATCACGCCCCACCGGCACCGGACCCCGGCCCGGTCCTTCTGGGAGGTCAACACCGCGTCCCACGTGGACTATCCGCACCACGCGCGGCTGATCGAGCTGATGGACAACCACGACGGCACGCTCTCCCTCTTCACCACGCTCGTCGAGTCCTCCGCCCCCTACACCACCGACTTCGACGACCTCTCCTCGGTCGGACTGGCCGCGCTCTACCGCGAGTTGGCCTACAACGCCCCGGGCCTGCCGGCCGCCATGCACGACGGCGTCCGGGAGAGCTCCGCGGGCGCGCGGAAGGACCGCAACGTCGAACTCCTGGTCCACCGCGCCTGACCGGAGAATCAGCGGGCCGCCGCCGCGGCAGCGCTCGCCGTGGCGGCCACCGGAGCGGAGTTCGTCACCCGTTGCCCGGTCCAGCGGCCGCTCCACAGGACCCTTCGGCCTCCCGCGCCGGCCTTCCGTGTGGGGCGAGCGTAACCGGGTGGATCGCAGTGAAGGCGCGGGCTCAGGTGGGGCGTTCGCGGATGACTTCGGTGGGGGGTTTGTCGTCGCGCAGGCCCAGGAAGCGGGGGTGGCGGAGCATGCCGTCGCGGGTCCACTCGCTGAAACCGACCTGGGCGACCAGTTCCGGGGCGCACCAGTGGGCGTTGCGTTCGCGGACCGGGTCGGCGAACGGCGAGGTGGGACGGGACAGCGCGTCCATCCGCTCGCGCAGCGCCAGCAGGGTGCGCCGGTCGTACCCCGTGCCGACCTTCCCCGCGTACCGGAGCCGCCCCCCGGTGTCGTAGTAGCCGATGAGCAGCGCGCCGAAGCCGACCCGGCTGCCGGCCGGGTCGGTGAAGCCGCCGATCACGAACTCCTGCCCGGCCTCGCACTTCAGCTTCAGCCAGTCGGTGGAGCGCCGCTCCTGATAAGGCGCGTCGGCCCGCTTGGCGATCAGCCCCTCCCACCCCTTCGCGCACGCCTGACTCAGCAGCGGCTCGTCGGTGTGGTTGCGGTGGGGCGTGTAGCGCAGCGGGCCGTGGAAGGAGAGCGCGTCACGCAGCAGCGTCTTGCGGGTGCGCTGCGGCAGCCCCGTGGTGGCCCAGCCGCCGAGGCTCAGCAGATCGAAGACGTAGTAGTGGACGACGACGGGGCTCGCCCGTACCGCCCGCGGATCGGTGAGCCCCATCCGCTGCTGGAGCAGCGAGAAGTCGGTACGGCCCTCCCGCAGCGCCACGATCTCCCCGTCCACCACGAAGTCCCCGCACTCCTGCGCGGCCAGCGCCTCCGCCACTTCGGGGTAGGTACTGTCCATCACCCGGCCGGTCCGGGAGAGCAGCCGCGCGCCCGCGCCGTCACGGACCGCCAGTGCCCGTACCCCGTCCAGCTTGCGTTCGAAGATCCAGCGGTCGTCGAAGGTACGGCGGGAGCTGAGGGTGGCCAGCATGGGCCGGTCGACCGGGCCGGAACGGCCCTCGGGCGCGGGCCGGAGCCGGGCCCGCTGCGGCGCCGGCAGAGCGGCGAGGGCGGCGGGCAGCGCGGGGGCGTCCGGGGCCTCCGCCGGGGCGTCCGCGGAGGCTTGGGAGCGCGCGGCGCTCCGGCTCACCGTGCGCCCCTCCCGGCGGCCTTGCCTGCCGTCTTACCGGCCGTCTTCCGGGCGCCCTTCCCGCGGGCCCGGCCGGCGTCCCGACCAGCACCCCGGCCGGCGTCCTGACCCTCGCCGCCTCCGCCCGCGGCCCCACCCGCGGTTCTGCCCCCGCCCGCGGCCCCGTCCTCGCCTGCGGCCCCGTCCCCCCGCGCCGCCATCTGCCGCAGCGTCCGCCCGCTGCGTACCGACCGCGCCCGCCACGGGTCCGGCGTGCTCCGCCCCGGTGTCGCCCGCCGGTCCTTCTCCTTCACCAGCAGCCACGCCTCGCCCGTACCCCGGTTGTTGCGGATCCGGGTGAGCGCGTACCCGCCGTGCAGCTTCGCCCCGTCCAGCCAGAAGGACGCGTGGCCGTTGCGCAGCGCCTCCGCGAAGGGGATCTCGGCGCCGGAACGGTCCCTGCTGAGATTGCGGTAGCCGCCCTCGTCCCAGACGATCACCGTGCCGCCGCCGTACTCGCCCTGCCCGATGACGCCCTCGAAGTTCCGGTACTCCAGCGGGTGGTCCTCGGTGGGGACCGCCAGCCGCTTCTCGTCGGGGTCGGGGGAGGGGCCCTTCGGCACCGCCCAGGACTTCAGCGTGCCCTCCACCTCCAGCCGGAAGTCGAAGTGCAGCCGGCTCGCGTCATGGATCTGCACCACGTAGCCGGGTTCGGACCCCGGCCCGAAACCGCTCCCCGCGCTCGGCTCCGGTGTCCTGGAGAAGTCCCGCCTGCGCCGGTACTCGGCCAGCGCGTCCTTGGTGGCCACCGCGGCCTCCTCTCGGCCTTACGGCCTTTCAGTCACCGCACCCGACTCCCTGCGTATCTCCGGCGGACCGGCCCCGTAAACCGGGCACATCGGGACGATTGCCGCACCCCCGCAGCAGTAGACAGCTCCGTCTGAAGCCCAGCCCTCACCCACATCAAGTGGCTGCCACCACCTGCAGGAATGCCCCCCGTCTTGACGTGGTTAGACAGGTCTGTCTAATCTGGCGCACGGTTCCACGTCAGTCCGGTGCCCGCTCCCTGCCGATCAGCCCGCTCGCTCGGCACCACCCTCGGTGATCAGGAGTCACCCATGATCGACCGTCTCCGCTTCGGCCCCACCGCCTCGCTCACCCTGCTC
Source organism: Streptomyces sp. NBC_01476 (assembly GCF_036227265.1). Taxonomy (NCBI): domain Bacteria; kingdom Bacillati; phylum Actinomycetota; class Actinomycetes; order Kitasatosporales; family Streptomycetaceae; genus Streptomyces; species Streptomyces sp. NBC_01476. Next base: position 3,399,265 of record NZ_CP109446.1, on the reverse strand, counting down.
GCCTCGATCGTCGTCACGCTGCTCGCCGCGTCCAGCGCGCCGACCCCGCTCTACGCGGTCTACCAGCAGGAATGGGGCTTCTCGCCGATCACGACCACCGTCGTCTTCGGTGTCTACGCGCTCGCCGTCCTGGCCGCGCTGCTGGTCTTCGGCCGGGTATCCGACCACATCGGCCGCCGTCCGGTGCTCTTCGCCGCACTGGCCGGCCAGGCCCTGGCGATGGTGGTCTTCGCCACCGCGGGCAGCGTCGACGCGCTGCTGGCTGCCCGGGTGATCCAGGGCGTCTCCACCGGCGCCGCGCTCGGCGCCATCGGGGCCGGGCTGCTCGACATCGACCGGGCCCGCGGCGCCCTCGCCAACTCCTTCGCCCCCGCCACCGGCACCGCCACCGGCGCGCTGATCTCCGGGTTCGTCGTGCAGTACCTGCCGGCGCCGACCCATCTCGTCTACTACCTGCTGCTCGGGCTCTTCGCGCTCCAGGCGGCCGGACTGCTCTTCCTTCGCGAGTCGGTGACCCGTAAGCCCGGCGCGCTGGCCGGCATGAGGCCCGAGATCGGGCTGCCGAAGTCGGCCCGCCGGCCGGTCGCCATCGCGGTCCCCGTGCTCTTCGCGGTGTGGGCGCTGGCCGGCTTCTACGGGGCGCTCGCCCCGGGGATCACCGCGGCCCTCGTCCACTCGCACGCGGTGGTCTACGGCGGCCTCGGCCTCTTCGTCCTCGCCGCCGCGGGCGCCGGTTCCGTCCTTCTGCTGCGCAACGCCCCGACCCGTACGGTCATGGCGCTCGGCGTGCTGGCACTGATCGCGGGCGTGGCGATCACCCTGGTCTCGATCGGCTCCGGCGCGGGCGGTACCGCCTCGGTGACCGGCTTCTTCGCCGGCACCGCGGTGGCCGGCTTCGGCTTCGGCGCCGGCTTCCAGGGCGGTATCCGACTGGTGATGCCGCTGGTCAGGCCGCATGAGCGGGCCGGCGTGCTGTCGCTGCTCTACGTGGTCTCGTACCTGGGCATGGGCGTGCCCGCCGTCATCGGCGGCGTGCTCGTGGTGCACGGCGGCGGCCTGCTGGACACCGCCCGGGAGTACGGCATCGCGGTGATCGTACTGGCGGCGGCGGCCCTGGCCGGACTGCTGCTCAGCGGACACCGCACCCCGCTGGCCACGTCGGTGAACGTGGTGGCGGCGGGTTCGGCCGCGGCCACCCCGCCGGTCGGGGCGGTCGGCACGGTCGGCGCGGTCGAGACGGTCGGGGCGGCCGAGACGGCACGGGAGCCGCTGACCGCCGGCGTACCGGCCGGTGCGGTCCGGCGACGTCCGGCCGGCGAGCGCCAATGACCAGCGCTAACATAGACAGACCTGTCTGACCTGCTGGTGGGGATGAGGGACATGGCGACAACCAGGACAACCACGACGGCCGGCACCACGGCCGCGAAGGCCAAGGCCGGCGCCGCGAAGGCGTCCGCCAGGGACCGGCTGCTCGACGCGGCGAACGAACTGTTCTACCGCGAGGGCGTGCACACCGTCGGCATCGACCGGATCATCGAGCACGCGGGCGTCGCCAAGGCATCCCTGTACAACACCTTCGGCAACAAAGAGGGCCTGGTCAGCGCCTATCTCGACGGCCGTCATCTGGTCGTCAGGGGGCGGGTCGAGCGGACCCTGACCCGGTTCCGCACCCCGCGCGAACGGCTGCTGAGCGTCTTCGACGCGGCCGGCGAGACGGTGACCGCCCCCGGCTTCAACGGCTGCGCCTTTGTCTCCGCCAGCGCCGAGTCCACCCGCGGCGGCGCCGTCGAGCTCGCCTCCGACCACCACCGCGGCTGGATGCGCGGCCTGCTCACCGAGCTGGCCGCGGAGGCCGGGGTCGCCGATCCCGAGGGCCTGGCACGGCAGTTGCACCTGCTCTACGACGGCGCGGTGCTCTCCGGCCGGATGGACCGGGACCCGTCGGCGGCCACCTCCGCGAAGGCCGCGGCGACCGTCCTGTTCGACGCCGCTGCGAAGACGGCGGGATCTCCCGCGGCGAGCTGATGGCCCCTCGGGTGGCCGTATCCGGCAGATGGGTTTTACGCTGAGTTTATGGATGCGTCAGCTCCGGGCCGGAGACCCGGAGCACATCCCGGGGCCCGGCGGAAGACCGGTGGCCTACCGGCTGGAAAGCAGCCGGAAAAAAACTGCACTTCCGAATAGGAACGAAGGAGGTGGCTTGAATGGCCACCCATTCGACCGAGACATCCCACATCGATACCCACCCCGACCTGGTATCCCTCCGGGACCGGTACGCGGCGATGTCGGACAAGCCATTCAACGGACTGCTCGAAGGTCTGTGCGTGCTGGCCGGCCTGTATCTCGCGATCTCGCCCTGGGTGGTGGGCTTCCAGAACTTCAGCCCCAGCCTGCGGGTGAGCAATCTGATCACCGGTATCGCACTCGCGGTACTCGGCATGGGCTTCGGTTCGGTCCTGGAGCGCACGCACGGCCTCGGCTGGGTCGCCACGGCGATCGGCGTGTGGACGATCATCGCCCCCTGGGTGGTTTCGGGTGATGCCGCGTTCTACAAGACGATCTGGAACAACTCGTTTGTAGGTGGTGCGGCGTGCCTGGTTGGCCTTGCCATCATGGGCATGGGCCTGATGGCTGGTCGTCGCAGGGCCCGTGGCCGCGCCTGACGAGCCGGCCCCGAACCTGACGCACCAGTAGACACACCCGAACACGGGCGGTCTTCCTCCGGGAAGGCCGCCCGTGCGCGCTGCCCGGCCGTACGGTCGCCGCCTGTGCGCGGTGCGGCTCCGGGTTCGTGCGCGCTGCCCGGCCGTACGGTCCGGCGCCGTCCGCCGTCCGCCGTCCGCTGCCCGCCGTCCGCCGTCCGCGGTCCGCCGCCCGTACGGTCCGGGCTCAGCGCTTGGCGGCCGACCGCTGCTTGTCGCGGCGCTCGGGCGCCGGGTCCAGCACCATCGGCTTGGGCGTGCCGCGCAGCGCCGAGGCGGTCGCGGCCAGCAGTGCCATCCCCGCGGCCGTCGCGAAGACGATCACCAGGCCGTGGTGGAAGGGCGACGAGATCAGGTGCGGGAAGAACTCCTTCCCGGTGAGCACCTCCCGGTTGTGCGCCGGCAGCCTCGCCAGCGTCCCCGACGGCTTGAGCAGCGTCTCGACCGGGTTGATCCCGAGGAACGCGGAGAACACCGTCGACACCGGCGGCAGCCCCGCCGTCTGGTGCGCCACCCCCGCCGGTACGCCCTGCGCCCGCAGCCCCGAGTCCAGCGCGCCCGGCAGCCGGTTGGCCAGGCCGATGATGAGCAGCGAGAAGAAGACACCGATGGAGAGCGAGGTCCCGGAGTTCTGGAAGGTGGACCGCATCCCGGACGCGGCTCCCCGGTGGGTGGCCGGCACGCTGCTCATGATCGCCGAGGTGTTCGGCGCGGAGAACATCCCCGACCCCATGCCGTTGAGCAGGATCAGCAGCGCGAACGCCCAGTAGGGGAAGTCGATCGGGAGCAGCAGCAGACCGACGAAGCTCACCCCGAAGAGCAGCAGCCCGCCGGTGGTGAACCAGCGCACCCCGAACCGGTCGGAGAGCGTCCCGGAGACCGGACCGGCCAGCAGGAACCCGGCGGTCAGCGGCAGCAGGAAGATACCCGCCCACAGCGGCGCGTCCGCGAAGTCGTACCCGTGCAGCGGCAGCCAGATCCCCTGCAGCCAGATGATCAGCATGAACTGCAGACCGCCGCGGGCGACCGACGCCAGCAGCGCGGCCGCGTTGCCCGCCGCGAAGTGCCGGTTGCGGAAGAGCCGCAGAGGGAACATCGGCTGCGGCACCTTCGTCTCGATCACCCCGAAGGCGAGCAGCAGCACCACGCCGCCGATCAGCCCGGCCAGCACCTTGGGGCTGGTCCAGCCCATGGTGTGGTCGCCGTAGGGCTGGATGCCGTAGGTGATGGAGATCAGGATCCCCGCGCAGCCGAGTGCGAAGGTGAGGTTGCCCCACCAGTCGATCCGGGCCGGCTGGCGGGCGGAGAGCTCCCGCAGCGAGCGGTACGCCCAGATGGTGCCGAAGATGCCGACCGGCACGTTCACCCAGAACACCGCCCGCCAGTCCCACGCGGAGAGCAGGCCGCCCAGCACCAGGCCGATGAACTGCCCGGAGAGCGCCGAGATCTGGTTGATGCCCAGGGCCATGCCGCGCTGCCGGGCCGGGAAGGCGTCGGTGAGGATGGCGGCCGAGTTCGCCATCAGCATGGCGCCGCCGAGCGCCTGCACGATCCGCCAGGCGATCAGCCACATCGCGCCCTTGCCGCCGTGCGCCGGGTCGAAGGAGAGCGCCACCGAGGCGAGCGTGAAGACGACGAAGCCGAGGTTGTAGATCTTCACCCGGCCGACGATGTCGCCCAGCCGGCCGAGGCTGACCACCAGCACCGCGGTGACCAGCATGTAGCCCATGATCATCCACAGCAGATAGCTGATGTTCCCCGGGCCGAAGGGGTCCAGGTGGATGCCGCGGAAGATGGCCGGCATCGAAATGATCACGATCGAGGAGTCGACCGAGGCCATGAACATGCCGAGGCTGGTGTTGGAGAGGGCGAGCCACTTGTAGCGGTCGTCCTTCGGCTCGCCCGGCAGGTCCCCGGCGCCCGGCCGGGCGCCGGAGGTCTTCGGGCCGCCCGGGGCTTGTGGGCCACCTTGAGCTTTCCGGCCGGCTTGGTCCTGCGGGTTGCTTCGGGCTTTGCGGGCGCCTGGGCCGGCCTGGTCCTGCGGGCCGCCCGGGGCCTGTGGGCCGCCTCGGGCTTTGCGGCTGCCGTGGCTGCCGTGGCCGTCTTGGCTGCCCGAGCCGCCCGAGCCGCCCTGGCCGTCGGAGCCGGCGCCGGACCGGGTGGACCCAGTGGCCTCAGACACGTCGGGTGATCCTCTCCAGCAGCGGCAGGGCGGCGGCCAGTTGCTCCTGTTCCGCCGGGGTGAGCTCCTCGGTGATCGCCACCGTCAGGCGGCGGGCCCGCTCGCGCCGGGCGCCGTGCAGGCCCTCCAGGCCGGCCGCGGTGAGCGAGACGACGATCCGGCGGCCGTCGTGCGGGTCCTGCTCGCGGGCGACCAGCCCCCGCTCCTGCAGTCGGGAGACGATCGTGCACATCGACTGCGGGCGGATGCCCTCGCCGGCGGCCAGTTCGGACGCGGTGGCCGGCCCTTCGCGGTCGAGGCGGACCAGCGCGGAGGTCTGGGAGAGGGTCAGTTCGCCGTCCGGCCGGAACTGGCGCAGCCGGCGGACGAGCGGGCCGAGCGCGGCGCGCAGGTCGCCTGCGGTGCGTTCGGCGAGGGTGCTCTCCGGGGTGGCGGCCGGGGCGGACTTCGGGGCGGTGGCGGGGGCGGTCTCCGGGCCGGGTGCCGGGTTGGCCTGTGGGTTGGCCTGCGGGCTGGTCTCCGGGCCGGGTGCCGGGTTGGCCTCCGGACCGGTCTCCGGGTTGGTCTCCGGGCCGGGCGGGGCGGGTGCCGGAGCCGCGGCGCCGGCGGGGTCCACCGGGGTCCCCGGGCCGGCGTTCGTGCCGATGTCACCGGCTGTTCGCACGCGGCTGGTTCTCATGATCTTCAGTATAAACTTAACAGTCCAGGCTTATGGTATAGCTGGCGGCATGAGTGAAACCTCTCCTGCCGCCACCGGCTCCCTGACCGCGACCACGATCACCATCGCCGGCGACGGCGACGACCGGATCGAGGCGTACCTGGCCTGCCCCGAGGGCGAGGCGACCCGCGGTGGCGTCGTCGTCATCCACCACATGCCCGGTTACGACCGCGGCAGCAAGGAGATCGCGCGCCGGTTCGCCGAACTCGGTTACGACGCGATCTGTCCCAACCTCTACTCCCGCGAGGCGCCCGGTGCGTCGCCCGACGACGCGGCGGCCGTGGCCCGCGCCAACGGCGGTGTGCCGGACGAGCGGCTGATCGGCGACGTGGCCGGCGCCGCCGCGTACCTGCGCGCGCTGCCCACCTCCAACGGCAAGGTGGGCGTGATCGGTTACTGCTCCGGCGGGCGCCAGTCGGTGCTCGCGGCGTGCAATGTCGACGTGGACGCGGCCGTGGACTGCTACGGCGCCTTCGTGACCGGTACGCCGGGGGCCGACTTCCCGCTGAAGATCACGAACCTGGTGGACCAGCTGCCGAACCTGCGCAGCCCGCTGCTCGGCCTCTTCGGCAAGGAGGACAAGTACCCGAGCCCGGAGCAGGTGGCCGAGCTGACGCAGATCCTCGCCGACGAGGGCAAGGACTTCGAGCCGCACAGTTACGAGGGCGCGGGCCACGCGTTCTTCGCGGTGGACCGCCCCAGCTACAACGTGGCCGCGGCCAACGACGGCTGGGAGAAGATCGCTGACTTCTACGGCCGCCACCTCGGGAGCTGACCCATGTGCACTTACCTCACCGTGAAGGACTCCGTCGACGGCAGCGCCAAGGGCCCCAACGGCTCGTGGTTCCACGTCACCGATGTCACCGTCTACTTCGACCACCCGGTCCACGCGATGGCCGCGCACACGCTGAACATCGACTTCACCGATCCCGCGAAGGGCCCCTCCGCCCGCGTGGCCCTCGAACTCACCGCCACCTCGGCCCGAGCGCTCGTAGCCGCCATCCAAGAGGCCCTCGCCGCCGTCCCCGAAGACCTCCTCACCTCCAACTAGCCCTCCCGGGGGATACCTCGGGAAGCCGGGTTCCCGTCCCCCCACCCCCGCCGCAACTCCGGTACCGCGGGACGCCGGCTCCCGGAGCCCCCGAACTCCCGCCACCGACGGCGTGACGCGAGACACGGGTTGCAGGCGGCGGAGTTGCGGACCCGGGGGCCTTGGGGGGCCGGGTTCCCGTCCCCCCACCCCCGCCGCAGCGGCGGGACGCGAGACGCCGGGTCCCGGCGGTCCCGAACTGCCGTCAGCCGTCGGTGGGCTGTGAACCCGGGGGGCTGCCGGGGGCCTTGGGGGGTCGGCGAGGCCCTGCGTCGCACCGCCGGCAGCTTCCAGGCGGACAGCCACCACCTGGTGGCCGACGGCCACCTCCGCGGCAGAAGGCTGCGCCGCCGTCGGACCGCCGTCGGACCGCCGCTGGACCGCCGCTGGACCGCCGCTGGACCGCCGCCGTCACCGCCGGCGTCGCGGTCTTCGCGCTGGCCGGCGCCGGCGGGGTGCTGGCGGCCGGCGCCGGCGGCAGCCGGGGCAGCGCGGTCGCCGCCCCGGCGAAGCACCCCACCGCCGAGCCGGCGTCCACCGCGAAGCCCACGCACGCGCCGACGCGGCCATGGCCAACGACTGCCCCGTCCACACCCCGGACGGCAGCACCTGCTCGCTGGAAAACCTCGCGGGCGGCCGGCTGATGATCCTGAAGACCTACGAGTACCCCGACCACCGGAACAGCCTGAAGGAGTGGTTTGCGACATTCGTCACGCCGAGCGGCGCCCAGATCGCCGTCGACGAGTACAACTCCGCCGCGGAGAAGGGCAAACCGGTCACCCGCACCGACCCGCCGCTGTCCGCCGCGCAGCTGAAGTCCCTGATCACCTCACCCAAGTGGCAGCACGTGCTGGACGGCCTCCAGCCCCCGGTGAAGTCCCCGAAGGACCTCTCCGCTGACCGGGTCGACGCCGGATGAGATCAAGTCCGGAAGCGGCAGGGTCTTCCCGTTCACGAGCTTTTTGCGCATGCTTTGAGTACCCGGTTGCCGTCGCAGGCGGCTTCCGGGTGACAATGCAGAGGTCGGCCTGTGACTGATCGGCCCTTTAAAGAAGCGAGGATCCCATGTTGCGAAACGGGCTGGAGCCGTGGCACCTGATCGTGGTGGCGATCGTCGTCATCGTGCTGTTCGGTTCCAAGAAGCTGCCGGAGGCCGCCCGCGGTCTCGGTAAGTCGATGCGCATTCTGAAGTCCGAGGCCAAGGCGATGAAGACCGACGAGACGCCCGCCGCCGGCGGCACTCCGGCGTCCTCCACGGTCCCGGCGCCGGAGGCGATCACCCCGAGCGACGTGGTGACCGTGTCCGAGGCCGCCCCGCAGCCCACGGCCACGACCGTCAAGTAATTCCCAAGAATCCCGCCGACCACGGCCGCCGCCGGGCGGATCCGGCAGTCTTGACAGGTTGAGCTCGCCCGGCCCGCCCGGGCGAGCTGCCGCAGGACACGGTTGGGGGGCCAGGGGTGGTGTCGGTGACGGGGGCGGCGGCCCATGCGGTGCCGCCGGAGTTCGTGGCCGGCTTCCCGGAGACCCTGGCGGAGATATCCAGCAGTTGCCGCGCACTCACCCGCACCGAGCGGGAGAGCCGGCGGGCGCTGGGCGAACAGGCAGCGGACGCCGGGTTCGGTCTGCGGGAGCTGACCGCGGAGCACCTGGCCGCGGCCCGCCGTGCCTGGCCGCACCTGCCCGGGGTGGCCGCCGCCCACGACACCGCCGAACTGCGCCGGGTCGGCAGCGCCGTCCTCGCCGCCCTGGAAGTGGGTATCGCCGCCCTCGCCGAGGGCCACGACCGGGCCCACCGGCACGCCGTGCACCGGGCCGCGGCCGAACGCCGGGCCTTTGTGGACGCGCTGCTCTACGGCCGCAGCGACCCCGGGCGGATCGCCGAGCAGGCCGAGCGGTACGGACTGCGGCTGGCCGACCGGCACCTGGTCGCGGTCTCCGTCGCCCCCGCGGGGGACTCCTACGACGCCTCGCATCCGCTGCTGCGGCGGGTGGAGCGCGAGCTGGCCGGGCGGTTCGGCGACCACGACGGGCTGATCGCCCCCAAGGACGGCCGGCTGGTGTGCATCACCCCCACCACGCAGCGCGCGGTGCTGGACGCCTTCGTCAAGCTCACTTCGTCGTACCGGGTGGCGGTCAGCCGTCCGCACAGCGGGGCGCCGGGCGTGGTCCGCTCCTACGAGGAAGCCCTCAGCGCCCTGGAGCTCGCGGACCGGATCGGCCTGACCGCCACGGTGCTCAATGCCGCCGATCTGATGGTCTTCCCGGTGCTGCTCCGCGACCGCGCCGCGATGGCCGACCTCATCCGCAGCGTCCTCGGCCCGCTCGCCCAGGCCCGCGGCGGCGCCGAGCCGCTGCTGGAGACCATCAGCGCTTATGCCGCCGCCGGCTATGTGAACGCCGAGGCGGCCCGCCGCCTCGACCTCAGCGTCCGCGCCCTGTCCTACCGGCTGGAGCGCATCACGGCGCTGACCGGGTTCGACCCGGACGACGCGTTGCAGCGCTACACCCTGGAGACCGCTGCCCTCGGTGCCCGCCTGATGGACTGGCCCGCCAGGCCGCTGTGACCGCGGGGGACGCCGGCGGCCGGGATCAGCGGGGACCGCCGTCCGCCACGGAGAGCGCCGGGGCGGCCCCCAGTGTGGAGGGGCACGTGTCCTCCCCGGTCTCGTCCCCGGCGTCCAGCCCCTCGTCCCCGGGGTCCGCCGAGGAGCAGGCCTGTTCGTCCTCGTCGCGGGCCCGGTCGCAGTCGCTGCGCAGCCCCGCGCTGATGGCCAGTCCGATCTCGCGGAGGGTCTCCAGCTGCTCGGGGGTGAGGACGTCGAAGAGCTTTTCCCGCACGGTGGTGACATGGCCGGGTGCGGCGGCGCTCAGTGCCGCGTAGCCCGCTTCGGTGAGCCGGCAGACCCAGCCGCGGCGGTCGCGGTCGGCGGGGCGGCGCTCGACCCAGCCGTTCTTCTCCAGCGCGTTGACCGCGTGCGACAGCCGGCTGCGCGACGACAGTGACGCTGCGGCCAGGTCGCTCATCCGCAGGCAGCGGCCCTCCGCCTCGGAGAGCCGTACCAGGATTTCGTAGTACGCCATGGGCATGCCGGACTCCCGGCGCAGCTGCCGGTCGATATGGGCGGCGAACTCGGTGCTCGCGCCCATGTACGCCCGCCAGATCTCCTGCTCCGCCTCCGTCAGCCACCGCACATCGTTCATGTGTCCAGCATACGGGTGGTTGAACTCTCAACACCCACTTGCTAGGGTTTTCGTGAAAGCTCAAACATCTCCACCGCGCCATCCCGTACTTCCTGGTCCCCTATAGGAGCCTCCGCAATGACCTCGCAGACCGAAGTGATCGACGGCTACGTCGCCGGTACCTGGACCATCGACGCCGTGCACTCCGACGTCTCCTTCTACGTCCGTCACCTGGGTGTCTCCAAGGTCCGCGGTCACTTCGCCACCTTCGAAGGCACCATCGTCACCGCCGAGGACCCGCTGGAGTCCACGGTCTCCGCGGTCATCAAGACCAGCTCGGTGAGCACCAACAACGAGATGCGGGACAACCACGTCCGCAGCGCCGACTTCCTGGACGTCGAGCAGTTCCCGGAGCTGACCTTCACCTCCACCGCGATCCGCCCGCAGACCTCCGAGCTCTTCGAGGTCGACGGCGACCTGAGCCTGCACGGCGTGACCAAGCCGGTCACCCTCAAGCTGGAGCTGAACGGCTTCGGCAAGGGCATGGACGGCAACGCGATCGCCGGCTTCTCCGCCGCGACCGAGATCAGCCGCACCGAGTTCGGCGTGACCGGCGGCGCCGCCGGTGCCGCGGTCAGCGACAAGATCCGTATCGCCCTTGAGGTCGAGGCCATCCAGGCCCAGGCCTGAGTCCCGCACCGGCCCGCTCCCGACGGCCGCCGCCCGCGCCCACCCGCGCGGACGGCGGCCGTCGGCGCGTCTGCGGTCATCTGCCGCCATCTGCCGCGATCCGCCCGTGCCTGTCGTCGGTCGAGCCGGCGCCGCAGGCCGGCGAGTACGGACTCGGGCCGGTGACGCGCGGAGCCGCCGCACGGTTGCGGCCGCATCCAGGACGTGCGGAAGCCGTCAAGACTGCCGGAATCCGGCAATGCCGAGCAGGCCCCCCTGCTGCCACGATCGCTGCGGCGGTCGAAGAGCCACACGGGGGGAGGCGCGCGGGGAATGGGGGAGTTCACCAGCGTCGTCCTCGGCTTTCCGACCGTCCTCTACGGCGGGGGACTGGTGGTCGTGATCGGCTACTGGGCCGGTGTGCTGATCGGGGTCGCCGACGCACACGGACCCGGCGCCGGCCACGGCCACCTGGCCGCCGCCCACCACGGGGGACCGCACGCCGGCCACGGCGAACCGCACACCGGCCGGCACGGTGAGCACGCCGGGCTGCTCGCCGCGGCCGGTCTGGACGGCGTACCCGTCCTCGTCGTGCTCTCGCTGCTCACCGCGCTCGGCTGGTTCCTGAGCCTGGCCGGCTCCGTGGCCCTGGACGGCGCCGGGCTCGGCGGCGGCCCGCGGACCGCGCTGGACGTCGCCCTCCTCGGCGCCGCCCTGCTCGGCGCCTGGCCGCTGACCTGGACGCTGGTACGGCCGCTCCGCCACCTCTTCCCCGCCGGCCGGCCGCCCTCCCGCACCGACTTCCTCGGGCTGGTCGGTGTGATCCGCACCGGGACCGTCACCGACCGCTTCGGCCAGGCCGAGGTCGCCGCGGCCGACGGCTCCACCGCGATCGTCCAGGTCCGCCGCTCCCCCCACGACGCGCACGACGCGCACGACGCGCACGACGCGCACGACGACCTCGCCGCGGGCCGCACCGCACTGCTCTACGCCTACGACGCCGAGGGCGAGTTCTTCTGGGCCGCCCCCTTCGACGCCCCCGACCCCACCTGACACACCCGCTTCGTCCGAGGACCCGCCATGGATGCCACCGCCATCGGGATCGGCGTACTCGTCGCCGTTCTCGCCCTCATCGCACTCGGAGTGCTCTTCACCGTCAGCCGGCTCTTCCGCAAGGTCGAGCAGGGCCAGGCGCTGATCGTCTCCAAGACCAGGCAGGTGGACGTCACCTTCACCGGCGCCGTCGTCCTGCCGGTCCTGCACAACGCCGAGCTGATGGACATCTCGGTGAAGACCATCGAGATCCAGCGCACCGGCCGCGAGGGCCTGATCTGCCAGGACAACATCCGCGCCGACATCCACCTCACCTTCTTCGTCCGGGTCAACAAGACCAAGGAGGACGTGGTCAAGGTCGCGCAGGCGATCGGCACCGAACGGGCCAGCCACCAGGAGACGTTGCAGGCACTGTTCAGCGCGAAGTTCTCCGAGGCGCTCAAGACGGTCGGCAAGCAACTGGACTTCGTCGACCTCTACACCCACCGGGAGAGCTTCCGGGACCGGATCATCCAGGTCATCGGCACCGACCTCAACGGTTACCACCTGGAGGACTGTGCGATCGACTTCCTGGAGCAGACCCCGCTCACCCAGCTCGACCCGGCCAACATCCTGGACGCGCAGGGCATCCGGAAGATCACCGAGCTGACCGCGATCGAGCACGTACGGACCAACGAGTCGCAGCGTACCGAGCAGAAGGAACTCACCCGGCAGAACGTCGAGGCCCGCGAGACCATCCTGGAGCTGGAACGCCGGCAGGCCGAGGCCGAGATCAAGCAGCGCCGGGAGGTCGAGACGCTGCGGGCCCGCGAGGAGGCTGCCACCTCCCGGGTCCAGGAGGAGGAACGGCTGGGCTCCCAGGGCGCGTTCCTCCACACCGAGGAGGCGCTGGGCGTCCAGCGGGAGAACCAGGCCCGTGAGATCGCGGTCGCCCAGAAGAACCGCGAACGCGTCATCGCGGTGGAGAGCGAACGCATCGAGAAGGACCGCGTGCTGGAGGTCATCGCCCGCGAGCGGGAGACCGAACTCGCCCGCATCTCCAAGGAGAAGGAGGTCGAGGGCGAGCGCCGCGAGGTCGCCGACGTGGTCCGCGAACGCATCGCGGTGGACCGTACGGTCGCGGAACAGGAGGAGTCGATCAAGCACTTGCGGCTCGTCCAGGAGGCCGAGCGCGAACGGCAGGCCCTGGTCATCACCGCCGAGGCCCAGGCCCAGGAGAAGCTGGTCAAGGACATCAAGGCGGCGGAGGCTGCGGAACAGGCCGCCCAGCACAAGGCCCGCGAGTCGCTGACGCTCGCCGAGGCCCGCAAGCGCACCTCCGAGATGGACGCCGAGGCGAAGATCCGGCTCGCCGAGGGCCTGCGGGCCGAAGCCGCGGCAGCGGGGCTCGCCGAGGTCGAAGTGCGCGAACGCGGCGCCGAGGCGATCAGCAAGGTGGGCGCCGCCGAGGCGGCGGCCACCGCGGCCCGGCTCGGCGCCGAGGCCGAGGGGGCGCGGCTGCTCGCGCTCGCCGCCGCCGAGGGGACCGCGGCGCAGGCCACCGCGGAGGCCGCGATGATCGGCGAGAAGCTGAAGGCGGAGGCCGCGGGACTCACCGAGAAGGCCGCCGCGATGGCCGCCCTGGACGACGCCTCTCGCGGCCACGAGGAGTACCGGCTGCGGCTCGCCGCGGAGAAGGACATCCGGCTGGCCGGACTCGACGCCCAGCGGCAGATCGCCGAGGCGCAGGCCACCGTGCTGGCCACCGGCCTGGAGAAGGCGGACATCAGCATCGTCGGCGGTGAGTCGGTCTTCTTCGACCGGCTGCTGAACGCGGTCAGCGCGGGCCGCACCGTCGACTCCTTCGTCGCCAGTTCCGAGACCGCCCAGGCCCTCGCGGCGCCCTGGCTGGACGGCTCCGGCCGCTTCACCGAGGACGCCACCCGCGTCCTGGCCGCGCTGGGCGCCAACAACAGCGCCGGCCTGGCCAGCCTGCTCTCCCGCCTCACCGGCCCCGACACCCAGCCCGTCCCGCCCGCGCAGCCGCCGCTCAGCGGCATGGCGAACGGACTCGTGACCACGTGACCGCCGAGCACGACACCCCGGCGCCGCCCGCCCCGGGCGGCGCCGGGGGTGAGCCGGAGGTACGAGTGGACGCGGACGTCTACGACGTACTGCGGGCCCGGCTGGGCGGCGCCGCCAGGGAGCTGGCGAAGCGGGCCGAGGCGCTGAACCGGGAGCGGCAGCGGGTCTTCGGGTCGGCGCAGCTGCGGCTCGACGGGACCGAACGGCTCCGTACCGAGCGGCCGTCGCTGCCCGCCGACGTGGCGCCGGTCGGCCCGTGGCTGCTCTTCGCCGCCAACCCGGCAGCGGTCACCGACGTCTCCGACGTCTTCCGGCTCCGGCCGGCGCCGGGAGGAGCCGCCGGCCTCCCGGAGCCGCACGGCCTGCTGGACGATCCCCAATTCGTCCGCGACTTCGGTGAGTTGTACCGCTACTACCGCGAGACCCGGGTGCTGCGGCTGCGCGTCGAGGAAGGCCGCCTGCTCGCCGTCTTCCGTACCGGCCCCGCGCCGGCGGACGTCCGGGCGCTCGGCTGGCGGGTCGGCCGGGACGGTGCCTGCTCCTACGAGGGCGCGCGCCGGGAGGCGGACCCGGCGCCGGGAGCCGGCGTCGTCACCTGGCTGCCGGTCGCCCGCGAGCACGTCGTCCCCGGGCGGCGGCCGCACATCGCGGTGACCGGCGCGGACGGCGGCACCGTACAACTGACCACCACCGGCGGGACGCTGCGCATCCGCACCGGCGAGACCGGTTACGAGGAGCCGGTCGAGGACGCGCTGCAGTCACTCGCCGACGCGCAGGCCGCGTACGCCGTCGCCGGACCGCTTGTGCTGCTGCGGGTGCGGCCCTACCACGAGGACACCGACCGCCACTTCGTGGTCAACACCCGTACCGGGCGGGTGGAGCGGATCGACGCGCTCGCACAGGTCTGCCTGCGGCTCCCCGACGAGCAGGGTGTGGTCTTCCCGGGCGGCTGCGCGCTCGCCGCCGGCGGCATCCGCACCTTCGACCTCGGTGTCGAAGTCCTCGGCGGCGGGCTGGAGTTCGAGCGGCTGGTGCGGTCGGCCAACGGTGAGGACGTGCTGTACGTCTTCCACGCCGCGGCCGGCGGGCGCCTGCTGCTGCCGTACAACCTGATCCGTGAGGAGGCAGGAGCCCCGATGCACGTCCAGGGCTGCGCGCTCTACGAGGACGGCACGCTGCTCGTCCTGCGCCCGGCGGACGGCGCGGAACCCGCCCGCGTGCACACCCTCCAGCGCTGGCGGAGCCCCTTCCTGGCCGACACCTGCGCCGCCGCCCAGCCGGTCGGCGACGGACCGCTGGAACGGATCGGCAACCCCGACCTGGTACGGGCGGTGGCCGACGCCCTGTCGGTGGCCCGCAGCGCGCTGGCGCCCGAGCCGGCGGCGGCCGTCCACGAGGCGCTGGTCGCCGCCGCGGAACGCGTGCTGGACCGCCACCACTGGCTCGCCGACCCCGGCACCGGGAACCTCGCCGGCCCGCTCACCGAGGTCCGCGACACCGGACGGCAGGTGCTCGCGGAGTACGCCCGGGTGCGGGACGCCACCGCCCGGGCGGCCGCCTCCGTCGAAGAAGCCGCACGGGCGGTCACCGCGCTGGGCCGGCGCATCCGCGGCGAGGCGTCCGACGACGACCCCGCCGACGCCTGGGTGGCCCGGCTCACCGAGCTGCGCCGCGCCCACGGCCGGCTGGTGACGCTGCGGGACGTGCGCCACGCGGACCAGGACCGACTCGACGCCCTGGAGGCCGAGCTGGCCCGGGAGACGGAGGCCGCGACCGCCCGGGCCGCCGCCTGCTTCGCCGACGAGCGC
This sequence comes from Streptomyces sp. NBC_01476, assembly GCF_036227265.1. Classification (NCBI taxonomy): domain Bacteria; kingdom Bacillati; phylum Actinomycetota; class Actinomycetes; order Kitasatosporales; family Streptomycetaceae; genus Streptomyces; species Streptomyces sp. NBC_01476. The sequence continues at coordinate 3,383,796 of NZ_CP109446.1, read as the reverse complement.
GCCTTCGACGGCTACCGGGCCCGGGTCGCCGCCACCGCCGCCGAGGCGGCCGAGATCACCACCTCCGCCGCCGCGGAGCCGCTGGCCGCCGCGCTGGACGAGCAGGCCGCCGGCCTCACCACCGTCACCGGCACCGCCGGCACCCTGCGGATCGCCGACGCCACCGTACGGACCCGGATCCTGGAACTGGCCGCGGACGTCCTGGGCTCGGTGAACCATGCCCGGGCCGTGCTCGACACCCGGCGGCGCGAGCTGTTCGGCGTCGAGTCCGCGGCCGAATTCGCCGCGGAGAGCGCCTTGTTGGCGCAGGACCTCACCGGGGTGCCGGCCGCGGCGGACTCACCGGAGCGGTGCGAGGAGGAACTGGCCCGGCTGCTCGTCCAGGTGGAGAACCTGACCACCCGGTTCGCCGGCGCACCGGAACGCGTCGCCGCGCTGGACGCCCGGCGCGAGGAGATCCACCACGTCCTCACCACCCGCAAGCAGGCGCTCGCCGACCAACGCGCCGAGCACGTCGAGCGGTTGACGGCGTCCGCGGCTCGCGTTCTTGACAGCGTCCGGCGCCGGGCCGCCGCCCTTGCCACCCCCGACGACGTCAACGCCTTCTTCGCCGCCGATCCCCTTGTCGCCGAACACCGCCGTCTGACCGGCGAGCTGGGCGCGCTCGGGCAGGCCGCACGCGCCGCGGAACTCACCGCGGCCCTCGCCGCCGCCCGCCAGGACGCCGACCGCACCCTGCGCGACCACCTCGACCTCTACGAGGCCGGCGGCACCGCCATCCGGCTGGGCGCCCACCGCTTCGCCGTCAACCCGCAGCCGCTCGGCCTCGCCCTCGTGCCCCACGGCGACGCGATGGCCTTCACGGTCACCGGCACGGACTACCTCCGCCCGGTGGCGGAGGCGGAGTTCGCCGCCACCCGGCCCTTCTGGTCCCGCCCGTTGATCTCCGAGTCGCCCGGCCTCTACCGGGCGGAGTACCTGGCGGGCTGCCTGCTGCTGGACGGCGCGGTGCGCGGGACCGTGGACGGCGCGGCGGAGGGAACGGCGAGCGCGACCGTGGACCGCGGGTCGCTGAGCGAGGTTGTGCGGGAGGCGATCGCGGCCCGCCCCGCCGAGGGGTACGAGCGCGGGGTGCACGACCGTGACGCCGTACGCATCCTTGCCGCGCTGGCCGAACTGGCCGCCGGGGCCGGGTTGTTGCGGCACCCCTCCGAGGTGCGGGCGGCGGCCCAGGTGTTCTGGACCTACGGCGCGGACCCGGCCGCCTGGGCCCTTTGGGGGACGCGGGCCCGCTCACTGGCCCGGGCGGCGGCCACGCTCGGGCAGGGCCACGCCGGGACCGCCGCGCTCGCCGCGGAGATCAGCGCGGCGGCCGAGACGTATCTGGACCGGGCCGGACTGCCCAGCGGCGGACCGGTCGGCGCCTACCTGGTGGCCGAACTCGCCGACGGGGAGACCGGCTTCGTCGTGGGGCCGGGCGCCGAGGCACTCCGGGAGGAGTTCACCGCGGCGCTCGGCGGCCCCGAAGGGGTGCCGTACAAGGAGTTCGCCGCCGATCTGGAGGCGCTGGGGGCGGACGTGGGCGCCCGGTGGCAACTGGCCGCGGCCTGGCTGGGCGGCTTCCCGGCCGACCCGGGCGACCGCGCCGAAGCCGTCGCCGGACTGGTCTGCGGCGCCCAACTCCTGCGCTACCGGCGGCCGGAGGCGCGGGTCGCCACGACCGTCGACGGGCTGCTCGGCGCCCACCCCCGCGTCACCGGCGGGCGGTTGCCGCTCCGGCTGGACGAACTCCTCGCCCGGGTCGGCCGCTTCCGCGACCACGACGTGCCCGCATACCGCGCCTACCAGCGGCAGCGCGCCGCCCTGGTGGCCGCGGAGAGCGACCGCCTGCGCCTGGCGGCCTACCGCCCGCGTCCGGTCGGCGGCTTTGTCCGCAACCGGCTGCTCGACGAGGTGTACCTGCCGCTGGTCGGCGACAGCCTCGCCAAGCAGTTCGGCGCCCCCGGGGGCCTGTTGATGCTGATGTCACCCCCGGGATACGGCAAGACCTCGCTGATGGAATACGTCGCCGCCCGCCTCGGCCTGGCCCTGGTCGGTGTCTCCGGCCCGGCGCTCGGCGGTTCGGTCACCTCGCTCGACCCGGACCGCGCCCCGGACGCCGCCGCCCGCCGCGAACTGGAGAAGATCGACCTCGCGCTCAGCCTCGGCTCCAATGTGCTGCTGCACCTGGACGACATCCAGCACACCTCCCCTGAACTGCTGCAGAAGTTCATCCCGCTCTGCGACGCCCAGCGCCGGATCGAGGGCGCCCGCGGCCCCTACGACCTGCGCGGCAAACGCTTCGCCGTCTGCATGTCCGGCAACCCGTACACCGAGTCGGGCCGGCTCTTCCGGGTCCCCGACATGCTCGCCGGCCGGGCCGACGTCTGGAACCTCGGCGACGTCCTCACCGGCCGCGAGGACCTCTTCGCCCTCAGCTATCTGGAGAACGCGCTCACCGCCAACGACACCCTCGCCCCGCTGGCGGGCCGGGACCGCGGCGACCTGGAACTCCTGATCCGGCTCGCCGAGGGTGATCCCACCGCCCGCCCGGACGACCTCCAACACCCCGTCCCGGCCGGGGACCGGACCCGCGTGCTCACCGTGCTGCGCCATCTGCTGCGCGCCCGCGGCACCCTGCTCGCCGTCAACGCCGCCTACATCGCCTCCGCCGCCCGGGCGGACGAGTCCAGGACCGGGCCGCCGTTCCTGCTCCAGGGGTCGTACCGGGACATGGCGCGGATCGCCGGCCGGATCACCCCGGCGATGAACCAGGCAGAGGCGGACGCGGTGGTCACCGACCACTACCGGGCACAGGCCCAGACGCTCGCTTCCGGCGCGGAGGCCGCGCTGCTCCAGCTGGCCGCCCTGCGCGGGACGCTGACCGCGGAGCAGGCCGCCCGCCGGGCGGAGGTCGACGCGCGGTATCCGCGGCGGTGACCGCCGCCCGGCCGTGGGGGCCGGCCGTGGGGGCCGACCGAAGCCCGACCGGGGGCAGCCGGGGCCCTCAGAGCCGCTCGGGCGCCGGCTCCCGCTCCGCCGGCTGCTCCGTGCCGGACCGTTCCTGCTTGCGGCCCCGCCACACCTCGACGGCCAGCGGCGCCAGCGACACCACGACGATCAGCGCCACGATCGGCAGCAGGTAGGTGTCCACGTGCGGGATCGACGAGCCGAGCGCGTATCCGCCGAGCACCAGGCCGACCGTCCACACCGCGCCGCCGATGACCTGCCAGAGCGCGAAGGTGCGGGCCGGCACGTTCAGCGCGCCGGCCAGCGGGTTGAGCACCGTGCGGACCACCGGGATGAAGCGGCCCAGTACGACGGCCTTGGCGTGGCCGTAACGCTCCAGCAGTTCCGCCGCCCGCTCCGCGCCCTGGTGCAGCTTGCGGTTGCGGCTCCTGGCCAGCAGCGCCGTTCCGCCCCTGCGTCCGATCAGGTAACCGGCCTGCGCCCCGAGCAGCGCGCCCGCCAGTGACGCGATCAGCACCTGCCACAGCGAGAGGTGCACTACGTCGGACGCGCCCGAGACGCTCAGCAGGCCCGCGGTGAAGAGCAGCGAGTCGCCGGGCAGGAAGAACCCGATCAGCAGACCGGTCTCGGCGAACATCACGACCGCGATGCCGATGGCGCCGAAGGAGGAGAGCAGGGAGGTCGCGTCCAGGACGTTCACGGCCTGGTCGAACATCGGAAGGGGCATGACGGTGAGGCCCTCTCATAATGGGTCCAGGGGCCGCGGCGAGGCTCCCTGCATGACTACAGTGGTGTAGTCGGTCTACAGAACTGTAGGCGACTGAGCGGGAAGGGGCGATCCATGCCGGACCTTACGGGGCCGGACGGCGGCGCGGGTCGCCGTCCGGCGGGCGAACTGGAGGCGAGCGTGCTCGCCGCTCTCTGGGCGGCCGGCGGCCGCGCGCTCACCCCGGCCGACGTCCAGCGCGACCTCGGCACCGATCTGGCGCGGACCACCGTGACCACCATCCTCGCCCGTCTGCACGAGAAGGGCACGGTCAGCCGCACCCGGTCCGGGCGCGGCTACGCCTATCTGCCGGTCCAGGACTCCCCGGGGCTCGCCGCCCGCCGGATGCGCACCGAACTCGACAAGTCCGCGTCGGACGACCGCGGTACGGTGCTGGCCCGCTTCGTCTCCGGCCTCGACCCGTCCGACGAGGCGGTGCTCCGCGAGCTGCTGCGCGAGGCGGATCCCCCCGAGGACGTCCCCCCACCCCCGCGCCCTGCCCCGTCCCCGCGCGGTACGGGGGAGGCGTCATGACCGCGGGCGTGCGGGTGCTTTTCGGGGGCGGGGGTCGGGTCGCGGGGGCTTGGATGGGTGGGGCGGGTGGCTTCGTCGGCCCGTCGCCGCGGGAGTTTTCCGGGGGCGGGGGTCGGGTCGCGGGGGCTTGGGTGGGCGGGGCGGGCTTTGTTGGCCCGTCGCTGGGAGTGCGGGAGTTTTCCGGGGGCGGGGCGGGCGTGCGGTGTGAGGGGGAGGCCGGGTGAACCTCATCGTCTGGGTGCCGCTGCTGTTGCCGCTGCCGGCCGCTCCCGCCGCCCGCAGGCTGGCCGAGGCGCTGCCGCCGCGGGCCGCCGCGTGGCTCCTCGCCGCCTCGGCGGGCGCGCTGGCCGCGTGCAGTACGGCGGCGCTGGCGCTGCTGGCCGGGGCGGGAGCGCTCCGGCTGCCGCCGGTCGCCGCGCTCGGCCACCTGGTCCTGCCGGTGGTCGGCGACCAGGTGACCGTACCGGCGGCCTGCGTGGCTGCCGGGCTGCTCGCGGTGGTCGTGGTCGCGCTGCTGCGCACCTTGCGGCGGCACGTCGTCGAACCGGCCAGGGCCCGGCGGGCCGCCGCGGCGACCGGTACGGCCGCGGGTGACCTGACGGTGCTGCCCGACGCGGTGGCGGACGCGTACGCGCTGCCCGGGCGGCCCGGGCGGATCGTGGTCACCAGCGGGATGCTGCGCGCGCTGGATCCGGCCGAGCGGGAGGCGCTGCTCGCGCATGAGCGGGCGCATCTCGCCGGTCGCCATCACCTTTTTCTGACCGCGCTGGCGGTGGCGTGCGCGTGCCATCCGGCGCTGCGGGTGCTGAGTTCGCCGCTCTCCTTCGCGTTGGAGCGCTGGGCCGACGAGAGCGCGGCGGCGGCGGTCGGTGACCGGCGGGTGGCGGCGCGGGCGATCGGGCGGGCGGCGCTGGCCGCGACGCGGCCGAGTGCGGCGGCGCTCTCGGCGACGGCGGGGCCGGTGCCGCGGCGGGTGGCGGCGCTTCTCACGCCGCCGCGGGTGGGGGTGCGGGCGCCGCGGGTGATTTCGGCGGTGCTTGTCTCTTGCGTTGCGCTTTCTGCGGGGTGTGCGGTGGAGGCGGCTCACCAGCTCCACGGGTCGATCGAAGTGGCCCAGGGAGAGTCCCTGCGGGGCTAACCCCCCACCCGGGGGGTGCGGTGCCGGGTGGGGGCGCGTTGTGGTTGCTCGCGCAGTTCCTCGCGCCCCTTTCGGGGCGCAGGTTCCTCTGCCCGAGCGGACACGAGCCCCGAAGGGGCGCGGGGAACTGCGCGACCAGCCATAGACGGGGCCGCACCCGGCAACGAACGAGCAGTCCCCCGGGCCGGGCCCGTTCGGCCGGGAGGGGGTTGCGCGTGGTGGAGGGCGGGGGGCCACGGGCCGGCCGGCGGGAGAATGGGTCCGTGGACGCATTCGACGCGGCGTACGGAAAGGCCCTCGCGGCAGGCGGCGCGGAGGCCGAGGTCGACACAGCCGCCTCCGTGCTCGCCGCCAGCGGCGACGCGTGGAGCGGGGTCGCCGGGGAAACCGCCCGGCGGGTTCTGCGGGAGTGCGCCGCCCGCGGCTGGGCCGAGCCGGACCTGCTGCGGATGGTGGACCGGGAGCTGACCGCCCGGCACCGCCGGGCCGCCACCGCACTCCCCGGCGGCGCCCGCGGCGCCCCCCGCACCGCCGACGACCTCGCCGCGTTCGCCACGCGCGAACGGCTCGACCGGTTCTCCGCCGCCGTCCTCGCCGTCGACGTGCTGTGCCTGTACGGGCGCCTGCCCCGGATCACCGCGCTCGCCGCGCCGCGGGACACCCCCCGCACGGACACGGAGAGCAAGGCGCTCGGGCGGATCCGCGCCCTGCTGGCCAAGGCGGAGTCCACCGGCTTCCCCGAGGAGGCCGAGGCGCTGTCCGCGAAGGCCCAGCACCTGATGGCCCGGCACAGCATCGACGAGGCACTGGTCGCCGGAGGATCGGCCGGCGGCCCCGGCGCCCGCCGGATCGGCGTGGACCGCCCCTACGAAGGCGCCAAGGCGCTGCTGCTGGACGCCGTCGCCGAGGCGAACCGCTGCCAGTCCGTCTGGTCCGCCGACTTCGGCTTCTCCACCGTCGTCGGCCACGCCACCGACCTCGACGCGGTCGAACTCCTCTACACCTCGCTGCTCGTCCAGGCCGACCGCGCCCTGCACCGCGGCGCCTCCCGCTCCCGCGACTTCCGCGAGTCCTTCCTGATCGCCTACGCCGCCCGGATCCGTGAACGCCTCACCGCCGCCGCGGCCGAGGAGACAGCCGGGTACGGCGCTCCCGGCCTGCTGCCCGTCCTCGCATCGCGGGACCTCGCGGTGCGGACCGAGACCAAGCGCCTCTTCCCCTCGACCACCACCTCCCGGCTCAAGGGCCGCGACCCCGAGGGCTGGCGGCACGGCCACTCCGCCGCGGACGAGGCCACCTTCCACCGCCCCTGACCGGGCGCCCGGCGCGTCACCCCCGGGGCCGCAGGTAAAGGGGCCGCAGGTAAAGCAGCGCCCCCGCGCCCACCACCCCCGCGCCTGCGGCCACCGCGGCCCACGGCAGGCTGACCGCGAGCACCGCGCAGCCGGCCAGGCCCAGCACCGGGACGGCCGGCGGGGGACGGCCCTCGGCCGGGGCCAGCCGCAGGGCGCTCGCGTTGGCGATGGCGTAGTAGAGCAGCACCCCGAAGGAGGAGAAACCGATGGCGCCCCTGAGGTCGGTGAGGAGCGTCAGGAGGAGGACGACCGCGCCGACCGCGAGTTCGGCGCGCACCGGGGTGCCGCGGTGCACGGCCGCCAGCGCGGCCGGGAAGTGCCGGTCCCGCGCCATCGCCAGCACCGTCCGGGAGACCCCGAGGACGAGGGCGAGCAGCGAGCCGAGGGCGGCGACCGCGGCGCCGCAGCGGACCACCGGCGCGAGGCCGGGAACGCCCGCGGCCCGTACCGCGTCGGCGACCGGCGCCGCAGAACCGGCCAGCCGGCCGGGACCCAGCACCACCAGCAGTGCGACCGCCACCGCCGCGTACACCGCGAGCGTGATGCCGAGGGCGAGGGGGATCGCCCGCGGGATGGTCCTGGCCGGCGACTTCACCTCCTCGCCGAGGGTGGCGATCCGGGCGTACCCGGCGAAGGCGAAGAAGAGCAGCCCGGCGGCCTGCAGCAGCCCGCGCCCGGAGACGTCGCCCCAGGTGAGCCGCCCGGCCGAGGCCCCCCGCGAGGACAGGCAGACGCTGACCGCCGCGACCAGCACCGCGAGTGTCACCGCGACGATCAGCCGGGTCAGCCAGGCCGCCTTGCGCACTCCGAGGCAGTTGACCGCGGTCAGCGCCACCACCGCGGCCGCCGCCACCGCCTGCCGCTCGTGCGGCCACACGTACTGCCCGACGGTGAGCGCCATCGCCGCGCAGGACGCGGTCTTGCCGGCCACGAAGCTCCACCCGGCGAGGTAGCCCCAGAAGGGGCCGAGCCGCTCGCGCCCGTAGACGTAGGTGCCGCCCGACTGAGGGTGGCGGGCGGCCAGCCGCGCCGAGGAGGTCGCGTTGCAGTAGGCCACCACCGCGGCGAGCGCCAGCGCGGCGAGCAGTCCGCTGCCCGCCGCCCGGGCCGCCGGGCCGAAGGCCGCGAAGACCCCCGCTCCCACCATCGCCCCGAGCCCGACGACCACCGCGTCGCCCACACCCAGCCGCCGTTCAAGACCCGCCTCGTTCGTCACGCGCGCATGATGCCAGCCGAAGATGACGGAAAGGCCCCGGCGGCGGGGCTTTTCCTGCGGGGTCGGGTTACCGCGTGGCCAGCGGGTCCATCGGCATCGGCCGTACCTTGCCCTCGATCATCGCGCCGAGGCCGCGTACGGCGACCGTGTCCGGGTTCGGCGCGATGTGCACCGGCATCCCGGTTGCCTGCCGCAGCATCAGGTCGAGTCCTGGCATCTTCGCGCTGCCGCCGGCCAGCATGATGCCGCGGTCGGCGAGGTCGGCCACCAGATCCGGCGGGCAGTGCCGCAGCACGGTGGTGATCGCGTCCAGCACCGAGGTGAGCGGGGTGCGCATGGCGTGCCGTACGCCCTCGGTCTCCACCAGCACCGAGCGCGCCAGGCCGCTGATGACGTCCCGGCCGTGCACCTCGGTGGTCTCGGTGCCGCCGGAGGCGGGGCCGCCGAGCATCTGGTGCAGCGGGCGGACCGACTGGCTGGGCAGCATCAGTTCGTGGCGGTTGCGCAGGTGTTCCACCACCGCCCGGTCGATGGCGTCGCCGCCGACGGGTACGGTCTCGGCGGACACGATCGACCCCAGTGACAGCACCGCGACCTGGGTGGTACCGGCGCCGCAGACCACCACCATGGTGGCCTCGGGGTTCTCCACCGGCAGTCCGCAGCCGACCGCGGCGGCGATCAGGGTGTCCACCATCTCGACCCGGCGCGCGCCGAGTCCGTAGAGCGTCTCGACGGCGGCCCGGCGGGCGATCGGCTCGCTGCCGTGCGGCAGGCAGATCGCCGCCCGCATCACCGGCATGCCGCGGAGCACCGACAGCCGCAGCCAGCGGCGGCCCAGCTTGTCGCCCAGCACGTGCCGCAGCATCCGCTGGGCCATGGCGATGTCGACCACCGCGCCGCCGGCCACCGGGCGGGCCACCCGGATGTGGGCGGGGGTGCGGCCTGCCATCATCTCGGCGCGGGCGCCGACCGCGATCAGCGCGCCGGTGCGCACGTCCACCGCCGCGACGCTCGGCTCGTCCACCACCAGGCCGCCGCCGCGCAGGTACACGCGGGTACGGGCGGCGCCGATGTCGACCGCCACCGAGCAGCGGCGCAGTTGGTCCAGGGTCGGGATCAGCGCGATGTCCCCGCTGTCCCCCAGGTTCGCCAGGCTCGTCATCACAGCGCACCACCGGCCGCTGTCCTGCGGTGCCCTGTACGGCCGTACGTGGCCAGGGACCAGATCACGAAGATGTCGATGGCGATCAGGATCACCGCCCAGACGGGCTGGTACGGCAGGAAGATGAAATTGGCGATCATGCTCAGACCGGCGATCAGGATGCCGGTCCAGCGGGCCCACTCGGCGCCGCGCAGCACCCCGTAGCCGACCAGGAACGCGATGACGCCGATGACGAGGTGGATCCAGCCCCAGGCGCGGGCGTTGAACTTGTACGTGTAGGAGCCGTGGGTGACGACGTAGACGACGTCCCGGGAGATGCCGGCGATGCCTTCCAGGATCGCCAGGATGCCGGCGATCAGCAGCAGCGTGCCGGCGAAGGCGGTGCCGCCCGCCGCCCAGGCGGTACGGGTCTCGTCGTGGTGCGGGTGCCGGCCGCCGGGCGGGGTGTGCGCGGGAGTGGGGCCCGTGGGGGTCGGCCCGGTCGGCCCCGGGGGCTTCGAACCGGGCGGCGGAGGTTGCGAAGGGGGGTCCTGCTGGCTCATGACGGGCTCCCGGGAAAGCGACGGCGTCCACACGCGGGCGGCCGGACGGCGGTGCGGACGCGTCCGGTGGAATGCCCACCATTACGACAAAAGGATTTGACGCATCGTCGGATCACGCGACCGGGCGTGACCCGTCCGGTCCAGCCCATCGGCCGAAGATCACCCGTCCGGCCCAGCGGTGGCGGGTCGGTGGGGCCGCGGCGGCGCCGGAGCGCCGCCGCGAGCGGGGGACCGCCGGAGGCTACTGGGTGTCCTCCAGCCGGAAGCCGACCTTCAGACCCACCTGGTAGTGGTCCACCTCGCCGTCCACGATGTGCCCGCGGACCTGGGTGATCTCGAACCAGTCCAGGCCGCGCAGGGTCTGCGCGGCCCGGTGGATGCCGTTGCGGACGGCGGCGTCGATGCCCTCCTGCGAGGTGCCGACGATCTCGGTGACCCGGTAGGTGTGCTCGGCCATGCTGGACTCCTCTTCGCGTGGGTGGAGGTGGGCGTAGTTCAGTGGTGGAAGGCGGTCGCCACGTTCTCCGGCCGGTTCAACGGATGGGTCTGGCGCCGCAGTTCGGGCAGCAGCCGGCCCAGGTCGTCCATCAGCAGATCGGCCAGGTCCTGGGAGAAGCCGTTGCGGCAGACGATCCGCAGCACCGCGAGGTCCTGCCGGTTGGCCGGATAGGTGTACGCCGGCACCAGCCAGCCGCGTTCGCGCAGCCGCCGGGAGACGTCGAAGACGTCGTACGCCGTCACGTCGTCGGTCGTGGTGAAGGCGAACACCGGCAGCTGGTCGCCCTTGCTGACCAGCCGGAAGTCGTCCAGCTCGGCCAGCCGCCGGGCGAGCGACATCGCCACGTCCCGGCCGTTCTGCTGCACCGCGCGGTAACCGTCGAAGCCGAGCCGCAGGAACGTGTAGTACTGCGCCACCACCTGAGCGCCGGGCCGGGAGAAGTTGAGCGCGAAGGTCGGCATGTCGCCGCCGAGGTAGTTGACCCGGAAGACCAGCTCCTCCGGCAGCGCCTCGGTGTCCCGCCACAGCGCCCAGCCGACCCCGGGGTAGACCAGACCGTACTTGTGGCCCGAGGTGTTGATCGACGCCACCCGCGGCAGCCGGAAGTCCCAGACCAGGTCCGGGTCGAGGAAGGGCGCGATCATGCCGCCGGAGGCCGCGTCGACGTGCACCGGGATGTGGTGGCCGGTCCGCTCCTCGTACGCGTCGAGCGCCGCGCAGATCTCGGCGACCGGTTCGTAGGACCCGTCGAAGGTGGAGCCGAGGATGGCCACCACCCCGATGGTGTTCTCGTCGCAGAGCGCCAGCGCGGACTCCGCGTCCAGGTGCAGCCGGTCCTCGGTCATGGGCGCCATCCGCGCTTCGACTTCCCAGAAGGCGCAGAACTTCTCCCAGCACACCTGCACGTTCGCGCCCATCACCAGGTTCGGCCGGGCGGTGGCCGGATAGGCCGGGGTGCGGTTGGCCCAGCGCCGCTTGAGCGCCATCCCGGCGAGCATGCACGCCTCGGAGGAGCCGGTGGTGGAGCAGCCGACGGTCGCGCTCGGGTCGGGGGCGTTCCACAGGTCGGCGAGGATGGACACGCAGCGCCGCTCCAGTTCCGCGGTCCGCGGGTACTCGTCCTTGTCGATCATGTTCTTGTCGACGCACTCCGCCATCAGGATGCCGGCCTGCGGTTCCATCCAGGTGGTGACGAAGGTGGCGAGGTTCAGCCGGGAGTTGCCGTCGAGCATCAGCTCGTCGTGCACCAGCTGATAGGCGGCGGACGGCGTCATGGGCCCGTCCGGGAGCCGGTGCTTCGGAGGCGCGGTGTTCATCCCGCCCACCGGGTCGGCGGCCCCGAAGAACGGGTTGACCGCGATCTCGCGCGGACTGCCGGAGCCTTTGTGCAGGGACATGCGGGTGCCTCCCGGCGGGGATCAGAACCGTACGGTGACCATACGGGCATATCGGGCGGCCCGCAGATCGTCGCCGGGGATCCTTCCCCGCGGCGGGGGGTTCTACGGGGGTTCCACGGTGGGCGGTTGCGGCGGTCAGAAACCGCGGGTGCGTTTGGCGGCCTTGCGGGGGCGGGCGGCGGGCAGCGTCTTGAGGGCCAGGCGGGCGATCTCGTTGCCGAGGTTGACGCCGATCGCGATGGCCATCGCCAGCGCGGCGGCCTTGGTGAGCTGGGTCAGCCCCTGGTCGCGGTGGTGCTGGGTGACCGCGAGCAGCCCGAAGTAGGTGGCGGAGCCCGGCAGCAGCGGGCCGATCGCCGCGGTGACGTACGGCAGCACCGACACATACCGGTAACGCGCCATCAGTTGGCCGAAGAGCCCGACCAGTCCGGCCGCGGCGGCGGTGGACGCCACCTGGTTGCCGCCCGCCTGCTGGTGCAGCACGCCGTAGACGGTCCAGGCCACCCCGCCGTTGAGGGTGGCCAGCAGCAGCACGCTCCGCTCGCACTGGAGCAGCACCGCGAACGCCAGGGTGAGGACCATCGCGGCGACCAACTGCACCCACGGGTGGTCGTACGCCCGCAGGGTCTGGTCCGGGTCGAGGTCGGCGCCGAGCGTCACTCCGACGTAGAGGATCAGCGTCACCCCGACGACGATCCCCACGATCAGATAGATCACCTCCAGCAGCCGGGCGGCGGCGGTGATGTAGAAGCCGGTCAGGCCGTCCTGGACGGCGGCGACCAGCGCCCGGCCGGGCAGCAGCGCGAAGAGCCCGCCGGTGATCACCGCGGAGGACTGCACCCCGGTCGCGCCCGGGATCCAGTGCCCGTAGCGGTCCACCACCACGCCCATCGCGGCGGCCGGCATCGCGGCCGCGGCGAACTGGTAGAACTCCGGCAGCCCGCGCCCGGCCAGCAGCCACGCCAGCCGGTCGCCGAGCATCGCGGCCAGCGCCGCCGCCACGAAGATGATCGGACTGCCGCCGACCAGGATGCTCGCCGCCCCCGCCAGCAGCCCGGCCGCGGCGGTCAGCGCCCAGCTGTCGTACGGGTGCCGGTTGCGGCGGATGCCGGCCAGCCGCCGGTACGCCTCCTCCAGCGTCACCTCGTGTGCGGTCACCGCCCCGACCAGCGCGAAGACCGCCGCCAGCCGGGTGTAGTCGGAGCCGCGCCTGCGCACCGTGCGGCTCATGGTCAGCGGCGGCTCGGTGAGCGAGGGCTGGTAGGAGATCCCCAGCAGGGTGAAGGTGACGGTGGGCTCCACCCGGCCCAGGCCGTACGCGTAGGCGACGCCGAACATCGCCGCCTCCACGTCCTCGGCGCCCTCGCCGCCGGCCAGCAGCAGCTCGCCGATCCGCAGCGTCAGGTCGAGCACCCGGGGCGCCGGCACGGTGTACCCGGACTCGCCGCGCTCCAGAGGAAGGTCGGGGGAGGGGCGCTCGGTCGCGGGCAGCCGGATCATCGCCCGCATCCGGTCCTGCCAGCGGGCGTCGTCGGGCGGCAGCACGACCTGCGGAATGCCCTCGGGAGGGGTGAACGCGCTGCCCGGCTCGCCGCCGGGCAGCGGCCCCGGCCCCGGTCCCTGGCCGGTACCCGTGCTGCTCAAAGCGTCAGCGCTTCTGTGCCCGGTGCCGCCCGCCCCGCGGCGTCGGCGCCAGCAGTTCGGCCGGCCCGTCGGCGGGGTCGGCCGCCGCCCGGGCGGTTGCCGCGGCCGGGGCCTTCTTCGCCTTGCCCCGCGAGCGCAGGTACTCGATGGCCAGCGGCACGACCGAGACCAGCACCACCAGGACCAGCATCGCCTCGATGTTGTCGCGGACGACCTGGATCTGCCCGAGCCAGTAGCCCAGCAGCGTCACCCCGGCGCCCCACATCGTGCCGCCGATGAGGTTGAAGGTGAGGAAGGTGCGGTAGTGCATCCGGCTGACGCCGGCCACGATCGGCGTGAAGGTCCGCACCACCGGTACGAAACAGGCCATCACGATCGCCTTCGGCCCGTGGTGCTCGAAGAACGCGTGCGCCTTCTCGATGTTCTCCATCTTGAACAGCCGGGACTCGGGCCGCCGGAAGAGCGAGGGGCCCACCTTGCGGCCGAAGAGATAGCCGACCTGCTCGCCCGCCACCGCCGCGACCGCGATCAGCGCCGCCACCACGGCCAGCGGCTGGTGCAGCGTGCCGGACGCGACGAGCAGCCCCGTCGTGAACAGCAGCGAGTCGCCCGGCAGGAAGAAACCGATCAGCAGTCCGGACTCGGCGAAGACGATCAGCAGCACGCCCCACAGACCGTATGTGTTGATCAGGTGGTCGGGGTCGAGCCAGCTCGGGCCGAGCGCGATGTTCATCACGGTCCAAAACTATCAATCCGGTGTTGATACAAGCGTTCCGCAACCGGCCGGTGGTGCACTACCTTCGCCGCAGCGTCACGCACGCACTACCGCAAGTTCCACAAGAGCAGCGGCATCACCAGCAAGCCGAGCAAGTCCGGCACATCATGCACGTCACGCACCATCGGCACCATCGGCAATGTCAGCACGCAAAGCAGCAGAAGTCACACTCCCCCCACGTGCCCCGTCACCGCGTCCGACCACCCTGGCGGCTCCCGTTATGACACGCGCCATCACCTTGCACGAAGTCTCCAAGTACTACCCGAAACAGCCGTCACCGGCCGTGGACAGGTTCTCGCTCGACATCGCGCCCGGCGAGTTCCTGGTGCTGCTCGGCCCCTCGGGCTGCGGCAAATCGACCGTGCTGCGGATGATCGCCGGGCTGGAGGACATCACCACCGGCGAGCTGCTGCTGGACGGGGAGTACTCCAACGACCTGGCCCCCGGCGACCGCAGGATGGCGATGGTCTTCCAGAACTTCGCCCTGTACCCGAGCATGACCAGCCGGGAGAACATCGGCTTCCCGCTGCGCTTCGAGATGCCCGGCGCGGAGCACGGCCCGCGGGTCGACGAGACCGCCCGCATCCTCGGCATCGAGGAGATCCTGGACCGCTACCCCGGGCAGCTCTCCGGCGGTGAGCGGCAGCGCGTCGCCATGGGCCGGGCGATCTCCCGCCACCCCTCGGTCTTCCTGATGGACGAGCCGCTCTCCAACCTGGACGCGAAGCTGCGGGCGCACCTGCGCGCCGAGATCGCCCGCCTCACCCACGGCATGGGCGTCACCACCGTCTACGTCACCCACGACCAGGCCGAGGCGATGTCGCTCGGCGACCGGGTGGCGATCATGCGCAGCGGCGTCCTGCAGCAGATCAGCAGCCCGCGGGAGGCGTACCACCTGCCGGAGAACGTCTTCGTCGCCGCCTTCGTCGGCACCCCGCGGATCAACCTGCTCCAGGCCACCGTGATCGCCCCGCTCACCGGCGGCATGTGGATCGACTTCGGCCGGCAGCGCCTCGGGCTGCCCGAGCCGCTCAGCTACGACCACCAGATGCTCCGCATCCAGCAGGGCCGCCGGATCATCGTGGGCCTGCGCTCGGAGGCGGTACGGATCGCGCAGCCCAGCCAGGCGCACGCCGGCGAGGTGGTGCTCAGCGGGATCGTCGAGCACGTCGAGTACCAGGGCCACGAGTGCCTGGTCCACCTCAACACCGGATCGCGGCCGGCGTTCGTACCGGAGCTGGAGGCGCCGCGGCCGGCCGGCGGGACCGGCACCCGGGCCGGCAACCGGCGGGCCGCCGCGGGCGGCAACGGCCTCGGCAAGCTGGCGCAGAAAGCGGCCAGGCGGCTCCAGGCGTCGGTGATGGAGCGCGACCGGACCCCCGGCGGCGTGCCGCCGAAGCCCGCGCAGCCGCCCGGCCGGACCCCGGTCGGCGTGATGGACCGCCCGGCGGGGCCGCCGGAGACCCAGACCGGCGACCTGGTGGTCCGCACCGGCCCGGACATCCGGGTCCGGCGCGGCGACCGGGTACCGCTGCTGGTGGACCTGGCGCACCTCTACGTCTTCAACCACGAGGGGCACCGGATCTGCCCGGCCCCGGCCCAGCAGCCGCTCCTGACCTGAGGCCGGGTCCTGCGTGGACGGCCGGGCGTGCGGAACCTGGCCATGCGGAGCCCGGCCATGCGGAGTCGGGCGTGCGGACTCGGGTGTGCGGAGTCGGGTGTGCGGAGCCGGGCACGCCGCCGGGCACGCCGCCGGGCAGCGAGAAGGGCGGCCGGGATGGACCCGGCCGCCCTGGGGGACACTCGACCCGGAGGGTCAGTGACCCGTGCCCTTTTCCTTCAGGCGGCGGAAGGACTCCTCGATCTCCGCCTCGGCCTCGGCGCGGCCGACCCAGTCCGCACCCTCGACGGACTTGCCGGGCTCCAGGTCCTTGTAGACCTCGAAGAAGTGCTGGATCTCCAGCCGGTCGAACTCGCTGACGTGGTGGATGTCGCGCAGGTGCTCGACCCGGGGGTCGGAGGCGGGCACGCACAGGACCTTGTCGTCGCCGCCGGCCTCGTCGGTCATACGGAACATGCCGATCGCGCGGCAGGTGATGAGGCAGCCGGGGAAGGTCGGCTCGTCCAGGATGACCAGCGCGTCCAGCGGGTCGCCGTCCTCGCCGAGGGTGTTCTCGACGAAGCCGTAGTCGGCCGGGTAGCTGGTCGAGGTGAAGAGCCGGCGGTCCAGGCGGATACGACCGGTCTCGTGGTCCACCTCGTACTTGTTCCGGGAACCCTTCGGGATCTCGATCGTGACGTCGAACTCCAAGGCCCTACTCCTCCATGATCAGCGCACAGTGCGGGTGATTAAGTGTCTCCCACGCAAGTGGGTGGTCGCGAAAGGGGCTGGTCGTCGGTGCCGCTCGGCAGGACGTGGCAGATCGTGGCGGGGTCGGCCGCGATAGGTCTGGCAGTGGCTGCCGGGGCGGTGGCCGCGGCCGGCCCGTGGGAGTCAGGCCAGCGTACGGCGGAACGGTCCTTCGCCGTCGCCCGGGACCGGCAGATGGACCTGGCGGCGCACCCGGTGCAGGCCGTGCGGCCGGTACCCCAGCCGCCCGCCGCCGCGCCCGTCCTCGTACCGGTCCCCTTTCCCGCCCCCACCCACGCGGCCGGCACCGGGACCGCCACCGCCCCCGCGGCCGGTAACGGTGCCGGGAACGCCGCCGGGGACACCCCCGGGAACGCCCCCACCCCCGCGCTGTCCGGCCGCCTCGACCCGCTGATGGCCGCGCCCGGCCTCGGCACCGTGCGGACCGGAGCGGTGGTGGACGTCGCCACCGGCCGCCTGCTCTACGACCACCGGGCCACCACCGTCTCCACCCCGGCCTCCACCACCAAGCTCGCCACCGCGGTGGCCGCGCTCGGCGCCCTCGGGCCCGACCACCGCCTCACCACCGATGTGGTCACCACCGCCTCCGGCCGGATCGTGCTGGTCGGCGGCGGCGACCCCACCCTGCAACTGGACGGCCTCGCCACCGACACCGCCAAGGCGCTCAAGGCCAGAGGCGAGACCACGGTGACCCTCGGGTACGACACCTCCTTCTTCGCCGCCCCCGCACTCCACCCGATCGGGCGCAACGACAACCTCGCCCCGGTCACCGCCCTGATGGTGCGCGAGGGCCGGCTCGACCGGAGCGGCAGCGGCCCTGCGCCCCGCGCGGAGGACCCGGCCGCGGCGGCCGCGGACAGCTTCGAGGCGCTGCTCGGCAAGCGCGGTATCACCGTGAAGGGTGAGCCGGCGCCGGGCAGGGGCGCCGGCGGTACGCAGCTGGCGGTCCACCAATCCGCGGCGCTCTCCGACCTGGTGGAGCAGATGCTCACCAACAGCGACAACGACCTCGCCGAGGCCCTGGCCCGGCAGGCCGCCCGCGCGGCCGGCCTGCCGGCGAACTTCGCCGGCGGCGCGAAGGCGATCCGGGCCGCCCTGGTCCGCTACGGTGTGCCG
The DNA here is from genome assembly GCF_036227265.1 of Streptomyces sp. NBC_01476. Classification (NCBI taxonomy): domain Bacteria; kingdom Bacillati; phylum Actinomycetota; class Actinomycetes; order Kitasatosporales; family Streptomycetaceae; genus Streptomyces; species Streptomyces sp. NBC_01476. The sequence goes on along the minus strand of NZ_CP109446.1, from coordinate 3,366,272 downwards.
CTCGACGGCGCCGACTTCAACGACGGCAGCGGCCTGGACCACGCCGACCGGCTCGCCCCCGTCACCCTGGCCCGGATCCTCGCGCTGGCCGCCTCCCCGGCCCACCCGGAACTGCGCGCGATCGTCACCGGCCTGCCGGTGGCCGCCTTCACCGGCACCCTCAGCGCCCGCTTCCACGCCTCCCCGGGCGCCGGCGTCGTCCACGCCAAGACCGGCACCCTCACCGGCACCAACACCATCGCCGGCACCACCGTCACCGCCGGCGGCCGGCTGCTCACCTTCTCCTTCATGACGCAGGACGCCCCGGACGCCACCGCCGCCCAGACCGCGCTGGACGCCCTGGCCGCGGCGCTGACCCGGTAGCGGGGCCACCCGGGGCCACACCCGGGCCACGCGGGGCCGGCGGGGAGACCGGAACGCAGAAAAACGCCGATCCCGCGGCCCGATGACGTGGGTGGAACCCCCAAAGGGGGACCGGCAACGTACCGTGAAGGCATGACGAGCATCGGTGGAAGCGAGATGGTCGACTGGAACCTCGCCGTGGCGACCGCGACGCGGCTGACCCGGCCGGGTCCTGAGGTGAGCCGGGACGAGGCGCGGGCGATCGTGGCCGAGTTGCGGCGGTACGCACAGGAGTCGGAGGCCCACGTCCGCGAGTACACCCGGATGTTCGGGGACGCCGAGCCACCGCCGCACGGCACCCCTGTGCTGATCGTGGACCGCCCCGGCTGGGTACGGGCGAACGTGGCGGGCTTCCGCGAGGTGATGAAGCCGCTGCTCGGCAAGATGCAGGCCCGCCGGCCGGGCGGCGCCGGCGGCGCGGTGCTCGGCACCGTCGGCGGCAAGGTGACCGGCGTCGAGGTCGGGATGCTGCTGAGCTTTCTGTCCTCCCGGGTGCTGGGGCAGTACGAGACCTTCGCGCCGCCGACCCGGGAGCTGCCCGCGGGACCAGTGAAGCCCGGCCCCGGGGAGGCCAAGGCGGGCCGGCTGCTGCTGGTCGCGCCGAACATCGTGCACGTCGAGCGTGAACTCGACGTCGACCCGCACGACTTCCGGCTCTGGGTCTGCCTGCACGAGGAGACCCACCGCACCCAGTTCTCCGCCGTGCCGTGGCTGCGGGACCACATCGAGGGCGAGATCCAGTCGTTCCTCGGCGAGACCGAACTGGACCCCGGCACGCTGATCGAGCGGGTGCGGCAGGCCGTGCAGTCCTTCACCGGCGGGAACGCGGGCGGGGAGAAGGACGACTCGGCCGACGACGGGCGCAGCCTGGTTGACCTGGTGCAGACCCCGACCCAGCGGGAGATCCTCGGCCGGATGACGGCGGTGATGTCGCTGCTGGAGGGCCATGCGGACTACGTGATGGACGGCGTCGGACCCCAGGTCGTCCCGAGCGTCGCGGAGATCCGGGAGAAGTTCACCCAGCGCCGGGCCAGCGGCGCGGGCCGCCTGGACCAGGCGCTGCGCAAGCTGCTCGGGCTCGACGCGAAGATGCGGCAGTACCGGGACGGCGAGCGCTTCGTGCGCGCGGTGGTGGAGGAGGTCGGCATGGACGGCTTCAACCGGGTCTGGACCTCGCCGAACACCCTGCCCACCAAGGCGGAGATCGCCAAGCCCGGCGAGTGGATGGCGCGGGTGCACGGCCACAGCGAGTAACCTCCCGGCGATCACGGTCGGTGGCCGCCGCAGCCGCGAGCGGCCACCGAAGCCCCCGGTGCACCCGGCAAAACCCTGTAAACACCGGGAGCACCGCCAAGGACACGGGTGCGGACGCGCCGAAGCGGGATGGCCGCCGAACCGCTGCCGAATCGCCGCCGGACACGCTCCGTACTGGCACGGAAAGCGACTGTGTGACTACCGGTTCACCCGTCCGAGGGACCGTACGCGCGGGGTAGCGCGTGCGATGCTCGGGTAATGCCCGGTCTTCTGTCACCATCTGAATACCCTGCGTCACCCACCCTGCTTCCGTCGCTCCCCGTAGCGCTCCCCGAAGCACCCCACGACCTCCCCTGGAGGGAACCGGAGATGGGACCCCACCCCACGGTCGCGGCGATACGCCTGGCGGTCCGCCGCGTCCTGAACGACGTGCTCACCGCTGCCCGTGAAACGCCCGGCACCACCGACGCCACCGACCACCCGCCCCTCGTGCTCGCCGCGGTCAGCGGCGGAGCCGACTCGATGGCGCTCGCCGCCGCCCTCGCCTTCGAAGCCCCCCGACTCGGCGTACGCGCCGGCGCGGTCACCGTCGACCACGGCCTGCAGGCCGGTTCGGCCGGCCGCGCCGTCGAGGTCGCCGAACGGCTCCGCGCCCTCGGCCTCGACCCGGTCGACGCCGTCGGCGTGACCGTCGGCCGCCAGGGCGGCCCGGAGGCCGCCGCCCGTGACGCCCGTTACGCCGCGCTCGACGACACCGCGGAGCGCCGCGGCGCCGCCGCAGTGCTGCTCGGCCACACCCGCGACGACCAGGCGGAGACCGTGCTGCTGGGCCTTGCCCGCGGCTCCGGCACCCGCTCGCTGTCGGGCATGGCCCCGGTGAACGGCCGCTACCGCCGCCCCTTCCTGCTGCTCGACCGCGACACCGTACGGCAGGGCTGCCTCGCCCAGGGCATCTCCGTATGGGAGGACCCCCACAACCACGACCCCGCCTACACCCGCTCCCGGGTCCGGCACGAAGCGCTGCCCGTGCTGGAGAAGTCCCTCGGCAAGGGCGTCGTCGAAGCACTGGCCCGCACCGCCCAGCTCTCCCGGGACGACGCCGACGCGCTCGACCAGTGGGCCGCCGACGCCCAGGGGCAGGCGGCCGGCGCCGACGGCAGCCTGGACGTCCTGCGGCTGCGCACGCTGCCGCCTGCCGTGCGGCGGCGCGTGCTGCGCCGTACCGCCATCGCGGCCGGCTCCTCACCCGGCTTCCTCTTCGCCCGTCACATCGAGGAGGTCGACCGGCTGGTGACCGACTGGCACGGGCAGAAAGCCATCAACCTGCCGGGCGGCGTCGCCGCGCTGAGGGCGAATGGCAGACTGTTCTTCACGCCGTCGTAGAGCCGCATACCTGAGGACGTACCGCGCAGTGAACGAGAACGACATGGGCGCCGATCTGGAAAAGGTGCTCATCTCCAAGGCAGAGATCGACGCGAAGCTGATCGAGCTGGCCGCCGAGATCGACCGGGACTACGCGGGCAAGGACCTGCTGATCGTCGGAGTGCTCAAGGGCGCGGTCATGGTGATGGCCGACCTGGCCCGCGCCCTGTCCAGCAAGGTCACCATGGACTGGATGGCGGTGTCCTCCTACGGCGCCGGCACCAAGTCCTCCGGTGTCGTGCGCATCCTGAAAGACCTGGACACCGACATCGCCGGCCGGGACGTCCTGATCGTCGAGGACATCATCGACTCCGGCCTGACCCTCTCCTGGCTGATCAGCAACCTCGGATCGCGCGGACCCGCCTCCCTGGAGGTCTGCACCCTGCTGCGCAAGCCCGACGCGGCCAAGGTCGAGATCGAGGTGAAGTACACCGGCTTCGACATCCCCAACGAGTTCGTGGTGGGGTACGGCCTGGATTACGCCGAGAAGTACCGCAATCTGCCCTTCGTCGGCACCCTGGCGCCGCACGTGTACGGCGGCTGACGCCAGATGAGAGCCGTATGAGAACCGGCACACGGGGCAGCGGGAACCCCGACCGGTTTCCCGCCGTTGGAGCAGGGGAAAGCGGGATTGTTAACGGTCGGCGGCAACCTCGGGTGACAATGCTGGGGTACCGTCCGAAGGTCGGGTCAATACAACACCGGATGCACGCGTCGCCGAACGGCGCCGCTGCCTCACTGTGGCAGGAGGGACGGGGCGAAGTCGCCCCGCATGGATGGACGTGAAGCGCTATTTCCGTGGGCCAGTGATGTGGATCGTGCTGGCTGTCCTCGCCGTGGTCGTGCTGATGCAGGTCGTCGGGTCCGGCGGCGGCTACAAGACGGTGGACACCGGCGCGGTACTGCACGCGATCGACACCAATCAGGCCAAATCCGCCGAGCTGACGACCGGAGACGACAACTCCATCAAGGTCCAGCTCAAGAACGGCGTCAAGATCGAGGGCAGCAGCAAGGTCAGGGCCAGCTACATCGGCGACCAGGGCGCTGCCATCGCCGCCAATCTGCAGAACATCGTGGACGGCAAGGTCAAGGGCGTCCAGCTCCAGGACAAGTACACGGTCTCGCAGTCCAAGCAGAACGCCTTCGTCGGCATCCTGCTCTCGCTGCTGCCGTTCGTACTGATCGTGGTGGTCTTCCTCTTCCTGATGAACCAGATGCAAGGCGGCGGGTCCCGCGTCATGCAGTTCGGGAAGTCCAAGGCCAAGCTGATCACCAAGGACACGCCGAAGACCACGTTCTCCGACGTGGCCGGCTGCGACGAGGCGGTGGAGGAGCTCCAGGAGATCAAGGAGTTCCTGCAGGAACCCGCCAAGTTCCAGGCAGTCGGCGCCAAGATCCCCAAGGGTGTGCTGCTCTACGGCCGCCCCGGCACCGGCAAGACCCTGCTCGCGCGTGCTGTCGCGGGTGAGGCGGGCGTGCCGTTCTACTCGATCTCCGGTTCCGACTTCGTCGAGATGTTCGTCGGCGTCGGTGCCTCCCGGGTCCGTGACCTCTTCGAGCAGGCCAAGGCGAACGCCCCGGCGATCGTCTTCGTCGACGAGATCGACGCTGTCGGCCGGCACCGCGGTGCGGGCCTCGGCGGCGGTCACGACGAGCGCGAGCAGACGCTGAACCAGCTGCTCGTCGAGATGGACGGCTTCGACGTGAAGGGCGGCGTGATCCTGATCGCCGCCACCAACCGGCCGGACATTCTCGACCCGGCGCTGCTGCGCCCGGGCCGCTTCGACCGGCAGATCGCGGTCGACCCGCCGGACCTCCAGGGCCGCCTGGAGATCCTCACCGTGCACCAGAAGGGCAAGCCGGTCGCACCGGACGTCGACCTGATGGCCGTCGCCCGCCGCACCCCCGGTTTCACCGGCGCCGACCTGAGCAACGTGCTCAACGAGGCCGCGCTGCTGACCGCCCGGAGCAACAAGAAGGTCATCGACAACAACACGCTGGATGAGGCCATCGACCGCGTGGTGGCCGGTCCGCAGAAGCGCACCCGGATCATGTCGGACAAGGAGAAGAAGATCACCGCGTACCACGAGGGCGGACACGCCCTGGTCGCGGCGGCTTCCCCCAACTCCGACCCGGTGCACAAGGTGACCATCCTGTCCCGTGGCCGCGCCCTGGGTTACACCATGGTGCTGCCCGACGAGGACAAGTACTCCACCACGCGCAACGAGATGCTGGACCAGCTCGCCTACATGATGGGCGGCCGGGCCGCGGAGGAACTCGTCTTCCACGACCCGACCACCGGCGCCTCGAACGACATCGAGAAGGCCACCGCCACCGCCCGCGCCATGGTCACGCAGTACGGCATGACCGAGCGGCTGGGTGCGATCAAGTTCGGTTCGGAGAACTCCGAGCCGTTCCTGGGCCGTGAGATGGGTCACCAGCGCGACTACTCGGAAGAGGTCGCCGGGCTGGTCGACGAAGAGGTCAAGAAGCTCATCGAGACGGCGCACAACGAGGCGTGGGAGATCCTGGTCGAGAACCGGGATGTGCTCGACGCCCTCGTGATGGCCCTGCTGGAGCGGGAGACGCTGAACAAGGAGGAGATCGCCCAGATCTTCGCCCCGATCGTCAAGCGTCCGCCGCGTCCGGCCTGGACCGGCTCCGCCCGCCGCACCCCGTCCACCCGCCCGCCGGTGCTCTCGCCGCGCGAGCTGGCGCTGACCAACGGCTCGCAGCCCGCGATCGGCAACGGGAACGGCCCGGTCTCCACCAACAAGCCCACCGAGCCGGTGGACCTGCCGGAGGACCGTCCGGAGAGCTGAGCACCACCGTGACCGGGTGACACCGGAATGCGTACCGCGGCCCCAGGGTTCTAACCTTGGGGCCGCAGTCACGCCCGGCGGTGACCTGTGGCCGCGCTGACCAGCACGTATCAAGGAACGAGGCACCCATGACCGATCCCGTGACGCTCGACGGCGAAGGCGCCATCGGCGAGTTCGACGAGAAGCGGGTCGCGGCCGCGGTGCGGGAGCTGCTGATCGCGGTCGGCGAGGACCCGGACCGCGAGGGCCTGCGCGAGACCCCGGCCCGGGTGGCCCGCTCCTACCGGGAGATATTCAGCGGTCTGTGGCAGCAGCCCGAGGACGTGCTGACCACCACCTTCGACATCGGGCACGACGAGATGGTGCTGGTGAAGGACATCGAGGTGATGTCGTCCTGCGAGCACCACCTGGTGCCGTTCGTCGGTGTCGCCCACGTCGGCTACATCCCGTCCACCAGCGGGAAGATCACCGGCCTGTCCAAGCTGGCCCGGCTGGTCGACGTCTACGCCCGCCGCCCGCAGGTCCAGGAGCGGCTGACCACCCAGGTCGCCGACGCGCTGATGCGGATCCTGGAGCCGCGCGGGGTGATCGTGGTGGTGGAGTGCGAGCACATGTGCATGACCATGCGCGGGGTGCGCAAGCCCGGGGCGAAGACGATCACCTCGGCGGTGCGCGGCCAGCTGCTGCACCCGGCGACCCGGGCCGAGGCGATGAGCCTGATCATGGCCCGCGGCTGAGGCGGCGACCGGCCGGCGAAGGCTTGCCCACGGCAAAGGGAACCCTTGGGGTCGCGTTGACGTCCTAGAGTGCGGAAATCGCCGTCATCAGAGCAGAATGCGGGTCGTGCCCATGTCCGCTGACCGTACGCGCGACCGCGACCGTACCCGCGAAGACCGATCCGGTGACGACCGCTCCCGCGAAGACCGCTCCCGTGACGAGCGCCCTCGTGACGAGCGCTCCCGTGACGAGCGCTCCCGTGACGACGGCGCCAAGGAGGAGCGTTCGCGCGGCCTGCGCGGCCTGCCGCCGTCCTCCGCCGTCCCCAAGATCATCGGCACCGCCACCTCGGTGATCGGTCTGCTCGACGTGGTCTCCGCGGTCTTCCCGGCCTTCCGCACCGGCCGGATGCACCACATGGCGGCGGTCTTCCCCGGCACCGTCAGCTCACTGGCCGCCGCCACCTCGGTGGTCACCGGCATCCTGCTGCTGATGCTCGCGCACGGCCTCAAGCGCGGCAAGCAGCGTGCCTGGTGGGCCGCCGTCGCACTGCTCCCGGTGGGCGCCGCCACCCAGCTGATCTACCGGCACTCCCTCTTCGGCGTGCTGGTCTCCTTCGGGCTCATGGCGCTGCTGATCAAGCACCGCGCGCAGTTCACCGCGCTCTCCGACCCGCGCACCCGGTGGCGGGCGGCGGTCAACTTCGTCGCGCTGAGCGCCTTCGCCTTCGGTCTCGGCCTGGTCATCACCAGCGCCCACCCGGCGATGGAGAGCGGCAACCCCGGCTTCCTCGCCCGCTGCCGGCACGTGCTCTACGGCCTCTTCGGCTTCGAGGGCCCGGTGCACTACACCAGCGACCGGGTCGGCGACGTCGTCGGCTACTCGCTCGGCGGCCTGGGCCTGCTCATCGCCTGCTCGACGGTCTACCTGGTGCTGCGGCCGGCCCGCCCGGTGGCCGAGCTCAGCGCCGAGGACGAGGACCGGCTGCGCGCCCTGCTGGCCCGGCACGGCGCCCGCGACTCGCTCGGCCACTTCGCGCTGCGCCGCGACAAGTCGGTGGTCTTCTCGCCCAGCGGCAAGGCCGCGGTCTGCTACCGGGTGGTGTCCGGTGTGGCACTGGCCAGCGGCGACCCGATCGGCGACGTCGAGGCGTGGCCCGGCGCGATCGACGAGTTCATGGCGCTGGCCCGCGCCCACGCCTGGCTGCCCGCCGTGGTCGGCTGCAGCGAGACCGGCGGTGAGGTGTGGACCCGGGAGACCGCCCTGGACGCCCTGGAACTCGGCGACGAGGCCATCGTGGACACCGCCGCCTTCACCCTGCAGGGCCGCGCGATGCGGAACGTACGGCAGATGGTCAAGCGGATCGAGCGGGCCGGATACGTCTGCCGGGTGCGCCGGGTGCGGGAGCTCTCCGAGGCCGAGAAGCAGCGGGTACGGCTGGCCGCGGACGCCTGGCGCGGCACCGACACCGAACGCGGCTTCTCGATGGCGCTCGGCCGCTTCGGCGAGGACGCGGACGGGGACTGCGTGGTGGTCACCGCCCACAAGGAGCGCGAGGAGGGCGCCGCCCACCCCGAACTCGGCGACCTGCGGGCCGTCCTGCACTTCGTGCCCTGGGGCGCCGACGGCATGTCGCTCGAACTGATGCGCCGGGACCGCGCCGCCGACCCCGGGCTCAACGAGCTGCTGATCGTCGCCGCCCTCCAGCAGGCGCCCGGCCTCGGCGTGCGGCGGGTCTCGCTGAACTTCGCGATGTTCCGCTCCGCGCTGGCCCGCGGCGAGCGGATCGGCGCCGGGCCGGTGCTGCGCGGCTGGCGGGGCCTGCTGGTCTTCCTCTCCCGCTGGTTCCAGATCGAGTCGCTGTACAAGTTCAACGCGAAGTTCCAGCCGGAGTGGGTGCCCCGGTTCCTGGTCTTCCCCAACTCCCGCGACCTGCCCAGGATCGGCTTCGCGATCATGCAGGCCGAGGGCTTCGTCACCCTCTCGCTGCCGCTGCCGGCCGCCCTCCAGCGCTTCCTGCCGAGCCGGGCCGGGCGGCTGGGCCGCCCCCGGCCGTGCGGGTACGCCACGGGTGCGGCGGCAGCCGCTGGAACGGGTGCCGGGACGGGTGCCGGGAGCGGCACGGAGACCGGCGCCGGGACCGGCGCGCGCGCCTCGGACCCGCGCAAGGAGACCGCGGTCGTCTGACCCGTACGCTGGGCCCCATGGTTACGTCCATGAATACGGCACAGGCTCGGACCGGCCCGCGCGGGCTGCCGGAGTGGGACCGCTGCGCGGTCATGGGCGTGGTGAACGTCACCCCCGACTCCTTCTCCGACGGCGGACGGTTCTTCGACCCCGAACTCGCCGTCAAGCACGGCCTCGACCTGGTCGCGCAGGGCGCGGACCTGGTCGACGTCGGCGGTGAGTCCACCCGGCCCGGGGCCCGGCGGGTGGACGAGGCGGAGGAACTGCGCCGGGTCATCCCGGTGGTCCGCGAACTCGCCGCCACCGGCGTCCTGGTCAGCGTCGACACCATGCGGGCCACGGTCGCCGAGCAGGCGGTCGCGGCCGGCGCCCGGCTGGTCAACGACGTCAGCGGCGGCCTCGCCGACCCCGCGATGATCCCGGCGGTCGCCGCCACCGGGATGCCGTTCGTGGTCATGCACTGGCGCGGCCAGAGCATCGACATGAACAACCGGGCGGTCTACGACGACGTGCTCGGCGAAGTCGTCGCGGAACTGCGTGACGGCCTGGACCGGGCGGTGGCCGGCGGCATCGCGCCCGAGCGGATCGTGCTCGACCCGGGCCTGGGCTTCGCCAAGGGCGCCGAGCACGACCTGACCCTGCTGGCGCACCTCCCGCAACTGTCCGCGCTGGGCCGCCCGCTGCTGGTGGCCGCCTCCCGCAAGCGGTTCCTCGGCCGGATCCTGGCCGGGGCGGCCGGCGACCCGCCGCCGGCCAGGGAACGCGACGCGGCCACCGCCGCGGTGACCGCCATCGCCGCCCGGGAGGGCGCCTGGGCGGTCCGCGTGCACGAGGTGCACGCCAGCGCCGACGCGGTCCGGGTGGCGCGCGCCATCGAGGCCGCCGCGTGACGCCGCGCACCGCCGAGGCCCGCGCCGCCGAGCGCAGCAACCAGGCGTTCTACGACGCCGTGGAGACCTCCGACCTGGACGCGCTGGAGTCCGTGGTGCTGGACGGCCCGCTGGCCGAGTCGGTCACCGTGGTGCACCCCGGCTGGCCGGCGCTGCGCGGGCGCCGCGAGGTGATGCGCTCGTACGCGCTGATCATGGCGAACACCGAGTACATCCAGTTCTTCCTCACCGACGTCGAGGTGGCCGTCGACGGTGACACCGCGCTGGTCACCTGCACCGAGAACATCCTCACCGGCGGGCCCGCCGAGGAGGACGGCTCGGCGGGCAGCCTGGTCGGCGGCCTGGTCGTGGCCACGAACGTCTTCCGCCGCACCTCGGACGGCTGGCGGCTGTGGGTCCACCACGGCTCCCCGGTGCTCGCCGAGGACGATGACGACGACGAGTCCGAGAGTCCGGAGGACACCCCGGGCGGCCTCGACGGGCTGGACGGCCTGGACGGGCTGGACGGGCCCGGTGGTCTCGACGGCCTCGACGGACCCGGCGGACCCGGCGGCGGTACGGACACGGAGGAGTGAGTGAAGTGGACCGGGTGACACTGCGCGGACTGCGTATCCGCGGCAACCACGGGGTGTTCCAGCACGAGCGGGAGGACGGCCAGACCTTCGTCGTCGACCTGGCGCTGAGCCTGGACACCGCACCCGCGGCGGCCGGTGACGACCTCTCCCGGACCGTGCACTACGGTGTGCTGGCCGAACAGGTCGCAGCCGTCGTGGCGGGCGAACCGGTCAATCTCATCGAGACCCTCGCCCAGCGCATCGCGGACACATGCCTGGGGCATGAACTCGTCGAAGAGGTGGAGGTGACCGTGCACAAACCGGACGCCCCGATCACCGTGCCCTTCGACGACGTGACCGTGACCATCACCCGGAGGCGCCCGTGACCGCGGAGAACCCCGAGCCCTCTGGCTGGAACGACCACGACGGGCCCGCCGAGGACCCCACCGTGCAGCCGGTCCCCGCCTTCGTGGTGGCGCGGGTCGACGCCGCCGACAGCACGCTGAGCAACCCCAGGACCGCGGTGATCGCGCTCGGCGCCAACCTCGGCAACCGGCTGGAGACCCTGCAGGGCGCGGTCGACGCCCTGGAGGACACCCCGGGCGTACGGGTCAGGGCCGTCTCCCCGGTCTACGAGACCGACCCGTGGGGCGTGCCGGCCGGCAGCCAGCCCAGCTACTTCAACGCCGTGGTGCTGGTCCGCACCACTCTCCCGCCGGACTCGCTGCTGGAACGCGGCCACGCGATCGAGGAGGCGTTCCACCGGGTGCGCGGCGAGCGCTGGGCGGCGCGCACCATCGACGTGGACATCGTGGCGTACCAGGGCGTGCGCTCCGAGGACCCGGAACTCACCCTGCCGCACCCCCGGGCCCACGAACGGGCCTTCGTCCTCGTACCGTGGTACGACGTGGAGCCGGCCGCCGAGCTGCCCGGCCACGGCCCGATCGCGGAGCTGCTCGGCCCGCTCGGCGACACGGGGGTACGGCGCCGCACCGACGTGGAACTCCGGCTGCCCGAGTAAACGTTGGGCAGGAGGCGCCGGTGGTGAACGCCGGCACGGCGGAAGCACCGGTACGCGGCAGCGGCAATCGGCGAGGACGGGCACAGGACGTGGAGGCGGGCACTCGGTGAGGACGCTGCGGATCAGGACGCTGGTGGGGGTCTTCGCGGTCGCGTTGGTGCTCTCGTGGTCGGTGGCCCGGCTCTGGGACAGTGTGGGCACGCTGCCCGGGGTCCCGGTGGCCGCGCCGATCGTGCTGGCGCTGATCGCGGTCGCCCTCTTCGCGACCGCACTGTCGCTGCGCGCCCGCTTGCGCGCCCAGCGCGAACGGCGTCCGGGCGCCAAGGGCGTGGACCCGCTGGCCGCCGCCCGCTCGGTGGTCTTCGGCCAGGCCAGTGCGCTCGTCGCGGCCCTGGTGTCCGGGCTGTACGGCGGCACCGGCGTCTTCCTCGTGATGTACCGGCTCGACATGGACCCGCGCCGGCAGCAGGCGATCTACGCGGGCTTCGCGGTGCTCGCCGCCATCGCGGTGATCGCCGCCGCGATGTTCCTGGAACGGGTCTGCAAGCTGCCCGACGATGACGACACGCAGCACGTTGGTGCACAGCAGCACCACCGCAGGTGATCCGTCCCGCCCCGGCTTGACCGGTGGGGTGCTGCCATGGTTCAGTCCGTTACGTGAATGGCATCGGTCGGCGACTGCACCGGAGGGTCCATCTGGACCTGCTCCGGTACGCGGGCTGCGTCTGTACCGCCGCGCGCTGACGCGCGCCCTCGGTCCACCATTCACCTTCGCGCACGCTCCGGAGCTCATGCCCGTGCGGTGACGCGACCTCCTCACCGGGTGGCTCCCCTTGACGACCTCCACCGAACCCACGACTGCCCCGTCCGCCGCCGACCTGCTCGACTTCGCCCGCTCGGTGGCCGCCGACCCCGCGCTGGTCGGTGAACTCCCGCTCGACCCCGAAGGCCGCACCTGGATCCGTCTGGAGGGACCCGGCGGCTGCGAGGCGTGGCTGATCGGCTGGCCGCCCGGCGCGGAGACCGGCTGGCACGACCACGGCGGCTCGTACGGCGTCTTCGTCACCGCGGCGGGCGAACTCACCGAGCAGTCCCTGTCCGTACCGCTGCCCACCGAGGGCTGGCGGTCGCTGGAACTCGCCGAGGGCCTGGACCGGGTGCGCATCCTCCCCGAGGGCCAGGGCCGGGCGTTCGGCCGCAACCACGTGCACCAGGTGGAGAACCGCTCGGAGAGCAGCCACGCGGTCTCCGTGCACGCCTACTACCCGCCGCTGCCGCTGATCCGCCGCTACAGCCGCAAGGGCACTACGCTCCGCCTCGAACTGGTGGAACAGCCCGAGGAGTGGTGATGCCCGCCTCCATCGAGGAGCATCTGGCGGCAGTCCGCGAGGGGTACGTCCGGGTCACGCCGGCCGAGGCGGCCACCGCCGCGGCCGGCGGGGCCCTGCTCGTCGACATCCGCTACGGGGCGCTGCGCGACCGGGACGGCACCATCCCCGGGGCCGTCATCGTCGAGCGGAACGAACTCGAATGGCGCCTCGACCCGCGCAGCCCCCACCGCGTCCCCCAGGCGACCGGCCATGACCTCCAGGTCGTCGTCATCTGCAACGAGGGATACGCCTCCTCGCTGGCCGCCGCCTCCCTGCACACCCTGGGCCTGCACCGCGCCACCGACCTGGAGGGCGGCTTCCAGGCGTGGCGCGAGGCCGGACTCCCGGTGACCCCGCCGACCGGCGAACCCACGGTCCCCACCCCCCACATAGCCGGCTAGCGGGCAGGCGGCCGGGGGGACGGGGACGGCGGGGGACCGGGCGCGTGCGGGTCAGCCGATGGAGTCGATGGTCACCGTGGCCCGGGCCACTCCGGCGGAGTCCGCGTCGATGGACCGCCGCAGCGCCTCGTGCAGCCGGGCCGGGGTGAGCACCCCCACGAACCGCGCGCCGTCCAGGACCGCGATCCACCCCGCGTCGTAACTCAGCATCGCCGCGAACGCCTGCTTCAGCGACGCCCCGACCGGGACCCACGCCTCCATCCGCCGGGCGTACGCGCGCACCGTGCCGCCCTTGGCGGCGGGCAGTGCCTCCAGCGTCTCCAGCCGCACCCAGCCGTGGAGTTCCCCCGCCGGGTCGAGCACCACCGCCCACCGTGACCCCGAGGCCCGCAGCAGGGCGGCAGCCGCCTCCACCGGGTCGTCCAGCCGCACCTTCGGCGGCTGCTCCAGGTCGTCCGGCTCGATCGTGGTCACCGACAGCCGCTTCAGCCCGCGGTCGGAGCCGACGAACTCCGCCACATAGGGCGTCGCGGGAGCCCCCAGGACCGTCGCCGGGGTGTCGAACTGCTCGATGCGCCCGGTGCCGTAGACCGCCATCCGGTCACCGAGGCGTACCGCCTCCTCGATGTCGTGCGTGACGAAAAGCACGGTTTTCCTGACGCGTTCCTGCAGGTTGAGGAATTCCGTCTGGAGCCGTTCACGCACCACCGGGTCGACCGCTCCGAAGGGTTCGTCCATCAGCAATACCGGCGGATCCGCGGCGAGTGCCCGGGCCACTCCGACCCGCTGCTGCTGCCCGCCGGAGAGCTGATCCGGATAGCGGGAACCGAAGGTCTTCGGATCAAGGCCCACCAACTCCAGGAGTTCCGCCGCGCGTTCACGCGCGGCCGGCTTCTTCCAGCCGAGCAGCGCCGGCACCGTCGCGGTGTTCTCCAGGATCGTCTTGTGCGGGAAAAGCCCGACCTGCTGGATCACATAGCCGATCCGGCGCCGCAGCTTTACCGGTTCGATACCCGCTATGTCCTCGCCGTCGAGGAGAATCCGGCCCGATGTCGGCTCGATCAGCCGGTTCACCATCTTCATCGTGGTCGTTTTCCCGCAGCCGGACGGGCCGACCAGGGTGACCAGCTCACCGTCGTTGACCTCGAACGACAGGTCGTCCACCGCGGTGGTGCCGTCGGGGTAGCGCTTGCTGACGTTCTCGAATCGGATCATGAGTCCTCAACTGTTCGGACGGCCCGGTACACCACCGTACTCACCCCACTCACGTGTGTTCTCCCGCACACGCTCCAGCACTCTGCGGGTCGAATATGGCGGGAGTGTTGCGGCTGTATGGCGGGATCGGCCGATTGTCAGTCCCCGAGGATAGGCTCGCCTGAGATCGATCGGGCATGCCTGCGAATCTTCGGGGGAGGTGGACACACATGGCGGCGAAGAACTGTTTGGCGGCGAACGACTGGATCTGCGGGCAATATCTCCGTGACTACCGTCATGAACTCACCGACGCGACGGTCCAGCACATCTGGATCACCGCGGTCTCGGTGGCGATCGGCCTGCTCGTCGCCTTCCCGCTGGCGTTGCTCGCGCGCCGCTGGCGGCTGCTCTCCGGGCCCGTTCTGGCGATCACCACGATCCTTTACACCATTCCGTCCCTGGCGATGTTCTCGCTGCTGCTGCCGGTGTTCGGGATCTCCTCGTCACTGGTCGTGACGGGCCTGGTGCTCTATTCGCTGACCATCCTGATCCGGAACATCCTGGCGGGCCTGGCCGCCGTGCCCGACGACGTACGGGAGGCGGCCCGCGCGATGGGTTACGGACCGGTGCGGCTGCTCTTCGCGGTGGAACTGCCGCTCGCGCTGCCCGCGCTGATGGCGGGCTTGCGGATCGCCACCGTCTCCACCGTCGCGCTCACCACCGTCGGCGCGATCATCGACTACGGCGGCCTCGGCAATCTGCTGGTCTCCGGCATCTCCAGCAACTTCAAGGCGCAGGTGCTCGCCGCCTCCGTGCTCTGCGTGGTGATCGCGCTGATCGCCGACGCCCTGCTGCT
The DNA here is from genome assembly GCF_036227265.1 of Streptomyces sp. NBC_01476. NCBI lineage: Bacteria > Bacillati > Actinomycetota > Actinomycetes > Kitasatosporales > Streptomycetaceae > Streptomyces > Streptomyces sp. NBC_01476. The sequence goes on along the minus strand of NZ_CP109446.1, from coordinate 3,351,182 downwards.
CGGGGTGCAGTGGCTGCTCACGCCCTGGACGCACCGCCGCCGCAAGATCCGGCGGCCGGAAGCCGTGATCGAGGCGGAGAAGGTGGCCGCGGCGTGAACGCGATCAGCGGAGCCTGGGACTGGCTCACCACCGGCGCCAACTGGTCCGGCACCGACGGGGTGCTGCACCGGCTGGCCGAGCACCTCTTCTTCAGCGGCGCCTCGCTCGGCATCGCCCTGGTCCTCGGGCTGCCGGTGGCCATCGTGCTGGGCCACTACGGCAAGGGTGGCGCGCTGGCGGTCAACATCTCCAACGTGGGCCGGGCCATCCCCACCTTCGCCGTGCTGACCCTGCTGCTGATCGCGATCGGCTCCGGCAGCAACTGGCCGGTGATCGTGGCGCTGGTGCTTTTCGCCGTGCCGCCGCTGATCACCAACGCCTATGTCGGCATGCGCCAGGCCGACCGGGACGTGGTGGAGGCCGCCCGCGGGATGGGCATGACCGACCGCCAGCTGCTCTTCCGGATCGAACTGCCGCTGGCCTTCCCGCTCATCTGGACCGGCATCCGGTCCGCCGCCGTCCAGATCGTGGCCACCGCCACACTCGCCGCGATGGCGGGCTTCGGCGGCCTCGGCCGCATCATCACCGCCGGCTTCAACCGGCAGATCACCGCACAGGTGGTGGCGGGCGCGGTGCTGGTCGCCGCCCTCGCCCTGCTGGTGGAAGGGGTGTTCCTGGTCCTGCAGAAGCTGCTGGACCCCATGCGCCGGCGCAATCGGCCCGGCGCTACCGAACTGTCCGGAATGTCAGGAGTGCTGAATCCATGAACGGACGCGTGCGCGTCGCCGGTACGGCCGTGGCCGCCGCCCTGCTGCTCACGGGCGTGGCCGGGTGCGGAGGCGACAGCCTGGAGAAGAAGGGCTCCGGCGACTCCGCCTCGTCGGCAGCCGCCGCCCCGAGCGGTGGCGGCGGCAAGGGGAGCCTGGTGGTCGGCTCGGCCGGCTTCACCGAGAGCGCGGTGCTCGCCGAGCTCTACGCCAAGGTGCTCTCGGACGCCGGTTACCAAACCAAGGTGCAGACCCTGGCCAACCGCGAGCTCTACGAACCGGCCCTGGAGAAGGGCCAGATCGATGTGGTGCCCGAATACGCGGCCACCCTCGCGGAGTTCCTCAACACCAAGGCGAACGGCGCCACCGCGGCGGCCCAGAAGCCGGTCGCCTCCGGCGATGTGAAGGCCACCGTGGCCGCCCTGACCACGCTCGCCACCCCGCGCGGACTGAAGGTGCTGCCGGCCGGAGACGCGGTCGACCAGAACGCCTTCGCGGTCACCAAGGACTTCGCCGCCCAGCACCACCTGAAGACCCTTTCCGATCTCGGCGCGAGCGGTCTCAAGATCAAATTGGCGGCCGGCGACGAATGCCCCGACCGCCCCTTCTGCTCACCCGGTCTGAAGTCGAAGTACGGCATCGACATCACCGGAATCGACCCGAAGGGCGTCGGAACTCCGCAGTCCAAGCAGGCGGTCAAGGACGGCACCGACCAACTGGTGCTGACCACCACCACCGACGCCACGCTCGACCAGTACAACCTGGTGCTGCTCACCGACGACAAGCACCTGCAGAACGCGGACAACCTGCTGCCGGTGGTCAATGCCAAGGACGCCGGTGACCCGGCCGTGGCCGACGCGCTCAACAAGCTGACCGCGGTCCTCACCACGGCCGATCTCACCTCCCTCAACGAGAAGGTGGACGGCGAGCGGCAGAAGCCGGCCGACGTGGCCGCGGACTACCTGAAGTCGAAAGGACTGACCCAGTAGTGACCCGGTAGTGCCGGTAGTGACCCGGTAGCGACCGCCGGGTAACAAGCCGCGCGGGCCGCCGCGGAGGGCATTTCCCCGGACCGGTGCGAACGCAACCGGTCCCGGTGAACGCCCTTCCCGGCGGCCGTGCGGAATCGGCGGGGCAAAGCCCCGCGAAAATTCCGGCCCCCCGCTGCCCCACGAACCGGCCGCGCACGCTAAATTTCTGGCCATGCCCCGTGGACGTCACCGCCATTCGCAGCCGCTGCACCGGATACTGCCGCCGCTCACCGTGGCGGGCTGCGCGATTGCACTCGCCGCAGCCTCGCTCTTCGCCGGTGATACCACCGCGTTGCGCGTGATCACCGGCGTCACCGCGCTGTGCGCGTGCGCCGGCGCGGGCCTGTCCCGCAGCTGGGACCGGGCCGCGGGCCGCCGGGTCGCCGAACTGGAGACGCTCCGCGAACGGGACGAGTGGCGGGCCGACGAACGGGTCGCCGAACTGGAGACCGACCTGGAGGAGTCGCGCGAGCTGCGCGGCCGGCTGGAGAAGAAGCTCCGCTCCAAGCGGGGCGAACTCGCCCGGCTGCGGACCGAACACGCCGACCTGCTGCGGCGGTACGCGACCGCGGAGAGCGAGCGGGCCCGGGCGCTGGAGGCCCGCCGCCGGCTGCAGGTCAAGAGCGGCGGCAGTGGGCCGGCCCTCACCGCCGGCCCGTCGCCGATCGGCCCGGCGGCCTTCCTCAAGGCCCAGCAGGCGCTGCAGAACCTAGCCCGCAACGGCGCGCAGCAGCAGGCGCAGGCCACCGTCGAGGAGGCGCGGCGCCGGGACGTGGCGGCGGCCGACGAGCCGCAGGGCAAGCACGCGGCGGCCGAGGACGGCAACGTGCCGGTGACCTCGCCGGCCGGGCTGCCGGTCCGTGAGCACAAGCTGGTGCCCGCGGTGGCCGCCGCCGTACTCCCGTACGCCCAGCCGCGGTCCGGCGGAGTGCCGGCCCACCGGGCGATCGGCGGGTTCGACTTCTTCGGTACGCAGAAGCCCGGCGGGGCGGGTGAGCCGGAGGACGAGCACGCGCAGGCCTCCGACGAGCCGGCCGCGTCCGAGGTCATCGACCTCACGGCCCACGACGAGACGGAACAGCTCGACATGTCGGAGCTGCGCGCCCAGGCGTGACGGGCCGCCACCCGGTGGCAGGCGGCCGTCGCTGACCGGCGACGGCTTGCCGCCGCCCGGCCGCCCGGCTTGTCGCTGAGCGGCCGGAGGACGCTCGCCCGGCTCCGGGCGGCCTGCTCGGCGCTACTTGGCCCTGCTTGGCCTTACTTGGCGCTACTTGGCCCTATTTGTCGACGTCTCCCACCACGAAGAACATCGACCCCAGGATCGCCACCATGTCGGCGACCAGCTGGCCCGGCAGCAGTACGGCCAGCGCCTGGATGTTGTTGAAGGACGCCGAGCGGAGCTTGAGCCGGTAGGGCGTCTTCTCGCCCTTGGAGACCAGGTAGTAGCCGTTGAGGCCGAGCGGGTTCTCGGTCCACGCGTAGGTGTGGCCCTCCGGTGCCTTGAGCACCTTCGGCAGCCGCTGGTTGATCGGCCCCGGCGGCAGCCCGGCCAGCCGGTCCAGGCAGGCGTCCGCGAGGTCCAGCGCGTTGTGCGTCTGGCCGAGCAGCACCTCGAAGCGGGCCAGGCAGTCGCCCTCGGTCCTGGTCACCACCCGCAGGGTCTCCTGCAACTGCCCGTACGCCAGGTACGGCTCGTCGCGCCGCAGGTCGAAGTCGACGCCGCTGCCCCGGGCGATCGGGCCGCTCACCCCGTACGCGTGCACGTCCGCGCGGCTGAGCACGCCGACGTCGCGGGTGCGGGCGCGGAAGATCTCGTTGCCCAGCACCAGGTCGTCGAAGCGGTCCATCCGGGAACGGATCCCCGCCACCGCCTGCCGGGCCCGGCCGAGCCAGCCGGCCGGGAGGTCCTCCTTGAGGCCGCCGACCCGGTTGAACATGTAGTGCATACGGCCGCCGGAGATCTCCTCCATCACCCGCTGCAGCTCCTCGCGTTCGGTGAACGCGTAGAAGATCGGGGTGATCCCGCCGAGCTCCAGCGGGTACGAGCCGAGGAACATCAGGTGGTTCAGCACCCGGTTCAGCTCGGCGAGCAGGGTGCGGGTCCACACCGCGCGCTCCGGCACCTCCATGCCGAGCATCCGCTCGACGGCCATCACCACGCCCAGCTCGTTGGAGAACGCCGACAGCCAGTCGTGCCGGTTGGCGAGCATCACGATCTGCCGGTAGTCGCGGGCCTCGAAGAGCTTCTCCGCACCCCGGTGCATATAGCCGACGATCGGCTCGGCCTGCTGGATCCGCTCCCCGTCCAGCACCAGCCGCAGCCGCAGCACGCCGTGCGTCGAAGGGTGCTGCGGCCCGATGTTCAGCACCATGTCGGTGCTCTCGGCCGCCCCGCCCACCCCGATCGTGGTCTCCGTCATGCGCTCATCCTCTCAGGTCCGCTGCGGGCGGAATCCGCTGAGGGCGAGCAGGGGTTCCCGGTGGGCGGCGGGGCGGGCAGGGTGGCGCGTATGGAGATCCTGGTACTGGGCGGGACGGAGTTCGTCGGGCGGGCCGTGGTGGAGGAGGCGCTCGGGCGGGGGTGGGCGGTGACCGTCTTCAACCGGGGACGGCATCCGGCGCCGGCGGGGGTGACCGCGCTGGCCGGGGAGCGCGAGGGGGACCTGGCGGCGCTGGCGCGGGGGCGGTGGGACGCCGTGGTGGACACCTGGTCGGGGAAGCCCGGCGCGGTGCGGGCTGCCGCCCGCCTCCTGCGGGAGCGGGCCGGCGGCTACGGGTACGTCTCCAGCCGCTCGGTGTACGTCTATCCGTCGGCGGCCGGCTCCGGCGAGGACGCCCCCGTCGTCGAGGGCGGGGACGCCGACTACGCCGACTACGCCGCGGTCAAGCGCGGCGGCGAGCTGGCCGCGGTCGAGGCGTTCGGCGAGCGCGCGCTGCTGGTGCGGGCCGGGCTGATCCTCGGCCCGTACGAGAACGTCGGCCGGCTGCCCTGGTGGCTGAACCGGATCGCCCGGGGCGGTGACGTCCTCGCCCCCGGGCCAAGGGACCTTCCGCTGCAGTACGTGGACGCCCGCGACCTCGCGGTCTGGACGCTGGACGCGCTGGCCGGCGGGCTGGGCGGCCCGTACAACGTGATCAGCGCGTCCGGGCACACCACGATGGGCGAGCTGCTGGCCGAGTGCGTACGGGTCACCGGCTCGGACGCCCGGCTGCGCTGGACGGCGCCCGAGGTGATCGAGGCGGCCGGCATCGAGCCGTGGACGCAGCTGCCGGTCTGGCTGCCGCCGGGGGAGGACCACGACGCGATGCACCGCGGCGACGTCGGCAAGGCGTACCGTGCGGGCCTGCGGTGCCGCCCGGTCGCGGAGACCGTGCGGGACACCTGGACGTGGCTGCTCGGCATCGGCGGCCAGGCCCCGCAGCGCGCCGACCGCCCGCCGGTGGGGCTCGACCCCGATCTGGAACGCCGGGTACTGACCGGCTGACCCGCCGCGCCGCCGGGCGCTGGCCGGGCTGTTTCCGCACCGCCGGGCGCCGGCCGGCTGACCTGCCTCGCCCGCCGTAGCGCTGCCGGCGCCGCCGCCCTGCGGTGTTTCCGCACCGCCGGGGGCTGGCGGGCCCGACCCCGCCGGGGCCGGCGGAATTTTCGTGTACCCGCCGTGCCCCCGCCCCGCTCAGAGCAGGTGGGCGCACTCCGGAGACGCGGGGGTACTCAGCCAGAGGAAGTCGCCGAGGCCGCCGGGCGCGGTGAGCTCGGCGGCCTCCGTGGCGGCGGCCAGCGCCCGTACGTAACCGGCCGGATCGGTGGCCGCCAGGGACAGCGGCGGCCGGCTCCCGGTCACCCCGAGGGCCCGCAGGGCGTCCCGCTGGGTCGTCAGGGTGCCCCGGAGCGCGTCCATGGCCACGTGCGCGGTGAGGTCACAGGCACCGTCCGGCACCGGCGGCACCTGGCGGCCCTCCCGGTAGCCGGTCAGCGTGCCGTAGGGCGGGCGGGCCGCCCGCACATGCCCGTAGTCCACCGCCACCGCCAGCCCCGCGGCCAGCGTCCCCACCGCGTCCTCCCAGGCCCGGTCCCGTTCCAGCCCCACCTCCGCGCGGTCCCCGGCCGCCGCGAGCGGCCACCACCGCCGCAGCCACCGCGCCGCGGCCCCCGTCACCGGCTCCCCCAGCCGCTCCGCCCCGTCGGCCGGCCGTACGTCCACCTGCCGGGCCGTACCGGACGCGTCCCGTTCCACCACCGTCACGGGGACGTTGTCCAGCCATTCGTTGGCGAAGAGCAGGCCGCGCACCGCGGCCGGCGGCTTCCCGGTCCAGCTGATCCGCGGGTCCAGATCCGGGGGGCGGGGCGCGCGTTCCACCGCGTGCACGGTCAGCCTGGCCGCGACCGGCGCCGGAAGGCGGTCGAGCAGGGCCACGCCGAGTTCCCCGCGGCCCGCCGCCATGTCGACGAAGGCCAGGTCGGCGGGGTGCCCCAGGGCCGCGTCGACCCGGCACAGCAAGGCGGCGACGGCCTGGGCGAAGAGCGGGGAGGCGTGCACGGAGGTACGGAAGTGGTCGGCCGGCCGCTCACGGACGAAGAAACCGCCGGGACCGTACAGCGCCCTGTCCATCGCCTGTCGCCAGGGCAGCCACTCCTCGTCCACAGACTTAACCGTACGTGTCCCGCGAGGTGTGACCGGTCACAGGGAACCTTCCTGACCTGCTGGTGCGTCGAAGGTTTGAGCAGTGGCACATCTGGGGCCGGTAGGGTTTCGGCATCTGAAGTACGTAGGGAGTGGACACCTCATGACGGCCGGACACGACGGCACCCCGGAGAACGACGACCCGTTCGGGTATCTCTACCGGTCCGAGGGCATGGATCAGCCCGAGCCCGACCCGTCGCAGCCGCGGATGCCCCGCACCTCGTACAACAGCGTGCAGCGGGTCGGCGAGCGCCGTGCCCCGCAGCAGGCACCGCAGGGGCAGGGCGGCTACGGCTATCCGCCGCAGCAGGGCCAGGCGCCCGGTTACGGCTACCCGCAGCAGGACCAGCAGGGCTACGGCTACGACCAGGGCCAGCAGGCGCCGCAGTACGGCGCCCCGCAGCCGCCCTCGTACGAGCCGCCGTCCCCCGGCGGCCACCGCGGGGGCCAGGGCGGCCCGGACACCCCGAACCGCAAGGGGCTGCTGATCGGCGCGGTCGCGGTGGTCGCCGCCGTCGCCATCGGCATCGCCTTCGCGATGACCAACGGCTCCGGCGACGACAAGAAGCAGGACGCGGGCAAGGGCGCCGCCACCGCCCCGGTCACTTCCGCCGCGCCCAGCACCGAGCCGACGCCGTCCGCGACCCCGACGCCGTTCGACTCGAAGAAGGTCGACGCGTCATCGCTGGCGCTGACCGGCGGCGCGAAGCAGAGCACCCAGTGGCCCGGGTCGGCCGCCGGCACCTATGTGGACGGCATGGGGGCGCCGGGCGCCTCGGTGGCGTGGACGGTGACGGTGCCGGAGGACGGCAAGTACACGTTCTTCATCAACTACGGCAACGCCGGGAAGACCGCGGACCTCACCCTCGGCATCAACGGCAAGCCCCGCACCTCGCCGGTGGACCTGCCGAACTACAGCAACGCCACCGACTGGGCGAAGGCGTGGGACAACAACACCTACCAGTGGGTGGACCTGAACAAGGGCGCCAACGTTCTGACGCTCACCTGCATGCCGAACACCAACTGCGGGGTCAACCTCGACCAGGTGTGGCTGAAGCAGGGGCAGGTCAAGAAGTAGCCGCGCGGTCGGCTCAGCCGGCCGCCGGCACGACCTCCACCCGCTCCAGCGCCGCCGCGTAGGCCGCCGGGTCGAACTCCCCGGCGGCCGGGGCCAGCACCGTCGCCGCCGACAGGGCGACCGCCCGGGCCAGCCGGCCCGGCCACGGCAGTCCCTCGGCGAGCCCGGAGAGCAGGCCGGCCACCGCGGAGTCCCCGGCCCCGGTCGGGTTGCCGGAGAGCCTGCCGGGCGGCCTTGCCTGCCAGTCGCCTTCTTCGGTGACCGCCAGCATGCCGTCGGCGCCCAGCGAGGCCGCCACCGCCCGCGCCCCGCGCCGCCGGGCGTGCCGGGCCGCCCTGGCGGGTTCGGAGAAGCCGGTGAGGCCGGTCAGCTCGTCGGCGTTCGGCTTGATCAGGTCGGGCCGTGCGGCCAGGCCGCGCCGCAGCGGCTCCCCGCTGGTGTCCAGCACCACGAACACGCCGGCCGCGCGGGCCTCCCGTACCAGCTCGGCGTAGGCACCCACCGGCAGTCCCGGCGGCAGGCTGCCGCACAGCGCGACCGCGGTCGCCGCGGGGTCCGCCAGCAGTTCCCGGTAGACCCCGAGGAAGGCCGTCCACTCGGCAGGGGCGACGGTCGGGCCCGGCTCGTTGAACATCGTGGTGTCGCCGGTGGCCTCGTCGACCACGCCGACGGTGCGCCGGGTCGCGCCGGCGGTCGGCACCAGGGCGTCGGTGAGCAGTCCGGCGGGCGCGGCGGCGGCCAGCAGGCGGCGCAGTTCCGCACCGCAGGGGCCGCCGGCGAACCCGGTGACGACCGTGCGGTGCCCGAGCGCGGCCAGCACCCGGGCGACGTTGACGCCCTTGCCGCCGGGCCGTTCCTCGGTGGCGAGGACCCGGTGCGTGGTGTGCGGGCGCAGCGCGGCGACCCGGTAGGTCACATCGAGCGCGGTGTTCAGCGTGACGGTGATGATCACCCGTCGATGATGACAAACGGAGCGCCCCCCGCCCAGAGCCGGGTGGCCCTCACGGGCCCAGCACCGGGGGGCGCCTGAGCGCCCGTCACCCCGCCCGCAGGCCCCGGGCCTGCCCCCAGACCGCGGAAGGCCCCAACGGGGCCCCTGACGCCCGCTGGCCAGCCCGGCAGGTCGCCAACGGCCCCCAACGCCCGTCAGGGCCCCCGGGGGCGTCAGGAGGGGCGGAGGAGCCAGTCGCCCTTGCGCATGACGCCCACCACGTCGTAGGAGTCGTCCAGCACCACGAGGTCCGCGTCCTTGCCGGGCTCCAGCGTGCCGATCCGGTCGCCGAGGCCGAGCAGCCGCGCCGGGTTGGTGGAGATGGCCCGTACCGCGTCCGGCAGCGACAGCCCGTCCAGCGTCACCGCCCGCTTGAACGCGGTGTCCAGCGTCAGCGTCGACCCGGCGATCGAGCCGCCCTCGACCAGCCGGGCCACCCCGCCCAGCACCTCGACCTGCATCGGGCCGAGTTGGTACATGCCGTCGCCGAAGCCGGCCGCGTCCATCGCGTCGGTGATGAAGGCGACCCGTCCCGCGCCCGCGCTGCCGAAGGCGAGTTCGAGGACCGCCGGGTGCAGATGCGTGCCGTCGTTGACGAGTTCGACGGTGACCCGCTCGTCCTCCAGCAGCGCCGCGATCGGCCCCGGCTGCCGGTGCTGCAGCGGCGGCATCGCGTTGAAGAGGTGGGTCGCCACGGTCGCGCCCGCGTCGATCGCCTCACGGGTCTGGTCATAGTCCGCGTCGGTGTGCCCGATCGCGGCGATCACGCCGAGTTCCGCCAGCAGCCGTACCGACGCGATGCCACCGGGCAGTTCGGTGGCCAGCGTGACCATCCTCACCGCGCCGCGCCCGGCCTCGACCAGTTTGCGGATCTCCGCCGGGTCGGGGTGGCGCAGCAGGCCCTCGTCGTGGGCGCCCTTGCGGCACGGCGAGATGTACGGGCCCTCGTAGTGGATCCCCGCGAGGTCGCCCTGCTCGACGATCTCGGCGAGCAGGCCGGCCTGCCGGGCGAGCAGGCCGAGTTCGTTGGTGACCGTGGAGGCCACCAGCGTGGTGGTGCCGTGCTCGCGGTGGGTGCGGACCGCGGTGAGGATGTCCTCGGCGGTGCCGGAGCTGAAGGACGCGCCGCCGCCACCGTGATTGTGGATGTCCACGAAGCCGGGGACGATCGTGTACCCCTGCCCGGCGAGGTCCAGGGTGGTCTGCTCGGCCGCCTCGTTGGCGGCGATCGAGCCGCCGTCGACGGTGAGCCGGGCGTCCTCCACCACACCGGACGGCAGCACCACACGGGCACCAGCCAGCACCGTGCGCTGCGTTGTTGATACCGGGGCCATCAGGCGGTTACCTCCACGGAGATCAGATCCCAGGCGAGCAGGCCGGCGCCCAGGCATCCTGCGGTGTCCCCCAGCGCGGCGGGGACGAGAAGAGGGAGCTTCTGGAAGGTGATGCGCGCCTCGACGGCCGCCCGCAGCGGCCCGAAGAGGACGTCCCCCGCCTCGGCGAGCCCGCCGCCGATGATGAGCACCCGGGGGTCGAGCAGGGTGAGACCGGTGACCAGGCCGTCGGCGAGCGCGTCGATCGCCTCGCCCCACACGGCCAGGGCCTTCGGGTCGCCGGCCGCGACGGCACGCGCGCAGTCCGCCGCGTCCGCCGCCGGATCGCCGCACGCCGCCGCCCAGCTGCGGGCGACCGCGGCGGCCGACGCGTACGCCTCCAGGCAGCCGCGCTGACCGCAGCCGCACTCCCGGCCGCCGGGCCGGACCACGATGTGCCCGATCTCGCCCGCGTAGCCGTGCGCGCCCGCCTCGATCCGGCCGTCGATGCCGATGGCGCCGGCGATGCCGGTGCCCAGCGGGATGAACAGGAAGCGGTCGGCGCCGTTGCCCGCGCCGATCCGGCCCTCGGCGAGGCCGCCGGCCCGTACGTCGTGCCCCAGCGCCACCGGGACGCCGCCGAGCCGCTCGGAGAGCAACGCCCGCAGCGGGACGTCCTTCCAGTACAGATTGGCGGCGTAGACAGCGATCCCGTTGGCCTCGTCGACGATGCCGGGGACCGCCAGGCCGGCCGCGACGGCGGTTTCGCCGTGTGCCGCCAGGCCGTGGTCGCGCAGTTCTCCGGCGAAGTCGAGGATGGCGGTGACCACCGCGTCGGGTCCGCGTTCCCGGCCGGTGGGGCGGCGCGCCTCGTACAGCAGCGTGCCGTCCGCGGCGACCAGGGCGGCCTTCATCCCGGTGCCGCCCACATCGATGGCGATGACATGTCTCACGGGAACAGTCTCGCGGTTGACCCCGCAAAAGGTCTAGTCCACTCCGCTGTGAAGATCGACGCCACCCCGGACACCGCACCCGAACGGCCCCCAACCCCGGCCCGATGCGGAAGCGATATCACTCATGGTGTAGACCTTGGCTAAAGATGTGGGGAAGACTCGACGCTTCCGTAGGTGCTTCCGGTAGGCAGTACGCCAGGTACTTCAAAGGGCGGTAGGAACGGTGCAGCGGCGACTTCTCGGGCTGGCGGCAGTTGGCGTCACGTCCGTCATGGCAATGACCACACTGAGTGCGTGCGGCGGGAGCAACCCGCTGAGCGGGGACGTCACTTTGCACATGGTCGCCGCCGACTACGGTGACCCCAAGACGGGCAACAGCTCCAAGACGTACTGGGACGACCTGGTCAGCGACTTCGAGCAGAAGAACCCGCACATCAAGGTCCAGGTGGACGTCCTCAGCTGGAACGTCGTCGACGACACGGTCGCGAAGATGGTCAAGGAGGGCAAGGCCCCCGACATCGCGCAGATCGGCGCCTACGCCAACTACGCGGCGGCCGACCAGCTCTACAGCGCCGACGACCTCTTCACCATCAGCGAGCAGGCCGACTTCATCCCCTCGATGGTCACCGCGGGTTCGGTGAACCGGGTGCAGTACGGCATACCGTGGGTCTCCAGCTCCCGGATGTTCTTCTACAACAAGAAGCTCTTCAAGGACGCGGGCATCGAGAACCCGCCCACCACGTGGGCGGACATCGAGCAGGACGCCAAGAAGCTGAAGGCCAATGGGGTGCCGGCGCCCTACGGGCTGCCGCTCGGCCCCGAGGAGCCGCAGGCCGAGGCGCTGATGTGGATGCTCGGCGCGGACGGCGGCTACACCGACTCGGTCGGCAACTACACCTTCGACTCCACGTCCAACATCGAGGCCCTCACCTGGGTCAAGCAGCACCTGGTGGACCAGAAGCTGATCCAGGCGAAGGACCCGGCCACCACCAACCGCGCCGAGATCTTCACCGACTTCCTGGACGGCAAGGCCGGCATGGTGATGGGCCACCCGACGCTCTTCAGCCAGGCCAAGGCCGCGCACCTCGACGTCGGTGTGGTGCCGCTGCCCGGCGAGAGCGGCCCCAGCGTGAACACGCTCGGCGTCGCCGACTGGATGATGGCGTTCAAGCAGAACGGCAACAAGGACGCGGACGGCAAGTTCCTCCAGTACGTGTACCAGGACCAGAACTCGGTGAAGTTCCTCGACGAGTACGGTCTGCTGCCGGTGACCACCAGCACCTCGCAGGCGATGCGGACCAATCCCAAGGACAGGGACATGGTCAAGTTCCTCGACCTGCTGCCCGACGCGATCTTCTACCCGGTCGACAAGACCTCCTGGGCGCCGGTCAGTGACGAGGAGAAGAAGCTGATCGGATCGGCGATGCACACCGACCCGAAGACGGTGCTGTCGAAGCTCCAGATCGACGCGGAGACCGCCGACGCGGCGAGCGACAAGGCGAAGGCGTCGTCGTAGGCTCGTTGTCCCCCTCCTTCTTCCGGGTCCTTTCCGGGGGACCGGGGGAGGGGCGGGGCAGTGCGCGCTGGAGGGGCGGAGGTGCCGGTGGAGCCGTCGCAAGCCGCTGAGCTGTCAGTGCGGGACCGGGCGGTGCTGGACATCGCCGGCCGCACCTTCACCGGTCCCGGCCCCCGGGAGCGGGCGGTCCGCGAGCGCCTCGGCATCTCGCCGACCGCGTACTTCCAGCTGCTGAACGCGCTCCTGGACGACCCGCGGGCAGTGCGGTACGCCCCCGGCACGGTGAACCGGCTGCGCCGGGAGCGGGACCGGCTGCGCGACGAACGCTGAGGCCGCCCCGGCGGGGCGCCGGTGCCCCGGGGCCGGCCGGCCGCCGAGACCGCCCGGCCGGATACCGGCGGGGGTGTGTGCGTCCGTACGCCGGGCATGCGCCCGCCGTGCCCGGGTAGGGTCAGCCGCATGGCCTCCGCCGACATCCTCACGCCCCACACGCCCGAGGGAAAGGAAGGCCTCGCGGCACTGCTCGCGCGGCCCGAGCGCGCCGTGGTCGCCCTCGACTTCGACGGCACCCTGGCGCCGATCGTGCCCGACCCCGAGCAGGCCCGGGCGCACCCCGGCGCGGTGCCCGCGCTGGCCCGGCTCGCCCCGCACCTGGCTTCCGTCGTGGTCGTCACCGGCCGTCCGGCGGGCGTCGCGGTCCGCTACGGCGGCTTCGCGGGCGTACCGGGCCTCGACCACCTGGTGGTCCTCGGCCACTACGGCGCGGAGCGCTGGGACGCCCACACCAGCGACGTCCGCACCCCCGGCGCGCACCCCGGGGTCACCGCGGTCCGCGCCGAGCTCCCCGGGTTCCTCGACCGGATCGGCGCGTGGCAGGGCACCTGGATCGAGGACAAGGGCGGCCGGGCGGTCGCGGTGCACACCCGCAGGACCGAGGACCCGGACGCCGCCTTCGAGGCGCTGCGCGCGCCGCTCGCCGAACTGGCCGAACGGCACGGCCTGATGGTCGAACCGGGCCGCTACGTCCTCGAACTGCGTCCCCCCGGCGTGGACAAGGGCGTCGCGCTGGCCGCGTACCTCGGTGAGACGAACGCGGGCTCCGTCCTCTACGCCGGCGACGACCTCGGCGACATCGCGGCCTTCGACGCGGTGGGCGCCCTGCGCGAACGGGGTCTGCCCGGTCTCCTGGTGGCCGCCGCGGCCACCGGCGCGGAATCCCCGAAGGAACTCCTCACCCGCGCCGACCTCACCGTCCCGGGCCCCGAGGGCGTCGTCGCGGTCCTCAACGCCCTGGCCGACGCCCTGTCCTGACCTCCGCACCGAGCCCCCGCCGGGCGGTCAGCCGCGCAGGGCTTCGAGCTGGTCGAGGAACCACTTCGAGGGGGGGAGGGCGGTCGCGGCCTCCGCGAGGCGTTTGGTGCGGTCGGCGCGCTCCTCGGGTGCGAGGGTGAGCCCTTCCAGCAGCGCCGCGGCGGTGGCCCGGATGTCGTACGGGTTGACGGTGATCGCGTCGTCGGCGAGTTCGGCGAAGGCGCCCGCCTCGCGGGACAGGACCAGGGCGACGCCGTTGTCGGAGACGACCGGGACCTCCTTGGCGACCAGGTTCATGCCGTCGCGGATCGGGTTGACCAGGGCGACGTCGGCGAGGCGGTACGCGGCCAGCGAGCGCGGGAAGTCGTCGTCGACCTTCAGCAGCACCGGGGTCCAGCTCAGCGTGCCGAACTCCGCGTTGATCTCGGTGGCCACCCGGGAGACCTCGGCGGTGTAGTCGCGGTAGATCTCCAGGTCCTGCCGGGAGGGGTACGCGAAGGCGACATGGACGACGCGCTCCCGCCACTCGGGGTGCTCGGCCAGGAGCTGCCGGTACGCGAGGAGGCCGCGGACGATGTTCTTGGAGAGCTCGGTACGGTCCACCCGGACGATCAGCTTGCGGTCGGCGCCGGTCTCGGCGCGCAGCCCTTCCATCTGGGCGGCCACGTCGGGGCGCCCGGCCCGCTCCCGCAGAAAGTCCCCGTCGGCGCCCAGGCCGTGGACGCCGAGCCGGGTGGTACGGCCCCGCCAGGTCACTTCGAGGCCGTCGGGGGAGAGCGTGGCGCCCAGCACGGCGACGCAGGCCGCGGCGAAGGCGTCCGCCCAGCGGCGGGTCAGGAAGGCGGCCCGGTCGGCGCCGAGGATGCCGGCGAGCAGTTCCTCCGCGATGTCGTCCGGCAGCAGCCGGAAGTAGTCCGGCGGTGCCCAGGGGGTGTGTGAGAAGTGGCCGACCCGCAGGTCGGGGCGGCGGGCGCGGAGCATCGCCGGGACCAGGGAGAGGTGGTAGTCCTGCACGAGTACGGCGGCGCCCTCGGCGGCCTCCTCGGCCAGGGCGTCGGCGAAGGCGGCGTTGTAGGCGCGGTAGGCGTCCCACTGCGTGCGGAAGTCCTCGTCGAAGACCGGCTCCAGCGGGGTCTGGTAGAGCATGTGGTGCACGAACCACAGCACGGAGTTGGCGATGCCGTTGTAGGCGGCCTCGAAGACGGGTGGGTCGACCGCGATCATGCGGGAGCCGTCTTCGGCGACGCCGCGGCTCACGGCGGCCCGGTCGCCGTCGGACAGGGCCGCGCAGACCCATACGGCGCCCGCGTCCGGGCCGATCGCGCTGAGCCCCGATACGAGGCCGCCGCCGCCGCGTCTGCTGGTCAGCTCGCCGTTCTCGGTGAGGGTGTACGAGACGGGGCCGCGGTTGGAGGCGACCAGGATGGGGGCGGCGTGACGCGTTGCGACCATGCGGCGAGCCTAGCCAGGATGACCTTGCCTCAAACGTGACCCCGCCTGCGCCGTTGCCCTTCCGCCCGGCGGCAACCGGGTCGTCTGCGGCGCCATCGTCGCTGGTCGCGCAGTTCCTCGCGCCCCTTCGGGGCACGTCCTCCGCCGTCCTTCTTGGGGGCGCGGGGAACTGCGCGCTCAGCCGTCCACCGGCGGGTGGTCCGGATCCGGCCTTGGGGCTGGGCGTGCGGGTCGTCTGCGGCGCCGTCGTGGCTGGCTGCGCAGTTCCTCGCGCCCCTTCGGGGCACGTCCTCCGCCGTCCTTCTTGGGGGCGCGGGGAACTGCGCGCTCAGCCGTCGACCGGCGGGTGGTCCGGATCGGGCCGTGGGGGGCACGACGTCCGCCGCCCCCCGGAGGGGGGATCGGGGTCAGGCGGCCCGCAGGGCCACGTATTCGCGGATGGACCCCATCGGAGGTCGCTCTTCCGTGTCGACGGGGTGGGTGTGGGGGGTGAAGCCGTCGGGGGAGCGGGTGAACTGGGTGAGGCGGGGGCGGACCAGGGGGCCGCGGGAGAGGCGGAGCTGCGCCGTGCGGTAGATCGCCGCCGCCATCCGGCCCAGCGCCGCCGTGTCCTGATGCCGGTGGTGCCGTACGCCGACGTCCACCTGGGCGAGCGCGTCCAGGCCGACCAGGCCCAGCGCGTCGATCAGCATGCCCAGCTCCACCCCGTAGCCCACCGGGAACGGCAGCCGTTCCAGCAGCGAGCGCCGCGCCGCGTACTCCCCGCCCAGCGGCTGGACGAAGCCGGCCAGCCGCGGCCAGTGCAGGTTCAGCAGCGGGCGGGCGACCAGCTCGGTGACCCGGCCGCCGCCGGCCGGCAGCGTCTCGCCGCCGGTCTCCAGCGGACGCTCGTACATCGCCTTGACCAGCTGCACGGCCGGCTCGGTGAGCAGCGGGCCGACGATGCCGGAGACGAACCGTGAGTCGAATTCACGCAGGTCCGCGTCCACGAAGCAGACGATCTCGCCACGGGCCACCAGCAGCGACCGCCACAGCACGTCGCCCTTGCCGGGCACCGCCGGCAGCCGCGGCAGGATCGTGTCCCGCAGCACCACCCGCGCCCCGGCCGCCGCCGCGACCCGGGCCGTACCGTCGCGGGAACCCGAGTCGATCACGATCAGCTCGTCCACCAGCGGTGCCGCGGGCGCCATCAGGTCACGGCGGATCGCACCGACGATCCCGCCGACGGTGGCCTCCTCGTCGAGCGCCGGCAGCACCACGCTGACCGTGCCGCGGTCGCCCGCCGCCCGCTTCGCCGCGAGCAGCTGCTCCAGCGGCCGGTCGGCCGCCGACCACGACCGGCGGGCCAGCCAGCCCTCCACCTCATCGAGCACTGTGGGACCCCTTGTGATCCATCTCGCGGTGCGGACGACTCTCTCAACCGCTGCCTTTGTCGGTTACAGTCTTGAACAACGCGCAGGGTGACCGCATGCCGGGTGCCCGTGCCGACAACTGAACGACAAGTGAATAGCGCTCATCCAGAGGGGCAGAGGGAACGGCCCGTTGAAGCCCCGGCAACCCTCCCGCCGACCGCGAGGTCACACGGTGGGGAAGGTGCCAATTCCGTCTTGTGGCGACGTACGTCACAAGGAAGATGAGGAGAAAGGGCCTCGCCATCATGGCTGTGCAGACCATCGCCGCCTCCCACGACACCTCCAGCCCCGCCCCCTTCGGACCCGCCGCCGCGCTGTCCTGCCGGGAGTGCGGAGCCCGCTTCCCGCTGAGCCCGGTGTTCGCCTGCGAGGAGTGTTTCGGCCCCCTCGAAGTGGCCTACGACCTCCCGGTCGGCGACCCGGAGGGCCTGCGCCGGCGGATCGAGGCCGGCCCGACCAGCATCTGGCGGTACGCGCCGCTGCTGCCGGTGGCCGCCGATGTGGCGGAGCACCCCAATCTCAACCCCGGCTGGACGAAGCTCGTCAAGGCCGACAACCTCGCCCGTGAACTGGGCATCACCGGCGGCCTGTACGTCAAGGACGACTCCGGCAACCCGACGCACTCCTTCAAGGACCGCGTCGTCGCCATCGCCCTGGAAGCCGCCCGCACCTTCGGACTCACCACCCTGTCCTGCTCCTCCACCGGCAATCTGGCCGGTGCGGTGGGCGCCGCCGCGGCCCGCGCGGGCCTGCGCAGCTGCGTCTTCATCCCGCACGACCTGGAGGCCGGCAAGGTCGTCATGGCCGCGGTCTACGGCGGCCAACTGGTCGGTATCGAGGGCTCGTACGACGAGGTCAACCGCTTCTGCTCGGAGTTGATCGGCGACCCGATCGGCGAGGGCTGGGGCTTCGTCAATGTGAACCTCCGCCCCTACTACGGCGAGGGCTCCAAGACGCTCGCCTACGAGATCGCCGAGCAGCTCGGCTGGCGCCTGCCGGACAACCTGGTCATCCCGATCGCCTCCGGCTCCCAGCTCACCAAGATCGACAAGGGTCTGCAGGAGCTGATCAAGCTCGGCCTGGTCGAGGAGAAGCCGTACAAGATCTACGGCGCCCAGGCGGAGGGCTGTTCCCCGGTGTCCGCGGCCTACAAAGCCGGTGTCGACGTGGTGCGGCCGGTGAAGCCGGACACCATCGCCAAGTCGCTGGCGATCGGCAACCCGGCGGACGGCCCGTACGTCCTGGACATCACCCGCCGTACCGGCGGGGCGGTCGAGGATGTGAACGACGAGCAGGTGGTCGACGCGATCAAGCTGCTGGCGCGGACCGAGGGGATCTTCGGGGAGACGGCCGGCGGGGTGACCGTGGGTGTGCTGCAGAAGCTGATCGAGACCGGGCAGCTCGACCCGGCCGCCGAGACCGTCGTGCTCAACACCGGCGACGGCCTGAAGACCCTGGACGCGGTCGCGCCCACCACCGGACCGACCGCGATCATCCGCCCGACCCTTGCCGCGTTCCGAGAGGCTGGCCTCGCATGACTGCTTCTGTTCGAATCCCGACCATTCTCCGTACCTACACCGGCGGCCAGGCCGAGGTGCCGGCCGAGGGCGCGACGCTGGCCGAGGTCATCACGTCGCTGGAGAAGAATCACGCCGGTATTTCGGCGCGGGTTCTCGACGACGCGGGAAAGCTGCGGCGTTTCGTGAACGTTTATGTGAACGACGACGATGTGCGTTTCTCGTCGGGGCTGGAGACGGTGGTGCCGGACGGCGCGAGTGTCTCGATCATTCCCGCGGTGGCGGGTGGCTGAAACCGCGGACTGTCCGCTGTTGTTTTGATCCGCGGTTTTCCGTGGGTTCTGCGGCCCCGCTCACCCCTCGTGGTGGGCGGGGCTCTTCGCTGTCCGGGCCCGGCGGGGGCGGTGCGGGGCGGTAGTTGAAGGGCTGTACTGTTGCGGGGGGCAAGTGAGTCGCCAGTCCTGGGTGGTGCGGCGATTTATCGCCAAATTCACACGCGAATTCTCCCGGATCGCCCGATGTGTCCGGTCCGAGATGCCCCGCATTATCGTTTTTTCCTGGGTTATTTCCGATGAGTCAGACCCAGAATTCTCGTCCAATTGACCTGTTGCAGTGGGCATCCGGACAGATACATTCAGCCGCGGTCGACGCGTTCCGGCGCACGCCTCCCAGAGCTCCCTCCTGTCCACGGTAAGGGTCGCTCCGGTGGGTGAGGTCTGACCCGGGCCCGCGGAGTGCGGGGCCGCGATAGGGCCAGTAATAGGGGAGTTGGGAATGGCTCAGGGCACCGTCAAGTGGTTCAACGCGGAGAAGGGCTACGGCTTCATCGCGGTCGACGGTGGTGCGGATGTCTTCGTCCACTACAGCGCGATCCAGATGGACGGCTACCGCACCCTCGAAGAAGGCCAGCGAGTCGAGTTCGAGATCTCGCAGGGTCAGAAGGGGCCGCAGGCGGACATGGTCCGGCTGGCAGGCTGACATCCCGGCGCGTTCGACCATCGACGCGGCGTTTCTCTCAGGCCGAAGGGCCCGCACCGGCTCATGGTGCGGGCCCTTCGCGCGTCCGGTGCGGGCCCTTCGCGCGTCCGCGGGCGCCCGCCGCCCGCCGCCGGGTGCCCGGTCCTGACGCCGCTCGGGGGTGGGGGTCTGCTTGCACTCTCACGGTCGGAGTGCTAATCATTGGTTAGCACTCTCCTAGTGAGAGTGACAACTTGGACCGGGTCGGTGAGGCCCGCTCGGGCGCCGGGAAGGAACCGGCGGCCGGCTGGCCGTCCGTCGCGGGCGCCTACGCGGTCCGATCCACCGCCCCCTGCCTCGGTGGGGGAACCCCCAGTCCGCGGAGGACACTTCACAATGGCTAAGATCATCGCGTTCGACGAGGAGGCGCGGCGCGGACTCGAGCGCGGTATGAACCAGCTCGCCGACGCCGTCAAGGTCACCCTCGGCCCGAAGGGCCGGAACGTCGTCCTCGAAAAGAAGTGGGGCGCCCCCACGATCACCAACGATGGTGTCTCCATCGCCAAGGAGATCGAGCTCGAGGACCCGTACGAGAAGATCGGCGCCGAGCTGGTCAAGGAAGTCGCCAAGAAGACGGACGACGTCGCCGGCGACGGTACGACCACCGCGACCGTGCTCGCCCAGGCCCTGGTCCGGGAAGGCCTGCGCAACGTTGCCGCCGGCGCCAACCCGATGGCCCTCAAGCGCGGCATCGAGAAGGCCGTCGAGGCCGTCTCCGCCGCCCTGCTGGAGCAGGCCAAGGACGTGGAGACCAAGGAGCAGATCGCTTCCACCGCCTCCATCTCCGCCGCTGACACCCAGATCGGCGAGCTGATCGCCGAGGCCATGGACAAGGTCGGCAAGGAAGGCGTCATCACCGTCGAGGAGTCGCAGACCTTCGGTCTTGAGCTTGAGCTCACCGAGGGCATGCGCTTCGACAAGGGCTTCATCTCCGCCTACTTCGCCACCGACCTGGAGCGGATGGAGGCGACGCTCGACGACCCGTACATCCTGATCGTCAACTCCAAGATCTCCTCGGTGAAGGACCTCCTCCCGCTGCTGGAGAAGGTCATGCAGTCCGGCAAGCCGCTGCTGATCATCGCCGAGGACGTCGAGGGCGAGGCGCTCTCCACCCTGGTCGTCAACAAGATCCGCGGCACCTTCAAGTCCGTCGCCGTCAAGGCCCCGGGCTTCGGTGACCGCCGCAAGGCCATGCTCGGCGACATCGCCATCCTCACCGGCGGCACGGTCATCTCCGAGGAGGTCGGCCTGAAGCTGGAGAACGCGGGCCTCGACCTGCTCGGCCGCGCCCGTACCGTGGTCATCACCAAGGACGAGACCACGATCGTGGACGGCGCCGGTGACAGCGACCAGGTCGCCGGCCGGGTCAACCAGATCCGTGCCGAGATCGAGAACAGCGACTCCGACTACGACCGCGAGAAGCTCCAGGAGCGCCTCGCGAAGCTGGCCGGCGGCGTGGCCGTCATCAAGGCCGGCGCCGCGACCGAGGTCGAGCTGAAGGAGCGCAAGCACCGCATCGAGGACGCGGTGCGCAACGCCAAGGCCGCCGTCGAGGAGGGCATCGTCGCCGGTGGTGGCGTGGCCCTGCTGCAGGCGACCGCGGTCTTCGAGAAGCTGGAGCTCGAAGGCGACGAGGCGACCGGTGCCAACGCCGTCAAGCTCGCGCTGGAGGCCCCGCTGAAGCAGATCGCCGTCAACGGTGGTCTCGAAGGCGGCGTCATCGTCGAGAAGGTGCGGAACCTGCCCGTCGGCCACGGCCTCAACGCCGCGACCGGTGAGTACGTCGACATGATCGCCGAGGGCATCATCGACCCGGCGAAGGTCACCCGCTCCGCCCTGCAGAACGCGGCCTCCATCGCCGCGCTCTTCCTCACCACCGAGGCCGTCATCGCCGACAAGCCGGAGAAGGCCGCCCCGGCCGGCGCGCCGGGCGGTATGCCCGGCGGTGACATGGACTTCTGATCCCCCGGGATCAGCAGCCCTGAAGCCACCGAGCGGCGCCCCCTCCCGTCACGGGAGGGGGCGCCGCTCGTTGTGCCCGGCCCCGGCGCTTCGCCGCCCGGCTGTATGTCCGGACGGTAACGCGCGGGTGGCGGGCTGAGGTTAGGGTCTGGGCATGGGGACGTTGAGCGGTCCGCACGGGCGGCGGCCGGCTGAGGATGCGACGGTCATCCGGTCGGGACGGTTGCTGCTGGCGGCGAACGCGGTGGCCTGGTGGATCGTGGTCGTGCTCTTCGTGGGCGCGGCGGTGCTGTCGGGGCTGCTCGCGCACGGCATCGGGCGGGACGTTCTCGTCGGGGTCTTCTGTTTCCTGTCGTTCCTGACGCTCTTCATGCAGTTCGGGGCGTGGGTGGGGCGGCATGAGCGGTTCGTGCTCGACGCGGAGGGCTGGTGGTGGTTCCAGGAGATGGCGGAGGACGTCGTCTTCCTGCCCTGGGACTCCCTCGCCGCGGTGGCCATCTACTCCACCGGTGACGCGGCGGCGCACCCCACCGCCACCCTCGAACTCTTTCCGCGCGGCGCCATCGACCGCGACGACCGGCTGCTGTGGAAGCGGGTCCGCGACGCCGACCCGCCCGCGCCCGGCCTGCCCCGCCTGCGCTACCGCATCCCGCTCACCTACGCCATCGACCAGGCCGGCCCGATGGAGGAGGCGTGCCGCGAGCGGGTGCCGGCCGGCCTCTGGCTGGGCCGGATCTGGCAGCCCGACGATTACGTGGGCGCACCGGATCGCGCCGGGTACCGGCGCAGGAAGCGGAAACGCAAGCGCGTGCCGCTCTTCGTGGCCCCGGCGTCGGCCATCGCGGCACCGGAGGCCGCCGCCGGGTCCGCCGCCCAGGACGCTGCCGGGGCGGCAGCCCAGCACGCCGCTGGGTCCGCCGCCCAGGACACGGCTCCGGCGCCGGCGCCGGAGCCGAGCGACACCGTGGCGCCGCATTCCGACTGAGACGGGCTTCGGGGCGCGTGCCGGACGACCCTGCCCGGACCCGGCTCAGGTGCGGTGCCGGACGACTCCGGCTGGGATCTGCCCTCGGATCCGGGCGGCAGGCGTCCCTGCCGGGGTCCGGCCTCAGGCCCGGGCGCCGGCCATCGCCCGGCGGTGGCGGACGGTCAGATTGGCGGCGAGGGTGGCCGCGACGGCCAGGCCCATGCCCAGCACCGCGCCGCCCACGCCGATGCCCGGCACGCTGAAGGCCAGTGCCAGCACCACGGCCGCGCCGGCCACCACCAGCAGCCGGTGCCCGACCGCGCCGGTGCCGGTCATCTCGTGCAGGACGCCCAGCAGCAGCACGACGACCGCGACCGGTACGGCCACCGACAGCGCGGCGCCCCGGGGGGAGAGATCCCCGTGGTGCTCGGTGCTGTCCAGCGCGCTCTCCAGGCCCGCCCCGATCGCCGCGACGCAGGCGAAGACCAGGTAGTGGCCGTATCCCCAGCTCAGTGCGGCACGCAAGGTCGGCAGGGTGGCCTCGGAACCGGTGAAGTAGATCCACCAGAGGCTGAACACCAGCAGCAGCCCGCCGATGGCGATCAGCAGCAGCTCCGCGGACAGACCGCGCTCGGTCACCGCGGACTGCACGGCCGCCAGTGAGGCGAGGATGACCTCGCCCAGCACGATGAGGGTGAACAGGCCGTACCGCTCGGCGATGTGGCCCGGGTGCCAGCTGGTCGCCCGGCCCCGTTTCTCCGCCCAGGCCGGCACGGTCAGTTCGGCCGCCGCCAGCACCGCGAAGGTCGCGTACGCCCAGCCGCCCGGCACCCACAGCCGCGCGATCCACCCGGCCTGCACCAGTGCGATCCCGGCGGCGTACAGGAGTGCGGCGGTCCGGCCGTCGGGGTGTTCGCGTGCGGCCCGCAGCCATTGGGTGACCATCGCCACCCGCATGATCACATAGCCGATGACGACCACGGCGAAGTCGCCGTCGAAGGCCGCGTGCACCCCGGCGGCCAGGACGAGGGCGCCGCTCATCTGCAGCAGGGTCAGCAGCCGGTAGGGCACGTCGTCGGTGTCGTACGCGGAGGCGAACCAGGTGAAGTTCATCCACGCCCACCAGATGGCGAAGAAGACGGCGGCGTATCCGGCCAGCGCGGTGCGGGTGTGGCCTTCGGACAGGGCGTGGTGGAGTTCGGCGGCGGCCTGGGAGACCGCGACCACGAAGGTCAGGTCGAAGAGGAGTTCCAGCGGGGTGGAGGCCCGGTGCTCCTCGGCGGGGTCGCGGCCCCGCATCACCCGCCGCAGCGCGCCGCCCTGCTCGATCCCGGCGTCCTCGCCACTCACCGCGGGCCTCTCCTCTCCGTGGACTGCGATCCGTCCTTCATCATCACCCCCAGCGACGCCCCCCGGCACTGTGGAGGCCGCGGGGGCCGGTGTGGTGGGGGCGGGGGAGGCGTTAGGGGGTGGCGGTGGCCAGGGCCTGGCGGAGGTGGCCGTTGGTGGCGGCGAGCAGGCGGTTCGCAGTGGGGGCGTCGACCTTCGCCAGCAAGGTGAGGATCGCCGGCTTGACCTCGCCCTCCGTGGCGGTCAGGGCCGCCTCGATGGCCGCGTCACCCGCCCCGGTGGCGAGCGCCACGATCCGGCGGGAGCGCGCCCGCAGCTTCTCGTTGGAGGCACGGACGTCGACCATCAGATTCCCGTACGTCTTGCCGAGCCGGATCATCGTGATCGTCGAGAGCATGTTGAGCACGAGCTTCTGGGCGGTGCCGGACTTCAGCCGCGTGGAACCGACGACCAGTTCCGGTCCGACCACCACCTCGATGCCGTGGTCGGCCGCCGCGGCCAGCGGTGAGCGCGCGTTGCAGGCGAGCCCGACCGTCAACGCCCCGGCGGCGCGCGCGTATTCGACCGCGCCGAGCGCGTAAGGGGTGCGGCCGGACGCCGAGATGCCGACCACGCTGTCGTCGGCGGTGAGGTGCAGCGCCGCGAGGTCCGCCGCCGCGAACTCCTTGCTGTCCTCGGCCCCTTCGACGGAGGTGACCATCGCCTGCGGGCCGCCCGCGATCAGCCCCACGACCTCGCGCCCGGGGGTGGTGTTGAAGGTCGGCGGGCACTCGCTCGCGTCGAGCACGCCGAGCCGCCCTGCCGTGCCGGCACCCGCGTAGATCAACCGGCCGCCGCGCGCCATGCGTTCGGCGATGCCGTCGATCGCCGCCGCGATGGCCGGCAGCGCTCCGGCCACCGCGGCCGGCACGGTGCTGTCCTCGGCGTTCATGGTCCGGGCGATCTCCAGGGTGGAGAGCCGGTCGATCTCGGCGAGCTCGGGCCGGAACGCCTCGGTGGTCAGCGTCTCCAACTCGCGGCGCAGCTCGGTGTACTGGGTCATCAGCGGTTCGTTCATCCTTCTCGGTGCGGGTGGGGATGCTACAGCCGTGGCGGGGGCTAGGCGCGGCCCGCACGCGGGGTGTGGCGGTGCGCCA
The DNA here is from genome assembly GCF_036227265.1 of Streptomyces sp. NBC_01476. Classification (NCBI taxonomy): domain Bacteria; kingdom Bacillati; phylum Actinomycetota; class Actinomycetes; order Kitasatosporales; family Streptomycetaceae; genus Streptomyces; species Streptomyces sp. NBC_01476. The sequence goes on along the minus strand of NZ_CP109446.1, from coordinate 3,326,687 downwards.
GTGCCTCGTACGACGCGGACAGCGCCGGTGCGGCCGCCTCGTACGTACGCTGCGCCACACCTATGAAGAGGCAGTCCACGACCAGGAGTTGCCCGGTCCTGCTGGACATCGCGGCCGGCCGCAGTTCGCTCTCCCGCGAGGTGGCGGTGGTGAGGACCACGTCGGCGTACTGCGTGACCGTACCGTCCGCGCGGCCGGTGATCGCGATGGTGGTCGCGCCGCCGTCGAACGCGGCGCGCAGCGGGTCCACGACGTCGTGCGTGCTGCCGGAGTGCGTGATCGCCAGGGCGACGTCGCCGGCCCGCAGCTGGACGGCGTTGGTGACCGCCAGGTGCGGGTCGGTGTGGGAGTGCGCGATCAGCCCTATCCGCAGCAGCTTCTGCGCGAGGTCCTGGCCGACCAGGCTGGAGGCGCCGACCCCGTAGACGTCGATCCGGCGGGCGCCGGAGAGCGCGGCGACGGCCGCTTCGAGCTGGGTCATGTCGAGCTGGGCGGCGGTGTCGGCGAGGGTCTGCTGCTCCTCGGCGGCGAGTTTGGTGACGACCTCGGCGAGCGGGTCGTCCACCGCGATGTCCGCGGTGACGGCGGGTGCGGCGCCGGCCGCCTGCTGGGCGGCCAGCGCGGCCAGGGCGAGGCGCAGGTCGCGGTAGCCGGGGTAGCCCAGCAGCCGGGCGGTACGGACGACGGTCGCCTCGCTCGTGCCGGTGCGTACGGCGAGCGCGGTGACGGTGAGGTGGGCGCAGCCGGCCGGGTCGCCCGCGACGGCTTCGGCGACCCGCTGCATGGAGCGGGTCATCGACGGGCCGAGCGTGCGGACCTTGGCGGCGAGGGCCCCCGGGCCGGGGGTCGTGACGGGTGTGTCGGACGCGCCGGGCACGCCGCGGAGGGCGCGGACGCTCGGGGAGAAAGTTTCCTTCACGCTGTAGGTCACCTTCTGAAAGGTATTTTCAGCAGCTGGGCGGCGTCAAGGGGGCGCGTGCGGGGGTGGGGGCCGTTCTCCCGGGGCGGAAGCCGGGGCGGTCCGTTTCGGCGGGGGCTTGCGACAATGGACCTCATGGAAGGCCAAGCCGACAACCGTACGATCGAGGCCGCGCTGCATGACGCACGCGCCCGCGTCCTCGCCGATCTCAGCGCGCGCGATGTGGCGGAGGCCGAGGTGGTGTCCGCGCTGGAGGAGGCGCTGAGCAAGCGGCGGTGGTGGGTGCGGCAGTGGCCGGACGGGGCGGAGTACGTCGCGGGGCTGCTGGCGCAGGACATCCAGGACGCGCTGCTGGAGACGCGTGGGCGGTGGCCGGTCTGCGCGGCGTGCGAGGAGCCGCACGCGCTGGCCGTCGACCCCGAGCTGGGCCCGGACCCGCACTGGGTCTGCGAGGCCCGCGGCGAGGCGGTAGCGCCCGTCGGGCAGCTGGGCGGGTGAGGCCGCGATGGCCGTCTACATCGACCCGCCGAGCTGGCCCGGCCACGGGCACCTGTGGTCGCACCTGGTCAGCGACACGTCCTACGACGAGCTGCACGCGTTCGCGGCGCGGCTCGGTGCGCCGCCCCGCGCGTTCGAGCGGGACCATTACGACATACCTGCGGTGCGGTACGCCGACGCGGTCAGGCTCGGGGCGGTGGAGGTCACCAGCAAGGAGTTGCTGCGCCGCTTGACCGAGGCGGGGTTGCGGCGTCGGAAGCCGCCCAAGAACGCGCTGCGGTTGGTCCATGACGTGCCGCTGCCGGACTTCGACGAAAACGGGTGACCCTGCGGTTGGGCTCACCGGGGGCGGGGTGCGAATTGCCCCGGGCGGTGCGTTGCCGGGTGCGGGTGCGTTGTGGCTGGTCGCGCAGTTCCTCCCCCAGACTTCGTCCGGGGGTGCCCCCAGCGCCCCTGGCGGGGTCCGGGTTGCCCCGGGCGGTCGGTTCGCCGGGTGGGGGTGGGTTGTGGCTGGTCGCGCAGTTCCTCGCGCCCCTACGGGGCGCCCCGTAGGGGCGCGAGGAACTGCGCGAGCAACCACCGTGCGCCAGCAGTCGGCGATGGGCCGGTCGGGGCAGCCCGGATGCCGTAGGGGCGCGAGGAACTGCGCGAGGAAGCACCGTGTGCCGGCAGTCGGCGATGGGCCGGCCGGGGCAGCCCGGATGCCGCAGGGGCGCGGGGAGGTCAGACGGTGGGGAACTCGCCGTTGGCGGCGGCGGTGACGAACGCCGTCCAGGCGGCCGGGGTGAAGGTGAGCGCGGGGCCGTGCGGGTCCTTGCTGTCGCGGACCGGGATGACGTCCGGGAGGTTGTCGGCGACCTCCACGCAGTCGCCACCGTCGCCGGCGCTGTACGTGCTCTTGCGCCAGTTGGCCGAGGTGAGGCTGTCGCTGGCCTCGATGCAGTTGCCGCCACTGCCGCCGCTGTAGCTGCTCTTGCGCCAACTCGAGTTCGTCAGGCTGTCGCTGGCCTCGATGCAGTTGCCGCCGTCGCCGCCACTGTGGCTGCTCTTACGCCACATCACCGCCGTCCGGCTGTACTTGAGTTCCATGCTCGTACTCCTCGGCTACCGCTTCGATGAGATTCAGGGAAGCTTCCGGCGACCGTGCCGCCGCTCCGAGGAGATCGTATGCCAGCGAATAGCGCTTGACGGCGGCCGGATCGTCGCTCAACCTGCCGCTGTCCATGCCCGAGAGGTAGGCCATCGGGGCGTCGTCCTCGAAGGACATGAGCCGCAACGCGCCTTCCATGCCAGCGTGTGACCCCGCGCTGAATGGCAGCACTTGAATGATGACCCGGTTGCGGCGGATCATCGCGGCGAGGTGGCGGAGTTGCTCGGTCATCGCCTCCGGGCCGCCCACCGGGCAGCGCAGCGTGGCTTCGTTCAGCACCGCCCAGTACATCGGCTTGTCCGCGTTGTCGAAGAGCCGGGCGCGGTCCACCCGGGCGTCGAGCCGCTTCTTGACCTCGGCGTGGTTCAGCACGGGGTCCCAGCCACGGATGACCGCCAGCGCGTACGCCTCGGTCTGCAGAAGACCGGGCACCACCAGCGGCTCCCACTCGCGGATACTCAACGCAAGCGTCTCCAACTCCGCGACGTCCGCGAAGTGTTCGGGGTACGGGGTGGCCCGGCCCGCCTCCAGGTTGCGCTGGAAGAAGCCGCCCGCGTCCAGGAGTTCGTCCAGGACCTCCGCGCAGCCGACCGGGAGGCGGCGGCTTCCTGACTCGAAGCGAGCGATGTGCGAGCGGCTGAGGAACAGCGCGGCTCCCAATTCCTCCTGGCTGAGCCCGGCCTGCTCACGCTTGAAGCGGAGTTCGGCGCCGTACATCGCGCGGGAGGACATGGTGGGGGTGGTCGGCTGCCTCTTGATCTTCGGGTTCCGGTTGGCCATTGCGGGCGCTCCTCTGCGTGCCGTGAAGTGAGCGTAAATCAGAGCCTTGACCGAGAGTAGTGGCTCTGGCGCGCACCGTGCGGGCGAACCGGGAAATCTATGCCTCCAGCAGATCCAGTTCGGTGCTGAGGTTGCGGCGGGCGACCTCTTCCCACTGGCGGTGGCCGTACTCCGTGCGGAAGAGGCGGGGCAGGGCGAGGAGTTGGCGGAGGATCGCGGCGCGGCCGGCCCGGAAGTCCTCGTCGGGGACGAAGCCGTACTCCTCGCGGACGGCGGCGGCGTACGCGGCGTAGGCGGCGGGGTCGCCGGCGAGGACCGCGAGGTCGGCGTCGCAGAGCACCTCGCCATTGCGGTCGTCGGGCGCGGGGTCGTGCGTGACGGTGAGGCGTACGAGCCGGGCGACCTCCTCGGTGGTGGCGGCGTCCAGGCCGGCTTCCGGCAGGGCGCGCTCGGCGAGGTGGGCGCTGCGTTCTTCGTTCTCGCTGCGGTCGGGGCGGTAGACCGCGTCGTGGAACCAGGCGGCCAGTGCGACGGAGTCCGGGTCGGCGGCGTGGGCGGTCAGCTCGGTGCTCCGGGTGAGCACGGCGACCAGGTGGTCAAGCGTGTGGTAGTGCCGCTGCGGTTCGGCCCACCGTTCGAGCAGATCCTGTCCGTACGGCGCGGGATCGGGGTCCTTGTCCGGGTCCTGCTGGCAGCGGCGTACCAGCTCACACCACTCGGCGAGCAGAGCGGCGTAGCGGGGGTGCGCGGCGGCGGGCGTCGTGGGCATGCGGGCTATTGTGCGGCACGTGACCCTCCGGGGTGCGCACCGGTGTTCCCACCTGCCCCATGTGTACGGTGCCCTGTCCCCCTTTGGGACGCGCGGCGCCCGCTACCCGCCGAGCTCCGCGATCCGCACGCCGGGAAGGTCCGCGAAGGCGGCCCGGCGGTCCCGCGTCACCACCGCGCGCGCGGTCGCCACCGCGGTGGCGGCGATCATCAGATCGTGAGCCCCCCGCGGCTTGCCTGCCCGGCGGACATGCGCCAGGAGACGGGCGTGCGTGCGGGCGGTGTCGAGGCCGTACTCCTCGACGGGCACCACGGCCAGGATCGCCGTGACGAAGTCCTCCCGGCCCTGGCGCCGCCGGGCGTCGGCCAATTCGACGCCCTGGAGCAACTCTGCGGCGGTCACGGCTGCGATGCACACATCGTCGTGCGGGGCGAAGGAGAGGGCTTTTCCGGCCGGTTCGATCCCGACCAGCACGCCGGTGTCGAGAATCAGGCGTCGGGCCACGTCGCACCCGGCTCGTCGGTGAGCAGTTCACGGCTCGCGGCCACGTCGGCGGCGAAGTCCTCATCGGGCGTGTACTCGGCCAGGATCCCGTTGAGCGCGGCGCCGTTTCCCACCGGTGCGGGACCGATCTGGGCGAGTCGGCGTCCCGCCCTGGTGATGACGATCGTCTCGCCATGTTCGGCGGCATCCAGGATGGCGGCGAAATTGCGTGACGCCTCAGTGGCGGTCATCAGTTTCATGGAATCAGAGTATCTGATTTCGGCGCCCGCCGGGTGATCACGCACCACGGCCCCCCGGCGGAGGCGCGGTGGGGCCGCCGGGGGTGGGGGAAACGGTCGGGTGGCGCCGGAGGGGTTCGTGGTCAGGGGGCGGGTCCGCTTGGATGGCGGGGAGCGGGGGACGCAGGGTCCGGCTCGGGAGGGGACTCGATGGACGTGACCGAGCCGCTGGGCGCCGCGCGCCTGTCCGCGTACGGGACGGTGAGTACGCGCCTCGCGCTGATCGGCGACCGCCGGCTCGGCGAGATGCTCGCCGCCGCGCCCGCGCTCGGCACCGGTATCGGCGGCAGGTCGGCGGAGCTGGAGATCGACGGGACGCGCGTCTTCGTGAAGCGGGTCCCGCTGACGGACATCGAGCTGCGGGCGGAGCACGCGCGCTCGACGGCCAATCTCTTCGGGCTGCCGATGTTCTACCAGTACGGCGTGGGGTCGGCCGGGTTCGGCGCGTGGCGCGAGCTGGCCACGCACATCATGACCACCGGGTGGGTGCTGACGAACGCGTACCCGGGCTTTCCGCTGCTGTACCACTGGCGGGTCCTGCCGGACGGTCCGCCCAGCGGGTTCACCGACCTGTTCGGGGGAGTGGACGGGGCGGTCGCGCACTGGGACGGGTCGCCGGCCGTCCGGCGGCGGCTGGAGGCGATCGGGCGGTCGTCGGCCAGTCTGGTGCTGTTCCTGGAACACGTGCCGCGGACGCTCGCCGCGTGGCTGAACGGCGCCGGTGACGCGGCTCTTGGGTGGGTGGAGGCAGCCCTGGCCCGGGGGACCGCGTTCATGAGTGCGCGCGGGCTGGTCCACTTCGACGCGCACTTCGCCAACCTGCTGACCGACGGGCGGCAACTCTACTTCGCGGACTTCGGCCTCGCGCTCAGCTCCGGCTTCGACCTCACGCCGGACGAGGCGGCTTTCCTGGCGGACCACCGCGCGTACGACCGGTCCTATGTGATGGCTCACCTGCTGCGGCACCACGTGCTGGACGGGGTGCGCGGTGAGGTCGAACGCGACGCGTTCCTGTGCGGGTGGAACGCCGGCCGCCGGCCCGACGGTGTGCCGGCCGAGGTCGCCGCGGTCATCGACCGGCACGCGCGGCACGTCGTCGTGCTGGACGACTTCCACCGGCGGCTGCTCGCCGAGAGCAAGCGCACTCCGTACCCCGCCGCCGATGTCCAGCGGGCGCTGGACCGGGCCTGTCCGGCGGCGTGCTGAGGCGCGGGCTTCGGCGGGGTGGGGGCGCGGCGGCTTGGTGCGGCACCGCCTCTCGCGCGCGAGTGACGCATGTGGCACCCTTGCTCATATGTCTAGACCAATCTTCGAGGTGATCGCCCTCGGCACGGATGACGCCGTCTCGGCCCAGGACGGTGGCGCCGACCGCCTCGAACTGGTCACCGACATGGCGGCGGACGGGCTGACGCCCAGCCGCGCCACGTTCGGGGCGATCCGGGCCGCCGTGGAGATCCCGCTGCGCGTCATGCTCAGGCTCTCCGACGGTTTCAGCGCGGGGGACGCGCGCGAGCTCGACGCGCTGTGCGAGGCGGCGCAGGGGCTGCGGGCGGAGGGCGCGGAGGAGTTCGTCCTCGGGTTCCTCGACGAGCGGGGGCGGGCCGATCTGGAGGCCGTGCACGCGCTGGTGGACGTGCTCGACGGCTGCCGGTGGACTTTTCACCGGGCGATTGACCGCGCGTCCGACCGTGACGCGCTGCGGCTTCAGCTCGCGGGGCTGCCCGGGCTCGACACGTATCTGACCGCCGGGTCCGCGCGGGGGGTCGGCGCGGGGATGGACGTGCTGTGCGCCGAGGCGGAGGCGGCTCGCGCCGGCGAACCCGGGTACGAGCCGCGGCTGCTCGTCGGCGGGGGGCTTCTTCTCGACCACGTGCCCCGGCTGCGTGCGGCCGGGCTCGACGCGTTCCACGTCGGCGGTGCGGTGCGCCGTGACGGCTGGGCGGGGTCGGTCGACGTCACGGCGGTCCGTGCGTGGCGTGACGCCCTCGACGCGCCGGTCGCCGTCGCCTGACCCCGGCCTCCGCCTCCGGCGGCCTCAGCTGGAGCGCGTGCCGCGGTTGCGTGCGACCCAGCGCCTGTACTCGTCCTGTTGCGTGCGGCGCTGCTGCGGCGGGTATCCGTACGCGTCGTCCAGGAGGTCGCTGACGTCGCCGATGGCGGCGGCGTCTCCGTCGTGGGCCCAGAAGAAGGACCCGGTTCTGCGGATCAGGACGTCGGACACGGTCATGGCCATGTCGTGGTGAATGGCGTGGCGGATCTCGGCCCGCGTCAGCTCACTGCCGTCGAGGGGCACGCCGTCCGCCGGGTTCCGGGCGGCCGTCCGGGCGAGCGCGGTGGCGTTGCCGCCGTAGCGGCGCAGCCAGCGCCGGCGGATCTCGGCCGCTACGGGCGCGGTGGCGACGGCCTGCCGGGCGCGGAAGATCTCGCCCGCGCCTCCGCCGGAGACCGCCGTCGCGCCGGTGGTGGAGGGCGGCACTCCGCGGACCGCATGGAGGTCGCGGAGCTGGGCGGCCACGATGTCGACGATCTGGGCCGCCATGAGACGCGCTGTGGTGAGTTTCCCGCCGGCGGCGGTGATCATGCCGTACGGCCCGGTGGTGAGGGTGTGTTCGCGGGACGCGGCGGAGTTCGGTGTGCCCGGCTCAGCGGCGATGAGCGGGCGCAGGCCCGCCCAGGAGGCGACGATGTGGCCGGCGTCGACCTGCGCCCCGGGCAGCGCGTGGTTCGCCGCCTGGAGGAGGTACGCGAAGTCCTCCTCGTCGGCGGCGACATCGTCGAGAGAGCCGTGGTAGGCGGTGTCGGTGGTCCCGACGTAGACGTGCCGGCCGTCGCCCGCCGGGGTCGGCCAGACGACACGGGAGTCGGCGGGAGAACGCAGGAAGACGGCGGTGTGCAGGGGGAAGTCCTCGGTGCGCAGCACGATGTGCACGCCTTTGGTGGGCCGCAGCGTCGGGTACTGCGGCGCCTGTTCCAGCCCCAGGACGCGGTCCACCCATGGACCCGCGGCGTTGACGACGGTCCTGGCCCGTACGGTGATGTGCTCGTCGGTGAGCCGGTCGGTGATCTCGGCGCCGGTGATCCGGCCGTGTTCGCGGATGAGGCCGGTGACTTCCCGGTGGTTGGCCAGCAGCGCCCCCGCCTGGGCGGCGGACTGGAGAACGTCGATGACGAGGCGGGCGTCGTCGGTGAGGGCGTCCTGGTAGAGGCCGGCGCCCTTGAGCCCGGTGGGGTTGAGGTGGGGTTCGCGCCGGAGGACGGCGTCGCGGCCGATCATGCGGTGCCGGCGCTTGAGGGGCGCGCGGGAGAAGGCGTCGTAGAAGGTGAGACCGAGGTTGAGCAGTGCCTTCCCCTCGGGATATCCGTCGTAGAGGAGGTACATGAACGGCTGGAGGTCGGCGAGGTGGGGGGCGACGCGCATCATGGTCTCGCGCTCGCGGACGGATTCGTGGACCATCCTGAACTGGTAGGTCTGCAGGTAGCGCAGGCCGCCGTGGATGAGTTTGGACGAGCGGCTGGAGGTGCCGGAGGCGAAGTCGTCGCGCTCGACGAGGACGACGGACAGTCCGCGCAGCGCCGCGTCCCGGGCGACGGACGCCCCGGTGATGCCGCCGCCGATGACGAGGAGGTCCGCCTCGGCGGGCAGGTCTGACGGTGAGAAGCGCTTCATGGCTGCTGGGTCCATCCTTTCGCGCGGGCGACGGCGCGTTGCCACTGCTGGTAGTTGGCGTCCCGGGACGTGTGGTCGAGGGACGGTGTGAAGACGGCGTCGTCACCACTGGCCTGGAAGCAGTCCTCGGGGGTGGCCCAGGTGCCGACCGCCAGGCCGGCCAGGTAAGCGGCGCCCGAGGCGGTCGCATCGACGTTCGCGGGCCGGTGGATGACGGCGTCGAGCATGTCCGCCTGGAACTGGAGGAGGAAGTCGTTGGCGGAGGCGCCGCCGTCGGCGCGCAGGGAGGTGATGGTGCGGCCGGACTCCTCGGACATGGTCTCGATGAAGTCCTTGATGGAGTAGACGATCCCTTCGAGCGCGGCGCGGGCGAGGTGGCCGCGGGTGGTGCCCGGGGAGATGCCGATGAGCAGGCCGCGGGCGCTGGAGTCCCAGGAGGGTGCGCCGAGTCCGGTGAGGGCCGGTACGAAGTAGACGCCGTTGTTGTCCCGCACGCTGCGGGCGAGTTCCTCGGTCTCGGCCGCGTGGCTGAGCAGTCCGGCCCCGTCGCGCAGCCACTGCACCGCGGAGCCGGTGACCGGGGCGTATCCCTCCAGGCCGTAGGTGGTGGTGTTGTCGCGGCGCCAGGCGATGATGCTGCTGAGCCCGTGCCGGGAGATCACCGGTTCGGTGCCGGTGTTGACGTCGAGAAAGGTGCCGGTGCCGTGGGTGGTCTTCGCGTCGCCGGGGTGGATGCAGCCCTGCCCGAACAGCGCCGCGGACTGGTCGGCGACCGCCGCGGTGATCGGTACCTCGGCCCCGACCGTGGCGGGGTCGGTCACGCCGATGAACCCGGAGTCGTCCACGACCTGGGGGAACAGGCTCATCGGCAGGCCCAGTGCCCCAAGCCAGTCGTGGTACCAGGAGCCGGCCGGCAGGTCGTAGGAGCCGGTGACGGCGGCGTTGGACGCGCTGATGGCGTGGACGGCGCCGCCGGTGAGGCGGTGGATGAGCCAGGAGTCCATGGTGCCGAAGGCGAGTTCGCCGGCTTCCGCCCGTCGTGCCAGGTCCTTGTCGTGCTCCAGCATCCAGCACAGTGACAGCGAGGAGTAGACCGGCGCCAGGGTCCAGCCCGTGCGGGCCTGCACCGCCGTACCCCACTCGGGCCGGAGGCGGTCCGCCATCGGGGCGGTCCGCAGGTCCTGCCAGACGATGGCCGGGGCGACCGCCCGGCCGGTGCCGCGGTCCCACAGCACGGTGGTGGCCCGCTGATTGGTGATGCCGAGACCGGCCAGCGCGGCGGGCGCGGTGTCGCTGTCGCGCAGCGCGTCGGCGATGCGGGCCGAGGTGAGCTGCCAGATCTCCTCGGGATCGTGTTCCACCCGGTCGGCCGCGGGGTGGTGCTGGGTGAACTCGCTGTAGGCGCGACCGCGCACCGCGCCGGTGCTGTCGAAGACCAGCGCGCGGGTTCCTGTGGTGCCTTCGTCGATGACCAGCAGACGGGAGACGTCACTCATCGTTGAGCTCCGGTTGGGTGCGGGCGCCGCTGTCTTGGCGGCGCCGGGAGACAGGGCGGGTCAGAGGCCGAGCTTGCCGGGGTTCAGCAGGGCGTCGGGGTCCAGGGCGTGCTTGAGCTTGCGCAGGACGAGGTGCGCCTGCCCCAGGGAGCGGCGCGCGTACGGGGAGCGGGCGAGACCTCCGCCGTGGTGGTGGGAGAGTTCGGCTCCGTGGTCGAGGCAGACGGTCATGGCGGTGGCCCAGATGTTCTCCAGGCGGGCGGTGGCGGCAGCGTCGTCGGGCGCCTGGCCGAGCAGGATGAGATACATCGAGGTGCCCTGTGGATACACGTGGGAGAAGTGGACGAGGACCTCGTCCGCGAGCGGTTCCAGGGCAGCCTTGAGCGCGTCGTACAGGCCGTGGATGTGGCGCCAGGTGTGGGCGACCTCGATGGTTTCGGCGAAGCCGCCCGGGGTGCCGAGGCGCTTTTCCACCGTGGAGAAGTCGAAGCGCCGTGCCATCCAGGCTGCGGCCGGCTCCGGGCCCAGCCCGGTGGCGCCGTGACGGGCCGCGAGGCCGGTCAGGACGTCCATCTCGGCAGCCGCCACGGACGGTGCTCCCTCGGTGCCGACGAACAGCACGGGGTGGTCGGCGGTGTCGTCGACCAGGACGTGACGGGCTTCGTCGGCGTCGTACAGGCGCAGCAGGAAGGGCCGCAGGTTCAGTGCCGCCTGTTCGCGCATGACCGCGAGCCCTGCCGCCACGTCGGGGAGGCGGAAGGTCTGCAGGTGCCTGCTCTCGGGGAGGGGGAAGATCTTGAACGTCACGCGGGTGACGACGCCGAGGGTGCCCTCGGAACCCAGGAACAGTTGTCGCAGGTCAGGGCCCATGGCGGCCCGGGGGGACGCGGTGAGGTCGATGGCCTCGCCGGTGGCCAGCACCACCCGGTAGCCGACGACCAGGTCCTCGACTCCGCCGTAGCGGGAGGAGAACTGCCCGGTCGCCAGGGTCGCCAGCCATCCGCCGACCGAGGAGCGGTAGAGGGACTGCGGGGAGAAGCGGGTGGACCATCCGGCCGCTTGGAGGGCGTCTTCCAGTTCGCCGCCGTTGTTGCCGGCCGGAACGGTCACCGTCATGTCGGTCTCGTCGATGACGTGCGGCCCGACCAGGCCGCTGACGTCCAGGACGATCCCGCCCCGGGTCGGCAGCGGCTGTCCGGTCACCGACGACCCCAGGGCACGCGTCGTCACCGGCACTCCGGCGCGGCCGGCGGCGAGCAGCACGGTCACCACGTCCTGTTCGGTGGCCGCTTTGACCACCGCCTGCGCGGTGTAGGGGTGCCTGCCCTGCAGATTCCACTTGGTGGCCACCGGCCAGGAGTCGTGGCTGGTCGCCGCGAGCGTCGCCGGGTCGGTGCTGATCGCGGCGGGACCCAGGTCCTTGGCGAGCTGCTCCAGCAGGGTCGAGATGTCGGACACGATGCTCCTTGTTACGAGAAGGTGGTAGACCGGCCGGCGGGTCAGGTGAGAACCGTGGCCAGGGTGAGACAGACGGGTGTCATGACGGCGATCGCCACCGCCGGCGGATCGATGTGGGTGTCCGCGTGTATGAGGAAGAGCCGTGAGACGCCCTCGCCGATCAGGGCCGTGGCCAGGCCCGCGACCGCGCCCACCCACACCGAGGAGAAGGCCAGGCCCGTCGCGGCGGCGACGGAGGTGACGTGGTGGGTGGCCGGCACGGAAACGGGCGTGGCCAGGAACACCAGGGACATCGCCGAGACCCCGAAGGCGAGGACCCCCGCTGCCACGCCCAGTGAGGGGTCGGCGCGTACGAGTTCGACCGCCGACCACGAAGCGAGGAAGCCGACCGCGAGCCCGAGCAGGCCGGCCATCAGCGGCTTCTCCTGCCAGGGCAGCCAGGCCGCAGTCGGTGTCGTGCGGAGGCGGTTGCGCAGTCCGGCGGCCTGCGAACTGCCGAACAGACCGGTCCGGCCGAACAGCAGGCGGGCCACGACCGCCGAGGCGACCACCGTGATGGCCGTGGTGTTGGTGTAGGTGACCATCCAGTGGCTGGCGTTCAGGGCGCTCTGGACGACCAGTCCGAATACCCCGAAGACGGCTCCCACCAGGAGGGTCACCGGGTCCGCGAGGGAGACCAGACCGGTGACGATGTCACGGCCGGAGCTGATCTTCCCCCTGCGCGCCGCGTAGGCCAGAGCGGCTACGGCACCGGCGAAGGCGACGTGCGGTCCGAACCACTCCCCGAGCGCGACATGCGTGAGGAACCAGGGGTTCCCTGCGCCGAGGGCGCCGCCCACCCCCACCAGGATCGCCAGCCCGCACAGCACGAATGCCGCCAAGGCCCCGACCGCGGCGGCGAACAGTCCACCGGCGGCGGCAGCGGCCACCGCTTCCAGAGTGAGATGCATTGCGGCTCCTGATGTGCGTCTTCCTTGACAGTACTCCGTATTTGGAGTACTCGGATTTTGGAGTGAATGTACGGAGGGTAGGACGCACTGTCAATCGCCGCGTGTAGCCTGATCTTCCGAAGGCCGGGAGCGGGGTGCCGGCAGGCTCGGGCCCGCCGGCCGGAAGACGGGAGGAGTCCGTTGCTCGAACAGGACCGGTCGCCGGCTCCACCGGCGGCGGCGCCCGCTCGCCGCCCCCTGGAACAGGCGCTCCAGGCGATCGTCGTGGACGCACTGGGGGCGGGCGTCGGCGCCACACTGCCCACCAACAGTCACTATCTGCGCGCGGTGGGGGCCAGCGCCGGGACGGTCCAGCGTGCGATCAAGGTGCTCGCGGAGCAAGGGGCGCTCACCACGACGTCGCGCGGTCACCTCGGGCGCACGATCGACTCCCTGCGACTCGGCCCCGCCTGGCACATCGCCGGGCTCTCCCCGCTGCGACTGCTGCTCCCGCCCAGCGGCCCCGCCGAGATCGACGTCCTCACCGAATCCCTCGCCGGGGAGCTCACCCGGCTGGGCGTGCCGCACACCGTCCATCACCGGCGCGGCGGCGCCCGCCGCCTGGACGCCGTCGCCATCGGCGCGTACGACCTCGCCATCGTCTCGGCAGGAGCCCTCGACGGGGCTGACGTGCCGTCCCTCGACGGGGCGCCGACCCTGCGGCTGCCGCCCGGGACGTACTACGCGCCCCGCCGGCTCGTCGTGGTCTCCCGCACCGGCGAGGCACCCGCAGGCCCCGGAATGCGCGTGGCCATCGACCACGACTCACCCGACCACACCCTGCTCACCAAGGCGGCCTTCCCGCCCGATCGCGGCTACACCTACGTCCAGCACACCTTCCCGGAGGTGCCGGCAGCGGTCCTGCGGCGCGAGGTCGACGCCGGCATCTGGCACCTCAGCCACACCGTCATCCCCCTCGACCTGGCGGGCCTGCAGTGCACCGCCATGGAGGACCTGGACGTCGGCGGGGCGTGGCGCGACCTGTCCGCCGCCGTCGTGATCGGGTGGCCGCAGCGCGGCGAACTCACCTCTGTTCTGGCCTCGATCCGGCTGCCCGAACTCGTCGAGGCTCAGCACCGGCGCCTCGCCGACGAAGCACCCTGACGAGGAGAGACAGCGCGCCCGCACCGCACCGCCGGACTGCCCGACACCTCCCGCGCCATCGCCGGCCCCGTCCCCGACCGCACGTCAGGGCAGGAACTCCCGGGCCCGCGTGGGAGACGTGCCCCCCCCGCGCCCCTGAGGGGGCGCCGTCGCCGCTAAGCCGCGAGGGCCTGGGGGAGAGGGGTCGCGTGGAGGACGGTGAGGCCGGAGACCGCTCGGGTCAGGGCAACGTAGAGGCGGCGGAGGCCGGTGCGCTCGTCGGGTTCGGCGGCGACGACGGCAGCCGGTTCGTCCAGGACCACGTAGTCGTATTCGAGCCCCTTCGCCAAGGAGGCCGGGACCAGCGTGAGACGGGCGGTCGCGGACGTCTCCTCACCGGGAGAGAGATGGTCGAGGCCCGCCGCGGCCAGCGCCGCCCCCAACTCCGGGATCCGGGTATCCGCCGCGATCAGCCCGACCGACCCCTCGAACCCCAGTGACGCGCGGCACGCGTCCACCACCGCCGCGTCCAGCCCGCCCGCCGGCACCGCACGTACCGCGAGCGCGCCCGCCGACTCCCGTACCGAGGTCGCGGGGGCGAGCCCCGGGGCGATGGCGGGAAGCAGCCGGGAGGCGTACGCGATCACCTCGCGCGGCACACGGAACCCCCGCGTCAGCTCCTCGACGCGTGCCTCCGGCTTGCCCAGGTGGGCGAGCGCCTCGGCCCAGGACGAGGTGGCCCACGGAGTCGTGCCCTGGGCGAGGTCGCCGAGGACCGTCGCGGAACCGGTCGAACAGCGCCGCCCCACCGCCCGGTACTGCATCGGCGAGAGGTCCTGCGCCTCGTCCAGCACCACATGGCCCAGCGACGACGTCCGCTGCACCAGGTCGTACGCCTCGTCCACCAGCACCGCGTCCGCCGCCGACCAGCGCGCTGACTTCAGCCCGCGGGCCGGCTTCTCCCACCGCACCGCCCGCTGCTCCTCCTCGGTCAGCAGCCCGTCCGCGCACGACGCCAGGAACTCCGGCTCGGAGAGCAGCCGCAGCACCACCTTCGCCGGATCGACCGGCGGCCAGCATGCCTTCACCGCGGCCTTCACCGCGGGGTTGCGGGCCACCGCGTCCTGCACCCGGTCGTCCGGCGCCTCCCCGGCCCGCTCCATCTGGACCAGCACCGCGTGCGCGATCCGCTGCGGAAGCGCGTCGTGCGCGGCGCCGTACCGGATGTCACGGGCGGCCAGCTCCCGGACGATCTCCTCCAGTTCGTACGCCGGCACCCGCCAGCGGCGCGACCCGCGGACCACCATCACCGGCTCGGTGGGCATCCGGATGCCGGCCCGGACCGCCCGGCGCAGCACCTGCGCCATCCGCACGTCGCCCTTGATCCGCGCCGCGGTCGCCCCGTCGGTGCCGCGCACCTCGACATGGGCCACCAGGTCGTCCACCGTCGCCTGCTTGACCTGCAGCTCGCCCAGCGCGGGCAGCACCTGCTCGATGTACCGCAGGAAGGACTTGTTCGGCCCGATCACCAGCGTGCCGGTCCTGGCCAGCCGCTCCCGGTGCGCGTACAGCAGATACGCCACCCGGTGCAGGCCGACCGCGGTCTTACCGGTGCCCGGCGCGCCCTGGACGCAGACCGAGCCGGTGATCCCGGCCCGGACGATCTCGTCCTGCTCCGGCTGGATGGTCGCCACGATGTCCCGCATCGGACCGACGCGCGGGCGCTCGATCTCGGTCTGCAGCAGCTTGCTGGTGGTGGCGTCCGACTCCGCCGGGTCGGAGAGGTGCTCGTCCTCGTAGGCGGTCAGTTCGCCGCCGGTGTAGCCGAAGCGGCGGCGCAGCGCCACGTCCAGCGGCTCGGTGCGCGACGCCCGGTAGAACGGCTGGGAGACCGGCGCCCGCCAGTCGATCACCATCGGGTCGCCGTCCGCGTCGTGCACATGGCGGCGCCCGATGTAGAAGCTCTCCCCTTCGGCGCCCTCGGCCAGCTCCACGCCCGGAGCGTGCAGGTAGTCGAGGCGGCCGAAGAAGAGCGGGGTGTCGGCGAGGTCGGCGAGCGCTTTGATCCTGACCTCGATCTCGCCGGCCAGGATCTTCGCGTTGACCCAGTTGCCGGTGACATCGGTGATGTCCAGCGCTTCCACGTCATGCCGCATGGCGCGCAGCGCGGCCCGCGCGGCGGCCAGATGGTCGCGCTCGCGGCGCAGCGGATCGTACGGGGAAGGGGAGGCGGAGGAAGGGGACGCGGAAGAAGCGGACGAAGGGGAAGAAGGGGACTCGGTGTGGGCGTGCGAGGGCACGGCGCTGCCTCCGGCTCGATGCGGTCGTCGGATGCCCCGGGGCGTGCGCGGGTGCGCGAAGACGTCCGCGGACGCACGCGAGGCGGTGACACGAGGGGCCGCCCGGTTTCCGTCCGGGCGGCGGCACTCCCCAGGGGACTCCGGGGGAGTCCGAGGGGAGGCGGCAAGACCGGAGATCCTACGCGCCCGGCCCGGCGGCCGCGAAACGGTTTTCCGGGCGAGGGGGCAGCGGCCCGGGTCAGGGTCGGACCCCGGGTGCGGCTCAGGGTGGGAGGTCCGCCCGCGGTCGGACCGAAAAGACGAGATCTACATCCCCGGTCCGACGTACTCCCGGTGCCCGATTGCCTACCGTTGAAGTATGGCTTCCATCGCAGTTCCCCCAGGTCTGACCGCCCATGGCGGCACCGCGCTCGGTGCCCGCCCCGACCACTCCCGGCACCTGCTCGGCAGCGCGCTGCGTGCGGTGCGCGTCTACGTCACCACCGCGATCGAGGTCACCGTCCTCGGCAACGACGGCAAGCGGGCCTGGTGACCGGCACCGCCCGCTGCGTACGTCTCACCGCACCTTTCACCCCTTGAGGTGAGTACGGCGACGGATGCCCGTGAGGTGCGACCTGCTGTCCCCCGGGGGTATGACGCTCACCGGCCGGCTGCCGCGCAGCGAAGGAAGCCGGCCGTATAGGGAGCGGCCGGCTTCCGTGCTACCCGCTGAGCCGGGCTCAGCGCTCAGTGCTCATCCGTGGTCCTCGCGTCAGGCGTGACGTCCACGGCGGCGGCTGATGAACATCAGTGCGCCACCGGTGGCGAGGACGCCCGCGGCGCCGATCGCCATCCACTCCGTGCCGTCGGAGCCGGTGTGCGGCAGCGTGGGGGGAGTGGTGGGCGGGTGGTGCGGCGGGTGGGTGGGAGGAGTGGTCGGGGGCGTGGTCGGGGGAGTCGTGGGCGGGTGCGTCGGGGGGTGGGTCGGAGGGTGCGTCGGCCGGTGGGTGGGGGGAGTGTGCGGGGGCTTGGTCGGAGGGGTGGTCGGCGGGCAGTCGGTGGTCTCCGGGGGCGAGGAGGGCGACGGCTGGGTGTAGCCGCCCGAGCTGCCGTAACCGGAGCTGTGGCCCTCGGACTGGCCCGGGTCGCCGTAGCCGTCGGCGCTGCCCGGGTCGCTGTGGCTGCCCGAGCCGTAACCGCCGTCCGTGCTCTCGTCCGTGCCCTCGTCCGGGTCGGAGCCATAGGAGTCGGAGCCGTAGGTGTCCGTGCTCTCGTCCGGGTCCGAGCCGTAAGAGTCAGAGTCCGAGCCGTAGGAATCCGAGCCGTAAGAGTCGGAGTCCGAGCCGTAGGAATCCGAGCCGTAGGAGTCCGAGTCGGAACCGTAGGTGTCGGGGTCGTCGTAGCCGTAGCCGTAGTCGGAGCCGTAGCCCTCGGACTCGTCCGTGCCGTACTCGCCGTCCGAGTCCTCGTCGGTGCCCGAGGAGCTCTGACTGCCGGCGGCGGAGGTGTCCGAGTCGCTCTGGCCGGTGGACGCTGAGGTGTCCGGGTCACTGTGACCAGACGCTGAGGTGTCCGCGTCGCTGTGACCGGACGACGCAGCGGATGAGGTGTCCGGGTCGCTGTGACCGGACGACGAGGTGCCCGGACCGTTGTGGCCGGTGCCGGCCGCCGTGCCCGGGCCATCGTGGCCGGGAGCGGCGGAGGCACCCGCGCTGCTGGGGGTCGTGGCGGCCGGGTCCGCCGGGTCGGTGACGGTCCAGTCGAAGTTGTCCGACGCTGAGTCGTCGTGGCTGACACCGTGGACGGTGCCGGCCCCGCTCTGCGCGAACGCGTTGGACGGCCCGTCGTTGGCGGGCGGAGTGGCGCCGGACGCGCTGCCGGGGAGCAACAGGCCGGCGGTGGCCATGACGGCCGCGCCGACGACTGCCGTGGACGCCGCGACGGCTTTGAGCGTCCTCCGCGGGCGCGGCTGGGCGGGAGGAGGCATCTGCTGGTGATCCATGGGGGAATAAAACATCAAATAGGACTCGTCATGACATATGCCACGGACCAGGACGCGGCAAGTTCGCACGGATGGCCACACCCGCGGGCCGTGGTTGGCCGCCGGGCGGGTGATCCTGGCCCCGCCACGGAGTGAAACCGCTGCCCGGAAGTGCCCTCTCCTGCCGGGCGGGGACGCCGTCCGGCACCGCGTGACCACGGCCACCCGGCCGTACCCGCCATCCGACGTACAATTCTCTGTTCCCCCTGAACGCTCCCCCGGTGTTCAGCCAACGCGCTCCCCGACCGCGGAGGTCCTGCGTGTCCTGTCTGATCGTCCAGAGCGACAAGACCCTCCTGCTGGAGGTCGACCACGAACAGGCCGACGCCTGCCGGCGGGCCATCGCACCCTTCGCCGAACTGGAGCGCGCTCCCGAGCACATCCACACCTACCGGCTGACCCCGCTCGGCCTGTGGAACGCCCGCGCCGCCGGCCACGACGCCGAGCAGGTGGTGGACGCGCTGGTGGAGTACTCGCGCTACCCGGTGCCGCACGCCCTGCTGGTCGACGTCGCCGAGACAATGGACCGCTACGGGCGGCTGCGGCTCAGCAAGGACCCCGCGCACGGGCTGGTGCTGACCACCACCGACCGGCCGGTGCTTGAGGAGGTCCTGCGCTCCAAGCGGATCCAGCCGCTGGTGGGCGCCCGGATCGACGAGGACACCGTCCTGGTGCACCCCTCCGAGCGCGGCCAGATCAAGCAGGTGCTGCTGAAGCTGGGCTGGCCGGCCGAGGACTTCGCCGGTTACGTGGACGGCGAGGCGCACACGATCGAGCTGGACGAGTCCGAGTGGAGCCTGCGGCCGTACCAGAAGCAGGCGGTGGAGAACTTCTGGCACGGCGGTTCCGGCGTGGTCGTGCTGCCCTGCGGCGCCGGCAAGACGCTGGTCGGCGCGGGCGCGATGGCGCAGGCCAAGGCGACCACGCTGATCCTGGTGACGAACACGGTCTCGGCCCGGCAGTGGAAGCACGAGCTGGTCAAGCGGACCTCACTCACCGAGGAGGAGATCGGCGAGTACAGCGGCACCCGCAAGGAGATCCGGCCGGTCACCATCGCCACCTACCAGGTCCTGACGACCAAGCGGAAGGGTGTCTACCCGCACCTGGAGCTCTTCGACTCCCGCGACTGGGGGCTGATCGTCTACGACGAGGTGCACCTGCTGCCCGCCCCGGTCTTCAAGTTCACCGCCGACCTGCAGGCGCGGCGCCGGCTCGGGCTGACCGCGACGCTGGTCCGCGAGGACGGCCGCGAGTCGGACGTCTTCTCGCTGATCGGCCCGAAGCGCTTCGACGCGCCGTGGAAGGAGATCGAGGCGCAGGGCTACATCGCGCCCGCCGACTGCGTCGAGGTCCGGGTCAACCTCACCGACTCCGAGCGGCTCGCCTACGCCACCGCGGAGCCGGAGGAGAAGTACCGCTACTGCGCCACCACCGCGACCAAGCGGAAGGTGACGGAGGCGCTGGTGGCCAAGCACGCGGGGCAGCAGACGCTGGTCATCGGGCAGTACATCGACCAGCTGGACGAGCTGGGCGAGCACCTGGGCGTGCCGGTGATCAAGGGCGAGACGTCCAACGCGCAGCGGGAGAAGCTCTTCGAGGCGTTCCGGCAGGGTGAGATCTCGGTGCTGGTGGTCTCCAAGGTCGCCAACTTCTCCATCGACCTGCCCGAGGCGACGGTCGCCATCCAGGTCTCCGGCACGTTCGGCTCCCGCCAGGAGGAGGCGCAGCGGCTCGGCCGGGTGCTGCGCCCGAAGGCGGACGGGCACGAGGCCCGTTTCTACTCGGTGGTCGCCCGCGACACCATCGACCAGGACTTCGCCGCCCACCGGCAGCGGTTTCTGGCCGAACAGGGCTACGCGTACCGGATCGTGGACGCGGACGACCTGCTGACCGGCGCGGGCGAGGACATCTGACCCGGGGTCACCGGGGGGTCATGGCCGGCGGCTGGAATCCGCCCCTCCGCCGCCGTATCGGCGCGTACGGCGGCCGGGGGCGGGTAGACGCCCGCTCACAGCACACCGGGTGCTGACGAGGGGGGTTTACGGTTCATGGCCGTCCGAGACACGCTGTTCCGCGTGACACCGAAGAGGGACGAGCCCAAGCCGCGCGCGCCCAGAAAAGACGCCGCCGCCACCACCGAGACCCGCGCGCCCCGGCGGATTCCGCGGATGCGGGCGTCGAAGACGACCGAGCCGAAGACGCGGGAGCCGAAGGCGGGGGCGCTCAAGGCGCGTGAGCCGAAGACACGCGAGCCGAAGACGCGTGAGCCGAAGACGGGCGGGACCAAGAAGCGGGCGCCCAAGACGCGCGGGGCGGCGGTGCGCACCCCGAAATCCCGTACGCCCGCCGCCTCTGCCGCCGCCGAGCCGCGCCGTCCGGTCCTCCAGCGCCGCTCGCTCGGCTCCACCCTGGCCCGGGCCGCCGTCATGGCCATCGCCATCGTCGGCATGGTCGCCTTCGCGGTGGCCCTCGCCAAGGTCACGCTGGTGCCGTCACCGGCCTCGGTGAACCTGATCCACACCAACCTCAAGCCGGGCGCCTCCATCCGCGCCTACCTCGATCAGCCCGAGACGCGCGACACCATCAAGCAGATCGGCGGCAACGTCCTGCTCGGCGTCCCCTTCGGCGTCCTGCTCCCGATGCTCTTCCCGCGGGCCCGCGGCCTCTTCCGGGTCCTGCTGATCACCGCGTTCGTCATGGTGCTGGTCGAGGCGACCCAGGGCGCCATCGTCGAGGGCCGCGCCTTCGACATCGACGACGTCATCCTCAACACCGCGGGCGCCCTGATCGGTTACCTCCTCCTCGGCCGCCGCCTCGGCCGCGCCCTCCACCCCCGCCGCACCCACTGGTGGCACCGCCTCGGCTTCGGCACCCCGCCCGAACAGTGACCGGTGACCCGTGACCGGTCCCGGCACGGCGCGGGCGGCGCGGGTCAGGCGGGGTCGTCGGCCAGTTCGGCGACGCCGGTGATGCGGTGGAGGGCGAAGGTGCGCATCTCGTCGGCGTTGTGGTCGTAGGCGGTCACATAGCCGCCTTCGACCCGGACCGGGGCGATGACGCGCTGGCTGGCGGCGCCCTCGGCGTTGACGTAGCCGATCCACAGGGAGCCGCCGGTGAGGGCGGCGGCCTGCATGGTGGCGAGGGTGTCGGCGGCCGGGGTACGGGGCAGGCCGCCCGGGGCGCCCGGCTCCGGGGGGCGGCGGACGGCGGTGGCGGCCCGGTCGCCGGCCCTGATCGCCTTGACGGCGGCGCCCAGCAGCCGGTCGGCCGGGGTGGGCGCGCCCTCGGCGACCGGTACGGGCGGGGTGCGCGGCGGGGTGCGGCGGGCGTCCGGGCGGGAGATCAGCACGTCGCCGTCGGCCGACTCGGCGGCCGGCGCGAGGCCCATCGCCCGCAGGCGGTCGAGCAGCGTGGTGGGTTCGGCCTGGGCGGCCAGCACGGTCGGGGCGAGCCGGCGCAGACCCAGCCCGGCGGCCCTGCGGTCGGCGAGGAGTTCGGCGAGCACGGAGTCGTCGTCGCACCGCAGATACGCCGAGGCCGCACCGACCCTGAGGGTCCCGTGCCGCCGGGCCACGTCGTCGATCAGATAGCTGAGCGGCTGCGGGACCGGGGTGCGCGAGTGCGTGGTCAGGAATTCCTGCAGTTCGGCCGCGGTACGGCCGGCGTCCAGGGCCCGGCGCACGGAGCCGGGGGTGAAGCGGTAGACGGTGGCGCCGCCCTTGGACTCGATGTCGGCGAGGACCCCGAGGGTCTCGGCGAGCGGGGCGATCAGCGGGCCGGGGGCCACCGCGGTGAGGTCGGCCTGCAGCAGCACGTGGTCCAGCGGCTCGGGCAGCAGCGGCGCGAGGGTGGCGGCGGCCCGTTCCGCACCGTCGGAGAGCAGCGCGCGGGCGTGGGCGGCGAGGCCGCCGCGGCCGGTGATCCCGAGGTTCTCCGCGTCGTTGAGCGTCCAGGTCAGCAGATCGGTGCGGAGGGTGTCGGTGCCGGCCCGCAGCGGCCGTTCCCAGCGCAGCCGGGCCAGCAGGGAGTCGCGGTCAGCGGCGGAGCCCGGCGGGAGCCCGGCCAGCAGCCGCAGCGTCCGGCCGCGGACCTGCGGCGCGAGCGAACGGTCCAGGTCGGGGCCGAGCGCGGACAGGGCGCGGTTCTTGGGGTCGCGGGTGCCGACCAGGCCGGGCGTACGGGTCGCGGTGAGCCAGGCGGCGGCGAGCGCGGTCCACTGGCGGGCGGCCGGGAGCTGGCGCCACTCGTCGGCGGCGGGGGTGGGGGCGTACGCCTCGTCCAGTTCGCCGTCGGTGGCGATCAGGCCGGTGACATAGGCGAGTTCGAGCCAGAAGGCGGCTTCGGGCTCGGTGAGGTCCAGGGCGGCGGCGGTGCGTTTCAGATCCCGGACGCTGATGCCGCCGGCCCGCAGCACGGCGGGGCCGCCGGTCTCCCACTCGGTGAGGAGTTCGGTGACGACACGGGTCGCGGTGAGCGCCTGGCCGGCCGCGGTGAGGTCGACGGTCCGCTCGGTGCGGGGGACGGCCGCCACGGGAGGCGGCGACGGCTGGGGGGTGCGGTGCGCCCGGCCGCCGCGCAGGGTCAGCGCCACCTCGCGGGGCAGGACGACGTTGTGCGGGCCGGAGGGCAGCAGGAGGCCGCGGGCCAGCAGCCACTGCACGGGTGTCCTGGCCTCGGCGGCCCGCACCGCGACGCTCGCGTCCCGTACCTCGCCGTACGGCGGACCCCACACCAGGCGCTCCAGCACCCCGCGGACCCCCTCTGGTGCCCCGTCGAGCAGCGCGCCCAGCGCGTCCGGGTCGGCGAACAGGGCGGCCAGCGCGTCCAGGGCGCTCACCGAGTCGTGCGTGCCGGGCAGCCCGGCGTCCGCCAGTACGTCCTGGAGGCGGCCGGGAGACATCCCCGCGGTGGTCTCCCGCACGGAGGGCCCGAGACCGGTGGCCGACACCACGCCCGCGGCCGGCGCCAGCACGTCCCGCGCCGTGCGTACCAGCCGCAACGCGTCCTCGGTCCCCCACACCACCCCGCACTCGCGCAGCCTCTCCACCGCCCCGGGCAGCGCCGCGACCACTTCCGCGACCACCTCCGGTGACGGGAGCGCGCCGCCGATCCCGCCTCCGGGCAGTGCGGCGGCGTTGCGCGCGGCCTGCGCGTCGGCGCCGGCGGCGCCGGCGGCTTCGGCCTGCTCGGCGGCTTTTCCGGCCTTCCGGCGGCCGGTGCCGGCGGCGGGGCGGCCCGTCATCAGGGTGCTCAGCGCGGTGTACGGCGTGGGGTCGGGGGCCACGGCCAGCGCCTCGGCCACCTGGCGGGTGAAGGTGTCGAGGTGGTCGAGGGTGCGCAGCACGGAGGTGCGGGTGGCGGCGCGGGTGGCGAGCTGGGTGAGGTCGGTGGGGACCGGGGAGAGGAGGTCCGGGCGGGCGCGCAGCAGGCGGGCCAGCGCCTCGTCGTCACGTGCGCGCAGGTCCTCCGCCAGGGTGCGCGGGGCGGAGGCAGCACCGCCGTCCCGGGCTTCACTCGTCATCCGTCCCACATTAGCCGCACCGCTCGAATATCCGAGCCCTCGCCTGGGACGGGGACAGCCGCGGCGGCGGCCGGGTACCGTCGGGGCAGGCCAACGCGGCGCGGAGGAAGGGGGCTTGGCGGTGGGCGTCGAGAGCGATCAGCTGGTGCTCGACTATCTGAGCCGGATCGGCGACCTCGCGCAGACGACGCTGCCCGCCGCCCAGCGGATGCAGCTGGTCGCACAGCTCCGCAAGGACATCGACCGCGAGCGCCGGGGCAGCGACAGCCCGGCCACCGTACGCCGCATCCTGGACCGGCTCGGGCCACCCGACGAGGTGGTCGAGGCGGCGGCGGGCACCGTGGCCGGCGGCCGGAGCCGGCCCACGATCCCCGAGCCCGCCGCGGAGCCGCCGCCCGGCTCCTACGGCCCGTACGCCAAGCCGCGGCCGAAGACCCAGCAGGACGGTGACACCGACTGGTGGCGGATGGGGCCCGGGGAGGCCGGCCCGATCCGGGCCGGGGACGAACTGGCGGGGTTGCCCGGGATGACCGGGGGCGTCTTCATCCCCTTCGACGACGAGGAGCTGGCCGAGGACGGGCCGCAGGTGACGCGGAAGCGGCTCGTTCCGGTGGCGGAGGAGGAGCCTGCCGCGGAAGCGGTGGCGGAGGGGCCCGCGGCCGGCCCGGGCGGACGCCGTCTGCTGCCCCGGCTCGGCGGCCTCCGCAGCGGCGGCAGGGGGTGGGGGAGCCCGGTCCTGCTGCTGGCCGCCGCGCTGCTCGTCGCCGGCGCCGTGATCGGCTCGCTCATCCCGATGGGACTCGGCTGGCTGATGGGCTACCTGTCCCGCCGCCTCACCCGCCGGCAGGCGAAGTTCGGCATCCTCGGCATTCCGGGTGCGGCGGCTGCCGGCCTGCTGGTGTGGCTCTGGGGGCGTGACGTCGGCAAGTGGAGTACGCCCATCGCCGAGGGTCACCTCGGCGATGCGATCCAGGACGCGCTTCCGGCCACCATCCGCATCGCGGCGGTTGGCTCCGCCCTCTACCTCCTCTGGCGCTCCCGCCGCCCCGCCTAGCCGGCGCCCTCCCCGGGGGCGCGGCTCCTCGGCGGTGCCCTACCAGGGGCGCGGGGAACTGCGCGCTCAGCCCGCGACGGGCTGTACGTCGTCACCGTCCGTCAGGGGCAGTCGCTGTCGTTTCCGGACCACCGGCGGGTGGCCGGTTGCTCGCGCAGTTCCCCGCGCCCCTTTGGGGCGGCGGTGCCCTGCCAGGGGCGCGAGGAACTGCGCGCTCAGCCACGATGGGGCTGTATGTCGTCACCGTCCGTCAGGGGCAGTCGCTGTCGTGTCCGGACCACCGGCCGGTGGTGGGTTGCTCGCGCAGTTCCTCGCGCCCCTTTGGGGCACAGGTCGCCCCGTCCTCCGGAAGGGTGCCCATCAGGGGCGCGGGGAACTGCGCGCTCAGCCGGCGACGGGCTGCACTCCGTCACCGTCCGTCAGGGGCAGTCGCTGTCGTTTCCGGGCCACCGGCCGGTGGCCGGTTGCTCGCGCAGTTCCTCGCGCCCCTTTGGGGCACAGGTCCTCCGGTGCCTTACCGGCCGCGATGGGGCCGCACCTCGTTGCAGGGCGTACCGCCACGCGGGAGGGCAACCACTTGACGGGGCAGGAGAGAATAGGTGGCGTGGACAACGACCCCGCCCGCCTCACCATCGGCTTCGACCTGGACATGACGCTGATCGACTCGCGGCCCGGCATCAAGGCCGTGTACGAGCAGCTGGCCGTGGAGACGGGCGTGTTCATCGACTCGGCGCTCGCGGTGACCCGGCTGGGGCCGCCGCTCGACGAGGAGCTGGCCAACTGGTTCCCGCCCGAGCGGATCGAAGCGGTCGGCGAGCGGTACCGCACGCTCTACCCGGACCACGCCATCGCCCCGACCCCCGCGATGCGCGGCGCCGTGGACGCGGTCGCGGCGGTCCGCGCGGCCGGCGGCCGGGCCGTGGTCGTCACCGCCAAGTTCGAGCCGAACGCGCGGCTGCACCTCAGCCACGTCGGAATCGACGCCGAGGTCCGCGGCTGGCTGTGGGCCGAGGCCAAGGCGGAGGCGCTGATCGAGTACGGCGCCTCGGTGTACGTCGGCGACCACATCGGGGACGTACGCGGCGCCCGGAAGGCCGGCGCGCTGTCGGTCGCGGTGGCCACCGGCCCGTGCGGCGCGGCCGAACTGCGCGCGGCGGGCGCCGACGTGGTGCTCGACGACCTGACGCAGTTCCCCGCCTGGTTCGCGGACTACCGCTCGGCAGCCGCCTGACCCGCCGGCTCGGCCGGTTCGAGACCCCGCCCCGCCTGCCGCTGGGCCAGCGCGGAACGCAGCAGCCCGCCCAGCGCGAGGGCCAGCCCCACCGCCATCAGCATCGAGACGAAGTACGCCGGGGTCGGCAGCCGCTTGGTGTCCAGCAGCAGCGGTGTGACGGTCGCCAGCGTGCCGGCCGCCCCCACCAGGAACACGATCGCGCCGATCCTGACCAGCAGGTCACCGGCGCCCATGGTTTGTCTGCTCACCGCACCAGGGTAGATCCGTGCCGTGCACACCACGGACCACGCCGGGACCCGGCACGGACACCGGTGACCGCGGGGGACCACCCGGGGGCGTCCGCCGGTGACCTCCCCGGAGTTCTGCTGAGCTTTTCGGTGCGCGGCTGAGGAAACGACAGAACCGCGTTGTCCGCCGGAGAATGGCATCGCACGGAAAGGCGCGCCCTGTTTGGCTCCGGCGGCCGATCCCGGGGAACTCCGCTTCCGGCGGACGGCAGGTCAGGGCGCCGGCGGGGGCCTCCCCGTACGGCGGGACCCCGTTGTTTCCAGGAGCCTTCAGGTGGGGATCGCACCCGGTAGGCTGTTGCGTCGGTTGCTACGGGTGCGGAAGAGGGTGTGTGCTTTGCCTACCGGCAAGGTCAAGTGGTTCAACAGCGAGAAGGGCTTCGGCTTTCTCTCCCGCGACGACGGCGGCGACGTCTTCGTGCACTCCTCGGTCCTGCCGGAAGGCGTGGCGGCCCTCAAGCCCGGCCAGCGTGTGGAATTCGGCGTCGTCGCAGGTCAGCGCGGAGATCAGGCGCTTTCGGTGACGCTGCTCGACCCGGCCCCCTCGGTCGCCGCGGCCCAGCGCCGCAAGCCCGACGAACTGCTCCCCATCGTGCAGGATCTGACCACGCTGCTGGAAGAGGTGGCACGTTCCCTGCAGCGCGGCAGGTATCCGGACAAGGCCCACGGCAGCAAGATTGCGTCGGTGCTGCGGGTGGTCGCCGACCAGTTGGACGTCTGACGCCGTTGCCCGCGGGCCGCGCCGGTTTTTAGCGGTGTTTTACCGGAAGGACTGCTTCCGGTAAAACACCGCCGCTGCATTTCCCACGGTTTCCGGTGCTTTCGGACGTCCGCCGGTGTTTTCCGGCCACCGGTTTCCTCCACAGGGCCCCTGTTTTCCGGCCGGCCGGCATTTGCGCCGGCCGGCCGGAAAACGGGTCAGAAAGCCAGCGCGTCCGGGGTGAGCGCGGGCACCAGGCCCTCGGCGGCGGCCCGGGTCAGCAGCCCCCTGACGGCCGCGTAGCCGTCCTCGCCGAGGTCGGCCGAGAAGTCGTTGACGTAGAGCCCGATGTGCTGGTCGGCGACCGCCGGGTCCATCTCCTGCGAGTGCGCCAGCACGTACTCCCGGGACACCGCCGGGTCGTCCCAGGCCATCCGTACCGAGGTCCGGGCCGCCTCGGCCAGCGCGTGCAGCCGCTCCTTGCCCAGCGACCGCCTGGCGATGATCGCGCCCAGCGGGATCGGCAGCCCGGTGGTGGCCTCCCAGTGCTCGCCCATGTCCGCGAGCTTGTGGAGGCCGTAGTTCTGGTAGGTGAACCGCGCCTCGTGGATCACCAGGCCGGCGTCCACCCGGCCGTCCCGTACCGCGGGCATGATCTCGTTGAACGGCAGCACCACGATCTCCCCGACGCCGCCGGGGACCTGGTCGGCCGCCCAGAGCCGGAAGAGCAGATACGCCGTGGAGCGCTCGCTCGGCACCGCGACCGTCCGGCCGGCCAGGTCGGTGCCCGGCTCCCGGGTCAGCACCAGCGGACCGCAGCCCCGGCCGAGCGCGCCGCCGCACGGCAGCAGCGCGTACTCGCCGAGCACCCACGGCAGCACCGCGTACGACACCTTGAGCACGTCGAACTCACCGCGCTCCGCCATGCCGTTGGTGATGTCGATGTCGGCGAAGGTCACGTCCAGCGGCGGTGCGTCCGGCACCAGGCCGTGTGCCCAGGCGTGGAAGACGAAGGTGTCGTTCGGACAGGGGGAGAACGCGATCCGCAGCGCGTCGGCGCCGGGGTCGGTGCGGGTGTCGTCAGCCATGTTCCTGCTCAACCTCCAGTACAGCCGGGAGCTTCCCGAAGTCCGCCAGCGCGGCGGGCAGCAGCGCGAACGCCGTGGTCAGCGCGGCCAGCGCAGGACCGATCCGCCAGGCGGCACGGTCGCGCGGACCGACCGCGTTGGAGACCGCGCGCAGTTCGAGTACGGGCAGACCGGCCGCGGTCGCGGCCTCCGCCACCCCGAAGCCCTCCATCGCCTCGGCCACCGCGCCCGGGTGACGCGCGCTCAGCTCGGCGGCGCGCTCCGCGGTGCCGGTCACCGTGGAGACGGTCAGCACCGGTCCGTGGACGGCCTTCAGGGCCCCGGCGAGAGCCGGTACGAGACCGGGCGGCGGCAGATGCCGTACGGTCCCGAAGCCCAGTTCGGTGACGCTGGCGAAGCCCTCCGGGGTCTGCGCCCCGAGGTCGGCGGCCACGATCTCGGTGGCGACGGCCACCGCGCCCAGCGGCGCGGCCGGCGCGAAGCCGCCGCCGATCCCCGCGGAGACCACCAGGCCGTAGGAGTCGCGGGCCAGCGCGGTCGCGGTGGCCGCGGCGGCGGCAGCGGGGCCGACCCCGCAGGCCAGCACCGTGGCGGCCCCGGCCGGCAGCCCGGCGGTCCGCAGTCCGGCCGCGACCGCGTCGCGCTCGGCGGCCACCGCGGTCACCACCAGCAGCCGGCCGCGGGGCAGGGGCGGCAGGCCGGTCACTGGCCCCGCAGCAGGGTGAACGAGATCACCCGGAAGGTCTCGTCACCGGTGGTGTTGCCGGACTCCACGATGTTCAAGGTCACCGACTTCTGCACCTGGCTCTGGCCGGTCTGCGGGTCGGAGACGGTGAAGAGCTGGGCGCTGTCCATCGACCAGTAGGTCTTGTCCTTGAGCAGTTCCGCACTGGCCAGCGTGGTGTCCTGGACGATCAGCCAGCCCTTCTTGCCGATCGAAGGGTCCACCCCGATCCGCACCTGGTCGCCCACCGGCACCGTGATGTGGTGGGTCGGCTTGGCCTGGAGGCACTGGATGAAGATCTCCTGGGGGAGCTTCTTGCCCTTGGCGTAGCACTTGCTGCTCGCCTCCGCCGTGACGGTCTTGGAGCCCACGGTCACCGTCGCCTGCGCGGTCGGCTTGTCACAGGCGGTGAGGGCGATCAGCCCCAGGGAGATGGCACCGATAGCGGTGGCAGCGCGGCGAATGCTCATGGAGGGCAGGCTACCGGGCGGTCGCCCGCCCTCCGCGCGGGGGTGCGCCGTGTCCACCGGCCGACCTGCGCACCGGGAGTTGACGGTGGCCCGCCGGGGGCCCGGCGGGCCGGCGCGCGGCCGGGACGGCCCTCAGGCGACCCGGGCCTGCGCGGAGTTGCCGCGGCGGGCCGCGCCCAGCAGGCCCCGTACCGAGATCGAGAACGCGATCAGCACCAGGCTCGCGGCCACCGCCATGCCCAGCGGGCCGTTGAGCGGCAGCAGGATGCCGATGCCGCCGCCGACCACCCAGGACAGCTGCAGCACCGTCTCGGAGCGGGCGAAGGCGGAGGTGCGTACGTCCTCGGGTACGTCCCGCTGGATCAGCGCGTCCAGCGACAGCTTCGCCAGCGCCTGCGAGATGCCCGCGACGGCCGCCACCGCCGCCACCGTGAAGAGCCCGAACCAGCCGGCCGCGACCGTGGCCGCGGAGAGCGCGATCACCAGCACCGTGGCGATGATGATCTCCGGGCCGCGGGCCTTGAGCCAGGCCCCCAGCGCGGTGCCCAGCGCGTTGCCCGCGCCCGCCGCCCCGACGACCACGCTCAGCGACAGGGCGGGGCTCAGGCCGCCCACCGGATGCTCGCGCAGCATGAACGCCAGGAACATCGTCAGGAAGCCGGAGAGCGCCCGCAGCCCCGAATTGCCCTGGAGCGCGTGCAGCACCGACGAGCCGACGCCGAGCAGCCCCGGTTTCTTCCCCGGGATGCCGGCCGGCTCCGGCGGTGCCTCCTCGTCGGCGGTGAGCCGGGCCTTGGCCTCGCCGCGGGCGGAGTCCACCTTGTGCGGCAGCGACATCGACAGCAGCGCACCGCACAGGAAGATCACGAAGGCGCCGTAGAGCGGCCACTGCGGCCCGATGAAGTGCAGCCCGGCACCGATCGGCGCGGCCACCGCGGTGGCCGCGAGCCCGGCCAGGGTGACCCGGGAGTTCGCCTTCACCAGCGTGGTGCGCCCCGGCAGCAGCCGTGGCACCACCGCGCTGCGCACCACGCCGTACGCCTTCGACGACACCAGCACGCCCAGCGCCGCCGGATAGAGCCCGAGCCCGGCCGACGACACGACCCCGGCCATCGTCCAGGCGAGCACCGCGCGCGCCATCATCGCGGTCGCCATTGCGGCCCGCCGGCCGTGCCCCAGCCGGTCGAGCAGCGGGCCCACCACCGGCGCGAGCACCGCGAACGGCGCCATCGTCACCAGCAGGTAGAGCGCCACCCGGCCGCGGGCCTCGCCGGTCGGCACCGAGAAGAACACGGTGCTGGCCAGCGCGACGGTCACGAGCATGTCGCCGGCCGAGTTCACCGCGTGCAGTTCGATCAGTTTCGACAGACCCGACTCGCCCGCGCCTCCCGCGCGTGTCGTACGCCGGATACGCCGGAGTACACCTCCGAAGACGCGCCCCGTGCCGTGCACGACAGCGCGCCCGCCCCTGCGTACGGGCCCTGGGCCCGCGGTCACGGTTCGTGCCACGACGCAATCCTGCCCCAATTGGATGTCCACGCACCCCCTCCTTTGCTGCCATGGTGCGCACAGGTAGCGTGCCATCGCGCAGAATGGTGACAACAGGTGCGCCCGGGGGACGCTCGGGCAGACCGGGGAAGCTGGCCGGGAAGCAGGGAACGAAGGCGTTGAAGCGGTCCACAGGTCCGCTCCGCCACCGTTCCCGGTACCGGGTCCGTCCCCCGCGGGCGCACACGTGAGACGGCGTAGAGAGAGAAACGATTTCTGTGAGTCCTGCGATGCGAAGCCGTACCCCCGATCGCCTGTGCGCCGAGGCGGTCGATGTCGCCCTGGCCGCGACGCTGGAGGTGACGGAGCCGGCGTCTGTCGGCGAGCACATCGGGGTGGTCGCAGAGGGTGACCGCGTGGTCACCCACCTCTTCGCCTGCAAAGAGCCCGCCTACCGGGGGTGGCACTGGGCCACCACCTTGACGCGGGCGTCGCGGTCCAAGCAGGTGACCGTCGGCGAGACGGTGCTGCTGCCGGGACCCGACTCGATCCTCGCGCCCGAGTGGGTGCCGTGGAGCGAGCGGCTGCGGCCCGGTGACATGGGCCCCGGCGACCTGCTGCCGACCGAGGCGGACGATCTGCGGCTCGAACCGGGATGGACCGGCGAGCCGGACCCCTCGGAGCCGGAGGAGGTCCCGCTGCCGTCGGTGGCGGAGATCGGTTCTGTCGCCTACGAGATCGGCATGGGCCGGCCGCGGGTGCTCTCCCGGTACGGGCTGCACGCCGCGGCCGACCGCTGGGAGGAGGAGTTCGGGCCGAAGACGGCGATGGCGCAGGCGGCGCCGGCCGCCTGCAACTCCTGCGCCTTCCTGCTGCCGCTCACCGGGTCGCTCAGCCAGGCGTTCGGGGTGTGCGCGAACGAGTTCTCACCGGCCGACGGGCATGTCGTCTCCCTCGGCTACGGCTGCGGCGGGCACTCCGAGGCCGCGGTCATGCCGAAGCCGGCGCCCCCTTCCCCGATGGTCCTCGACGACCTCCACGACACGGAGGAGTGACCCCGGCGGCAGCCGGCCGGCCGCCGCGCCGCCCAGGCGGGAACACCGGGCGGCAGCCCGGGGCGCGGGGGGCGGCGGGATCGCGGTAGCGTCACCGCTGGAAGGGCCCCCGAGGGGCTGACGACGGCGACGGAAGGGCCCGTAAGTGACCCGCGCAGGTGTTGTACGGACGGCCCCGGAAGGCCACCCGGACCCGTTCCGGACGGCAACCCTGCGCCAGGCGGTGCTCACCGCCTGGTCCACCTCCGCGGCCCGCTTCCGCGAGGACGCCAACGCCGAGGAGGACCTCGCCCTCGGCGGCTACCGCGACCGCCTGGCCGTCGAACTCGCCCAGAACGCCGCCGACGCCGCCACCCGCGCCGCGGTCCCCGGCCGGCTCCGCCTCACCCTGCACGAGGCCGAGGGCGACAACCCCGCCGTGCTCGCCGCCGCCAACACCGGCGCCCCGATAGACGCCGCCGCGGTGGAGTCCCTCTCCACGCTGCGCGCCTCAGCCAAGCGCGACGACGGCCCCGCGGCGGTCGGCCGCTTCGGCGTCGGCTTCGCCGCCGTCCTCGCGGTGACCGACGAACCCGCCGTGCTCAGCCGCACCGGCGGGGTGCGCTGGTCGCTCGCCGAGGCCCGCGACCTGACCGCGGAAGTGCCGGGCCTGGAGGACGAGTTGCGCCGCCGGGACGGCCATGTCCCGCTGCTGCGGCTGCCGTTCCCCGCGGAGGGAACCGCGCCCGAGCCGTACGACACCGTGGTCGTACTCCCGCTGCGCGACGGCGCCGCCGAGGATCTGACGAAGCGTCTGCTCGCCTCCATCGACGACGCGTTGCTCCTCGCGCTGCCCGGTCTCGCCGAGGTCGTCGTCGAAACCGCGGAAGGCAGCAGGACGTTGACCCGCCGTCAACTCGACGGCGGCGACGTCCTGATCGAGGACAGCGCCCGTACCGCCCCCACCCGCTGGCGGGTCGACTCTGCGGCGGGCGCGCTGACCCCCGATCTCCTCGCCGACCGCCCGGTGGAGGAACGGCTGCGCCCCGCCTGGTCGGTGACCTGGGCCGTCCCGGTGGACGACGAGGGCGCACCGGCGCAGCCCCGGACGGCGGCGGTCGTGCACGCCCCGACCCCCACCGACGAACCCCTCGGCCTGCCCGCGCTGCTGCTCGCCACCTTCCCGCTCGACCCGACCCGGCGGCACGCCGCCCTCGGGCCGCTCACCGACTTCCTGCTGGACCGGGCCGCGGAGGCGTACGTCCGGCTGCTGGCGGGCTGGCGGCCGGTCGGCACCGGGGTGGTCGACCTGGTCCCGGGCCCGCTCGGGAAGGGCGAGCTGGACGCCGAACTGCGCCGCCGTATCCTCGCCGAACTTCCCCGCACCGCCTTCCTGCCGCGCGCCGCCGAGGCCCCGGCCGAGCCCGGTCCCGCCACCGACTTCGAGGACTGGGACGGCGGCGGCCCACTGGCCGGCGACAACCAGGCGCTGCGCCCGGTCGAGGCCGAAGTGGTGGAGGGCGCCACCGCGGAAGCGGTCCGGGTGCTGGCCGAGGTGCTGCCGACCCTGGTCCCCTCGGCTCTCGAACGGCGGCCCGCGCTGCGTCAGTTGGGCGTCGCGCGGCTCACCCTCGCCGACGCGGTGGACCGCCTCGCGGGCACCGAGCGCCCCGCCGGGTGGTGGTGGCGGCTCTACGAAGCGCTCAAGGGCACCGACTCCGACGTCCTCAGCGGCCTGCCGGTGCCGCTCGCCGACGGCCGTACCGTGGTCGGTCCCCGCCAAGTGCTGCTCCCCATACGGGGCGAGGACGCGGTGAACCCGGTGCTGCTGGCCCGGCTCGGACTGCGCGTCGCCCACGCGGACGCCGCCCACCCGCTGCTGGAGAAGCTCGGCGCCGCCCCGGCCACCCCCCGGGCGGTCCTCACCACCCCGCAGGTCAGGGCCGCCGTCGCCGCCTCGCTGGACGACGACCGCGGCGCCTGGGACGACGAAGACGGCCTGGACGCCGACGAGTTGGCCGACACCGTGCTGGGCCTGGCCCGCGCGGCCGGGCTGGCGCCGGGCGACGAGCCGTGGCTGGCCGCACTGGCGTTGCCCGACGAGGACGGCGAACTCGCCCCGGCCGGCGAGCTGATCCTGCCCGGCAGCCCGCTGGAGGAGGTCCTGCGGGAGGGCGAACTCGCCGCGGTGGACGCCGCTTGGGCAGAGCGCTGGGGCGAACAGCCGCTCACCGCGGTCGGCGTGCTCGCCACCTTCGCCCTGGTCCGCGCCGCCGATGTGGTGCTCGACCCGGACGACCTCGAACCGCGCGACGGCGACTGGGCGGAACCCGACGACGTCGGCCTGCTCGACGCGGTCGACGTCTGGTGCGAGGACGTTCTCGACCAATTGCCGGAGACCGATGTGCCGCCGGTCGCCACCGAGATCCTCGGCGTCCGCGACCTCGACCTGGTCGACGACGACGCCTGGCCGCAGGCGCTCGCCCTGCTCTCCCGGCCCCCGCTGCGGGACGCCGTCACCGCCACCGTCCGCGTCCTGCTCCCGGACGGCACCACCGAGTCCGTACGCCCCTACACCGCCTGGTGGCTGCGGGACCACCCGGTGCTCGACGGGCGCCGCCCGGTGGGCCTGCGGGCGGCCGGCGGCGATCGGCTGCTCGCCGGGCTCTACGAGGAGGCCGAGACCGACGAGGGCGTCGACGAACAGGTGCTGCGGGCCCTCGGGGTACGCACCACCACCGCCGCGCTGCTCGCCGAACCCGGCGGCGCCGCCGAGCTGCTGGCCCGTCTCGCCGACCCGGACCACGAGGTCACCGCGGCCCAGCTCCACGGCCTCTACACCGCGCTGGCCGCCCTTGACCCCGACCAGGTCACCCTCCCGGACGACCTGCGGGCCGTCACCGACGGCGTCCCGGTCGTGGTGGACGCGGCGGAAGCGCTCGTCGCCGACGCCCCCGACCTCCTCCCGCTGGCGGCCGGCCTGCCGCTGCTCCCGGTCCCGCCGCGCCTGGCCGCCGACCTGGCCGAGCTCTTCCAGGTCCGCCGCCTCAGCGAGGCGGTCGAGGCGGCGGTCCTCTCGCAGGGCGAACCGCACGACGTCCTCCCCGCGGTCCACGACCTCCTGCCCGGCGCCCCCACCACCTACGTGGAGCACGAGGAACTGCTGCTGACCGGCGGCGTCGAGGTCGACTGGCGCTACGCCGACGGCACGCTGCACGCCTCCACCGTCGAGGGTGTCGCGGCTGGTCTTGCCTGGGCGGCGGGCCGCTGGGAGCGCCGCTTCGAACTCGCCGCACTGCTCGAAGACCCCACCCGTACAGACGAGTTGGCGCAGGCCCGCTGGTTCGACTGAGCGGGCGGGTGAGCCCGCTGTTCTCCGTTGTTCTCCGTGATGTCCCGCCTCCGGGCGCCGGCCGGAGGCCGGCGCCGTCGGATCAACAGCTCCTTGGGAAGCCTCATGAACACTGACACCGGCCGGGTCCCGGCCGACGCCCAGCGGCCCTTCCGGCTGATCGTGACCGGCGGCGGTACCGGCGGCCACACCTATCCCGCGCTCACCGCGGTCCGCACCCTGCAGGCCCGGCTCGCCGCCGCGGGCCGCGGCCTCGACGTCCTGTGGGTCGGCACCGCCGACAGCCTGGAGTCCCGGGTGGCGGCCGGTGAGGGGATCCGGTTCGCCGCGGTCGCCACCGGCAAGATCCGCCGCTCCAGCAATCCGCTGAAACTCGTCTCGCCGGCGAACGTGAAGGACATGGGCCGGGTCCCTCTCGGGGTCGCCCAGGCCCGCAAGCTCGTCTCCGGCTTCGAGCCCGACGTGGTGCTGGCCACCGGCGGCTATGTCGCCGTCCCGGTGGGAATGGCGGCCAGGATGTGCCGCCGGCCGCTGGTCGTCCACGAGCAGACGGTCCGGCTGGGCCTGGCCAACCGGTCGCTGGCCCGCAAGGCCACCTGCGTCGCGGTCTCGTCGGAGTCGACGCTGCCGCTGCTGCCCGAGCCGGCCCGCGCGACCGCGGTGGTCACCGGCAACCCGGTACGCCCCGAAGTGCTCACCGGCCAGGCCGACAAGGCGGTCCAGGCGCTGGGCCTGCAGCGTTTCGACCGCCGCCTGCCGACCGTCTACGTCACCGGCGGCGCCCAGGGCTCGCAGCAGATCAACCACCTGGTGCGCGACATCCTGCCGTGGCTGCTCACCTGCGCCAACGTCGTCCACCAGTGCGGTCCGGCGAACCTGCCGGAACTCCGGCAGCACACCGCGGCGCTTCCTCCCGAACTCGCCGCCCGCTACCTCCTCACCGGCTACGTCGGCCCCGAACTGCCGGACGTGCTCGCACTGGCCGACGTGGTGATCTCCCGCAGCGGCGCCGGCACCCTCGCGGAACTGACCGCGCTGGGCAAGGCCGCGGTCTTCGTCCCGCTCGCCACCAGCGCGGGCAACGAGCAGGCGCACAACGCCCGGCACCTCGCCGAGGCGGGGGCCGCGGTCGCGCTTCCGGCCGACCCCACGCCCGGCACCCTCCGCGACGCGGTCGCCCCGCTCCTCACCGACGCCGGCGTCCGCACCGCCATCGCCCAGCGGGCGCGCACCTACGGCCGCCCCGACGCCGCCGAGCGCCTGGTGGACGTCCTGCTGTCGGTGGCGGCCCGGTAGGGCGCCGCCGGAAGGGAAGCCGGCCCCTCACACGTCGCGGCGGCGGGCGAAGGCCCAGACACATTCCAGGGCGACCCCGCCGGCCGCGGCGATCCCCACCGCGGTCCAGGGGATCTGGGTGCCGACCAGCTTGAGGGCGAAGACGCGCTGCAGCCACGGCGTGACCAGCACGACGAGGAAGCCGCCGCACATCGCCAGCACGAGGCCGACGCGCCACCAGGTGTAGGGGCGGGCGACGATCGCCAGCACCCACACCTCCATCAGGAAGAGGGTGAGGGTCGCCGCACTGGTCTCGGCGTCGATCGCGCCCGCTCCGGTGTAGTGGTGGCGGGCCACCAGGTAAGCGACGAAGGCCGTGGTGCCGCAGATGAGGCCGGCCGGTGTGGCGTACCGCATCACCCGGCGGACGAAGTGCGGCCGGGCACGCTCCTTGTTGGGGGCCAGGGCCAGGAAGAAGGCCGGGACGCCGATGGTGAGGGTGGAGAGCAGCGTCAAGTGCCGTGGCAGGAAGGGGTACGGGATCTGCCAGCACACCACCAGCAGCGCGAGCAGCACCGAGAAGACCGTCTTGGTGAGGAAGAGCGTGGCGACCCGGGTGATGTTGCCGATCACCCGGCGGCCCTCGGCGACCACCGAAGGCAGCGTCGCGAAGCTGTTGTCGAGCAGCACGATCTGGGCGACCGCCCGGGTGGCCTCGGAGCCGGAGCCCATGGAGACGCCGATGTCCGCGTCCTTCAGGGCGAGTACGTCGTTGACGCCGTCACCGGTCATCGCGACGTTGTGGCCGCGTGACTGCAGCGCCCCGACCATCTCCCGCTTCTGCTGCGGGGTGACCCGGCCGAAGACCGAGCCCTCGTCGAGCACCGCCGCCATGGCGTCCTGATCGGCCGGCAACCGCCGTGCGTCCACCGGGTGTTCCGCGCCGGGCAGGCCGAGCTTGGCGGCGACCGCGCCGACCGACACCGCGTTGTCGCCGGAGATCACCTTGGCGTGCACGTCCTGCTCGGCGAAGTAGCGCAAGGTGTCGCCCGCGTCCGGCCGCAGCCGCTGCTCCAGGACGACCAGCGCGTACGGCGTCACCTCGGCGGCCACCTTGGCGTCGTCCAGGGCGCGTTCGCTGTGGCCGAGCAGCAGGACCCGCAGACCCTCGTCGTTGAGCCGGTCCACCTCGGCCAGCGCCGGGTGCCCGTCGGGGAGCAGGACGTCGGGCGCGCCCAGCAGCCAGGTGCGGGCGGCGGCACCGGGCTCGGTGAGCGAAGCGCCGCTGTACTTGCGGGCCGAGCTGAACGGGAGCGCCGCGCCCGCCTGCCACCCGTCCGCACCGGCCGGCGGATAGGCGTCGATGATCGCCTGCAGGCTGGCGTTGGGCCGCGGATCGGCGCCGCCGAGCGCGGCCAGTACCCGCGCCGCGTACTGCTCGTCGGCGCCGTCCAGCGCCCGCAGCCCGGTGACGTCCATGCCGCCCTCGGTGAGGGTGCCGGTCTTGTCCAGGCAGACCACGTCCACCCGGGCCAGCCCCTCGATCGCGGGCAGCTCCTGCACCAGGCACTGCTTGCGGCCCAGCCGGATCACACCGATCGCGAAAGCCACCGAGGTGAGCAGCACCAGACCCTCGGGCACCATCGGGGTGATGCCGCCGACGGTACGGCGCACCGCCTCGCGCCAGTCGCTCGACTCCACCGTGAACTGGCTGATGATCAGTCCCACCGAGGTCGGAATCATCATCCAGGTCACGTACTTGAGGATTTCGCTGATGCCGTTGCGCAGCTCGGAGTTGACCAGGGTGAACCGGGACGCCTCGTCGGCGAGCTGGGCCGCGTACGCCTCCCGGCCGACCTTGGTGGCGGTGAAGGCGCCGCCGCCGGCGACCACGAAACTGCCGGACATCACCGTGTCGCCGGGGTGCTTGAGCACCGGGTCGGCCTCGCCGGTGAGCAGCGACTCGTCGATCTCCAGGCTCTCCGCCTCGACTACCTCGCCGTCCACCACCACCTTGTCGCCCGGCCCCAGTTCGATCAGGTCACCGAGCACGATGGCGGAGGTGGAGATCTCCGCGGCGGTTCCGTCCCGGCGGACGGTCGGCTTGGACTCGCCGATCACCGCGAGGCTGTCCAGGGTCTTCTTGGCCCGCAGCTCCTGGATGATGCCGATCGCGGTGTTGGCGACGATGACGAAGCCGAAGAGACCGTCCTGGATCGGGCCGACCACCAGGATGATCAGGAAAAGCACGCCGATGATCGCGTTGAACCGGGTGAAGACGTTGGCGCGGACGATCTCGGTGGTGGACCGGGACGACCGCACGGGTACGTCGTTGACCTCACCGCGTTCCACCCGCCGGGCGACCTCGCCCGATGTGAGTCCCTGGTTCCTGGTGGCGGCGACCTCGGTGCGTTCCGTCATGGGACGACGTTACGTGGCGGATATCGCTTCCACCCAGAGAACGGGGGCTACTCCCCGGCCGAGCCGGGGTTCCCGGTGTCCCCGGCAGCGTTCCCGGCGCCGTCGGCGTTCCCGCCGTCCTGCGCCGCCCGGGCGGCCACGTGCCGGCGGATGGCGTCGCGCCGGGCCCGTACGTACAGCAGACCCAGCAGCCCGCAGGCGCCGCCGGCCAGGCAGGTCCAGATGAACCAGGTGTGCCCGTGGTCGGAGTACCAGCCGTAGAAGGGCAGTTGGACCAGGAAGAGCACGAACCAGACGATGACCCCGACCGTGATGGTCGCGACGTCGTTGGCCTCCAGCGGCTCGGGCGCCGGGCGCAAGGGGATCCGCTCTTTGGTGGTCCGCTGCTCGCTGCTCATGCGGACATCGTAGGCGGCAGGCTCGCGGGCCGGTGAGCGGCCGGGTGATCCGGGCCGCAGACCGCTGCCGGGGCCTGGGGTTTCCGGTGTCTACGCGCGGAGATAGCGTCTCGTTTCCTGTTTGTTCATACTGAAACCGGTCATCTGCTGACCGAAAATCATTCGTAAGATCATCCAAGCAGCGGCGTGACCGCACCACCTCGAAGGACCCGCATGCCCTCCTCGGCCCAGCCGCTGGACCGTTATTTCCGCATCTCCGAGCGCGGCTCCTCGATCCTCCGGGAGATCCGCGGCGGATTCGCCACCTTCTTCGCGATGGCCTACATCATCGTGCTGAACCCGATCATTCTCGGCTCGGCGACGGACAAATTCGGCCACCACCTCGACGGCGGCCAGCTGGTCACCGCGACCGTGATCACCGCCGCCCTGACCACCCTGCTGATGGGCGTCATCGGCAATGTGCCGGTCGCGCTGGCCGCCGGCCTCGGCGTGAACACCGTGGTCGCGCTCCAGCTCGCGCCGCGGATGAGCTGGCCGGACGCGATGGGCATGGTGGTGCTGGCCGGTCTCGCGATCATGCTTCTGGTCGCCACCGGTCTGCGGGAGCGGGTGATGAGCGCGGTGCCGCTCGGCCTGCGCAAGGGCATCGCGATCGGCATCGGCCTGTTCATCCTGCTGATCGGCCTGGTCGACTCCGGCTTCGTCAGCCGGATCCCGGACGCCGCCCACACCACGGTGCCGCTGCAGCTCGGCGGCAACGGCCACCTCACCGGCTGGCCGGTGCTGATCTTCGTCCTGGGCACCCTGCTGACCCTGGCGCTGATCATCCGCAAGGTGCCCGGCGCGATCCTCATCTCCATCGTGGCGATGACCGCGCTGGCGCTGATCGTGAACGCGGCCGGCGACATCCCGGCCGCGAGCTGGGGCCTGACCGTACCCACCTGGCCCGGCAACCCGGTGGCCACCCCGGACTTCGGGCTGATCGGCCACTTCAGCCTCTTCGGCGGCTTCCATCAGGTGGGGGTGCTCACCGGCATCCTCTTCGTCTTCACCGTGCTGCTCTCCTGCTTCTTCGACGCGATGGGCACGATCCTGGGCGTCAGCGACGAGGCCGGACTGCTGGACGAGAAGGGCGACCTGCCCGGCATGAGCCGGGTGCTGATGATCGACGGCATCGCGACCGCGGCCGGCGGCGCGACCTCCTCCTCGGCGAACACCTGCTTCGTGGAGTCCACGGCCGGCGTCGGCGAGGGCGCCAGGACCGGTCTGGCGAGCGTCGTCACCGGTCTGCTGTTCGTCCTGGCGCTCTTCCTCACCCCGCTGGCCACCATGGTCCCGGCGCAGGCGGCGACGCCCGCGCTGATCGCGGTCGGCTTCCTGATCCTGTCCGGATCGGTGCGGGAGATCGACTGGAGCGACTTCACCATCGCCATCCCGGCCTTCCTGACGATGGTGCTGATGCCGTTCACCTACTCGATCACCAACGGCATCGGCATCGGCTTCATCGCCTTCTGCGTACTGCGGGGCGCCGCCGGGCGGTGGCGGGACGTACCGGTGGCGCTCTACGCGGTGGGCGCGGTCTTCGCCTTCTACTACCTGATGCCGGCGCTCGGCCTGGTCTGAGGCTCCTGCGGCTCCTGCGGCTCCTGAGGAGCAGGAGCCGGCGTTGGCGTCAGCTCCGGCCCGGCCGCGCCGTCCTTGGCGGCGGGCACGCCGTAGAAGCGCTCGGTCTCCTCCACCGC
This sequence comes from Streptomyces sp. NBC_01476, assembly GCF_036227265.1. NCBI lineage: Bacteria > Bacillati > Actinomycetota > Actinomycetes > Kitasatosporales > Streptomycetaceae > Streptomyces > Streptomyces sp. NBC_01476. The sequence continues at coordinate 3,285,988 of NZ_CP109446.1, read as the reverse complement.
GGCCTTGAAGCGCTCGTCGAAGTCGTCGCGGACGAGGGTGCGGATCACGTAGTCCTGGGTGCTCATCCCGCGCCTGGCGGCGTGGTCGCTGATCCGGTCCCACAGGTCTCCGTCCATGCGGAGGCTGAGCACTCTCGATGCCATGTGCCCACCGTCGCCGGAACGGGTGGTCCGGCGCCGTGCTTTCGGTAGCGAGATCACTCATATGAGTGACCGGTGACCGGGAACTCATTTTGCTTAGGCTAGGTAATGAGCTAACCTAATGAACGTGACCCAACTGTCCGAGGACGACCGCGCAGCCGTGAACGAGCTGCGTGGCGCCGTGATGCGGCTCTCGCGCCGGCTGCGCAGCCAGCGCGTCGACGAGTCGCTCAGTCCGACCGAGATGGCGGTGCTGGCGACCCTGGCACGCTGCGGGTCGGCGACCCCGGGGGAACTGGCCCGCAAGGAGCACGTCCAGCCCCCGTCGATGACCCGGATCGTGGCGATGCTGGAGGCCAAGGGACTGGTCCGCCGGGAGCCGCACCCCGACGACCGCCGCCAGGTCGTGGTGAGCCGTACCGACGCCGCCGCCGCGATCCTCGAAGAGAGCCGCATCCGGTGGAACGCCTGGCTGGCCCAGCTGGCCGAAGGGCTGGACGACGACGAGCTGGCCGTACTGCGGCAGGCCGCTCCGGTCCTCGACAAACTGGCACACCTGTGAAAGCCGGGGCACTCGTGAGAACCGGCGCACTTGTGAGAACCGACCCGACGGCGCACCGGAACCGCTCCGCCGCCCGGCGGGCCCACCCGGCCCGGGGAAGCCGGCGCGGCTGACGGAAGAGACAGCGAAGACAGAGAAGACCGAGTACGGGAGGCGAGTACCGATTGAGTTCGGCAGCCGGAACAGACACCGCAACCGAACCTGAGGAAGCAGGAGAGCCCGCCGGGAAGACGGGCACCTTCAGCGCACTCAAAGTCCGCAACTACCGGCTCTTCGCGACCGGGGCCGTGATCTCCAACACCGGCACCTGGATGTCGCGGATCGCCCAGGACTGGCTGGTGCTCAGCATCACCGGTTCGTCCTTCGCGGTGGGCATCACCACCGCGCTGCAGTTCCTGCCGATGCTGCTCTTCGGCCTCTACGGCGGCGTCATCGCCGACCGCTACCCCAAGCGGCAGATCCTGCTGGTCACCCAGGCCGCCCTCGGCATCCTCGGCCTCACCCTCGCCGGACTGACCCTCGGCGGAATCGTCCAGGTCTGGCAGGTCTACACGATCGCCTTCCTGCTCGGCATGGTCACCGTGGTCGACAACCCCACCCGGCAGACCTTCGTGGTGGAGATGGTCGGCCCGAAGGTCATGCGCAACGCGGTCTCGCTCAACGCCGCGAACTTCCAGGCGGCCCGGCTGGTCGGGCCGGCCGTCGCCGGTGTGCTGATCACCGCCGTCGGCAGCGGCTGGGCGTTCCTGATCAACGGTGTGTCCTTCATCGCCCCGCTGGCCGGCCTGCTGCTGATGCGCACCGCCGAACTGCACAAGATCGAGCGGGCGCCGCGCGGCGGCAAGGGCCAGCTGCGCGAGGGCCTGCGGTACGTGGCGGGCAAGCCCGAACTCATCTGGCCGATCGTGCTGGTGGGCTTCGTCGGCACCTTCGGCTTCAACTTCCCGATCTGGCTCTCCGCCTTCGCCAACAAGGTCTTCGACAGCGGCGCCGGCACGTACGGCCTGCTCAACACGCTGATGGCGGCCGGTTCGCTGCTCGGCGCGCTGCTCGCGGCCCGCCGCACCCGGACCCGGCTGCGGATGCTGGTGGCCGCCGCGATGCTCTTCGGCGTCCTGGAGGCGCTGGCCTCCATCGCGCCCGCCTACTGGCTCTTCGCGGTGCTGCTGGTGCCGATAGGCGTCTTCGGCCTGACCTTCAACACCACCGCCAACGCCACCGTGCAGCTGGCCACCGAGCCGGTGATGCGCGGCCGGGTGATGAGCCTCTACATGATGGTTTTCGTCGGCGGCACCCCGATCGGCGGTCCGGTCATGGGCTGGGTCACCGACACCTACGGGGCCCGGATCGGCTTCCTGTCCGGCGGCCTGATCGCCGCCGCGGCCGCCGCCGGGGTCGGCCTGGTGCTCGCCCGCGCCGGAGGCCTGCGGATCCGGGTGAACCTGCGGCGCGAACGCGGCCCGCTGGTGGCCTTCGTACCCAGGGACGGCTCCCCTGAGGCGCTGGACGAGGCCGAGGCGGAGGAGCGGGCGGTGGAGGAGACGCCCGGCGCCCCCGGCGACGACACCTCCGCCGGGCATCGCGGGGACGACACCTCCGCCGAGCCCCGTGGGGAGGACACCTCCGCCGGGCCCCGCGGGGACGACACCGGCCGGAGCAAGACCCTCGCCCCGGCCCGGTGAGGAGCAGGGGCCGCCGGGGCCGGGAGGCCCGGGCGGCGGGGCCGCGGCGGACGGCGGCTAACCTCGGAGGGTGGACCCCAAGACCCGAACCCGTGTGATGACCGCCGCCTTCGTCCTGATGCTCGTCGTGGTGGTCGTCGCCGCCGCGGTCCGCTGAACCGCGGCGGCGCCACCGTGACTCCGGGCTCTCCGGGCTCTCCGGGCTCTCCGGGTCACCCCCGCCTTACCAGGCGAAGGCTTCCGGGGACGGGCCAGGACCCGGGAAGATCTCGTCCAGCGCGCCGAGGAACTCCGCGGAGAGCTTGAGGTCGATCGCCCGCAGCGCCGAGTCGAGCTGGTCCTGGGTACGCGGGCCGACGATCGGGCCGGTCACCCCCGGCCGGGTCAGCAGCCACGCCAGGCCCACATCACCGGGGTTCAGGCCGTGCTTGTCGCACAGGTCCTCGTACGCCTGGATCTGGGCGCGCTGCTCCTCGGACTTGAGCGAGTCCGCGGACCGGCCGCTGGTGGACCGTGAGCCGCCGCCCTCGCGCTGCTTGCGCAGCGCGCCGCCCAGCAGACCGCCGTGCAGCGGCGACCAGGGGATCACCCCGAGGCCGTACGCCTGCGCCGCCGGGATCACCTCCATCTCGGCCCGCCGCTCGGCGAGGTTGTACAGGCACTGCTCGCTGACCAGCCCGAGCGAACCGCGCCGGGCCGCCGCCTCGTTGGCCTGCGCGATGTGCCAGCCGGCGAAGTTGCTCGACCCGGCGTAGAGGATCTTGCCCTGCTGGACCAGGACGTCGATGGCCTGCCAGATCTCCTCCCACGGGGTGGCCCGGTCCACGTGGTGGAACTGGTAGACGTCGATGTAGTCGGTGCCCAGCCGCTTCAGGCTCGCCTCGACGGCCCGGCGGATGTTCACCGCGGAGAGCTTGTCGTGGTTCGGCCACGGGTTGTCGTCCGCGCCCATGTAGCCGTTGACCTTGGTGGCCAGGACGGTCTTGTCCCGGCGGTCACCGCCCTTCGCGAACCAGGTGCCGATGATCTCCTCGGTGCGGCCCTTGTTCTCGCCCCAGCCGTAGACGTTGGCGGTGTCGAAGTAGTTGACCCCCGCGGCCAGCGCCGCGTCCATGATCGAGTGGCTGTCGGCCTCGTCGGTCTGCGGACCGAAGTTCATGGTGCCGAGCACCAGGCGGCTGACCTTGAGACCGGTACGTCCGAGCTGTGTGTACTCCATGGTCCTCAGCCAAGCTCTTCGAGTGCGCTCCAATCAAGGGGCCGTCCGTCAGGCGGGCGCGTACGGTTCGCCGAGACCCCACGCCTGGTGCATCGCGTCCGCGAAGGCCGCCGCCAGCTTGTGCTCGCCCGCCGGGTTCGGGTGCGTGCCGTCGTAGGTGTCGAGCTGTATGTCGTAGCCGGCCGGGCGGGAGGCCATCAGCAGCGGCGAGGACGGCGAGTCCTGTTCGGCGACCACCTTCGCGATCCGCTCGTTGAGTTCGGCGCACTGGCCGGCGAAGTCCGGGTCCAGTTCGGCGCGCGTGTTCGCGATCACCGGCAGCAGCACCATCCGGATCCGCGGCCGGGCGGCCCGCGCCTCGGCGATGAACCTGGCCACGTTCGCCGCGGTCTGCTCGGCGTCGGTGTAGAAGCCCAGGTCGATCAGGCCCAGCGAGACCAGCAGCACATCCGGGCGGTGCTCGCGGACCGCCTCGCCGATCAGCGGCACCATGTGCAGCCAGCCCTCGCCCCAACCCGCCAGATGGCGGCGCGCGTTCGCCGGGAACCCCGGATCGGCGTAGTCCGCGGAGACCGCGTCGCCGGCCGCGGCGTCGTACAGCGTGCTGCGCGGACCCACCACCGTGAACGGCTCCCCGAGGCCGCACAGGTGCTGCCACATGCGGTAGCGCCAGGTGTAGTCACCGGCGGAACCGATGGTCATCGAATCGCCGACGAAGAGGTAACGCATGCCGGGCATCATCCCCGACCGGCGGCCGACCAGGGACACTGGGGGGCATGCGCGCCCTTCGTCCGACCCTTCCCCTGGCCGCCGCTGCCGCCTTCGCTCTGGTGGGCACGGCCGCCTGGCCCGCCGCCGCCGACAGCGGGCCCTCGGTCGCCTTCCGGATCAGCGACCCGCGGATCACCGAGTCCAGCGGCCTGGCCGCCAGCCGCCTGCACCCGGGCGTGTACTGGACGCACAACGACAGCGACGACGGCCCGTACGTCTACGCCATCGACTCCGCCACCGGCAGGACGGTGGCCAGGGTCACCATGCGCGGCATCAAAGCCCGCGACGTGGAGGCGATCTCGCTCGGCCCGGACGGTGACCTCTACGTCGGCGACATCGGCGACAACCTCAACGGCAGCTGGCCGGAGGTGTGGATCTACCGCTTCCCCGAGCCCCGGCAGCTGACCGACCAGACTGTGGACGTCACCCGCTTCACCGTCCGCTACGACGCCGGTCCGCGCAACGCCGAGGCGCTGATGGTCCAGCCCAGGACCGGCCGGGTCTACATCGCCAGCAAGAACGAGGACGGCGGCCACCTCTACGAGGGCCCCGCGAAGCTCGACCCCGACGGCGTCAACACCTTCCGCAGCATCGCGGACGTGCCCTGGGTGACCGACGGCTCCTTCTCGCCCGACGGCAGCCGGCTGGTGCTGCGCGGCTACTTCTGGTCCACCGACTACCGCTGGACCGCCGACCGCCCGCAGCAGATCGGCGGCCTGGACGTACCCATGCAGCAGCAGGGCGAGTCCGTCACGTATACGACGGACGGCCGGTCGCTGATGTACGGCAGCGAGGGCTCGGACAGCGAGGTGTGGAAGGAACCGCTCAGCGGCAAGGACCTGCCCGACAGCGTGGCCGCTGCCGCGAAGGCGCCGGGCGGGGACCCGGCGGGCGCCACCGGGAGCCCTTCGGGCGGGGCGAGCACGTCCACCGACGGGACGTCACAGGGCAAGGGCGGCAAGGCGCTGGGGATCGGCCTGCTGGTCCTGATCGGCGCGGTGGGGGTGGGGACCCGGAACTACTTCCGGCGGCAGCGGCAGCGGCGCCGGTAACGCCCGGGCGTTCGGCGCTGTCGCGGCGCACGACGGCGGCGGCCCGCTCGATGGAGCGGGCCGCCGCCGACTTCCGGGTCAGGGGCGCGGAAGGTCCGTCCGCGCGGGCCCTGGGGGGCCGGGGTTCAGAGCCGGCCGATGACGTAGTCGATGCTCGCGGTGAGCGCCTCGACGTCCGCCGGGTCGACGGCCGGGAACATCGCCACCCGCAGCTGGTTGCGGCCCAGCTTGCGGTACGGCTCGGTGTCCACGATGCCGTTGGCCCGCAGCACCTTGGCGACCGCGGCGGCGTCCACGCCGTCCTCGAAGTCGATGGTGCCGACGACCTGCGAGCGCTGCGCCGGGTCGGCCACGAACGGGGTCGCGTACGACGCCTTCTCGGCCCAGCTGTACAGCCGCGAGGAGGAGTCGCCGGTGCGCTTGACCGCCCAGTCGAGGGCGCCCTGGCCGTTGATCCACTCCAGCTGCTCGTTGAGCAGGAAGAGGGTGGCAAGCGCCGGGGTGTTGTACGTCTGGTTCTTCGAGGAGTTGTCGATCGCGGTCGGCAGGTCGAAGAACGCCGGGATGTGCCGGCCGGACGCGGCGACGGTGGCAGCCCGCTCCAGCGCCGCCGGGGAGAACGCGGCCAGCCACAGGCCGCCGTCGGCCGCGAAGGACTTCTGCGGCGCGAAGTAGTAGACGTCGGTCTCGGTGATGTCGACCGGCAGGCCGCCCGCGCCCGAGGTGGCGTCCACCAGGACCAGCGCGTCCGCGTCGGCGCCCGCGACCCGGCGGATCGGCATCGCGACACCGGTGGAGGTCTCGTTGTGGGTGAACGCGTAGACGTCCACGCCCGGTTCCGCGACCGGCTCCGGGTGGGTGCCCGGGTCGGACTTCACGACCGTCGGGTCGGCCAGCCACGGGGCCAGCTCCGCGGCCTTGGCGAACTTCGAGGAGAACTCACCGAAGGAGAGGTGCTCGGACTTCGCGGTGATCAGGCCGTGCGTGGCGATGTCCCAGAAGGCGGTGGAGCCGCCGTTGCCGAGCACCACCTCGTAGCCGTCGGGGAGGGAGAAGAGCTGCCGGATGCCCTCACGGACCTGCCCGACGAGGTTCTTCACCGGCGCCTGGCGGTGGGAGGTACCGAGCAGGGACGTCCCGGTGGCGGCGAGCGCGTCGAGCGCCTGCGTCCGCACCTTGGAGGGGCCCGACCCGAACCGTCCGTCGGCGGGCTTGATGTCAGCGGGAATCTGAATGTCGGCCACGCTGGCAGCGTAGTGCGTAACGGGAGGGTTTCGGTGAGTGTCCCATCCGGTGAGACAGGGCTGTCGGGAGCATGGCGGCGGCCCACCCACGGGTGCTCGGGCGGGCCGCCGCCGCGGCGTCAGTGCGCGATGCCCTCGTACCCCTCGACGTCCTGCGGGCCGCGGGTGCCGGGGCCGACGTACCGCGCGGACGGCCGCACCAGCCGGCCGGTGCGCTTCTGCTCCAGGATGTGCGCCGACCAGCCGGCGGTCCGCGCACAGGTGAACATCGACGTGAACATGTGCGCCGGCACCTCCGCGAAGTCCAGCATGATCGCGGCCCAGAACTCCACGTTGGTGGCCAGCACCCGGTCCGGGCGGCGCGCGTGCAGCTCGGCGAGCGCGGCCTTCTCCAGCGCCTCGGCGACCTCGTACCGCGGTGCGCCCAGCTCGCGGGCGGTACGGCGCAGCACCCTGGCCCGCGGGTCCTCGGCGCGGTAGACGCGGTGGCCGAAGCCCATCAGCCGCTCGCCCTTGTCGAGCGTCTTCTTCACGTACCCCTCGGCGTCACCGGTCCGCTCGATCTCCTCGATCATGCCGAGGACCCGCGACGGCGCCCCGCCGTGCAGCGGTCCCGACATCGCGCCCACCGCGCCGGACAGCGCCGCGGCGACGTCCGCGCCGGTCGAGGCGATGACCCGGGCGGTGAAGGTCGAGGCGTTCATGCCGTGCTCGGCGGCCGAGGTCCAGTACGCGTCCACCGCGGCCACGTGCTTGGGGTCGGGCTCACCGCGCCAGCGGATCATGAACCGCTCGGTGATGGACTGCGCCTTGTCGATCTCCCGCTGCGGCACCATCGGATGCCCCTGCCCGCGGGCCGACTGGGCGACGTACGACAGCGCCATCACGGCCGCGCGGGCGAGGTTGTCCCTGGCCTCGTCCGCGTCGATGTCCAGCAGGGGTTTCAGCCCCCACACCGGCGCCAGCATGGCCAGCGCGGACTGCACGTCGACCCGGATGTCGCCGGAGTGGACCGGGATCGGGAACGGCTCGGCCGGCGGCAGCCCCGGGTTGAACCTGCCGTCCACCAGCAGGCCCCACACGTGCCCGAAGCCGACATGGCCGACCAGGTCCTCGATGTCGACCCCGCGGTAGCGGAGCGAACCCCCCTCCTTGTCCGGCTCGGCGATCTCCGTCTCGAACGCGACGACTCCTTCGAGTCCCGGTACGAAATCGGACATGAGGCGGCTCCTCTGATGAGCATCGGAATTCTCTGTGGGGTCCGCTGCGCAGGTTTTGCCGTGCACGACGTCTCCGACAGGCAATTCTCCCGGCTGACGGGCCGGACGGTCAGGGTGAGATGCCGCACATCCGCCGGCCGGGCCCGCGGCGGGCCGCCGTCCTGGAAGATGTCCGGGTGCGAGACGTACGAGGACCACGAGAGCCACGAGAGCCCCGCGAACCACGCGAGCCCCACGAGGGGCGCGACGAGGCGGTGCGCGCCGACGACCCGGCCGCGATGCGCAAGCAGTACCAGGCCGCGGGGCTCGACGAGAGCGAGCTGGCGGGCGACCCCTACGAGCAGTTCGCCCGCTGGTTCACCGACGCCGTGCAGGCGACCGGCGGCGGAGCGCTCACCGAACCCAACGCGATGGTGGTCTCCACGGTGGGGCCGGACGGCGTGCCCAGCTCCCGCACGGTGCTGCTCAAGGGCTATGACCAGCGCGGCTTCGTCTTCTTCACCAACTACGGCTCCCGCAAAGGCCGCGAACTCGCCGCCAACCCCCGGGTCTCGCTGCTCTTCCCCTGGCATCCGATCGCCCGCCAGGTGATCGTGGCCGGCCGCGCCGAGCGGGTGCCGGCGCAGGAGACGGCGGCGTACTTCCACAGCAGGCCGCACGGTTCGCAGATCGGCGCCTGGGCGAGCGAGCAGTCGAGCGTGGTCGCTTCACGGGCCGGACTTGAGGAGGAGTACGCGCGGCTCGCGGCCCGCTGGCCGGAGGGGACGCAGGTGCCGGTGCCGCCGGACTGGGGCGGCTTCCGGGTGGTGGCGGCGAGCGTGGAGTTCTGGCAGGGGCGGGAGAACCGGCTGCACGACCGGCTGCGGTACGTGGCCGGGGGAGCGGGCGGTGACCCGTGGTCGGTGGAGCGGCTCGCGCCGTGACTCGCGGTGATCTGCCCGGGGGCGTTCTCGGGGAAGGCATCGCTGCTCCGGGGCCTGCCGCCGTATGACGTGCCGCAGAACGCGAACGACCCGCGGGCTGCTCCCCGGAGCCAGGTGGCTCCGAGCACCGGCCGGACAAGTCCGACGAGCCCGCGGGTCGGGTGAACTGCGTGGGATTGGCGAGCAACCTGCACGCCGAGTGCGCGGAGCTAGCCCGCAGTCACCTCACGTGTCCGAGTGCAACTCATGCTTCAGACCACCTCCCTTCGTGTGTATCCCCACCGTAAGAAGTGATCGGCGGATCGACAACCGATTTAGGCAAATCTCGTGTGACGCAGCCCACACCGAGGTTGAATGTTGAGACGTGCAGCCATTTGATGCGCAACCCAAGGGTGATGAGCAGCTGCTGGCAGCGCTGCTGGACGGCATGGAGGCGGGCCTGTGCGCCTTCGACCGGGACGGAGTGATCACCCACTGGAACGCGGAGGCGGTCCGCATCCTGGGCTGGCCACCCGAGGAGGCGGTCGGCCGGCGCGGGTTCGGCGGCTGGGCGGCGCGGGCCGCGGACTCCCGGGGGATCGACGCCCGGCTGATGGCGGCGATGGACGCGCCGGGCCGCCAGGTGCACGAGTTCGCGCTGCTGACCAAGGACGGGCGGCGGGTGCTGATCAGGGCGCAGGCCGCGGCGGTGGCCGGGGCGGACGGGCGGCCGGCCGGCGTCTACTGCGCCTTCTCCGAGGTCCACGCCCAGATCGACCTGGAACGGTCGATCGCGCTGAGCGAGTCGCTCTTCGCCGACGCCTCCTGGGGCGTGATGCTGATCGACGCCGATCTGCGGCCCGCGCTGGCCAACCGGCGGGCGGCCGAACTGCTCCACTCCGGCCGCGACGCGCTCCTCGGCCGGCCCCTCGGTGACCTGCTCGACCAGGGCGTCGAGGAACTGGAGAACGCGCTCCAGCACGTACTCGCCGAGGGCGTCTCACCGTCCGGCACCGAGGTCTGGATCAGCCTGCGCGGCGACGAGACCGGGGCCCGCTACTGCTGGCGCAGCGGTTTCGTGCTGCTCGGCTCGCCGCTCGGCGAGGAGCCGGTGCCGCTGGGCGTGGGCTGGCTCTTCACCGACGTCACCGCGCAGCGGACGCTGGAGCAGCAGAGCGCCCGGATACGTTTCCGGTACCAGCAGCTGCACCGCGCCGACCGGGCCGCCGCCGAGTGCGAGAACCCGCTGGAGGGGGCGGTGCTGCACCTCGACTTCGCGCTCGCCGGGTTCGCCGACCACGCGCTGGTCGACCTCGCGGACCCGGCCGGCCGGCTGATCCGGATCATCACCACCCCGGAGGGCGAGGCGCCGCTGGTCCTCCCCGTCGCAGGCAACGCGATCCCGGTGGGTTACGAGCCCGGGCACCCGGTGCTCCAGGCCGTGGAGCGGCTCGGCACCGTACGGACCAGCTTCGGCACCCCGGAGGTCGCCGAGCAGGCGCCCCGCGGCCGGACCGACGTCTGGGCGGCGGGCCGCCGCTGGCCCGCGGGGACGGAACACGGGCTGGCCACGGTGCTGCGCAGCCGCGGCCGCACGGTGGGAGCGCTCACCTTCCTCCGGGGCTCGGGGCGCCGGCTCTTCGACCGGGCGGACGCGGCGTACGCAGAGGACGTCGCGGCGCGGGTGGCGATGGCGCTGGACCTGGCGGGGCTCAGCGGGACGGAACCGGCCGCACCGCTCCCGCGGGGGGAGCGGTGAGGTGACGGGGCGGGGGGCTGGTTTTGGGGCGGGCCGGGGCTGGTTCAGCGGCGGGGCCCGCGGCGGGCGTGCCGCGAGCGTGCGGGCCGCCGGGGGCCTGGTTCAGCGGCGTGCGGGCGGTCGGTCAGCGGCGGCCGGGGGCCTGGTTCAGCGGCGTGCGGAGTGGCGGAAGAAGATCCGGTCCCGGTGCTCCTCGAAGACCCGCGCGTTCCACTCGTGGCCGCCGTCCACATTGCCGGAGCGGATCATCGGCGGGGTGATCCCGCGCGCGGCCAGCCCGGTCGCGGCCGTGGCGACGACCGCCTGCATGAGCGCGCTGGTGACCACCGTGGACGCCGGCCCGAACGGCGCCGGTATCGCGTCGTCGGTCAGCTCCGCGTCCCCCACCGCGATCTTGGAGTCCAGCACGATGTCGCAGCTGTCCTTGAGATACGCCCCCGAGGCGTGCCGGGACCGGGTCCCCCCGGCGTACGCGACCGAGGTCACCCCGATGACCGTCACCCCCATCGCGCGGGCGCGCACCGCCATGTCGACCGGCAGCGTGTTGCGTCCGGAGAGCGAGATGACGAAGAGCACGTCGCCGGCGCGCACCGGACTGGTCTCCAGCACCGCCTCGGCGAGACCTTCGACCCTTTCCAGCGCGCTGCCCAAAGTGGCCGGCACCACGTCCACGCCGGTCGTGCCCGGCACCGGCAGCAAGCTGACCAGGGCCAGGCCGCCCGCCCGGTAGACCACGTCCTGGGCCGGCAGCGACGAGTGGCCCGCGCCGAAGGTGAACACCCTGCCACCTGCGGCGATGGCATCCACCATGGCAGTGGCCGCCGCCTTGATCGCGGCCCCCTCCTCGTCCCGCACCCGGCGCAGCAGGGTGATGGCGGCGTCGAAATAACGGTCCGAAAGGTCCTCGGCGGGCTCACTCATGCGGATCACCGTGGTGCCCGCGCGCTACCGGTGTCAAGGCGGAGAATCACGCGCCGGGGCCGGTTGTCGGCGGGATGCGTCAGAATTGACTCAGGGCCACGCACGAAGAAACACGAGGGGCGCGATGTCCGGACTGATCGACACGACGGAGATGTATCTCCGCACCATCCTGGAGCTGGAAGAGGAGGGTGTGGTCCCCATGCGTGCCCGGATCGCGGAGCGGCTCGATCAGAGCGGCCCGACGGTCTCCCAGACGGTGGCACGTATGGAACGCGACGGGCTGCTGCACGTCGCCGGGGACCGGCATCTGGAACTGACCGATGAGGGCCGCCGCACGGCGACCCGCGTGATGCGCAAGCACCGCATCGCCGAGTGTCTCCTGGTCGACGTGATCGGCCTGGAGTGGGAGCAGGTGCACGCCGAGGCGTGCCGCTGGGAACACGTGATGAGCGAGGCGGTGGAGCGGCGCGTGCTGGCGCTGCTGGAGCACCCCACCGAGTCGCCGTACGGCAACCCCATCCCGGGGCTGGAGGAGCTGGGCGAGTCCGGTGCGGCCGATCCCTTCCTGGAAGAGGGGATGGTCAGCCTCACCGAGCTGCAGCCCGGCACCACCGCGGCGAGCGTGGTGGTGCGCAGGATCGGCGAGCCGATCCAGACCGACGCGCAGGTGATGTACACACTGCGGCGGGCCGGTGTGCAGCCGGGCGCCGTGATCAGTGTGACGAGCGCGGCGGGCGGCGTCATGGTCGGCAGCGGCGGTGAGGCCGCCGAGCTCGACTCCGAGATCGCCTCGCATGTGTTCGTCGCCAAGAGGTGATCACTTCCGCTCCACGACGTTGTCCGATGTGCTGTCCGTAACGGCAGGGCCCCGGCGCCGATGACGGCGCCGGGGCCTTTCCCTCCCTGTGCCCCTCCCCGGAACTCCCCTCGGAGGACTCAGGACCCCGAGCTTCCCGAGTACCTCCCCGCGACCCGCTTCCCCTTCGCGCCGCGTCCCGATCAAGTCCTCCCCTCGGCTCCGGCGGCCAATCCTTGAGGGTTGTCACTCGAACGAGGGGTGTTGGCCGCGCTGCCCGCTTGTTCGAATAAAAGTTCGATAGCGTGGGCCGGGAAAGGAGGTGCGGCACATGATCCAGCGGTACGAGGTGAAGGGCGCGGGCGGGGTTCGCCTCGCGGCCTGGGATTATGCGGCTCGCGCCGACCGGCCGGGGCGTCCCGGGCGTCCGGGTGCGGCGGGCCCCGTCGGCCCGGTGGGCCCGGTCGGCCCGTTGGGTGCGGTGGGTTCGTTGGGTGCGGTGGGCATGCCGGTGCCGGCTTCCGGCGGTGCGGTGCGGGGTGCGGCGGCGGCTTCCGGGCCGGCCGGCGGGCGCCCGGGGGTGCTGATGCTGCACGGGCTGCTGGGCCGCGCCTCGCACTGGGCGCCGACCGCCCGGCGGCTCGCCCCCCGGTACCGCGCCCTCGCCCTGGACCAGCGCGGCCACGGAGGGAGCGACAAGCCCGAGGGGCCGTACACCCCGGACGCGTACGCCGCCGACGCCATCGCCGCGATCGAGCAGCTGGACCTGGCCCCGGTCACCCTCATCGGTCACTCGATGGGCGCGCTCACCGCCTGGCAGTGCGCCGCGCGGCGGCCCGATCTGGTCACCGCGGTGGTCCTCTGCGACATGCGGGCCGCGGCCCTCGGCGAGGCGGACCAGCGTGCCTGGGCGGACTGGCTGGCGAGCTGGCCGGTGCCCTTCGCCACTCTCGGGGACGTGCGGCGCTGGTTCGCCGCCGAGGACTCCCGGGCAGCCGATCCGCCGGACCCGGTCCGGGGCGACTTCTTCGCCGAGGTGATGGCCGAGCACCACGACGGCTGGCGCCCGCTGCACGCCACCGAGCATCTGCTGCGCTCCCGCGAGCCCTGGACGGGCGACGCGCACTGGGACGAACTGGCGCAGGTCACCTGCCCGGCCCTGGTGGTGCGGGGCCCGGACGGCGAACTCGGCCGCGCGGAGGCGCAGGAGATGGTCCGCGTCCTCCCGCGCGGGCGGTACGCGGAGATAGCGGACGCCGGACATCTCGTCCCCTGGGACCAGCCAGAAGCCTGGTACACCACGGTGGAGAACTTCCTCCATGAGGCGTCGGCCGAGCGCCAGAGCCCCTGTTCGGCCTGAGGCCCCCGGCGGGGCCCCGGCGGGGTAGCGGCGAGCCGGTCGGGCCGCCCCTGCCGTCGCGCGCAGCCGTCCTCGGGTGCCCGCCGTCAGCCCCTCAGCCCGCGGGTGTCCCGTCCGGCGTTGTGGTGGCGGCCCCGGCCGGCCCGGTGAAGCTGACCGACCGCAGGATGGCGACCATCATGTCGCTGAACTCGCCCCAGTAGTCGACAGCGGCCGTGTCGAGCGTGAAGACCGCGGTGAAGGGGCCGGTGGGAAAGGGGACGTAGACCTGTATCTGACCGGTCATCAGCGTGGTCTCCTCGCCCGAGGCCGTCAGCTCACCGTCGAAGGTGACCTCGGTCATCGATACGCAGGAGACGGCCGGGCCGCACGGCAGGTCGATCCACCGGGCGTCGTTGTTCTCGTCCCGGACCAGGATCTCCCGTATGCCGGTCGCGGCCACCTCCACCGACGGGTGGTCCGACTCCACGGCGGCCACGGTGAAGGAGCAGTGCCCGACTCCGCCGTCATCGATCCGGAAGAGCCCCATCGCGGCGTAGGCGAGCCCGTTCCCGCTCATCTGCTCGGCGACCGCCGCGTAGTACGGAGCCGCCGGCGTCCACAGCGCTTCGTCGCCGCCCGGATACAGCTCCCGTACGAACTGCGCGGCGCCCGCGGCCCGTTCCCCGGCCGTGGCGGCGAGCGGAAGCGCGTAGAAGCTGCCGGGTACGGAGAACCAGAGCGGGGGGACGCCGTCGACGCGGCCGACGCTGAACACCTGGGTGTCCGGCGCCGCTCCGGCTCTGGTGTCGGTCTCGGGGGTGGTCACCTGGGCCGCCTAGTAGTCGTCGGGGTCGAAGCCGTTGGCGCCGTCGGTACCGATGACCACCGACTGCGTCCGGTGGCCGTCGCGCGCACCCGGCTCCGGCACGCGCTGCTGGACCAGCACATTGCCGCTGGGCAGCCGCACCAGGGAGGGCGGCTCGTCGCAGCCGGGCCACCTGGCCAGCCAGGTGTCGAAGGCCTTGCGCTGCGCCGGGGGGAGTGCGTCCGGCGCCAGCAGGACCGGCGCCTCGGACAGATGCAGGCGGAGCCCGGCGCCCACATCCGAGAGGTCGACCCGGACCCAGGAGCCGTCGCGGAACCAGATCCGTACGTCCCTCTCGTCACGGCTGAACCTCATCCGCTCGGCCCGGTCGATGAGATCCCGGGTGAGGACGAGCAGTTCCTCCGGAGCGCTCTCCTTGCCCGGGCCCTCCTGCAGCAGGACGATCCGGCGATCGGTGATCACCAGGTGGGTGGTGTGGTCCTTCGCGCGCCGGGCCGGGTCGAGCTGCCACGGCATGGTCCGGGCGATCGTGCCGGGGGCGGCCCACATGACCGGGAAGTCGTCGACCTCGTTCGCCGGCTCGGCGGGCTGCCCCAGGGTCTTGGCGTCGATCCCCGACGGCGTGCCCGCGAGGGCCTCCAGGGCCGCGCCGATCAGCGCCGGCACCCCCGTCCGCAGGAAGCGCCCGGCCCGCCGGGTGCCCTGCTGGCCGGGGGTGTGCACGGTGTACTCCGGGCCCTGTGGCCAGCCGGGCAACTCGTGCTGGATGTCGTTGCGTTCGGTGTCCCGGAACCAGCGGGACCCGGAGACGGGTACGGCCGCCCCGGTCGCGTACGAGATCCGCACCCGGTGCAGCGCTGTTTCGCCGGGTTCGGCAGGCCAGTGCGTGGTCACGGCGTCATCAACCCTCAGTTCGCGGTCGCTGCTTGGTGGAAGCGGTCACCGGGGTGGATCGCCTCGCCGATGTGCTGGGGAATGGAGAAGATCTTAGGGGCGCCCTTGACCGTGGCGTCGATCCCTCTGCCGAGATTGGTCAGCGGATTGATGGCGACCTTGCCGAAGGTGATCGCCTTCAGTCCCTTGGTCCCGAGCAGTTGTCCGGCGTGGTAGGTGGTGTTGGAGAGGTTGGCCATCCGGCTGGCAAGCCCACTGCCCTCCTTGGTGATCAACTCGAACTCGCGGGTGCCGAAGAGCGCGATGTTCTTGAAACGGAGGCCGCCGCTGAGCCCTTCGAGACCCTTCTCGCCCATCGCGAAGATCTGCCGGCCCTCAACGGCTTTCGACACGAAGCCCGCCCCGAACTCGGCGAGTTTGGCGTCCCTCGCCGCGGTGCCGACGACCTTGATGCCCTTGCCGAACATGCCGATGCCGGGAATCACGCCCAGTGCGTCCAGGCCCAATTGCATCCAGCTGACATCCGCCCCGGCGAGCTTCGCCAGTGAATGGGCGCCCAGCGCGAGCGCGCCGGTGATGAGTGCGGCCGTGCCGAAGATCGCGCCCAGCGGCTCGAAGGGGATGGTGATGATGGCCAGCACCGCCAGGATGCCGGTGAGGTCACTGAGCAGGTCCCCGATCAGCTTGATCAGGTCGGCGTGGTCCTGCACCCATTTCACGGTGTCGTTCCAGGCGCCTTCCACGCCGTGGACGATCCGGCTGAAGAGGCCCGGCTTGTCGGGCGCGATGTCGCCGGCCTTGTCGAGGTCGTGGCTTATGGCGCCGGCCGCGCCGGTGTAACGGGTGTGGAGTTCGTCGGCGCGGTGGCGGACGCCCTGGAGTGCGTTGTCGGCGTCGGTGACGGCCTGCTGCTTCTTCTTGGCTTCGGCGGCGGCCTGGGGGTCCGGGTCCGGGGACGCCTCGGGCGCGGGGTGCGGGACGCTGGTGTCGGTGGGCAGTCCGGCGGCCGTCCTGGCGTGGTCCAGGGCGCCCTGTTTGGTGGCCGCTTCGCGTTCCAGCGCGTCCGCCTCGGCCTGGAAGCCGTGCAGTTGGTCGGCCCAGCGGGCCAGGGCGCCGGAGGCGCGGCCGAAGGAGTCGTGGGCCTTCCTGATCAGCGGGGTGACGTCACTGTCGATGTGGGCGATGAACGCCTTGGCCGCCTCGCCCTTCCAGTAGCCGCTGTCGATGCGGTCCAGTTCGTTCACCGTGGTGGTGAGTTCGCTGTGCAGATCGCCGAGCCGGCGGGCCAGCGCGCGGGTGCGCTCGACGTCGCCGGGCGTGGGGTCGAAACCGAGGTGCGGGAAGCTGCGGGTCATCGCCGTTACTTCTTGCCGTCGGTCTTCAGCGAGTTGGCCAGTTGCAGATCCGCGTCGGAGAAGGTCTTTCCTATCTGGTCGATCATCTTGACGGCGGTGTCGGCGTGCTGGCCTATCTGGCCTATGCCGTAGTGCCAGTCGTCGGCGAAGTCGTGCACGTCGTCAATGAGCTGGGGGGCGCCGACCGCCTCGCCATTGGTGTTGCCCATCGACCGGCTGACGCCGTCCATACGGTCCGCGATGGTGGAGAACGTCTTGCGCAAATCCCCCATGACGGTGCCATTGAGTTGCAGATCCCCCATGATGAAGTGGTCCTTTCCCGGCATTCCTCAAGGAATCGGCCGGTCGCTTCGAACTCGTTCGCCTACTCTATTGGCCATATCCGTACCGTCCCTTGGGATGACCGTCACGGACTGATCTCGGGCGGCCGGCTCTCGGGCGGCCGGTCCTCGGGCGGTCGGTCCTCGGGCGGTCGGTCCTCGGGCGGTCGGTCCTCGGGCGGCCGGCTCTCTGGCGGTCGGTTCTCGGACGACCGACGCTCGGATGGTCGGTTCTAGACGGTCAGCGGGACGGTCACCGTCTTCGGTTCACCGTCCCCGAGGTGCAGCAGGGCCCGGCCGGGGGTGACCTGGCCGCCGACGGTGCTGCGGCTGAGCCGGGTGCCGATCAACTCGCCGCTCATCGTCTGCTGCGGGGAGAGCAGCACACCGCGCCGGGCCTTCTTGGCGTCCACCTGCCAGCCGGAGAAGCCGGAGCAGATGTCCTCCTCGCCGCCGGCCAGCACCAGCGCCCGGCCGCTGTCGGTGCCCCGGGAGATGATCTCCCGCAGGACGTCCTTGGCGTCGCAGTCGCGCAGCAGTTCGGCGTCGTCCACCAGCACCACCACCGGAGCGCTGGCCGCCTCCTCCAGCGCCTTGGTCAGCTCGTCGGCGGATATGTCGCTGTCGGTGAAGACCCGCAACACCCCCTCGGCTCCGGCCAGTTCGCGCATCGGCGAGGGGCGGGGCGCGGCCACCACCAGCTTCACGCCCTGCTGCTGGTAACTGCGGGCGAGGGTGAGCAGCAGCGTGGACCGCCCCGACTTGCCGGGTCCGCCGATCACGAACGCGGGCAGGCCGTCGGACAGGTCAGGGCCGTAACCGGTGAGCTCGTCGCCGCCGACGCCGACCAGCGACCACAGCGGGTTCCGCGCCGCGTCGGTGTCCCGCATGTCCCAGGCGTCCGCGAAGGAGAGCCGTGAGGGCAGCACATCGACCCGGAACGGCCGCCGGGAGCGCGGCAGTCCGGCGTCCCGCTCGGTGGCCGCGGCCCCGATCGCGGTCAGCGCCGCGGCCTGCCCCTGGCCGGTGACCTCGCCCTCCAGCAGCGCGACCTGCAACTCGATCCCGGACTCCGAGCGGTACGCCCGGCCGGGCTGGATCTCGTCGGGCACCTTGCGCGGGTTGACCGAGATCAGCGCGAAGTCCGAGCGGTCCGCCAGCCGGAAGGCGATCTTGTCCTCGGTGAGGGTGGAGATCCGGCCGGCCATCAGGGTGCGGTCACCGGTGATGATCAGGTGGATGCCGACCGAGGCGCCCTCCCGCAGGAAGGTGAAGAGCTCATCGGTGAGCGCTCCGTGGTCCAGCTCACCGAGCGAGGGCGTCCAGCCCTCCCAGCGGTCCAGCAGGATCACGATGTGCGGCAGCCGCTCCTCCTCGGTGGCGACCGCCGCCCGCTGCTCGCCGATGTCCGCGAAACCGTCGGCCGCCAGCAGTTCCTGACGCCGGGTCATCTCCGCCTTGAGCCGGCCGATCAGCCGGATCGCCCGCTCCGACTGCGAACGCCCCACCACGGCGCCGCAGTGCGGCAGCTTCGTCAGGGCGTTCAGCGCGCCGTTGCCGCAGTCGATGCCGTAGAGGTGGACGTCGGCGGTGGAGTGCGTCCGCGCCAGGGAACCGGCGATGGTGCGCAGCAGTTGGGAACGCCCGGAGCGCGGTGCCCCCGCGGCCAGCAGGTGCCCGAAACTGTGGAAGTCGACGGCCAGCGGCCGGCGGGCCTGCAGCGCCGGCAGGTCCTCGATGCCGAACGGTGAGGCTGCCAGCGTGCCGGCCGCCACCGGCACCGGCAGCTCGTCGAGCCGCAGCGCGTCGGGGAGCGCGGGCAGCCACGGGCTGTGCTGGGCGGGGATCGCCATCCGCTCGTTCGCCGCGCGGATCGCCTCGACCAGCACCTTGAGGTCGGTGATCTCGTCCTCTTCGCCCTTCGCACCGGCCGGCCGCTGCGGGGCGGTGCGGCCCAGCTGCGCCCAGTCCACGACGCTCACCCATGGGGCCACCGAGACGTTCTCCACCGCGCCGGGGCGCCGCCCGCCGACCCGGCCGGACTGGAACGGCACCAGCGAGGTGGCGCCCAGCCGCACATAGGCACGGCCCGGGGTGGACTTGGAGATGTTGCCGGCGTCGGGGGCGTCGATGACGTCGGAGGACTCGCTGCCGTCGGTGACCCGCAGCGCTATCCGCAGGTTGGTGTTGGCGCGGATCTCCGGCGAGACGACCCCGCTGGGCCGCTGGGTGGCCAGGATCAGGTGGATGCCCAGGGAACGGCCCCGCTGGGCGATGTTCACCAGACCGGTGACGAAGTCCGGCAGGTCACGGACCATCGAGGCGAACTCGTCGATCACGATGAGCAGCCGCGGCATCGGCGTCAGCTGCGGCTGGCGCTTCAGCAGATCGGTGTAGTCCTCGATGTCCTTGGCGCCGGCCCCGGCCAGGATGTGCTCGCGCCGCTTCAGCTCGGCGCCCAGGGACTCCAGCGCCCGCTCCACCAGGTGGGCGTCGAGGTCGGTGACCATGCCGACGGTGTGCGGCAGTTGGACACAGTCCTTGAACGCGGAACCGCCCTTGTAGTCGACGAGGACGAAGGTCATCGCCTCCGGGGTGTTGGCCACCGCCAGCGAGGCCACGATGGTCTGCAGCAGTTCCGACTTTCCGGAACCGGTGGTGCCGGCGATCAGGCCGTGCGGCCCGTCCTTGCGGATGTCGATCGCGAACGGTCCGTCGAAGGACTCACCGACCACCGCCTGGGTGGAGATCGGACTCAGCCGCCAGCGGGCGGCGATCGCGTCCGCGGTGGGCGGTTCGAGTTCCAGCACGTCCAGCAGCCGGCTCGCCGACGGGATCGAGGAGTCCTCGGCGTCACCGCTGATGTCGCGGATG
The DNA here is from genome assembly GCF_036227265.1 of Streptomyces sp. NBC_01476. Taxonomy (NCBI): domain Bacteria; kingdom Bacillati; phylum Actinomycetota; class Actinomycetes; order Kitasatosporales; family Streptomycetaceae; genus Streptomyces; species Streptomyces sp. NBC_01476. The sequence continues at coordinate 3,266,108 of NZ_CP109446.1, read as the reverse complement.
GGGGAGAGGCAGCGGGCCAGCCGGGCGCACCAGGCGGGCGAGACCAGATCGGGCCGCACCTTGCGGATGCGGGCCGCGCCGGCCTGCTCCACCCGCAGCCGGAAGGAGCCGTACGCGGGTTCCACCGCGGTGGCCTGGGCCTGCCGGGCGTCGGCATACCACGCGTTGTGGGAGGGGAAGCCGCCCTGCGGGAAACCGGCGCCGATCCGCTGCTCCGGCACCGAGGCGACCTGTGCGGCCTCGGCGGCGGCCTCGAACTCGGCGATCACCACGGCCTGGCACTCGCCGGGCAGGAACCGCTCCTCGGCGTCGAGGCAGATCATGAACATCCCCACGCCGGGGCCGTCGCGCAGCAGTTGGACCACGCCGGGCATCGCCCGCAGCCGCCGCGAGCCGTCCAGGACGACCACGATGTCCGCATCCTTGAAGAAAGCCGCCTGGTTGGCGGCGCTGCCCGCCTTCATCTTGGCCTTGAGCCGGCCGTCGAGGATCGTCCCCAACTCGGCGATGCGGGCCGCGACCGTCTCGGCGTCGGTGCCCATCAGCGCCGACGCGTTCTGACCCTCGGTCGGCCGGGCGTGCGGCAGCCACCGCACCCAGTCCCAGCTCTCGCGCCCCGACTGGTCGGTGAGCACGTAGAACTGCACGTCCATCGGGCTGCTCAGGGTGGCCGCCTGCGCCACTGCCCAACGGCCCATCGCCCGGGCGCCGTCGCCCGGCGCCGCGAATCCGATCACGCCGAGCCGGCGCAACTCGACCGCGACCGGGGCGTCGTCGATCTCCCAGGTCACCCTGCGGCGGTGCTCCTCCTGCTCCGGGTCGTCGAGCACCACTTCGGAGGGCAGCTTCGCGGTGCCGACCCGGATCAGCAGGTGGTCCGGGTCACCGCGCCGCCGCTCCCACAGCCTGGTGCGCGGGCCGGTCGCGGTGTTGAGCACGGTGGCCGGGTCGGGCGAGGCCGCCGCGCGGTCCTTCCGCTCGGCGTCCAGCGCGTTCTGAGCGTCCTTCTCGATGCCCTCTTTGCGGTCGCGGTACTCGGTGACCGTCTTCGCGTAGGACTTGCGGCCGTTCTTCTTGTCCATGAAGTAGTTGCCGACCATGACCACGGGGCTGACCACCGCCATGATCAGGTACATCATGCGGTGCATCATGAACGCCATGCTGACCGCCATGACCAGCGGCATGAGCGCCATCAGCCACGGCAGCGGCCGGGCGGTGGGCTCCTTCGGCCGGCTCGGCAGCCGGAAGAGCGTGGTCCGCTCCGGCGGGGAGAGCCGTGGCGGCCGGTTGTACTCGTACGTCGCGCCGTCCTCGCCCGGGTGCAGCGCCGCGTTCGGCGGGATATAGGGGCCGAGCTCCAGCAGGGTGTTGCCGAGGGAGAGCTGACCGCCCAGCGGCCACTGCTTGGTCTCGCCGCCGACTGTGACCTGGCAGGTGCCGCCCATCCCGACCGTCAGCACCGCGGCGCGGTCGGCGAGTTCGGAGTCGTCGATCCGCACCCGGGCCGCCGCTCCGCGCCCGATCTCCACCTTGCCGATACCGAGCCGGTGCACCGCGCCCGCGTCGGGGCCGCCCGCCACCCGCAACTCGACCACACCGGCCGGCTCGCCGGGAAGACACCCCGCCGGGTCGTACAGACTCACCACCGCGCCCTCGCGCAGCGGGGACTGGGCCATCGACCAGCCGGGATCCACCGCGTAACCGTCCACGTAGACCGCGGGCGCGCCGGGCGAGCGGGAGGCGCCGCCGGCGATCGAGATGATCTCCGCTCCACCCCCGCCGACTTTCCGTCCCAGCTCACGCGCGACATCCGCGACGGTCGACGCGGGATCGGCGTCGACCACGACATCGGCGCGGTCCCCGCCGAGCGGGTCGACCACGGTCAACGAAAGACGCACGGCAGCCTCATTCCCCCGGATTCGACTTGGTTCTTCAAGGAAGATAACCGCTGCGAGGCCCGCGTGGCATGACAGGTGCATTGCCTGTGGACAACCCGCAACGGTTTATCCACAGGCTGGAATCCGGGCTGGACACGGGACAGGTACGCAGTGGCAGAGTGGACTCAAGCCGGACCGAAGAGGGGTGGACAGAACGGGGGTTGCCCCGTGCGTGCCCGAGCGTGGGCATGTCACGGCGGCCGTTCCGTTTCGTTGCAAAGCTGTGAGTCTGTCGCCGTGGGATGCGCCTTGAGGCTATTTGTGAGGCGCTGATAGCGTGCGGTGACTTGACATCGGCTTGCGGGCAGTCGCCGGACGGGAGCGCGACTGCCTCTCCCCATGCAACCGATAGCGATCGACACGCCGGCTCGACGGGGGCAGTGACGTGAGGACCAGGGAACGATCCGCCACGGGCGGCGGCAGCGGCCGTCAGTCCGTTCCGGCGCCTTCACTCGGGGCGCCGATGGGCGGAGAGCGGCTGCCGTCGCCACCGCGGGAACGCAAACCCGCGCTCGCCGCGCTCGCCGTACTGCTCATCCTGGTGGGCGCGCTCGGCGCGACCTTGATGGTGATGCGCGCGGGGGACAAGGTCTCCGTCGTGGAGGTCGTCGCGCCGGTCGCGGCCGGGAACAAGATTCCCGAGGGGGCCCTGCGCGAAGTCATGGTCTCGGACGTCTCCGACGGCTCCACCAAGCTGAAGCTCATCAGGTGGGGGCAGCGCCGCGACCTCATCAACAACTACCGGGCCAAGACGAACATCTACGAGGGTTCGATCCTCACCGAGTCGATGATCACGCCGAAGGACGAGGTCCTCACGGCGGGCAAGTCGCTGGTCGGCATCTCCCTGAAAGAGGGGCAGTTCCCCAGCACCCTGGAGAACGGTGATGTCGTCGCCGCCTACCGCGTGGGCAATGACGCCGCCAACTCCCAGAGCGGCAGCTCCGGTTCGGGCAGCAGCGGCAGTGGGGACGCCGCCACGGGCTCGGACAACACCCTCATCGCCGGCCACCTGATCGTCCGGGATCTGACCGCTTCCTCCAACGGCCTCGGCGACGGCGGCATCTCCGTCACCGTCGTGGTCGACACCGCGGACGCCGGGAAGCTGGCGATCGCCGCATCGGCCAATGAAGTCTCGCTGGTCCTCGTTCCCCGCACCAGCGACTGAGCGAGCGAAGACGTCATGGCACTGATCTCCATCGCCGCTGACAAGGGCTCACCGGGCGTCACCACGGCCGCCGTCGCGCTGGCCGCCGTATGGCCGCGCCGCGTCCTGCTGGCCGAGACCGACCCGGCCGGCGGCGACCTGGTCTACCGTGCGCGCGCCGCGCACGGCGGGGCCCTCGACCCCAACTCCGGCATGCTGTCGCTCGCCGCGACGGCCCGACGCGGCCTGGCCGCAGAGCAGTTGTGGGACCACGCCCAGCCGCTGACCGGCGGACTCGACGTCCTGGTCGGCATCGGCAGCGCCGAACAGGCGGCCGGCCTGGCCGGACTGTGGCCCATGCTCGGCCAGGCATTCGCCACCCTCGACGAGTCGCCCAACGGCGCCGCCGACGTCATCGCCGACTGCGGCCGGATCGGCGCCGACTCGCCCACCGTCGAACTCTTCGCGCACTCCGCCCTGGTGCTGCTCGTCGCCCGCACCGAGCCGGAGCACCTGGCACGGGTACGGGACAGGGCCGGCGCGCTGTCCGCCAAACTGCACGGCTCACAGCGCGGCGCCGCCGCCGCGCTCGGGCACCCGCCGATCGGCATCCTGCTCATCGCCGACCCCGGCAACAGCGCCCGGATCGCCGGACAGGTCAACGACATGCTGGTGGCCTCGCAGATAGCCGCCCGTGTCGTCGGCACCCTCGCGCACGACCCGGCGGGGGCCGAGATGCTCGCCGGCCGGCGCCGCGGCCGGCTCGACAAGTCGCTGCTGATCCGCTCCGCCCGCCAGATCGCCGCCGATGTACCGCAGCGGTACGGGGTCTTCCGATGAGCGAGGTGGACCACCAGCTCGTCAAGCGCTTCCGGCAGGAGGCAGGCGACCGGATCTCCGAGCAGCGCCGGCTCGACCAGCTGTCGAACACCACGCCCATGTCCCCCGAGGACGAGCGGCAGTTCGCCCGGGCGATCATCGCCCAGATCCTGGAGGACTACGCCCGCGCCGAGATCACCGTCGGCCGTACCCCGCCCGACGCGCACGCCGAGGAGGCGTACGCGGCCGCCGTGCACGCCGCGCTCTTCGGCGTCGGCCGGCTCCAGCCGCTGCTCGACGACGACGAAGTCGAGAACATCGACATCAACGGCTGCGACCAGGTCTTCGTCGGCTACTCCGACGGCCGTGAACTCCAGGCGGACCCGGTCGCCGACACCGACGAGGAGCTCATCGAGCTGATCCAGGTCCTCGGCGCCTACTCCGGCCTGTCGTCCCGCCCCTTCGACACCGCCAACCCGCAGCTGGACCTCCGGCTGCCCGACGGCTCTCGGCTCTCCGCCGTCATGGACGTCACCCGCCGCCCCGCCCTGTCCATCCGCCGAGCCCGCCTCGGCAAGGTCTTCCTCGCCGACCTGGTGGGCAACTACACCGTCACACCCGAGCTCGGCTCCTTCCTGTCGGCTGCCGTGCTCGCCCGGAAGAACCTGATGATCGCCGGTGCCACCAACGCCGGCAAGACCACCCTGCTGCGGGCCATGGCCAATGTCATCCCCCCGCACGAGCGCCTGATCACCGTCGAACGGGCACTGGAACTCGGCCTCGACCAGTTCCCCGAAATCCACCCCAATGTGGTGGCGTTCGAGGAGCGGCTGCCCAACTCCGAAGGCCAGGGCGCCATTTCCATGGCCGAGCTGGTCCGCCGCTCGCTGCGCATGAACCCCTCGCGGGTCATCGTCGGTGAGGTGCTCGGCGACGAGATCGTCACCATGCTCAACGCCATGTCGCAGGGCAACGACGGCTCCCTGTCCACCATCCACGCCAACAGCTCGGCCGAGGTCTTCAACCGCATCTCCACCTACGCCCTCCAGGCGAAGGAACGGCTGCCGGTCGAGGCGTCCCAGATGCTGGTGGCCGGCGCCATCGACTTCGTCGTCTTCATCCAGCGACGCAACGACTACCAGCGCGGCGGCACCCTGCGCCGCGTCGTCACCTCCATCCGCGAGGTGAACGGCGTGGACGGCCGCGTTCTGTCCAGCGAGGTCTTCGCGGAAGGCCGGGACGGGGTGGCTCTGCCGCACGCCCCCATCTCCTGCCTCGACGAACTCCTCGCCCACGGCTACCAGCCCACGGGGGTGTGGCGGTAATGACCGGGATCTTCTCCGTCCAAGTGCTGTACGGCCTGCTCGCCGGGGTCGCGGTCGGTGGCGGCATCGCGCTGCTCATCGTCAGTATCCGCGGCTGGGCGCCCAAACCGCCCAAGCCGGGGCAGGGCGAGGACAAGGTGTCCGAGCTGGTGCGGTTCTTCACCCAGCGCGGCTCACTGGCCATCGTCGCCGGCCTCGCCGTCCTCGGCCTCACCCGCTGGGTGGTGCTCGGCGTCGCCTCCGCGATCCTGGTCTTCTCCTGGGACAAGCTCTTCGGCGGCGCAGCCGAGGAACGCGCCGCGATGAAGCGGGTCGAAGCCCTCGCCGGCTGGACCGAGTCCCTGCGCGACACCATCGCCGGCGCCGTCGGCCTGGAACAGGCCATACCGGCCTCCGCCCGGGCCGCCGCCCCCGCGCTGCGCCCCCATCTGGCCGCGCTGGTCGACCGGTTGCGCTCCCGCACCCCGCTGCCCGAGGCGCTCCAGCACCTCGCCGACGAGATCAACGACGCCTCGGCCGACATCATCATCGCCGCCCTCATCCTCAACGCCCGGCTGCGCGGCCCCGGTCTGCGCGAAGTGCTCGGCGCCCTGGCCAAGTCCGCCCGCGAAGAAGTGGACATGCGCCAGCGGGTCATGGCGCAGCGGGCAAGCACCCGGCGCAGCGTACAGATCGTCGTCGTGGTGTCGGTGCTCTTCGTCCTCGGCCTGGCGATCTTCAACCGCGGCTTCGTCAAGCCGTACGGAACGGCGATCGGCCAGGCCGTACTCACCTTGGTGTGCGCGCTCTTCGCGGCCGGCTTCTTCTGGCTGCGCAAGCTCTCCAAGATCGAGACGCCCGACCGCTTCCTGGTGCACTCCACCGAGTTGCTCTCCGAACGGCAGGGCCCGCCGGGCCAGTTCATCCCGGGCCACCCGGGCGCCCCGCAGCAGACCATTCCCGCGCACCACCCCGGAGCCCCGCAGCCGTACCCCGGCACGCCGGGCACCACCGCGGTACCGGGAGCGGGTGCCCGATGAACCACATCCTCTTCACCTGCCTGGTCGGCGCCGCCGTCGGCCTCGGTGTCTACGCCCTGATCCGCGCCCTGCTGCCGGTCCGCCGCAGCGCGGTCTCCACCGTGGCGCAGATCGACGCGCTCCGCGCGGCCGGCCCGGCCGGCGGACCGGCCGCCCCGGCCCCCACCGACCTCAGGGGCCGGATCGGCCGGCGCGTCGCCCAGTTCTACCTCCAGCAGGGCTGGGAGCAGCGGTCGCTCCGCGTCGACCTGGCGGTCCTCGACCGCAGTTGGGAGAGCTTCCTGGCCACGAAGATCATCCTCGGTGCGGCCGGCCTGATCCTCGGCCCGTTCCTCTTCGCACTGGTCTGGCAGCTCGGCCTCGGCAGCAACCCGGTCGTGCCGGTCTGGATGGCGCTGATCTTCGGCGGTGTCTTCTTCGTCCTGCCCGACGTCGAAGTCCGCCGCGACGCGGTGGACAAGCGCAAGGACCTGCGCCGCGTCATCGGCGCCTACCTGGACCTCGTCTCCATGAACCTGGCCGGCGGCCGCGGCCTGCCCGAGGCCCTGATGGCCGCCGCCGAGATCAGCGACGGCTGGGCCCTGCTGCGGATACGCAACTGCCTCGCCGACGCGCGTATCACCGGAACCAGCCAATGGGTGGCGCTCGGGCGGCTCGGCGAGGACCTTGGCATCGAGGAACTCCAGGACCTCTCCGTCACCCTCGGCCTGGTGGCCGACGACGGCGCCAAGGTCCGTGAGTCCCTCGCGTCCCGCGCCGAGACCATGCGGCACCGCGAACTCTCCGAGATCGAAGGAGCGGCCGGCGAGAAGTCCCAGTCGATGCTGGTTGCCCAACTCCTGCTCTGTGCGGGCTTCCTGGTCTTCCTGATCTTCCCAGCGGCGATGCGTGTGTTCCAGGTCTGAGCACCAGCGCAGACCACGCCGTCGATCACCACTGTCATCGAACGCCGAGCGCCGAGTCGAGAGGACTTGAACCATGAACCGTCCGTCCATCTTCAGCCATCCGGCTGTCGATTTCCTGCTCACCTACCTCAAAGCCAGGGTGGAACGCGTCCGTTCCGCCGATGACCTCTCCCGTGGCGCGTCCGCCGTGGAGTGGGTGATCATCTCCGCGGTGGTCGTCACCGTCGTCGGCGTGGTCGCCGTCATCATCAACGGCGCGCTCAAGGGCAAGGCCACGGACGTCGGCAACTGCATCTCGGGCACCACGGACAGCAAGACCTGCTGAGGCCGGAACCGTGACAGGACGACGAACCGACGCGCTGCACCACGCCCTGCGCCGCAGACTGGACGCCGCACACGGCGACAGCGGCGTGGGCGTGGGCGGTGTCGCGGAGACGGGGGCGACCGGAAGCGCGCGGGCGCGACCCGGTGGCGATCGGGGTATGACCTCGATCGAGTTCGTCTTCCTCACCCCCGTGCTCTTCTTCATGATCTTCGCCACGGTCCAGTTCGGGCTCTTCTTCTTCGCCGACCACGTGGCGCAGGCCGCCGCGCAGGCCGGCGCGCGCAAAGCCCGCGCCGAGGCCAACGCGGACCCCGGCGGCTGGGCCGGCAAGGCCACCAGCACCGCGGCCGACTACATCGACCAGCTCGGCCCCAACCTGCTGGACGGCCGCCACATCACCACCGTCGACGAGCGCCCGCTCACGGTCGGCGTACGGGTCACCGCCGACGTCCCCACCGTCTTCCCCGGCCTCCACTTCACGGTGGACGAGTCGTCCCGCGGCCCGGTGGAGTGCTTCGTCGCGGACAACGGCAACGCCCGCGCCACCTGCGAGGGGGGTGGCTGATCCGATGGACCTGCGCACAGCCGGCCGCCGCGGCGCCGGCGACCGGGGCATCTCCACCATCGAAGTGGTCGTGCTCGCCCCGCTGATCATCCTGTTCGTCCTGGTGCTGGTCGCGTTCGGCCAACTCGTGGACGGCCGCGGCGCGGTGGACAGCGCCGCCCGCGACTCCGCCCGCGCGGGCTCCATCCAGCGCAGCCAGAGCCAGGCGCTCACCCAGGCCACCGCCGCCGCCCAGGCGGACCTCGACGGCACCTGCGTCGACGGCACCCTCCAGGTGCACCAGACGAGCCCCGGCTTCGCGCCCGACACGATCTACACCATCGAGATCACCTGCGACATCCGCGGCCTCGGCTCCCTCGGCCTGAACATCAAGAAGACCCTCACCTCCACGGCGTCCTCGCCGATCGACCCCTTCCGCCGGGCGGTGGCCGGATGACGGCCGCCCGGGGTCCCTTCGAGGCGGTACGCCGCCGTCTGCGCGGACTCCCGCTGGCCGACCGCGGCTCCGGCGCCGCCGCCGTCATCATCTTCGCCATCGTCTTCATGGCCCTCGCCGCCTTCGTGGTCGACGGCGGCCTGTCGATCTCCAAACGGGAACGCGCCGCCGACATCGCCGAGCAAGCGGCCCGGTACGCCGCCCAGGACATCAACATCGAGCAGCTGCGCACCGCCCCCCCGGGCACCCCGCCGGTGATCAACACCGGGGACTGCGACGCCCGGGTCCAGGACTTCGCCCAGCAGTCCGGCCTCGACGCCGCCGACGTCGCCGCCTCGCACTGCACCCTGGCCGAACCCGACCGGGTGGAGGTGACCGTGCAGCTCACGTACCAGCCGATGCTGACCGGATTCTTCTACGACCACGACGTGGTGGTGCACGGTACGGCCGCCGCCGAGTCCGTCACCGGCCCCGGCGGCTGACGCCCGGGCCCCCATCCGACCCCATCCGGCCCCATCCGACCCCGGGCCGACCGGGAACCGCCCCCGCCCCGACGAGCCACTGACCAGCCCCTACAAGCCAGCAGCCAGTACAGAAGGCAGAAGAGGAAGAAGAGGAAGCAGCCATGGCACGCACCGCCGCCACGGGAACCAACCGCGCGCAGCACGGTGGAGCGGTCCCCGGGCCACCGCGCAGGCGCCGTACGCTCGGCGACCTGGTACGGGCTCTCGGCGCGTTCCTGGCGCTCGCCGTGCTGGTGGTCGGCGTGCCCGGCGCGCTGCTCTACTTCATCGGCTCGCCGTTCCCGCACCACTTCGACTCCGACCTGGTGCAGCAGCCGATCACCTCGGAGACTTTCGTCAACACGCTGGCCGTCGTGGTCTGGCTCGCCTGGGCGCAGTTCACCGCATGCGTACTGGTGGAGGCGAAGGCCGCCGTCTCCGGCGTCGGCATGCCGCACCGGGTGCCGGCCTCCGGTGCCAGCCAGTTGCTGGCCCGGCAGCTGATCGCGGCACTGCTGCTGGTCGGTGTCAGCACCGCGGGGCTGGTCCCCGGCCTGTCGCAGATCGGCCAGCACCACCCGGTGGAGAGCCAGGCCAGGCCCGGCGTCGCGGTCAGCGCCCAGCAGACCCCGGGGCAGCAGGTGCAGCGGACGGCCGTCGCCGTACCGCACCAGCAGACCGCCCACGCGGCCACCGGGCAGGCGCAGTCCGCCCAGAAGGCGACCAAGTTCTACCGGATCAACCCGCCCGAGGGCCGCCACCACGACTCCCTGTGGGAGATCTCCCAGCGCCACCTCGGCGACGGCCGCCGCTACAAGGAGATCTTCGAACTCAACAAGGACCGTGTGCAGCCGGACGGTTCACGGCTCTCGCAGGCCAGCCTGATCCGGCCCGGCTGGGTGCTGGAGATGCCCGCCGACGCGCACGGCGGCGAACTCGTGGAGATGCCGGTCGCCGCCCCGCACACCGCACCCGACATCCAGCGGTACGCCCAGCACGGCGGCGCCAAGGACACCGCCGCGGAAGGCGCGCACGCCACCGCCCAGACCGCCGCGCAGACCACCGCGCCGGCCCAGGGCGGCGCGCGGCAGGGCGGCACCGGCGGGCACGAGGCGGCGGCGGCCACCACCGCGAACGCCACGACGAGCACCGAGAGCGCCACGGACACCGGGGGCGCCCACCGGTCCACGGTCACCGCCGCCTTCTCCGCCGTGACCTCGCCCTCCCTCGGCTTCGGCCTCTCCGAAGCGCTCATCGGCTCTCCGCTGCTGGCCGCAGGACTGCTCGCCGCACTCGGCCGGCGGCGCCGTACCGCGCTGTGGCAGTCGGTCACCGCGGGCGGCCTGCGCACCCCGCGCACCCCCTCCGGCCCGCAGGCCGACGTCGCCGACGCCCTGCGCGTGGGCGCCGACCCGGACACCGTCGCCTTCCTCGACCGCGCCCTGCGCGCGCTGTCCGCCCGGCTCGACGGGGAGGGCCGCAAGCTCCCCACCGTGTACGCCGCCTGGCTCACCGCCGACGCCCTGCACCTCCAGCTCGCCTGGCCCGAGGGCACCCCTCCGGCGCCCTGGCAGCTCGGCCAGGACCAGACGTTCTGGCGCCTCGACCGGGACGACCTCACCGACGACACCGATGTGTCCGCCGCGGCCCCGTACCCCGGTCTGGTCGCCCTCGGCACCCTCGACGGGGCCCGGCTGCTGCTCAACCTCGAAGCGGTGCCCGGCATCGTGTCGCTGGCCGGCCCCGCCGCCGACCGCGAGGCCGTACTCGCCTCCGTGGCCTCGGAGCTGGCCACCAACGGCTGGTCGGACCGGATGACGGTCACCCTGGTCGGCTTCGCCGAGGACCTCACCGCGCTCGCGCCCGCCCGGGTACGGCACCTCGCCGATGTGCCCGAGGTGATCGAGACCATGACCGCGGAGACCGCCCAGCGCGCCGGCGCGCTGCGGACCGCCGGCCAGGACAGCGTCCTCACCGGCCGTACCGGCCGCGCCCAGCACACCCAGTGGGCCCCGCACCTGGTCCTGCTCGCCGCCGAGCCCACCGACGAGGAGGCCGAGCGCCTGGCCGAACTCGCCGCCGACGCGGGCCGGCTGGGCATCGGCTACCTGGTCGCCACCAGCCGCGGTGACCTGCCGGGCGCCGCCTGGGAGCTCGAAGTCACCTCCGCGGGCCGCCTGCTGGCCCCGCTGCTCGGCCTCGACCTGGAGGCCCAGCTGCTGCCCGCGGCCCAATACCAGGCCGTGCTGCGGCTGTTCGCCGACGCCGGCGGTGACCACGGCCCCGGTCCTGACGCGCCGCCCTTCCTCGTCGACCTCACCGACCAGGGCCGCCCCGGCGTCTACGCCAGGCTGCTCGGCCCGTTCGAGGTCATCGGCATCGACGCGCCCCCCGCAGAACGCAGCCGCCTCCTCCACGAAGCACTCGCCCTGCTCCTCCTCCACCGCGAAGGCGTCCACCCCCGGGTCCTCGCCTCCGCCCTGTGGCCGCGCGGTGTCACCGAGGACGTGCGCGACGCCCTGATCGAACGCCTCCGCGACTGGCTCGGCACCGACCCCGGCGGCGCCTCCCGCCTCACCTTCGACGACACCGGGCGGATCGTGCTGGCCACCTCCGTCGTCTCCGACTGGGACGTCCTGCAGACGCTCCACCACGAGGCCACCGAGGGCCGGGCGGCCGGCGATCCCATCGAGCGCCGCCGGCTGCTCACCGACGCCCTCTCGCTGGCCCGCGGCACGCTCCTCGCCGACCGCGAGCCCGGCCGTTACGGCTGGCTCGGTCACGAGATAGTCGACGCCCAGCACCCCGTCCTCGTCGCGGAGATCGCCCTCGCGCTCTGCGAACTCCACCTCGACGCGGGAAAGCCCAAGGCCGCGGTGGCCGCCATCGAGACCGGCCTCACGGTGTCGCCCAACGACGAACGCCTCTGGCTCGAACTCCTCCGCGCCACCAACGCCACCGGCGACCCGGCCCGGCTGAAGACGGCGGCCGACTCCCTCATCGCCCGCAGCCACGCCGTCAGCGGCCCCGGCCGCGGCCTCCCGCCCCGGGTGGAGGCCCTGCTCGACGAACTCCTCCCGGCCTGGCGGGGCGACATCGCCAACTGACCGGCGCCGGGCGCGGCTGATACCGGGCGGTCGGCGCCGCGCCGGGCACCCGGCTCGGACTACCCGATGGGCTGGCATATGCCGACGCGGCCGTAACCTCGGGGCGGATCCGGACCGTTGTGAGGTCGTGGCTGCAGAGAACGGAACACAGCAGGGCCAGGAGGTGCGGCGATGGCCGACCTTCAGGTGACGGACGAGGTACTGGCCGACGCGGAACGGCTGTTGAGCAGGCTGTACGGCGAGTTCCGTGAAGTCGCCGCGCACCGGGACGAGCTGCACGACGCCTGGGGATCGGGCGCGGTCGCCGGCGCGATGGGCGACTTCGTGGACAACTGGTCTTCCTACCGCCAGAAGCTGCTCACCCGGATCGAGTCGGTGGGCGGCCTCGTCGGTTCTGCCCGGGACACCTTCCGGCAGACCGACCAGCGTCTGGCGCGGGCGAGTTGAGCACCGTACGGACCGCGGCCGGGCAACGCGCCCGACCGCGCGACTGGCATCCCCTCGCGGACGGTGACCCGGTCCCCGGCGACCCCGGCGCGATCCTCGAAGAGGTCGAGCACCTCAAACACGTCGCCGCCATGCTCAGGACCGAGGCCAGTGACCTGCGGACGATCACCGGCGGCCGGGGCCTCAAGGGCCGTTACGCCGACGCCCTCCGCGACGGCGCACGCGAGCTGGAGGTACGGCTGCGGGAGACCGCCGAGCGCTACGAACGCGTCCAAGGTGAACTGACCCACTGGGCAGACGAGTTGGAGGGTTTCCAGACGGAAGCGGGCCGCATCCTGCTGATCGCGCGCGACGCGGCCCCCGAGGACACCACCGCCCAGCGCACCTCGCTGGCGAAGATCACCGCCCAACGCGACCACCGCGCCGCCCACTACGCCTCCCGGCTCCGCCACGAGATCGACGACACCATCAAGGACAGCTGGTGGGACCGGTGCAAGGACGCGATCGACTCCTGCCAGGGCGTGATCTCGTTCGTCGTGGACGTGATGAGCTGGGTCGCCACCGGTATCGCCATCGCGGCGATCACCATGACCCCGGCGGGCTGGGTGGCCGGCCTCGCCGTCTGGCTCACCTTCGGCGTCCTCGCCGGCCACCTCCTGCTCGCCTCGGCCGGTGACGGCTCCTGGGCCGACATCACCATGGACCTCTTCGGCCTCCTCACCATGCGGGTGGGCGCCGCCGCGCTCACCAGCCTGCGGAACGTCCGCGACGCCACGAAGCTCGCGGCCGAACTCGCCGCGCAGGAGCGGGCGGCCGAGGCGTCGGCTCGCGCGACCCGGGCGCTGCGCGATCGCGCCTCCGCGGTGGTCAACCGTCGCGGCGCCACCCGGGCGGAGCGGGCCATGGCCCGCCACAACCGCAACATCGCCCGCGCGGCCACCCGTCGCGCCGCGAACGCGGCCTTCGCGGCGGAGGCGGCCGTCCCCCTCCCCGAGGCGTCCCGCTGGGAGGCCGCGGTAGTGGGCGGCGAACGCGAGACGGCGAACCTCCACAAGGACGTTCTTCGTTTGCGGGCGGCATACCCCGACAGCCCGGAGGTCCAGCGAGCGAGCGTGGGCGCGGAGGGTCACAAACGTGTCTTTCAGGGCACGTGGATCGCGGCTACGGCGCTGGATGCCGCGGATAAGGGCGCAGGTAGCAGTGACCTCTTCCCATGGAAGACCTCCTACGGCCGCTACGGGGATGCCAAGAATCGATACGTGAGGGAGGTGGGCAGCCAATGGTGACCTTTGTCGTCGGGCTGCGCAGTCTGGAGCGCCAGCTGGGGGTCACGTGTTTCCGAGTGAGCTGACAGACGACCGCCTCATCGCACGCGGGGACAAGCTGATTCGGTGGGGGGCCTTTCTCCCTATGTTTGGCTTCGTCGTCATCGGTCTGACAGCCCGCCTGCTGACGCCGAGCAGGTCCACCTTCGTCACCGAGATGCTCGGCCTATCCGCCGTCGGGCAGGTGCTGGTTTGGCTCGGCATGAACGACATTCGCCGCCGCACGGGTTGGGACTCGGGCGTGATGTTCTATATCTGGTCCGGAGGAGTGCTGTCGACGATTGCGGCCGCCACCACCGCGATTCCCGCTGTCGTCCCAATCCCCCTCCTCGCCCCCCTCATCGCGACGTTCGCCCGTTGGCGGATGCGGCGGGCCGCGCGCAGCGCGGGGGTGCCCCGGTGACAACGACCCGCACTCCCACCACGTACAGCCTGCTGCTTCCGCCCGGGTGGGTGCGGGTTCCGCTGCGGCACGGGACACATGAAACGCTCGACGCGCAGGTGTTCCGGAGGGTCGAGCGGATTCCGGCGGACGTGCCGCGGGACAGGGCGATGGCGTACCGCCTGCACGTGCGGCGGCGGGTGGAGAAGCTGGCCGACGAGGCGCGGCGGGCCGGGGGGCTGGATCTGTACGTCCCCGTGGCCGCCCGCCGCGGCGGCACCCCGCTGGCCGCGTCCTTCGTCGTGGCGGAGGCCGAAGGGGCCGAAGAGGCCGGGGAGAGCGAGGGAACCGTGCGGGACGTCGCCGGGACGAAAGCCGTGCGGCGGGAGTACGTACGGGCACCCTCGCAAGAGCCGTACGACGCCCCCTCGCGGCACGTCGACTACGTCCTGCCCGTCCCCGGAGAGCGGGCCCACCCCCACTGGCTCACCGTGAGCTTCTCCACCGCGGGGGACGGGAACCCCGAGAGCGCCTTCACCCGCGCCGTGGTGGACCTCTTCGACGCGATGATGACCACCTTCCGCTGGGGCACTAACGGCACCAACGGCACCAACGGCGCCAACCGCACCAACCGCACCAACGCCCCGGCCCCACCGTGTGACCTCACGCCTTCCCGACCACCGCCAGTATCTCCGGCAACCGGTCCAGCAGCCTCGGCGCGGTGAACCGCAGCGCCGCCGCGCCGACCACCGCGCCGTACACCACCCCCACCGGCAGTACGGTCCAGAGCAGTTCGTGGTGGCCGGTCAGGTGCAGCGCGAGCGACAGCCCCAGCACCGGGAAGCAGAACACCGCCCCGCTCAGCGTGCCGCCGACCACGTTGAGCGCGACCAGCCCGCCCTGCCCTGGGGCGCCCGCCGTGAATCCGTTGCCCTGCGGGACGGCGTACGGGTAGCGGACGCTCGCGTAGGAGCCGGTGGCGGTGAGCGCGCCCAGGAAGGCGAAGGACAGGCCCAGCGTCTCGGGCAGCACGGCGGTCCTGCCGAGCAGCAGCGCGGCGCCCACGGTGACCACGGTCACGTAAGGCACCGCGATGGCCACCAGGGCCAGTGCCCGGCCGCGCAGCTCCAGCGCCGCGTCCCGGCGGGTGGATATCGTCGCCGCGACCGTCCAGAACGCCGAGCCGTCCATGCCGAACTGGTTGTACATCTGCATGCCGAGCAGCCCCGCCGCCCACAGGCACTGGTAGACGGTGCCGTGCTGCACCACCGCGACCAGCGGCAGCAGCAGCCCGACCGCGAGGCCCGTGGCCAGCCCCGCCCGGGACCGCGGTTCGCGCCACAGGTAGCGGAACTGGCGTTCCATCACGGTGCCGGTGCGGCCCGCGAGGAGCCGGTCAGGCAGCAGGGCCGCGGTCAGCCGGCTCGGCAGTCCGGCGCCGGCCGCACTGCCTTTGACCGTGTCCGGCGCCGCCTGGATGGTGGACGAGTCGGGGGACACCATCAGCCGGAAGAGGCTGCGGTACCACCAGCGCAGGATCAGCGCGAGGACGGCGACCCCGTAGAGGAGTTGGAGCGCGGCCAGTCCGTACGCGCCGCGGCTGGTGGACCGCACCGCGTCCACGGCGGATGCCGGGGGGATCCAGCGCAGTACCGCGGCCGCCGACGTGGCGCGGTGCAGCCCGCCGTTGGAGGAGAGCGAGCTGAGACCGAGGTTGACCAGCTGGGCGCCGACGGCCACGAACAGGCCGCTGAGCAGCGCCAGGTCGCGGCCTCTGCGGCTGGTCAGCAGCCGGGTGTTGGCGGCGGCCACCGCCCGGGAGAGCGCCACGCAGGTCACCAGCAGCAGGAGCACCGCCAGGACGGCGACGGCGGTCGCCGCGGAGCCGTGGGCGACCGCGACCACCGCGCCGGTCGACACCAGCAGGGTGAAGAGCGGACCGACGCCGATCAGTGACGACGTCAGCAGCGCGGTTATCAGCGGGCGGGGGCGCAGCGGGAGCATCGACAGCCGGGTCGGGTCGAGGGTGTCGTCACCGCCGAAGAAGAAGAGCGGCATCACCGCCCAGCCCAGGCCCAGCACGATGGTGAGGGTGAGCGCGGCGGCGGGCGCGTAGTGATTTCCGCGCAGCGCGATCATGCCGGCGCCGAGGCCGAGGGCGTAGAGCATCGCGAAGCTGACGCCGACCGCCCAGCCGATGGTGCGGCCGCGGGACTGGCGTAGTCCGTTGCGGAGCACCGCCAGCTTCAGCCGTACGAAGACCGGGGTGACCGAGGGCGACCGGGGAGCGGCGGGCCGCTGGCCGCCGAGTGCCTGCGTGCCGGAGGCGGTCACAGGGCACCGCCGCCGAGCCAGTCCAGGTCCTGTCCGCCGCGGCGGTCCGCGCCGACCAGGGAGAGGAAGGCGTCCTGGAGACTGGGCGCCGCACCGCGGACCTCGGCGAGCGGGCCGCGGGCCACGATCCGGCCGGCCGCCATCACCGCGACCCAGTCGCACAGGCTCTCCACCAGCTCCATCACGTGCGAAGAAAACACCACGGTGCCGCCGGTGGCCGTATAGCGCTCCAGCACCCCGCGGATGACCTGCGCGGACACCGGGTCGACGCCCTCGAACGGCTCGTCGAGGAAGAGGACTTCGGGGTTGTGGAGCAGCGCCGCGGCCAGGCCGATCTTCTTGCGCATCCCGGTGGAGTAGTCGACGACGAGCTTGTGCTGGGCGTCGGCGAGGTCCAGTACGTCGAGCAGCTGGGCGGCCCGCTTGTCGACCTCCTCGCCGGGCAGGCCGCGCAACCGGCCGGTGTAGGCGAGCAGTTCGCGCCCGGAGAGCCGCTCGAAGAGCCGCAGGCCCTCCGGCAGCACGCCGATCCGGGACTTCACCGCCACCGGGTCGGTCCACACGTCGTGGCCGGAGATCTGCACGGTGCCGTCGTCCGGCCGCAGCAGCCCGGTCACCATGGAGAGCGTGGTGGTCTTCCCCGCGCCGTTCGGCCCGACCAGACCGATGAAGCGGCCCGCGGGCAGTTCGAGGTGGATGCCGGCAACGGCCGCCTGCTCCCCGAACCGCTTCCACAGCCCGCGCACCAGCACCGCCGGGACCGGCCCCCGGCCGGCCGGAGCGGGGCCGGTCGCCGTCGTCCCGTAGGCGGGCAGGCTCGGGTACGACCGGGGGCCGCTGCCCTCGCCGTGCGTGGTCTCCTTCGGCTGCCCCATCGTGTGGCACCTCTCCCCGTAGCGCGCCCAGAGCTCTGCCCGCCGCCGGCCGGCGGCGGCGCGCACACCTCGTCCGTGGAGCCACCCTAGAGGGGACCACTGACAGTGACGACGGGTCGGGGCCGGTTTCCGGTCAGGCACCAGCTCACGCAGGGAGCGCGGCCGGTCACCGTGCGCGGGCGGTGACCGCCTCCTGACCGCACGCGTACACCAGGGGCCTCAGCAGTTCCGCCGCGTCGGGCAGCCAGCGGTTGAGCTCGTTCGGCTCGCGCAGCCACTGCGCCGAGCCTCCTGTCCCCATCCGGCTCGGCGGCGCGGTCACCCAGTCGCCCTGGCCGCGCACCACGAGGTCGAGCGACTCCGGCGGCCAGCCGAGCCCGCGCAGCAGCGCCGGCACCTTGGCGGCGGCGCCGGGCAGGACGAAGAAGGCCAGCCTGCGGGTCGGCATGGAGATCACCGGTCCGAGCGGCAGTTGCATCCGCTCCAGCCGGGCGAGCGCCAGCAGGCCGGCGCTCTCCGGCACGTCGATCGCGTCGAAGGTGCGGCCGGTGGGCAGCAGCACCGACGCGAGCGGACTGCGCTGCCACATCCCGCGTACCTGGGCCGGGTTGCCCGTCGCCTGGGTGACCCAGTCCGGCCGGGTCGGGTGGGCGCCGGCCGCCGGGCAGGAGGGCGCGGCGCACGAGCAGCGGGGTGCGCCCCCCGCTTCCCTGTCCAGCCATGAACCGGGCAGCACGTCCCAGTGCCGCTCCAGCGCGTATCGGACCGCCGTGTCGAGCAGTTGGCCGGCGAGCTGCCGCGGGGCTCCGATGGTGTGTTCCACGCGCTGCACAACTTCCGCCGTCACCAGGAGTTACGGGGTGCGGGCGGGGTGAACGCGCGGCTCACTGCGGGCGCACGGATGCACTGCCGGGGGCGCGTGCGGGCGGCGGCCCGCGATCCGGGTAGTCAACGGTGGGCCGGAAAACCGTCCGGCAAAGGTGAATTACCGCCACAACACGCGTATTTCGGCCTTCTGGTGGGAATTGACCTTCCTATGGGAACGACGAGGGGGGATCGATGGCGGCACGACCGTTAGTGGCGCGGCAGCCGAACGAAAGGCTGCAGTCTCTGATCCAGGAGGCCGGCTGCTCCAATGCCGGGCTGGCCCGCCGGGTCAACATGTGCGGGGCGGAACACGGCCTCGACCTGCGCTACGACAAGACGTCCGTGGCCCGGTGGCTGCGTGGCCAGCAGCCGCGCGGCCGGGCACCGGGCATCATCGCCGAGGCGCTGGGCCGCAAGCTCGGCCGGGCCGTGTCCATCGACGAGATCGGCATGGCCAACGGCAAGAATCTGGCCACCGGCATCGGCCTGCACTTCTCGCCGACGGTGCTCGGCGCCATCGAGCAGGTCTGCGAGCTGTGGCGCAGTGACGTGGGCCGCCGTGACTTCCTCACCGGCTCCACGGTCGCCGCCTCCGCTCTCGTCGAGCCCAGCCGCGACTGGCTGATCACCCGCCCCGACCAGGGCGTGGCCCGCAACGGCGGCGCCCGGGTGGGCAGATCGGACGTCGAGGCGGTCAACGCCACCACCCAGGCCCTCACCGACCTCGACCACCGCTTCGGCAGCGGCCACGTCCGGCCGGTGGTCGTGCACTACCTCAACAGCGTGGTCTCCGGGCTGCTCGGCGGCAGCTACCGCGAGTCCGTCGGCCGTGAACTCTTCTCGGCCGTCGCCCGGTTGACCGAACTCGCCGGCTACATGGCGGTCGACACCGGACAGCCAGGTCTGGCCCAGCGCTACTACATCCAGGCGCTGCGGCTCGCCCAGGCGGCAGGCGACCGCGGCTACGGCGGCTACATCCTCGCCGCCAGCATGAGCCACCTCGCCGCGTCCCTCGGCAACCCCCGGGAGATCGCCCAACTCGCCCGCGCCGCCCAGGAAGGCGCCCGCGGCCAGGTCACCGCCACCGCCGAGGCGATGTTCTACGCCGCCGAGGCGCGCGGCCACGCGCTGCTCGGCGACGCCCGCACCTTCTCCGCCGTGGCCGCCCTGGCCACCGACGCCATGGAACGCTCGCGGCCGGAGGAGGACCCGGCCTGGATCGCCCACTTCGACCACGCCTACCTCGCCGACGAACTCGCCCACTGCCACCGCGACCTGGGCGAGGCCGCGCCGGCCGCCCGGCGGGCCGAGGAGGCGCTCGCCGCCCACCCCGAGACGCGCTCCCGGCGCCGCGCGATCGACCTGCTGCTGCTGGCCGACGCCCAGGTCCAGCAGCGCGAGATCGAACTGGCCTGCCACACCGGCAGCCAGGCGGTCACCCTGCTCTCCGGGCTGCGCTCCAACCGCGGCACCGAGTATCTGGAGGACTTCCGCCGCCGCCTGGAGCCGTACGAAACCGAGCCCGCCGTACGCGAGTTCAGCGCTCAGCTGGTCGAACGCGAGGCGGCCTGACGGCGGATGGAGAGCGTCAGGTGCGGGGCCGCACCGAATCGTTACCGGACCGACACCGCATCACCGCACGGCCGTCAAAGCGCAGGGCAACCCCCGCGAGGCCGGGCCCCGCACGGAAAGCGACCACGCCCGCGCGGTGTGCTCCCGGACTCACTCCACCGGCCGCGTGGCCGCTCTTCCGGATAACCCGGTAGCGTTGGCCGACGGTTGCGACACGGGGCAGAGGCGGGAGTGGGCGGCGATGCACAGCAGCGGACGCGGCGAGGAATCGCCGGAAGCGTACCGGGGCGTCGTGCACCCCAGCGGGCAGAACGCCTACGGCGAGCAGGTGCAGCCCGCCGGCGGCAGCCCGTGGGGCAGCCCCCCTCCGGGGACGCCGGAGCCGGCCGACGCGACCCAGATGCTGCCGCCCTACCCGGCCGGGATGCCCGCGCCGGGCGGCGACCGCGGCGCACCGGCACCGGTCGCGGACGCCACCCAGATGCTGCCTCCGTACCCCGGCGGTGACCCGGCCCAGCCGCAGTATCCGGCCGGTCTCGGCCCGGTGCCGCCGCTGCCGCCCATACCGCCGCAGGCACCGCAGGCCCAGCACGAGCCCCAGCAGCACGGGCAGCAGCACGGCCAGCCGCCCGTACAGCCCGCCGAAGCCACCCAGGCGATGCCGCTGTCGATATTCCACGACGAACCGCAGGGCTACGAGCAGCAGCAGCCCCAGCAGGGTTACCAGCAGGGCGGGTACGACCAGCAGCAGTACGGCGGGCAGGGCCGGCAGGGCCAGCAGGGGTACGACCAGCAGTACGGCGGGCAGCAGGGGCAGTCCCAGTACGGCGGCGGCCAGGACTACGACGGCTACGACCAGGGGCAGAAGACCGGTCCGCAGCACGACAGCGACTACGACCACCTCTTCCGCACCGACGTGCCGAGCCCGCCCCCGATGCGGCAGCGCATCATCGCGCCGCCCTCCCAGCAGCAGGGCGCCCCGCAGTACGGCCAGAGCGGTCAGCCCCCGTACGGGCAGCAGCCGGGCCCGTACGAGCCCGGCTACGACGACGAAGGCGGCAGGGGCGGCGGCCGGATGTCGCCCAAGGTGCTCATAGGCATCGTGGTGGCCGGCTGCGTGGTGGCGGGACTGGTCGTCGGCGGCCTGATGAGCGGCGGCGGCAGGAGCGGCGACGCGAGCAACGCGGCCGCCAAGACCTCGGCCACCACCGACCCCAGCGCATCCGCGGGCTCCTCGGGCCCCGCGGCGAGCGGCGACGACGCGGCCGTCAAACAGCAGGCGCAGGCGCTCGACTCGCTCCTCAACACCAGTGGCACCAGCCGCAGCGCGGTGGTCAGCGCGGTCGCCTCCGTGAAGGGCTGCAAGGACCTCGACAGCGCCGCCGGTTCGCTGCGCTCCGCCGCCGGCCAGCGCACCGGCCTGGTGACCCAGCTCGGCACCCTCCAGGTGGACAAGCTGCCCGACCACGCCGCGCTCACCGACGCGCTGACCAAGGCATGGCAGGCGTCCGCCGCCGCCGACGGGCACTACGCGAACTGGGCCGACCAGGCCAAGCAGCACAAGATCTGCAAGGGCGGCCACGCCCGCAACACCTCGGAGACCGCCGAGGGCGACAAGGAGAGCGGCACCGCGACCGAGCAGAAGAAGCGCGCGGTCAAGCTCTGGAACAACATCGCCGAGAAGTACGGCCTCACCAAGCGCCAGTACACGCAGCTGTAGGCCCTCTCCCGGCTTCGCGGCAAGATCCCCGGCGGGATCCGGCGGGATTCCCCCTGCGGACCTGCTCCCGGGCCCTCAGGGGCCGCTCGCGGCGGCCGGCGGCCTCACTGGTCCGTGCTCGCCCGCAGGGTCGCCGTCAGGTCGATGAAACCGGGCTTGGCGGACACCAGCCGGCCCTTGTCGATCCGCTGGTACGTCACCTCGGTGTTGACCATCCGCGCGTGCTCGGGGACCGACTTCACGTCGGCGTCGGTCCAGCCGAGGTCCGGGGTGAGGCCGCCGGTCGACAGATGCGTGGTGCGGTCCATCGCCCGCTGCATGACCTCGGCGGTCACCTTGGTCCTGGGGTTCATCGCCCGCACCACCTTGGCGAAGACGTCATAGGCGATCCACGTCGTCTGCACCCCGGGGTCGGCCACGTCGATCCGGTCGTCACCGAAGGCGTACTTCGTGATCGCCGCCTTCATCTCGTCCCACTTGGGGTCCGAGGCCGGCGGGTACCAACTGGTGATGTACGCGTGCTCCAGCGGGCTCTCCGGGCCGCCGGTGGAGTCGATCACCGACTGCTGCACGCTCCCGATCACCGACGACAACTGCACCTTGGGCTGCGAACTCCCGGTCCGGCGCAAGGCGTCGAAGAAGGTGCTGGTGTGGTCACCCAGGACCGCGGAGACGCACGAGGAGTGCTTGTTGTTCTTCGCGACCGTCTGGGCGGCCACCGAGGTGTAGTCCGAGGAGTCGTCCGGGGTCGGTATGTCGCGGGCCGGGGTCAGGCCGCCGACCCGCAGCCCGGTGTCGAGGAAGATCGGGAACTGGTCGCCGGTGGTCGAGTCCGGCCTGACCAGTGTCACTTTCTTGCACAGGCCGGCCAGTTGCCGCCCGTTGCCCGCCAGCAGCGCCGGCAGCCCGCCGTTGACCGGATACGACATCAGGCTCTGGAACTCGTCCTCGGTGATGCCGTAACCCCCGATGTACGGGATGCCGCCGGCCTCCAGGGCGCTGGTGAAGGCCGACCCCGACTCGCTGTACGAGCCGACCACGGCGACCGCGCCGGCGTCGGCGGCCTGCTGGGCGCAGTCGGTGACCGCGACCGCGTCGTCGTGCTCGTTGCAGGTGAGGACCTTCAGCTTGCGGCCGTTCAGCCCGCCCTGGGCGTTGATGTACTTCTCGACCACCTGCGCCATGGCCGGCATGCCCGGCATGTTGGTGGCTTTGGTGTCGACCGGCGCCCACGTCATGACGACCAGAGGTCCCGGCGAGCCCCCCGCGCTCCCCGGGATCACCCCACAACCACTGAGCAGCGCGAATGCGGCCGTAGTCGCTATGGCGGCGATCCGAGCCTTGCGCACTCGCCAGTCAGTCATGTAACGGGAAGATTCCCCCATGGCGCCAACGCCCGGCTGATCCCGGGGGAATGAGCGGTCACTTTCAGGTGAATTACCGGTGTCGGTATTCGAATGCGTACGATCAGGAACCGTGCAAGGTTCGGAGAAGTCTTCCCGTCGCGCCCGCCCCTCGTCCACGATGGGGGGTATGCCACTCAACGACATGCCGTGGTGGCGCTGGCGCAGCAATGTGCGCTCCGCGTTGCACATGATCAGCGACCCGGTCTTCCAGCGTGATGTCTGGCAGGCCGGCCGTGAGGGGTACGGGGACGTCACCGACGCCGTGTACCGCCTCGTCGAGGACACCTGGCTGGACAACTGGTCCGCCGAGAAGTACGTCGGCACGATCTTCCGCGACTCCCAGGAGGCCGCGCTGGTCGATGTCGCCGTCCTGCGGGTGCTGAAGATCCTCCACCAGGTGGGCGCTGACGCGCCCGCCACCGCGTACCTGGAGCACCCCGCCTGGCCCGACGCCGTACAGGCGGCGCGCGAGGCGCACCTGCGGATGGCCGCGGCGGACGCCGAGGACCCGGATGTGCCGCCGCGGTCGCTGGAGGTGCTGGCGATCTACAACCGGACGGCGCCGTGAGGCACGCGCCTTAGGATGCGGGTGTGAGCGAACAGCAGCCGTTGCAGCCCGTCGAAGAGCCGTCGCAGTACGTGCTCACCCTGTCCTGCCCCGACAAGCAGGGCATCGTGCACGCGGTCTCCAGCTACCTCTTCATGACCGGCTGCAACATCGTCGACAGCCAGCAGTTCGGCGACCAGGGCACCGGCCTGTTCTTCATGCGGGTGCACTTCTCCGCCGACCCCGCGGTGACCGCCGACAGGCTGCGGGCCAGTTTCGCCGCGGTCGGCGGCGCGTACCACATGGACTGGGCGATCCACCCGTCCGCGGAACGCATGCGCATCGTCCTCATGGTCAGCAAGTTCGGGCACTGCCTCAACGACCTGCTCTTCCGCACCAGCATCGGCGCGCTGCCGGTGGAGATCGCCGGGGTCGTCTCCAACCACACCGACTTCCGCGAACTCGCCGGCTCCTACGGCGTGCCGTTCCACCACATCCCGGTCACCCGCGAGGGCAAGACGGACGCGGAGGCGCGGCTGCTGCAGCTCGTCGACGACAAGGGCGTCGAACTCGTCGTCCTGGCCCGCTACATGCAGGTGCTCTCGGACGACCTGTGCGGCAAGCTGTCGGGCCGGATCATCAACATCCACCACTCCTTCCTGCCGAGCTTCAAGGGCGCCAAGCCCTACCACCAGGCGCACGACCGCGGGGTGAAGCTGATCGGCGCGACCGCCCACTATGTGACGGCCGACCTCGACGAGGGGCCGATCATCGAGCAGGAGGTCGAGCGGGTCGGGCACGAGGTCACCCCCGAGCAGCTCGTCGCCGTCGGCCGCGATGTGGAGTGCCAGGCGCTGGCCCGGGCGGTGAAGTGGCACAGCGAGCACCGGGTGCTGCTCAACGGCCGCCGGACGGTTGTCTTCGCTTAGGCGCTTAGGCGCTTAGGCGCTTGGGCGCTTGGGCGCTGGGCGGCCCGGCGCCCTCGGGTGCTCGGGTCCGCTCACAGGCGCGACAGTGACGCGGTGGCGAAGAGGACGTCGCGGATGACGGCCCGGTCGCCCATCTGACCCACCGCGATCCGCTCCGGCTCTATGTGGCCGGCCGCCAGCTGGCAGAACTCCACGCTGTCCATGGCCACATGAGCGACCATCTCCTTCTCGGAGGCCGGCGCGCCGGGCGAGTCCAGCGGCAGATACCAGTCCCCGCCGCCGTCCCCCTCGATCTCCAGCCGCAGCGAACGCCCCGGCGAACCGGCGGGCGCCAGTCTCGACTTGGACGTGGTCAGCCCGGCCCGGCGCCGGTCGGCCAGTGCCGAGGGCAGCATCCGGGCGGCCAGGTCGATCATCCGGTTGAGGTTGCGCGGCGCGGGCGGGTCGTACGGGTAGTCCACCGCCTCGGCGATGTCCCACGCGTGCATCCAGCACTCGAAGG
This sequence comes from Streptomyces sp. NBC_01476, assembly GCF_036227265.1. Taxonomy (NCBI): domain Bacteria; kingdom Bacillati; phylum Actinomycetota; class Actinomycetes; order Kitasatosporales; family Streptomycetaceae; genus Streptomyces; species Streptomyces sp. NBC_01476. The sequence goes on along the minus strand of NZ_CP109446.1, from coordinate 3,241,117 downwards.
CCCGGTCCAGGAAGGCGTCCCGCAGCGGGAGCGTGAAGGGGCCGTACGCCACGTCGAGCCCGGCCGCCCCGCGCCCGGCGAAGGAGACGGTACGGACCAGGTTGTGGCTCTGCTCGCGCCACAGCGACCGCAAGGTGGCGCCGGGTACGTCCTGCTGGGCCGACCAGTACGCGGCCGTACGCTCCCACGGGTCGAGCGGCAGGTCTGCGGTGCTCGCCTTCCCGGTGCGGGTGGCGGTCCCCGGCTGCCCGCCGTCCGGCAGGGCCTCCGCGGCCGGCACCGGCAGGCCCATCGTGCGGCCCACCAGACTGTCCACCGCGGTCAGATGCGAGATGACCTCGCCCACGGTCATCCGGCGCCGCACAGTCGTGCCGTCGAACCACTGGAGCTCCACCGGTGCCTTCCAGTAGCTCCCGCCGAGGTCCCGCAGCAGCGCGTCCAGCCGGGCGGCCTCCGCGTCGTAGGGACCGGCCCACTCGGGCACCGGAATCCGCGCCGGGCGGCGGCCGAGACAGCCCTCCAGCACCCGGACCCGCAGCAGCGGGTCGAGGTCGAGCGAGTCCTCCTGGTGCAGCAGGCCCACCGCGTCGCGCAGCCGCAGTGCCTCGTCCGCGCAGGAGGCGCAGTCCGTCAGGTGCACCTCGACCGCGAGCGCCTCGTCGCGGGCGCAGGCGGACAGCGCCCAGGCACCGAGCAGCGACTTCAAGGTGGCGTGGTCGTACGGCTGGGGCTGGGGCTGGAGCCGGGGCTGCGGGGCGGGTCGCCGGGAACGGTCCGGCACGGGCGGCTGAGCCGGTTCAGGCGGAGTCGGAGTCGGAGCCGCAGTTGGAGGCGGGGGCGGTGCGGGAGCCGCGGCGGCTGCGGGCAGCTCGTCACCGCCCGGCTGCCGCGGCGGCTCAGAAGCCCGCGGACCGTATCCGGGCCCGTCCGGGGTGCCGTCCTGCGCGCGCTGGTGCGGCACCCGCGGCAGACCGTCGTCCCCGCCGCCCTGCCCGCCTCCGTCACGGAATGCCGGCCCGCTCACCGTGAACCCCGTTGTGAACCCCGTTGGCCGCGCGGATCGAAGGGCCGGTCGAAGGCCTGCTCGTGCTGCTCGGCCGGCTCCATCGCGGTCGACAGCAGTTGCAGGCCGAGCCGGAGCCGGCGGCGTGCCTCGTCCTCGCTCACCCCGAGGTCCGCGGCGGCGGCGCGGTAGTCCAGCCGTTCGCGGTAGGCCAGTTCGAGGGCGTCGCGCAGCGGCGTCGGCATCGATGTCACGATGAAGTCGGCCCTGGCCGCCGTGTTGGCCTCGCGTACCCGTGCCTCCACCTCGGACGGCGTGGACCGGCCGCGGTTCTCGGACTGCCGCAGTCGGTGCACGGCGTGCCGCTGGGTGAGGGAGGCGATCCACGACCGGAGCGAACCGTGCTTCGGCTCATAGGCGTCGGGGTTCTCCCAGATGTAGCCGAAGACCTCGCGGGTGACCTGGTCGGCCGCGTCGTCGTCGTCCAGCACCCGGTGGGCCAGGCTGTGCACGAGCGAGGCATAGCGGTCGTAGAGCTCGCCGAGCGCGGCTTCCTCGCCTCGCGCCAGCCGCTGTTGCATCTTGCGGTCCCAGCGCGGTGGTGCGGGTGTCGCCATCTCCCGGTCCCCTTGCCTCGCCCTACCGCTCAACCCCCACGGATGCGGCGTGTGTTCGGATCGTCCGACTGCACTCACCTTCGACGGTACCGGCCGGGTGCGACGGCGTACGCCGCTTTGCAGCAACCTGGCACCGACTGCGACCGGTTTCGACCGTCTGTTATCCGGGTGTGACCGGAACATTGCAGAGTTACGACTGGGAACGGGCATAGGGTCATATGACGCAGTGAGCGGTGCGGCAGTGGCAGTCGACGGCGGGGCGAGGTGGGTACCGGTGCTGGTGACCCAGGCCGAGCGGGACGGCTGGGTGGTGGTGACGGTCGCGGGCGAGATGGACCTGATCTCCTCACCGGCGGTCCGGCAGAAGGTGCACGAAGCGGTCGCGGACGGTCGTCGCAGTCTGGTCCTCGACCTCGCCGATGTGCGTTTCTGTGACTCCAGCGGGGTGGGCGTGCTGATCGGCGCGCGCCGTCTGATGCGCTCCTGCGCCGGCCGGCTGCGGGTGGTCCTCCCGGTGAGCGACGACGGTGAGGGCGCCCACGTCAACCGGGTCCTCGCCGCCCTCGGCGTCCGCCGGCTCTTCGAGGTCTTCCCCGACCTCCCCTCCGCCACGAACGACACCGCCCCCCCGATCTCCGCCTGACTCCCCGGTCGGACGCACCGCGGGCCGGCCACTGCGGCTCCGGGCTCCGTACCGGCCGGGCCATCGCGGCCACTGTTGCCTTTCCGGCGATGCCCACCGGGGCGTACCGCTGGCCGCTGGAGGACGGTGCGCGGCTCGCCGTCAAGGCGGTGCGGGAGGCGGACACCTCTGTCGCGGACGTGCGCTTCGTGCTCTTCGACGACAGGGCTTATGAGGTATTTGCCGGATTTGCCTAGACCCTCGGTTACCCCTGGGGCAAATGGTGCGTACGGGCCCCGTCGATTACGGAGCGTCCGCACGGTGTTGTGGCCGAGGTGTGACTTGTTACGCGGTGGAGTCGGGGTGGACCTCGGGTACGCTCCGTCGGGTGCGTGTGCATTCAGGGAATTCTCATCACGCCGCCCGGCCGTGCCGGGCGGGGGACGGCCCTGTGCGCACGGCTTCGCAGCAGAGGTGCCGCACAGTATGCGGCACACCCGCCCCCGCGCGTCGGAATATGCCTGAAGCGCTTGCTGGGGTGACTGCGGGTCGATCATGCTGTGTGAGGTCGAGGTCACGCACGGTGATCTTGGGTTGGCGTGAGGCGTCGTGTCCGCCGGTTCGGATGGTGTGAGCAGTGCAGGTGCTTCAGGTGCAGCTCGAAGTCGGCGTGGATCCCGCGGAGGTCGGGCGGGCCCGCCGATGGGCGAGGTCGCGGCTGGCGGGCTCCGGGATAGGAGCCGACGAGCCGGTGGCCGAGACGCTGATCCTGCTCATCTCGGAACTGGTCACCAACGCGGTCGTGCACACCGGCTGCCCGGCCGTCCTGCGCATGCTCTTCCCGGCCGCGCCCGCCGCCCCGGTACGGGTCGAGGTCGCCGACAACAGCGGCCTGCCGCCCTCCCCCCGCCGCGCCGAGCGTGACGAGACCGGGGGCCGCGGCCTGGAACTGGTGGACGGCCTCGCCGACCGCTGGGGCTGGCACCCCGAGGGCGCGGGCAAGCAGATCTGGTGCGAGGTCGACCGCGGCGCGGCCCTGGGCTGACCGGCCGCGTGGCCGGCTAGGCCGAGGTGCGGAACGTCCGGCGGTACGCCGACGGTGAGACGCCCAGCGCCACCTGAAGATGCTGCCGCAGCGAGGCGCCGGTGCCGAAACCCGCCTGGTGCGCGATCTGGTCCACGCTGAGACCGGTCGACTCCAGCAGCCGGCGGGCCAGCTCGATCCGCTGCTGGGTGAGCCACTGACCCGGGCTGAGCCCGACCTCCTCCCGGAACCGCCGGGTGAAGGTCCGTACGCTCATCGCCTCCCGCTCGGCCAGCTGCCGCAGCGTCAGCGGCTGGTCGAGGCGGTCCAGCGCCCAGGCGCGGGCCCGCTGGGTACTCACCAGCCGCGGCTCGGGCAGCGGCCGGCGGATGTACTGCGCCTGGCCGCCCTCGCGGTGCGGCGGCACCACGGTCCGCCGGGACACCGCGTTCGCCACCGCGGCGCCGAAGTCGCGCCGCACGATGTGCAGGCACAGGTCGATCCCGGCGGCCACGCCCGCCGAGGTCAGCACGTCGCCGTCGTCCACGTAGAGCACATCCGGGTCGACCCTGATCCGCGGGAAGAGCCGCTGGAAGTGGTCGGCGCTGGTCCAGTGGGTGGTCGCGGGCCGGCCGTCGAGCAGGCCGGCCGCGGCCAGCAGGAAGGACCCGGTGCAGATCGACACCACCCGCGCCCCCGGCCGGAACGCGGCGACCGCGGCGGCCAGCGGCGCGGGCAGCGACCCCTCGGTGTAGACCGGGCCCAGCTCGTACGAGGCGGGCACCACCACCGTGTCGGCCTCCGCCAGCGCCTCCGGGCCGTGCTCGACCACGATCGAGAAGTCGGCGTCGGTGCGCACCGCGCCCGGCCGCAGCCCGCAGGTGACCACCTCGTACAGCGGGCGGCCGTCGTCCGGGTGCACGGCCGCCCCGAAGATCCGCAGCGGGATGCCCAGTTCGAAGGGGATCACCCCGTCCAGGGTGAAGACGGCGATCCGGTGCCGCCCGGGGTGCCGGAAGACCGCGCCGGCGGCACGCCCGGCCACGGGATCCTCCTGATTCCTGGCCTGCTGCATGGCCCGATCCTTGCACACCATGGCCTCCGGGCCACTCGTCGCGGACCCCGGCGGCTCGGACACTGATCGGGTGACGCAGACATCTCAACCTCCCGCGCCCGCCACCGGCGACCTCCCCGCCGCACCTCACCACCGCCCCCGCCCGCGGGTCCACCGCGCCTGGGCGGTCGCCGCCGTCACCTTCGTGACCATCGTCGGCTCCGCGGCCTTCGCCTCGCTGCCCGGACTGCTGATCGACCCGCTGCACACCGAGTTCGGCTGGTCCCGCGCCATGATCGGCTTCGCGGTCTCGATCAACCTCGCCCTCTACGGGCTGACCGCTCCGTTCGCCGCCGCCCTGATGGACCGTTTCGGCATCCGGCGGGTCGTCGCCTGCGCCCTGCTCACCATCGCCCTCGGCTCAGGGCTGACCGTCCACATGACCCAGAGCTGGCAACTCGTGCTCTGCTGGGGCGTGCTGGTCGGCCTCGGCAGCGGCTCGATGGCGCTCGCCTTCGCCGCGACCGTCGCCAACCGCTGGTTCGTCGCCCGCCGCGGCCTGGTCACCGGCATCCTCACCGCGGGCGGCGCCGCGGGGCAGTTGGTGTTCCTGCCGCTGCTGTCGTGGATCACCGAGCACCACGGCTGGCGGCCCGCCGCCGAGACGGTCGCCTTCGCGGCGGTCGCGGTCGTGCCCTTCGTCTGGTTCCTGCTGCGCGACCACCCGGCGGACGTGGGCCTGGCGCCGTACGGGGCAACGGAGTTCGTCCCCAAGCCGCCGCCGGTCGACGGCGCCGCCGGCCGGGCGGTGCGCGCGCTGTCGGACGCCGCGCGTACCCGTACCTTCTGGCTGCTGGCCGGCACCTTCGCGATCTGCGGCGCGTCCACCAACGGCCTGGTGAAGACCCACTTCGTACCCGCCGCCCACGACCACGGGCTGCCGGTCACCACCGCGGCCTCGCTGCTCGCGGTGATCGGTGTGTTCGACATCGCGGGCACGGTGGCCTCGGGCTGGTTCACCGACCGCCTGTCGCCACGGCGGCTGCTCGCGATCTACTACGGGCTGCGTGGACTGTCGCTGATGTTCCTCCCCATGCTGCTCGGCGACAGCATCCACCCGCCGATGGTGCTGTTCATCGTCTTCTACGGACTGGACTGGGTGGCCACCGTGCCGCCGACCATCGCCCTGTGCCGTGAGCACTACGGCGAGAACAGCGCGATCGTCTTCGGCTGGGTGCTGGCGGCCCACCAGATCGGCGCCGCCCTGGTCGCCTACCTTGGCGGTGTCGCGCGGGACGCGCTCGGTTCGTACGACGTCGTCTGGTACTCCTCCGGTGCGTTGTGCGCGATCGCCGCGCTGATGTCCCTGGTCATCCGCCACCGGCCGGTCGCCGGGCCCGCGGTGGCGCTTGTGGGGTGAACGCCCGGCGGATCAACCGCTGTTCCGGCCGGCCGCCGATTCACCCGGTCGTGTGACCCGCAGACGCCCCCGGGCCACCACGCCCGCCGCCTCACCTGCGGCGCGCGGCGGCCCGCCCGATCTTCCGCGCGTCGATGGCCATTTCCCGGATCATCCCGCTGATCGGGTGGGTGAACCCGGTGAAGTAGAGCCCCGGCGCGCCCGGCGCCGTGCGGGGCCCGTGCACCAGCGGACGGCCGCGGCCGTCCAGCACGCCGAGGTGGCCGACGAGCGTCTCAAGACCGCGCCGGTAGCCGGTAGCGGCGATGACCGCCTCGGGCACGATCTCGGTGCCGTCGGCCAGACGCACCTTGTCCCCGTCCAACCGCTCGACGGCCGCGACCGGTTCGACCCGGCGGGAGCGCACGGCGGCGATCAGGCCGACGTCCTGCACCGGGATCGCCCCCTCGTGCACCCGCGCGTACAGACCGGTGGTGGGGCGGGGCAGGCCGAAGCCGGACAGATCGGGGACGCTCACCTTCGCCAGGTACGGCGCGATCCGGTCCACCACCGCGGTCGGCAGCCGGCGGCAGACGATGCCGCTGGCCTGCGCGGGCCAGCCCGCGGTGGAACGGCGCATGATGTGCGGCGGGGTCCGCACCGCAAGCCGCACCCGGGACGCGCCGCCCTCGGCCAGGTCCACCGCCAACTCCGCGCCGGTGTTGCCGACGCCGACCACCAGCACGTCCCGCCCCTGGTACGGGCCGGCGTTCCGGTACTCCGAAGCGTGCAGCAGCTCACCGGAGAAGGTGTCCCGTCCCGGCCAGTCGGGGATGTACGGCGTGTGGTTGTGGCCGGTCGCCACCACGACCACCGGGGAGGTCAGCACCCGGCCGCCGGTCGCGGGCAGTTCCCACCCGGAGTCCGATCTCTCGACCCGGGTCACTTCGATGCCGGTGGCGATGTCGAGGTCGTGGTGCTCGGCGTAGCGCTCCAGATACCGCACCACGTCGTCACGGCCGACCCAGCGCCCGTACGCACGGGGTATGGCCAGCCCCGGCAGCGACGAGAGCCGGCGGGTGGTGTGCAGACGCAGCCGGTCGTAGTGGTTGCGCCAGGACGTGCCGAGCTGTTCACCGCGCTCCAGCACCAGCGGTCGCAGTCCGCGCTGCCGCAGTGCCGCCGCCGCGGCCAGGCCGCCGGGGCCGGCGCCGATGACGATGGCGTCGGGTGCCGCGGCGCTCGCCGGGGCACCAGGGGCGGCGGAGGAGGGCTCGGGCATGCGGAACTCCTGGAACCTGGAATGTCGTACGAAGGAAAGGGTGGCGTATCGGAAGGTAACCCCGGATGCGTGGCGAGCAGTAGCCCACCGCGTCGCATATCGGTCGGCGGGCCACTTCTCGGGCGGGGAGGGCGGGGTGAGCGAGGTGGGCGGGGTGAGTGCCCGGCCGGGCCGCCCGGCCGCGCCGCCTGCCCGGCGGTCAGCGGCGCCGGCGCAGCAGTGCCACCGCGCTCAGCGACTGCGTGACGGAGACCAGCGACAGCACCACGTACAGCACCCGGCGCAGGGTGTCGGGGTGGGACCACCACTGCGCGCTCACCCAGACCGGGAGCAGCACGGCCCAGACCGTCGCGTAGGCGCGGAGCTGCGCCGTCGAGGAATCGGGCCCGGGGGAGAGGAACCGGGACAGCGTGCCGCGTGGCCGCTTGCCCGGAGTCCGGCTGCTGCTGGTCATGACGGACATGATGCCGGTCCGGGCCGGTCACGTCGCCTGCCGGGCACCGCAGTTCGGGCCCACGGGCCCACGGGGGCGGGAAGGCGAGGGTGTGGCGAATCAGCAATTCAGCGAACCGGCGCATCGCCGCAGCGGCGAACCGGCGTGCTGGTACGGCAGGACAGCGGGAAGCAGCGCCGGGGAGGGCAGCGGTGGACGGCAACCAGCGGGCGAGCGCCGCCGGTTCGCGCTCCCGCGCTACTTCGCCGGCTTCTTCCCGGTCACACCGAGGTGCACCAGGAGCGTCAGGCTCGGCTTCAGGTCGGCCTGCTTGACGCCGGTCCCGACGAAACCTTTCTGGTGGGCGGCGACCGCGGCCAGCATCTCGACCAGCGAGCCCGCCACGGCCGGCGCGCTGACCTCCTTGTCGACCCTGCCCTTGGCCTGGAGGTCCTTGACCGCGTCGGCGAGCGGACCGGTGATGGCGTTGAGGACGCGCAGCCGGATCCTGTTGAACCGCTTGTCGCCCTCGGCCGCGCCCAGGTCCACGACCCGCAGGATCGCGTCGTTGCGCCGCCAGAAGGAGAGGAAGCCGTCCACGAGGTCGGTGGCCGTCTGGGCGCCCGCCTTGCCGGTCCAGGAGCGGCCGGCGGTCAGTTCGGCCAGGCCGGCACCCTCCTTCGCCATCTCGTCGGCGAGCTCGAGGACGGCTCCCTCGACGTCGGGGAAGTACTGGTAGAACGTCGCGGGGGAAGTGCCCGCCATCCTGGCGACGTCGATCACCTTGACGTCGCGGTAGGGCGACGTGCCGAGCATCTCGCCGAGGCAGTCCAGCAGCTTCTGCCGAGTGGCCTGCCCGCGGCGGCCCGCCACGCGGCCGTCGACGGTGCGAACTTGTCCTGTCATGCCGTCAGTTTACCGGCGGGTGATCAGCGCGCGATTTGGCGGCGTGCAAACGGGGAGGCCCTGGTTCCACTTGATGAAGTAGCAGGTCAGTGCCGCCTTTGTGGGTGCGTCAACGGGGCCTGTGCGACCGATGTGCATGGGGTGAATGGGTGGTTTGCCCCCCTGCGGAGGCCCGCCGGCACCCTGCCGCCCGCCCGCCGCCGGACCCCGGAAGCGCACCCGTAAACGCACCCGGAAGCGCCCCTGGAACTCCGCCCGCGACCCGGTGCCGACGGCCGCCACAAGAATTGACCATACGTTCGAATAGAACCCGTGCGGTGACCAAGATCACTGACTACGGTGGCTGAAAAGCCGCCCGCGCTCGTCAGTGGAAAGGACCCCGACCATGTCCGGATTCAGCGAAGGCGCCCCCTGCTGGGCCGATGTCTCCCTGCCCGATCTGGCCGCCGGACAGCGCTTCTACGGCGAGCTGCTCGGCTGGACGTTCCAGGACCAGGGCGAGGAATTCGGCCATTACACGATCGCGCAGCGCGACGGCCGGGCCGCCGCGGCGCTGATGGGCCGGATGAACCCGGACCTCCCCGCCGCCTGGGGCCTCCACCTGGCCACGTCCGACGCCGGCAAGGCCGCCGCCCGGATCCGCGAGGCCGGCGGCCAGATCCTCTTCGGCCCGCACCAGGTCGGTGCGACCGGCGTCATGGTGGGTGCGATCGACCCCGGCGGTTCCTTCGTCGGCGTCTGGCAGCCCGGCACCCACCGCGGCTTCGGCATCGTCAACGAACCCGGCGGCTTCTGCTGGACCGAGAACATCACCCGCGAGCCGGCCGCGGTGGACGACTTCTACGAGAAGGCGTTCGGCTGCACCACCCAGCAGATCGGCGACGGCGAGCACTCCGACTACGCGGTCTACTCGCTGCCCGGCGTGCCCGGCCCGGTCTCCGGCCGGATAAAACGATCCGCCGACGAGCCCGCCGACGCCCCTTCCGGTTACCAGGTCTACTTCGCCGTCGAGGACTGCGACGCCGCCGCGGAGACCGTCGGCCGGCTCGGCGGCCAGGTCCACCGCGGGCCCCAGGACTCGCCGTTCGGCCGGACGGCGATCGTCAGCGACGACCAGGGCGTCGGTTTCGCGATCATCGACCTCTCCCGCACCGCCGGCGAACCGCCCGCCCTGTAACGCCGACCCGCAGTGCCGCCCCGCAGTGCCGCCTTCCTGGTCCCGTACGGCACCGGCCCGGCCGTCAACTTCCGCCACCGGCCCGGCGCATGGCACCTTCCGGCGGCCCGCGGCCCCGTCCCGCGCTCGGGAGCGGATGATAACGAGTTCGCTCTCCGGGCGTGTCGGAGCGGCCCCGGGTTCGCAACCGGGGCTCATCCCAGGAAGAATCAGGCCCGTACCCTGGCGCTGGAGCCGGTGACCGGTCACTCGCGTCTCAGCACACGGGGAACGCGGGCACAACGGGGCATGGCCGTAACAACGCGGGGTCACGGGGAGGTGGCAGGGCAGTGGTGGAGCAGCTGACGCAGCACGACCCGAGACGGATCGGCCCTTTCGAGGTACTCGCCCGGCTCGGGGCCGGCGGCATGGGGCTGGTCTATCTCGCCCGTTCGGCATCCGGCCGCCGCGTGGCGATCAAGACAGTGCGGGCCGAACTCGCCGAGGACCAGCTCTTCCGGGTCCGCTTCACGCGTGAGGTCGAGGCGGCCCGCGCCGTCTCCGGCTTCTACACCGCCGCCGTGGTGGACGCCGACCCGCGCGCCGCCGTGCCCTGGCTTGCCACCGCTTACGTTCCGGCCCCCTCCCTCGAAGAGATCATCAACGAGTCGGGGCCGATGCCCGCCCAGGCAGTCCGGTGGCTCGCGGCCGGCATCGCCGAAGCGCTGCAGTCCATCCACGCGGCGGGCCTGGTCCACCGGGACATGAAGCCGTCCAATGTGCTCGTCGTCGAGGACGGCCCCCGCGTCATCGACTTCGGCATCGCCTCCGGGGTCTCCAACACCCGGCTGACGATGACCAACGTCGCCGTCGGCACCCCCGCCTACATGTCGCCCGAGCAGGCCCGCGACTCGCGCAGCGTGCGCGGCGCCAGCGACATCTTCTCGCTCGGCTCCACCCTGGTCTTCGCCGCCACCGGCCACGCGCCCTTCCACGGCGCCAACCCGGTCGAGACGGTGTTCATGCTGCTCCGCGAGGGCCCCGACCTGGCCGGGCTGCCCGACGAGCTGCGCCCGCTGATCGAGTCCTGCATGCGGATGGAGGCCGAGCGCCGGCCCACCCCCGCCGACCTGCAGGCGCAACTCGCCCCGCACCTTTTCTCCTCCGGCGGGGACGACACCGGCACCGCCTCCGCCTGGCTGCCGCCCGGGGCCGTCGCGCTGATAGAGCAACGGCGCAGCGGGCGCCCCACCGTGCCGGCCGCCAGCCGCGGCGCCCACGCGGCGAGTCCGCAGCCCCCGGCCCCGCAGCTGCCCGGCCCGCAGGTCCCGGTCAATGTGCCGCCCCCGCCGCAGTCGCCGCCCCGCCCGGCGCACGCCCCCGCCCACGGCCGGGACAGCCGCCCGCAGGAAGCCGCCGTGCAGCTCGCCGGCTCCGCCCCGATCGGCCCCGGGCTGCGGATCTCCGCGGCCACCCGCCACAAGGCACCGGCCGGACCGGCTCCCGGCACCGAATGGGTCCGCCACAGAGCCGGCGCCGCCCAGCGCGCCGCGGAAACCGCGCCCGCCCCCGTCCCGGTCCCGTCCCAGGCGCCGCCCGCGGCACCCCCCGGGGAGTGGCGGCCCTGGCGCTTCCGGATGTCCAACGACGTGTGGGGCACTCCCGTCGTCGCCGACGGCCTGCTCTACGTCACCTCCTTCGAGGTCCACGCGCTCGATGTGGCCAGTGGGCGCCGCCAGTTCAAGACCCGGGACGTCGCCTGGACGATGGCGGTCTCCGGCGGCCGGATCCATGCCTCCGACGGCCCCAGCCTCTTCGCGCTCGACGCGGCCGACGGCAGCGAGCGGTGGCGCACCCCGATAGAGGGCTGGGTGTACGCGGTACGGGCCGACGCCGGCACGGTCGTCAGCGGCACCCGCGGCGGCGGCGTCCAGGCGTGGGACGCGCACCGCGGCGCCCTGCGCTGGGAGCGCGGCGGCGCGCAGACCGAGTTCGAGTCGACCGACTCCGGCCCCACCGTCATCGACCGGGCCGTCTACTACCAGGGCGGCGGCCACCTGCACGCGGTGGACGCGCTGACCGGCGCCGAGATGTGGACGTACCCGGTGGGCGAGCCCGGTGCGGCCGGTTCGGTGCCGACCCGCCCGGTGGTCGCGGACGGCGTCGCCTATCTGACCGCCGGCACCCGGGTCCTCGCGCTGGACGCCCGCAGCGGCACCGAACGCTGGCACTTCGACGCGCCCGCGGTGATGTTCGCGCCGCCCGCGTACGTCCCCGGGCCCGGGGTGTCCGGCGGCGGCATCTACGTCACCGACCACCTCGGCACGGTCTACGCGCTCGACCCCGCCGACGGCCGGGACCGCTGGCGGGTCGCCACCGAGCCGCGGCAGTCCGTGGAGCCGGTGGTGGTCGCGGCCGGCTCCGTACACCTGGGGGCGGGCAGCGCGCTGTACACCCTGGACGCGGTGAGCGGCACCCCGCGCTGGCGGTTCGCGGCGCAGGGCGAGGTGGTCGGATCGCCCGCGGTCGCCGCGGGACGGGTGCACTTCGGCTCGAAGGACCACTGCCTCTACACGGTGGACGCGCAGGGCGGCCAGTTGCGCTGGCGGCTGGAGACCGGCGGTGAGATCACCGGTTCACCGGTGGCCGCGGAGGGCGTGGTGTACGCGTGCTCCAAGGACCGCTGCGTGTACGCGCTCGACGCCGCGAAGGGCACCGGGGCGACCTCGCGCCGGGTCTGAGGACCGGCGTCACGACTTCTCGTAACTCTCCCGGGTCTCCGGCGGCGGCATGGGCGGCAGCGGCGGGTCGGGAAGGTACGGCGGCAGCGGGGGTACGGCGTCGCCCCGGAGGGTGGGGTCGGCGAGCCCGGGAGGTTCGCCGATGAGGGTGGGCGGCCCGTCGAAGGGCTCTTCGGCGTACGGTGCCTGGTCCGGGGACGGAGTCCTGCCCTCGTACGGTGCCCCGTCCGCGTACGCGGCCTCTTGCGTGTACGGTGCCTCGACTCCGTACGGCGTCCCGTCCCCGTACGGCGGCCCGCCGCCCGCGGGTGCCTGGTCCGGGTACGGCCCGGCCGGCCTCGCCGCCCGCTGCCCCGGCGTCAGATACGCGGCCGCGAAGAGCAGCAGCCCGCCCGCCACCGCCGACGCGACACCCGTGTCGAGCCCGTCGCCGCCCGCGGTGAGCGAGCCGGAGAACTGGGCCTGCCGCACCATCCACAGCACCGTGACCCCGAGCACCAGCGCCCCGGCCAGCGCCGGGATCATCCGCGACCGCATCAGCACACCCAGCAGCGCGAGCAGCGCGGCAAAGGCCATCGGCAGGAAGAGGGAGCCGAGCACGGCCGCGTCACGCGGTGTCACCCCGACGCCGGTGAAGAGGTCGTTGACCCTGATGTCGGCACCGCGCCGCCTGCCGTACCAGCGGAGGAAGGGGCTCCAGACGGCCACCGCGGCGCCGGCCAGCGCGAGCAGCGAGCCCAGGAAGGAGCGGACCATCGGGTGCCACCGCCTCGTATCGCTCGACCGGTCCCCGCCCGGCCGACGCTACGCCGGACCCCCGGGGCCTGCGAGGCGGGCGGCTCCGCCCGGGTGAGCGGGGGCGCCGGGCGGCGGCGCGCCCCGGCCCGCGAAAAAGCGGCCGGCCGCAGCGCCCCCTCCGCGCTGCGGCCGACCTGTCTGCGCCCGGCCGGTGGGCCCGTTCCCCTGAATCAGGCCCACCGGTTCCCCCCGGACACCCCCCATGGCGGACCCCCCGTCGGTCCTCCCCCTTTTCCCCCTTGTCCCCCCTCTTCCCCCTGTGTTCCCCCCGTGCTTTCCCCCGTGCTTTCCCCCGTGTGCCCCGCTCCCCAGCAGGGCGGCCAGGAGTTCTCGGTGCCTACTCGGCGTGCCAGTTGTCCGGCTGGACCTGGCCGGGCTTCTTGGGCGGCAGACCCTCGGACGGGGCCACCGGCTCGTCCTCGGCGTGCCAGTTGTCCGGGTCGTCCTTCGGCGGAACGGGCGGAACCGGCGGCAGAGGGTCGGTCGGGTCGGGCGGCGGAACCTCGGTGGTCATGGTGCTCTCCTGTGCCTAAGGGACATGCCTTACGTAGAGCCCGCCCGATGAACTCCCCCGTGCATCACCGGGCGGGCAGTCTGTGCAGTGATGGAATCGTGGCAGCCGTCGATAATCAACCGATAAACGCAAGAAATGAGTTGCTTCACCTGGTCTTTTGCGGTTGCCCTGCCGTTCTTCCGTCGCGTCAGCCCGTCAAGGACGGGGCGGACGCCGACGAGGCGTCACCGAGCAGCCGGCGCACTTCCTGCGCCTCCGGCGTGCCCAGGGCGGCGTACACGCCGAGCGCGTCGTGCCAGCACGCGTGCGCGCGCACGAGCTGTCCGAGCTGGGCCAGAGCCCGGCCGAGCACGGTCAGGACGTTCGCGGTGCGCCACTCGCCGCCGACCTCGCGGAGGATGACCAGCGCCTGCTCGGCATAGGACGCCGACTGCCGGTTGCGGCCGGCCACCAGGTGCGACTCGGCCAGCCGGTAGAGGGACATGCCCTCCCAGAACTGCTGCCGTGCGCTGCGGAAGATCTGCAGCGCCTCGGTCATGCTGGCGACGGCCTCGTCCGGACGCTCGGCGCGCTCCAGCACGATCGCCATGGCGTACAGGCCGTTGCCCAGGCGGAAGCCGGCGCCGAGTTCGCGGTAGATGTCCAGCGCCATCATGCCGGTGGTCACCGCCGCCTCGAAGTCACGCAGACTGACCTGCGCCCGCGACAGGTTGCTCAGCGCCGCCGCCTCGCCGTGCCGGTTGCCGTCGGCCCGGAAGGCGTCCAGCGCTGCGGTGGTGTATTGCGCGCACGCGTCGAACAGGCCGCCCTGGAGCGCGATGATGCCGCGCAGATTGGGGGCGTAACTGCACGTCACCGGGTCCTCCGCGGCCAGCCCGACGACCATGGCGCGCCGCGCCTCCTCGTCGGCGTCGGCGAATCGGCCCAGCATCCGCAGGAGTTGGGCCACCAGCACGCGGGCCCTGCCCTCCACCCGGACGTCCCCGCAGGCCTGCGCGGTGGCGACCACCGCCCGTGCGGCCTGCTCGTACTGCCGCGCGTACACGCCGGACTCCATCAGGTCCTGCGCGACCAGGAGCAGATCGGCCGCCCGCCGCATCGGGCCCTCGCAGCCGCCGTCCGCGGACTGCTGAACCGCCGCCAGCAGCCCCTGCGCCTCGGAGAACAGCCACTCCAGGGCGTCGTCACGGGCGCCGAAGGTCAGGCCGGGGTGCGCGGTGGGCGCCAGGTGGTCCAGGACGCGGTCGCCGGGGTTCTCCAACTCGTAGGCGCAGGACGCCGAGGCGAGGTAGAAGTCGAGCAGCCGGGAGAGCGCCTCGCAGCGAGCCTCGGCGCTCTCGTCGCGCTCGGCGCACTCACGGGCGTAGAGCCGCAGCAGGTCGTGGAAGCGGTAACGGGCGGGCGCGGCCGACTCGATGAGGCTGATGTCGACCAGTGCCTCCAGCAACTCCTCGGTCTCGTACGGGTCGAGGTCGAGGACGGCGGAAGCCGCGTCGAGCGAGATGTCAGGACCGTCGGGCAGCGACAGCAGCCGGAAGGCGCGCGCCTGCTGCGGGGACAGGTGCCCGTAGCCGAGGGCGAAGGTGGCCTTCACGCCGAGGTCGCCGGCCCGCAGTTCGTCCAGCCGGCGGCGCTGGTCGGCGAGCTTGTGGGCCAGTACGGAGACGGTCCAGGTGCGGCGGGCGGCCAGCCGGGCGGCGGCGATCCGGATCGCCAGCGGCAGGAAGCCGCAGGCGCCCACTACATCAAGGGCCGCCTGCCGTTCACCGCTGACCCGCTCCTCACCGACGATCTTGGTGAAGAGCTTCAGCGCCTCGGCGGGCGACATCACATCGAGGTCCACCAGATGCGCGCCGGCCAGGTCCACCATCCGCACCCGGCTGGTGACCAGCGCGGCGCAACCCGGCGTACCGGGCAGCAGATTGCGTACCTGAGCGGCGTCGTAGGCGTTGTCCAGCAGCGCCAGCACCCGGCGGCCGTCCAGCGTCGAGCGGTAGAGCGCTGCGCGTTCGGCGAGCGACTCGGGGATCTTCGGGTTGGGGACGCCCAGCGCGCGCAGGAACGCGCCCAGCACCGCCTCGGGTTCGGCCGGCCGCGGGTCGGTGCCCTGCAGATCGACGTACAACTGGCCGTCGGGGAAGTCCTCACGGGCCTGGTGCGCGACATGCACGGCCAGCGTGGTCTTGCCGACGCCGCCGATACCCGCCACCGCGGAGACCGCCATCACGCCGCTGCCCGTCGACGCCTCGGCGAGCTGCTGGCCCAGTTCCCTGACGAAGGCTTCGCGGCCGGTGAAGTCGGCGACGGTGGCGGGCAGTTGGGCGGGCCGGACCACCTCGGGGGCGTTGGCACCGGCGCCGGCGGGCGCGGCCAGGGCCGGGTCGGCCTCCAGGATGCGCTGGTGGAGTTCGGCGAGTTCGGCCGAGGGGTCGATGCCGAGTTCGTCGGCGAGCAGCCGGCGGGTGTCGGCGTAGACGCCGAGGGCCTCGGCCTGCCGGCCGCTGCGGTAGAGCGCGAGCATCAGCAGCGCGCGCAGCCGTTCGCGCAAGGGGTGTTCCGCGGACAGCGCGGTGAGTTCGGAGACCGCCTCGGCGTGCGCGCCCAGTTCCAGGTCGAGTTCGAGGCGGGTCTCGATCAGGCCGACGTGCCACTCGGCGAGCCGGTTGCGCTGCGTCTCCGCGTAAGGTCCCGGCAGCCCGGCCAGTGGCTCGCCGTGCCAGAACTCCAGGGCGGCGCCGAGCAGTTCACGGGCCCGGACCGGGTCGCCCGCGGCGCGCTCCCGTTCCGCCTCGGCGGCCAGCCGCTCCACCACCGCGCTGTCCAGCGCGTCGGTCGCCACCCGCAGCGCGTAGCCGCCGGAGTCGGTGATCAGGGTCGTCGGGCCGAGTGCCTTGCGCAGCCGGAAGGCGTACGAACGCAGCGCGGCGAGTGCGGTGTTGGGCGGGCTCTCGCCCCAGACGGCGTCCACGAGTTCCGGCGCGGTCGCCGTACGTCCGCCGCGCAGCAGCAGCGCGGCGAGCAGGGCCCGCTGCTGCGGGGCGCCGGTGGTGATCGGTTCGTCACCGCGCCAGGCACGGACCGGGCCGAGGACCGCGAACCGCAGGCCAGCGCCCGGCTCCGTCCTGGTTTCCATTTCAGCCCCCTGAATCGCCCGCGAGCGAGTTCCCCCGGGCCCGACTCTTCGCGCGTATATCTATCGTTCATCGCTGGACGGAACAGTTGTCCACATGGCACCCGGGGTCGGTGGTTTCGAGCCCCGCCCGTGCCAGTTTGCCGTGTCGGGCCGCTGAGGTCACCCCGGTCCGGGTGCTGATCCGGCCTCCCGGCAAAAGTTGGGCTGAATCAGAGGTTCCGTCTGTGCGTGTGCGGAGGTTGTGCTGTGTGGGGTCCGTTCGAGCCGGTGTGCGTTCTGCGACCGGGCGGGTGACGGGGACGTCATGTGCGCCTGGTGCGTGGAGAGTTCACCCGAAACATCCGGTTCGACCCTTTCGCTGGTCGGCGGCGGGAGAGGAGAACGGGAGCGGCCGGTTCGCACCCGGCAACTGCCCGGCGGTGCCCGTACGGTCCTGCCGGTCCGCACGGTGCCGACCGTACCCGCCTTTCCCGCCGGGAGACCCGTGCCGGCAGCGGCGGCTGCGTCTCCCGCGGGCTCCTGGGTGGCCGGCATGACCGGTGACGGCCCCGACAGTCCCGACAGCACCACCGGTGGCTCCGGTACCGGACGCGGTGGCGGCGGGGGAGCCGGCGGCGGCGGGACCGGCGGTACCCGCCCGCGCACCGGCGACATCGGCCGGCTGCCCGGTCCGCTGCTGCGCTACCGCGCGGAACGCCGCCCGCAGACCGTGCCCGCGCTGCCGTACCCGAGCGGCGCCCACACCGGCACGGCCGGCTGCAGCTTCGCCGAACTCGACCGGCGGGCCCGCGCCATCGCCGCCCGGCTCGGCACCCTGCTGCAGCCCGGCAGCCGCGTCATGCTCGCCTATCCCGAGGGCCCCGACCTGGCCGGCGCCTTCTACGGCTGCCTCTACGCCGGCATGGCCGCGATCCCGCTGGTGCTGCCGGCGCCCGGGGCCACCGGGGCGGTGGCCCGTGCGGTCGCCCGGTGCACGCCCGCCCTGGTGCTGACCGGCGCGGACAGCTGGACCCCGCTCGCGGTGGACCGGAGCCGCACCCAGGTCCTCGAAGCCGACGGCCGGCGGGTGGCCGGCGATCCCGTGTGGCGCCTCGCCCAGCACTGGCGTCCGGTCGGCGTCCTGCGCAGCGCCCCCGCCTACCACCGCTACCACGACGACGGTACGTCCGGCGGGCGGCTGGAACCGGCGATGGCGCACTCCGACCTCGCCGACGTGATGGGCGAACTCGCCCAGGCCGTACGGCTCGGCACCGACGAGGAGAACGTCGGCTGGATCGCGGCGGTGCACGGGGTGGAGGACGCGGTCTGGCGGATCCTGCTGCCGGTCCGGGTGACCCTCTGAGGCGCCTTCACCTTTCCCACCGGGGCCGGGCCCGGCATCAGGGGAGCCGGGGCCGCCCCGGCCCGGCCCGGCGGCGCTCCGGGCCGGGCGCCGAGCGCCGGTGACGGTGGACCGGAGGCCCGGGACCGGGAGGTGGTGGCCGGGCCCCCGGAGTCTGCGGGGGCGCTGTGTTCCGGGCGGGGCTACTTCCCGTGCCCCAGCCAGATCGGGTTGGTGATCGCCGCGGCCGGCCCGGGCAGCCAGGACGCGCCGCCGTCGGCGGCCGGGTGGCGCACCTCGGCCCGTACGTAGGACGCCAGCGACGCGGTGGTCACCCACTCCACGGTGCCCGACGCCGGCAGCGGCACCCCGAGCAGCTGCCCCTCGTCGGTGACCAGCCGCACCAGTGAGGCGGCCGGCACCCCGCTCACCTCCAGCCGTACGGTCACCGGCGCGTCCGCCGCCACCGGCAGCCGCTCGCCGATGCCGGCATGCTCGCCGTGCGGGCCCGAGGCCGAGAAGGCCAGCCGCACCTGCGCGGACTCCGCGATCCAGGAGGTGCCGGCCGTGATACCGGCCTGCAGCGAGCGCCGGTCGAGGCCGTCGGCCAGCACCACGGTCTGCGGCAGCCCCACCACGTCGGGATCGCGGTGGGCGTCGGAGTTGCCCATCGCCGGCACCCAGTGGCCGTCGCCGCGGCGGACCGCGGCGGTCAGCAGGTTGTCCCAGGTGAGCAGGGACGCCTCGTCGTCGGGCGTCCAGGGGCCGTTCCACACCTCGATGGCGTCGGCGTCGTCGTAGCCGAACTTCCACTGGCCGCCCAGGCTGATCCCGTACGGGTGCGCCGGTACGACGATCCCACCGGCCTGCCGGATCTGCCGGGTGAACCGGCCGAACGCGTCGTCGCGGGCCCGGTAGCGCCAGTCGATCCACTCGCCGGCGTCCAGGCCGATCGCCAGGTAGTGGCCGTTGCGGGTGGTGACCTCCTCACCCGTGAGGATCAGCAGATCATCGCCGGCCACCGGGCCCAGGTGCGCGTGCGCCGCAGCGGTGTTGTGGTCGCTGGAGTTGATGAAGTCCAGCCCGGCGGCGCGGGCAAGCGCCGCCAGCTGCTCCACGGTGCGCTCGCCGTCGGAGTGCACGGTGTGCAGATGGCAGTCGCCGCGGTACCAGGCGCGGCCCCGCCCGGGCGCGTGGGACGGCGGGTACCGCGGTACCAGGGGGGCGCCGCGGTCGCCGGAGGTCAGGGTGACGGTCACCGTGTAGTCCATGCCCTGGGGGGCGACGGTGTACGGCCCGAGGACCACCTGCCAGGTGCCCGCCTCGACCGGCCCGGCGAGGTACCCCGGCGTCGCCGCACTGGCGCTGATCGTGAAATCGGCCCGGGCACCGCCCGACCAGCCGCGGAAGCCGCGTCCGCCGACCTCCGCACCGCGCTGGTCGAAGATGCCGATGTCGCAGGCGTTCCCCACCGTCCCCGGGGGCACAGTAGGTTTGTCGTACGTGTACGACACCGCGATCTGCCGCACCCCGCGCGGCACTTCCACCGGCAGGTGGACGAAGTCGGCGGCGCCGGCCGGCAGGTGTCCGGTGACGACCTCGGTCCGTACGTCACGTCGGTCCATACGGTCACGCTCACTCTCCAGGGTGACGGGAGGGTGGCGGCTCCCGGTGCGGCGGGCCTCCGTCAGGGGACCGTTCGTCCCGCGCGGCCCAGGCGCACCGGTCGTATCACCCGTCGATCACACCTCATTCCTACCCATTACATCCCATCGCACATCCGATGATCCGTCCGTACGGTCGTACGACCCGGCGCGGGTATTCCTCATCCGGCCGGATCGGGCAGGTGATCTTTCCGACAGATCAGCGCGCTGACTGGTGCTCCGCGGAGCCGCTGATCACCGGCCGGGCAACTTATCCTCAAAGGATGAGTCTGCCGCCGTCCACCGCTGCCGCTCCCACCGCCAACGCCATGCGACGTGCCCTGCACCGGGCGCGGGAAGGTGTCGCGCTCGATGTGAACGAGGCCGCCGTGCTGCTGCAGGCGCGCGGTGATGATCTGACCGGACTCGCGGCGACCGCCGCGCGGGTGCGCGACGCCGGCCTCGAAGCCGCGGGCCGCCCCGGAGTCATCACATACTCCCGTAAGGTTTTCATCCCGCTCACCCGCCTGTGCCGCGACAAATGCCACTACTGCACCTTCGTCACCGTGCCCGGCAAGCTGCGCCGGGAGGGTCATGGGATGTTCCTGTCACCCGATGAGGTGCTCGACATCGCCCGGCGCGGTGCCGCGATGGGCTGCAAGGAAGCGCTCTTCACCCTCGGCGACCGCCCCGAGGACCGCTGGCCCGAAGCACGCGAGTGGCTCGACGCGCACGGTTACGACGACACCCTCGCGTACGTCCGCGCGATGTCCATCCGCGTACTGGAGGAGACCGGGCTGCTGCCCCACCTCAACCCCGGGGTGCTCGGCTGGACCGATCTGCAGCGCCTCAAGCCGGTCGCGCCGTCCATGGGCATGATGCTGGAGACCACCGCGACCCGCCTGTGGTCCGAGCCCGGCGGCCCGCACTACGGCTCGCCCGACAAGGAACCCGCCGTCCGGCTGCGGGTGCTCGAGGACGCAGGCCGCTCCAACGTCCCCTTCACCACCGGCATCCTGATCGGCATCGGCGAGACCTACGAGGAGCGCGCCGACGCCCTCTTCGCGATCCGGCGCACCGCCCGCGCCTACCACGGCATCCAGGAGGTGATCATCCAGAACTTCCGCGCCAAGCCGGACACCGCGATGCGCGGCATGCCGGACGCGGAACTGGAGGAACTGGCCGCGGCCATCGCGGTGGCCCGGATCGTGCTCGGCCCGTCGGCCCGTATCCAGGCCCCGCCGAACCTGGTGGACGGCGAGTACGGCCGCTTCATCGAAGCCGGCATCGACGACTGGGGCGGCGTCTCCCCGCTCACCCCCGACCACGTCAACCCCGAGCGCCCCTGGCCGCAGATCGACGACCTCGCGCAGCGCACCGCGGCCACCGGCTTCGCCCTGAAGGAACGCCTCACCATCTACCCGGAGTTCGTCCGGCGCGGCGAACCCTGGCTCGACCCGCGGCTGCTGCCGCACGTCCGCGCGCTGGCCGACCCCGCCACCGGTCTGGCCCGCGAGGACGCGGTGGTCCAGGGCCGCCCCTGGCAGGAACCCGAGGACAACTTCGCGGCCGGCGGCGGCCAGGGCCGTACCGACCTGCACCGCACCATCGACACCGAAGGCCGTACCGCCGACCGGCGCGACGACTTCGACGAGGTGTACGGCGACTGGGAGGCGCTGCGCGAGCAGGCCGCGCCCGGCATGGTCCCCGACCGGGTGGACGGCGACGTCAAGCAGGCCCTGTCGGTCGCCGCCGACGACCCCACCCGGCTCACCGACGCCGAAGCCCTCGCCCTGCTGCACGCCGACGGCCCCGCGCTCGACGCCCTGTGCCGGATCGCCGACGACCTGCGGCGGGACATGGTCGGCGACGAGGTGACGTACATCGTCACCCGCAACATCAACTTCACCAACGTCTGCTACACCGGCTGCCGTTTCTGCGCCTTCGCGCAGCGCCGCACCGACGCCGACGCCTACACCCTGTCGCTCTCCCAGGTCGCCGACCGCGCCGAGCAGGCGTGGGAACTCGGCGCCACCGAGGTCTGCATGCAGGGCGGCATCCACCCCGATCTGCCCGGCACCGCCTACTTCGACATCGCCAGGGCGGTCAAGGAGCGCGTGCCCGGCATGCACCTGCACGCCTTCTCCCCGATGGAAGTCGTCAACGGCGCCACCCGCACCGGGATGTCGATCCGCGACTGGCTCACCGCCGCCAAGGAAGCGGGCCTGGACTCCATCCCCGGCACCGCCGCGGAGATCCTGGACGACGAGGTGCGCTGGGTGCTGACCAAGGGCAAACTCCCCACCGCCACCTGGATCGAGGTCGTCAGCACCGCCCACGAGCTGGG
This sequence comes from Streptomyces sp. NBC_01476, assembly GCF_036227265.1. NCBI lineage: Bacteria > Bacillati > Actinomycetota > Actinomycetes > Kitasatosporales > Streptomycetaceae > Streptomyces > Streptomyces sp. NBC_01476. The sequence goes on along the minus strand of NZ_CP109446.1, from coordinate 3,219,124 downwards.
CCTGCGCTCCTCGTCCACCATGATGTACGGCCACGTCGACCAGCCCCACCACTGGCTCGGCCACCTGCGGGTGCTCTCCCGCATCCAGCAGGAGACCGGCGGCTTCACCGAGTTCGTCACCCTGCCCTTCATCCACACCAACGCCCCCGTCTACCTGGCCGGTATCGCCCGCCCCGGCCCCACCGCCCGCGACAACCGCGCGGTCACCGCGATGGCCCGGCTGCTGCTCCACCCGCACATTCCCAACATCCAGACCAGCTGGGTCAAGCTCGGCACCGACGGCGCCGCGGACATGCTCCGCTCCGGCGCCAACGACCTCGGCGGCACGCTCATGGAGGAGACCATCTCCCGGATGGCGGGCTCCAGTTACGGCTCGTACCGCTCCATCCGCGACCTGGTCGCCATCGCCGAAGCGGCCGGCCGCCCGTCCCGCCAGCGCACCACCCTCTACGGCGAGGTCCCCGCCGAACGCCTCGCCGCGGGCCTCGCCTCCGACGGCCACCTCCCCGAACTCCTCCCCGTCCTCGGCGACTGACACCGCCCCGCCGGACCGTCACCTCCCCACCGGCCGCCCCCACCGGCCACCCCTCACCGGGCCGCCACCCCGGTGAATTACGCCCCCTGTCACGGCCCCGTCTCCCGCTGTTCCTTGGCGGGAGCCTGCCGTGGTGGTGAAGTCCTGCGTGGCAGAGTTGAGTTGCTACGCCCTTGGGGGAGACGTGACGGGGAGCAGCAGGAGCAGGGCGCGTACGGTCACCGCGGCAGCGGCAGCCGTCCTGGCCGTGGCCGGGACACTCGCCGGGGCCGGTGCGGCCACCGCCGACGACAGCGGGGTGCCGTACGACCACGTGGAGCACCTGGCCCGAGGCGTGACCTATGGGGAGTTCACGGTCACCGCCTCCCAAGGCACCGTGCACGGGCACGTCCTGACGGTGGATCTGCGCGCACCCGGCGTCCGCGCCGACCTGCTGACTCCGGGCGCGGTCGCGGCCCGCGGCGCCGTGTCACAACTCGCCGACGCCACGCACGCGGTGGGCGCTGTCAACGGCGACTTCTTCAACATCACCGAGGACCAGCACCCGGGCGTACCGCCCACCGGCTCGTCCGACGGGCCGGAGATCGCCTCGGGCCGGGCACTGAAGGCCGCGGTGCCGGACGCACAGCGGTTCGGGCCCGGCATGCCGCCGGGGGTGACCACCGAGGACGTCCTCGGGCTCGGCGCCGACAAGAAGGCCCGCCTGGACCGGCTCACCCTCAAGGGCGAGGTGAAGACCGCCCACGGCAGCTATCCGCTCGGCGGCTACAACCAGTACGCGCTCCCCGACAACGGCATCGGCGCCTACACCGCGGACTGGGGCACCCTCTCCCGCGAGCGCGCCGTCTGCGGGAGCGGCATCTCCCGCGCCGCCCCCTGCAGCACCGACACCTACGAAGTGGCCGTCCGTCACGGCCGCGTCGTCTCGACGGCCGGCGCCCCCGGCGAGGGCGCGATCCCGCCGGGCACCACCGTGCTGCTCGGCCGGGACGCCGGCGCCGACACCCTGCGCGACCACCTGCACCTCGGGGACCGGGTCCGGGCCGACGCGCGGCTGACCCCGGCCGCGACCCGGGTCCCGTACGTCTTCGCGGTCGGCGGCTTCCCGGTGCTCCGGGCTGGGCAGCCGCTGCCCGGGCTCGACGCGAAGACCGCGGCGACCAGGACCGCGGCCGGGTTCGGCGACCGCGGCCACACCCTCTACCTGCTCGCCCTGGATGGCAGCGCCGAGGCGAACGCGGGCCTGACCATCGCCGAACTCGCTGGCGTCATGCGGCAGATCGGCGCCGACAACGCGGTCAATCTGGACGGCGGCGGCTCCACCACGATGGTCACCCGCGCCACCGGAGAGCCGGCCGCGACTGTGCGCAACCACCCGTCGGGCGGCGCCGAGCGACCGGTCGCCAACGCGATCGGCATCCTCGCGGGCCGCTGAGGCCGCCTCGGATTGCTGTGCCCGCTTCGATCCGCTGAGGCTGCTCCGACCGCTGTGCCCGCTCCGACCCGCCGAGCCCGCTCCGGTCCGCGGGGCGTATGCAGGGGGCGCACAGGCGAACGCGCGCTCCCTCCGTACCCCTGCCGTACGCCTGTCCGCTCTCTGTGCGCTGGGAGAATCCCTCCCCATCTGCCTTTTCGTGACCGTTCGGGGCCGTTCACCTCCGTTCACCTCCGTTCGCGGACAACCCCGGCCTCCTCACCGCCGCCCCCTTCCCCTCCCAGTGCGGTCGGCTATCGTGCTGGCGCAGAACGGGTCTGACCGGGGGCTGATCGAAAGGGACCGCCTTGACCGCTGTCTGGGGACGTGCGCAGCAGCAGGACTTCCGCAGCCGGGTGCGGGGCTGCCTGCTCGGCGGCGCGATCGGCGACGCCCTCGGCGCGGGCGTGGAGTTCGAGTCGCTCGACGCGATCCAGCAGAGCCACGGGCCGGACGGCATCACCGACTACGTGCAGGCGTACGGCAGACGCGGCGCGGTCACCGACGACACGCAGATGACGCTCTTCACGGTCGAGGGGCTGATACGGGCCCAGGTGCGCCGCGACACCGGCGCCTGGCACCCGCCGACCGACGTCCACCGCGCCTACCGCCGCTGGGCCGCCACCCAGAGCGAGTGGGGCCCTGACGAGCGCCGCAAGGACACCGGCTGGCTGGCCCGCGAGGAGTGGCTGTACGCCCAGCGGGCCCCCGGCGGCGCCTGTCTGTCCGGCCTGTCCGACGACCGGATGGGCACCCTGGAGGAGCCGAAGAACCCCGGCTCCAAGGGCTGCGGTACCGTGATGCGCTCCGCGCCCTTCGGCCTGCTGGTCGGCTGGGAACCGCAACTCGTCTTCCAGCTCGCGGTGGAGTGCGCCGCCCAGACCCACGGCCACCCCACCGGCCAGCTCGCGGCCGGCGCCTTCGCCGTCATCGTGCACGGCCTGGCCCGCGGCGAGGCCCTGGACGGCTCGGTCCAGCACGCCCTGGCCCTGCTCGGCGCCCGCCCGGGCCACCAGGAGACCACTGACGCCCTGCAGAGCGCCCTGGGCGCGGTCCGGCAGGGACTTCCGTCCCCCCAGCGCATCGAGGCGCTGGGCGAGGGCTGGACCGCCGAGGAGGCACTGGCCATCGGCGTCTACTGCGCGCTGGTCGCCGAAGACGTACGGCACGGCCTGCTGCTGGCGGTCAACCACGGCGGCGACAGCGACTCCACCGGCTCCATCTGCGGCAACCTCCTCGGCGTCCAGCACGGCGAGACGGCGCTGCCCCCGGCCTGGATCGCCGAACTCGAAGGGCGCAGCACCATCCTGCAGCTCGCCGACGACTTCGCCATGGAGATGACCCAGGCCCCCGCCCTGCACGGCCCGTCCGGCGCGAGCCCCGCCTGGCTGGACCGCTACCCGGCGGCGTGACGGGTGCCGGGGCCGTCCTGGTGCTGCTCGGCCGCCGCTGAAGGCCGCGCCACCGGACCGGGCTCCTGCGCCGGCTCCGGCAGGGCGATCGCGGCGGAGCCCGGCGGGTCGGTGTTGACCTTGGCGATCAGCGCGTCGCGCTCCGGGGTGTCCTCCGGCTTGATCCAGCCGATGACGATGTAGAGGACCAGCGAGACCGCGAGCGGGGCCGCCACCTGGTACTGGAGCTTCACCCCGCCCTGGACCGCGTCGTTGACCGGGTAGTTGAGCAGGTAGAAGGCGAGCAGCCCCATCGCCCAGCTGGTGAGGGCCGCGGTGGGGCCCGACCTGCGGAAGGCCCGCATCAGGCCGAGCATGAAGGGGATCGCGATCGGGCCGACGAGTCCGGCCACCCACTTGATGACGACCGTGATGATGTCCTTGAAGGTCGGCGAGTTGACCTGGGTGGCGACCGCCATGGACAGCCCCAGGAAGGCCACGGTGGTGAAGCGGGCCGCGATCAGGCCGGCCCGGGCGGTCCAGGCGTGGGCGGTGCGGGAGAAGGCGGGGGCGATGTCCCGGGTGACGACCGCGGCGATGGCGTTGGCGTCGGAGGAGCACATCGCCATGGTGTGCGAGAAGAAGCCGACCACGACCAGCCCCAGCAGGCCGTGCGGCAGCAGGCGTTCGACCATCAGCCCGTAGGAGTCGGAGCCGTCGGGCTTGCGGGCGTGGACCAGCAGCGGCGAGATCCACATCGGGAAGAAGAGCACCAGCGGCCAGACGAACCACAGCGCCGACGACAGGACGGCCGAACGTGTCGCCTCCCGGGCTGACCTGGTGGCCATGTAGCGCTGGGCCTGGTTCCACATGCCGCCGTTGTACTCGAAGGTCTTGATGAAGAGGTACGCCAGCAGGAAGACCAGCGTGTACGGGCCCGCGGTCGGCTCGCCGTGGTGGCGCAGGGCGGGCTCGTCCCAGACGGTCCAGATGCCGCTGAACCCGCCGACCTTGCCGAGAGCGGCCACCAGCATGGCCAGGCCCGCGACCAACTGGATGACGAACTGGCCGAGTTCGGTGAGCGCGTCCGCCCACAGGCCGCCGACCGTGCAGTAGACCGCGGTGATCGCGCCGGTGATGACGATGCCCTGGGTGAGGGTGATCCCGGTGAAGACCGACAACAAGGTGGCGATGGCAGCCCACTTGGCGCCGACGTCCACGATCTTCAGCAGCACCCCGGACCAGGCGAGCGCCTGCTGGGTGGTGAGGTTGTAGCGGTCCTTGAGGTACTCCAGTGGTGAGGCGACGTGGAGTTGGGAGCGCATCCGGTTGAGCCGGGGCGCGAAGAGCCTGGCTCCGATGGCGATGCCGATCGCGATCGGGAAGGACCAGGTGACGTAGGACGTGATGCCGTACTGGTAGGCGATGCCCGCGTATCCGGTGAACATCACCGCGCTGTAGCCGGACATGTGGTGGGAGATGCCGGAGAGCCACCACGGCATCCGGCCGCCGGCCGTGAAGTAGTCGCCCACGTCGTCGACGCGTTTGTGCGACCAGAGGCCGATCGCCACCATCACGCCGAAGTACGCGATGAGCACAGCCCAGTCGAGACCGTTCATGTCCCCTCCAGGGGGTCAGCCGTGTGAACGTGGGGGCGCACTTCGCCGGGAGGTGCCACCGGTGTCCATGGGGGCAGTGCGTCCCCTGCGGGAGGGGGGACGTCGGGGGATTGAACCGCTGCCCGAAGGGGCCGGTCAAGAGCAGCGACGTTCACAAGTCTGAATAGAGATCATGACTCAGAACGATTTTGCGCTCTCTTTACTTAACTTGGCATTGTGATGACCCGTCCGGTCCGCCCACGATGAGCGGGCCCTTCGCCGGGCGGCAGGCAGGACGGACAGCGCGAACGGCCGCCCGGGACGCGGGAGTCCCGGACGGCCGTCGGAGAAGGAGGGTGCGGGGGATACGGGGATACAGGGAGTACGGGGATACAGGGATACAGGGATACGCAGACGCAGGGAAGCGGGGGCCGTGGGGCGGTGGGGCCGCGCGTCAGAAGACCTTGGCGAGCCGCGCCAGCCCCTCCGCGATCTCCGCCGGCGTGTGCGTCGTGAACGACATCCGCAGCGCCCCCGGTTCGGGCGCCGCGGCGAAGAAGGGCGCACCGGGCACATAGGCGACGTCGTACGTGATCGCGGTCCGCAGCAGCGCGGTGGCGTCGTGGCCCCCGGGCAGGCGGACCCAGACGAACATCCCGCCCTCGGGCCGGTTCCACGCGCTGCCGGGCGGAAGGGCGGCGGGCAGCCCGGCCACCAGCGCGTCCCGCCGGGCGCGGTAGGCGCTACGCACCCGGTCCAGATGCGCGTCCAGGTCGCGGTCGGCGAGGTAACGGGCCGCGGCGGCCTGGTCGACGGTGGAGGTGTGCAGGTCGGCGGCCTGCTTGGCGATGACGCAGGCCCGGGCGAGGCCGGCCGGGGCGCGCAGCCAGCCGAGCCGCATACCGGGCGCCATGATCTTGGAGAAGCTGCCCAGCAGGATCGTCCGGTCGGCGGCGGCCTCCAGCGAGGCGATCCACGGCTCGGACGCCCCCTCGAAGCGCAGTTCGCCGTACGGGTCGTCCTCGGCGATCCACAGTCCGTGCCGACCGGCCACCTCGGCGACCGCGCGCCGGCGTGCGAGCGGGAGCGTACGGCCGGTCGGATTCTGGAAGTTGGGAATCAGGTAGAGGAGTTTCGGCCGCTCCCGCAGCACCAGTTCCTCCAGCGCCTCCGGGATCACCCCGTCGCCGTCGGTCGGCACCGCCACCACCCGGGCGCCCGCGAAGCCGAAGCACTGCAACGCCGCAAGGTAGGTGGGGTTTTCGACCAGCACCACGTCGCCCGGCTCCAGCAGCGCGGTGGCGATCAGCGTCAGCCCCTGCTGCGAACCGCCGGTCACCAGCAGGTCGTCGGGCCCGGTCGCGAAGCCGCGCGCGGTCAGCCGGCCGGCCACCGCGGCCCGCAGCGCCGGATCGCCCTCGGTGGTGGAGTACTGCAGCACCCTGCCGGGCTGCTCGGCCAGGACCCGGTCGTACGCCGCCCGGATCCCCTCGGCGTCGAACAGCTCCGGTGCCGGCAGCCCGCCGGCGAAGGAGATCACCTCGGGCCGCGCGGTCAGCGCCAGGATCTCGCGTACCGGCGAGGCGCCGACCTCACGGGCGCGGGCGGCCAGGGCGGGGAGATCGGCGCGGGCGGTGAGAGTCATGCCCGGCAGCCTACGAAGATTTGCTAGGACGTCCAGGTACTTTCCACCATGCGGTCCGCAGGCCGCAGGCCGCCGGCCCGGTGGTGCGGGCCGGCGGGTGCGTGCCGGTGGGCGCGGGCGCGGGTGCCAAGCGGATGCCCCCTCGGCCAGGACGGCGAGCCGGTCGAGGGGGCGTACATGCGGTGCGTTCCTGGTCAGACCTCGGGGAACTCGCCCAGGTGGGCACTCTTGATGAAGGACGACCAAGAGGTGGCCGAGAACCGCAGGACCGGCCCGGCCGGATCCTTGGAGTCGCGAACGGCGACCACGCTGCTGCCGGCGGTAGCCATTTCCACGCAGTCGCCGTTGGCGGCCGAGTAGGAGGACTTCTTCCAGTTGTTGTCGGTGGGATCCTGCTGCGATGCCATTTCCGCTCCGGATGCTTCAGACGATGAGCCATTCACGCTGAGTGGCGCAAATGACGCTACTCGCCAACATCACCGCACGGAGGGAGCCTTCACCCGACTGGATGGCATATTCGATGACCGGCTTACGTAGTGACGCCCCGGCTTGTATGATCCGCACCCACGAACGACAGTGCGATCAGGCCGTGTACTCATTCGCCACATCGGTGATGAACTGCCGGGACTGCTCGGGGTTGAGCGCCTGGGCCCGCAGATGCTCGTACATCATGCTGTAGCTCTGCACATCGATCGGTTTCTCCAGGTAGAGGTCGCTGGTGACCCCCTCCAGGTACACCACGCTGGAGTCCGACTCGTCCTCGAACTCCAGGATCGCGAACTTGCCGTACATCCCCGGGTGCGCGCCCACCGCGTACGGCAGGACCTGCAAGGTCACGTGCGGCATGGTGCTCACCTCGGCGAGGTGCTCCAGCTGTTCGTGCATGATCCCCGCGCTGCCCACCACCCTGCGCAGCAGCGCCTCGTCCACCACGGCCCAGTAACGCAGCGGCCGTACCGTGTCGACGATCCGCTCCTGGCGCTTCAACCGCACCTGGATGCGCTTCTCCAGCTCCGCCGCGGTCGCCTCGGGCCACATCCCCTCGATCACCGCAGCCGCGTAACTGCGCGTCTGCAGCAGGCCCGGGACGATCAGCGACTCGTACACCCGCAGCGACGCCGCCTCGGTCTCCAGCCCGATGTACACGCTGTACGGCACGTCGCCGAAGGCGTGCCACCAGCCCTGCTGCCGCGACTCCTTGGCCATGTTCATCAGGGAGTCGACGATGCGTGCGTCGTCCACCCCGTACACACCGCACAGATCGCGGACGTCCCGCTGGCTGATGCTGCGCCGGCCGTTCTCCAGCCGGCTGATCTTCGACTGGGAGACCAGAAGCCGGGCCGCCACTTCCTCGGCCGTCATGCCCTTCTGCTCCCGGAGCCTGCGCAGCTCCGAACCGAGACGGCGGCGCCTGACGGTGGGGTTGACGTTGGCGACCACAGGAACTGCACCTCCACGCTGATCCGTACTGATGGTCAGCAGCCTGCCACTACCGGTCATCGCCGCGCTGGCGAATGAACGGAACAAGCTTGCCCGCCGGACCGATACGGGCGCGAAAGCGGGCAACCGCGGACGGCCACCGGGCGGCGGACCGTCACGGGTGGGCGGCCACCGGGCGGCGGTCACCGGGCGGACGGTCACCGGGCGGCGGGCGCCGGTGAAACGCGACGCGCGGGACGCCGGTTCCGGAACCTCCGGAGATCCGCCGCCCCGCGCGTCACAGCGGCTCCCGGAACGGGTCGCTGCGGACGGCGGCTGCTCGGCGGTGCCCGGTCCCTGCCGGCGGACACCGCTGCCGTCCTGATCGTGCGAGTCGTGCTGCTCCCCGTCCGTGTCCTGATCACGGACGAGGTGCTGTCAGGCAGTCAACTCTGCCTGTGTACCGGGTGTGCGCCGCGGGATTGCGTTTATCCGCCGCGTACACCCCGCCTGCTACAACCGTGCTGATGTCGCCGATGAGAAGCCCGCACCGATCATCGGGCGCCGGCCCGGGCCATGGAGCCGTGCCCTGCCGAACGCTGCGGCTGTGCCTGGGCCGGCGGACGCTTGGGTTGCGCCGCCACCCCGTTCTGCACATCCATCACGGCGTGCGCGACGAGGCCGCCCATGGGGTCGTAACGGATCAGGTCCCGCAGGCGCGATCGCGAGGACCGTCCTTCGTTACCCGGGTACAGGTGCTTGCCGAGTCCCACGGCGTGGGCGAGCGCGGCGAGCGCCGCGGTCCGCGGGTCCGGCGGAACGCCGGTGCGGATCGCACTGTCCAGCCGGGCTCTGATCTCCCGGCTGACCGCGCTGTCGGTCGCCTGATACCGCGTTGTCGGCAGCACCCCGCACATCTGACCCGGCACGGCGTGCACCATGCCGCACCGCTCCAGGTGCGCGAGATACGTCTGGCGCAGCCCCAGCCGGGGCCCGCCGATCCAGTGGACGGCGCGGACCGGACTGCCGCGTCGCCGCAGCAGTTCGAGCGCGGAGTCCAGAGTCGGATCTCCTGTCGGCCGTGGGTGCACCACGGCGATACGATCCCCGTCAGGGGCTATCCGTCCGGCCAGGGCCAGCTCGACGAGCTGTGCCCCGGCGAGGCCGAGGTCGAGTGATTGCGGCTGCGCCGTGGTCCCGGTCGTCGGGTCCAGGGCGAGCAGCAACAACTCTTCCGGAATACTTCTGCGGCTCTTGCCCATCCATGCCTCCCCGCGTGGATGAATGACAGGGTGACGCCTCTCACACCGGCCTGTCGAGAGCGCCTTTGCCATATCGGCGGGAACCGGGTGGTATGTCGTTCTCGTCTACGGGGTGGGTGGGGTGTCGCAGACGGGCTACGGGCTTGGCGCGGGACACTGGCCGACGAGGGCCCGGGCGGGCAGCTGCGCCGTTCGGCGGCCCCCTCACGAAATGTGCACGATCGTTGACGATGTGTGGAGGAGGTCTGCGTGACGGGCGAGTCCCCCGGCAGGGAGCAGCAGCACGGAGCGTCGGGGGAGGTGGCCGATCGGGCCGCCGCTGATCCGAGAATTGCGGTGTTCGGGGTGCCCATCGAGACGCATGGGGCGCCTGATGCGACCCGGGCGGAGCGAACATCGGATGAAACGACCGCCGCGCCCGAGGAGCCCGCCGGCGTGAGCGCGGGCGGCGCGGCCGCTCCGCGAGCGACGGGGGCGGCGGCTTCCGCGCCCTCCGGATCGCGCCCGCACCCGGCTCCGGAGTCCGCCGTGGCGATGGTCGCGGGTACGCCGAATGACGTAGCGGGCGTCCAGGAGGTGGACGCCCCGGCCTCTCGGCCGGCCGACGATGAGCCCTCGAAAACGGAACCGAATCGTGACCAGGCCGCTGGGGCGGATGAGTCCTCTGATGCGGGTGGTACGGAAGGGGTTTCGGCGGGGTCGGCCGCGAGCACGGTGACCGGAGGTGCCGAGAGGACCGATGGCCCGGAGGAAGGACCGCAGGACGGGGCCGATGGCTCCGCCGGGGGGCCGGGGGAGGCCGGCGAACCGGATGACCCGGACGATCCGGAGGACCTGGAGGACTCGGACGAGTCGGGTGATCCGGGTGAGGGTGCCGGGGCCGATGGCTCGGCCGGCGCCGGGGAGCCGGCGGAAGCGGCCGGCGCTGCGGATGCTGGGGGCGCCGACGAGGCTTCCGGCACCGAGGCTGATGCCGACGCCGAAACTGACGCCGATGCCGAGGCTGATGCCGACGTAGCTGACGCCGATGCCGGGGGCGCCTCGGACTCGGGTGAGGCCGGCCGCTCCGGCGCCGCCGAGGGCTCGGCCGGCGCCGGGGACAAGGGCTCCGACGACGCCGCCCCGGCTGAGACCCCCGCCGACGCCCCCACGGACCTCTCTGCCGGCACCGCCCCGGAGGAGGACGCCGGGCCGAGTGGTGCGGACGCCACCCCCGATCCCGCCGCCAAACGCTTCGTCAAACCGCTCGTCTCGGACATCCCCGACCGCCCCGAGGGCGACGGCGACGGCCCGGTGGTCTTCGGCACGCCCGGCAGGCCCGTGGCGGCCCGTACCAGCCCGTACGCGCCCATGCGGCCCGCCCCCGCGCCCCTGCCGCCGGCCGCCAGGCCGCCCGCCCGGGAGAAGAGCTCTCAGGGCTCCCCGAAAGCGGCGGGCGCGGGGCCCGCGGCCCCCGTCGAGGGCGAGCGCGTCGGCCCCGAGGGCACCCGCGGCATGCCTGTGCCGCCCAGCCCCGAGGCGCCCCTGAAGCTCCTCGCCGAGCTGACCAACACCCCGCCGAAGCCGCAGACCCCGTGGCGCAGCACCCTGCGGCGGTTCAGGATCTGGACCCCGCTGGTCGTCCTGCTCGCGCTGGTCTACGTGATCGTGCAGGCCGTACGCCCGCTGCCGTCGCCGGACCTGGAGCTGACCGCGGCCTCCACGTACACCTTCGACGGCACCCCGCTGCCCCAGTCGATGCCGTGGCCGTCGCAGGGCCAGTCGGTCGCCGAGGTCGAAGGGCTCGGCTCACTGGGTGTGCACGGCGCCCAGACCCCGGTGCCGATCGCGAGCGTCACCAAGGTGATGACCGCGTACCTGATACTGCGGGACCACCCGCTGACCGGTAAGCAGAACGGCCCGCTGATCACCGTCGACCAGCAGGCGGCCAACGAGTCGTCGTCCACCGACGAGTCCACCGCGGCCGTCAAGGCGGGCCAGCGGTTCTCCGAACGGCAGATGCTGCAGCTGCTGTTGATCCCGTCCGGCAACAACATCGCCCGGCTGCTTGCCCGCTGGGACTCCGGCACGCAGGAGAAGTTCGTCGCGAAGATGACGAAGGCCGCCGCCGGCCTGGGCATGACCCACACCACCTACACCGGGGCGAGCGGCTTCGAGGAGACCACCGTCAGCACCGCGGAGGACCAGCTCAAGCTGGCCCGCCAGGTGATGAAGAACGACGTCTTCCGGTCGGTCGTCGCGCTGCCGAACATCAGCATCCCCGGCGTCGGCACGATCTACAACAACAACAACGACCTGGTGCACCTCGGGGTCGTCGGCATCAAGACCGGCTCCAGCACCCCGGCCGGCGGCGCCCTGATGTGGGCGGCGCAGAAGAAGGTCGCCGGCAAGGAGCAGTTGATCCTCGGCGTGATGCTCCAGCAGCGCGGCGGGACCACCGTCTTCGACAGCCTGCAGCTCGCCCTGGACAACAGCCAGAAGCTGATCAACTCCGTTCAGTCCGGGCTGACATCGGCGACGGTGGTGAAGAAGGGCGAGGTCGTCGGCGAGGTCCACGACGGGCTGGGCGGCAGCACCCCGGTGGTGGCGGGCAAGGACCTCACCGCGATCGGCTGGCCGGGCCTGACATCGAAGGTCACCATGACCACCAACTCCTCCGGTGTGCCGCACAACGCCAAGGCCGGCACCCAGGTCGGCACGATCAGCTTCGGTACGGGCACGGCCCGCACGACCGTCCCGGTGACGCTGCGGAGCGACCTGAAGGAACCGTCGTTCGGCACGAAGCTGACCTGGATCTAGCCGTCCGGCGGCTGACTCACCGGGTCGGCCGGGGAGTTCACGCTCCAGGGGCGTACGGAAGCGCAAGGTGATCCGTACGTCCCTGAGCAGGCCGGTGAGGCGGGGGTCGCGTCCACGCCTCCCCGGCCTTTGCAGTGGCTGTCAACTGCCGTTCCACGACGCGCTGCCGCCGCTCCTCCGCCCCGGTGTACGCATCACCTGCCCGGCGGACCCCGCTCAGTCGGAGAGCGGCCTGAAGCTCCGCAGACGCAGGCTGTTGCCCACCACGAAGACGGAGGAGAGCGCCATCGCCGCCCCGGCGATCATCGGGTTGAGCAGGCCCGCCGCGGCCAGCGGGATCGCCGCGAGGTTGTAGGCGAAGGCCCAGAAGAGGTTGGCCTTGATGGTGGCGAGGGTCTTCCGGGACAGGCGGATCGCGTCGGCGGCCACCCGCAGGTCACCGCGGACGAGCGTGAGGTCACCCGCCTCGATCGCCGCGTCGGTCCCCGTGCCCATGGCGAGCCCGAGGTCCGCCTGCGCCAGGGCCGCGGCATCGTTGACGCCGTCGCCGACCATCGCGACCGTACGGCCCTGGTCCTGGAGCCCGCGGACGACGGCGACTTTCTCCTCGGGCAGCACCCCGGCGTGGACGTCCGCCGGGTCGATACCCACCTCCGCGGCGACCGCGCCGGCCACCGCCGCGTTGTCGCCGGTCAGCAGTACCGGCCGCAGTCCCAGTGCCCGCAGCCGCCGTACCGCCTCCGCGCTCGTCGGCTTCACCGCGTCCGCGACCACCAGCACCGCCCGCGCCCGCCCGTCCCAGGCGACGAGGACCGCGGTGCCGCCGCGGGCCTCGGCCGCGCTCTTCGCTGCCGCGAGTTCCGCGGGCAGGCGCACGCCGGCGTCGGCGAGCAGTTGCTCCCGTCCGACCAGCACCGCGTGCCCTTCGACGGTGCCGCGCACGCCGAGCCCCGGGACGTTCGTGAAGTCGCCTTCCACCGGTGGGAGTTCCCCGGCCCGGTCGGCCGCCGCGGTGGCGATCGCCTTCGCGATGGGGTGCTCGGAGGCGTGCTCCAGGGCGCCGGCCAGCCGCAGGACGTCCTTCTCCTCGGCCTTCTCGCCGGCCTTCTCGTGGGTGGCGTCGGTGGCGTCGGTGTCGTCGGTGCTGACGGGGCCAACCGTGTGCACTTCGGTGAGCGTCATCGAACCGGTCGTGACCGTACCTGTCTTGTCCAGCACCACCGTGTCGACCGCCCGGGTCGATTCCAGCACCTCAGGACCCTTGATCAGGATGCCGAGTTGGGCGCCGCGCCCGGTGCCGACGAGCAGCGCGGTCGGCGTGGCCAGTCCCAGCGCGCACGGGCAGGCGATGATCAGCACCGCCACGGCCGCGGTGAACGCCGCCGCCGCGCCCTCGCCGAAGCCGAGCCACACCCCGAGCGTGCCGAGGGCCAGCACGATCACCGCGGGCACGAACACCGCCGAGATCCGGTCGGCGAGCCGCTGGGCCGCCGCCTTGCCGTTCTGCGCGTCCTCCACCAGGCTGGCCATCCGGGCCAGTTGGGTGTCGGCGCCGATCCGCAGCGCCTCGACCACGATCCGGCCGCCGGCGTTCACCGTCGCCCCGGTGACCGGCGAACCGGGCCCCACCTCCACCGGTACCGACTCTCCGGTGAGCATCGACGCGTCCACCGCGGAACCGCCGTCCCGCACCACCCCGTCGGTCGCGATCTTCTCCCCCGGCCGCACCACGAACCGGTCCCCGACCGCCAACTCACCCACCGGCACCCGTACTTCCGTCTCCCGGCCGGTCACGTCCCGGCGCAGCACCGCGACATCTCTCGCGCCCAGCTCCAGCAGGGCACGCAACGCCGCTCCGGCCCGCCGCTTGGCCCGGGCCTCGAAGTACCGGCCGGCCAGCAGAAAGGCGGTGACCCCGGCGGCTGCCTCCAGATAGAGATCACCGCTCGCGTCACCGCGGCTGATGGTGAACGCGAACGGGTGGGTCATGCCGGGCATCCCGGCCGTACCGAAGAACAGTGCCCACAGCGACCAGCCGTACGCGGCGAGCGTGCCCACCGAGACGAGGGTGTCCATCGTCGCGGCGCCATGGCGCGCGTTGGTCCAGGCGGCCCGGTGGAAGGGCCAGCCGGCGTAGACCACCACCGGGGAGGCCAGGGTCAGCGCCAGCCACTGCCAGTTGGTGAACTGCAGCGCCGGGATCATCGACAGCGCGACGACGGGGACGGCGAGGACCACGGCGGTGGTCAACCGCTGGCGCAGCGACGTCAGTTCGGGGTCTTCGGGGGCGGCTTCCGCGTCGTCCCGGGACGGTGGCGCGGCGGCGGGCGGGGCGGGGAGCGCGGCGGTGTAACCGGTGGCCTCGACGGTCGCGATGAGGTCACCGACCCCGATGCCCCCGCCGAAGGCCACCTTCGCCTTCTCGGTCGCGTAGTTGACCGTGGCGACGCTGACGCCGTCCATCCGGTTGAGCTTCTTCTCGATGCGGGCGGCGCACGACGCGCAGGTCATGCCGCCGATCTCCAGCTCGATCCGCTGCTCGGCGGGTCCGCCGTCCGTGTGTGCGGTGGTGGTCGCCATGTCCACTCCCCAATTCGGTGCTGTGTGCGCCGGGTGTGCGCCGGGGCGTGTCGCCCCGCCGTTCCGGCCGGGCCCCGGCTCACCCGGCCGGCTCTGCTCCGCGGCAGGCTCAGGCGGGGCCGACGAGCTCGTAGCCCGCCTCGTCCACCGCGGCGCGGATGGTCTCCTCGTCGAGCGGCTGCTCGGAGGCGACGGTCACCAGCCCGGTCTTCGCCACCGCCGTCACGGAGGTGACACCCGGAATCGCGGTGACCTCCTTGCTGACGGCGGACTCGCAGTGGCCGCAGCTCATGCCGGACACGGAGTAGACGGTCTCGCTCATGCTGTGCTCCTCGTGGTGTGCGTGGGGGAACTGCTTCCCCGCCCTCACTCTCTTCACCATATACCCCCCCTAGGTATCGTGAGCACTACCCCCTGGGGGTATTTTCACCTGCCGGTACGATGAACGCGCTGATCGGCTCCGACCGGCTCGGACTTGCTGCGCCGCCGCCTCAGTCGTCGGCGGCCAGCCGGTCGAGCAGTCCCGCCGCCAGCCGGAGCACTTCCCGTTCCGTCTCGTTCAACTGGGTCGCCATCCGCTCCCGCAGCCACGCGTCCCAGTGGCCCACGTCCCGCGCCATCACCTGGAAGCCGTCCTCCGTCAGCGCGATCCGGTACTGCCGGCCGTCCGCCGCGTCCCGCTCCCGCGTCACCAGTCCGTCCTGCTCCAGCGCGGCCAGCGTCCGGGTGAGTGACTGCGGCTGTACGTGCAGGGCGCCGGCCATCGCGCCCGGACTGCTCGGTCCGGACCGGTTGAGGAGCGCGAGGATGGCGAGCTTTCCGCTCGGCAGCCCGTCGGGCAGCCGCTCGGCACGCATGCGGCGGCCCAGGCGGTTGACCGCGCGGCGGACAACGGCGGCGGAGTCGAGGGGCGGGGGTGGGAACATGGCTGCCATTTTCTAAGGAAAGCGTATTATCTGCACGGGACGGTCGCCGCGCTTGCTGGTGACTTGCGATCGAAGAGTCTGATAGTCGTACGCAATGCGTTGTATCTCGGCGGCTCGCGTCTTCGTACGGGTGAGGTGCGCGGCGCCATGCTGACGGACGGCGCACGGGTGATGTGCCGCGCGCGTGACAGGGAGAGCACAAGAATGCTGATCCGACTGCGACTGCTCGACCCCGGCCGTGTGCGCCTGCACATCGCCATACGTACGATCATCGCGGCGCTGGCGGCACTGCTGCTCTCCTGGCTGGTCATCCGATCCGCTGATCTGCCCGGCGGCATCGTGATGATCGCCACCGTGGTCGCCGTCCTGGTCTCGCGCAGCCTGCACGCGACCAGCCTCCCGCATCGCCTCTCCGCCCTGGTGTACGTGCCCGCCATCGGCATCGTCGCGACCTTCACCGGCCGCTTCATGGTGCACCACACCTGGCTGGGCGCCGCCGCCTTCGTCGGTGCGGTGTGGGCGTCGCGTTACCTCATGCGCTTCGGCGGCAGGGTGCGTCGCTTCGGACGGCTCGCCCTGACCCCGCTGATCTCGGTCCTGGTCGTCCCCGTCCCGCCGGACGCCGCCAGAGCGACCGGCCCGCTGTGGGGCGGAGCGGCCGGACTGATCGCGGTCGCCTGCGTGATCGCCGTGCAGGCACTCCTCCCGGCCCGCCCCACCCGCGAAGCCGCCGCCGCGGCCGGCGACCTCCGCTACGCCGTGACCCGGTTGCGGGCCCTCCCACCGGACGGCCGCCACCGTCCGCGCGCCGCCGCCGCCCTCCACCGCACCGCGCTCACCGTCGACACCCGCCTCACCGCCGCCCGCCTCCCCGAGGGCGCCGACCGCACCCCCCTCGACGACCTGGCCACCGCCGTCCTGCGCGCCGAAGTCCTCGCCCAGGAGCCCACCCCCGAAGACCCGGCCGCCACCCGCGGCCTCGACCCCGCACCGGACATGGCACCGGACACGGCACTGGACGCCACACGGGAGACGGCCCCGGACATCGCACGGGACCCCGCACCGGATGCCGTACGGGACACGCCAACGGACCCCGCACCGGACACGGCGCTCGCCACCGCGCTCGCCGGCGTCCGCCTCCGCGCCGTCGCCGTCCGCGGCATCCGCGCCACCGAACGGCCCGCCCCCGAGCCGCCCGCCCCCGCCCGCCGGGCCGGCGGCTGGCGCGATCCGCAACCCCAGACCCGGCTCGCCGCCCAACTCGCCGCCGCCATGGCCGCGGGCTTCGTCGCAGGCCACCTGCTCTTCCCGCAGCACTGGATGTGGACGGTGATCACCGCGTTCGTGGTGTGCAGCGCGGCCCAGGGCCGCGGGGACGTCGTCCACCGCAGCGGGCTCCGCGTCGCGGGCGCCTTCGCCGGCGCGCTCCTCGGCACCCTGGTCGCCCACCTGGTGGCCGGCGCTCCGGCCGCCGCGGTCGTGGTCATCTTCTGCTACCTGACGGTCGGCATCTGGCTGCGCGACCTCAACTACGCGATCTGGGCATTCTGCGTCACCAGCCTGCTCGCCGTCCTCTACTCCCTCAACGGCGAACACGGCGACGCCCTGCTCGTCCAGCGCCCCGAAGGCATCCTGGCCGGCTCGGTCTGCGGCATCGCAGCGGCCTTCTTCGTACTGCCGCTGCGTACCGAGACCGTGATGCGGGGCCGCGCCGCCCGCGCCCTGCGCGCGCTCCAGGAACTGCTCGCCGCGGTCCGCGAACCGGCCCCCGAGCCCGCCGCCGTCCGCCGGCTCACCCGCCAGGTGGACCGCGCCACCAAGGACCTGACCGAGGCGTCGGCTTCCGCCCGCGCCCACCGCACCTTCATCCGGCGCACCCCCGCCCGCCGGCGCGACGCCGGAACCGCCCACCCCGCCGACTGGGCCGACGCCCTCACCGCCTGCGCCCACGCCGCCCGCGCGCTGGCCGCCACCGACGCCGCCGACCTCGCCGCCGTGCGCCCGCAACTCGGCCTGACCGCCCGCAACATCGGCCAGGTACGCCGCCGGCTCGGCCACCGCCCCGACGCCACCGCGCCGACCGAGGTCCGCAACGCCCCCGCCCACCTGATCCGGCTCAACACCGCGCTCGCCCAGCTCTACGACCGCCTGCCCGCACCCGCGCTCTCCCCGGCGACCACCGCACCCCCGACCACGCCGAACCCGTCGGCCGGGACCGTCCCCGCCACCGGCTGAGATCTTCCGCACTTCGCCACCGGCCCCCGGCCGGCCCCCGCACCACGGGATCTACCCTGGATGCCGTCGGCGCGTACCCCCCAAGGACGCGACCCACTCATTCACCAGGAGGCGGCGCCATGCTGCGCACCATGTTCAAGTCCAAGATCCACCGGGCCACCGTGACCCAGGCCGATCTGCACTACGTGGGTTCCGTGACGGTCGACCGCGATCTGATGGACGCCGCCGACCTGCTGCCGGGCGAACTGGTCCACATCGTCGACATCACCAACGGCGCGCGCCTGGAGACCTATGTCATCGAGGGCGAGCGCGGCTCCGGCGTGATCGGCATCAACGGCGCCGCCGCCCACCTCGTGCACCCCGGTGACCTGGTCATCCTCATCAGCTACGCCCAGGTCGAGGACGCCGAGGCCCGTAGCCTGCGCCCGGCCGTCGTCCATGTCGACGCCGCCAACCGGATCACCGCTCTGGGCGCCGACGCCGCCGAGCCCACCCCCGGCACGGACACCGTCCGCCCCCCGCACGCGGTCGCGCACGTCTGAACCGTCCGGCACCTTGCGGCACGTCCGAAGGGAGAAGTCCTGGCCGGGCCGCGTCCGCAGCGGAACCCGGGGCGGCCGGCCGCAGTCAGGCCGCCGTCACCACCGCGGAGCCGCTGACCGGGCCGGGCACCGGACGTATCTCCATGCGGAGCTCGCGCGCGGCTGCCGTCCAACGGGCGCGCAGCCGCGCCAGCTCCGTCAGCTCCTCGGCCGTCCAGGGCCGGTCGCCGTGCTCCTGCACATACGCGCGCAGAACCGCGTTCGCTTGATCGAGTCTTCCCCCGTACATGCGAACAACCCTAGACGCGACCACTGACAATCCCGAATCCGTTTAGCCACCAGCCGTGTGCGCCAGGTCACGCCCCGCCCTGGACCGGCGGCCGTGACCTGCCGGTGGAGCGCGAATGTCAGCGCCCCCTGCCATGCTGATGTGAGGGAGGACACACCGTTCTAATCCGGCAATTCCCTCAGTCCACGGAGGTCGCCGCCATGCTCACCAACGACTATGTGCCGGGCGCGCCCAGCTGGATCGACCTGGGCAGCCGCGACACCGAGGCCGCCGCCGCGTTCTACAAGGCGGTGCTCGACTGGGACTTCCAGCCGATGGGCCCGGAGGCCGCCGGGTACGGCATGCTCCAGCTCGCCGGCCAGACCGTCGCAGGACTGGGCCCGCTGCAGGAGGCCGCCGCCCAGCCCGCCTGGACGGTGTACTTCGAGACGGCAGACGCCGACGCCACCTCCGAAGCCGTCGAAGCGGCCGGCGGCTCCGTCCGCTTCGCGCCGATGAAGGTCTTCGACCAGGGCCGGCTGGCCGGGTACACCGACCCGGGCGGCGCCGAGTTCGCCGTCTGGGAGCCCGCCGCCACCAAGGGCCTGGACCGCGTCGGCCCCGGCGCCCTGTGCTGGACGGAGCTCTACACACCCGACGGCGAACAGGCCAGGCGCTTCTACGGCACCGTCTTCCACTGGGATTTCGAGGACATGCCGTTGCCGCAGGGCTCCGGCACCTACATCGTCGCCTCCCGCGCCGGCGGCGGCCAGGAAGGCTCCCACGGCGGCATCATGCAACTCGCCGCCGACAGGCTCCCGGACGGCCTCAGTTACTGGCAGCCCTACTTCGGGGTCGCCGACACCGACGCCCTCACCGCCAGGACCACCGAGAAGGGCGGCTCCGTCCTCATGCCGCCCACCGACATGGAGGGCGTCGGCCGCATCGCCCTGCTCCGCGACCCGGAAGGCGCCTTCTTCGCCCTGCTCACCCCCGCGGAGTCCATGTCCTGAACGCGCCCGCCCGGAGAACACCCGGGGAACCTCACGCCGTGGACCTCACCTCTGGGGACCTCGCCCCGGGACCTCACACGGCGCGCCCGGAGTCCGGCCGGACCCCGGCGACGTCCTGCCACGCCGCCAACTCCCGTGCGCTCTCGAACCGCACCGCCCGCCCCGTCCACGGGTCGGTGAACTCCAGCGCCCGTGCGAGCAGTTGCAGCGGCCGCTGGTAGTAGCGGGGATCGTCCTCGGCCGGCTCGGGCGCGATCTCGGGGTAGAGCGGGTCGTTGAGCAGCGGAAGTCCGAGCCCGCTCATATGGACCCGCAGCTGGTGGGTACGTCCCGTCGCGGGCAGCAGCCGGTAGCGGCCGAGCCCGCCGCAGTGCGCCAGCAGCTCGATCCGGCTCTCCGCGTTGACCGGCCCGGGCACCTCCTGGGCGGCCAGCACCCCGTGCTCCTTGACGATCCGGCTGCGCACCGTCCGCGGCAGCTCCACCGCCGGATCGTGGGCGGCCACCGCCTCGTACTCCTTGCGCACCAGACGGTCCCGGAAGAGCGTCTGGTACGTGCCCCGGTCCTCCGGCCGTACGACGAACAGCACCAGCCCCGCCGTCAGCCTGTCCAGCCGGTGCGCGGGGGAGAGCCGCGGCAGCGCCAGGTCCCGCCGCAGCCGGGCCACCGCGGTCTCCGTGATGTGCCGGCCGCGCGGGGTGGTGGCCAGGAAGTGCGGCTTGTCCGCGACCACGATCCGCTCGTCCCGGTGCACGACCCGGATGGCGAACGGCACCGGCACCTCGGGCGCGAAATCACGGTGGAACCAGATGTACGCGCCGGCCCGGTACGCGGTCGCCGCGCCCACCGGCCGCCCGTCCTCGCCCACGAACCGCCCGTCGGCCAGCATCGCCTCGACCCGCCCGGGACCGATGGCGGTCGCGTAACGCTCCAGCAAATACGCGCGCACGGTCTCCGGGCGCCCGGGCACCGCCCCCTCGGCGAGCGCCTCGGCGTCCGGGCCGCCGGGCAGCCGCAGGCACACCGGGTCCACCCCGTCACGCTGCTCCAGCGGAGACGGCGGAGCCTTCCGCCCCGGTCTGCGCGTCACTGGCCACCATCCCGTCCGTCGAGCCCGATGCCGCCAGGCTACGTGGACGGGTGCTCGCCCAGGTGTCCGTCATGGTGTCCGCCGTGATCACCCTGATCACCGTGATCGCCCTGAGTCCCGTGTCCCTGGTGACCGCCGTCCGCCCCGGCCGGACCGCCGCCCATCATCCGCAGCATCGGCAGCCCCCCGGAGCGAAGGAAGCGCACCACCAGAGCTGCCGCGAGCAGCAGGAAGACGATGTTCAGATACGTGGTGTAGTTCCAGGTGACGCCCTCCATGGGGACGGTCGCGTCCGCCTGGTCCGGCACGATCCCCGCGCCGGAGAAGACCAGCTCGACCACGTAGCCGGCCACCACCATCGCCGCGTAGAAGGAAAGCGCGAGGAAGACCGTCATCCGCAGGCCGTAGTACCGGCGGTAGATGTTCAGAATCGGCAGGATCAGCAGGTCCGCGAAGATGAACGCCACCACCCCGCCGAAGCTGATGCCGCCCTTCCACAGCACCACCGCCAACGGCACATTGCCGATCGAGCAGACGAAGGACACCACCGCCACCAGCGGCCCGACGACCGGCCCCCACACCTTCGACGCCAGCGGGTGGCCCTCGAAGAAGAAGGTCCGCCAGAAGGCGTCCGGCACCCATGCCGCGATGGCCCCCGCGATCAGCAGCCCAATTACCAGATCCCGCAGGATCGCCGCCCACTCCATGACGAACACATGCGCCACCGACGTGAAGCCGTCCCGGGAGAGCAGCCGCCGCCAGAACGACCCCGGGCCCGCCACGGACATGTCCATCGCGGCGTGCCCCTCCATCGACCCGGCCACCCCGCGCGCCGCCTGGTCCCGCGCTTCCCGCAGCAGCCGGTCCCGCAGCAGCAGCCGGAAGAGCAGGGCGAGCACCACGATCATGATGGGGCCGCCGGCGAACTCCGCCGCGGTGAACTGCCACCCCATCAAGAGCGCCAGAATCACGCCGAGTTCCACCACCAGATTGGTCGAGGCGATCTCGAAGGCCATCGCCGCGGTGAAGTTTGCCCCCTTGACGACGAGCGAACGCGCGAGCGCCACCGCGGCGTACGAGCAGGACGACGACGCCGACCCGAGCAGCGCCGCCACCCCCAGAGTCCGCGGCCGGTCGTCACCCAGCAGTCGCACCACGGTGGACTTGCGCACCACCGCCTGCACCACCGCGGACAGCGCGAAACCGAGCACCAGCGCCCAGGTAATCTCCCAGGTCATCGACCCGGTGATGGACAGCGCGTGCAGGACGGCATGCATACAGAGCCTCTATTTCCGCACGTCGGAGGCGTCCTTCCACAACGGCGTGCAAAGCCGCGACGTCATGGAGGCGAGCTCCGGTGCCACGTACACCACGTAACCCTGTTTGTACGGCCTGACCCACAGCAAGACGCCCTCGGGCATGCTGGACGTACGTAGAACCCGAATCACTCGGCCCCCTGAACACCAGGGCGGTGGCCCCCTCGCCGGTGCGTTCATGCAACCACAAACGAGAGCCCGGGGTGACCGGAAAGTGACAGGCTGTGGATAACTCGGGGGTCTACTCGGACTTCTGGGGTCCCTGGGGTCCCTGCGGTCCTTCGAAGAGCTTGGGCAGCTGGGCCAGATAACCCTCCCGTTCCTCCCAGGCGAGCATCGCGTCCTTCAACTGCTCCGGCGTGGCCGTCGGTTTGCCCTTCACGACGACGACCATGTCCGCGTTGGGGGTGAGCGGCACGATCGTGGTGTCCAGGGTGGTGCCTTCGGTGAGGGTGTGGCTGACCCGCAGCGGCAGACCCCCGTACCCGTCGGCCTGCGACCGCCCGCCGGCCTGCTCTTCCGGCGGGTTCAGGGGCAGCGGGTCCTCGCCGCCGAGGATCCGTTCCACCGAGCCGCGCCGCCAGCCGAGTGCGTACTCGACGTTGAGCAGCGTCTTGGTGACCTTCTTGAACTTGTGACCCCGCTCGATGGTCTGGATCACGGTCCGCCCCGCGCCGTCGGCCAGCGCCCCGAGCTCTTCCTGACTGAGCCCCATAGCCGCGCGTGCTGCCGCAACGGCTCTGCCCAGTCCCGCCCAGTCTCCGTCCATGGCCCCACATCATGCCCTAGTCCATGCAACCAAGTGAGCGTCTTTCGACCTTTCGACCTGGGCCGAACGCCGCTCGCGGCGCCCATTGGGTTGCATGACGACGCGTCGGAAAAGCGGGCAGGTGCGGGCGCGGGGTGAGTGCGGGCTCATAATCAGAGCTTCAAGGCTCTTGAATCGGCTTGCGCGGCACGGCGCCTACCGCTAACTTCGGCACGTGAGACCGAACGGGGCGGCGATGAGGGCACTCCGAACCGCTCGGAAGATGAGCCTGCGGGACATGCAGCAGAGGACCGGCCTCGACAGGGGCCACCTGTCCCGCCTGGAACGCGGCCTCGTGGGGGCGAGCGACGACACCATCCGCCGCTACGCCCACGCCCTCGACGTACCGACCGCCGCCATCACGCACGACCGATGAGGAGTCCGGACGCGGTGAGCGGGGCGGCGCGGTTCCGCCTGCCCGTCGGCGGACCGGATTGGCGTCTCCGTACGACCCTCGAACGCATGTGCACTCGAACGGGTGAACACCCCCCGGGCCGTTCCGTCGTTTACCAGTCCGGAAGATGCCGCTGAGCGTGCCGAGGACCGACCTGCGGTCGGCCCCCTGGCCGGACCTCGACGCGCTGCGGTGGTCGTCCTGACCGCGGCCTGGCGGGGGAGCGCGGTCCGTTCGTGAAGCGTGGACCCGGCCCGGTCCGCGCGCGTTCTGGGACGCGCGCGGACCGGATACCTGCCGGGGCCCTGTGGCGGTCCGGTCAGGACGGTTCCGTCCGGGTCAGGGAAGGACCCATGACTGGTTGGCGGCGCCGGTGCAGGACCAGATCTGCACCTGCGTGCCGGGGGTGGTGGACATCCCCGTGTCGTCCAGGCACTTGCCGGAGGCGGGGTTCAGCAGGGAGCCGTTGGCCTGGTGCTGCCAGACCTGGGCGCCGGTTCCGTTGCAGGTGTAGAGGTCGACGAGGGTGCCGTTGGCGGTGCCCGCGGCGTTGACGTCCAGGCACTTGCCGAGTGCCTGGAGCGCCTGGCCGGAGACCGTCCACTGCTGGGCGGCGGTGCCGTTGCAGGTGTAGACGTCCACCTTGGTCTTGTCGGCGGTGCCGGCGCCGGCGACATCGAGGCACAGCCCCGCGTAGCCGGTCACCTGGCCCGCGGAACCAGGACCTGATCCGGAACCGCCGGTCGAACCCGCCGGGGCCACCCACGACTGGGCCGTACTGCCGTTGCAGTCGTAGATCTGCACCTGGGTGCCCAGCGCCGTGGACGCGCTCGGGTCGTCCAGGCACTTGCCGGAGGCGGGGTTCAGCAGGGAGCCGTTGGCCTGGTGCTGCCAGACCTGGGCGCTGCTGCCGTTGCAGGAGTAGAGGTCCACCAGGGTGCCGTTCGCGGTGCCGGCCGCCTTCACGTCCAGGCACTTGCCCGCCACCTGCACCGTGCCGTCCGACATCTCGGTCCACTGCTGCCCGTTGGTTCCGTTGCAGGTGTAGATGTCCACCTTGGAACCGTCGGCGTTGTTGTCGCTCGCCAGGTCGAGGCAGAGGCCGCCGACGCCGACCAGCGGATTGGCCACGGCCGTGGTGTTGGGCGTGACCGTCCACAGGAACGTTGTCTCGGCGAGGGCCCCGGCCGCGTCATGGGCGGTGACGGTCACTGTGCTGGTGCCCGCCGTCGTCGGAGATCCGCTGATCAGACCGGAAGCCGAGATCGACGTACCGGCCGGCAGCCCGGTCGCGGTGAACGCCGGCGTCTGACCAATGGTGGTGTCCTGCGCCGCCAGCTGGACGGACACCGGCGCGCCGGTCATGCCTTCCTGCGCCCCGGGACCGGTCACGGTCAGCGGCCGGCCGAGCTGCGCCGAGGTCACCGAGAGGGTCCCGGTCAGCGGCAGGTTCGCGCCCGAGTCGCCGACCGAGATGCCGTAACTGCCGGTGCTGGTGGCCCACGCGTTGGACGTGGCGTTGTAGTACTGCAGATTGCGCTGCGTCAGGGGAAAGGTGACGGTCTGGCTGGCGCCGGGCTGGAGGTCGACCCGGGCGAACCCCTGGAGCTGCTTCGGCGGCTCACCGGACGCGGCCGGCTGGGTCACGTACAGCTGGGCGACGTCCGCGCCCGCCCGGGAGCCGGTGTTGGTCACGGTCGCCGTCACAGTGGCCGCGCCGCCGGCCGGCAGCGTACCGACGTGCAGGTCACTGAAGGAGAACGAGGTGTACGACAGGCCGAAGCCGAAGGGGAAGAGCGGGGTGAGGTGGTTGGCGTCGTAGTAGCGGTAGCCGACGTCCACGCCCTCGGAGTACTGCACGGTGCCGCCGGTGCCCGGCCACTGGGCCGCGGTGTGCGCGGGCACCTGGGAGAGCGAGGCCGGGAACGTCACCGGCAGGTGGCCGGACGGATTGGTGTCGCCGAAGAGCAGCGAGGCGATCGCGGTGCCGTCGCCCTGGCCCGCGTACCAGCCCTCCAGTACGCCCTTGACCGAACCCAGCCAGGGCATCGTCACCGCGGAACCGGTGTTGAGCACCACGACCGTGTTGGGGTTGGCCGCCGCGACGGCGGAGATGAGGGAGTTCTCCGCGGCCGGCAGGTCGATGCCGCCCAGATCGCTGCCCTCGGATTCGAAGTCGCTGACGAAGACCACCGCGACGCTGGAGGAGGCGGCGAGCGAGGCGGCGGAAGCGGTGGAGGAACCGTTGTTGTAACTCACGGTGATGCCGCTGCCGGCGCGTGCGGTGATGCCCTGCAGAGGGGTGATGGTGCCGCTGGAGTTGACGGCCGCGCTGCCGCCGCCGGCGGTCTGCGGGGAGGTGGAGGCGTCCGCGCCGATGACCGCGATGGACCGGGTGGAGGAGGCCAGCGGCAGGACGTTGCCGTTGTTCTTCAGCAGGACCGTGCCCTCTTGGGCGAGACGCGTCGCCGCGGCCTGGTTGGCGGTGCTGGTCGCGGGCTGGGCCGGCGAACCGGTGGGCGCCTTGTCGAACAGCCCGAAGGCGAACATCTCGGTGAGGATGCCCGAGGTCAGGGAGTTGAGGGTGGCCTGGCTGACCGAGCCATTGGCGACCACGGTCTGCAGGGCGCTGCCGTAGAAGCCGTCGTTCCCCGGCATGTCCTGGTTCAGGCCGGCGTTCGCGGAGGCCGCGCCGGCGTGGGTGGCACCCCAGTCGGAGGTCACGAAGCCGTTGAAGCCGAACTGCTGGCGCAGCACCGTAGTGAGCAGGTAGGGGTTCTGACAGGCGTATGTTCCGTTGATCGTGCTGTAGGAACACATCACGGATGAGGCCGCGCCCTGCTGCACCGAGTCCTGGAAGGCGGGCAGGTAGATCTCCTGCATAGCTTTGTTGCTGATGACCGCATTGTCGGACGGGGTGTTGCGGTTGGTCTCCTGGTTGTAGACCGCGAGGTGCTTGACCTGCGCCATCACCCCGGTCGACTGCACCCCGCGGATGTTGGCGGCACCCAGTTGGCCATTGAGGTACGGGTCCTCGCCCATCGACTCGAAAGCGCGGCCCCAGCGCGGGTCGCGCGTGATGTTGATGGTCGGCCCCAGGTCGACGGTGGTGCCCTTGGCGCCCTCTTCCGCGCCGATGATCTGACCGTATTGCTGCTCGGCCGTCGTGTCCCAGGTCGCGGTGACCGCGACCGGCGCGGGCAACTGGGTGACACCGGTCATACCATCGGCTACTCCGGCCGGTCCGTCCTCCAGGTTCATCGCCGGGATGCACAGCGACCCGATCGCCGGAGTGAAGCCGACGTAGCTCGAACCGCCGGCTCCGGTGGCCAGCGACACCTTCTGAGCGGTCGTCATCTTCGCCAGCAACTGGCTGACCCGCTGCGGGATCGGTGCGGTGGAGTGCACCCACGGGCAGGCGGTGATGGCCTGGGCCTGCGCCTGGGGTGCTGCTGTCGCGGTCGCGCCGGGAGCCACCGCGCCCAGCACGCCACCCCCGGCCGCGACCAGCGCCAAGGTCACCAGACAGGACGTCCGGCGTCTCGCCGGTATTCGGAACGTGCGCACGATGCCTCCAAGCATCTGCCGCGCCGGACGGCTCGCCGGCGCGGATGGGCTCTGACGGGCTCTGACTGGCTCTGACGGTCTCTTCGGGCCTGGCGGGGCCCTGGCAGGTCCCTGACGGGCGGCGCCGGCCTCGCGGGCGGCGCGCTGACCGCGGCTCAGCCGGGCAGCGTCCAGGCCTGGTTGGCGCCCGCCGTGCAGTCCCAGATCTGCAGCCGGGTGCCGTTGGCGGAACTGTTGCCGGTGGCGTCCAGGCAGCGCCCTGAGGCCGGGTTGCGGAGCGAGCCGCCCGCAGCGGGGCTCCACTGCTGGGCGCCGGTGCCGTTGCAGTCGTACAACTGGACCGGTGTGCCGTTCGTCGTACCGGCCGCCGTGATGTCGAGGCACTTCCCGAGCGCGCGGACCGTACCGTCGCCGCCGACCGTCCACTGCTGGGCGGCGGTGCCGTTGCAGTCGTAGAGCTGTACGGCGGTGCCGTTGGCCGGGCTCGCCGCCTTGACGTCGACGCACTTGCCGCCGTAGCCGGTGATCGGCCCGGTGCTGCCCCCGGTGCCGCCTCCGGCGCCCTGGGTGGCGCTGAAGGAGAAGGAGTTCGCGCCGAGCCCCTGGCCGCCCTGCCAGATCTCGAAGCCGGCCTCCGCGTCGATCAGGTACGCGTTCGGCCCCGTGGTGCCGCGCCGGACGGAGTCGTCGATCATCGCCTTGACGTCGAGACCGGTGATCGACGTGGCGCCGCCCTGGAGGACGTACGAGACGATGTTCCATGACGTCTGACGGCCCGTGTAGACGTCCCAGGTGTGGCCGCTGATGGCCGCGGTCGCCGTCTTGGAGCCGAAGGGGGCGACCGAGCCGCGGCTGTTCAGCCAGATCATGATCTCGCTGTCGTCGGGCTGGCCGCCGGTGGTGGCCGCCGAGTCGGTCCACAGGTCGTAGGCCACGTCGTACGCTCCGGCGGCCGGCTGCACGGTCGACCAGGAGGACGTCGCGCTCGCCAGCCGGCTCACCTGGATCGGCAGGTTGCTGCCGGTGGTGCAGGCGCCCCAGTGACAGCCCTTGTAGATCGAGGGATAGGTGGCGGGGGCGCCGCCGGTGACGTTGAAGTTCGCCGTGCTCACCGTCCAGGCGGTGCCGGTGGTGGCGGTCACGCACTGGGTGGCGGTGGAGTTCCATTCGTTGTTCTGCAGCGTGTACTCGCCGCCGGCCAGGCTGATCGTGCCCTGGCCCTGGCAGTTGGTGACAGCGGCGGTGGCGGCGGGGGTGTCATGGGGGACGGCGGCGGTGGCCTGCGGGGTGAGGCCGAGGGTGAGGGAGGCGAGGGCGGCGCAGGCGCCGGCGATCACCGCCGCGATCCGGGTCCGCTTCGGTCGTCGCGTCATGACCGAGTCCTTTCGGTTGGCGGCCTGCCTCTGCGGGGGAGGTGAGAGCGCTCCCAAAGAGTGGGGGCGGGTGCGCTCGTCCGCGAGGGGGGAGGAGGCCGGAGCCGTGCGACAGGTGGTGGGGGGTGCGGATCTGCCCAGGTCAGAATGGCTGGGGGCCACGGGGAGGCCTGGCTGGGCACCAGCCA
Organism: Streptomyces sp. NBC_01476; assembly: GCF_036227265.1. NCBI lineage: Bacteria > Bacillati > Actinomycetota > Actinomycetes > Kitasatosporales > Streptomycetaceae > Streptomyces > Streptomyces sp. NBC_01476. The sequence goes on along the minus strand of NZ_CP109446.1, from coordinate 3,190,701 downwards.
TGAAGTCAGACGCTCCGCTGCGGTGTCAATAGGTCTGGACCACTGGGGGCGGGGCGCCCGAGGGGGCGCCGCCGGAAAGCGCTGGTCGCGCGGATCCTTGGATGAAAGCGCTCTCGCAAAGTTTTCCCCAAGGGCGGCGGTGCTGCTGCGACCTCGCTCCGGGGTGACCGTTTCCGCGGAGGGGACGGCGGGTGCGCGGGGTGCCGGAACGCGAACGGCCAGGCGAGGGATATCACCCCTGACCTGGCCGTTCGTCGTGTATGTGCTGGTCTGGCACGTGCCCCAGGCAGGATTCGAACCTGCGACACCGGCTTTAGGAGAGCCGTGCTCTATCCCCTGAGCTACTGGGGCGGGGGAGTGCGTGAACCACCGACAGACTACCGGATCGCCGTCGGCCCTCGGCCGCTGCCTGGGGAAGGACGCGGTCCGCCGAGTACGCCCGAGGTGGCATCGCTGACCCCTTGTGTCACCTGTTCGGGTGGCTTCCGCCATGATCATCCGGCGGTATGGCGATCCGACCGGGCGTCGGGGGCGGCGCCCGGGCGGCTGGGGGCCGGCCGGGCTCGGCGGCCGGGCGGACCGGGGCCGGGGAATAGCTCCCGGGGGCGGAATGTTCGAGTGGTTGAACAGTCAACCAAATGGGACGGTGGGAGAAAATGCAGTTCGGGATCTTCACAGTCGGCGACGTCACCACTGACCCGACCAACGGTCGGACGCCGAGCGAGCATGAGCGGATCAAGGCGATGGTCGCCATCGCTCTCAAGGCCGAAGAGGTCGGTCTGGACGTCTTCGCGACCGGCGAGCACCACAATCCGCCTTTCGTACCGTCGTCTCCTACGACGATGCTTGGCTACATCGCCGCGCGCACCGATCATCTGATCCTCTCCACGTCGACCACCCTCATCACCACGAACGACCCGGTGAAGATCGCCGAGGACTTCGCGATGCTGCAGCACCTGGCCGGCGGACGCGTTGATCTGATGATGGGACGGGGCAACACTGGCCCGGTCTACCCGTGGTTCGGCAAGGACATCCGGCAGGGCATCCCGCTGGCCGTCGAGAACTACGCGCTGCTGCACAAGCTGTGGCGCGAGGAAGCGGTGAACTGGGCGGGGAAGTTCCGTACCCCGCTGCAGTCCTTCACCTCGACCCCGCGCCCCCTCGACGGAGTGCCGCCGTTCGTCTGGCACGGCTCCATCCGCAGCCCGGAGATCGCCGAGCAGGCCGCGTACTACGGTGACGGCTTCTTCGCCAACAACATCTTCTGGCCCAAGGACCACTTCAAGCGCCTGATCAGCCTGTACCGCGAGCGTTACGCCCACTACGGGCACGGCACCCCCGAACAGGCCATTGTCGGCCTCGGCGGACAGGTCTTCATGCGCAAGAACTCCCAGGACGCGGTCCGCGAGTTTCGCCCCTACTTCGACAACGCGCCCGTCTACGGACACGGACCGTCGCTGGAGGACTTCACCGACCAGACACCGCTGACCGTCGGCTCCCCGCAGGAGGTCATCGACAAGACGCTGACTTTCCGCGAGAGCTTCGGCGACTACCAGCGCCAGCTCTTCCTGATGGACCACGCGGGCCTGCCGCTGAAGACTGTCCTGGAGCAGCTCGACATCCTCGGTGAGGAGGTCCTACCGGTGCTGCGCGCCGAGTTCGCCAAGGACCGTCCCGCCGACGTCCCCGAAGGACCCACCCACCAGGCCCTCGTCGCCCGCCGCGACGCGGAGGCCGCCGAACCGCAGGAGGTACAGGCATGACGAAGAACCTCGTAGTGGTCACCGCCGGGCTCAGCCTCCCCTCCTCGACCCGGCTGCTGGGCGACCGGCTGGCCGAAGCCACCCAGCGGCACGCACAGACGTCGCAGGTGGACGTGCGGGTGATCGAGCTGCGCGAACTGGCGAGCGACATCGCGCAGAACATGGTCACCGGCTTCCCTGCCCCGCGGCTGCGCGACGCGATCGAGGCGGTGACCGGCGCTGACGCCCTCATCGCCGTCAGCCCGGTCTTCACCGGCTCCTACAGCGGGCTGTTCAAGTCGTTCTTCGACGTCATCGACAAGGACGCCCTGGCCGGCATCCCGGTGCTGATCGCCGCGACCGGCGGCTCGGCCCGGCACTCGCTGGTACTGGAACACGCCATGCGACCGCTCTTCGCCTACCTGCGGTCGATCGTCATACCGACCGCCGTCTACGCCGCCTCCGAGGACTGGGGCACGGGCGGCGACGGTGCGCTGGACGACCGGATCGACCGGGCGGCGGCGGAACTGGCGGGCCTCATCGAGGCGCGCCCCGCCGGTCGCCGGCCGGCCGACGAGGAGACCGTCGTCCCCTTCGCCCAGCAACTCGCGGCTCTTGCCGCGGAAGGGTGAACTGACCGGCGCCGCGGCGACGCGTGCGCGCCGGTCGCGGTTCGCGTCTTCGAAAGAGTGACGTGCGCGGTCGGATGATGTGCGCGGCGGGTGACTACGGCGGTGTCACCCGTGCGGCGCGTGGCGGTGACCTGTCGTCCAGGAACTCGATGACAGCCAGTGCGGCCACCACGATCACCGCGGTCCAGAAGATGACCCAACCGGTCGGATAAGACCACAGCAGCAGTGCGACGACCGCCGCCAGCACGACCACCCACTGCAGCACACGGCGCCGGCGGTGCACCCACGGGCCGACCGGTCCCGTCGAGGTGACACCGCACGCCTCCCGCACCGCCGCGATCACCGACTCCCATCCGCCCCTGACCCGCCGCGCCCGGCGGCCCGGTCCGCTCAGCCACGTGCCCAGGGCGACGACAACCCCCAGGACGATCAGCATCCGCACGCTCGCCCAGAGAAAGCGGACGATCTGGTCATAGATCGCGCCTGCCGCCCGTTCGTTGGCGTTCCCGGGCAGATGATCGAGATATACGACGCGGAAGAGCGAGAGCGCGATCCCCAGCAGGACGACACCCGCCGCGATGCCCAACGCCGCCGCCACCAGCGCCCGCCGCCGGCGGCCGGCGAGCAGCACGCCAGCCGCGGCGAGCAGCAGCGTGACCGCAGGCAGCCAGTTCCCGGCCAGCTGCAGTACCCGGAACCACGTCCTGGCCTTCCGCACATCCTCCGACCTCACCAGGGTGAAGTCGGCCCGCACCGGTGGGATGCGCGATGCGATGGTCAGACCGCGGTCCACCAGTTGCCGCTTGACCTGCTCGACGACCGGCGTCAGGTTCAGGACGACCGCATCACCCCGTAGCTGCACGGCTTGATCGCCCTCCCCCGTGAGTGCCCCTTTGAAAGCTGTGTGGGCCTGGCGGTTGAGCTGCGTCCAGATAGTGGCGAAGGCGTCGCTCGACACGAAGGACGCGACCGTGCCGTGGACGAAGTTCCTGAGACCGCCGTTGATCGGACCGCTGAGCCCGCCGAGCGCCGCTTCGACTTCCGGCCGGTCCTTCGGGGCGACGGTGGAGAGCAGGGAGTCGAGGTCGACCTTCGACACGACAGCGTTGGTGATGAGGTCGGTCACCGCAGTCTGGACGTCGGGCTGGGACGCGAGCGGGGCGACCGTCGACACGTAGCGATCGGTGTCGCCCATGACATCCGCGATCCAGACGGAGACCGCGCTGAGCGGCGCCAGGATCGCGGCCAGTGTGATCAGCAGTGCGGAGACGAATGCCCGCCAGCGGCGACGTGCGCCGAGGCGGCGGCGCAAGGCGGCCAGTTCGGCCCGTTCGTCCTCGCCCAAGGGGCTGGAGCCCGAGCGGCCGCTGTCCGCGCTCGTCGCCATCCGCTCACTCCCTCACCCCGCGACATGATCCTGTGATGATCAGAAAACGGTGCCTGGGGGTGACCCGCGCGCGGGGTTAGTGCGTACGGGCGCACCAGCGGCCGTACGGACTCCACCTTCGCGATGGTTGCGACCGCCGCCAGTCGGACAAGCCGCACATATGGCCGCGCCCGGTGTGGGGAGATGTCTACACCTGACCGCGCCGGTCCGCTTGTAGGCCCGCGCCATCCGAGTGATGGAACGTTAGCCGTATAGGAGGCGCGGTTACTGATCGTTGTGTTCGGCGCCGTATACCCGCAGAAGCCAGGGTCGCGCGGCGGTCGGTTCTGCGAAGGGCATACGCGTGAGCACTCGTCCGCTGCCCGGCGAGTCGGCGGCAGCCGCCCTCGCGCGGTGGGCTGACGGCCACCATGTTGCCAACGGCGAACGGAGTGCCCGGACCGACCGCTGTGCGACCGATCGCTCCGTGACCGTCATCGCCACCCGGGACGGTCGTCCGATGGCGGTCGCGGCTGCTTTCCCGTTCATCGGAAAAGCAGCCGATCGGGCGCCGTCCCGCCGACAGTTCGCACCCGTACCCCCGCCCGGAAAGCCCGCCGTCGCCGGGGCCTCACCGCGGCGCCGTCCTGCCACCCACCGATCCGCGCCGCCGCCCATCTGATGCGAGCCGCGCGCCCCAAGGGGCCGGTCCGGGACCACGAGTCCGGGGCCGGCCCCCTCTGACGCACGGTCGCATCGCCCCATCGCCCCACGTGGCGGCCTCGCGGGGCTACCCCTAGCGTGGACATCCGGGGAGAACGCGGCGTCGCGCTAAGGAGACCCACCTCATGGCCCGTGGCACCCAGGACGACTCCATGGCTTCGCAGGGCGGCGGCCGAGGACCGCGCACGTCAGGGCGCGGCCCCAACGACGACGCCTCCGCGCACCGCTGGTGGGTACTGGGCGTGGTCGCGCTCGCTCAACTGATGGTCGTACTGGACGCGACCATCGTGAACATCGCTCTGCCGTCCGCCCAGCAGGACCTCGGGTTCTCCGACGGCAACCGGCAGTGGATCGTCACCGCCTACGCCCTCGCGTTCGGCTCACTGCTGCTGTTCGGGGGCCGCCTGGCCGACCTGATCGGCCGTAAGACCACCTTCCTCGTCGGTCTGGTCGGCTTCGCGGTGGCCTCCGCGATCGGCGGCGCCGCACCGAGCTTCCAGGTGCTGGTCGGAGCGCGCGCCCTGCAGGGCCTGTTCGGCGCCCTGCTCGCCCCGGCCGCGCTGTCGGTGCTCACGACGACGTTCAGCGACCCCAAGGAGCGCGCGAAGGCCTTCGGGATCTACGGCGCCATCGCCGGCGCCGGCGGCGCGGTGGGTCTGCTGCTCGGTGGCCTGCTCACCGAGTACCTCAACTGGCGCTGGTGCCTGTACGTCAACCTGATCATCGCCGTCATCGCGTTTCTCGGTGCCATGCGGCTGCTGCGCCCGGGCGCGCCCGAGGACCGCCCCGCGCTGGACATCCCCGGCACGCTCCTGGTGTCCGGCGGCCTGTTCTGCATCGTCTACGGCTTCTCCAACGCCGAACGTCACGCCTGGAGCGCCCCCAGCACCTGGGGCTTCCTCGTGGCCAGCGGCGTGCTACTGCTCGCCTTCGTGTGGTGGCAGCAGCGCGCCGAACACCCTCTGCTGCCGCTGCGAGTGGTGGCTGACCGCGACCGCGGAGCGTCGTATCTTGCGATGTTCATCTCGGGCGCCGGCATGTTCGGCGTCTTCTTGTTCTTGACGTATTACCTGCAGCGCACCCTGCTCTACTCGCCGGTGAAGACCGGTGTCGCGTTCCTGCCCATGGTCGCGGTCATCATGATCTCGTCGGTTGTTACGACGAACGTGCTGGTGCCACGGGTCGGCGCGAAACCGGTGGTGCCGACGGGCATGCTGTGTGGCGCCGGGGCGATGGTCTGGCTCACCGCACTCGACCGCAACAGCACCTTCGCCGCGCATGTGCTGCCGCCGCTGCTCCTCATGGGCCTGGGGCTGGGCATGATCTTCGGTACCGGCCTCAACCTCGCCACCGCCGGCGTCAAGGACCACGACGCCGGCGTTGCCTCCGCCATGGTGAACACCTCGCAGCAGGTCGGCGGGTCGATCGGCACCTCACTGCTCAACACGCTCGCGACCAGCGCCGCCACCCGCTACGCCTCCACCCGCCCGCCGACCGCCGCGGTCGCCGGCCAGGCGCAACTGCACAGCTACATGGTCGCGTACTGGTGGTCCGCCGGTTTCTTCGCCGTCGGCTTCCTGGTCACCTTGCTGCTCTACCGCCGCGGCGTGCCACGCAGTCTCGCCACCGACCCGAACTCCCAGACCGCAGCCGCGGCCGTCTGACCGTCCGCCGGCCACCCGCTTCCGCCGGCTCCATCCACATCGCGGAACGCTCCGCGACAAGGTGGCGGATACAGCTATCGTCTCCGCATGACAGCCAACGACACGGATGTCGCGGCCGGCGCGCCTGAGGCGGTCGCCGCGCTCGACGCGGTCAGCGTGCGGCGCTTCACCACCGGCCAGGTCATCCTCGACGACATCAGCTGGGTCGTACGTTCCGGAGAGCACTGGGCGCTGCTCGGTGCCAATGGCGCCGGTAAGACAACCCTCCTTCGGCTCATCGGTGCGCTGATGCACCCGACCACCGGAACCGTCGAGGTCCTCGGTCACCGCCTCGGCCGTGTCGACATGCGCGAGCTGCGTGCCCACATCGGTCTGGTCTCCTCCGCACAGAAGGTCCCGCAGGACGCCACCGCCCATACAGTCGTACTGACCGGTCACACCGGCACCGTGCAGCCGTTGTGGCGAAAATACGACTCCGAGGTACGCGAGCGGGCGCACGCGCTCCTGGCCGAACTGGAGATCAAGGAACTGGCCGACCGGCCCTACGGGGTCTGCTCCGGTGGCCAGCGCGCCCGCATCCTGGTGGCGCGGGCGCTGATGGCCGACCCGTCGCTGCTGCTGCTCGACGAGCCGTTCAACGCACTCGACCTGCCGTCGCGTGAAGATCTGATCGACGCCATGCACCGCCTGGCGGTCACCCGTACGGGGCTGGCCACCATCACCGTCACCCATCACCTGGAGGAGCTGTCACCCGCGATCGGGCACGTCATGCTCCTGAAGGAGGGACGGATGCTCACCGCCGGACCGGCCGCCGACGTACTGACCGCTGATCGTATGACCGCATGCTTCGGCCGGCCGATCGAGGTCAGCAGGCACGAGGGCCGCTGGCTCGCCCGGTCCGGCCGCCGCTGAGGACCGGCGGCCGCGCACCTGCCCGCGGTGAGCGCTCAGCGCAGCCAGGGCAGGTCCGCGTCCTCCGGCTGGTGCAAGCCTTCGGCGATGATCCGGGAGATCTCGCCGAGCTGCTCGGTCTGCTCGGGCGTGAGCCGGTCGAAGATCGCAGTGCGCACCGCGGTGACGTGCCCGGGGGCCGTGCGGACCAGCTCCTCGTAACCCGCGTCGGTGAGCACGCACACCTGACCGCGTCGGTCGGTGGGGCAGCTCTCCCGCCGCAGCCACCCGTTCCCCTCCAGGCGGGCGACGGCGTGCGAGAGGCGGGAGCGGGTGATTTTGGTCTGCTCGGCCAGTTCGGTCATCCGCATCTGGCGTCCCGGCGTCTCTGAAAGTGTGCTCAGCAGTGCGTAGTACATGTGGGGCATGCCCGCATCGCGTTGCAACTGACGGTCGAGGTGGTCGTCCAGCAACGTCGTGGCATGCAGAAAGGCGCGCCAGGTTGCCTGCTCGTCTTCAGTCAGCCATCTCATGGCGTTCATAGTACGTGCACTCCTTGAACGTTCAATAAAATACCATCCTATGATGTGACGCAGGTCACGTACTCCTGTGAAATATCCGGGGATGGGTTCCCCGTTTGACGTGTCGTAGCAACCGGGGAGTTGTTGTCCGTTTCAACTTCTTCAGCGCTCGACCCGAAGGACCGCGAAAGGAGCCCGCCGTGACACTCGAAGCCGACACCGTCGTCAGGCCTCGCACGGTACGGCTGCGAGCGGACGCCACTCGCAATCGTGAGCGGATCGTCAGCGCAGCCCGGGAAGCGATCGTCGACTACGGCCCCGACGTGGCACTCGACGAGGTGGCCCGGCGGGCCGGCGTCGGCAACGCCACGCTCTACCGCCACTTCGCCGACCGCACCGAGTTGATCCGGCAGGTCACCCTTTCGGTGATGGCACGCACCGCCCAGCGGGCGGAGGCCGCCCTCATCGAGGAACCTGACGCATTCTCCGCGCTCTGCCGGTTCGTCTTCGAAGCGGCCGACGAACGTATCGGCGCCCTGTGCCCGATGCTCTCCGACGCCTTCGACCGACAGGACCCACAGGTCGCGGCCGAGGTTCAGCGCATGGAACAGGCGATCAACGCGATCATGGACCGGGCCCAGTGCTCGGGCCAACTGCGTGGCGACATCGCCGTCGGCGATCTGATGGTCGCACTGACGCAACTCACCCGGCCGCTTCCGGGTACCGGATGCGTCGGCTTCGACCGCTTCGTCCGCCGCCACCTGCAACTCTTCCTCGACGGGCTGCGCGCACCCGCGCGCTCGGAGCTCGTGGGGACCGCAGCGACCCTGGAGGATCTGCAAGGCTGCCATAAATAGTTCGCACGTCACATCAGTCGGGTTATAGCGTCGGCGAGTTCGTCGCACAGGTCAGCTCGTACGGCACACGGTGACCATCGCCACACGGTGAGGACGCCGGAGCCGGGAATTCGCCGAGTCCCACGCCGCAGCCCGAAGCGAGACGACCCACCGCGACACATCGAGAAGCAAGCGACGTCACCGAAGACCGCTCGTCTTTCCGAACACCGGCACCGGAGTCACGGCCACCGCGCCATGACTCCGATCCGTTCCACGGATCACGCCGGAACGCTGACACACGTCCCCACGTCCTGTCACTCCGCACCCCTTTTGTGAGACCAGCCATGCCAGAAACGCTCCAGCCCGATCCAAAGCGCTGGACAGCGCTCGCCTTCATCGCCATCGCCCAGCTGATGGTCGTGCTCGACGCGACCGTCGTGAACATCGCGCTGCCGTCCGCGCAGGCCGACCTCGGTATCTCCGACGGCAACCGCCAGTGGGTCGTCACCGCCTACACCCTGGCCTTCGGTGGCCTGCTGCTCTTCGGCGGACGGATCGCCGACCTGTGGGGACGTAGGAACACCTTCATCGTCGGTCTGCTCGGTTTCGCCGCGGCGTCCGCGATCGGCGGCGCCGCCGTCAACCCGTCCATGCTGTTCGGCGCCCGCGCCCTGCAGGGCGTCTTCGGCGCGCTGCTCGCCCCGGCCGCCCTGTCGCTGGTCTCGGTGATGTTCACCGACGCCAAGGAGCGCGCCAAGGCGTTCGGCATCTACGGCGCCATCGCCGGTGCCGGCGCGGCCGTCGGCCTGATCCTCGGTGGTGTCCTCACCGAGTACCTGAACTGGCGCTGGGCGCTCTTCGTCAACATCGCCTTCGCCGTCACCGCGGTCATCGGCGCGCTCACCGTCATCCACGAGCCCGCACAGGGCCGCAACCGCAGCCGCCTCGACATCCCCGGTGTCGTGCTCGCCAGCGCCGGCCTCGTCTCTCTCGTCTACGGCTTCAGCCGCGCCGAGTCGGACGGCTGGGCTTCCGGCGGGACCATCGGGCTGCTCGTGGCCTCCGTGGTCCTGCTCGCCGCCTTCGCCTTCGTCGAGGGCAAGGTCAAGGCCCCGCTGCTGCCGCTGCGGGTCGTCACCGAACGGAACCGCGGCGGCGTGTACCTGTCGCTCGGTCTCGCCATCATCGGCATGTTCGGCCTCTTCCTGTTCCTGACCTACTACCTGCAGCAGGTCATGGGCTACTCGGCCCTGAAGTCCGGCTTCGCATTCCTGCCGATGGTCGGTGGCATGATCGTTGGCTCCACCCAGATCGGTACCCGTCTGATGCTGCGGGTCCGCCCGCGGCTGCTGATGGCGCCCGGCTTCCTGGTCGCCGCGATCGGCATGGGCATACTGGCTCAGATCAAGGTCGACTCCAGCTACGCGGAGATCCTGCTGCCCGGCCTGATCCTGATGGGCCTCGGCATGGGTACGGCGTTCATGCCGGCGATGAGCCTGGCCACGCACGGCGTCCGGCCGGAGGACGCGGGTGTCGCGTCCGCCATGGTCAACACCTCGCAGCAGGTCGGCGGCTCCATCGGCACCGCTCTGCTGAACACCCTCGCGGCCAGCGCCACCGTCGCCTGGGGCAAGGACCACATGCACAGCGCGGCCGACCGTGCCAACCAGCTGCTCATCAACGAGTCCGCGGTCCACGGATACTCCGTCGCCATCTACTGGGCGACGGCCATCCTCGCGGTCGCCTCGCTGTTGGCGTTCATCCTGGTCGACGCCGAGGTCCAGAACCACGCGGAGCGCGCCGAAGGTGACGAGTCCGTCGAGGACTTCGCGGTCCCGGTCATCGCCCACTGATGACCATGACCACCGGCCGGCCGGTACGACAGTACGGCCGCCGATGACAGCAAGCGCGTCATGCGCCTGGCGTCATGCACATACGGCAGGCCCCCGCCGCTCCGGATGTCACCCGGAGGGGTGGGGGCCTGCCGTTTGTCGTACGTGTTTCCGTACGACCGTCTGACCGTACGACTCGCGGATCTGCGGGATCCGGGCTCTCTACAGGCCCTGGGGCCAGTCGTACGAACTCGGCACCTTCACCTGGTCGCCCGGCGCGCCGTAGACGACCGCGATCTCGTCGTGGGCGGCGAGCTTCAGCGCGGCCGGGTCACCCGTCTGCTCCTTGCCGTTGACGTACAGGTGCAGCTCCTTGCCGGCGCCGGTCTTCAGCGGGCCGAGCGCGTCCTTGCTGATCGGTACGTTCCACTCGGTCATGAACTCGCCGAGCGTGAAGTCCTTCTTCACCGGCGACTCGATGTGCACCACGCCCGACGTGTCATGCGTGTGCAGCGGGCTGATCTGCTGCTTGACGAGGTCGATACCGATCTCGGCCGGTACGGTCACGGGCTTGCCATCGACGAACACGTCCAGGTGACTGTGGATGTGCAGCACCTGGCCCTCCTGCCCCAGCATCGGCAGCCCGGCGGCCTTCACCTGGGCCGAGGCGTCCGGGGGCGCAGGCCAGGATATGGACGAAGACGGGGCTGCGGGCTTGTTGTCCGCGGTGGAAGGGCCGGCGGCGGCCTTGTCGCCGGAACCGGAACTGGAACCCGAACCGCACGCGGCCAGGGTCACGGCTCCGGCCAGGACGGCCACTCCGACCGCGATGCGGCGCTTGTGCTTGCTCATGCGGGAGATGTCTTCCTGTTCAGCCGAACTGGACGGAGCGTTTCGCCAGCCCCAGCCAGAAACCGTCGATGATGCTGCGCTGACTGCCGAGTTCCGACTCGGCGGCGCCGAGCGTAACGAACAGCGGCGCGAAGTGCTCCGTCCGCGGATGCGCCAGGTGCCCGGCCGGGGCGGCGTGCTCGAAGTCCAGCAGGGCGTCGATGTCCTGGCTGTCCAGCGCCCGGTTGCCCCAGTCATCGAACTCCGCCGACCAGCTCGGCGGCTGCGGCCCCGCGTACCGCAGCGCCGCCAGGTTGTGCGTGAAGAAGCCGCTGCCGACGATCAGCACCCCCTCGTCGCGCAGCGGCGCCAGCCGACGCCCGATCTCCATCAGCCGCTCCGGCTCCAGCGTCGGCATCGACACCTGGAGCACAGGAATGTCGGCTGCCGGGAACATCTCCACCAGGGGCACATACGCGCCGTGGTCGAGTCCGCGGTCCGGAACGTCCTGCACAGGGTGACCGGCGCCGCGCAGCAGTTTGCGTACGTCCTCGGCCAGCGCGGGGGCGCCGGGAGCCGCGTAGGTCACCTGGTAGTAGTGCTGCGGGAAGCCCCAGAAGTCGTAGACCAGCGGAAGCGTGGTGGTCGCCCCGATGGCCAGCGGGGACTCCTCCCAGTGCGCCGAGACGACCAGGATCGCCTTCGGCCGGGGAAGAGAGCCCGCCCAGGCCGCGAGCTCGCCTGGCCACACCGGGTCGTCGGCGAGCGGTGGCGCGCCGTGCGAGAGGTAGAGCGCGGGCATGCGCTGCGGGGCTTGGGTGGTCATCGCGCCCTCCTTGAAGTTTCAAAGGTACGGTACGACGGTAGCTCTTGCTTGAACCTTCAAGCAAGAGCCGACTGGCTCGCGCCCGCCTATGTCAGACGCTTCTCGAACCACGCCACATCGTGATAGGCACCGAACTTTCGGCCTACCTCCTCGTACAGACCGACCTGCCGGAAACCGAAACGACGGTGAATCCGTACGGACGCCTCATTCGGAAGGGTGACGCCCGCGTAGGCGCGGTGCAGGTCCTCACCCTCGAGAGCCTCGAAAAGCCGCTCGTAGAGCAAAGTGCCGATCCCGCGGCCACCCGCGTCCGGCGCGAGATAGATGCTCGTCTCCACGGAAGTCGCATACGCCGCCTTCGGCCGGAAGGGGCTGCTGGACGCATATCCGAGAATCCGCCCGGACGGGTCCGAGTCCCTGGCAACCAAGAGGCGGTGGGGGCCGTCTTCCGGATGGGAGAGCAGCCACGGCCGGCGCTCGTCGGGGGTGATCGGGGTCACGTCAAAGGTGATGGCGGTCTCGCGGATGTAGTGGTTGTAGATATCGGTGAGCGCGTCCAGATCACCCTCTATGGCTGGGCTGACCTGCACATTCATACGATCGGACATCGTATGACCTCTCTATGTGGCCGGACAGGGTACTGCATGATCATAAAAAACAGGTGACGACATGGGAATTGTGTCCGGATTCCAGTCGTTATCCAGATCGGATGGGGCAGCCGGAAGGCATGAGCCGCACACGAAGCGGAAGCCCGCACAGCGGCCCGATCCGACCGAGACCGACCGCACTTTCGTAAGGGAGCTCGCATGGCAACCCGTGCCGTCGCCCGTCGTAACGCAGGCGGGACCAGCAGCGTTCGCGCCGCAGGCGGGGAAGTCGCCGATCGCGACCTCGTCGGCATGTACCTGGACGAGATCGCGCGCACACCGCTGCTCGACGCCGCCAGGGAGGTCGAGCTGTCCCGGGACATCGAAGCGGGCGTCTACGCCGAACGCATACTCGCCGCCGACCCCGATCTGCCCGCGAAAGCGGGCGGTGACGCCCGGCGCGAGGAACTGGAAGCGCTCGTCGCCGCAGGTGAGAAGGCAAAGGACATCTTCATCCGGTCCAACCTCCGCCTCGTCGTCGCCGTCGCCCGCCGCTACCCGCGCAGCGGCCTTCCGCTCCTCGACCTGATTCAGGAGGGGAACGCCGGCCTGGTCCGCGCCGTCGAGAAATTCGACTACGCCAAGGGCTTCAAGTTCTCCACCTATGCGACCTGGTGGATCCGCCAGGCCATTACCCGGTCCATCGCCGACCAGTCACGCACCATCCGGCTGCCCGTCCACCTCGTGGAGGAGCTAGGCCGCATCCGGCGCGTGCAGCGCGAATTCAACCGTGAGAACGGCCGCGACGCGGAGCCCTCCGAGATCGCTGCCGAACTCAGCTCCACCCCGGAGCGCGTCGCCGACGTCCTGGACTGGGCCCGTGACCCCGTGTCGCTGAACATGTCCGTGGACGCCGAAGGCGAGACCGAGTTCGGTGACCTCGTGGAGGACGGCGCCGCGCCGTCCCCGGAGGACTCCGTATTGGTGATGCTGCGCCGCGAGGAACTCGACGGCCTCATCGACCGGCTCGACGACCGCACCGCCTCCATCATCCGGGCCCGCTACGGCATCGTGGACGGCCGCGAACGCACTCTCACCGAGGTCGGCAAGGAACACGGCCTCACCCGCGAACGCATCCGTCAGATCGAGAAGCACGCCCTCGCCGACCTCAAGCGCATGGCGCGCGCGACCGGCCTGGACTACGAAGCCGCCTGACCCGCACGGCGCCCCCACCCGGGAGGCGCCCCACAGACCCGGACCCCGGTGCATCCCCCCCGCGCCGGGGTCCGGCCTGTGTCCGCGTACGCGCGTCCCGCGCGGGATGAGACGCTGCCTCCTATGCCCAAGGACGCCAACACCGCGCCCGGCGAGGACCCCGCCGGCCCCCACCCCGAGGAACCCCACCACGAAGGTCTCGGCATCAGGCTCAACTGGCTCCGCGCCGGGGTCCTCGGCGCCAACGACGGCGTGGTCTCCACCGCTGGGCTGGTCGTCGGCGTCGCGGGTGCCACCGACTCCCGGTCCGCGCTCCTGACCGCCGGCCTCGCGGGGCTGCTGGCAGGCTCCCTGTCGATGGCGGCAGGCGAGTACGTCTCGGTCAGTACACAGCGCGACTCGGAACAGGCCGCCCTCGCCCTGGAACGCGAAGAACTCGCCACCACCCCGCAGGCAGAACTCGACGAACTCACCGGCCTCCTCCAGGACCAGGGCATCACCCACGACCTCGCCCGCGAGGTCGCCAAGCAACTCACCGCGCGCGACGCACTCGGCGCCCACGCCCGCGTCGAACTCGGCATCAACCCCGACGAGCTCTCCAATCCCTGGCACGCAGCCTGGGCGAGCTTCATCGCCTTCACCGCGGGCGCGCTGCTGCCGCTGCTGGCGATCGTGCTGCCGCCCCGCGACTGGCGCCTGCCCATCACCGTCATCTCGGTTCTGGTCGCCCTGGTCGGCTGCGGCTGGGGCAGCGCCCGCCTCGGCAGCGCGCCCGCCCGCCCCGCCATCGTGCGCAACGCAGCCGGCGGCGCGATCGCCATGGCCGTGACCTACGCCGTCGGCGCACTCCTCGGAGCTGCCGGCGTCTGAGCCATCCCCGGACGTGCCGCCGATCACCTCTCAGCTGCCCAGCCGGCCATCAGGTCAGGCGCCGAGGCTCTCCGACCCCAGAAAGCGCTCGACACGTGCCAGATACGGTTCGATGTCGATGCCCTGCGCGGCCAGCCAGTCGTCCGAGTAGTACTTCTCGACGTAGCGCTCGCCGGGATCGCAAAGAAGCCCGACCACGCTGCCGTGCTCCCCGCGGTCACGCATCTCGGAGATGATCCGGAATGCCGCCCACAGGCCGGTTCCCGTCGAGGCTCCCGCCCGGCGTCCCAGGAGGCGCTCCAGTACGCGGACGCACGCGATCGAGGCCGCGTCCGGGACCCGCATCATCCGGTCGATGGCGCCCGGCACGAAGCTCGGCTCCACCCGCTGCCGGCCGACGCCTTCGATGCGTGAGCTGGTCGCTGTTGTCACCGACGGGTCGTTGTCCCTCCAGCCCGGAAAGAACGCCGAATTCTCCGGATCGGCCACGCAGATCCCCGTGGTTGCCTGGGCGTACCGTACGTACCGGGCGAGGGTCGCCGATGTTCCGCCGGTTCCCGCCGTTGCCACGATCCACGCCGGGACCGGATAGCGTTCCTGGGCCATCTGCCGGAAGATCGACTCCGCGATGTTGTTGTTGCCCCGCCAGTCCGTCGCCCGCTCCGCGTACGTGAACTGGTCCATGTAGTGGCCGCCGGTCTCCCGGGCCAGCCGGGCCGCCGTCTCGTACACCTGCTGCGCGTTGTCCACCAGGTGGCACCGGCCCCCGTGGAACTCGATCAGCTCCACCTTCGTCCGTACCGTCCCACGAGCCATCACGGCCACAAAGGGGACACCGATCAGCCGGGCGAAGTACGCCTCCGAAACGGCCGTAGACCCGCTGGACGCCTCGATCACCGGGCGGCCCGGGCGGATCCAGCCGTTGCACAGGCCGTACAGGAACAGCGACCTCGCCAGCCGGTGCTTGAGCGACCCCGTCGGGTGCGTCGACTCGTCCTTCAGATAGAGGTCGACGCCCCAGTCCTCCGGGAGCGGCACCGACAGCAAATGGGTATCGGCGGACCTGTTCGCGTCGGCATGGACCTTCCCCACAGCAGTGCTCAACCAGCGACGGTACGCGGGATCGCTTCTGTCGATGTCCAGTTCCTGATCGGCTCCTGGTGGCGGCACGGGGGACTGGGTCGGCTGGGGTGGTCTCATGCGACCAGGTATATCCGTCCGATTGTCCCAAACGGACACTTGGGGTATCTGCGTGCACCTGCTTGAGTGAGGACACCTCTCCGGGCGTCTCAGCACCGCCGTACGCTGAAGGCATGAGCACAGCCCGCGACCCCGACCGCACACCCGATACCGGCCCGGCAGACGGAGCGGCGCCGGCCGACGCCGTCGGTGAAGACAGTGCATCCGGCTCGCCAGGCACACGGCCCGCCGCCGGCTCCTCCGGACACTTGGTCTTCGACGACCCGCTCGACCGCCCGTCATCGGACGACACCGACCGCGGCTGGGGTGGTACGCATTCCGGCGCGGGGGAGGACGACTTCGAGCGCTTCCTCAACGAGAAGCCGCCCCACCACCTCTGAAGGCGCTCGGTCCCCTGTTCCATGAGGGAGGACGTCCCCGCAGCGGGTAGTAGCGGGCCATCGGTGCGGCCATCGGGAAATGCACCGCTGCGGCCGTGGTCAGGAGCGTCAAGCCGGCCCTCAGCACCTACCCCCGCTGGACGCGGATGCCGCTGAGCGTCTCGCCCTTGCCGTTGATCTGACACGGGCCTTTGAGACAGGACGAATACCCAACGAGGTCCTTCGTACCGAAAGCGCCGATGTGCGGATTGATCACCCCGTTGACCACGGAGTTCACGATGGTGATGAACGCAGCACCCACGACCACGGCGACCGGCTGGTCGATCACGTTCCCGCGGGTGATGAATTCCCTGAAACCCGCAGGCGGGCTCGGCTTGCTCTCGTTGACCACCGATGTGCCTCGCCCCTGACGCCGGAGCAGCGGCATGGTGGATTCCGCCATGCACGGCAGCGGAGGATCGCAGCGTCCAATCGCCTTCCGCGAACGGGTGATTCAGCACAGCGCCACCGCCAGCGCTGACGACATCGCCGCGCCCGCGAGCGAGGCTGCGGTGTGGCGCGAGACGGCGAGTACGACCAGTGCCCCGCCGGGCCCCGCGCCCTCCGGGAGGGTGGCGGAGGCCGTCGGCGCACCGGCCGTTTCCGGTACGGAGACCACCCGCACGCCCGCTGCCACCACCCGCGAGCCGGCCAGCACGTCCACCCGGTCTCCGGGGTGCAGCAGCCCGGCTACGGCGGCGTCCGCGATACGCACCGGGGCCCGCACGAGCGCCTCGTGCGGCGCATGGTGCGCGACAGCAGCGGCGGGGCCGCGAGGATCCGCGGTGACGGCTTGATGCGGCGCACCGCGAGCAGCGGACACGGCGAGAGCAGCGGCGGTCATGGCGAGGCCGACGGCGAGAGACCTGCGCCTGCGCCGTACGGCCCGGCGGAACAGCCGTCTGCCGCCGCGGGCCCCCGGGTGGATCGGGGGAAAGGACGGCACAGCGCATCTGGGCGGTGTGTAGGGCTCCGGTACGCCCGGGGTGGTCGGGAAACGGGGCGCGCCGGGAACCATGGCTCCGGACGTGTCGGGAGAGGATGCCGGCCGGATCGAAGAGAACGGGGCTGGCCTGGTGCTGGGCATGGTGAGGGACCGCCTGGCGTTGGAGGAAGCCGACCACGGACGGGTCGGTGGATCCACCATCGCTCATTTCGCGGACATCGTTCCGAGGCCCTGTGGATAACCCCGTAGTTGTGGATAACCCGGCCACTCCTACGAGTGAGCAGCCGGTTGATCCTCGGCTTCGAGGGGAACGGACGGGCGAGTGTCAGGCACCCACGATGCGGAAAAGGGGAAGAGAGCCCTACGGCAGCGTGATCCCCGGTTCCTGACCTCCGAGCGAATTCACGCACAGGCAGTCCCGGTCATTGTTGTCCGGAAGCCCGCCGATCACGTCGAAGAGCACGTCACGCATCCTGCCCACATTGGCGGCGAAGACTTCCAAGACCTCTTCGTGGGAGACGCCCTCACCGGTGTCGGCGCCCGCGTCCAGATCGGTGACCAGCGTCAGCGAGGTGTAACACAGGCCCAGTTCACGGGCGAGGACCGCCTCGGGGTGACCGGTCATGCCCACTACGGACCACCCCTGCGCGGCGTGCCACACCGACTCGGCCCGAGTCGAAAAGCGCGGCCCTTCGACCACGACCAGCGTGCCGCCGTCCACAGCCTCCCAGCCGCCGGAGCGTGCCGTATCGACAGCTGCTCGCCGTCCCACCGGGCAGTAGGGGTCCGCGAACGTCACGTGGACCACATTGGGCACCGTGCCGTCCGGTCGCGTCTCGCCGTCGAAGTAGGACTGCGCCCGCGACTTCGTGCGGTCCACGAGCTGGTCTGGTACCAGCAGGGTGCCGGGGCCGTACTCCGCGCGAAGGCCGCCGACCGCGCATGGGCCGAGCACCTGGCGGGCACCGACGGAGGCCAGAGCCCACAGGTTGGCACGATAGTTGATCTTGTGCGGCGGAAGGTGGTGCTTGCGACCGTGGCGGGGGAGGAAGGCCACCCGCCGCCCGGCCACCTCGCCGAGGAAGAGCGAGTCGCTCGGCGGCCCATAGGGAGTGTCGACCGTGACTTCGGTCACATCCTCGAGGAATGAGTAGAAGCCCGACCCGCCGATGACGCCGATCTCGGCCTGCGCCCGCGTCTCACCGCTGCTCTGCACCATGGGGATCACCCTAATCGGCGCCCGGAACGCGACAGACCCCGCCGTGCGTACGGCGGGGTCCGTAAGACTCCTGGCCGGCGAAAGCCGCCGCAACGGCGGTCAGGCCGCCGAGGTGCTGTTCGAGGACGACGAACCGGCGGACGACGACGAACTCGCCGAACCGGCCGATGACGCGCTCTTGCTCTCGGAGGGCTTGCTCTCCGAACCACTGCTGCTCTTGGCAGCGGGGGCGCTGCTCGACGAGGATCCGCGGCTGTCGGTCCGGTAGAAACCGGAGCCCTTGAAGACCACGCCCACCGCCGAGAAGACCTTGCGCAAGCGACCGGCGCAGTTGGGGCACTCAGTCAGCGCGTCGTCGCTGAACTTCTGCACCGCCTCAAGGGCCTCGCCGCACTCGGTGCACTGGTACTGGTACGTCGGCACTTGCTCCTCCTGGCACTCTCACTTGTTGAGTGCTAACGACGCTCAATAGTGCAGTATTTCCCGCCGTCAGTCCACCGCGACCGGCGAACGGTGACCGATCACACCTGAGACAACTACTCCGCGCGGGCGAGAGACCAGCCGCCCCTGCAGCCCCGTGAGCATCACGAGGGCGAGCACCGTACCGGCCAGCGGCACGGTGAAACCCGCGTGAGCTCCCCACCGGTCGGTCAGCAGCCCGGCAGCGGTCACAGCCACCGCCTGGCCGAACGCGACGGCACCGGTGAGCCAGGTGAACGCCTCGGTACGGGTAGCGGCCGGCACAAGTGCGTCGACCAGGGTGTAGCCGGTGATGATCGCCGGCGCGATGCACAGGCCCGCCGCCAGCCCCAGTGCTCCCAGGAGCGGCGCCGCGTCGACGGCCCACAAGGGGACGCAGGCGACAGTGAGGGCCGCATACGCCGCAAGCAACCGGGCCCGCGGGCCGCGGCGCCAGGAGACGGACCCGTAGACCACTCCTGCGAGCATGTTCCCCGCTGCAAAGGTGCCGTAGAGGACGCCGTTCAGGCCCGGCCGGCCGATCTCCTCGGTGAACGCGGCCAGCGACACCTGCATGCCGCCGAAGACCGTGCCGATGCCCAGAAACGCAACAGCGAGCGCCGGGACGCCCCGCGCCGCGAGGGCGGAGGAGTGACGAGCGCCCTTAGCCGCGGATACGGGGCGCGGAGCCGGGGAACCGCTGCCTCGCGTGGCGAAGAGGATGCCGCCGACGAGGGCGAGCGCCGCCTCGGTGATGAGGCCGGCCGCTGGATGCACTCCGGTGCACAGAGCAGTCGCCACCACCGGGCCGATCACGAAGGTGAACTCATCCGTCACGGACTCGAAGGCCGCGGCAGTGGTCGTCAGAGGCGCCGGTGCTTCCCGCAGGGCCACAGCCCAGCGGGACCGCACCATTGGACCGACCTGCGGGACGGTCGCCCCGGCGGGAACGGCGGCGGCGAACAGTACCCAGGCGGGGACATGCGCGAGGGCCAGTGCCACGAGAGCGGCGACCGACGCGGCGTGCAGGAAGGTCCCCGGAAGCAGAACGGCTCGTTGCCCGAATCGGTCGGCGAGCCGCCCGCCACGCGGCGCGCAAAGGGCCATGGAAGCCCCCGTGACGGCCGCGACCGCACCAGCGGTGCCGTACGAACCGGTGGTGTGCCGGACAAGCAGCACCATGCTGATGGTCAGCATGGCGAAAGGCTGTCGTGCGGCGAAGCCCGGAAGGAGGAACGTCCACGCGCCGGGCGTCCGCAGCAACCTCCGGTAACCGGACTTGGTGTCGGCGGGTGCCACCCGCACGTGGGACGACGGGGAGGCGGGCACCTTGGATGCCACAGTTCGGAACTTTCTGCTGCCTGGTGGCGTGTGCGCGTTTGTTTCCGCGAGGTCACGCCGAGGGCCGTCCGCTCAGCGCGGGTTGACCGCGCCGGCCCTGCATCAGGCAGAGGTTGTGCTCGACAAGTACGCGTTCATCATACGTATCTTCGTATGCAATCGCCGACCTGGTCGCTGGGTGGAAGCAGGGAGTCAACTGCCGCCCAGCCAGCCGGCGAGCTTGCCGCCCCGGCCGACCGCCCGCAGCCGGTCCTCCGCGGCGTCGCGCACCGGATCGGTCGCTACGACAAGCAGTTCGTCGCCCTGCTGGAGGACGGTCATCGGCAACGGCACGAAGCTGGAGCCGTCGCGCACCACGAGGGTGACGGCCGCGCCTGATGGCAGTCGCAGTTCGTCGACCTCGACGCCGTGCATCCGGGACCCCTCCGGGATGGCGACGGAGAGCAAGTGCCCTTGCAGTCGTTCCAGGGGCGCCGACTCGATGCCGAGGTCGGCAGCGCCGCTCGCGTCGCGGTCGCCCAGGTCGAGTGCCTTGGCCACCCATGGAAGCGTCGGCCCCTGGACCAGGGTGTAGATGATCACAAGTACGAAGACGATATTGAAGATCCGCTTGCTGTCGGGGACGTCCGCGACCATGGGGATGGTCGCCAGCACGATCGGCACGGCGCCCCGCAGACCGGCCCAGGACATGATCGCCTGCTCACGCCATGGAATCCGGAACGGCAGCAGGCTCGCCACCACGGACGTCGGCCGCGCCACGAGGGTAAGGAAAAGTCCGATGATGATGGCGGGCAGGATGTCATCACCCAGTTCGTGCGGTGTCACCAGCAACCCCAGCAGGACGAACAGTCCGATCTGGGCGATCCAGCCGAGCCCTTCGGCGAAGCCCCGGGTCGCGGGCCGGTGCGGCAGTTTCGCGTTGCCCAGGATGAGCGAGGCGACGTACACGGCGAGGAAGCCCGAGCCGTGCGCCGTGGCCCCCGTCGCATAGGCGCCCACAGCGATGGCCATCACGGCGATCGGGTAGAGGCCCGATGCCGGCAGTGCCACGCTTTTGAGCCCGTAGGCGCCGACCCACCCCACCGCAATGCCGATGGCCGCTCCGATCAGCAGCTCCAGCGAGATCTCGCCCAGCAGCGAATACCAGTGGTCGACCGGCCCCGCGGACGAGAAGGAGACCACCAGGATCACCACGGGAGCGTCGTTGAAGCCCGACTCGGCTTCCAGGACGCCGGTCACCCGTTTGGGCAGCGACACGTTCCGCAGCACCGAGAACACCGCTGCCGCGTCCGTGGACGACACCACCGCCCCGATGATCAGCGCCTGCCGCCAGTCCAGCCCCACGAGGTAGTGTGCGGCGCCCGCGGTGATGAAGACGCTCACCAGCAGGCCGACCGTGGACAGCACCGCGGCGGCCGGCACCACCGGCTTGATCTGATGCCATTTCGTCCCGAGCCCGCCCTCGGCGAGGATCACCACAAGAGCGGCGTATCCCAGCACTTGGGTGAGCTGGACGTTGTCGAAGGTGAAACCGAACAGGCCGTCCTGACCGATCACGACACCGATACCGAGGTAGATCAGCAGAGTGGGCAGGCCGCTGCGCGAGGCGAGCCGGACTGCGACGACTGCGACCAGGAGCACCGCGGAGCCGATCAGGAGGATCTCGTTGAGGTGGTGGACAGTCAGGGGCCTGGTCCTTTCAACTTCATTGCCTTATCTAACATTTTACCCTCGCTTGACGATCGGCGGTCCGCGGGTCCGTCACCCAGATGCCGAGTCCTGGGGTCCCAGGCTGTGCGCCTATGGTTGCCCTTGCACAACGAGCACTTGATCACCGGTCCGCACTGCCCCTCGAAGGACAGCGATGCCCGCACGGAAGAAATCCCGCCGCGTACGCTTCATCGTGATCGCGTTCGTGTTGCTCCTGATAGCGGGTATCGGTTACGGGTCCTACTGGAGCGTAAGCACCGTTCGGGCCTCCTTTCCGCAGACCACGGGCTCGCTGAAGCTCAAGGGTCTGACGGCGCCGGTCGACGTCAAACGCGACGCCAACGGCATCCCGCAGATCTACGCCGACACCCCTGAGGACCTCTTCCGCGCCCAGGGGTACGTGCAGGCGCAGGACCGCTTCTACGAGATGGACGTCCGCCGTCATCTGACCTCCGGCCGGTTGTCGGAGATGTTCGGCAAGAGCCAGGTGGAGACCGATGCCTTCCTGCGTACCCTCAACTGGCGCGGCGTCGCCCAGCAGGAGTGGGACACCAAGCTCGACGCGACGACCAAGGAGTACCTGCAGGCATACACCGACGGAGTCAACGCGTACCTGAAGGATCACAGCGGGTCCGCGCTCTCCCTGGAGTATGCGGCCTTGTCGTTCAGCAACAACTACAAGCCACAGCCGTGGACCCCGGTCGACTCGGTCGCGTGGCTCAAGGCGATGGCGTGGGACCTGCGCGGCAACATGCAGGACGAGATCGACCGTGCCCTGATGACCAGCCGCCTCAGCCAGTCGCAAATCAAGCAGCTGTACCCGGCGTATCCGTACGACCGCAACCGTCCGATCGTCGACGCCGGTTCCGTTGATCCGACCACCGGAAAATATGAACCCGCCGGTTCTGGTGAGCCGCAGGGTCTCAACAGCACCGTCGACGCCCAGCTCTCCGGCATCAGTCAGATCATCGACCAGATGCCCGCGCTGCTCGGTCCGACGGGCAGCGGCATCGGTTCCAACTCGTGGGTGGTGTCCGGCCGCTACACGACGACCGGGAAGCCGCTGCTCGCCAACGATCCGCACCTGGCGCCACAGGTGCCGTCGCTCTGGTACCAGATGGGCCTGCACTGCCGTACGGTCAGCGCCGCCTGCCCCTACGACGTTGCCGGCTACACCTTCTCGGGCATGCCCGGAGTCGTCATCGGCCACAACCAGGACATCGCCTGGGGCATGACCAATCTCGGTGCCGACGTCACCGACCTCTACCTGGAGAAGGTCACCGCCAACACGTACCTCTACAACGGCACGCAGGTGCCCTTCACGACCCGCAAGGAGACGATCAAGGTCGCCGGCGGGAGTCCTCGTACGATCACCGTGCGGGAGACCAAGGATGATGGTCCGATCATCTCCGACCGAAGCGATGAGATCAGCAAAGTGGGCCAGGTCGCGCCGGTGACCGACCCACCGGGTGGCGTCAACAGCGGCTATGCGGTCGCTTTGAAGTGGACCGCGCTCACTCCGTCGAAGACGATGGACGCGGTCTTCGAACTCGACAGGGCGACGGACTTCAAGTCCTTCCGGGCCGCCGCCGCGGACTTCGCCGTACCGTCGCAAAATCTGATCTACGCCGACACCAAGGGTCACATCGGCTATCAGGCGCCCGGCCAGATCCCGATCCGCCCCAAGGGTGACGACGGCACGTACCCGCAGCCGGGCTGGGACTCGCGCTACGCCTGGACCGGCGAGTACATCCCGTCCCAGTCGATGCCGTACGAGTACGACCCCCCGCGCGGCTACATCGTCACCGCCAACCAGGCGGTCATCGACCAGAGCAAATATCCCTATCTTCTGACCGCCGACTGGGACTACGGCACGCGCAGCCAGCGGATCAACAACCTGATCGCGTCGAAGATCAAGGACGGCGGCAAGATCTCCATGGACGACATGCAGTCCATGCAGAACGACGACAGCAGTGAGATCGCCCGGATTCTCGTCCCCTATCTCCAGAAGATAGACATAAAGGATGACAAGGGCGATTACGTCCGCCAGGCACAACAGCTGCTCGACGGATGGGATTACAACCAGGATTCCGATTCGGCAGCCGCCGCGTACTTCAACGCCGTGTGGCGCAACGTCCTCAAGCTGGCCTTCGGCAACAAGTTGCCGAAGGAACTGCGTCCCAAGGGCCAGTGCCTGAGGGTGCTGCCCGTCGGAGAGACCGGCCCCGTCGACAATCTCGACGGCAAGGACCCGACTATCCAGGAGTGCGGTGAGCGCGATCCCGCCGAGGCGCAGCCGGACGGTGGCGACCGCTGGTTCGAGGTGGTCCGCACCATCCTCAAGGACCCCGACAACGCCTGGTGGACGATGTCCACGACGGCCTTCTTCAGCGGCGACCCGGACAAGGCGCATCACAGCACGCGCGACCAGCTCCTCGCGCAGGCCATGAAAGACGCCCGTTACGAGCTGACGGCCAAACTCGGCAAGGACATAGACACCTGGAGCTGGGGCCGCCTGCACAAGCTGGAGCTGAAGAACCAGACCATCGGCACCGACGGCCCCGGCGCCATCCAGTGGCTGTTCAACCGTGGCCCCTGGCAGCTCAGCGGCGGAGAGGCGGCCGTCGACGCCACCGGATGGAACGCCGCCGGCGGCTACGACGTCGTCTGGGTGCCGTCGATGCGGATGATCGTCAACCTGCAGGACTTCGACAAGTCCCGGTGGATCAACCTCACCGGCGCCTCAGGCCACGCCTACAACGCCCACTACACCGACCAGACCGACAAGTGGGCGGCGGGCGAGCTGCTGCCCTGGTACTTCACCGACGAAAAGGTCGACCAGGCGGCCAAGGCGAAGATGGTGCTCACCCCTTAGAGGCGCCCAGGTCGGCGCCTTAGGACGCGAAGCGGGAACAGGCACAAGTCCGGCGTCTTAGGGCACTTGACGCTGTCGCCGGGCAGTCACTCACCTAACGAAATGCCGTACGCCGTCCGGTGTCAGTGCGGCGTCCACGAGGTGGTCGTGCGGTTCACGCGGAACCGTGTCGACCACCTCGTGTGCGTACAGCACCACGACGAGTACGGGATGAGTTCCGGCGGCCTCCAGTCGCGCGAGGACCCGGTCGTACGAGCCGCCCCCGCGTCCTAGGCGCACACCCTGGGTGTCGACGGCGAGGCCGGGCAGCAGGACGGTTCTGGCCTCGGTGACGGCCTGCGGACCGAGGAGGGCACCGGTGGGTTCCAGCAGGCCGCGAGGCGTGCGCCGCAGGGCTCCAGGCCCCTCGTATGCGGCCCAGTCCAGATCATTGTCCGGCAGCAGGACGGGCAGCAGTACCCGGGTGCCGGACCCCCTGAGGGCGTCGATGAGTTCATGGGTCCCGGGTTCGGTGCCCATCGACACATAAGCGGCCACGGTGTCGGCCGTCGCGGGCGCCTGAAGGTCACGTACCCTGCTCACCAGTGCCGTGCCGGCCGCTTGGCGTTCATCGGCGGTCAATCCGCGTCTGTCCCGCAGGAGGCGCGCCCGCAACTCCGCCTTGCGCGTGCGCGCTTCGCTCATACCATCCACAACCATCGCCTATCAGCCGTAATCAACCGATTCTTCATCTTCCACACATACGAGCCCGCTAGGGTGCACGCCATGACGCTCACACGTACGGGGATCAGCAAGGCTGTCATTCCGGCGGCGGGTCTGGGGACCCGGTTCCTGCCGGCGACGAAGGCGACGCCGAAGGAGATGCTGCCGGTCGTGGACAAACCCGCGATCCAGTACGTCGTCGAGGAAGCCGTCGCCGCGGGCCTGTCCGACGTCCTGATGATCACCGGCCG
Organism: Streptomyces sp. NBC_01476; assembly: GCF_036227265.1. Classification (NCBI taxonomy): domain Bacteria; kingdom Bacillati; phylum Actinomycetota; class Actinomycetes; order Kitasatosporales; family Streptomycetaceae; genus Streptomyces; species Streptomyces sp. NBC_01476. The sequence goes on along the minus strand of NZ_CP109446.1, from coordinate 3,165,043 downwards.
CAACAAACGCCCCCTGGAAGACCACTTCGACCGCAACTACGAACTCGAAGAAGCCCTCACCCGCAAAGGCGACGCCTCCCGCCTGGCCCGCGTCCGCGAATCCTCCGACCTCGCCACCATGCACTACGTCCGCCAGGGCGCCCCCCAGGGCCTCGGCCACGCCGTCCTGTGCGCCGAACCCCACGTCGGCGACCAGCCCTTCGCCGTCCTCCTCGGCGACGACCTCATCGACCCCCGCGACCCCCTCCTCGCCCGCATGATCACCGTCCAGCAACAGCACGGCGGCAGCGTCATCGCCCTGATGGAAGTCGACCCCGAACAAATCCACCTCTACGGCTCCGCCGCGATACTCCCCACCCCCGACCCCGACGTCGTCCGCGTCACCGGACTCATCGAAAAACCCGAACCCGCCCAGGCCCCCTCCCACTACGCCGTCATCGGCCGCTACGTCCTGGACCCCGCCGTCTTCGACGTCCTGCGCAAAACCCAGCCCGGCTGCGGCGACGAAATCCAGCTCACCGACGCCCTGCGCGAACTCGCCGAACGCGACGACACCGGCGGCCCCGTCCACGGCGTCGTCTTCACCGGCCGCCGCTACGACACCGGCGACCGCGGCGACTACCTGCGCGCCATCGTCCGCCTCGCATGCGAACGCGAAGACCTCGGCCCCGACTTCCGCACCTGGCTCCACACCTACGTCACCCAGGAGATGCAAGCGTGAGTCACGGCGCCGACCGCGTGTGGACCGTCACCGAACATCTGGACAGCATCCTGGGCCAGCTCGCTCCGCTGGATCCGATCGAGCTGCAACTGCTCGACGCCCAGGGGTGCGTCCTGGTCGAGGACGTCACGGTGCCGGTCGCGTTGCCACCGTTCGAGAACAGCTCCATGGACGGGTACGCGGTAAGGGTCGCCGATACCCAGGCCGCGACCGGTGAACATCCCGCTGTGCTCGACGTGATCGGTGACGTGGCGGCCGGCAGTGGGGCGCTGCCCACTGTCGGCCCCGGCCAGGCCGCCAGGATCATGACAGGAGCCCCGATCCCACCGGGCGCCGAGGCGGTTGTGCCGGTCGAGTGGACCGACGGCGGTACCGGGGGCGGCCCCGCGACGACCATGGCCGCGCACAGCGTCGACCCCGCGGGCGCGGGCGGTGAGGTGCGGGTGCACCGGTCTCCGGCGGCCGGGCAGTTCGTACGGGCCCGGGGGAGTGACGCCGCTGCCGGGGAACTGGCGCTGGCCGCCGGCACGGTGCTCGGCCCCTCGCAGATCGGGCTGCTGGCCGCCATCGGCCGCGGCACCGTGACCGTACGGCCGCGGCCGCGCGTGGTGGTGCTCTCCACCGGCAGCGAACTCGTCCAGCCCGACGAGGAACTCGGCCCCGGCCGCATCCACGACTCCAACAGCTTCGCCCTCACCGCCGCGGCGCGGGCGGCCGGCGCCATCGCGTACCGGGTCGGCGCCGTCAGCGACGAGGTGGAGACGCTGCGGGCCGCCATCGAGGACCAGTTGATCCGCGCCGACGTCATCGTGACCAGTGGCGGCGTCAGCGTCGGCGCCTATGACGTCGTGAAAGAGGCGCTGTCGTCGCTCGGCGACTCCTTCGGAGAAGACGCGGAGAACGCCGGTGGGCACGTGGAGTTCCGCAAGCTCGCGATGCAGCCCGGCAAGCCGCAGGGCTTCGGCCGGATCGGGCCCGACCGCACGCCGTTGCTCGCACTGCCCGGCAACCCCGTCAGCGCCTATGTGTCATTCGAGTTGTTCGTACGACCGGTGATCCGCACGCTGATGGGTGTCGGCAGCGTTCATCGGGAAGTCGTACGAGCGGTCTGCGGCACGGCGATCGACAGGTCGCCGGAGGGAAGGCGTCAGTTCCTGCGGGGGCGGTACGACCGTACGACCGGCACGGTCACCCCGGTGGGTGGCGCTGACTCGCACCTCGTCAAGGCACTGGCCCATGCCGATGCGCTGATTGTCGTACCGGAAGAGGTCACCTCCGTCGCAGCGGGCGAAGAAGTCGACGTGGTCCTGCTGGACTAGCCACGGGTGTCCCGGCGTGCGGACCCGCGGTCCGTACGCCGGCGCGTGCCGGTACGGTGTCTGCCCTAGAGACCGCACTGGGAGAACGATGAGCAGCGCCCACCAGCACCTCACCCACCTCGACGAGGCGGGCGCGGCCCGCATGGTCGACGTCTCCGACAAGGACATCACCGCGCGCACCGCCCGTGCGACCGGGCGCGTCCTCGTCGACCCGCGCGTCGTGGAACTCCTGCGCAGTGAGGGGGTGCCCAAGGGCGACGCCCTGGCCGTCGCGCGCATCGCCGGCATCATGGGCGCCAAACGGACCCCCGACCTCATCCCGCTGTGCCACCCGCTCGCCGTGTCCGGCGTGAACGTCGACCTCGCGGTCGCCGACGACGCGGTGGAGATCACCGCGACGGTCAGGACCACCGACCGCACAGGCGTCGAGATGGAGGCACTGACCGCGGTCAGCGTCGCCGCGCTGACCGTCGTGGACATGGTGAAGGCGGTCGACAAGGGCGCGGTCATCACCGACATCCGGGTCGAGGAGAAGACCGGCGGGAAGTCCGGCGACTGGCGGCGGTCATGACGCGGCCGGCCGCGCCGCGGGCGCTCGCCGTCACCGCCTCCAACCGGGCCGCCGCGGGGGTGTACGAGGACCGGGGCGGTCCGCTGATCGTCGCCGCTCTTCAGGAGCTGGGCTTCGCGGTGGACGGGCCCCGGGTGGTTCCGGACGGTGACCCCGTCGGCCAGGCGCTGCGGGAGGCGGTTGCCGGTGGATACGACCTGGTGGTCACCACCGGCGGTACGGGCATCTCGCCGACCGACCGCACGCCGGAGGTCACCCGCTCGGTCCTCGACTACGAGGTCCCGGGCATCGCGGAGGCCATTCGCGCCGCCGGACGGGAGAAGGTGCCCACCGCGGTGCTGTCCCGTGGCGTCGCGGGGGTGAGTGGACGCACCCTGGTGGTGAACCTTCCCGGCTCGACCGGCGGGGTGAAGGACGGCCTAGCCGTACTCGCGCCGTTGGTCGTACATGCGGTTGATCAGATCCGCGGGGGCGATCATCCTCAAGGACAGTCCGATGAGCGACCGGGCGAACAATCCGAAGACCGACCGAATGATCACCCGAATTCTGTCACTGGGAGACCGAGCTGAACGGGTCCTGGCCGGCTGAGCTGGTGGACGGTGACATCACCCTCCGCCCGATCCGGATGCGTGACCAGCGCGCCTGGCGCGAGGTCAACCGCCGCAACCGCGACTGGTTGCGGCCGTGGGAGGCCACCGTGCCGCCCGCACCACCAGGTCACATAGCGCAACGACCGACATATCGTCAGATGGTCCGCCATCTGCGCAGTGAAGCGCGGGCGGGCCGCATGCTGCCGTTCGTCATCGACTACCAGGGGCGGCTGGCCGGTCAGCTCACCGTCGCAGGCGTCACCTGGGGCTCGATGTGCTCCGCGCACATCGGTTACTGGGTCGACGAGGCGGTCGCCGGGCGCGGGGTGATGCCCACCTCGGTGGCGCTCGCCGTCGATCACTGCTTCCGCCGGGTCGGGCTGCACCGGATCGAGGTGTGCATTCGCCCCGAGAACGGCCCCAGCCGCCGGGTGGCGGAAAAGCTGGGGTTCCGGGAAGAAGGACTACGGCCGCGTTATCTCCATATCGACGGGGGCTGGCGCGACCATCTCGTCTACGCGCTGACCGCCGAGGAAGTCCCGGAGGGGCTGCTGTACCGCTGGCGGCAGGCGCGGCCTGGCACGCCACAGAAATAAAACGATTGTTCGAAATAGCTGCCGATCCGAAGAAATTCTCGGCATATCAGCCCGATCGTGCGACACACCGGGCCGAATTGCCTATGGCGTGTCGCGATCACCCCTACCGTGTAGCGCGTGAGCAGTAGTGGCCTCATCTACGCAGTCATCGTCGGGGCCTGGGCTGCCTACTTGGTGCCGATGTGGCTCCGTAGGCAGGACGAGCTCAATGAAGCGCGTCCGACCGAACGTTTCAGCACCGCCATCCGGCTTCTGTCCGGACGCGCGGCGATGGAACGCAAGGTCGCCAGGGCGCGAGGTGAGAACGTCGATCCCGCCGCCGACGATGACGAGCAGGAGGACGACACCGAGCTGGTGAGCACGGTGGACGTCCGGAGCCTTGCCGTGCCCGCGACCGAGGTACGGCGCCCCGCCGCCCGCCCCGTGCCCGCGGCGGCCGGGCAGCCCGGCCCGGCGGCCTCCGCGGGCCCCGGCAACCCCCGTGCGAGGGTGCTGGTGCGCCGCCGCCGTACCACCACGACGCTCTTCATGGTCTTCACCATCGGTGCCATCGTGGCGGCTGTCGGCGGCGTCTCGCTGCTCTGGGTGCCGGCCGTCCCCGCCGTACTGCTGACCCTCTACATCGGGCAGATGCGCCGCCAGGAGCGCCGCCGCTACGAAGTCCGGCTCGACCAGCGGCACGCCGCCGAGGCCGCACGACGGCTGCGTGCCCGCTCCGAGGCGTCTCCCGCACCGGCCGCCCAGGACGAGCGCCCCGCCAAGCCCGCCCAGCCGCCCGCGCCCGTACGCGCGCCCTCGCCGCGTACCGCCGACCGCCGGGCCCTGGTCGAGCAGACCGACCACGCGGAGTGGGTGGACCAGCAGCGCGCCCAGCAGTCCGCGGACGACGGCTGGGACCCCGTACCGGTGCCGCTGCCCACCTATGTGACCGCCCCCGTCGCCCCCCGCACTCCGGGCAACGTCGACCTCGGGGCGCCCGACACGTGGAGCTCCGCGCGTTCCGGCACCACGCCTGCGGACCCGGCCGGCCCCCGCGAACAGCGCGAGTCCCGTGCCTCCGGCGAGCGCGAGCAGCCTGCCCCGGCCCGCCGCCCGCGCAGCAGCCGGACCCCCCTCTTCGACCAGTACGCCGAGGGTGACCGCCCCCGCGCCGCCAACGAGTGACCTGTCTCCGAGGCGTCCGGCCACTCGCGGACCTGCCGATATCGCGTTCACGACCACCCGTGCCGAGATGCTAGAGTTTTCCTCGTTGCAAGGGCCTGTGGCGCAGTCCGGTAGCGCACCTCGTTCGCATCGAGGGGGTCAGGGGTTCGAATCCCCTCAGGTCCACCGCACGACTGTTCTTGAGATAGCTCGGGAGCGGTTGACGAGATCCCGTCCGATCGCAAGATCGGGCGGGATCTCGTCGTTTCGGGGGTCGTTCGATACAGCTTGTGCCACCAGTGACCGCATCCGCCTGAGCACTAGTACTCGCGGCGCCGCGCGTCGGCGATCACGAGTACCGCGATCAGGAGCCGGAACGCCTTGTAGCGTTCATCGATGGGGGTGAGGCTGGCGATCTTCCTCAGTTGGTGGTCGATCGGGCCTCGTGTGATGAGTACGGCAGGCGTATGTGTCGGGCGCCGGCCGGCACGGCTGATGCTCTCCGGACCGTCTTCGGCGATGGCGCGGGCCTGGATGCAGTGGTAGGCCAGGAATCGCAGTGTCTGGGACTGTTCCTCCGGCGCGAGGGAGCTGAACCACTCGATGCCTTGGGACATCGGACGCAGCCCTGGGCGGTTTCGTTCCGTATGACATCGCGTTCGGTCATGGCTGCCTCCCGTGGGACGGGCGGCGCTGTGCCGCGTTGATCAGGATGCCGAGCAGCACTGCCAGCTCGGCCGCTCCCTCGGCGTCGTCGGCCCAGCGGGTGGTCTGGAGCGGGTGCACCTGGTCGATCGCCACTCCTTCGCGGGCCAGGACGAAGGCGAGCGCCAGCATCGCCGCGCGGGCGTTGCCGTCTTCGAACGGGTGGAAGAAGAGGATGTCGAGGTAGGTTCGTGCGGCGCGTGAGGGGAGCGGCAGGTCCGGTTGAGTGCTCTCGGACAGGCACTGCTCGAACCACGCCCGCGTGCCCGGTGTGATGCCGTAGCGTTCTCGCCCTCTCTTGGAGAAGGCCGGCACCGTACGGAAGGCGGCCACGTCCTTGCCCGACACGGTCTGCTGCCAGTCGGCCATGAGAGCGAACGTCAACCGATTGCCCCTCTTCGCGTCTGCCAGGGCCAGATCGAGGGCTGCCAGGACCCTCGTGGTTCCCTCGGTGTCGCGGCTTCCACGGGTCGCGTTGAAGAAGTCCCGGAAGGCGTCTCGATGGCCTGCTCCATGGCTGCGGTGGGCAATGCTCCAACACGGCCATGAGATCTGTGGACGGATGCGCAGCCAGTCGGCGAGAGCATCCTTCGGGTGGTCGGGGGCGAACGTCATCCGGTCTCGCCCATGGCCTGGGCGAACTTCGAACTCACCGCATCGACCACCGTGGCGTCCGGCGCGATCCAACTGTTGAATCGGCCGCCGATCGCGCCCTCCACAATCTCGCCGGCTCGCTCCTCTTCGACGCCGTTGTAGGCCAGGAACCAGCCGAGCACCTGCTCACAGTGTCCGTACCAGCCGCTCTCGGCCTGCGTTCGGTCGGCCACCACGGTGACCAGCCGCGTGCAGGCCCGCTCCCAATGCCAGGGATCCGCCGTGGCTCCCGCCGAGTGCGATGGCGGCGCCAGCGCGGCAAAGCGCTCCGCCAGATCCTCCAACCAGTCACGCCACTCAAGCAGGCTGGCGACAACCAGAGGAGCGGTCTCTTTCGCCGTCGTCACGGAATGGGAGGTGCAGCACCACGCGCCGACGATCCCGCCATCGGTGTCGCCCTCACCTATCGACCAGTTCCACCCGCAGGCCCATCGGCCGTATCGGTCCATCAGGAACTTCGTGACGGCGGCCAGCGAGCGCCCGCGGTGCTCTTCGGCGGCCTCGGCGCTGGGCAGCATGGGAGCGACAAGACCGGTCAATGTCTTCGCGGCATCCCCGTCCAGCTCGAACGGGTGCCGCGACGGATCCACTTCCGTCCAGGTCAGGGCGTGTGCCCACAGTTCAGTCATCACGTCACTCTGCCGTGTGCAGCCGCTGCAACTCCAGTAAGTATCGAGCGGACTCCGGCAAGCCGGGGAGGATCCTTGCTCAGCCTTCTGCCTCAGGATCGGACGCCGCAGGGAAGCCCAAGCGATCCAGAAGCGTGTCGAAGAGCTCTTCCGCGAAGGTCTCGTGAGACCGCAGGACTTCCTCGATCGTGGTCACGTTCACACCCGGGCCGACTCCTGCGGATTGGGCTCAGGCGAGGGAACGACTGGCGTCCCCGGGCACGCAGGCATCCATCTCGGCCAGTGGACAGTCCGACATTTCTGCGGCGATCACCAGATTCAGCCGCGCATCCCACTGGTCACCTCCGGGTTCCAGACCCCAGACCCCAGACCACTGCTGTCGTGCACGGACGCCACACATGCTGGAGCTCCGGTCCACTCGACCACAGCTCGCAGGACCCCTTCAGGCTTGGCCGACGAGGTCTCATGGTGGAACTGCAGCGTCTGCCACCCACCGGGCCTCGGCCATCAAGCGGTTATGCCGCCCTTGTCGTCCTCTTGCGCACCGCCGAAGAGCGGGGCTTCAAGCAAGGGACGCTCAGGTCGCGGCCCAGCACAGCCCGCTGCCACTTCGCCATGAGGGCGGGAGTCAGCGGCCTGCGCTGCTCCGCGTCGGCGAAGGCCAAGTCAACGGCGGTCAGGATCCGCGCGGTTCCCTCACTGTCACGTTCGCCTCACGTTGCCACGAAGATGTCCCGGAAGCCTTCGCGGGGCGGCGCTTCCATATAGGCCCTGCGTTCCCGAGGCTGTCGCCATGGTCTAGCTGCGGCTGACGATCAATCCCGTTGGCCGTCATAGTCGGCGGTCATGTGGTCGGCGGAGCATTGTCGTTCGCTTCGGGGACGTAGCCGCAAAGTTGCGGTGCGCATTCGGCCTCGTGGTCTCGGCCCCAAAGGTAGGTGTCCCGCTCGATGGAGCGGACGCGGTGGACGAGTCGCAACTGGGCTTTGCGGGGCAGAGTCGAGGGCAACGCTGTGAAGGTATCCGGGCGTACGGCGACCAGGCCGCTGACCTGCTCTCCGTTGTACATCTGCAGCAGCGTGGTGCACTGCCACCAGTCGATCTTGCCGCCGCGACCGTCCGGGTTGCCGGGCCAGTAGTAGTGGGCCGGGTCCGGAAGCAGATAGTGGACGGTGTCGGGGGCCAGGTGGGCCTGGAGCCATGCCGCGCTTCCACTCAGGCCGAGCCGGAGCCGTCGGGCCTCGTCGTGCAGGGCGCAGATCGCTTCGGTGTCGAGGGCCTTGAGAACATTCGCTGCCGGAGGCAGTGGCTGGTGCCCGGCTGGTGCCCTGACTGAGGTTCCCCCGAGATGCGGGGAAGGGTGACAGCAGGTCAGATGGGTCTCATGAGAGGAGCCCTGACGATGCCTGTCCCGAGGAAGTACCCGCTGGAGTTGCGTGAGCGTGCGGTGCGGCGTCCTCGGCGGCGGTTCTGTGCGGGACGCCGGCAGTGGCGGCGGTGGCGTCCAGAGTCGCCCTGCCTGTTCGATGTGACGCAGCATCCACGCCCGCGCCTCCGGACCGGCGGTGTTCCAGACCCAGCTCATCGGTCGTTCGGCCATCGCCTGATCGAAGCTCCCAGGGGACTTGCCCCCACGGGACGGCTTCCTGGGGCGTGACCGGGCGACGCCCGGAAGATTGTGGCTCAAGTCGGCCAGGAATCTGATGTGGTCCAGAGCCTCGTCAGGGGATTTGGCCCGCGCCACGTGCTGTGCGCCTCCGGCCAGATGGCGGATTTCGGTGAACGCCCTGGCCGCCAGAAGCGCGGCTATGTCCCGGTCGAGCTCGGCCTCCTGGCTCCTCATGCGGCGAGCACTCCGACAAGGGTCACTATCTGACTGATCACGGGGCTGAACCTACTGCCAGGATGTCAATCAGTCACCGGTTGAGCACGTTCCGGCAGGCAGGCAGGCAGGGCCGGCGTCGGGGTGGGGCCGTGTGCGGCAGCCGGAGAGGCAGCTCGTTCGCATCAAAGGGGCCGAGGGACGGAACCCCCTCAAGTCCTTCCGAAACATGGTCGGATCAGGTGATCATCGTGTGACCTGGGCCACAGAGTGTGGTGGTGGAAATGATCGGATTGTCCGAAGAGCTTGATGTTTCAAGATCTTACGAGGGGGTCCTTCATGTCCGCTGACGCAAGCAATGACTCGGTGGCCGCCGCCCTGCCGGCTGCCGGCATCCGTACCAAGGTCCGCGTGCCGCTGCGGTTCGCCGACGGGTGGGGGACGACCGCTGATGTGTTCACCTTCACCGGACTGGTGGACGGCAAGGAGCACCTGGCGTTCGGGCTGGGTGCGTACGAGGCGGCTGGGACGCCCTTGGTGCGGCCGCACTCCGAGTGCCTGACGGGGGACGTGTTCGGGTCCGAGCGGTGCGACTGCGGGCCGCAGTTGCGTGAGGCGGTGGAACTCATCGCGGAGACCGGTGGCTACCTGCTGTATCTGCGGCAGGAAGGCCGCGGGATCGGTCTGTACGCCAAACTCGACGCCTATGCGCTGCAGGACCAGGGCCTCGACACCTATGAGGCGAACCGGGCCCTGGGGCGTGGTGAGGACGAGCGGGACTACACCGCCGCCGCGCAGATGCTAGCCGCGCTGGGGGTGCGGCAGGCCCGGCTGCTGACCAACAACCCGGACAAGACCCGGCAACTCGTCGCGCTCGGCACCGCGGTGATCGAGCAGGTGCCGACCGGTGTGCACGTCTCGGAGTCCAATGTCCGTTATCTGCGGGCGAAGGCCGACCACACCGGGCACGCGCTCGCGCTTCCTGCCTGAGCGGCAGCTGTGGGGGAGGCCACCGGGCTGCCCGCGGTTCCTTTGTGAGCATGTGAGACGGCCCACGATCGAAACGGTGGCGTTTCGATCGTGGGCCGTCTACCCTCTAGGTGTACGACACCGTTTCGACAGCGGCGTCCACCACAGCCGAACGGGAGGACAGGACATGTCGCCGGAGACAACCGCCGCGCGCCGCAGCCGCCTGACCCCCGAACGTGAGCGGGAACTCTACGAGGCGGTCGTAGAGCTGCTGCGCGAGGTCGGCTACGAGGCCCTGACGATGGATGCCGTCGCCGCCCGTACCCGCTCCAGCAAAGCCACCCTCTACCGTCAGTGGAAGGGCAAGCCGGAACTCGTCGCCACCGCGCTGCGCCACCACAAGCCGGTGTCCCCCGCCGACATCGACACCGGGACGCTCGCCGGTGACCTGCACGAACTTGTCCGCTGCCACGACGAGAGCGACATCAAGCGCGACCAGGAGCTGATGCGGGGCCTCGCGCACGCCGCCTTCCAGAACGATGACCTCTTCCGCGCCCTGCGCGAACTGCTCATCGAGCCGGAACTGGTGAGCTTCCGTGTCCTGGTGCAGCGCGCCGTGGACCGCGGGGAACTGGCCGCGGACAACCCGGCCCGCGATTTCGTGCCGCACATGCTCTTCGGCGGCGCGCTGGCGCGTTCGATCATCGAAGGCATCGACCCCGATCCGGCGTACAGCCACCGGTACATCGATGCGGTGGTCGTCCCCGCGCTCCAGTTGTCGTCCTAGACCCGCGGCAAGGGGCGCCGCAGCGCCGTGACAGCCTCCGGCGCCGGTCCCACGGTGCCTGTGCCTGGTCCAAGGGCGTCAGATCAGCGTCTGCTGGGTGCTGCCCCGCTCGAAGTCCAGCAGCCACCGCTTGCGCTCCAGGCCGCCGCCGTAGCCCGTCAGGCTCCCGTTGGCACCGACCACCCGGTGGCAGGGCACGATGATGCTGATCGGGTTCTTGCCGTTGGCCAGACCCACCGCCCGGGAGGCACCCGGCTGCCCCAGCAACGCGGCGAGCCGGCCGTACGAGACGGTCTCGCCGTACGGGATGTCGCTCAGTGCCGACCAGACGCGCTGCTGGAACGGCGTTCCCGCGAAGGCCGGTCTGACGTCAAAGGTGGTGAGATCGCCGGCGAAGTAGGCCGTCAACTGCTCCGACACGGCCGCGAAGACCGGGAGTTCGCCGGGGGTGATCCGCGGGCCGAAGGTCTCCAGGGCAGGACGGTGGCGGTGGTCGGTCATGTAGAGGCCGGCGAGTCTGCCGTCCTTTGCGACCAGGGTCAGGGGGCCGCAGGGGCTGTCCACCGAAGTCTGGACGGTGGTCGTCATCGTGAAGCGCCTTTCGTGTCACGCGGTTTGGCGGGTGCCGAGGCCGGGGCGGGCCCCTGCTCGGCGCCATAGGAGGCGATGTTCTCGTTCGGGTTGTCGTTCGGGTCCTCGTCCGGGTTCTCGTCCGGGCTGTCGTCCGGAGGCAGGAAGTTGACGGGATGGTCGCCGGTCGCCCACAGGTATTGCGTGGCGTAGGAGCGCCACGGCTGCCAGGCGGCGGAGTGCCTGAGCAGCGCCGCCGGCGTGGTCGGAAGGCCCAAGTCGCGGGCGGCGTGGCGGATCCCCAGGTCCGTGGGGAGGAACGCGTCCGGGTCGCCGAGCGCGCGCATCGCGATCGTCTCGACGGTCCAGGGTCCGAAGCCGGGCAGCGTCTTGAGCTGTTCCCGGGCCCGTTCCCAGTCGCTGCCCACATCGAGGTCCAGTTCACCGTCCACCAGAGCCCGTAGCAGCGCTGCCAGCGTGTCGCGGCGGGTCTGCGGCATCGCGAGTTCCTTCGGGTCGTGCTCGGCGAGCGCGGCGGGGGAGGGGAAGAGGTGGGTGAGGCCGCCGGCCGGGTCGGTGACCGGTTCGCCGTACGCGGCCACCAGCCGGCCCGCGTGGGTGCGGGCCGCCGCGGTGGAGATCTGCTGGCCGAGCACCGCGCGTACCGCGAATTCCGGCCCGTCCGCGACCCTGGGGACCCGTCTGCCGGGCGCTTTGGCGATCTGGGGGGCGAGTACCGGGTCGGCCGACAGCAGGGCGTCCACGGCCGTGGGATCGGCGTCCAGGTCCAGCATCCGGCGGCAGCGGCTGATCGCCTGCGCCAGGTCGCGCCAGTCGGCCAGCCACAGTTGGCACGCGATGTGGTCGGGCTGCGGCCGCAGCGCCACGACGCCGGGGCCGTGCGGGAGGCGCAGCGTGCGGCGGTACGCGCCCGTGCGCCATTCCTCCACGCCGGGTACGGCGGTGGCGGCGAGGTGGCCGAAGAGGTTGTCGGGGGTGAGCGGCCGGCGGAACGGGAGCCGCAGCGTGATCATGCCGCTGGCTGCCGCCGGGCGGCCCTTGGCGACCCGGGCGCGCAGTTCGGTCGGGGACAGGGCGAAGACCTCGCGCACGGTGTCGTTGAAGGTGCGGATGCTGGCGAATCCGGCCGCGAAGGCGATCTCGCTCATGGGCATCGTGGTGGTCTCGATCAGCAGCCGGGCGGTCTGGGCGCGCTGCGCCCTGGCCAGGGCGAGCGGGCCGGCGCCGAGTTCGGCGAGCAGTTGGCGCTCGATCTGGCGTTCGCTGTAACCGATGCGGGCGGCGAGGCCCGGTACGCCGTCGCGGTCGACCACGCCGTCGGCGATCAGCCGCATGGTGCGGGCGACCAGGTCGGCGCGCTCGTTCCACTGCGGGGAGCCGGGGCTGGCATCGGGGCGGCAGCGCTTGCAGGCGCGGAAACCGGCTTGCTGGGCCGCCGCCGCACTCGGGTAGAAGGTCATGTTCCGGACCTTCGGCGGCACGACGGGGCAGCTGGGCCGGCAGTAGATGCGGGTGGTGAGCACCGCCGTGAAGAACCACCCGTCGAAACGGGCGTCCTTCGACTGGACAGCGCGGACGCAGGCGTCGAAGTCCGTATGCACCCCACCAGCATCGCGCGTCGTCAGGGAGCTGCGCTGGCGGAAATCCGACATGGAGCTCAGCGGTGGTGCGGTCGGCGGGCCCGGGGCGCTCTCGCGGCCCCGGGCCGCTTCCTAGTCGGTGACCTGGCTGGCGGCTTCGTAGAGCAGGTCCTGGTACTCGGGGTGGCGCTCGATCCAGCCTTCGAAGAACGGGCAGATCGCGACCACCCGCAGTCCCTGGGCGCGGGCCTCGTCCAGGGCGCCGCGGGCCAGCGCGGAGCCGACGCCCTGACCCTCGTAGGCGTCCTCGACCTCGGTGTGGATGAAGGCGATCAGCTGCGGGGCGCGCAGATAGGCGGCGTACCCGGCGAGCTTGTCGCCGACCGTGGCCTCGTACCGGTGTTCAGCCGGGGCGTCGGTAATGGTGACCTGCGGCTTCTCCCCGGCGCTCACGACCGGTAGTTCTCCACGGTCGAGGCGGGGCGTACGCGCGCGGCGCCCGGGTCCTCGCCCGCGTCGGTCAGGGCGCGACGCTGCCGCAGCAGGTCCCAGCACTGGTCGAGTTCGCGTTCCAGGGCGGCCAGGCGCTCCTTCTCCGTCTCCCCGTCGATGCCACCGTCGGAGAGCAGCTCACGCAGGATCTTCTCGTCGGCGACCATCTTGCTGATCCGGCCGAGGATGGCGTGTTCGGCGCCGGCGTCGTTGGGCTCTTGCACGGGAACCTCCGGGTCCGGTGAGGACGACCTCGCTGTCATGGTTACGGCACCTCCACTCTTGCAGGTCGGGCCGCGGAATGCGCGGGGTGGGGGATCATTGCCCGTCCGGCGGGGCCGGCTCGGCCCGTGACCGCATCCAGGCGTCGATCTCGGCGCGTACCCGGCGGTCCATCGCCAGCGACATCTCGGCGTCCACGATGTTCTTCGCCAGCGGGCGCAGGCGCTGCAGCGACCCGGAGATCCGGTGCGCCTCGCCCGGCGGCAGGGCGTCCAGGGGTCCTAGGACGTGGACCTTGATGACTTGCGTGAACAGTTCGGCGAGTGCGTCGACGTGGGCGCGTACGTCCTGGCCGGCGGCGAGGACCGCGGACAGGGGCACGCCTTCGCGGACAAGGGCGGCGGAGGCGTCCAGCAGGCGGCGGCTGACATGGACGACGTTTTCGCCGTCGACGGCGATGTAGCCGAGTTTCAGGGCGGTGGTGAGGTTCTCCGGGCTGATGTCGCCGGCCGGCCGGACGGGCTGATCCAGTGCGTCGGTGCTGCCCTCGTCCTCGCTGAAGTAAGCGGCGAGCTCCTGTGGGGTGAGCCTTACCGGGGTCTCGTCGGACCAGGGGGTGGCGAGGGCGCCTTCCAGGCCGAGGAGCTCGGCGACGCCGTCGAGGGTGCGGCCGTTCTCCCAGGCGGCGATGAGTTCGGCGATGCCGCCGAGGGTGTGGCCGCGGTCCAGCAGGGCGGCGATAGTGCGCAGCCGGGCGAGGTGGGCTTCGGAGTACCAGGCGATGCGGCCTTCGCGGCGCGGGGGCGGCAGGAGGCGGCGTTCGCGGTAGAAGCGGAGGGTGCGGACGGGGAGGCCGGCGGCTTCGGCGAGTTCTTCCACGCGGTACTCACGGGGAGTGGCCCCGTCGGCGGGTCCCTGGGCGGGGTGGTGCTCGTCGGTGCCGTTGTGGTCCACGTGGTCACCCTATGCGGTGCGGAAACGGTTCCTCCTGCGCTCCTCCTGCGCTCCTTCTTGCCCCCGCCGAGGCCGGCGGGCGGGTGGCGCCTACTCGGCGGTAGGCAATCCGGTCCGGCCTCTACCGCGGGTAACCCATCTGCCCTACAGTCCGACTGTACGACCGTGCCAGTGATTGCTGGCGCGATTGTATGAGTGGCTGCCGGTGGGACGCCGGCACGGGACGCGGACGGCGCGAAGAAGCGACGAAGGGCGGTGCCAGTGGACGGCGACATCGAACACGTACGGGTGGCGGTGATCGGGTCCGGCTTCGGCGGTCTTGGGGCCGGGGTCCGGCTCCGCCGGGAAGGGATCACCGACTTCGTGATCCTGGAGCGCGCCGACGCGGTGGGCGGCACCTGGCGCGACAACGACTACCCCGGCTGTGCCTGCGACGTGCCCTCGCACCTCTACTCGTTCTCCTTCGCACCCAACCCCGAGTGGCCCCGTGCCTTCTCCGGGCAGGAGTACATCCGCGACTACCTCGAAAGGGTGACCGACACCTTCGGGCTGCGGCCGCACCTGCGCTTCGGCGCGGAGGTACGGCAGGCACGGTGGGACTCCGGCGCGCAGCGCTGGCGCCTGGAGACGGCGGCCGGCGAACTGACCGCGGACGTGCTGGTGTCGGCGACCGGGCCCCTCTCCGATCCGAAGGTTCCGGATGTACCGGGGATCGAGGACTTTCCCGGCCGGGTCTTCCACTCCTCGCGCTGGGACCACGACTTCGATCTGCGGGGCAAGCGGGTCGCGATGGTCGGTACGGGTGCTTCGGCGATCCAGATCGTGCCGGCGATCCAGCCGGAGGTGGAGCAACTGACGGTCATCCAGCGCACCCCGCCCTGGGTGATGCCGCGCGCCGACCGGCCGATCGGGGCGGCCGAGCGGTGGCTGCACGCGACGGTGCCGGGGTCGGCGAAGGCGCGGCGCGGGCTTCTGTGGCTGATCAGGGAGTTCCAGGTGGGCGCTTTTGTGAAGCGGCCGCAGTTGATGAAGGTGGCCGAGGGGATCGCCCGCGGCCATCTGCGGCGCGCCATCAAGGACCCGGTGCTGCGGGCGCGGCTGACCCCCGACTACACCATCGGCTGCAAGCGCATCCTGCTGTCCAACACCTACTATCCGGCGCTCGCCCAGCCGAACACCGAGGTGGTCACCTCCGCGCTGACCGAGGTGCGCGGGTCGTCGGTGGTGACGGCGGACGGCACGGAGCGGGAAGTCGATGCGATCATCTTCGGAACGGGCTTCCATGTCACTGATATGCCGATCGGTGACCGGGTCATCGGTGCGGACGGCCGTTCGCTCAGCGAGCACTGGAAGAACGGCATGGCGGCGCTGCGCGGTTGTACGGTCGACGGATTTCCCAATCTTCTGTTCATCATCGGACCGAACACCGGTCTCGGGAACAGCTCGATGATTCTGATGATCGAATCGTCGCTCAATTACGTCGCCGACTACCTGCGGACGCTGGCGCGTACGGGCGCCGGCGCCCTGCACGCCAAGCCGGCGGCGGTGAACGCGTGGAACGCCGAACTGCAGCGCCGGATCGTGCGCACCGTGTGGAACACCGGTGGGTGCAAGAGCTGGTACCTCGACGCCAATGGGCGCAATACGACGGCGTGGCCGGGTACCACCGCGGAGTTCCGGCGGGCGACGAGGCGGCTGAAACTGTCGGAGTACGAGGTGCTGGCGCCGGTCGCGGTGGCCGACCGTGTGGTGAAGGTGGCGTCATGACTCTGCGTTACGAGGCGGTGCCGGCCCGGCGTGAACTGACCGTGGTGTCGGCCGACGGAACGCGCATCCATGTCGAGGAGTACGGGCGGGCCGATGGTCCGACTGTCGTGCTGTCGCACGGGTGGACGTGTTCAACGCTCTTCTGGGCGCCGGTCGTCAGGCTGCTGGCCGACGATCATCGGATTGTCGCCTACGACCAGCGTGGGCACGGTCGCAGCGCCGCGCCGGCCACCCGCAGGGGGTATGGCACTGGTGTCCTGGCCGATGATCTTCAAGCCGTACTGGAAGCCGTGGTCCCCGAGGGTGAGCGCGTCGTGCTGGCCGGCCACTCCATGGGCGGTATGACGATCATGGCGGCGTCCGGGCGGGCGGCGGTACGTGACCGGACGGCCGCGGTGCTGCTCGCCAGCACCGGCAGCGGCGGCCTGCTGGGGGCAACGGAGGTACTGCCGCCACGATTCAGGTCACGCCGGCTGCGCAGTCTCTTCCACCGGCAGTTGCTGGTGTCGCGCATGCCACTCGGACGGGTGACGCGGTTGTCGAGGGCGGCGCTGAAGTACGGGATCCTGGGCGCGGGTTCGACGCCCGAGCTGGTGGACTTCACCGCGCGCATCGTGCACGCGTGCCGGGCGGGGCAGCGGGCGGCGTGGGGACGGGTGCTCGCCGTACTGGATCTGGACGTCGAGTTGGCGGCCATCGAGGCACCGACCGCGATCCTGGTCGGGACCGCCGACAAGCTCACCCCTCAGGTGCATGCCCGCGGGATGGCCGCGGCTCTGCCGCAGCTGACCGGCCTGACCGAGTTGCCCGGACTCGGTCACATGACTCCGATCGAGGACCCGCCGGCCGTCGCGCGGGCCGTACGGGACCTGGTGGCCGTTCATCTGACCGCCGGATCGTCGGCTGATGCGACCGAGACCGATGTGCCCGCGGCGGTAGCGGAGGAGAAGAGCGTATGAGCGGATCATCGTTGAGCGGTCAGGTCGTGGTGGTCACCGGCGCGGCTCGTGGGGTGGGTGCGTTGCTGGCCCGCAAACTCGCCGCACGGGGCGCCCGGTTGGCGTTGGTGGGTCTGGAACCCGATGAACTGAAGAACGTCACCGCGTCGCTCGGCCCGGACGCCGCCTGCTGGACAGCGGATGTCACCGACCGAGAGGCGTTGGCGCGGGTTGCCGCGGAGGTTGTCGAACGGTTCGGCCGGATCGATGCGGTGGTCGCCAACGCCGGTGTCGCCACCGGCGGCCCCTTTCTCGACTCCGACCCGGACGCCTTCGACCGGGTGATCCAGGTCAACCTGCTGGGCAGCATCGCCACCGCCCGCGCCTTCCTGCCCGCACTGATCACCTCACATGGCTATCTTCTGCAGATCGCATCACTCGCGGCGATCACCCCCGCGCCGCTGATGGCGGCCTACTGCGCGAGCAAGTCGGGAGTCGAGGCGTTCGCGCACAGTCTGCGGGCGGAAGTCGGCCACCTGGGCGTCACGGTGGGCGTCGGATACCTCAGTTGGACCGACACCGACATGGTGCGCGGCGCGGACCAGGACGAGGCGTTGCGAGAGATGCGCGCGAAGCTGCCGTGGCCGGCCAACCGCACCTATCCGCTGGAGCCGGCCGTCGAGCGGATCGCCGCCGGGATCATCAGACGATCACCTCATGTTTACGGACAGTGGTGGCTGCGCGGGATGCAGCCGGTGCGGGGCTTGCTGCCGTCGTTGACCGGCGGGGCGATGGGCCGGCGCGAAATGCGGCGCGCGCAGCCCGCGCTGGCGCGCAGTGCGGGTGTGCGGCGCGGTCTGGTCGGCAGCGGCGGGGCGGCGGATGAGGCGGCACGATCGTCCGTTCATCACACTCCGTAACTGTAATCACTCGCTGACCTGGGGTTATTCTCCCAAGATGCGAGGGTCATCCCGTCATGTAAATCTTGTCGAGACCCCATCCCCCCAATACTCCAGGAGGAGTCACGATGGGTAACTTCGACCAGTTCAAGGACCAGGCCGACGACGTCGCCGAGAAGGCCAAGGACGCTCTCGGCAACAAGCGCGGCAAGGCTGCCGGTGCGGACCGCCCCCAGCGGGACCGTGACGAGCAGCGGGACGGCCGCGAGCGTCGCTCCGACTTCGACGACGACATGCGCGATGGCATGGACTCCGAGTCCGACGAGCGGGGCAGCCTGGCCTGACGTCCTCTTGAGCGGTCGCCGGCGCGACGCATGCGTTGACGTCGGGCGAACACCGTGACACGGGAAGGGGCATCCCTGATGAGGGGTGCCCCTTCTTCGTCTGCGGGTCTTGCGGCGGTTGGCATGTTACGGACATCATTTGGCGGTGCGGGTGTCTACCCGCATAGATCCGGCTCCACCTGAACGCCCCTCAACCGCCGCCCCACCGCCCACGACGCGGACGCGGCATGCCTCCAGGAGGATCCTCCGTGCAGCTCACCGCCACCCGGCGCGCCGCCATCGCCCTTGCCCTCTGTGCCGTGTCCACCCTCGCCGTCCAAGGCATGGCCCTGCCCGCCGCCCATGCCTCAACCCCCGCACCGGGCAAGGCCGGCACCGTCGCAGGCATCGAGACCGCCGCCGCGCGCGCCCTGGCCGCCTCACTCGCCGACCCGGCCTGGCGCGCCCAGGTGCGTACCGCGGCGCTCGGCTCGGACCAGGTGGACCTCGGCGTACTCGCCGCCCGTACCGCCGCGCCCGCCGGACTCAACTCCGCGGTCGCCGGCGCCGACCGCCGTATCGCCACCGCCAAGGGCCTCGACCCGGCCGCCGGTTCGCTGCTGCGGCTGCGGCTGGGCACCGACTCGATGCGGAAGACGCTCACCCGGGACGCCGCGCCGCTGGTGGCGGTCGCCGCCGACGACGACTCCTCGGCGACCGTCACCGCGTACGACAGTTCCGGCCGCACCCACACCCTCAGTGCGCGCACCGCGCCGCGGCAGGCGGTCTACGTGGTGGACATCGACGTGACGAAGGCCGTGTCCGCCGGTCTCGCGCAGGTCGACAAGGCGTTCACCAAAGCCGGTCTGGCCGCACCCGCCACCGTCACGCCGAACACCGACGGCTTCTGGACCACCCGCGTCGACTCGGTGTACCTCAATGACGACGAGGAGCCGTGGATCCTCGGCGACGCCGAGATCTTCTCGATCGTCAGCGGCTTCGGGCTCGACGGCAAGGTGCGCGTGGACACCGTCGACATGCCGTACCTGGACAACGACCACACCACCTATTACCCGAACCAGATCCTCGTCAACTGGTCCTCGTACAAGTACAACCTGGCCGACGTCGTGATGATGGAGGACGACGGCGACACCAACTACGCCACCTTGGCCAAGGCGCTCGCCGACGCCCTGCTCACCATCACCGACCAGGGCGCCTACATCCCGCTGGTGGACGCGATCCTCGCCGCCATCCCGTCCTCCTGGTACACCAACGACGCCGACTACGTGGACTCCTGGTACACCCTCGCGGAGTCCTCGACCGGACGCCTCAACGGTGCGCGCGGGAACGGCTGGATGTCGGTGTCCCCGTACTACGTCCAGGGGCTGTGACCGGCTGAGCGCCGCCCGGTCGTTCCGGCGGACCGCACAGCCGTAAGCAGCAGTAAGGGGCACCCCTCAAGGAGGGGTGCCCCTTACCCGTTCACCCGTTCACCCGTGCGCTCGTCAGCGCGGCGGAAGCGGTGGGCGGGCGCGGTTGGGGCGGGTGGAGAGGTCCGGGGGGACCGCCGCGGGGTGTTCGGCGAGCAGGTCGAGAGCGGTGCGGACGGCGACGTCCAGCTGGCCGTGACGGCCCTCGGCCCAGTCCAGCGGGCTGCGAAGGCTTTCGATGTCGGGGGCGACGCCGTGGTTCTCGACCGACCAGCCGTAGGCGTCGAACCAGGCCGCGTTCATCGGCACGGTGATGACCGTATTGTCGCCCAACCGGTGACGGCCGGTCATCCCGACGACGCCGCCCCACGTACGCAGGCCGACCACCGGCCCGAGACCGAGGAGTTTGAACGCGGCGGTGATCATGTCGCCGTCGGAGCTGGTGGCTTCGTCGGCGATGGCGACCACCGGGCCGCGGGGAGCGCTGCTGGCATAGGAGACGGGCTGGGCGTTGCGGGTGAGGTCCCAGCCGAGCACCTTGCGGGTGAGTTTCTCGATGACCAGTTCACTGATGTTGCCGCCCGCGTTGCCGCGGACGTCGACGATCAGTGCGTCGAAGGCGACCTCCTTGCGCAGGTCGCGGTTGAACTGGGCCCAGCCGGAGCCGCCGAGGTCAGGGATGTGGAGGTAGCCGCAGCGGCCGCCGCTGAGGTTGCGGACGACGGTGCGGCGGCGGGCGACCCAGTGCTGGTAGCGCAGCGGGCGTTCGTCGACCAGTGGCACCACCGCGACCCGGCGGGGTGCGCCGCGGCCACCCGGAGGAGTGAACGTCAGCTCGACGGTGGTGCCCCCGGCGCCGGCCAGCAGCGGGTACGGGCCCGCGTGCGGGTTGACCGGACGCCCGTCGACATGGGTGAGGACCGCGCCCTCGCGGATGCCGGTGCCGGCCAGCGGGGACCGGGCCTTGGAGTCCGAGGACTCACCCGGCAGGATCCGGGCGACCGTCCACGAGCCGTCCTTGTTGTGCTGGAAGTCGGCGCCGAGCAGGCCGATGGGGCGCTGGTAGTGGGGCGGGCCTTCGTTGCGGCGGGCGGGCTGGACGTAGGCGTGGGAGGTGCCGAGTTCACCGAGGACCTCGCGCAGCAGGTCGGCGAACTCATCGGGGGTGGAGACGTGTTCGACCAGCGGCCGGTACTGGTCGAGGATCGCCGGCCAGTCCACGCCGCACATGTCGGGCGCCCAGAAGTAGTCGCGGGTCAGCCGGCCGGCCTCGGCGTACGCCTGGCGCCACTCCGCGGTGGGTTCGACCTCGTGCAGGATGCGGCGCATGTCGACATAGACGGTGGAGTCGTCGTCGCCGCGTTCGGTGGCCGGCAGCACGGCGAGTTCACCCTCGTCGTAGACGGCCAGGCGAAAGCCGTCACCGCTGACCGCATACCAGTCCATGTGATGAACGAGTTCGGTCCGCTTGGCTTTGCCCAGGCTGAAGAACTCCAGGGTCGGGCGGGAGGAGGGGTCGGTCGGGTTGACGAAGGTCTCGCCGAGGGCGCCGGAGATCGGCCAGCGCAGCCAGACCAGACCGCCCTGGACGGGTTCGAGCGAGCTGTATTTCGACGCGGGAACGGGAAAGGGCGTGACCCTGCTCGGCAGACCCTCGGCCTCGACCACCACTGGGCCGTCGCCGATGCCCTCGACAGGGTCGAGGCCGCCGCCGACCGGGCTGCCCTCGACACGGAGCGCGAACGGGGAGGGCGTCGCCGAGTTGAGCGGCACGAGGTAAGGGCGGCAGCCGAGAGGGAACGACAGGTCGCCGGTATGAACGTCGTACACCGGGTCGAAGCCGCGCCAGGAGAGGAAGGCGAGGTAGCGGCCGTCCCGGGTGAAGACAGGCTGCTCATCTTCAAAACGGCCATTGGTGACGTCGATGATCGTACGGTCGGCCAGTCGGGCGATCTTGATGGAACGCAGCGAACGGCCGACGCCCGGGTGCGACCACGTGATCCACGCGGAGTCGGGAGAGAAGGCGAGGTCGCGGACGGGGCCGTTGGTGGAGCGGATGAGCTCGACGACGCTGCCGGGGGCGCCTTCGGCCGACGATCGGATGGTGCGATCGGCGGTGTCGATGTCACCCGTCTCATCGACGCCACTTTCCGGCATACCGTACGACGATCCCTCTTGCGATGATTCGCCTTCGCCGGTGGTGACCAGGAGCAGCCGCCCGTCGTGGGAAGCCACCGCCAGGGTGTCGCCGTCGGGTGAGGAGACCAGTTCCAGGACGCGGCCGAGTTTGCCGGAGGCGAGGCGGACGCAGGAGTCGTCAGCGACGTAGAGGCCGTCACCCGCGAAGGTGACATCCGCCGCCGGTGATCCGGCGGCCGGCGCCGGGCGACGGCTGCCGGGAAGATCGAGCGGCGGCCGGTGCGGCGGGGCGTCGCCCGGCTCCACCGGTTCGCCGTCGTCGCTGCGGCGCACCTCGGGCCGGCCGTCGGATCCCCACCGGGTCGACCCTGTCCTCGCGCCCGCCCCCACCGGGACGCCGGACGGAGCGGTGGCACCGGACGCCTGGCCGTCGGCCGACCCCGAGCGGGGCGGTACGTCGTCGGTCTCCTCCAGCTCGCGGGTGAGAGCGCGCGAGGCGCGGCCCGGCAGGTGGGCGAGTTCGATGCCGTCCTCGCCCTCCGCGTCCGTGATGTACGCGACCAGGCCGGTGTCGCCCAGCATCTCGGGCAGCCGTACCCGGGCGCCGGGCACGTCGGAGAGGGTACGGGCCGGGCCGTCGCGGTGGGTGAGCCAGTAGAGGCTGCCGCGTACGCAGACCGCGCTGGCCCGTCCTGTGCGGTCCATGGCGAGGCCGTCGAGATTCGCCGCGGCCGGCACTTGGTACGCGCGGCGGCCGCTGCGCGGGCCGCCGAGCCGCAGTTCCAGCCGGCGCGGCCGGACGTCGGGCGCAGCCAGGTCCTCGACCACCCACAGCGCTCCCGCGCACTGGTAGACCACGCGCTCCCCGTCGGTGGCGGCGCTGCGGGCGTAGAAGTCGGCGTGGTCGGTGTGGCGGCGCAGGTCGGTGCCGTCGTGGCGGCAGGAGTAGAGGTTGCCGATGCCCTCGTGGTCGGAGAGGAAGGCGATCCGGCCGGCCACGAACATCGGGGAGGAGAGGTGGCCGGGCAGGTCGGGGACGAGCCGTTCGCCGTGCAGCCACAGGCGGCCGGTGGCGCCGCCGCGGTAGCGCTTCCAGGCGTGCGGCTCGTGCGGCGGGGTGCCGGTGAGCAGCAGGGTGCGGCGTTCGCCGTCGTCGCAGTCGTGCACGGCGATGTCGGAGACCGGACCCCAGGGCAGGGGCCCGCCGGGGCCGCACTCGGTCTCGATCGGGACGCTGTGCGCCCAGCTGTGGTACGCGAACGGCTGACCGTGCGACGACACGGCCAGCACCTGGCCGTCCGGGGTCCATGAGCACACGCGGGTGTCGGAGCTGCCCCAGTAGGTGAGGCGGCGAGGGGTGCCGCCGTCCACCGGCACGAGGTACACCTCGGGGTCGAGGCTGCGCCAGGTGGTGAAGGCGATGGTCGTGCCGTCGGGGGAGAAGCGCGGTATGCCGACCCTCGTACGGTCGGCCGTCACCCGCCAGGCGCGCCCCGGCGACCCGCCGGGCGGCCCCAGCGGAGCCACCCAGATGTCGTCCTCGGCGGCGAAGCAGAGCAGATCGCCGTACAGGTGCGGGAACCGGAGGTATGCGGCATCGCTCACCCCTCCCATGGTTCGGGGCGGTCGGCGTGGCAGCAACTTTTCACCGGCTGTTGCGCCCCCGCGGCGCACCATTGTGCTGTCTGTGCGCCCCGCCAGGTGGAAGGCTCGGCGTGTGCCTGGACAGGGGAAGAGGAAGCGGCGGCGGCGCGAGGCATCGGCGCCCCCGGCAGGACCGGGGCAGTGGCGGGTGGTCTTCGAGACACCGGACGACGTGGAGTGGCGGACTCGGTGGGCGTCACTGACCGGACCGGGCGGCGACCTGGCAGGTGTCGATCCGCGGTGGCTGCGGATCGACACCTTCTGCGGCCGTCTGGTGCGGGAGACGACGCGCCGGTTGAGTGTGTGGGAGCCGGAACGGCGGCCCCGCTAGCCGCCTTTCCCTTCAGCCCTGCGTCGCCAGGCACTGCTCCGCCGCCGCCAGGCGGGTCAGCGTCCGCTCGCGGCCGAGCGCCACCAGGGACTCGAAGAGCGGCAGGCCGACGGTGCGGCCCATGGTGGCGACCCGGATCGGGGCCTGTGCCTTGCCCAGTTTCAGGTTGTGGGCCGCCGCCACCGACTCCAGTGCCTCCTTCAGCTGCTCCGGAGTCCACTCGGACACGGCGGAGAAGGCCGCTGCCGCGTCCCGGAGCAGTGGCAGCGCCCCCTCCTTCATCGCCTTCGCCCAGGACGCCTCGTCATGGGCCGGCTCAGGCAGGAAGAGGAAGTCGACGTACGCGGTGATCTCCGAGAGGACCGCGATCCGGGTCTGGGCCAGCGGGGCGACCGACTCGAAGACCGCCTGGTCGTAGGAGGAGGCGGGCCAGGGGACATCGGGGCCGGTCAGCCAAGGGGTGCAGGCGGCGATGAAAGCCGACGGGGAGAGGGCACGGATGTACTCGCCGTTGAAGGCGGTCAGCTTCTTGATGTCGAAGAAGGCCGACGAGCCGTTGACGTCCTCGATACGGAAGAGCTGTTCGAGTTCCTCGTAAGGCAGGATCTCGCGGTCGCCGCCCGGTCCCCAGCCCAGCAGCATCAGGTAGTTGACCATGGCCTCCGGGAGATACCCCTCGGCGAGATAGTCCTCCAGGGCGACCTTGTCGCGCCGCTTGGAGAGCTTCTGCCGCTTCTCGTTGACGATGACCGGCAGGTGAGCCCACACCGGGGGCACCGCGCCGAGCGCCTGCCAGAGCAGCTGCTGCTTGGGGGTGTTGGACAGGTGCTCCTCGCCGCGGATGACCTCGGTGATGCCCTCGTCCAGGTCGTCCACGACATTGGCGAGCAGGAAGACCGGGGAGCCGTCGCCGCGGGCGATCACGAAGTCTTCGATCGCGCTGTTGGGGAAGGAAGGCTCGCCGCGGATCAGGTCGACGACGACCGTCTCGCCCTCATCGGGGGTACGGAACCGCAGGGCCCGCCCGGGCTCGTACGGCAGGCCGCGGTCGCGGCAGAAGCCGTCGTAACCCAGGTGCTGGGAGCCGGTGCGCTCGGCCAGCGCCTCACGGGTGCAGTCGCAGTAGTACGCGCGCCCCGCTGCGAAGAGGGAAAGCGATGCCTCGCGGTGGCGGCCGGCCTCCGCGGACTGGAAGTAGGGGCCCTCGAAATGCGGGTCCGCCGCGGAGATGCCGATGGCGGCAAGCGCACTGATGATGCCGTCGATCCACTCCGGCTTGTTGCGGGCCGCGTCGGTGTCCTCGATGCGCAGCACGAAGGTGCCGCCGGACTGTCGGGCGACCGCCCAGTTGTAGAGGGCGGAACGGGCTCCGCCGACATGGAACATGCCGGTGGGGGACGGGGCGAATCGGACGCGGGGCGCGGTTGCGGACATGGCGAACAGCGTAGGGCCTGCGCTGCGGATCTTGCTCGAAGTTATCCACAGGGCGGAGTTGTCCACAGGTCTGCTGCCGACCACTGACCTGGCGGGGGCACGTTCGCGTAACGTGCTACTGACGGGTAGGCGGGGACCGGGAGGAGCGGGCCGATGGACGCGGACGTGGTGGTGGTGGGGGCGGGACTGGCCGGGCTGGTCGCGACCGCGGAGCTGGCCGAGGCAGGCCGGAAGGTGATCCTGGTCGAGCAGGAGCCGGAGGTGTCGCTGGGCGGGCAGGCGTTCTGGTCGTTCGGCGGGCTCTTCCTGGTGGACTCGCCCGAGCAGCGGCGGATGCGGATCAAGGACAGTACGGAGCTGGCGCTCCAGGACTGGCTGGGCACTGCGGGCTTCGACCGGCCCGAGGACCACTGGCCGCGCCGCTGGGCGGAGGCATACGTGCACTTCGCCGCGGGCGAGAAGCGGGCCTGGCTGCGTGAGCGGGACGTGAAGTTCTTCCCGGTGGTCGGCTGGGCGGAGCGCGGCGGCTTCCACGCGACCGGCCCGGGCAACTCCGTGCCCCGCTTCCACATCACCTGGGGCACCGGGCCCGGCGTGGTGGCTCCTTTCGTACGGCGGGTGCGGGAGGCGGTCGCCCAAGGCCGGGTGGAGCTGCGCTTCCGGCATCGGGTGACCGGCCTGACGAAGACCGCCGGCGCGGTCGACGGTGTGACCGGCGAGGTTCTGGTGCCCAGCGACATCGAGCGCGGGCAGGCCAGTTCCCGCGAGACGGAAGGGGAGTTCACGCTCGCGGCGCAGGCTGTGATCGTCACAAGCGGAGGCATCGGCGGCAATCACGAACTGGTCCGCGCCGCCTGGCCGGAGCGGCTTGGCACCGCGCCGAAGAAACTGCTGTCCGGGGTTCCGGCGCATGTGGACGGCCTGATGATGGGGATCGCCGAGTCGGCCGGCGCTTCCGGGATCAACGGCGACCGGATGTGGCACTACACCGAGGGCATCGAGAACTGGAACCCGATCTGGGCCCGGCACGGGATACGGATCCTGCCCGGGCCGTCCTCGCTCTGGCTGGACGCGACGGGCAAACGGCTGCCGGTGCCGTACTTCCCCGGTTTCGACACGCTCGGCACGCTCGAACACATCATGCGGACGGGATACGAGTACACGTGGTTCGTCCTCACCCAGAAGATCATCGAGAAGGAGTTCGCGCTGTCGGGCTCGGAGCAGAATCCGGATCTGACCGGAAGGAGTGTGCGTGAGGTACTGAAGCGGGCACTGCCGGGTGCGCCCGGGCCGGTCGAGGCGTTCAAACAGCACGGTGTCGACTTCGTCGTCGAGCGGGAACTGGGCGCGCTGGTCAAGGGGATGAACGCGATAACGGGGGAAGGGCTGCTGGACGAGGGGGAGCTGCGGCGCGAGATCGAGGCGCGTGACCGCGAGATAGCCAACACCTACACCAAGGACCTGCAGGTCACCGCGATCCGTGGAGCGCGCAACTACCTCGGCGACAAGCTGATCCGGACCGCGTCCCCGCATCGTTTGCTCGACCCGAAGGCGGGCCCGCTGATCGCGGTCCGGCTCAACATCCTCACCCGCAAGTCGCTCGGCGGCCTGGAGACCGACCTGGACGCGCGGGTGCTGGTGCCGGGGGAGGGGGAGGTGCGCGGCGAGCCGCTGCCGGGGCTCTACGCGGCCGGCGAGGCGGCGGGTTTCGGCGGCGGCGGGATGCACGGCTACCGATCGCTGGAAGGTACGTTCCTGGGCGGCTGCCTCTTCTCCGGCCGCGCGGCGGGAAGGGCGGCCGCGCGGGCTACTGCGTAGGGCGGACCGTGGGGTGGGGGAGCGCGGTTTTGCCGGCGGGCCGGCGCCCCATGCCGGGAGTGGCTGCGCGGTGGGTGCGGGCCGGCCGCGCCCAGGCGGACCCGCGCCTGCGGGCCGCGGTGCGGGGCACGGGGCACGGGGCACGGGGAACGGGGAACGGGGCACGGGGCACGGGGCACGGGGAACGGTGGAGGGAGTCGGAGAGCAGGACGGAGTGCCTGTCGTGCGACGTTCGCGGCACGTTCCCTTCGGAGGGCGGGCGGGCCGGCCTCGGGGTGGGCGCAGAGGCTCGGCCGCGGGTGCTCGCGCGTGGCGTAGGCGTCGCCGCGCCTCGGCGGGTCCTGGTTGCCGGGCGTCTTGTGAGGAGTACGTCAGCGCCGCGTCCAGGTAGCAGCTCCCGGTCGCCGGGCCCGCTGCGAGGAGTACGTCAGCGTCAACCTCGCCTCCGGACGGGTGAAGTGACGGTGCGTCATGCCGTCCCCTGACGGTTCCCGTGTGCCAGGCATTGACACAGGGAGACCGTCTGCTCACTATGGGAGCGCTCCCACATTACGAGCGTGTTACTCGACCCATGAACCACTGCACCACCTCCCTTGACGTCGCGGGGCGGGCGATGAGTCGCGCCCCCGGGGTCCATCCCCCCTATGGAGGTCGTTCGCACATGGCAGTTTCGAGAGTCCGACGCAGGACCGCCGTACTGGCCGCAGGTGCCCTCGTGGTCGCCTCCGGTGGCGTGGTGGCCGCGATGAGCACCACGTCCGCTTCGGCGGCGACCGCCGGATGTTCGGTGCAGTACACCGTGCAGACCCAGTGGAACGCGGGCTTCACCGCATCGGTGACGGTCACCAACACCGGCAACGCGCTGACCAGTTGGAATGTCGGCTGGTCGTTCGCCGGCAACCAGAGTGTCACCCAGGGCTGGAACGCCCAGATCAGCCAGTCAGGTGCGGCCGTCACCGCGGCCAGCCTGTCGTACAACGGGGCGCTGGCCACCGGTGGTTCGGCCGACTTCGGCTTCAACGCCTCCTACAGCGGGACCAACACCGCGCCGACGTCCTTCACCCTGAACGGCGTCACCTGCGGTGGAGGCGGCACCGGCACCACGCCGCCCACCACACCCCCCACGCCGCCTCCGACCACACCCCCCACCACGCCCCCCACGACCCCGCCCACCACGCCCCCCACCTCGCCCCCGCCGGGGCAGCGCGTCGACAACCCGTACGCGGGTGCCAAGGGCTACGTCAACCCGGAGTGGTCCGCGAAGGCAGCGGCCGACGGCGGGCAGGCCATCGCCAACCAGTCCACCGCCGTCTGGCTGGACCGGATCGCCGCCATCCAGGGCGTGAACGGCGCGATGGGACTCAAGGCCCACCTCGACGACGCGCTGCAACAGGCGGCGGGGCAGCCGCTCACCGTCGAGTTCGTCATCTACGACCTGCCCGGCCGGGACTGCGCCGCCCTCGCCTCCAACGGGGAACTCGGCCCGACGGAGCTGGGCCGTTACGAGACCGAGTACATCGACCCGATCGCCTCGATCATGGCGGACCCGAAGTACGCGAGCCTGCGGATCGTCAACATCATCGAGCCGGACTCGCTGCCCAACATCACCACCAACGCGGGCGGCACCGCGGGTTCGACCGACGCCTGCGCGGTGATGAAGGCGAACGGCAACTACGAGAAGGGCGTCGGCTACGCGCTCGCCAAACTGGGCGCGCTGCCGAACACGTACAACTACATCGACGCCGCCCACCACGCCTGGCTCGGCTGGGACTCCAACTTCGTCCCCGCCGCCCAGGAGTTCCTGAAAGCGGCGACCAGCAGCGGCGCCACCGTCGCCGACGTACAGGGCTTCATCACCAACACGGCGAACTACAGCGCCCTGTCGGAGCCCAACTTCAAGGTCACCGACACCGTCAACGGCACCACCGTGCGGCAGTCCAAGTGGGTCGACTGGAACAACTACGTCGACGAGCTGACCTTCGCCCAGGCGCTGCGTGGCGAACTGGTCTCGGTGGGCTTCAACGCCGGCATCGGCATGCTCATCGACACCTCCCGCAACGGCTGGGGCGGCGCCGCGCGTCCCACCGGCCCGGGTGCCACGACGGACGTCGACACGTACGTCAACGGCGGCCGGATCGACAGGCGGATCCACGCCGGCAACTGGTGCAACCAGTCAGGCGCCGGCATCGGGGAGCGCCCGACCGCGGCCCCGCAGCCGGGTATCGACGCCTACGCCTGGATCAAGCCGCCGGGTGAGTCCGACGGTTCGAGCACCGCGATCCCGAACGACCAGGGCAAGAGCTTCGACCGGATGTGCGACCCGACCTACACCGGCAACGCGCGCAACGGCAACAGCCCGACCGGCGCGCTGCCCGACTCGCCCCTCGCGGGCGACTGGTTCCCGGCCCAGTTCCACCAGTTGGTCCAGAACGCGTACCCGCCGCTGCCGTAACACCCGGCGCCACCCCGTAACACCCGGCGCCACCCCGTAACACCCCGCGCTGCCTCGTGCGTCCCCGCACCACCCCGCACCTCCCGCCCCACCTCGTACGTCCCCGCGCCTCCCCGCACCAGGCAGCGGATCCCCCCACCGGGCCCGTTCCGGGCCCGTTCCGGGGCCGTATCCGGGTCGTTTCGGCCCGGTACACGGCCCCGGCGCGGGCCTGCCGCGCGTTCCCCCTGGTACGCGCGGTGCCGGACCGGTCGGGCACCATGGGTGCGACGGGTCCGTACGGCAGGAGGCAGCACTGATGGACGACCACGGGGACGTAGTAACCGTCCACGGGACGGCGGAGGACGGCTGGCAGCCGGTCCGTGCCGCCTTCGCGTCCAACTTCACCCGCCGCGGCGACCGGGGAGCGGCATTCACGCTCTACCGCCACGGGCGGAAGGTGGTGGACCTGTGGGCGGGCGCCGCGGACTTCGACGGTGACGCCCCCTGGACCGGGGAGACCGTGCAGACGGTCCGCTCGGCCGGCAAAGGCGTGGCCGCCGCCTGCCTGCTGCTGCTGCACCAGCGCGGTCAGCTCGATCTGGACGCGCCGGTGGGTGCGTACTGGTCGGAGTTCAAGGCGCGCGGCAAGGAGCGGGTGACCGTACGGCAGTTGCTCGCGCACCGGGCGGGCGTACCGGCGCTGGACACCCCGCTCACCCCCGAGCAGGCGCTCGACGGCATCTCCGGGCCACGGGCGGTCGCCGCGCAGGCGCCGTTCTTCCCGCCGGGCGCCGCGCACGGTTACCACGCGCAGACGTACAGCTGGCTGATCGGTGAGCTGGTGCTCCGCGCGTCGGGCCGTTCGGTGGGCCGCTTCGTCGCCGAGGAGATCGCCCGCCCGCTCGGCCTCGGCCTGTGGATCGGCCTCCCCGCCGGGCAGGCCCACCGGGTCGGCCGGATCGGCGCCGCGCCCGCACCGGAACCGGAGCGGTCCGGTGCCCTCAGGGCCCGCCCCAAGCAGTCCGTGAAGGACGCCTACGCCGACCCCGCCTCGCTCACCAGCCGCGCCTTCGCCGCGATCACCCCGCCCCCGGACGAGAACGCCCCCGCGTACCGGGCCGGCGAACTGCCCGCCTCCAACACCGTCGCCGACGCCCGCTCGCTGGCCCGCTTCTACGCCGCGCTCATCGGTGAAGTGGACGGCGGCCCACGGCTGTTCGCGCCCGCGACGCTCACCGCGGCCCGCACCGTGGAGTCCGACGGGCCCGACCAGGTGCTGGTGATCAACACCCGCTTCGGACTCGGCTACATGCTGCACGGCCCGGCCTCCCCGCTGACGGGCCCCGGCGCCTTCGGCCACCCGGGCCGCGGCGGCTGCCTCGCCTTCGCCGACCCGGCGGCCGGCATCGGCTTCGGGTACGTCACCAACGGCCTGCAGCAGAACGTCACCGCCGATCCGCGCGCGCAAGCCCTGGTCAGAGCGGTCCGGGAGTGCCTAGGCTGACCCGATGGGACGCTTCGACACGTACGGCGTGGTAGTGACGGGTGCGGCGCGCGGGATCGGTGAGGCCACCGCCCGCAGGTTCGCAGGCGAGGGCGCGACGGTACTGATCGCGGACATCAACGAGGAGGCGGCGGCGAAGACGGCCGCCTCGATCCGCAGCAGCGGAGGGCGCGCCGAGCCGTACAGCTGCGACGTCGCCGACCGTACGTCGGTCGACGCGGCGATCTCGTACGCGGCCGGTGTCTTCGGCGGGCTGGACGTGCTGGTCAACAACGCGTACTCCTGCGGGTGGCACGAGGACGACTTCACCAAGGAGTCCGACGAGGTGTGGCGGGTCGACCTCGATGTGTCGCTGACCGGCGCGATGCGGTGCTCGCGGGCGGCGCTGCCCTTTCTCGCCGAGGCGCCGTCACGGCGCGGGGCGATCGTCAACATCGGCTCGGTCAACGGGCTTTCGTACTTCGGCAACCATGCCTACAGCGCGGCGAAAGCCGGCCTGATATCCCTCACCCGCACCCTCGCCGTGCACGCGGCGCCCACCGGCGTCCGGGTCAACTGCGTTGCCCCGGGCACGATTCGCACCCCGGCGTGGGAAGGCCGTGAGGCGGTGCTCGAACAGGCCGCCGCCTCCTACCCGTTGGGCCGGATCGGCGAACCGGCCGACATCGCCGCGGCGGTGACCTTCCTCGCCTCCACCGACGCCTCCTGGATCACCGGGGTCACGCTGCCGGTGGAAGGCGGGATCCTGCAGAGCAACGCCGGGTTCACCAGCGCGCTCGACGCCCTGGACGCCGAGTAGTCGCGCCGAAGCCGTCCGCGGAGGAGTACGCAGAAGCGGTCCGCCGGCGACAGGCCGCCGGTAGCGGGCCCGCTTCGGCCGGCGTCAACTCGTGTGCAGCATCAGCCCGATGCCGCCGACGACCACTGCCGCGGCCACCAGCCGCGGGCGGCCGAAGCGTTCCTTGAAGAAGACGGTGGCGATGGCGGCGCCCGCGATGATCGACGTCTCCCGCAGGGCCGCCACCGGGGCGAGGTCGGCGCGGGTCTGGGCCCACAGCACGAGGCCGTAGGCGGTCAGCGAGAGCGCCCCGCCGAGCAGCCCGCGGGCGGCCACCGGCCGCAGCGCCGGAAGGAGTTCACCGCGGCGCAGCGCCAGGGCAAGGACCGGGATGACCACGC
Organism: Streptomyces sp. NBC_01476; assembly: GCF_036227265.1. Lineage (NCBI taxonomy): Bacteria > Bacillati > Actinomycetota > Actinomycetes > Kitasatosporales > Streptomycetaceae > Streptomyces > Streptomyces sp. NBC_01476. The sequence goes on along the minus strand of NZ_CP109446.1, from coordinate 3,132,858 downwards.
CCTGGAGGATCAGCAGCCAGCAGATGTAGCCCAGCGAGGTACCGGAGCCGCGTACGCCGACGCCGTCCACCACGGTGTACGCGGCGATCGACAGACCGGTGCCGACGGCGGCGCCCAGCGCGGGCCAGTTGGGGCGCCGGCCGCGCATGCCCCACAGCGCGACGCCCGCCAGGCCCGCGGAGGCGACCAGGACGCCGGCGGTCTGCCAGGCGTCGGGGCGTTCGTGGACGAAGACCGCGGCCAGCACGGTGACCGCGAGCGGGGCGATGCCGCGGGCGACCGGGTAGACCTGGCCGAAGTCGCCGAGCCGGAAGGACCGCATCAGCAGGAACTGGTAGACGAGGTGGAGCAGTACGGAGCTGAGGAGGTACGGCCAGGCGCCCGCGTGCGGCAGCGCGGCGAAGGGCAGCAGGGCCAGTGCGCACAGTGCGCCGCCGCCACCGACCAGGGTGAAGGCGATGAGCTGGTCCTTGATGCCGTGCGCGATGGCGTTCCAGGACGCGTGCGTGACGGCGGCGAGCAGGACGGCGGCGGCGATCAGCGGGGTCAAGGCCGGCTCGCGCTCACGGTGCGGTGGGCGGGGGTTGGGGGGCGGCGGGTTGCGGAGTGGGGAGTTGCGGGGCGGGGAGTTGCGGGGCCGGGGTTCGGCGCGGGCGATTCGGTACGTACGGAGGTACGCGCGGCCAGCCCCGTACACGTACCGGGGGCGAGGGGTGCGCCACGTCCGGTACGGGAGCCGGCTCCGCCCCCCGCAAGGGAGTTGGCTCCGTCCCCCGCTGCCCTCACGACGCCCCCAGCACCGCCGCCACGATCGGCCCGGCGGAGTCCCCGCCGTGCCCGCCCTGGAGCACGACCGCGGCGGCCGACACATGGTCGCGGTAGGCGGTGAACCAGCCGTTGGGCTGGACATTCCCGGCCTCCGCGGAACCCGTCTTCGCGCCGACCTTGCCGCTCAGGCCGCTCATCGCGCCCCGTGCGGTGCCCTCCGTGACGGTGCCGTGCATCATCTGCTGGAGGCTCTGCTTGATGCCCGGCGGCAGCGGAGTGGTGCCGATGCTGGTGCGCTTGTCGATGACGCTGCTGTCCTGCAGGATCGTCGGCTGGTGGAAGACGCCCTCGCGGACCGTCGCGGAGACCGACGCCATGTTGAGCGGGGTCATCACGACCTTGCCCTGGCCGATCATCTCCGAGGTCAGTTCGTCACCGGTACCGCCGGGGATGCTGCCGTCGTCGGTGGACGTGCCCACGTACCAGGCGGGGCCGATCCCGAAGTACGTCGCCCCGGTTGTGGTGAGGGTGCCCGACGAGATGTGGTCGACCTGCTTGATGAAACCGGTGTTGCAGGACTGCTCGAAGTCCCATTGCAGCGTCGCGGACGGGTTGTTGCCGCTGACGTTGGTGTACATCTTGCCCTGGTTGACGTTGTCCGGGCTCTTGCACGGCGACGAAGTGCTCGGCTTCAGGCCCGCGTTGAAGAGCGCGGTGGCCGTCACGATCTTGAAGGTCGAGCCGGGGGCCTGCGGGTCCTGCAGCGCGTGGTCGGTGCCGGTCGGCGGGTTGAAGGCGACCGCGAGAATGCCGCCGGTACGGGTGTCGAGCGCGCTGACGCCCGCGGTGTCCGGCTGCTTGGCCACCGCCTTCTCCGCGGCGGCCTGGATGCCGGCGTCCAGCGTCGTCTTCAACTGGGCGTTCTTGCCCTTGCGCAGCACGTCCAGGGTCTTGGTCTGGGAGCCGTCGGCGCCCTCGATGTACGTCTCGATGCCGGGGGTTCCGGCGTGCAGCGTGGCCGCGTACCGCGACTGGAGCTGTTTGAGGATCTGGGTGAGCGACGGGTACTTCGCCGCGTCCAGCACCTTGCCGTTCCGGTCCACGACATCCACCTCGGGTGCCTTGGCCGGGCCGGTGACGAGCTTGTCGCCGGCCTGCAGGTCCGGGTGGAGTACGGAGGGCGCCCAGGTCACGGCCGGCTTGCCCGCCGCGTTGCGGCCGACGCTCAGCGAGCCGCTGTACGACCAGGGCGTCGACGGTACGCCCGGGTAGCTGAGCGTCGCGTTCACCGTGAAGGGCACCTTCGCCAGGATCGGCGTCCCCGGCACGATCTGCACCGAGGTGACGTGTGCCTGCGTCTTGTACGCGGTGAGCGCGGCGGTCGCCGTTTGCACCGAGTCGGTCAGCTTGGCGGCACTCGCGATGTCCCCCGACGACCAGGCGGTGAGGAAATCAGTGGCGGTGCTGGAGATGTCCTGCGCGCTGACCGGGGTGGCCACCGGCTGGGCGACGTTGGCCGTCCCGCCCCCATCTCCGCCGTCGCTCCCGTTGTCCAGCCCCGAGTAGATGTTGTAGGCGCCGAAGCCGGCCACCGCCAGCATCCCCACGGCCACCGTGCCGATGATCCCGGTCTTGACTCCCCGTGCAACGGGCACCGGACTCCACTCCCCTCCCCTTGAACGCGTTCAGTGAACGCGCTCTCGGGACTCTACGGGACCCCCGTGACGCCCGAGGTCTCGATCAGGGCACGGGTTTGTACTGAGTCGGCCTTAACCGGAACGGCTCCCGCCGACTTCCCCCGTAGCCGGCCGGTCTCCTGGCCACGGACTTCGCCCGCACTCCTCGCCGCTGACGGCCCGCCAGATCCAGGAGTCGAACCACATCCGGGCCCGCCAACTGCTGTACGGGATCGTCTGGCCGGTGTAGATCGAGAAGAGAGTGATCATTTTTCCAGTTGTCGAACGGCACGCGAGCCCTGACCTGGGCGGAGACCTGTCCGAGTCTGTGCTTACAACCATTTGCCTTGCCGAGCCGTATCCTAAAATGCTAGCCGGCGATTCGCATCTGGTTGCGGTTGGGAAGAGGTAAGCAGTTTACTGGCGTGCAGGAGCTAACGCGGGCCTAGCCTTTGCGATCTGTGCAGCCTGTTCGGCGGTGGCGATGAATGCAGGACCGCCGCCGACTCGTTTGAAGCCCATGCGCGCATACATAGGAGCCGCCATATCCGTGGATTCGAGCACGGAAATTCCAGCGTCGCCGAATCTCCGTTGCCCGACGACATGCGACACGAGGGCGGCACCGAAGCCCATATTTCTGTACTGGGGCCTGGTGCCAACCATATAGATGCCTTGGATATTCTCGCGCTGCAGTGCAACGGCGCATGTCACCGGCACCCCGTCTGACAGCAGTACGTATCCGTGCGCGGCGGCGTCCGATCCGCACCCCGATGCATTGACCACACGGAGGGCAATCTGCGGATCAGTATCGAACACCGAACCGATGACCTGAGTGAACAGGCGGTTCCTGCTCGAATTACCATCTTCGATGCGCACCACGGCAGCTGTCGCTGGTAAAGCAATCTTGTGTACGTTTCCGGAAAGTGCCATGACCGGATCTGTGGCGGCGCTCCCGATTTCTGCGAAGTGGTTTTCTCTGGCGACTCTCCGCAGATCGGAATCAGTGCTGTCCTCGGTCCACAGGAAAAATCCCTTTCCGCGATCGCAGAAGAATCGGGCAGCGGCTGCAACGAACTCGCTGGGGTCCAATTGGGGATTTACTCGCATGGCGACGTTCTGCAATGCTCCAGCTTTAACTTCTGGGACGCTCGAGAAAAAACAATCATTGTTCCACAGCGTCTCGCCCTTCCGTACTGATGCCATAAGCGAGATCATATGCCATAGATTGGTGTAGGCGGCCCTGCTCAGGTAGCTTTGCACAGCAGACTCTTTTCTGTCGGAGATATACAACTACTTTTCTAATCTTTTGTCCGCGCAGTAACATTCTCCACTTTTTAGTGGCTGTCCCAGGGCCTCCAGGATCGTGGCGCGTGTCAATCCCGGGGTGGCCAGACTCAGGGAGCTGACCGCTTGGTTGCAGCGTTTCACGGCTCCGGATGCATCTACGGTTATTTGCGCGGTGTGTTCACTGGGCCGCATCGTCCGGAGGATGGGGGACGGCCGGCTGAGTTCGAGCGGTACGCCGAGAGAGATCTCGACTTCACCGACGTACAGCTCGATCTTGCTGGACTCCAGGGCTGATACGACTTCCTCGTCTGTCACCTGAAGGGCGGGGGCGTTGATCACACCGGCTCCGGATGCGATGAACCGGTTGAATATGATTCTGCGGATGCCGAGGGTCCTGGCCATACTCAGAACGCCGGGAAGCGAGCCCAGGTTCTCCCTTGTGGCAACGAAAACGATCGAAACGGGCAGGCCGGCGGTCCGGGACGCCACGAGGGCTCGGATGGTCTGTTCCCAGCATGGTCTGCCGGAGAGCTTGTCATGCAGCGCACGGTCCCCGCTCAGCACGGGGATCTGGACCGCCCCCAGCCCGAGACCGGACAGCAGAGTGGCCTTTTCCTGTGATAGCAGGAAACCGTTGGTGGTAAGAATGCTAGGGATGTTCTTTCTCGCGAAGAAGTCTACCCAGGCGGGTAATTCGGGATTCAGCAAGGGCTCGCCGCCGGAAAGTGCCACCTGAGTGCAATCAATAACCTCAAGTAGTGTTGTGATGCTCTTCTTAAGTTTTTCGACCGGGGAGCGGGCAGGCGCCACGGAGGCTCCCGACTTCCAATGGTTGAAGCAGAACGGGCAGCGCAGATTGCATCGGCTTTCCAGCTCGAACCAAAGTTTGAAGGGCTGCTTCATGACGCCTCCTGAATGCTGGGATCGGCGGCTGCTGCCCATGGGCAGCGACGGCCAGCAGCCGCCTTCCGCCTAGAAGCACTTATTGGCCACCAGCGAGCTTTCAGCGGCACTGACAACCGGAAGGCTGGATTTCCACATGTCAACTACGCACTCGGCAGTCCGCAGCTCAACATCGTTTGCGGCGCTCCCGTTGCTCTCCAGCAGGGAAATTGCCGCTTCTACGATGCTTTCTGTCTCAGTCATTTCTCACCTCCTGTCAATCATGTGATGGGCGACCAATGGAGTCTGAATCCCTGGAACGGTAGCAAGCCGGTGTCTATGCGACAAGATACAATCTGGCCATCGGTCTCGGGATCGGCTTTGACCGGATACAGAGTTTCAAAATGAAAGCGAAGTGAGTCGGCATAGGGGTTCTCTACCATCAGGGCCAGAGAATCCGTAGGAGCATAAGCGGTGAACAACTCGGAGTCGCTCGCGCGGAAGTCTTCCTCGGCCTCGAACTCCACCTTCAGCCCGCTGCGTCCCTGGATCGTCCGCGATACGCGAAGTCCCCGCGGCGAGAGATAGTCGGGATCTGTTACGTCAATTTCCCTGCCATCTATGGCCACTCTTACATATCGGGTCTCGGCGGCGGGGGAAACGAAACTCCCGTACCACTGCTGGGGATCTTTTCTCCGATTCCTGACGGTGTACGTGAGCGCCGTCCGGAGAGTAACCTTCCCGTCGCCCATGGATGCAACGGTAACCATGTAAATCTGGTTTTCCCGATAAAATGCGGCACTAATTACTGCGGCGTTGAGGGCCTGCCTGATGACCACGGGGACGCTCCCCCCGAGTTCCTGCTCCTGGCGGCGATACGCCACGATCGCGACGGCTAGCGGTATGACCAGCGAGCAGGCCAAATAGGTAGTGCTGAGATTCCTGTGACCGGCGATCAGATCGCCGATGTCCGCACCCCTGTGAAGGTAGTAGAGTAGCGGACCGCCCAGCAGAAGCAGCGCAGCAAGCCCGGACAGCATCGCTACCCTCGGGAATTCCCCGGTGATCTGCCGCCGAAAGAAATAGGCGACGCAGAAAGAAGTAACGGCAGAGATCGTCCAGACGCCAGAATTCATATACTTTTCTAACCCGAAAGTGCTGAAAAGTACGCCAGACAGCACTGCGATATTCGTCCACTGAAGGCCGAACTCCCTCAAGATCTTCCCGAACATACCGTCGGGTTGAGTTAAGTCCTCTGGCACCTCGCTGATCTCTGTCATGGTCCCCCCAGCCGGTACAGTCATGTTTCCCTGTCTGACGCCACGTCAACCAAGGTCCTGTCTACCGTGCCAGATCTTCACCGACCGCCTCAGGTGAATGGCCACAACCGCAGCCGTACCACTAATGAGTGCGCCACGTGCGGGCGCTTTGGGCTACTGCCAGAAGTCTCGGCGGAGACCACGCGCGGCATGATCGCTGGTCGGCCCATGCCGGCTGGGGACGCCTCAGCGCAGAGGGGTATCGATGATCTTGCCCGAAGGCGATGGTGCACCGTTCTGGCTGCGGTTCGGCGCGCCCGGTAGATCCATTTGTGATCCACCAGCATGCGGAAGGGCGGAGCAGAGATTGGATTACCTGGAGCTTGGCGACTTCGCCGCGTCATCGAGGCAACGTGTCGGCGCGAGACAATCACGATCAGTCTGGGTGGTGAGTCGGCCGCTCAGCCCGGTCGAGTGTGTTGATCACGAGCACTGTGTTGTGCGGGGCCCCTCGTTATGGCGTCGGCCTGGCTAGATCCAGGAGTCGAACCACATGCGGGCCTGCCACGACGAGTACGGGATCGTCTGGCCCGTGTAGATCGGGAAGAAGTAGATGAAGTTCCAGATGATGAGCAGGACGAGGGTGCCCGCGCCTACCGCGCCCCACATGCGGCGCGTTTCGGTGGCGGTGGATGGGCCCAGGAAAGCGCCGATCATCATCGCCACCGCCAGGCAGAGGTACGGGACGAAGGCGACCGCGTAGAAGTAGAAGATCGTGCGGTCCTGGTAGTGGAACCAGGGGAGGTAGCCCGCGCCGGCGGCGCAGAGGATGGCGCCGGCGCGCCAGTCGCGCCGCATCGCCCAGCGGTAGAGGAGGTAGACCAGGGCGAAGCAGGCCGACCACCACAGCAGCGGCGTGCCCAGCGCGAGGATCTCGCGGGAGCAGCCGGCCGTGGCGTGGCAGCCGTCCTGGCCGAGCTTGGGGGACTCGAAGTAGTACGAGACCGGGCGGCCCAGGACCAGCCAGCTCCACGGGTTGGACTGGTACGGGTGGGGCGTGTGCAGACCGACGTTGAATTGGTAGACCTGGTACTCGTAGTTCCACAGGCTCCGCAGCGGCGCCGGGATGAAGGACCAGAACCCGCCGCGGTGGTCGGCCCAGTGGCGGTTGTAGCCGTTGCTGGAGGCGAACCAGCCGGTCCAGGTGACCAGGTACGTCACCAGCGCGGTGCCGATGACCGAGAGCGCCGACCAGCCCAGGTCCTTGCGGAGTACGGCCAGGCGCGGGCGCCGGGCGCCCGCCAGCCGGCGCGAGCCGACGTCCCAGAGGACCGTCATGATCATGAAGAAGGCCAGGAAGTACAGGCCGTTCCACTTGCTCGCCGCGGCCAGGCCGAGGAAGAAGCCGCCGGCGATCCGCCAGGGCCGCCAGCCCATGCCGGCCCGGTCCCCGGTGTGCTGATCGGGCCCGGCGAAGCCGCTGTCGTCCACCGGGAGGGCACGGGCCAGCCGGGCCCGCGCCCAGTCCCGGTCCACCAGGAAGCACCCGAAGGCGGCCAGCGCGAAGAACATGATGACAAGGTCGAGCAGGGCGATCCGGCTCATCACGTAGTGCAGGCCGTCGACCGACATCAGCAGCCCGGCCACGCAGCCGAGCGTGTTGGACCGGAAGAGCCGGCGCCCGATCCGGCAGAGCATCAGCACCGACAGCGTGCCGAGCAGCGCCATCATGAAGCGCCAGCCGAACGGGTTCAGGCCGTAGATCCACTCGCCGGCCGCGATGACCCACTTGCCCATCGGCGGGTGGACGACGTAGCCGGGGGCGTCGGAGAGCGGGATGACCTGGGGGTGGGCCAGGATCTGCGGGTTGGAGACCTTGCCGTCGGGCCAGGTGCCCTCGTAGCCGAGCTTCAGCAGCGACCAGGCGTCCTTGGCGTAGTACGTCTCGTCGAAGACGACTTCCCGCGGGTTGCCGAGGTGCCAGAAGCGGATCACGCCGGCGAAGAGCGAGATCAGCAGCGGGCCGGTCCAGCCCGACCACCTGGCGAGCCGGTGGGAGAGCGCGGGGCCGAGGCCGAACGCCTCCCACATGCGGGTTCCCGGTTCAGGGAAGGGCGGAACCAGCCGTTCCCGGGTGTCGGTACGGGTCCGCTCGGCATATCCGAACCTGCGCAGCCGCCTTACCCACGGGCTCGGCTCCGTCCCCGCCCGAACGTCCTCGTCGGCACGGTCCTGCGTCGCGGTCTCACTCGTCACCGGCCCATCGTAGGGAAACCCCCTGAGAAAGCGATGTGTGCGGGGATCCCCGTACGGTTATGTCCGGTATCTGGCGGTAAGGGGGTCCCCGGTGCGGCGGGAAGCGGAGGGGAAGCGGGGCGGACGCGGGGGTGACTCGGGGTGACTTTGGGGGCGGGCTCGGGGCGCCGACCCGGTGGACGTCGGGGCGGGCGGCGCGCGGATGGGAAAATGAACCGTGAACAGCTCACCCGCAGGCGTCCTCGTACTGGCCGGAACCCCGATCGGCGACCCCGCGGACGCGCCGCCGCGGCTGGGGGTGGAACTCGCGGGCGCGGATGTGGTGGCCGCGGAGGACACCCGGCGGCTGCGGCGTCTGACGCAGGCGCTCGGCATCGAGGTGGGCGGCCGGGTGGTCTCCTACTTCGAGGGGAACGAGGCCGGGCGGACCCCGGAGCTGGTGGAGGCGCTGGCCGGCGGCGCCCGGGTGGTGCTGGTGACGGACGCCGGGATGCCGTCGGTCTCCGACCCCGGGTACCGGCTGGTGGCCGCGGCCGTCGAACGGGGCATCACGGTGACCGCGGTGCCGGGGCCGTCGGCGGTGCTGACCGCGCTGGCGGTCTCTGGGCTGCCGGTGGACCGCTTCTGCTTCGAGGGCTTCCTGCCCCGCAAGGCAGGGGAGCGGCTGGCGCGGCTGCGGGAGGTGGCCGCGGACCGGCGGACGCTGGTGTACTTCGAGGCCCCGCACCGCATCGACGACACGCTGGCCGCGATGGCCGAGGTCTTCGGCGGTGAGCGGCGGGCCGCGGTCTGCCGGGAGCTGACCAAGACGTACGAGGAAGTGAAGCGGGGGCCGCTGAAGGAACTGGCCGCCTGGGCCGCCGAGGGGGTGCGCGGCGAGATCACCGTGGTGGTCGAGGGCGCGCCCGAGCCGGGCCCGTCCCAGCTCTCGCCGGCCGACCTGGTGGCCCGGGTGGCGGTACGGGAGGCGGCCGGCGAGCGGCGCAAGGAGGCGATCGCGGCGGTCGCGGCGGAGGCGGGGCTGCCGAAGCGGGAGGTCTTCGACGCGGTGGTGGCGGCCAAGCACGGTCGGCCTCCGGCGGGGACGGAGGGCCCGGGGGCGGCCGGGCCGGGCGCGGGGGGCCCGGGCTCTGGCGCGGCCGGCTAGCGCCGGGGCCCTGGCCCCCCGCCCCTCCGCACACGGGGGCCCCGGCTGGCACGCGGGAGGCTGCTTCCGCACCCGGGACCTGTCGGTCAACGCGCGGCCGACCGGTCCCGGGTGCGTGACCCGTCGGCCGGAGCCCGGATGGGCCGCACCGGCCCGGACGGAACCGCCCGCAGCGCCGGGCGCGGATCCTGCGGGCCGGCCGGCTGCGACGAGTCGTGCCCGGTGGGCCGATCGCCCGCACGGCGCACGGTGATGCCGCCCTCGGCGGATCGGACGAGGTATGAGGGCGCACGGTGACGCTGTCCTCGGCGGATCGGGCGACGTGCGGCGGCGTGCCGTGACGCTGTCCTTGCCGGATCGGGCGAGGTGCGGCGGCGTGTGGTGATGCTGTCCTCGGCGGATCGGGCGAGGTGCGGCGGCGTGTGGTGATGCTGTCCTCGGCGGATCGGGCGACGTGCGGCGGCGTGCGGTGACGCCGCCCTCGCCGGACCGGACGACGTACACCGCAACCGCAGGCCCCGGGGTCAGGGGGCCGGGGGCGTCCCTAGGATCGGGGCATGGCGACGAAGAAGGACCAGGACCGCAAAGACACCACCGCCCCGCCCGCGCCCGAACCGCTGCGGGTCGCGGTCGCCGACTCGCACACCCACCTGGACATGCAGTCCGGTACGGTCCCTGACGCCATCGCGCAGGCCGCCGCGGTCGGCGTCGACACGCTCATCCAGGTCGGCTGCGACCTGAAGGGCTCCCGCTGGGCCGCCGAGACGGCCGCCGCGTACGAGAACATCTGGGCCACCGTCGCCCTGCACCCCAATGAGGCGCCCAGGATCGTCGACGGCGATCCCGACGGCTGGTCGCGGCAGGGCGAGCGGGCCGGCGACGGGCCGGCCGCCCTGGAGGCGCAACTCGACGCGATCGCCGGACTCGCCGCGCTGCCCCAGGTGCGCGGGGTCGGCGAGACCGGGCTCGACTACTTCAGGACCGGGCCGGACGGCGTCGCCGCCCAGCAGCACTCCTTCCGCCGGCACATCGCCATCGCCAAGCAGGAGCGGAAAGCGCTCGTCATCCACGACCGCGAGGCGCACGACGACGTGCTGCGGATCCTGCTGGAGGAGGGCGCCCCGCAGACCGTGGTCTTCCACTGCTACTCCGGTGACGCGGCGATGGCCCGGGTGTGCGCCGAACGCGGCTACTACCTCTCCTTCGCCGGCACGGTGAGCTACAAGAACGCCCAGAACCTGCGGGACGCGGTCGCGGTGGCCCCCCGTGACCTGCTGCTGGTGGAGACCGACGCGCCCTTCCTCACCCCGGTGCCGCACCGGGGGCGGCCGAACGCGCCCTACCTGATCCCGCTGACCCTGCGGGCGATGGCGGCGGCCCGCGGTGAGGACGAGGACGTGCTGGCGGCGGCCGTCGCGGCGAATACCGCACGGGTCTTCGGTTACTGACCGCGACGGAGTCCGGGGAGCGTGGTGGCCGATAGCCTTGCCGGTGTGAGTACGACAGACCCCGACGCCCTGCTCGGACCGGCCGACATCCGTGAGCTGGCCGCCGCGCTGGGTGTCCGGCCCACCAAGCAGCGCGGCCAGAACTTCGTCATCGACGCCAACACCGTACGGCGGATCGTCCGCACCGCCGGGGTGCGGCCGCAGGACTCGGTGGTCGAGGTCGGGCCCGGGCTCGGGTCGCTCACGCTGGCGCTGCTGGAGGTGGCGGAGCGGGTCACCGCGATCGAGATCGACGACGTGCTGGCGGGCGCGCTGCCCGCGACCGTGGCGGCGCGGCTGCCGGACCTGGCCGACCGCTTCGCGCTGGTGCACGCCGACGCGATGCAGGTGACCGAGCTGCCAGGGCCACCGCCGACCGCGCTGGTGGCGAACCTGCCGTACAACGTGGCGGTCCCGGTGCTGCTGCACATGCTCGCCACCTTCCCGACCATCGAGCGGACCCTGGTGATGGTGCAGGCGGAGGTGGCCGACCGGCTCGCCGCCCAGCCCGGCAACAAGGTGTACGGGGTGCCGTCGGTGAAGGCGAACTGGTACGCGGAGGTACGGCGGGCCGGCTCGATCGGGCGCAACGTCTTCTGGCCGGCGCCCAATGTGGACTCCGGTCTGGTCTCGCTGGTACGGCGCGAACCGCCGCGGACCTCGGCGTCGCGGGGCGAGGTGTTCGCGGCGGTCGACGCGGCGTTCGCGCAGCGGCGCAAGACGCTGCGGGCCGCGCTCGCCGGGTGGGCCGGGTCCCCGGCGGCGGCGGAGGCCGCGCTGGTGGCGGCAGGGGTGTCGCCGCAGGCGCGCGGGGAGGCGCTGACGGTGGCGGAGTTCGCGGCCATCGCCGAGCACCGGCCCCGGTAGGTTCCGTCATGGCCCGCCCCGCCGTGCCCTCCTCCGGCCCCGCCTGTCCCGCCCGCCGTCCCGCGCCACCGTCCGGCCCCGCCTGTCCCGCCCGCCCGCGACGTCCCGCCCGCCGTCCCATCCGTTCCCGACGTCCCGCCCGCAGTGCCGTACCGCTTCGAAGGAGCTTCCGCCCGTGACCGCCGTCACCGTGACCGTGCCCGCCAAGGTCAATGTCCAGCTCGCTGTGGGCGGGCGCAGGCCGGACGGGTTCCACGACCTGGCCAATGTCTTCCTCGCGGTCGGGCTCTACGACCGGGTGACCGCCTCGGCCGCCGACGAGCTGGGGATCAGCGGGGAGGGGCGCGACATCGGGTCGGTGCCGCTCGACGCGACGAACCTCGCCGCCCGGGCCGCCATCGCGCTGGCCAAGCTGCACGGCATCGAACCGCGGGTGCACCTGCACATCGAGAAGGACATTCCGGTGGCCGGCGGCATGGCCGGGGGGAGCGCGGACGCGGCGGGGGCGCTGCTGGCGTGCGACGCGCTGTGGGGGCTGGGCACGCCGCGCGACGAGCTGCTGTCGCTCTGCGCGGAACTCGGCAGCGATGTGCCGTTCTCCTTCGTGGGCGGGGCGGCGCTCGGGCTCGGGCGGGGGGAGTTGCTGACGCCGCTGGAGGTCGGGGGAACCTTCCACTGGGTGTTCGCGGCGGCGGACGGGGGGCTGTCGACGCCGGCGGTCTACCGGGAGTGCGACCGGCTCCGCCGTGAGGAGGGAGCGGGGGACACGGTCGCGGAGGTGCCCGCGCCGGTGGCGGACCCGGGGCTGCTGGACGCCCTGCGCGGCGGGTCCGCTGCCGCGCTGGGCGCCGTGCTCGCCAATGACCTCCAGCCCGCGGCCCTGTCCCTGCGGCCCGACCTCCGCGGCACGCTCGCGGCCGGCCGTGCGGCGGGTGCGGTGGCCGCGCTCGTCTCCGGGTCCGGGCCCACCTGCGCCTTCCTCGCGGCGGACGCGGCGGCGGCCACCCGCATCGCCTCAGCCCTCGGCCCCACCGCCCGCACCGCCCTCTCCCCGGCCCCCGGAGCGACGATCCTCCCGTAGGACCCGGGCGCCTCCGACCCCTCCCCGTGGCGTTCGCCGGGCCGGGCCCCGCGGGGGGCGCGGTCGCGGACCGTGCGGTCCCGCCATCAGCCGGACCATGCCGGTCAGTCCGCGCGTGCCCGTCTCCTCGCGGGGGCCGGCCCGCGACCGGTGTGGGCCCGGTACCGGCCGCCCGGGCCGGTCCGTCCGCGGGGCCCGGTGGCCGCTTGGCTCGTCCCCGGGGCGGGCGCGGGATCGGCGGGAGGGGAGGGGCGGGGGGACGACTACGCTAAGGAGCCGTACTCCCGTCCGAGCCTGGAGAAAAACGCACGTGGCCGTGAACCTCGTCAACGTCGAAGCCGTCGGCAAGACATACGGCACGCGCACCCTCCTGGAGTCGCTGAGCATCGGCGTCTCGGAGGGGGACCGGATCGGCGTGGTCGGCCGGAACGGCGACGGCAAGACGACGCTCATCCGGCTGCTCGCCAAGCTGGAGGAGCCGGACACCGGCCGGGTCACCCACCAGAGCGGCCTGCGCTTCGGCGTGCTGACACAGTCCGACGCGCTCGACCCGCGGGCCACCGTCCGGCACGAGATCGTCGGCGACCGCCCCGACCACGACTGGGCCGGCGACGCCCGGATCCGCGACGTGCTGACCGGCCTCTTCGGCGCCCTGGACCTGCCGGGGTTCCCCGACGGCCTGGACACTGTGATCGGCCCGCTGAGCGGTGGCGAGCGGCGCCGTATCGCGCTGGCGAAGCTGCTCATCGACGAGCAGGACCTGCTCGTGCTCGACGAGCCCACCAACCACCTCGACGTGGAGGGCATCGCCTGGCTCGCCGGCCACCTCCGCACCCGCCGCTCCGCCCTGGTCTGCGTCACCCACGACCGCTGGTTCCTCGACCAGGTCTGCACCCAGATGTGGGACGTGCAGCGCGGCACCGTCTACGAGTACGAGGGCGGCTACAGCGACTACGTCTTCGCCCGCGCCGAGCGCGAGCGGATCGCGGCAACCGAGGAGACCAAGCGGCAGAACCTGGTCCGCAAGGAGCTCGCCTGGCTGCGGCGCGGCGCCCCGGCCCGTACCTCCAAGCCGCGGTTCCGGATCGAGGCGGCCAACGCGCTGATCGAGGACGTACCGCCGCCGCGGGACACCGCGGAGCTGATGAAGTTCGCCAACTCCCGCCTCGGCAAGACCGTCTTCGAGCTGGAGGACGTGACGATCACCGCGGGGCCCAAGCAGTTGCTGCAGCACATCACCTGGCAGCTCGGCCCCGGCGACCGGGTCGGCCTGGTCGGGGTGAACGGCTCCGGCAAGACCTCGTTCCTGCGGGCGCTCGCCGCCGCCGCGTTCAGCGGCGGCGACACGCAGCCCGCGCACGGCCGGGTGATCGTCGGCAGGACCGTGAAGCTCGCCTACCTCTCCCAGGAGGTCGCCGAACTGGACCCGGCACAGCGGGTGCTGCAGGCGGTGGAGTCGGTCCGGCAGCGGGTGGACCTCGGCACCGGCCGGGAGATGACCGCGGGCCAGCTCTGCGAGAAGTTCGGCTTCACCAAGGAGAAGCAGTGGACGCCGGTCGGCGACCTGTCCGGCGGTGAGCGGCGCCGGCTGCAACTGCTGCGGCTGCTGATGGACGAGCCGAACGTGCTCTTCCTCGACGAGCCCACCAACGACCTCGACATCGAGACGCTGACCCAGCTGGAGGACCTGCTCGACGGCTGGCCCGGCTCGATGGTGGTGATCAGCCACGACCGCTACTTCCTGGAGCGCACCACCGACCGGGTCTTCGCGCTGCTCGGCGACTCGGCCCTGCGGATGCTGCCGCGCGGGGTGGACGAGTACCTGGAGCGGCGCCACCGGATGGTGGAGGCCGCCGCGCCCCCGCCGCCGGCCGCGAAGGAGAAGCCGGCCGGCGACACCCGCGCGGCCAAGAAGGAACTGCAGCGGATCGAGCGGCAGTTGGACAAGATGGGCGACCGGGAGAGCAAGCTGCACGGCCAGATCGCCGAGCACGCGACCGACTTCGAGAAGGTCGCCGCACTCGACGCCGAGCTGCGGGCGCTGCGCGCGGAGCGCGAGGAGCTGGAGACGCACTGGCTGGAACTCGCCGAGGGCGCGTGAGGCGGCGGGCGCGCACGGAGGAGCGCGTAACGGGCATCTGACGGCGGCCGTGTCACGGTGGGTAGTTGGCGGCGGACGTGTAGCAGCCGGGTAACGGTGCGGCGGCAGCCGGTGGCGTGCGGTGGACCGGGTGGTAGAAAGAATTTCCGTCCCCTGAACTCCGCCGAATGACGTACGAACAGGACCCTGCCGATGTCGCAGCCGCCCCCGCCCCCGGGAAACCCGCCCCCGTACGGGAAGCCCGACGGCACGACACCGCCCCCGCCGCCTCCCGGTTACGGCTACCCGGCGCAGACCCCGCCGCCGGTGGCCGACAACCCGTACGCCACCCCGGTGCCGCCGGCGCAGAATCCTTACGCCGCGCCCACTCAGCCGGCCTTCCCGCAGGCGCAGTTCCCGCCGCCGCCGTACTCCGGGCAGCCGCAACCCCCGTACGGGCAGCCGCCGTACGGCCAGATCCCGCCGCAGGGCCCGTACGGCTACGGCTACCCGCAGCAGCCGCCCCCCTCCGGAGGCGGCCGGAAAAAGCTGACGGCGATCGTCGCGGCCGTCGTCGTGGGGGTGCTGGTGATAGCCGGGGGCGTGTACCTCGCCACCAGGGGCGGCGGGGGCGGCGACCCCAAGCCGCCGGTCGCCTCGTCCGGCGGGCCGACCCGCACGGCCGGCGGCGCGCCGCAGAACAGGAACCTCGCGCTGAAGTGGAGCAAGCCCGCCGACACGGTCGCCGAGAAGGACAATCTCAAGGACTCGGTCGGCGTCTGGTTCACCGACAAGTACGTGGTGAAGAACGAGATCGGCAAGGTCGTCGGCTACGACCTGGCCACCGGCGCCCAGGCATGGTCGATCCCCTTCACCTCCCGCGGTGACTGCACGGCCGCCCGGGACTCGTACAACGACACCGCGGCGATCCAGTACGGCGCCTCCTGCGAGAAGGTCATGGCCGTCGACCTGGCCGCGGGCAGGACGCTCTGGTCGGTGACCCTGCCCGGCGCCACCGGCTCCTCGATCGACTTCGACTACACCGAGATGGCGATCAGCGGCAACACCGTCGGCGTGGACTGGCTGAACGGCTCGGCCGGCTACCGCCTCACCGACCACAAGCAGCTGTGGAGTTCCGGCAACGGCGACTGCGAGGACGACGGGTACGCCGGCGGCAAGCAGTTCGTGGCGGTCGTCAACTGCGGTTACGACACCTACAAGGTGCAGCTGATCGACACCGCGGGCAACGGCGCCCCGAAGTGGTCGTGGACCGCGCCGACCGGCACCAAGGTGAACGCGATCGTCTCCACCGACCCGGTGGTGGTGCTGCTCGGCACCGAGGGCACGACCTTCACCGACGCCGCCACGATCGTGGGCGGCCGCCTGCAGTCGCGGGTTTCGCTCGGCACCGACAAGTACGACATCGACAACGACGGCACCGAGAAGCAGTCCGTGCACAATGTGCTCGCCGACAGCACCACCTTGTATCTGACCCTGCGCAGCCAGACCGACAGCAACGGCAAGGTGCTCAGCGGGATCGTCGCCTTCAACCTCAGCGACGGCAAGCAGAAGTGGGTCGCCAAGCCGGCCGACAACCACGCGATCAGCGGGCTCGCCTTCCAGGACGGCAAGCTGCTGGCGTTCGAGCCGCCGGACTACGAGGTGCAGGGCAAGCTCGTCACGCTCGACCCGGCGACCGGCACGATCAGCCCGTACGCGAGCTTCTCCGCCGACGCCTACCAGCAGATGGAGAACGGCGGCCTGCACGACTACTTCGTGTGGCACGGCGGGCAGTTCTACTACGTGTCGCGGACGGTCTACTCGTCGGCGGACGTCGAGCGGCACCAGCAGTACCTGCAGGTGTTCGGGTGAGCGGGGAGACCGGACCTGTCGCAATTTGCCGGAGCGTATCGTCCGGATGAGGCCGCGCGTGGTCCGGTGACCGTGTAGCTTCGCCGCCAGCGGGGCACAGCGGCACGGGCCCCCGGGGGGATTGGGGAAAGCCGACATGGGCGTACGGCTCGTCGTGGTCGACGACCACCGGCTGCTCGCCGAGGCGCTGGCCTCGGCACTGAAGCTGCGCGGGCACCGGGTGCTCGCGGCGGCGGCTCCGGCGGCCGGCGCGGCCGAACTGGTGCTGAGCAGGTCACCCGAGGTGTGCCTGTTCGGCACGGCGGCGCCGGCGGAACCGGGGGCGTTCGACGCGGTGGCGCGGATCAAGCGGGACCGGCCCGGGGTGGCCGTGGTGGTGCTGGGCCCGGTGCCCGATCCGCGCGGTATCGCCGCGGCCTTCGCGGCCGGGGCGTCCGGCTATGTCCGCCATGACGAGCGGATCGAGGGCGTCGAGCGGGCGATGGCGAAGGCCAGGGCGGGTGAGGTGGCGATCGCCCAGCCGCTGCTCCAGGGCGCGTTCGCCGAACTGCTCAACCCGGCGCGGCAGCCGGACGACGAGGGTGCGCGGCTGCTGGAGATGCTCACCCCGCGCGAGATCGAGGTGCTGGTCCGGGTGGCCGAGGGCGAGGACACCCGGCTGATCGCGGCGGGCATGCGGATCGCGCCGAGCACCGCGCGGACGCATGTGCAGCGGGTGCTGATGAAGCTGGGCGTGGGCTCCCGCCTGGAGGCGGCGGCCCTGGCCGCCCGCACCGGCCTCCTCGACCGCGCGGCCCGGACCCCCGGCCCCGCCTGACCCCCGCGCACCCGTACGCCCGGCCCCGCCTGACCTCCGCGCGGCCCGGACGCCCCTCCGCCTCCGCCCCGGGCGGCCCCCCGGGCCCGGGAATCCCCGGTCCCGGGCCCGGGCCTTCGGCCCCGCCCCCCGCGGTCCGCCGCGGCTGCCCCGCACCCACGGACCCCGCCGTCGACGCACCGCACCGGCGCCCGGGCTTTGCCGTTTCCGGCCCCCGGCCCGGTGGGCGGGTCTCTCGCCGCCCGCGTGCGGTCCCGCGAGGCCCCGCGCGCGGCGGACCGCGTGCCGCGCGGGGGTTTCGCCGGTTGCCGCGCCCCCCGGGCGCGTGACGTGTCCCACCTGCTGACATCTGTTCGGCTTTGTTTGGTTACCTCCAGGTGTCCTCCGGGGGCCCTCGGAGATTCCCTCGGCGCGGGCAATCCGATCAATGTGAGTTCGGTGCGCTCCGCGCATTGACTGAGCTGTTCTGTTGTGGTTCATTGTGTGCGGTTCTGTTGGGAGATTGTGGTGTGAGGTGCCGCAGGGTGAAGAAGACGACGACGCTGCTCGCGGACGGCCGTGAGCTCATCTACTACGACTCCGCCGATTCGGTGGTGCGCGACGCCGTCGACCTGCGCCCGCTGGAACCCGTCGCCACCACGTCCGACGTGCGGGAGGACCGGCTGCTCGGCGACGCCGTGGCCATCGCCTCCCACCGCCAGGGCCGCACGTACCACCCGCCCGCCGACGAGTGCCCGCTCGACCCGTCGCGGGACGGCCGGCTCACCGAGATCCCGGCCTCCGACTACGAGGTCGTGGTCTTCGAGAACCGCTTCCCGTCGCTGACCGGCGGCAAGGGCCGCTGCGAGGTGGTCTGCTTCACCTCCGACCACGACGCGTCCTTCGCCGACCTGACCCCGGCCCGCGCCCGCCTGGTGCTCGACGCGTGGACCGACCGCACCCAGGACCTCTCCCAGCTGCCGGGCGTCGTGCAGGTCTACCCGTTCGAGAACCGCGGCGAGGAGATCGGCGTCACCCTCGGCCACCCGCACGGCCAGATCTACGGCTACCCGTTCGTCACCCCGCGCACCGCCCTGATGCTGCGCTCGCTCGCCGAGCACCGCGAGCGCACCGGCGGCCGCAACCTCTTCGACGACGTCCTCGCCGACGAGATCGCCGACGGCCGCCGGATCGTGCTGACCGGCGAGCACTGGACCGCCTTCACCCCGTACGCGGCGCACTGGCCGTACGAAGTGCACCTCTACCCCAACCGCCGGGTGCCGGACCTGCTGGGGCTCGACGAGGACGCCCGGGCGGAGTTCCCGCACATCTACCTCGAACTGCTGCGCCGCTTCGACCGGATCTTCGGCGACGACCAGCCGCCGACGCCGTACATCTCCGGCTGGCACCAGGCGCCCTTCACCGCGCCGGACCGCCGGGACTTCGCCCTCCACCTGGAGCTTTTCACCATCCGGCGAACTTCGGGCAAGCTGAAGTTTCTCGCGGGCTCCGAGTCGGGCATGAGCGCCTTCGTCAACGACGTGCCGCCGGAGTCCGCTGCGATGCGACTGCGAGAGGTAGCAACCTAAGTGAGCACCCTGCGGAAGAAGCTGCTGGTCACCGGCGGAGCCGGTTACGTCGGCGGTGTGGTGGCCGCCCATCTGCTGGAAGCCGGGCACCAGGTGGTGGTACTGGACGACTTGTCCACCGGCTTCCGCGAAGGCGTCCCGGCGGGCGCCGAGTTCGTCGAGGGCCGGATCCAGGACGCCGCCAAGGTGCTGGACGGCTCCTTCGACGCGGTACTGCACTTCGCCGCCTCCTCCCAGGTCGGCGAGTCGGTCGCGCACCCGGAGAAATACTGGCGCAACAACGTGGCCGGCACCCTCGAACTCCTCGACGCGATGCGCGAGTCCGGGGTCCGCACCCTGGTCTTCTCCTCGACCGCCGCCACCTACGGCGAGCCCTCCGAGGTCCCGATCACCGAGAGCGCGGCGACCGCGCCCACCAACCCGTACGGTGCCACCAAGCTCGCCGTCGACCACATGATCAGCGCCGAGTGTGCCGCCCACGGCCTGTCGGCGGTCTCCCTGCGGTACTTCAACGTGGCCGGCGCCTACGGCCGGCAGGGCGAGCGGCACGACCCCGAGTCGCACCTGATCCCGCTGGTGCTCCAGGTCGCCCAGGGCCGGCGCGCGGCGATCTCCGTCTACGGCGACGACTACCCGACGCCGGACGGCACCTGCCTGCGCGACTACATCCACGTCGCCGACCTCGCCGAGGCGCACCTGCTGGCGCTCGACCACGCCCCGGCCGGTGAGCACCTGATCTGCAACCTCGGCAACGGCGAGGGCTTCTCCGTGCTCCAGGTGATCGAGGCGGTCCGCGAGGTGACCGGGCACCCGGTGCCGGCCACCACCGAGCCGCGCCGGGCGGGCGACCCCGCCGTGCTGGTCGCCTCCGCCGACCGCGCCCGCGAGACCCTGGGCTGGCGGCCGAGCCGGACCGGCCTGACCGAAATGGTCCGCGACGCCTGGGACTTCGCCCAGTCACTCCAGAAGTAAGCGGCAAGCAGTCAGCAGCAAGCAGGCAAGCAGCAACAGGCCCTTCGGCGGGAGCAGGAGCAACGATGACGGAAGCCGCACTCGAGCGGGCCTTCACCGACGTCCACGGGCGGGCGCCCGAAGGCGTCTGGGCGGCCCCCGGCCGGGTCAACCTGATCGGCGAGCACACCGACTACAACGACGGCTTCGTGATGCCGTTCGCGCTGCCGCACACCACCCGCGCCGCGGTCGCCCGCCGCGACGACGGGCGGCTGCGGCTGACCTCCGCCGCCATGGACGGCGGCCTGGTCGAGCTGGACGTGGAGACACTGGCCCCCGGCGCCACCGAGGGCTGGGCGAAGTACCCCGCGGCCGTGCTGTGGACGCTCCGGGAGGCCGGCCACGCGATAGGCGGCGCCGACATCCACTACGCCAGCACGGTGCCGGTCGGCGGCGGCCTCTCCTCGTCCGCCGCGCTCCAGGTCGTCACCGCGCTGGCGCTGTGCGAGCTGCACGGCGTGGGGATGTCACGGCAGGACCTGGCGCTGCTCTGCCAGCGGTCGGAGAACGTCTACGTGGGCGCGCCGGTCGGGGTGATGGACCAGACCGCGTCCGCGTGCTGCACCGAGGGACACGCGCTGCACCTGGACGTAAGGACCCTGGCCCAGCGCCAGGTGCCCTTCGACCTGGCCGCCGAGGGGCTGCGGCTGCTCGTGGTGGACACCCGGGTCAAGCACGCGCACGCCGACGGGGCCTACGGGGAGCTGCGGGCGGGCTGCGAGGCCGCCGCGGCGGCCCTCGGGCTGCCCGCGCTGCGGGACGTGGCGTACGACGACCTGGGCGCCGCGCTGGCCGCGCTGCCGGACGAGCGGCTGCGCCGGCTGACCCGGCACATCGTCACCGAGAACCGCCGGGTCGAGGAGGTGCTGGGTCTGCTGGACGCCGGCCGCACACCCGAGATCGGGCCGGTCCTCACCGCGGGGCACGCCTCGCTGCGTGACGACTTCCGGATCTCCTGCGCCGAGCTGGACCTGGTGGTCGACACGGCCCTGTCCGAGGGGGCGCTCGGGGCGCGGATGACCGGGGGCGGGTTCGGCGGGTCGGCGATCGTGCTCCTGGAGGAGTCGGCGGAGGCGAAGATCAGCGCCGCGGTCGCCCAGGCACTCCCGTCGTCCCGGCAGTTCGTCACCACCCCCGGCCCGGGTGCCCACCGCGTCCGCTGACCGCGGCGGCGCCCCCGGAAGGGTGCGGTCGGCCAGGACGGTGCCGGGGGCGCCCCCGGACTCCGTGCGGGGGAGGAACGGCGCGAGCGGCCTCGACGGCGCCGCGCACGGCGGCCGGCCGGGCCCGTGCCGGCCTTCCCGCGCGGCCCGGACGGGACGTCCCGTCACCTGTGCCTCACCCGCCCCCCGCCGGAGGCAACCGCTGCCGGTAACTTCCGCCAAGACGGTTCCAATCGCCCGTCGAACCCCTACGCTTTTGCCACGACACCGGTGGGGGCCGGTGTCCATCAGGGGGCGAGACGCAAGGGGTTCGGCACCCGGCGGGGCGGCGGTCCCGGTCCGGGTGCCGGATCCCACGCGAATGACGCCCCGCCGCCACTGGGGGTGTGCCCTGTCATGGGAGTGGTGTTCCGTGGGACGAATCCGCGTTCTCGTCGTTGATGACCATCGCATCTTCGCCGAGTCGCTTGCCGCCGCGCTCGCGGCGGAACCCGACGTCGACGTCTCGGCCGCGGGGAGCGGCCCCGCCGCGCAGCGCTGTCTTGACCGGGCGGCGGTGGACAACCGGCGCTACGACGTTCTGCTGGTCGACGCCGATCTGGGGGCGGGCCCGCGCCCGCCGGTGACGCTGGCGGCGGTGCCGCCGCTGTCGGAGCGCCGGGCGGCCGAGCACCGGCCGCCGGAGCCGCGTGAGCCACGTGAGCCGCGTGAGCCACGTGAGACCGTCCTCGACGGCCTCGCGCTGGTCGAGCGGGTGCGCGCGGAGTATCCCGGCATCCGTACCGTCGTGCTCGCCGAGCGGGACGACCCGGTACGGGCCGCCCGCGCGCTCCAGGCCGGCGCTTCGGGCTGGGTGGCCAAGGACTGCTCGCTCTCCCGGCTGCTCGCTGTGGTCCGCGGGGTGCTGCGGGACGAGACGCATCTGCCGCCGGCGCTGCTGACCGCGGTGCTGCGGGAGCTGACCGCGGCCCGCAGGCACCGGACCGAGAGCGAGCAGCTGGTCGAGTCGCTGACGCCGCGCGAGCAGGAAGTGCTGCGCTGCATGGTGGCGGGCCTGGGCCGCAAGGCGGTCGCCGAGCGGCTCTTCCTGTCCCCGCACACGGTGCGTACGCACATGCAGAACGTGCTGGGCAAGCTCGGTGTGCACTCCACGCTGGCCGCGGTCGCGCTGGCCCGCAGGGCCGGGGTGGGTCCGGTGGAACTGGTGCCGTCAGCCGGGGACGTTGTCGAACGGCGCGGTCAGCTGTCGTAGCAGCGAGGCCAGTTCGGTCCGCTGCCGCTCGCTCAGCTCGCCCAGGATGGCCCGCTCCTGGGCGAGCAGCCCGGCCAGTGCCTCGTCGGCGCGGTTCTGGCCCTCCGGGGTGAGCCGCACCAGCACCCCGCGCCGGTCGCTGGGGTCGGGCAGCCGCTCCACCAGCCCGCGCTTGGCGAGCCGGTCGATGCGGTTGGTCATGGTGCCCGACGTGACCAGCGTCTGGGTGAGCAACTGCCCCGGCGAGAGCTGGTACGGCGGCCCGGTGCGCCGCAGCGCGGTGAGCACGTCGAACTCCCACGGCTCCAGCCGGTGCTCGGAGAACGCCAGCCGCCGGGCGCGGTCCAGGTGCCGGGCGAGCCGGCTGACCCGGCTCAGCACCTCCAGCGGTTCCACGTCGAGGTCGGGGCGCTCTCGGCGCCATGCAGCGACCAGCCGGTCGACCTCGTCCTCCATGCCGCCCAGTGTAGTAGGTCTGTCGATATGAAGTCTCTTGACATCAAGATATCTGGGGTGGAGGCTGAGGAACCGAGGAAGGGAGCACGCACGATGCAGCACGCCCCGACATGGGACCCCCAGCAGTATCTCCACCACGCGGACCACCGCACCCGGCCGTTCCACGACCTGCTGGCCCGGATCACCGCACTGCCCGGCGGCGGCGCGCCCCGGATCGCCGACATCGGCTGCGGCCCCGGCAATGTCACCGTCCAGCTCGCCACCCGCTGGCCGGCCGCGCGGATCACCGGCTTCGACAGCTCCCAGGAGATGCTGGACGCCGCGGCGCGGTACGCCGGGCCCACCCCGGGCGGCGGTGAGCTGGACTTCGAGCCCGCCGACGCGACCCGCTGGACGCCCGACGGCGGCTACGACCTGATCGTCTCCAACGCCGCCCTGCAATGGGTCCCCGGGCACGCCGAACGCTTCCCCGACTGGCTGGGCCGGATCACCCCCGGCGGTGTCTTCGCCTTCCAGGTGCCGGGCAACTTCTCCGCTCCCAGCCACACGCTGCTCGCCGGACTCTGCCAGAGCCCGCGCTGGCGCGACCGGCTCGGCGACGGCGCCCGCCGCCACCTGCATGTCCTCAGCCCGGAGGAGTACCTGGAGCGGCTCACCGGCCTCGGCTGCGAGCAGGTGGACGTCTGGGAGACCACGTATCTGCAGCTCCTCCAGGGCGAGGACCCGGTACTGGAGTGGACGAAGGGCACCGCGCTGCGGCCGGTGCTGACCGCGCTGGGGGAGGACCGGGCGGCGGTCGCGGAGTTCACCGGCCAGTACCGGGAACTGCTGCGCGAGGCGTATCCCGCGGGCCCGCACGGTACGGTCTTCCCCTTCCGCCGGATCTTCGCCGTCGCCAGGACCGCGGGGCCGGCCGCCACGAAGGAGAGCACCGCATGATCGCCGCTGTGGACCACGTCCAGCTCGCCGCGCCGCCCGGCAGCGAACCGGAGCTGCGGGCGTACTACACCGGAGTGCTCGGCATGACCGAACTGCGCAAGCCGCCGGTGCTCGCGGCCCGCGGCGGCTGCTGGTTCGCGGCCGGCGGCGCGGTGCTGCACCTCGGCATCGAGGAGGACTTCCGGCCGGCCCGCAAGGCCCATCCAGGGCTGCGGGTCACCGGGATCCACGCCTACGCCAAACGCCTTCAGGGGCAGGGCGCGGCGGTGGTCTGGGACTACGACCTGCCGGGGTTCGAGCGCTTCTACTCCCAGGACCCGGTGGGGAACCGCCTGGAGTTCCTTGAGCCCGCGCCGATGAAGAGCGCCTGACCCGTACCCACGGTCGCGGGGGCCTTGCGGCAGGGCCCCTCAGAGGGTCAGGAACGCGCCGCCCAGCAGCACCGCGCCCGCCGTCGCCAGCCCCCAGGCGATCCGCGAGGTCCGCAGCCCGGCGGCCACCACCAGGGCGGCCAGCAGCAGCGCCCCGCCGAAGGGCACCCAGGCGAAGAGCAGCCCGCCGAAGCCGGCCCGTACCCCGGTGTCCGTGCCGGGCTCCATCACCACGTCCACCGTGTCGCCGACGTGGTGCCGTACCGGCAGGCTCACCGTCACCTCGGGCCGGGCGGTCGCCGCGCCCTTCGGCGTGAACGGGCCGGTGCAGTCGTCGGAGGAACCGCACGCGGCCAGTGTCACGGTGCCCTGGTCGCGGCCCTTGGTCAGCACCACGTACTGCGCGGTCTGCCAGGAGTTCCAGCCGGCCGCCACCAGCAGCAGCAGTGCCAGCGCCGCCGCCCCCACCATGCGGACAAACCGCCCGAGCCCCGACGCCCCGTCAGGGCTGCCATTCGCCATGCTGGCGATCTTTGGCCATGGCGTGCCGTCCGGTCAACTCGGCTGGTCGGCACGGTCTTTGGGGTGCCGGAAAGGCTAGCCGTGGTAGGCGCTCTGGGCCCGTTCCAGACCCTGCGTGATGAGGGCCTCCACCGCGTCGGCCGCCCGGTCCACGAACCAGTCCAGTTCCTTGCGCTCGGCCGCGGAGAAGTCCTTGAGCACGAAGGCCGCCACGTCCATCCGGCCGGGCGGCCGGCCGATCCCGGCCCGCACCCGCAGATAGTTCGCGCCCAGCGACTTGGTGATGGACTTCAGGCCGTTGTGGCCGTTGTCGCCGCCGCCCAGCTTCAGGCGCAGCGTGCCGAAGTCGATGTCCAGTTCGTCGTGGACGGCGATGATCCGCTCGGTCGGGACCTTGTAGAAGTCCTTCAGCGAGGTCACCGGGCCGCCGGACAGATTCATGTACGACATCGGCTTGGCCAGCACCACCCGCCGGCTCGCCGGGCCCACCGGGCCGAGCCGGCCCTCGACGACCTGGGCCTGTGCCTTCTGGGCGCGCTTGAACGTCCCGCCGATCCGCTCGGCGAGCAGGTCGGCGACCATGAAGCCGATGTTGTGCCGGTTCCCCGCGTACTCGGGTCCCGGATTGCCCAGGCCGACGATCAGCCAGGGTCCTGTGTTCTCGGTCATCCGCGTCTCCGTGCTCTGCGCAGGCCGTCGGGAATGCGGCCGCCGCCGCACCCCGGAGGGTACGACGGCGGCCGGGTGGTGCGGGGGCCGGGCGGGTGGATCAGGCCTCGGCGGGGGCTTCCTCGGCCGGGGCGGCGGCGGTCTCGCCCTCCTCCTCGGCGGTCTCGGCCTCCGCCTGCGCGGAGACGACCTGGATGACGATCGCGTCCTCGTCGACGGCCAGCGTGGTGCCCTTGGGCAGCTCGATGTCCTTGGCGAGGATCGAGGCACCGGCCTCCAGGCCCTCCACGGAGACGGTGACGCCCTCGGGGATGTGGGTGGCCTCGGTCTCCACCGGCAGGGTGTTGAGCACGTGCTCCAGCAGGTTGCTGCCCGGGGCCAGTTCGCCCTCGACGTTGACCGGGATCTCGACGGTGACCTTCTCGCCGAGCTTCACCGAGAGCAGGTCGACGTGCTCAAGGAAGCCCTTCAGCGGGTCGCGCTGCACGGCCTTGGGGATGACCAGCTCGGACTTCCCGTTGATCTCCAGGGAGATGAGCACGTTGGCGGTGCGCAGCGCGAGCAGCAGCTCGTGGCCGGGGACGGAGACGTGCTTGGGCTCGGCGCCGTGGCCGTAGATCACGGCGGGGACCTGGTTGGCGCGGCGCACCCGGCGGGCGGCGCCCTTGCCGAACTCGGTGCGCGGCTCGGCGGCGATCTTGACTTCGGCCATGGGGATCGGACTCCTCGTAACGAAAGACGGTGACAACGGTCGCCCGGCCCTGTGACGGGGCCGTTCCACGACGCACCTCCGCCTGGGCGGAGACCGGTTACGAGGAGCGCGCCGATTACGGAGTGCGGGCCGGACACGCGTCCGGGGCCTCCCTCGCCGAGCAACGCGGACAGCGTAACCGGCGGGAAGGCCCCGGACGAAATCGGGTCGGATCAGGCTTCAGTGCTGATTGCCGTTGGAGTCCTCGAAGAGGCTGGTCACCGAGCCGTCCTCGAAGACCTCACGGACGGCGTTGGCGATGGTCGGCGCCATCGACAGCACGGTGATCTTGTCGAGGTTGATCTGGCCGGGCGTCGGCAGTGTGTCGGTGAGAATGAACTCACTGACCCGGGAGTTCTTCAGCCGGTCCGCCGCGGGGCCGGAGAGCACCCCGTGGGTCGCGGTCACGATGACATCCTCCGCGCCGTTGGCGAAGAGCGCGTCGGCGGCGGCGCAGATGGTGCCGCCGGTGTCGATCATGTCGTCGACCAGCACGCAGACCCGGCCCTTGACGTCACCGACGACCTCGTGGACCTTCACCTGGTTGGCGACGTCCGGGTCACGGCGCTTGTGCACGATGGCCAGCGGCGCGCCCAGCCGGTCGCACCAGCGGTCGGCCACCCGGACCCGGCCGGCGTCGGGGGAGACGATGGTGAGCTTGGCGCGGTCCACCTTGTCGCCGACGTAGTCGGCGAGCACCGGGAGGGCGAAGAGATGGTCGACCGGGCCGTCGAAGAAGCCCTGGATCTGGTCGGTGTGCAGATCGACGGTGAGGATCCGGTCGGCGCCCGCGGTCTTGAAGAGGTCGGCCATCAGCCGGGCCGAGATCGGCTCGCGGCCGCGGTGCTTCTTGTCCTGCCGGGCGTAGCCGTAGAAGGGCACGATCACGGTGATGCTCCGCGCGGAAGCCCGCTTGAGAGCGTCGATCATGATCAGCTGTTCCATGATCCACTGGTTGATCGGGCTGGTGTGGCTCTGGATCAGAAAGCAGTCGGCCCCGCGGGCCGACTCCTCGAAGCGCACATAGATCTCGCCGTTGGCGAAGTCGAAAGCCTTGGTCGGCACGAGCTCGACCTCCAGCTGTGCTGCCACCGCCTCCGCCAGATCGGGGTGGGCGCGGCCGGAGAAGAGCATCAGCTTCTTCTCACCGGTCGTCTTGATCCCGGTCACTGCACCGTCTCCTTGGTGTTCGACTGGTGTTCGACGCAGCGCCGCCCCGAGTTGGGCGGGCTGGCGGAATTGTGTGCACCCCACACGGTACGCCCCATCCGGGACACCTGTGCACCTCGGAGGGGGTGGATGAGACCACCCTCACTCGCCCTGCGGGCCGCCTTGCTGCTGTGCGCGTTCGGCCGCCTGCGCAGCGGCACTGCCAGGCCTTTTCCTGGCCACCCAGCCCTCGATGTTGCGCTGCTGGCCGCGTGCCACGGCCAGCGAGCCGGACGGTACGTCCTTGGTGATGACCGAGCCGGCCGCGGTGTACACGCCGTCCCCGATCACCCGGGGGGCGACGAACATGTTGTCCGCGCCGGTCTTGCAGTAACTGCCGATCGTGGTGTGGTGCTTGTGCTCGCCGTCGTAGTTCACGAAGACGCTCGCGGCGCCGATGTTGGTGTGCTCGCCGATGGTCGCGTCGCCGACGTAGCTCAGGTGCGGCACCTTGGTGCCCTCGCCGATCTCGGCGTTCTTCATCTCCACGAAGGTGCCGGCCTTGGCCTTGTGCCCGAGCCGGGTGCCGGGACGCAGGTACGCGTACGGGCCGACGTTCGCCTGCGGGCCGATCTCGGCCTGGTCGGCGACGGTGTTGGAGACCTTGGCGCCGGCGCCCACCGCGGTGTCGGTGAGGGTGGTGTTGGGGCCGACCTCGGCGCCCTCGGCGAGGCTGGTGGCGCCCAGCAGTTGGGTGTTGGGGTGCACCAGCGCGTCGGGGGCGAAGGTGACGCCGGCGTCCACCCAGGTGGTGGCCGGGTCCACGATGGTGGCGCCGGCCAGCATCGCCTCGGTGAGCAGCCGGTCGTTGAAGACCCGGCGGGCCTCGGCGAGCTGCACCCGGTTGTTGACCCCGGCGATCTCGCGGTGGTCGGCGGCGACGTACGCGCCCACCCGGTGGCCCGCCTCGCGCAGGATCGCCAGGGTGTCGGTCAGGTACTCCTCGCCCTGCGAGTTGTCGGTGGTGACCTTGCCCAGCGCCTCGGCCAGCAGCCGCGCGTCGTAGGCGTACACACCGGAGTTGATCTCGGCGATGGCCCGCTGGCTGTCGGAGGCGTCCTTCTGCTCCACGATCGCGGTGACGTCGCCGCCGGGGCCGCGGATGATCCGCCCGTAGCCGGTGGGGTCGGGCACCTGCGCGGTCAGCACGGTCACCGCGTTCGCGTCGGCCTCGTGGGCGGCCACCAGGGTGGCGAGCGTCCCGGCGGTGAGCAGCGGGGTGTCCCCGTAGGTGACGACCACCGTGCCGTCCAGGGCGACGCCCTGCCGGCTCAGCTCGTCCAGGCCGGTGCGGACCGCGTGCCCGGTGCCGTTCTGCTCGTGCTGCACCGCGGTGAGCGCCCGCGGGTCGAGCCCGGACAGATGCTCGGTGACCTGCTCGCGGCCGTGGCCGACGACCACCACCAGGTGCTCGGGCTCCAGCGCGCGGGAGGCGGCGACGACATGGCCGACCAGGGAACGGCCGCAGAGGGTGTGCAGAACCTTCGGGGTCGCCGACCTCATGCGGGTGCCCTCACCCGCGGCGAGGATCACGACGGCAGCCGGGCGGTTGGGGCTCACGGGGGAGACTCCTCGGCTTCGGGTGTTGGACACCCGAAGGATACCGACGGACGCCGAGGACGCTGACGCGCGCCGGTGGGCACCGCTGAGGTCGGACGATGGACGTGCTCTGCTCCGCCGCCAGGACTCGAACCCGGACTTAAGGCACCAAAAGCCCCAGTGCTGCCGATTACACCACGGCGGATCAACACGGCACCGCCGGTCCGTACTCCGGCCTGCCGGGCTGGTCACCCCCATCATGCCGTACGAGCCCCTGTGCTCGCGACGGTGATCCGCAACCCGTCCCGCACCGCGGCGGCGTGAAGTCCGCTTCGGCGGGGAAGATGGGAAGGCAACCCTTACCCGACTGGTCCTGTTGCCCCCACCGGCGCCGCTGCAATACTTACGGGACCGTAGGTTACGGACGTAAGCCCCGTAACCCGACCGTCCGACGCCTCGACAGACCGCCCTTCTCCCCGTTCACCCCCAACTCCGCCGACGCAAGGGATCACTATGACCACTCAGACGGACGTGTTCACCGAGTCCCGGGAACCCGGGCCCTCAGGACAGGAACCGCCGGAGCCGCTCGCCACCCGTGGCGGCGAGAGCAAGCGCTCGATCGAGCAGATCGCGCTGCTCCTGTTCATCTGCATCCCCTTCGTGGCACTGGTCGCGGCCGTGCCGCTGGCCTGGGGCCACGGCCTGAGCTGGCTCAATGTCGGGCTGATGGTCGGCATGTACTTCCTGGGCTGCCACGGCATCACCATCGGCTTCCACCGCTACTTCACCCACGGCTCGTTCAAGGCCAACCGCCCGCTGCGGGTGGCGCTGGCGATCGCCGGCTCGATGGCCGTCGAGGGTCCGATCGTGCGCTGGGTCGCCGACCACCGCCGCCACCACAAGTTCAGCGACGCCGAGGGCGACCCGCACAGCCCGTGGCGCTACGGCGAGACGCTGCCCGCGCTGATGAAGGGCCTGTGGTGGGCGCACATGGGCTGGCTCTTCGACGAGGAGCAGACCCCGCAGCAGAAGTACGCGCCCGACCTGATCAAGGACAACGACATCCGCCGGATCTCCCGCGACTTCTGGCTCTACACCGCGATCTCGCTGCTGCTGCCCGCCCTGATCGGCGGTCTTGTCACCATGTCGTGGTACGGCGCGTTCACCGCGTTCTTCTGGGGTTCGCTCGTTCGGGTGGCTTTGCTGCACCACGTGACCTGGTCCATCAACTCCATCTGCCACGCGGTCGGCAAGCGCCCCTTCAAGTCCCGTGACCGTTCCGGCAACGTGTGGTGGCTGGCGGTCCTGTCCTGCGGCGAGTCGTGGCACAACCTCCACCACGCCGACCCCACCTCCGCCCGGCACGGCGTGCTGCGCGGACAGGTCGACTCCAGCGCCCGGATCATCCGCTGGTTCGAACTGGCCGGCTGGGCCACCGACGTCCGCTGGCCCTCCGCGGAGCGGATCGACTCCCGGCGACAGGAAAACACCAAGGAGACCGTCGAAGAAGCGGCATGATTGACGCGTGAGCGACCCAGGCGGCCCCAGCGACGGCACAGACGGCAGGGACAGCCAGGATCGGATACACGGTGCGAACGGGGTGAACGGGGAGAAGGGCCGCCCGAGAGGCGGCGGTGGCACGGCGGGCCCGACGGCGCGGAGGGCCCGCCGTGTCCGTATGACCGGCAAGGAGCGGCGCGAACAGCTGCTCGACATCGGCCGCACGCTCTTCGCGGAACGCGGCTTCGAGGGCACGTCCGTCGAGGAGATCGCCCACAAGGCGGGCGTGTCCAAGCCGGTGGTCTACGAGCACTTCGGCGGCAAGGAAGGGCTCTACGCGGTCGTCGTGGACCGTGAGATGCAGACACTGCTCGACCTGGTCACCGGCGCGCTGACCGGCGGGCACCCCAGAGAACTCCTCGAACAGGCCGCGTTCGCGCTGCTCGACTACATCGAGCAGTCCACCGACGGCTTCCGGATCCTGGTCCGCGACTCGCCGGTCGCCCAGTCCACCGGCACCTTCGCCTCCCTGATCAGCGACATCGCCACCAAGGTCGAGGACATCCTGGGCCGCGAGTTCAAACAGCGCGGCTTCGACACCGAACTGGCCTCCCTCTACGCCCAGGCCCTGGTCGGCATGGTCGCCCTCACCGGGCAGTGGTGGCTCGACGTACGGCACCCCAGGAAGTCCGAGGTGGTCGCCCACCTGGTGAACCTCTCCTGGAACGGCCTGTCAGGACTGGAAGCCGCGCCCCGCCTGATCGGCCACCGCAGGAGCTGACCGCCTCCACACACACGGACCGGCCCCCTGCCGGTGAGAGGCAGGGGGCCGGTCCGTGTGCCGGATGGAGCGTGCGGCCGGGTGCGGCCGGGTGAGCGGTCAGCCGGTGTTGCGCAGCCCCGCCGCCACGCCGTTGACGGTCAGCAGCAGCGCCCGGGAGAGCAGCGGGTCCGGCTCCTCACCGCGGGCCGCGGCCTCCCGCTGGCGCGCCAGCAGCGTCACCTGGAGGTACGAGATCGGGTCCAGGTACTGGTCGCGGATCCGGAAGGTGCGGGCCAGCGCCGGGCTGGCGGCGAGCAGTTCGCTCTCACCGGTGATCCGCAGCACCTCACGGACGGTCAGCTCGTGCTCCGCCTGGATCGCCGCGAAGACGTGCTTCAGCTCCTCCGGCACCAGGGTGTCCACATAGTGGCGGGCGATCCGCAGATCGGTCTTGGCCAGTGTCATCTCGACGTTGGACAGGAAGTTGCGGAAGAAGTGCCACTCGCTGAACGCCTCGTCGATCACCGAGCCGAGCCCCGCCTCGCGGACCGCCTTGAGACCGGAGCCGACGCCGTACCAGCCGGGCACGATCTGCCGGGACTGCGTCCAGCCGAAGACCCAGGGGATGGCCCGCAGGCCGTCCAGCCCGGCGCCGGAGTCGGGGCGGCGCGACGGGCGCGACCCCAGGTGCAGTTCGGCGAGCTGGTCCACCGGGGTGGAGGCGAAGAAGTACGCCGGCAGGTCCGGGTCCTCGACCAGCTCCCGATAGGCGGTGTGCGCGGCCTCGGAGACCAGGTCCATCGCCGCGTCCCAGCGGGCCAGTGCCTCCTCGGACTGCCGCGGCGCGGTGTGCAGCGCGGAGGCCTGCAAGGTGGCCGCCACGGTCAGTTCCAGGTTCTCCCGGGCCAGCGAGGGGATCAGGTACTTGTCGGAGATGACCTCGCCCTGCTCGGTCACCTTGATCTCGCCCTCCAGCGTGCCCCACGGCTGCGCCAGGATCGCGGTGTGCGAGGGGCCGCCGCCGCGGCCGACCGTACCGCCGCGGCCGTGGAAGAGCCGCAGCCGTACCCCGTGCCGGTGCGCCACGTCACGCAGCCGGCGCTGCGCCCGGTGGATCTCCCACTGCGAGGTGGTGATGCCGCCGAACTTCGAGGAGTCGCTGTAGCCGAGCATGACCTCCTGCACATCCCCGCGCAGCGACACCAGCCGCCGGTAGGAGGGGTCGGAGAGCATCTCGTCCAGCAGCTTGTCGGCGATCTTCAGCTCGTCGGTGGTCTCCAGCAGCGGCACGATGCCGATCTTGGCCACCCCGGCGTGCAGGTCGATCAGCCCGGCCTCCCGGGCCAGCACCGCGGCCGCGAAGACGTCGTCGGAGCCCAGGCACATCGAGATGATGTACGACTCCACCACCTCGGGTCCGAACCGCTCGAACGCCTCCCGGATGGTGTGGAACACCCCGAGCGTCTTGGCGCCCGCCGCGTCCAGCGGGGCCGGGGTCGGCGCCAGCGGGCGGCGCGAGCGCAGCTCCTTCGCCAGCAGCTTGCGCCGGTAGTCGCGGGGCATGTCGGCGTACCGCCAGGACTCCTCACCGAGCCGGTCGAAGAGCTGCCCCAGCGCGTGGTGGTGGGCCTCGGCGTGCTCGCGCAGGTCCATCGTCGCCAGCTGCAGGCCGAACGCCGACAGGGTGCGGATCGTACGGTCCATCCGGCCGTCGGCGATCAGCCCGCCGCGGTGGGCCCGCAGCGAGTCCTGGATCAGCTGGAGGTCGTGCAGCAGGCCGGTGGTGCCGAGATAGTCGCGGCCGGGGACATGAGCGGTGCCGCCCGCCAGCCGCTCGCGGGTGTTGATCAGCTTCTGCCGGATGCAGGTGGCCTTGAGCCGGTAGGGCTCCTCGGCGTTGAGCCGCTTGTAACGCGGGCTGATCTCGGGCAGCGCCACCAGGTCGTTGGAGAGCGAGTCCAGCAGCTCCTGGCTCGCGCCGGAGTTGCGGATCGAGTTGGACAGCGCCCCGCGCAGCTGGTCCACCAGCTCCAGCGCGTCGGTGATGCCGTGCTCGTGCTGCAGGATCAGTACGTCCCAGGTGACCTGCGGGGTGACATTGGGGTTCCCGTCCCGGTCGCCGCCGATCCAGGTGCCGAAGGTCAGCGGCCTGGTCTGGGCCGGCAGCGGCACCCCGACCCGCTCCAGCTCGGCCGCCAGGTCCTCCAGCACGTCGCCGACCGCACCGGCGTGCAGCTCGTCCAGGTAGTAGATGGCGTTGCGGGCCTCGTCGGCCGGCTCCGGGCGGACCACCCGCAGCTCGTCGGTCTGCCACAGCAGGTCGATGTTCTCCGCCAGCCGCAGGTCGGCCCGGCGCTTGTCGCCCGAACCGTTCCCGGTCGGCGCGGACTCCAGCAGCTCCGCGATCCGGCGCAGCTTGTTCAGCACCGAGCGGCGGGCCGCCTCGGTGGGGTGCGCGGTGAACACCGGCCGCACATTGAGGTTCCTGACCGTCTCGCGGACGTGCTCCTGATCGCCGTCCTTGAGCAGATCGGCGGTCTGCGCGAGCAGACTGCCCTCGGCCGCCCGGCGGGACCGCAGGTCCCGGCCGCGGTGCACCTGCTCGCTGACGTTCGCCAGATGGAAATACGTGGAGAAGGCGCGGACCAGCTTGGCCGCGGTCTCCGGGTCGGTCTGCCCGAGCAGGGCGGCGGCGGCCTCGCCGTCGCTGCGGGTCAGGGCGCGTACCTTCTCCACGAGGTCGAGGAGTTCCTGGCCCTCCTGTCTCACCAGGGTGCCGCCCAGCAGTTCACCCAGGCGTCGGATGTCGGCTCGCAGGGCGGTGCTGCTGTCCGGGGCGGTGTCGGCGCTGCTCACAGGTGCGGCTCCTTGTGCAGTGGGATGGACGGGGGAATCGCAGTACGGGCCCTTCGTCGGCACCGGGTGTCGGTACCTCGGCCGGCCGGCGTACTCGCGGACCGCGCTGTCCGACCTACCCAGGATAGGTGGCGCTTCTCACGGTGAGACGGGCCGCCCACCTGCCGGACCGCGGGGGTGGTGGGTGATAAAGGAGCCGGGGACGCACGGGGCCGGTGCGCCGGGCGGGGCACCGCCTAGGCTGGAGGCCATGAGTACGACGGGGGCGACGGGGGCGCTGGTACCGGAGGACGTACCGGGCGAGGGAGCCGGCGGACGGACCTGGTCCGGCTGGTGGTGGTGGCCGAAGCGGCGCAGCTTCCTGCTGGATGCCACGCTGGCCGCGGTTTCGGCGCTGGAGTGCGCCTTCGAGGGCGCGATCTTCGCCCAGAAGACCGGGATCGTGCCGGGCGCCGGCGCGCTGCTGGGCATCGTCGTCGGTTCGGTCCTGCTGCTGCGGCGGCGCTGGCCGGTGGCGGTGGTGCTGGTCGGCATCGCGATGTCGCCGGCCCAGATGGGGTTCCTGCTGTCGCTGGTCGGCCTCTACACGCTGGCCGCCTCCGAGGTGCCGCGCCGGATCACCGCGGCGCTGGCCGGGATGAACGGCGTCGGCACCATGCTCGTGGCCTTCCTCAACTTCGAGGACAGCCTGCGCGACTCCCACGACGGCAGTTCCATGTCGGTGGCGCTGACCTTGATCGTCTCGGCGCTGATGGCGCTGGGCCTGACCGCTCCACCGGTCCTGCTCGGCCTGTACGTACGGGCCCGCCGCCGCCTGGTGGAGAGCCTGCGGGAGCGGGCCGACGGCCTCGAACGCGAGCTGGAGCTGCTGGCGGAGAAGGCGCTGGAGCGGGCCGAGCGGGCCCGCTCCGACGAGCGGACCCGGATCGCCCGGGAGATGCACGACGTGGTCGCCCACCGGGTGAGCCTGATGGTCGTGCACGCGGCGGCGCTGAAGGCGGTGGCGCTGAAGGACCCGAAGAAGGCGTCGGCGAGCGCCGAGCTGCTGGGGGACATGGGGCGGCAGGCGCTGACCGAGCTGCGGCAGATGCTGGGCGTGCTGCGGACGGCCTCCGAGGTGGTGGTCGCGGCGCCCGCGGCCGAGGAGGCGGACACCACCGACGGGCCCTGCCTGGCGGAGATCGCCGCCCTGGTGGAGGAGTCGCAGGCGGCCGGCATGGGCGTCGAGCTCACCGTCGAGGGGGAGTCGCGTCCCTGCGGGCAGCGGGTGGAGGCGACGGTCTACCGGGTCGTCCAGGAGGCGCTCACCAATGTCCACAAGCACGCGGCCGGGGCCAAGGCGCATGTCCGGCTCGCCTACCGCGAGGCGGAGGTCGCCGTCCTGATCACCAACGGCCCCACCGACGGCACGACCTTGTCGACGCCGCTCCCCAGCGGCGGGCACGGGCTGCTCGGCATGCGCGAACGTGTCACCTCACACGGCGGCGGCTTCGCCGCGGGGCCCACCCCCGAGGGCGGCTTCCGCGTCTCAGCGATGCTTCCGGCCCCGGCGGTGTAGCCCGCGGACGCCGGGGGCGGGCTGCTGACGTCGGGTGGGCCCTGCGGCCGGGGGCGGGGGTGTTCCGGCGCCGGGACGGGCGGGCGGTCCGGAGGGTGGGCGCCGGGGCGGGCGGGCGGTCCGGAGGGGGTGGCTAGGAGGGGGGCGGCGGCTCCCGCCCGGTGAGGGAGGCGAGCGTCGCCCGGATGTGGGCGAGGTGCGCGCGGATCTCGTCCCGGTGCTGCTCGTGCTCCCGCAGGGCCCGCTCCGCCTCCCTGCGCACCCGGTCCTCCTGTGCCCGCGCCGCCGCGATGAGCGCCGACGCCCGCTCCTCGGCCTCCGCCTGCTGGGCCTGGAACGCCTCTTCCGCCTCCGCCCGCTCCCGGTGCGCATCGGCCAGTCGCCGCTCCGCGTCGGCGAGCAGGTCGGCCAGCCGGCTGTCCACGCCGGCTTCCCGCTCGGCCAGCTCGTGTTCCAGGACGTCGAGGCGTTCCCGCTGGGCCCGGGCCGCGTCCGCGTGATTCCGCTCGGCGTCGTCCCGGATCGAGTCGAGCGCCGCGCCGGCCTCGCCGCGGACCGCCTCCGCCTCGGCCCGCGCCTGGCCGAGGATCTCGGCGGCCCGGCCGCACGCCTCGTCCAGCACCGCCTGCGCCTGGTCCTCCGCCGCCGCGAGCCGCGCGGACGCCGCCGCCCGTGCCTCGTCCTGGAGGGTGCGCCGCGCCGTGTCCGCCGCGTCCCGCGCGTACTGGGACTCGGCCTCGGCCCGCTCCCGTACCGCCGCCGCCTCCTCCTCGACCAGCCGCAGCAACTCCTGTGCGCTCGCCCCGAGTACGTCGAAGGCCGCCGACGTCAGCGAGTCGACCTGCTCGCGCAGGGCGCCGCTCTCCGCGTCCATCTCGTTCGCCAGTACGGTCAGTCGGGCCGCCCGCTCCCACGCCGCGTCCCGGTCCTCGGAGAGCTCGTCCAGGAAACGGTCCACCTGGTCGGGCCGGTAACCGCGGGTGCGAACGGTGTCGAACCGTCCGCCCGCCGCCGTCGATGCGGTCGTATCACTGCTCATGGCCACTGCCCCTCGCCCTCGCCGTCGGGCCGATCGATGGTGCCCATTTTTCGCTTATGCCCGAATTGTACGGGCCTCGACACTCCGACCTACACCTACCCCGGAAACGCGGACGGGCCGGGCGGAAGGTCTGCCTTCCACCCGGCCCGCACCAAACGGCCGAAAAACCCCTGCTGTGACGGCTAGAGCAGCCCGTCCCACATCTGCTCGATCAGCACCGACCACCAGTTGTCCGGCGAGGCGATGGCCGCCGGGTCCTGCGCGGCGAGCTGTGCCTGGAAGTCGACCGTCCAGCGGCCTGCCTGCTCGGGGGTCAGCCCGATCCGCAGCCGCCACATCCGGCCGAGCAGGGCCAGCGACCGGGTGAACTCCGGCAGGCTGGAGTTGACGAACTGCGGCGGCACCGGCTGCCCGCCGGGCCCCGCCTCCAGCGGCACCGCCACGATGTGCGCGGTGCCGTACTGCACGCACAGCTGGCGCCCGAAGTCATTGCCCATCACCAGGTACGAGCCCGCGTCCGCGGCCGGCTGCACCCCGCGCTGGGCGGCGAGTTCGGCGAGGGTGGGCACCGGCTGGCCCGGCTGGGCCTGCGCCCAGAAGAACGGCCCGAAGTCCACCGGCAGCCCGGACCACATCAGGGTCTGCGCGACGATGTCCGGCACGCCCTGCCGGGAGACCGCCCGCTGGTCGAAGCGGAAGATGCCCTGCGGGCCGAACGCCCCCGCCAGCTCCTGCCCGATCACATCGAGACCCACCGGCTGCACCCGCACCACCGCGTGGGCGTCCGGCATCGGCACCCGCAGCGGCTGCGGGCGCGCGGGCGCGCCGGCCACCTGGTGCAACTCGCCCTGGTGCGTGAGCAGATGCTGCACGCCCTGCCGGCGTCCGGCGTGGTCGCGGCCGTAGGGGGCGGTGTGGCTGATCCGCACCTGCGGCCAGGTCTCGCGGATCATCCGGGCGCAGTAGCCGCCCGGCAGGTCGCACGACTCCAGCTCGGTGTGGAGCTCCAGCACCTGCTCGGGCCGCACGCCCAGCGACCGCAGCTCGTGCAGGATCTGCCACTCGGGGTGCGGCGTGCCCGGCGCGGAACGCCGGATCACCTGCTGCTCGCTCCCGTCGTGACCCCGGTAACGCAGCACGGCCATGTACCCCGGGCCTACTGTCGGCACGGCTGCGGCCTGCGGGTAGCCGTACGCGGCCGGCGGCGGGGGCGGCGTGCCTGCTCCCGGCGGCGGTGGTGGCGGGCCTGCGGGTCCGGCGAGCATGGTGGCGGCGTAGTGCGGGTTGCCCGGGCCGGGGGGTGGCGGGGTGCCTGCTCCCGGTGGGGGCGGGGGTGTTCCGGCACCGGGGGGAGGGGGCGGCCCGGTGGGGCCGGCCAGCATGGTCGCCGCGTAGTGCGGGCTGCCGGGGCCGGGAGGCGGCGGCGTGCCGGCTCCGGGCGGTGGGGGTGGCGGGCCTGCGGGTCCGGCGAGCATGGTGGCGGCGTAATGCGGGTTGCCCGGGCCGGGCGGGGATGGGGTGCCTGCTCCCGGTGGGGGTGGGGGTGTTCCGGCACCGGGGGGAGGCGGTGGCCCGGTGGGGCCGGCCAGCATCGTGGCGGCGTAGTGCGGGCCGGGCGCCCCGGGTGCTCCCGGCGGAGGCGGCGCGTCCGGGCTCCGCACCGGTGGCCCGGCGGGCGGCGGAACAGTGCCGCGTACGGCCTTGGCGGTCTCCAGGTCGGCGATGTCCGCGGTGCCCTGACCCGGCGGCGGCAGCGGTACGGCCGGACCACCCGGCGGCGGGTACTCGGAACCGCCGATCGTGTAGGGCACCCCGGGCCTGGGCGCCTGAGGAGCGGGCCCGTGCGGAGTGGGAGCCGGCGGGGGCGGTGGCGCCGCGGGGTCCTGCTGGGGGACTATCCGCGTCTTCGGCAGCGCGCTGCCCTGCGGCATCAGCTCCGTCCGGGCCTCGGCGCCGGGCGCCGGCTCCTCCTCGGCCTGGTCGTCGTCGGTCCCGCTGATCGGCGGTGCGAAGACGGTGGCCGGCACCGCGACGGACTGCCCTTCCCCGGAGTCGCTCACCGTCTTCCCGGCCCAACTGCCCTGCGACGGCGCCCCCTGGCCGGCGGGCCGCCGGTAGTCGATCCCGCTGGAAGCGGCGGCGGGTTTCTCGGCGGGCTGCTCCGCGGGCTGCCCGGCCCCGGCGGCGGGCCGCCGGTAGTCGATGCCGCCGGCGGAGGGGGCGGGCGCCTGCTCCGCGGACTGCCCCGCGTCGGCCGCCGGCCTGCGGTAGTCGATGCCGCCCGATGCCGGGGCGCCGGATGCCGGTGCGTCCGGCACCGGTGTGTCCGCGGCGGCCGGAGCCACCGGGGCAGCCGGAGCCGGCGTCCGGGCCGGAGCGGGAGCCGCGTCCGCAACCGGAGCCGCACCCGGACTCGCCTGCGCCTCAGCCGCGGTGGCAGCGGTGCCCGCGCCCCGGCCGCCGCCGAACGTGCCCGAGGCGCCGCGCCGGTCCGGGATGCCCATCCGGTCCGCCGCGTCCTGGAGCCACTGCGGAGGGCTCAGCAGGAAGGAGGTCGCTTCGAGGTCGAGCCGCTGCGGCGGCTCGGGCACCGCGTCATTGGGCACCGGGCCGTACTCCTCCTCGTAAGCCCGGATCAGCTCGCCGATGGGCAGGCCGGGCCACAAGGTCGCCTCGCCGCTGTCCCGGGCGATGACCACACGGACCGAACCGTCGTCGGACGAGGGGCCGTCCGCCCGGGCCTCGGACCACACCACGAAGCCGAGGTCGAACTCGCGGACCCGGATCTCCCGGGTCTCGTAGCCGGACACGTCCCCGTTGACCCAGCGCTCCGCGCGCTCCTGCGCCTGCGCGAAAGTGACCATGTCCGCCTCACCCCTCCACCGGTACCGCGGTCGCGAAACCGCCGTCCACCATCAGGTTCGCCACCGTCTCCAGCTCCGGCGGATTGCCGGCCAGCCGCAGCAGGAAGGCGTCCAGTGTGTCGCCGCACGGCAGCAGCAGCTCGGCCACCCGGTCGGCCGGGGTGTCCCAGCGGTCGCCGTCGCGCGCGTCGTCGTATGCGCAGAACCAGACAGAACCGGTCCGCTCGCCCCGCACCTTCACCGCGAGGATGCCGCCCTGGACATATCCGATGGCCAGGTAGTCCTTGGTGAGATGGTCGCGCAGGCACTTGTTGACATACACCAGGTCGTTCACCGCGGCGTCGTCGCGGACGGTGAAGAACGGCTGGTCGATGAGGAGTCCGAGGCCGGGGTCGAGGGCCACGCCGCGGGGCGCGCAGCCGCCGGCCGCTTTGAGGAAGGTGCGGTAAGGGCCGGGCAGCCGGTAACCCAGCTCCTCCTCGACGTCCCGGACCTGGAGTTCGGTGACGGACACCGGGTCCTTGGGCAGCTCGAAGTGGACCGGGCGGGTCTCCTGGAGCGGCCGGGTGCCGCGCTTGTCGTGGTCGGCGACCGAGGTGGCCAGGCCGCCGTGGTGCCGCAGCAGCGCCTTGACCTCGACCGGGATCAGCTCCAGCCGGCGGCTGCCGTGGACGTGGTGCCAGGTCCAGCCGTGCGGGGTGGCGACCGGTGGCAGGCTGCCCCACAGTTCGTGGCCCGCGGAGTGCAGCGCGGCGTTCGCCGACACGTAGTCGGTCAGCCGGAGTTCGTCCACGCCGAAGCCCTCGGGCGGCTCGGCGATCTCGGCGGCGGCGCGGGCGTACGGCGAGAAGTCGGGGTGCCCCTCGTCGTCGACCCACACCCCCTGTGGGTGCTTCGCCGCCCGGACCGGGTCCGGGAAGTGCACGACCTGTCCGGCGTAGGCCGCGTTGGGCGGCGCCGGATGTGCCCCGGCTCCTGGCCCGGGAGGTGCTCCCAGCCCCTGCCGACCTGTCGTCATGGCGGTTGCCCCCTGCTCCGTCCTGCTGCCTCCGACCTGATGACGGACAGCCTAGGGGGTGTGGCGTGACTCGCGCCGGACCGCGTCCCGCACCCTGTGGATAACCCGGACAACTCCGTCCATGGCCGGTGCCGGTGCCGGTCCCCGGCCTGTGGCCTCCGACCCGCGGCCCCGACCCGCGGCCCGTAACCGTGGCTGCGGCCGGTCCGACCCGTGGCCGGCCTCAGCCCCCGGCTGCCGCCTTCTCCAGCTTCTCCGCCTGCTTGAGCGGGATCGCCAGCCGCAGCGCGGCGGCCTTGTGGTCGGCCCTGACCGTCTCGTAGGAGGCGGTCGCGTCCCCGGTGCGGACCACCGTCACCAGTACGGTCCCCTTGGCGCCCGTCGCCACGTCGCCGATGGTGTACGAGACCTGCTGGTCGCCGAGCGGCGCGCCGGTCTGCGGCACCTGCTTCACCGCGAACGTCGTGGTGGCGCCGTTGCGGACGACCTGGTAGCCGTGGCAGGTGCGCAGCGACTCGGTCAGCTCGTCGAGCACCTTCTGCGCCTCGCCCTTCTTGTACGAGGCGATCA
This sequence comes from Streptomyces sp. NBC_01476, assembly GCF_036227265.1. NCBI lineage: Bacteria > Bacillati > Actinomycetota > Actinomycetes > Kitasatosporales > Streptomycetaceae > Streptomyces > Streptomyces sp. NBC_01476. Next base: position 3,091,761 of record NZ_CP109446.1, on the reverse strand, counting down.
CGTCCAGGCTGATGGTCTTGGCGTTCTTGTCCGGGTCCGCGGTGTCGGTGAGCATCGCGCCGGCGTAGACCTGCCGGGGGTGCTTGGGCTGGGTGGTCCACTGGTCGGCGACCGGCTGGCAGTCGGGCTTGTCGGGCTTCTGCGCCCCGCCGAGCAGCAGGGACTTGTCACCGGCGGGCAGCGACTGGACGTGCGCGAGGTCGGACGAGGTGAGCAGTGCCCGGGTGAGGGCGGCGGCCGGCACCGCGCCCGACGCCTTCACCGGCCCCGGCTTCTTGTCCCCGCCTCCGCAGCCCGCGGTCAGGGCGAGCGCGGGCAGCAGGGCGACGGCGGCCAGGGCCGTACGGCGGCCGGTGCGGCTACCGGCCAGTAGGCGACTGCGTGCAGGTATCGGCATCGATGTGTTCCCCTGTGTCGTGGCGGTCCGGCGGCCGTACCGTTGCCCGTCCCGGACCCGCGGGCGACGGCGGCCCGCTGCCGCGCGACTTTACGGCACCGGGCCCGCGCCGCCCCCTATGCCGCCGCTCACAACGCTCACAACGCTCGCAACAAGGTCACGGACCCCGGTGCCCGGCTACTTCGCCTGGGCCGCCTTCAGCTTGTCGCTCTGCTTGCGCGCCACGTCCAGCGGCAGGGTGCCCGCGCCGCCCGCCGACTTCACCGACAGGTAGGCGGTGATGGTGTCGCCGGTCCTGACGACGGTCACCAGCGCCGCCCCGTTCGCCTTGTCCGCCGTATCGGTCATCACGTACGACGCCGACGCGTCGCCCGCGCTGACCGCGGGCGCCTTGGTGATGGAGAACGGCGTCTTCGTCCCGGTGTTGTCGGTGGCGTTGAACGACGTGCAGGTGCCGAGCGCGGTGTCCACCGAGTCGATGACCTTCTGCGCGTCCCCGGGGGCGTGGCTGGCGACCAGCATCTGGTCGATCTCGGCCGGGGTGGTGCTGCCGGAGGTCGCGGGGGTCTTGGCGAAGGCGGCGCCGACGAACGCCACCCGCTTGATCTGCGGCTTGCTGCTGGTGATGTCGGCCAGCGGCTGGCACGCGGCCTTGTCCGCGGTGAGCGTCGCATCGTCCTGCGCGTCGGTGGCGTCGGTCTGCGAGACCTGGACGGTGTAGCCCGGCACGTCCTTCGCACTGACCAGGGCGCTGGTCAACTGCGCCTTGGTCAGCGGTGCCCCGCCGGCCGGCGCCGAGGAGGCCGGGGGCGCGGTCTTGGATCCGCCGTTGGCGTCCGAGGAGTTCGAGGAGCAGGCCGCGGCGAGCAGCAGCGCGGGCAGGACGGCCGCGGAGGCGGCGGCGAGCCGGACCCTGCGGTTGCGTCCTGCGTCGCGGATCTGCCGTGCCGTGCCGGTGGTGCCGGTTGTGCGCATGGGGGTCACATTCCCTGTTTCGGCGGGTGGGGGGACCCGCGGTGCGGGCCGACTGACGATCCTCCCGCCACCGGCCCCCTGTCGTCCATGTAAGGCGTCCTCCCTGTGTACGCCCTGTGCCCGCACACGCGACCCATCGTCACACGACGGTGACATGACCCACACACGATGGGTGATGGACGGCGTTCCGCTTCCCCATTCAGTGGCGCGTTTGGCACTCTGATCGACAGACGGGGGATCGCCCGCTTACGGGCGGGTGGACGGAGGGATGCACGCACAATATGACAACTCGCCTACAGGCGGCGGGGGCCGTCGACCCGCGATTGACCTGGATCGCCCAGCACGACCCGGCCGTCCCGCCGCCTTTGCTGCACCGCAGGGACGGCATCCTGCCGGCGGTCGCCGCCGCGCTGTCCATCCGCGACGAGGTGCTGACCTGCACCGGGTCCAAGAGCGAGCAGCCGCCGGAACTCCACCCGGTGGTCCAGGACTTCCTGGACGGGCTGCCGGTCGGGCAGCGCGAGCGGTTCACCGGGCGCTGTCCGGAGGCGGTGCTGATTTCCCGCCACCTGGCGGCGGTCGAGGCGAGCCGCGGCAAGCGCGCCTCCCGCCGTCCGCTCACGCACAGTGAGGCCCGCAAGGCGCTGCGCGGGGCGAAACTGACCGCCCGCCGGATACGTGAGGACGGCGACCCCGCGCACGGCGCCTACGCCCCGCCGTGCCGCTCCTGCGCGCCGCTGCTTGCCCACTTCGGGGTGTACGCCTTCGACCCGTCGGCGGACGGCGCATGAGCGACGTCATGCCCGGCAGTACCCGCTTCCCGGTCGGCGTGGACGCCGCCCTGCGCGCGGCGGGCTGGCAGCCGGGCCGCTGGGACATCAAGCAGGCCGAGGTGTGGGCCGACGAACTGCGGGCGTACGAGTCGCCCGGCGGCCACCGGCACGAGGTGTTCCCGGCGGCGGTCGAGGCGTGGGCGGAGTTCGGCGGCCTGGCGATCCCGGCGGTGTCAGGGCCCAGGCGGCAGATCGCGCCCAGCGCGGTGCTGATCGACCCGCTGTGCGGCCTCCACCTGGCCCGTACCTTCGGCGACCTGGGCCGCGCACTGGAGATCGGCATCAGCCCGCTCGGCGAGGAGGCGGCTACCGGCGCCCTGTTGGCGATCGACGCCGAGGGCCGGGTCTACGCGGTGGACCACACCGGCGACTGGTACGCCGGGCCCGACATCGACCGGGCGCTGGCCGCGCTGATCGGCGGGGTGCGTCCGGTCCGCCTCACGATGGGCTGAGCAGCCGTCAGACGACCGCGGTCCTGGGCCGCGTCCGGCCTCCGGCGCGTCCGTGTACCCGCCATCCGCGATGGTGCCCGGGGCGGACCCTGAGGTCCGTCTGGCCCGCAGGTAGCACTCCCCTAGGGGGAGTGACCTACTTCCGGCGTCCGCCGGTTCGTCCCGCCGGATGACGATCCAGGTCCGTGCGGTCCCTACGGTCTTAACACGGGGTGGAGAGCCCCTGCCCCGCGAGCGGGGTGGGGCTACCCCCACCCAGGAACGGGGACCTGCTCCATCGTGCCGCCCGGCACGGCCCGGCAGGCTGAGACGCACCATCGGCAGACCCACAGGCGCGGCAGCCCGACGGCTGGCGCGGACCGACTTCCCAGGAGTGAAAGTGACGACGGCAGTGACGATTCCCAAGGCCGGGGGCAACGGAGAACGTTCGGCCGTGGCCGCAGCAGCCCGCTCGGTGACCAAGGCGTACGGGTCGGGTGAGACGCGCGTGCTCGCCCTGGACGCGGTCGACGTCGACATCATGCGGGGCCGCTTCACCGCGATCATGGGCCCCTCGGGCTCCGGCAAGTCCACCCTGATGCACTGCCTGGCCGGGCTCGACACGGTCACCGAAGGCCGGATCTGGGTCGGCGGCACGGAGATCACCGAGCTGAAGGACAAGAAGCTCACCCAGCTGCGCCGGGACAAGATCGGCTTCATCTTCCAGTCGTTCAACCTGCTGCCGACGCTCAACGCGGTGGAGAACATCACCCTTCCGATGGACATCGCGGGCCGCAAAGTGGACCGCGACTGGCTCGACCGGGTGGTGGAGACGGTCGGTCTGGCCGGCCGCCTCAAGCACCGCCCCAGCCAGCTCTCCGGCGGCCAGCAGCAGCGGGTCGCGGTGGCCAGGGCGCTCGCCGCCCGCCCCGAGATCATCTTCGGCGACGAGCCGACCGGAAACCTCGACTCCCGGGCCGGCGCCGAGGTGCTCGGCTTCCTGCGCCGCTCGGTGGACGAGCTCGGCCAGACCATCGTGATGGTGACCCACGACCCGGTGGCGGCCTCGTACGCCGACCGCGTGCTCTACCTCGCCGACGGAGTCATCGTCGACGAGATGACCAGCCCGACCGCCGAGTCCGTACTGGAGCGCATGAAGTCCTTCGACGGCCGTGGGAGGACGTCGTGACCGTCCTGAAGACCTCGGTGCGCAACTTCTTCGCGCACAAGGGCAGAATGGCGCTCTCCGCCATCGCCGTCCTGTTGTCGGTGGCGTTCGTCTGCGGCACCCTGGTGCTCACCGACACCATGACCGCCACCTTCGACCGGCTCTTCGCCTCGACCGCCTCCGATGTCACGGTCAGCGCCAAGGAGGTCAAGAACGCGCAGGCCACCGGCATCCCGGACACCCTGCCTGCGTCCCTGCAGCAGAAGCTGACCCACGTGCCGGGTGTCGCGAAGTCCGACCCCGACGTCACCAGCCAGGACGTCACCGTCGCGGACGCGCACAACGACAAGATCAGCCCGTCGTCCGGCGCCCCGACGATCGTCAGCAACTGGGACCCGACCGAGACCAAGGCGGTCGAACTCACCTCCGGCCACCTGCCGCAGGGGCCCTCGGACGCGGTGCTCGACGCCGACACCGCCAAGGACCACCACTTGAAGATCGGCGACACCCTGCGGGTGATCGCCGCCCCCGGTGACTTCCGGATCACCCTCACCGGCATCGTCACCTTCAAGACCACCAACCCGGGCGCCGCGGTGGTCTACATCGACACCGCCACCGCGCAGTCCAGGCTGCTCGGCCGGACCGACGCCTACACCGGCTACGGGCTGACCGCCGCCAGGGGTGTCACCGACGACCGGCTCAAGGCCGAGGTCAAGGCGGCCATCGGCAGCACCTACACCATCGACACCGCGGCCGAGACCAAGAAGAAGGACCAGGACGACCTCGGTTTCCTGAGCTTCATCAAGTACGCGATGCTCGGCTTCGCCGGGATCGCGGTCCTGGTCGGCATCTTCCTGATCGTCAACACCTTCTCGATGCTGGTCGCCCAGCGCACCCGGGAGATCGGCCTGATGCGGGCCCTCGGGTCGAGCCGGCGGCAGGTCAACCGGTCGGTGCTGATCGAAGCGGTGATGCTCGGTGTCTCGGGGTCGGTGGTCGGCATCGGCGCCGGGATCGGGCTGGCCATCGGGCTGATGAAGCTGATGGGCGCGGCCGGCCTCAACCTCGACCTGTCCGAGCTGACCATCAAGGCCACCACCCCGGTGGTGGGCCTGGTCCTCGGTGTCGTCGTCACGGTGCTGTCCGCCTACATCCCCGCCCGCCGGGCCGGGAAGATCTCCCCGATGGCGGCTCTGCGTGACGCCGGCACCCCCTCCGACGCCAAGGCGGGCCGGATCCGGGCGGCGCTCGGCCTGCTGGTCTCCGCGGCCGGTGTGCTCGCCCTGGTGGGTGCCTCCCAGGCGGACAAGACCTCGGCCGGCGGCAGCCTGCTGGGCCTCGGCGTCCTGCTCACCCTGATCGGTTTTGTGATCATCGGCCCGCTGCTGGCCAATGTGATCGTCCGTGCGGTCAGCGTCGTCATCCTGCGGTTCTTCGGGCCGATGGGCCGGCTCGCCGAGCGCAACGCGCTGCGCAACCCGCGGCGTACCGGCGCCACCGCCTCCGCGCTGATGATCGGACTGGCGCTGGTCGCCGGTATGTCGGTGATCGGCTCGTCCATGGTGGCCTCCGCCGACGACCAGCTCGACACCTCGGTCGGCGCGGACTTCATCGTGCAGAGCGGCAGCAACGGCAGCCAGCCGCTGACCCCGAGCGTCGAGAGGGCCCTCAAGACGGCGAAGGACATCGACCACTTCTCCGACTACACCGTGGTCAACGCCACCCTCACCACCCCGGGCGGCAAGACCTTCAAGGACTCGCTGACCGCCGCGAGCCCGACCTACGCCGACGACGTGCGGATCGACGCGGTGCAGGGCAAGCTCGCCGACGCCTATGGCACCAACGCCATGTCGGTGCCGGAGGGCTTCGCCAAGGACAACGGCCTCAAGCTCGGCGACGAGCTGAAGGTGGCGATGGTCGGCGGCCGTACCGCCGAACTCAAGGTGGCCGCGATCACCACCGACGACACCACCATCGACCACGGCGCGATGTACACCAACATCGCCACCGCGCGGCAGTACCTGCCGGCGGACAAGATGCCCGGCGACTTCCTGATCCTGGCCAAGGCGGTCGACGGCAAGGAGAAGGAGGCGTACGCCTCCCTCAAGGCGGTCGCGAAGCCGTACCCGCAGATCGACGTGCGCAACCAGGCCGACTACAAGGACCTGCTGCAGAGCCAGATCAACCAGCTGCTCTACATGATCTACGTGCTGCTGGCGCTGGCGATCATCGTCGCCGTGCTGGGCGTGGTGAACACCCTCGCCCTGTCGGTGGTGGAGCGCACCCGGGAGATCGGGCTGATGCGGGCCATCGGCACCTCGCGGGTCCAGCTGCGCCGGATGATCCGGCTCGAATCGGTGGTCATCTCGCTCTTCGGCGCTCTGGTGGGCGTGGGCCTCGGCCTCGGCTGGGGCTCCACCGGCCAGCGGGTGCTGGCCACGCAGGGCATCGGCATCCTGCAGATCCCCTGGACGACGATAGCCGTGGTCTTCGTCCTCTCGGCGGTCGTCGGCCTGCTGGCCGCGGTCCTGCCGGCGTTCAGAGCGGCACGGATGAACGTGCTGAACGCGATCGCGACGGACTGATCCGTACGGTGACCTGCTGATCGGCAGGTGGTTCCCGTCCGCACCGACGCGGCGGCCCCGGTGGCGCACACCCCCCGCGCCCCGGGGCCGTCGTATGCCCCCTGCCGGATCCCGGCGGGGGTTCGCCGGGATCTCGGTGAGGTCGGGGGCAAGGTCCGGGAGAGGGCCGTCGCGGGGGCCTGGCGGCGCCGGGAATCCGGTCCCGGCGGTGTGTGTCGGCGCCACGTCGTACGCTGGATGTACCCCCGGCCCGTGACACGTGTCGGGCGGTTCGCGTTGCCCGTACGGCGCCACGCACCTCCACACCGCTTGCCCATGGGACGGAAGCCTGATGAGTCTGAACGGCCTGGTCGACGTCGTCGTTGAGGACCCCGCCCTCGCCGAGGCGGTCGCCGCCGCCACCTCCGGCGCCCGCCCGCTGGTGGACCTGGTCGGTCCGCCCGCCGCCCGCTCGATGGCGATCGCGGCGCTGGCCGCCCGCGCCCGCCGCACCGTCCTCGCGGTGACGGCGACCGGCCGGGAGGCCGAGGACCTGGCGGCGGCGCTGCGCACCCTGCTGCCGCCGGACGCGGTGGTGGAGTATCCGGCCTGGGAGACGCTGCCGCACGAGCGTCTCTCGCCGCGCAGCGACACGGTGGGCCGCCGGCTGGCGGTCCTGCGCCGGCTCGCCCACCCGCGGGCCGACGACCCGACCGCCGGTCCCGTACAGGTGGTGGTCGCCCCCGTCCGCTCGGTGCTCCAGCCGCAGGTCAAGGGCCTTGGCGACCTGGAGCCTGTGGCGCTGCGCAGCGGGCAGAGCGCTGACCTCGGCACTGTGGTCGAGGGGCTGGCGGCAGCCGCGTACGCCCGGGTGGAGCTGGTCGAGAAGCGCGGCGAGTTCGCGGTCCGCGGCGGCATCCTTGACGTCTTCCCGCCGACCGAGGAGCACCCGCTGCGGGTGGAGTTCTGGGGCGACGACGTCGAGGAGATCCGGTACTTCAAGGTCGCCGACCAGCGGTCCCTCGAAGTCGCCGAGCACGGCCTGTGGGCGCCGCCCTGCCGTGAGCTGCTGCTCACCCCGCAGGTGCGCGAGCGGGCGGCCGCGCTGGCCGTCGAGCACCCCGAGCTGGACGAACTCCTCGGCAAGATCGCCGAGGGCATCGCGGTGGAGGGCATGGAGTCCCTCGCCCCGGTCCTGGTCGACGACATGGAACTGCTGCTGGACGTCCTGCCCGGCGGTTCGATGGCGGTGGTCTGCGACCCGGAGCGGGTGCGTACCCGCGCCGCCGACCTGGTGGCGACCTCCCAGGAGTTCCTTGAGGCGTCCTGGGCGGCCACCGCCGGCGGTGGCGAGGCCCCGATCGACCTGGGCGCGGCCTCGCTCTGGTCGATCGCGGACGTACGGGACCGGGCGCGCGAGCTCGGCCTGCCCTGGTGGTCGGTGAGCCCCTTCGCCGCCGACGAGGTGCCGGCGCTTGACACCAGCCTGGAGCGCGAGTTCGGCGACACCCTGCGGCTGGGCATGCACGCCCCCGAGCTCTACCGCGGCGACACCGCCAGAGCGCTGGCGGACACCAAGGGCTGGCTGGCCGACGGCTGGCGGACCGTCTTCGTCACCGAGGGCCACGGCCCGGCGGCCCGCATGGTGGAGGTGCTGGGCGGTGAGGGCATCGCGGCCCGCCTCGACCTGGAACTCGCCGACCTCGCGCCCTCCGTCGTCCATGTCGCGACCGGCTCGGTCGAGCACGGTTTCATCGACCCGGCGCTGAAGCTGGCGGTGCTCACCGAGACCGACCTGTCCGGCCAGAAGTCGTCCACCAAGGACATGGGGCGGATGCCGTCCCGCCGCCGCAAGACCATCGACCCGCTCACCCTGGTCGGCGGCGACTACATCGTGCACGAGCAGCACGGCGTCGGCCGCTACGTCGAGATGGTGCAGCGTACGGTCCAGGGCGCCACCCGCGAGTACCTGGTGGTCGAGTACGCGGCGGCCAAGCGCGGCCAGCCCGGGGACCGGCTCTTCGTCCCCACCGACCAGCTGGAGCTGATCACCAAGTACGTCGGCGGCGAGGCGCCGTCGCTGCACCGGCTGGGCGGCGCGGACTGGACGAAGACCAAGGCCCGCGCGAAGAAGGCGGTCAAGGAGATCGCCGCCGACCTGATCCGGCTCTACTCGGCCCGGATGGCCGCCCCCGGCCACAGCTTCGCCTCCGACACGCCCTGGCAGCGTGAGCTGGAGGACGCCTTCCCGTACGCGGAGACGCCCGACCAGCTGACCACCATCGCCGAGGTGAAGGAGGACATGGAGAAGTCGGTCCCGATGGACCGGCTGATCTGCGGCGACGTCGGGTACGGCAAGACCGAGATCGCGGTGCGCGCGGCCTTCAAGGCGGTGCAGGACGGCAAGCAGGTGGCCGTCCTGGTGCCGACCACCCTGCTGGTCCAGCAGCACATGGGCACCTTCACCGAGCGGTATGCGCAGTTCCCGGTGAATGTGCGGGCGCTGTCGCGGTTCCAGACCGACACCGAGGCGAAGGCGGTGCTGGAGGGGCTGCGGGACGGCTCGGTCGACCTGGTGATCGGCACCCACAGGCTCTTCTCGTCGGAGACGAAGTTCAAGGACCTGGGCCTGGTCATCGTGGACGAAGAGCAGCGGTTCGGCGTCGAGCACAAGGAGCAGCTGAAGAAGCTGCGGGCCAATGTGGACGTGCTGACGATGTCCGCGACGCCGATCCCGCGCACCCTGGAGATGGCGGTGACCGGCATCCGGGAGATGTCCACGATCACCACTCCGCCCGAGGAACGCCACCCGGTGCTGACGTTCGTCGGACCGTACGAGGAGAAGCAGATCGGTGCGGCGATCCGGCGTGAACTGCTGCGCGAGGGCCAGGTCTTCTACATCCACAACCGGGTGGAGTCCATCGACCGGGCGGCGGCCCGGCTGCGCGAGATCGTGCCGGAGGCGCGGATCGCCACCGCCCACGGGCAGATGGGGGAGTCGCGGCTCGAACAGGTGGTGGTGGACTTCTGGGAGAAGAAGTTCGACGTCCTGGTCTCCACCACGATCGTGGAGTCGGGTATCGACATCTCGAACGCCAATACGCTCATCGTGGAACGCGGTGACACCTTCGGACTCTCCCAGCTCCACCAGCTGCGGGGCCGGGTCGGCCGGTCCCGCGAGCGCGGTTACGCGTACTTCCTCTACCCGCCGGAGAAGCCGCTCACCGAGACCGCGCACGAGCGGCTGGCCACCATCGCCCAGCACACCGAGATGGGCGCCGGCATGTACGTCGCCATGAAGGACCTGGAGATCCGCGGCGCGGGCAATCTGCTCGGCGGTGAGCAGTCAGGGCACATCGCGGGCGTCGGCTTCGACCTGTACGTGCGGATGGTCGGCGAGGCGGTGGCCGACTACCGCTCGGCGCTGGAGACCGGCGGTGAGCCCGAGGAGACACTGCTCGAAGTCAAGATCGAGCTGCCGGTGGACGCGCACGTCCCGCACGACTACGCACCCGGTGAGCGGCTGCGGCTGCAGGCGTACCGCGCCATCGCGGCGGCCAACTCCGAGGAGGACATCGCCGCGGTCCGCGAGGAACTCACCGACCGCTACGGCAAGCTCCCGGAGCCGGTGGAGAACCTGCTGCTGGTCGCGGGGCTGCGGATGCTGGCCCGGAAGGTCGGCGTCAGCGACATCACGCTGCAGGGCGCCAACATCCGCTTCGGGCCGGTGGAACTGCGGGAGTCGCAGGAGATGCGGCTCCAGCGGATCTACCCGCGCTCGCTGGTCAAGCACGCGGCCAAGCAGGTGCTGGTGCCGCGGCCCAGCACCGCCCGGATCGGCGGGAAGCCGGTGGTGGGGCGCGAACTGCTCCAGTGGACCGCGGAGTTCCTGACGACCGTGCTGGGTTCGTGAGCCCGCGCGCCTGCCGGTGAGGCGCCCGCTGGTGAAAGGTCCTGGTGTCCGCGGCTGATTGTCGCCGGTTTGCGCTGGTCGTTGCCTGACGGAATGGTCTGGACTATTGACAGGTCCAGACCATTTCCGTTTGAGTGCTGACTCGACCCCACTCGAACCCCCATAAGGAGTGGTCACGTGTCGAGACAACGGATCATCGCGTTCCTCGCCGCCTTCGCGGCCCTTGTCGGACTTGCGATCCTCGTTCCGCTGGCGTCCCCCGCCTCCGCCGCGACCTGCGCATCACCGTGGAGCTCTTCCGCGGTCTACACCGGCGGCATGGCCGCCTCCTACAACAGCCACAACTGGTCGGCCAAGTGGTGGACCCAGGGCGAGACGCCCGGCAACGCCGACGTCTGGGCCGACCAGGGCAGCTGCGGCGGCTCCACCGGCGGCACCGGCGGTACGACCGGTGGCGGTGGCGGCAGCTGCAACTACCCGGCGTGGGCCGCGGGCCAGAACTACGTCACCGGCAACATCGTGCGCTACACCGACGGCAACTACTACATCGCCGAGCACGACAACCCGGGTTACGACCCGGTGATCAGCACCTGGTACTGGGACCCGTACAGCTGCACCGGCGGCACCGGTGGCAGCACCGGCGGTACGACCACGCCGCCGAACGCCGGCGGATTCGTGGTCAGCGAGGCGCAGTTCAACCAGATGTTCCCGAGCCGGAACTCCTTCTACACCTACAGCGGGCTGACCGCCGCCCTCAGCGCGTACCCCGGCTTCGCCAACACCGGCAGCGACACGGTCAAGAAGCAGGAGGCCGCGGCCTTCCTCGCCAACGTGAGCCACGAGACCGGCGGCCTCGTCTACATCGTCGAGCAGAACACGGCCAACTACCCGACCTACTGCGACGCCAGCCAGTCCTACGGCTGCCCGGCCGGGCAGGCCGCGTACTACGGGCGCGGGCCGATCCAGCTCAGCTGGAACTTCAACTACAAGGCGGCCGGTGACGCGCTCGGCATCGACCTCCTGCACAACCCGAACCTCGTCCAGACCGACGCGGCGGTCGCCTGGAAGACCGGCCTGTGGTACTGGAACACCCAGACCGGCCCCGGCACCATGACCCCGCACAACGCGATGGTCAACGGCGCCGGCTTCGGTGAGACCATCCGCAGCATCAACGGCAGCATCGAGTGCAACGGGGGCAACCCGGCGCAGGTCCAGAGCCGGGTGAACTCCTACCAGAACTTCACCTCGATCCTGGGCGTGCCCGCGGGCAACAACCTGTCCTGCTGACCGCCGGCCGGATGTCACGGCGGATGCGCCGTACCCGCCGGCCTGCTGTACCCGTTGAACCAGCGCCCCGCTCCCGGACCTTGAGGAGCGGGGCGCGTCCAGCGTCCGGGCTGGGGCGGAGCCGGGGCCGCCGGAGCACCGGGGCCGGGGCCGCCGCGCCGCCACCCGTTAGGGTGAGCGGCTGTGACGATCACCGGAGCCGGTACGAACATCCGACCGCTCGCGCCCGGCCAGCGCGCCCGGCTGCTGGTCGGCGACATCAACGGCGGCGAACCGCGAGTGGTCCACCAGACCACGGACAGCGCCCTGGAGGCCCCCAACTGGACGCCGGACGGCCGCTGGCTGGTCTTCAACCAGGACGGCCTCCTGCTGCGGATCCCCGCGGGCCCACCTGCCGCGGGTTCCCCGGCGCCGGTGCCCGAGGTGATCGACACCGGCGCGATCACCGACGCCAACAACGACCACGTGCTCAGCCCGGACGGCCGCACCCTCTACCTGTCCGCCGGCGACGGACACATCCACGCCGTGCCGCTCGACGGCACCGGCCCGGTCCGCCGCGTCACCAATGAGCGCTCGCCCGGTCCCTTCCGGCACTTCCTGCACGGCATCTCACCGGACGGCCGCACTCTCGCCTATGTGGGCGTCGAACCGTACGGCGGGGACGACTGGGGCTACCGCAACATCTTCACCGTCCCGGCCGCCGGCGGTCCCGACCTCCGGCTCACCGACAGCCCCGCCCCCGCCGACGGCCCCGAGTTCAGCCCGGACGGCGCCTGGATCTACTTCAACTCCGAGCACGGCTCCGTCACCCCCGGCCACGCCCAGCTCTTCCGGATGCGGCCCGACGGCTCCGAACTCACCCGGCTCACCTCCGACGAGCGCGTCAACTGGTTCCCGCACCTGTCACCCGACGGCCGCCATGTCCTCTACATCAGCTTCCCGCCCGGCACCGAGGGCCATCCCGCCGACCGCGAGGTGATCGTCCGCCTGATGGAACCGGACGGCGCCGCCCCCCGCGACATCCTCGCCTTCTTCGGCGGCCAGGGCAGTCTCAACGTCAACAGCTGGGCCCCCGACTCCCGCCGCTTCGCCTACGTCGACTACCCGATGAGCTGACCGCGGCCGGGCCGGTCCGGGCCACGCCGTCCGGCCCCGGCCCCGGCCTCGCCCTCAGGTGCGGTGCAGGATCACATACCCCTCGGAGTTCACCACGATCTGGTACGTCGCCGCCGGGTGCAGCTCCTTGGCGTACACCAGCGGATCGGGCACCCAGCCGCTCGAGTTGTCGATCGCGATGTAGTCGGGCGTCACGCCCGGCGTGTCCCCGATCCAGTACACGGTGGTCCGGTGCACCAGCCGGCTTATCGGTCCGACGTTCGCCTCGACCGTCGCTCCGTCCGGGATCTCGTCCAGCAGCCGCTTGACGGCCTTGGTGTGCGCGTCCACCGTGTAGGTGTCTCCCTGGCCGAGCGTGGCGAGCGGCAGCGTGAGAGTCAGCGCCAGCGCTGCCCCGGCCACCGCGGCCGGCGCCCCCGAGGCGTAGGAACGCAGCCACGGCCGGCTGCTGCTCCGTGACCGGTCGGCCGCGTCGACCAGCGCCAGCGCGATCACCGGCATCAGCACGGCGCTGTAGTGCCAGTCGGTGCCCCAGTAGTGGTCGTCGTGCGAGATGAACCGCCAGCCGATGGTCGGCAGCGCGGCCAGGATCAGCGGCGAGCGCAGCGCCAGCAGCCCGCTGGTGGGCAGCAGGATCCACAGCAGCGTGTGGATCGCGGTGGCGAACGGGATGTGCCCGGGCATCGGTGCGCCCTGGCCGTTCAGCTTGTTCCAGTAGTCGTAGCCGCCCGCGGTGTTGAACGCCGGGATGATCACCCCGAACGCCAGCGCCGACGCCGCCACCCCGAAACCGGCCAGCCCGATCCCCCACGGCCCGTACCGCAGTGCGTCGGAGAGCCGCTGCTTCGGCCCCGCGCCCGTCCCCGCGACCTCGTCGTGGCTGTCGTGGCTGTCGCGGCCGTCGTCGTCCGTCCCGGCAGGCGGTTCCGGCTCCGGCTCCTGGCGGGTGCGCCACCAGACGATGACCCCGATCGCGGCGGCCGTGACGCCCATGTCCTCCTTGACGAAGATCAACGGCACCGCCCACCACATCGCCGCCGCCCACCGCTTGCGCAGCACCGCCTCCAGCGAGAAGGCGATCAGCGGCATCGCGAAGGCGATCTCGTGGAAGTCGAACTCGACCGCCTTCTGCACACCCCACGACAGTCCGTAGGCGACCCCGATCGCCAGCCCCCGCCCGCGGCCGAGCAGATACGCGGCGCCGCGGGTGACCGGGATCACCGAGACCGCGAAGAGCAGTGCCTGCGCCACCAGCAGCGTCACCGGCGTCGGGAACACCCGGTAGAACGGCGCGATCAGCGCGGTGATCGGGCTGAAGTGGTCGCCCAGGATGTTGAAGCCGGGGCCCTTCAGATCCGCGACCGGCGCGTGCAGCTGCGCGTAGGACTTGATCGCCTGCTCGAAGATGCCCAGGTCCCAGGACATGGTGAGCATCCGGTCGTAGCGCGTCACCGACAGCAGCAGGTACGCCACGAAGAACACGGCGGTCAGCAGATACGGGTCGAGCCGCGGCCACTGTGCCCACCGCCGGACACCCCGGCCGGCGCCGGCCGCATGGGCACCCGAGTCCGCCGGGCCACCGGCCGCGACGGCCTTGGTGTCCTGGGCGTCCTTGATGTCCTGTGCCGGAATGACGGCCTCGGCCCTGTCCATCGGTCGTCCTCCTGAAGGAAACGGGGTCGGGGTCTGCCGGAAAAGATACGGGACGCTCTGTGCGGACGGGACCCATGGGACAGGAACGAGCGTGTCACCCGCCCGTCCGGGCCCACCACCCCGCCCTGGAACGCCCCGCCCCGCCCCGACCCGTCCCGCCGGGCCCGCCGGGTCCCGCCCCCGTCAGCCGGGCGCAGGGTCCCGCCGCCCCCGTCACCGGGGGCGGCGGTCTGAGGCCCGCCGATCCGCCCGTCTCCGGCCCGGCGGTCAGCCGGTCTTCTTCCACGTGCTGCAGCCGGTGGACTTGAAGTAGGCGTCGGAGGCGCCGATGGTGACGATCGCGGTGCCGGTGACGTTGTCATTGGCCTTGATGGAGTCCAGGCCGTGCAGGGCGTCCTTGCTCCGCTCCCAGTAGCAGTTGTCGTCGGTGTTCCCGGCGGACTTGTACGTGCCCGGCTGTATGTCTGTGCCCACCTTGAACATCCCGTCGCCGGCCATGGTGGTCTTCGGGGCGCCGGCCTTGGCCGAGGTCACCGCGAACCAGTCGTCGCAGCCCGTGGACTTGAAGAATTTGTCGGTCCTGGCGATCGTCACGTAGCTGCTGCCGGTGACGTTGTCATTGGCCAGGATCGAGTCGGCCTCGCCCTTGGCGTCCTTGCTCCGCTCCCAGTAGCACAGCCCGTCGGAGTTTCCGCTGGACCTGTATGTGCCGGGCTTGATGTCGGAGCCGACCTGGAAGGTGCCGTCGCCCTTGAACGCGGGCTTGGCGGCCGGCTTGTCGTCCTTCTTCTTCGCAGGTGCCTTGGTCGGAGCCTTCGCGGACGCGGATCCGGTGGAGTCCGTGGCCGCGCCCGTGCTCTTTCCGGCCGGCGCCGCGGAGTCGTCGGCCGGGCCGCACGCCACCGCGGCGAGCGCGACGGCGACGGTGATGACGCCGGCTGCGGTGAGCCGGCCGAGAGAAGCCTTGGACATGGGAAATCCCCCCTGGTTTGACGGGCCTTGGCAGCCCTGCGAACCGATGCGTCAATGACAGCATGCGTTGTGAACCGAGTCAACAAGAATTCTCGAACGAGTGAAGTTCACGCCGTGAAGGGGTTCGATCGGCACTGCCGGGTAAGATCGGCATCACGTGCGACATGAGCGGACGAAAAAGACGGGCGCGCGGACGCCCACACCGAAAAGCGGTCACGGGGGAAGGGAATGGGCCGATGACAGAGCAGGTGAGCGAGGTGACGGCGGCCGGAATCGCCCGGCTGGCCGGGGTCGGGCGCGCGGCGGTGAGCAACTGGCGGCGCAGACACGGCGACTTCCCCAAACCCGTGGGCGGCACCGAGACCAGCCCCACCTTCGAACTGACCGCGGTCGAACGCTGGCTGCACGACCAGGGCAAGCTCGCGGTGGTGCCGCTGCACGAGCGGGTCTGGCAGCAGGCCGACAACCACCCGGGCGGCACGCCGTACGCCCTGCGGGTCGCGGGATCGCTGCTGATGCTCATCCGCGAGCGGCCACTGGTCTCGCGCACCTACGTCGACAGCTCCGACGCGGAACTGGCCGCACGGCTGCCCGCCGACATGGCGGCCGCCCTGACCGCGCGGCTCGGCGCTCAGCATCCCGTGCGGGTGCCCGACAGCCTCGACGGCGACGTACCGCTGCTGCGCTCCACCGCCAAGCTGGCCCTGGAGACCGGTCCCGGCCAGGCGTACGAGTTCCTGATCGGCCGTTATCTGGACGCGAACCCACGGCAGTTCACCCTCACCCCGCAGGGTCCGGCCGAACTCATGGCGGCGCTCGCGGGAGACAAGCCCGGCAGCGTCTTCGACCCGGCCTGTGGCACCGGCGCCCTGCTGCGCGCCGCGCCGACCGGCGTCGCGATCCACGCCCAGGAGGCCGACCCGGAGCTGGCCGCGCTCACCGCACTGCGGCTCGCCCTCGCCACCGACCCCGCCGTGCGCATCCGGGTGCGCGCCGGCGACAGCCTGCGCGCCGACGCCTTCCCCGGTCTGACCGCCGACGCCGTGCTCTGCCACCCGCCGTTCAACGACCGCAACTGGGGCCACGACGAACTCGGTTACGACCCCCGCTGGGAGTACGGCTTCCCGGCCCGCACCGAATCCGAGCTCGCCTGGCTGCAGCACGCCCTCTCCCACACGCGCGAGGGCGGCACCGTGGTGATGCTCATGCCGCCGGCCGCCGCGTCCCGCCGGTCCGGCCGCCGCATCCGGGCCGACCTGCTGCGCCGCGGAGCACTGCGGGCGGTGATCGCGCTGCCGGTGGGAGCCGCACCGCCCTACGGCATCCCCCTGCACCTGTGGGTCCTGCGCAGACCGGCGGCCGACCAGCGGCCGGCCGCGGACCTGCTGCTGATCGACACCGGTGCCATTCCGGTGCAGGGCACCGAGAAGGTGCCCTGGCACACCGTCAGGACCACCGTGCTCGACGCGTGGCGCTCCTTCGACCGGCATGGGGCGGCGCACGCGCGCCCCGGCGTCAGCCGCGCCCTGCCCATCATCGAACTCCTCGACGACGAGGTCGATCTGGCCCCCGCCCGCCACCTTCCGCCGCCGGCCACCGAAGGAGGAGCTGCCGCACTCGCCGCCGTCCGGGACCGCCTGGCCGCGAGCCTGCGCCGCACCGCCGAACTCGCCCCCGCCTCCGGCGCCGCCGGTGAACCCGCCCGCTGGCCGACCACCACCGTCGGCGAACTCGCCCGCGCCGGAGCGCTGCTGCTGCGGTCCGGCGGCGCCGGCACCGCGCCCGCCGACGGCAGCGGACCGGCCCGGCCGGTGCTCACCGAGTACGACGTGATCGGCGGCAGCGGACCCACCGGCACACTCCCGGCCGCCCCGCCCGACACCTCCGCCGAGGAGCCGGTGCTCACCGAACCGGGCGACGTGGTGGTGCCGGTGCTCGGCGGCGGCACGGTCGCCCGGGTGGTGGACGAGGCCACCGCGGGAGCCGCGCTCGGCCGCAACGTCCATCTGCTGCGCCCGGACACTGCGGCCCTCGACCCGTGGTTCCTTACCGGGTTCCTGCGCAGCACCGCCAACAACCGCCAGGCGAGCAGCTACGCGTCCACCTCCACCCGGCTCGACGTACGGCGGCTCCAGATACCGCGGCTCCCGCTGGCCGACCAACGGCGCTACGGCGAACGCTTCCGCGCCCTCGCCGGATTCGAGGAAGCGCTGCGCCAGGCGTCCCAGCTGGGCGAGCAGTTGGTCCAGGGACTGCACGACGGACTGACCGACGGCACGGTGCGGCCCGAGTAGTTGTCCACAGGTCTTGCGGGAGCGGGCGACGGCTGTCGGCCGTGGCCGATACGCTCTGGCCAAGTCCACCGCCCCGACGACCGTTCGACGACCAGGAGCACACGATGTACGGCCACGGCACAGTTCTGCCGCCGCCCCGGCCCGAGCACCGCGGGGTCGTCATCGGGCTGCGTGTGGTCTTCACCGTGCTGCCGGTGGTCTCCCTCGGGCTCCTCGCCTGGGGGTCCACCCTGCGGCTGGCCCTGGTGCGCAAGCGGCCGGTGGACTGGGTGCTGGTTGCGGTGACCGTGGTCATCGCGATCGTGGCCCTGGTGCTCTTCTCCAACTCCCCTGACGTCAACAGCAAACAGGCCAACACCGGCGGGACGATGCTGGTGTTCGCCATGTTCTGTACGCCGGTCTACTTCCTGGTCATGGACATCCGGCGGACCGGCACCCCGCTCGTCGTCCGCTCCGGCCCGGGCGGATACGCGCAAGGAAACCCGTACGCCTCCGGGATATCCCAGGCGCCGGCCGGCCCCCGACCGCAGCAGCCGCCCTACGGCTACGGTCACCCCCGGCCCGCGCCTCCGCAGACGCCTCCGCTTCCGCCCCGGCCGCCCGCCGCGACGGTCCCGCACCCGCGGATCGAGCAGGTCCGTGCCGAGCTGGACGAGCTGAGCGACTACCTCCGCAAGGAGGAGGGCCGGTGATCGGTCGGCTCATAGCCGGTCGGTACGAGCTGGCGAGTGTCATCGGGCAAGGCGGTATGGGCCAGGTGTGGACCGCCTACGACCGGCGGCTGGACCGCAGGGTCGCGGTGAAGCTGCTGCGGCCCGACCGGGTGGCGGCAGGCGAGGACGCCACCGAGCTGCGGCGGCGGTTCGACCGGGAGTGCCGGGTCACCGCGCAGGTGGACCACCCCGGGCTGGTCACCGTGCACGACGCCGGCGGGGACGGCGACGAGCTCTACCTGGTGATGCAGTACGTGGAGGGCGCCGACCTCGGCGACCACCTCGCTGAGCACGACCCCTACCCCTGGCCGTGGGCGGTGTCGGTGGCCGCGCAGCTCTGCGGGGTGCTCTCCGCCGTGCACGCGGTGCCGATCGTCCACCGGGACCTCAAGCCGCGCAATGTGATGGTGAAGCCGGACGGCACCCTCACCGTGCTCGACCTGGGCGTGGCGTCCGTGATGGACACCGACACCACCCGGCTGACCCACACCGGTTCGCCGATCGGCAGCCCCGCCTACATGGCACCGGAGCAGGCCATGGGTGGCGCCGTCGGACCGCGCACCGACCTGTACGCGCTCGGCGTGCTGCTGCACGAACTGCTCAGCGGCCACGTGCCGTTCGAGGGGTCGACCGCGCTCGGGGTGCTGCACCGCCACCTGTACGAGGCGCCGCTGCCGCTGCGGCAGGTCAGGCCCGAAGTGCCGGAGCGGCTGGAGTCCCTGGTGCTGCGGCTGCTCGCCAAGGACCCGCAGGCCCGGCCGTCCGGGGCGCAGGAGGTGTTCCGTGAGCTGGCCGCGCTGCTGCCTGCCGCGGGCACCGGACAGCCGCGGCTGGGACCGATGGACCCGACCCGGCCGTTCCTGCGCCCGCACGCCCCCTGGCCGGACCGGCCGGCGCCGCCGGCGGCGAATCCCGCCCCGCCGCCGGCCGCCGCACCCAAGGGCGCCGACCTGGCCGCCGCCGTCGACGAGGTGAAACGGCTGCTGGACGCGGGCCGGATCACCCAGGCGGTGGACATGCTGGGCGGCATCATCCCGGCGGCGGCCCGGCAGCACGGCGAGGGGTCACCGGTGCTGCGGGCGCTGCGCAAGCAGTATGCGGCGACGTTGATGGAGGACGGCCAGTACCGCAGGGCGCTGCCGGAACTGCGGCGGCTGTCGGAGGAGTTCGCCGCGCAGTACGGAGGAGCGGACCGCCAGGCGCTGCAGTTCCGCTACGAGGCGGCGCAGTGCCTGGAGCAACTGGGGGACACCAACGCGGCCCTGGGCGAGTACCGGATCCTGCTGCCGTACTTCGAGCGGTACGCCGGCACCGGTCCGGCCGTGCCGCTGGACATCAGACGCCGGATCGGCCACCTCCTGCTCTCCGCCGGTGACCGGGCCGGCGCCCGGGAGGTCCTCACCCGTCTCCTCTATGACGCGGAGCGGGTGCACGGCCCGCACCACCCGTTCCCCACCGAGATCCGCCGCACGCTCTCCTGGCTGGGCCGGGTCCAGGGTTAGGACAACAGCACGCAGCACGCAGCACCCGACGCCCGACGACCGGCACCACGGACCCGGCCTCCCCCGCCCCCCGACCCCCGCCCTGGACCGGCACGCCCCAACTCCGCTCTGATTTCCCCCAGTCGGGGCAGATTCCCTGATGAACGCATGTAGCGCACCGCACACACCACGAGGTGGCAGATGGACACACGGATATCCAGATCCCTCGCCTGCGCAGCGGTGCTCACCGCGGTGCTCGGCGTCGCGGGCTGCAAGGACACCACGATCGGCGTCGAGGGACCGGGCAGCGGCGGCCCGACCAGCGCCGGCAGCGGCCCCGTAGTGAGCAACGGCCGGGCGGTCAGCCCGCTGGACAACCCCGACGGCACCAAGACCGGCCTGGCCGCCATCACCTCGGCCGCGGACAAGGCGAAGGCGCGCACCCTGATCAACAAGGTGGCGACCAAAGGGCGGGGCCCCAAGACGGGTTACGCACGGGACAAGTTCGGCTCCGCCTGGATGGACTCCGCACCCGACGTGGCCTTCGCGCGCAACGGCTGCGACACCCGTAACGACGTCCTGAAGCGGGACGGCGACGACATCAAGTACCGGTCCGGTTCGACGTGCGTGCTGATGTCCATGACGCTGGACGACCCCTACACCGGCAAGGTCATCCACTGGACCAAGGCCAAGGCCACCGCTGTGCAGATCGACCATGTGATGCCGCTGTCGTACGACTGGCAGATGGGCGCCGCGCACTGGAGCAAGGACAAGCGCGAGGAGATCGCCAACGACCCGCTCAACCTGATCCCGGTGGACGGCCCCTCCAACGGTGCCAAGAGCGATTCGGGAGCGGCGAGCTGGCTGCCGCCGAACAAGCAGATCCGGTGCTCGTACGCGGTACGGATCGCGCAGGTGTCGCTCAAGTACGAGCTGCCGGTGACCACTGCGGACAAGCAGGCGATGCTCGCCCAGTGCGGTGGCTGATCCCGGCATCGCGCCTCAGCGGGCCTCGGTGTCGCCCGCGGGCGCGGACGCGGGGCCCTGGGACGGTCCGGTGGACCGCGTCGCCGACCCGGCGACCGGGGCGGCCCGCCCGGTGGGCCGGGTGCTGATCAGTGCGGCGGCGGCGAGGACGAGGCCCCCGGCGTAGAAAGGGGCCCGCAGCCCGAACGTGCGGGCCGTGAAACCGGCCGCGGCGGCACCCAGCGCGGTGCCGCCGCCGGTCACCATCTGGTAGGCCATGGCGACCCGGCCGAGCAGTTCGGGCGGGACCAGGGACTGGCGCAGGGACACCGCGGTGACGGTCCAGGCCAGATTCACCGCCCCGTAGCCGGCGACGAACAGACCCGCCGTGACACCCGAGCCCGCGCCGCCCGCGGCAGCGACGGCCAGGGCCGATCCCACGACGGTCAGCTTCAGGATCCGGGCGGCGCCGAAGCGCGCGGTCAGCGCCGGGGCCGCCATCGCTCCCGCCACCCCGCCGAGCGCGAAGCACGCCACCAGCAGACCGAAGCCCAGGCTGCCCAGGCCGAGGAGCTGCCGGGCGTAGAGCACCAGGATGGCGATCAGCCCCCCGTCGACCAGCATGCTCATCCCGGCCACCAGGCAGAGCCGGCGCAGCAGCCGGTGCCGCCAGAGCCAGCGGACACCCTCGGTGGTGTCGCGGCGCAGCGTCGTCCAGGTGGGGGAGGCCCCTTCGGCGCGCGGCCGGAAGGAGGCGATCGCTGCCGACCTTGCCCGCCGCTGGCTGCGGACGGACGTGGCGATCGCCGAGCGGATCACCGGCGAGCCCTTTCCCGAGCGGTCCCAGGAGCTGCTCGGCAGACTGCTCGCCGCCTACGCGGACCGCTTCCGCGAGGAGCCGGGCTACCGCCAGGTCTGGTACCACGGGCCGCGCTTGGCCTCGGTCAAGGAGGACGGCCGGCAGGCGGACGACGAGATCGCCGAGTGGGTGCACGCGGCCCTGGTGCGCGGCTACGCGCTTCCCGACACCGAGCGGTCCCGCCGCCGCGCGCGGCTCGCCGTGGAGGTCGGCGCCCATCTGCTCGACCTCGCCTTCCGCGACAACGCCGAGGGCGACCCCGAGATCCTCGCCGACGCCGCGCTCATGATGGACCGCTATCTCTTCGCCCCGGCTGCCGGCGGCTGAGCCGCCGCACCCCCAACCGAGCCGCCCGCAGTGCCCCCGCAAGGACGCCGTAAGAACACCCGCGAGCACGCCGTGAGGCCCCCGCGACACCGCCGGGACGGCCCACAGCGCACGCACAGGCAGCGTCCCGGAGGGATCACGTTCGGCAGAGTGCTGGATATCCATGGCCCCGGCTCAATATCCTCATGCACGATCGATCAATGTCGCCACGTCAGCTTCGCGAGGCTCGTTCCTCGCCGGGAGGCACCATGGTCCGCCGCCGTACCGCCGTC
The DNA here is from genome assembly GCF_036227265.1 of Streptomyces sp. NBC_01476. Classification (NCBI taxonomy): domain Bacteria; kingdom Bacillati; phylum Actinomycetota; class Actinomycetes; order Kitasatosporales; family Streptomycetaceae; genus Streptomyces; species Streptomyces sp. NBC_01476. The sequence continues at coordinate 3,069,540 of NZ_CP109446.1, read as the reverse complement.
TCCGTCGCCGCCCTCGGGCTGCTGCTCGCCTCCCCGGCCCTCACCGCGTGCGGCTCGGGACCGGCCCACGCGGGCGCCGCGGCGGTGGTCGGCGACCAGCGGATCACCGTCTCCTCGCTGCAGTCGGAGGTCAACGAGCTGCGTACCGCGGTGGCGAAGTCCCCGCAGGGACAGCAGTTGCTGGACTCGGCCGGCGATCTCTCCACGCAGATGCTGGACCGGCTGGTGGAGGACCAGGTACTCGCCCAGGCGCTCACCGACAAGCACATCACGGTCAGCGACAGCGAGGTGCAGCGCGACCGGCAGGCGGCGCTCGACCAGTTCAACGGGAACGAGGCCCAGCTGGACAGCACGCTGCTCACCCAGTACGGCGTGGCGTCCGGCGACATCGACCACTTCTTCTACCGGGACGTGGCCTCCAGCAAGCTCGTGCAGAGCCTCGGCTACCAGCCCGGCAGCGACGGCGGCATCACCGCCCTCACCCAGACCCTCGCCAAGACCGGCACCTCGGTCGGCGTGCACATCAACCCGCGGTACGGCACCTGGGACGCCAAGAAGGCGACCATCGGCGCCGGCAACGACCCGTGGGTGGTCAACAAGACGCCGATCGCGGCCGCCGCCACCGCCGACGGGGGCGACGCCGCCGCCACCGCCTCCTGACGGTGGTGGCCGGTCCGGCCGCGGTGATCGCTCTGTCGGTGGTCCGGGGTACGTTCGAGGTGTGAAGCACGTAGAGACCGCCGCCACCTCAGCCGCCACCCCGGACGGCGACACCACCCCCGCGCCGGGCCGCCTGGTGCTGCTCACCACCAGCCACCGGGTCGCCCCCGGTCAGCTCTCCTGGCCGGCCTGGCAGGTGCTGCACGACGCGGACCGGGTGGTGTGCCCCGACCCGGAGCACCCGCACCTGCCGTATCTGCGGGAGGCCGGCGTCGCGGTGGAGACCGCGGACCCCGGCGGCCAGGAACTGGTGGACGCGACCGCCGGCGGCCGCACGGTGGTCTATCTGCCGCCGTCGGGCGGCGCGGCCCCCGCCGTCACCGACGAGCTGGCCCGGCTCGGCGGCTCGGGGCGGGTCGCGATGCCCGACCTGGAGCTGCTGCCCGGCTCGTACGACCTGCCGGGCGCCCGCCTGCTCGACCTGGTCCAGGTGATGGACCGGATCAGGGCCGAATGCCCGTGGAGCAGCCTGCGCACCCACGAGGAGCTGGCCAAGTACGGCATCGAGGAGATGTACGAACTGGTCGAGGCGATCGAGGAGGGTGACCGGGAGGCGATCCGCGAGGAGCTGGGGGACGTCCTGCTCCAGGTCGTCTTCCACGCCGCGATCGCCGAGGGCCACCCCGAGGAGCCGTTCGGGATCGACGACGTGGCCGCCGGGCTCGTCGCCAAGCTCGTCCACCGCCACCCGCACATCTACGGGGACGAGGTGGCCGAGACTCCCGAGCAGGTGCAGGAGAACTGGCTGCGGCTCAAGGGCGTGGAGAAGGCCCGGGAGTCGGTCACCGACGGCGTCCCGCCCGCCTCTCCCGCGCTCGCCCTGGCCGCCAAGCTCGCGTCCCGCGCCCGGGGCGCCGGCCTGCCGCTGCCGGTCACCCCGCCGGCGCCGCTGTACGACGACGAAGCGCACCTCGGCGACCACCTGCTGGCCGAAGCCGCCGCCGCCCAGGCCGCGGGCATCGACCCCGAGGCGGCCCTGCGGCACGCGGCCCGCCGCTACCGGGCGGCGATACGGGCGGCGGAGGCGGAGCGGCGCGGCGCCCCGGCCGGCGACCCCACCCCGACGGACCACAGCAGCGCGGCAGAAGGACAGGCGGCGCAAGAACAAGAGGGACAAGAAGAGCAAGGGGAGCGGTAGCCGGATGCGCGTGGACGTACCGCACGCCTGGCCGGCCGGCGAGGCCGAGGCGCTCGCCCTCCAGGACCGGCTGCGCCCACTGGCCGACCACCGGGGCCCCGGTCCGGCCGCGCCCCGCACCGTCGCCGGGCTCGACGTCGCCTACGCGGGCGACGGAAGCGGCACCGGCGATCTCGTGGCGGCCGCGGTCGTGGTCATCGACACGGCCACCCTCGCCGTGGTCGAGTGTGCCACTGCCACCGCGACCACCACCTTCCCGTATCTCCCCGGCCTCTTCGCCTTCCGCGAACTCCCCGTCCTCGTCGAGGCGCTGCGGGCTCTGCGCACCACGCCGGAACTGCTGCTCTGCGACGGTCACGGCCTCGCCCACCCGCGTCGCTTCGGGCTCGCCTGCCACCTCGGCGTGCTCACCGGCCTGCCCACCGCAGGCGTCGCCAAGACCCCTTTCACCGGGCGCCACGATCCGGCCGCCCTCGCGGACGCACGCGGGTCCTGGGCCGGTCTGACCGACAACGGTGAGACCGTCGGCCGCGCGCTGCGTACCCAAAGCGGCGTCAACCCCGTCTATGTCTCCACCGGCCACCTCATCGATCTGCCCACGGCCACCGCCCATGTCCTCTCCCTCGCCCCCGCCTACCGCCTGCCCGAGACCACCCGCCTGGCCGACCGCCTCTCCCGCGAGGCCCTGGCCGCCGCGGTCTGAGGCACCGGTGCCGGTACGGGCCGGGCCCGCCGTGGCTGGGGCGGGACCAGCAGACCGGGACGACCGGGCCGGGCCCGGATGAGTAACGTCGGGGGGTGACTCAGCCGATGGACCGTGAATCCGGCATGCCCGCCCTCTTCACCTGGGAGTTCGCCACCGACCCCTATCCGGCGTACGCGTGGCTGCGGGAGCACGCGCCGGTGCGCTGGACCGAGTTGCCCAGCGGGGTGAACGCCTGGCTGGTGACGCGGTACGGCGACGCGCGGGAGGCGCTGGCGGACGCCCGGCTGAGCAAGAACCCGGTGCACCACGTGGGGGAGTCGCGGGGGAAGACCGGGATCCCCGGGGAGCGCAGCGCCGATCTGATGACGCATCTGCTGAACATCGACCCGCCGGACCACACCCGGCTGCGGCGGCTGGTGTCGAAGGCGTTCACCCCGCGGCGGGTGGCCGAGTTCGCCCCGCGGGTGGCGGAGCTGACGGACCGTTTCATCGACGGCTTCGCCGGGCGCGGGGAGGCCGACCTGATCCACGAGTTCGCCTTCCCGCTGCCGATCTACGCGATCTGCGACCTGCTGGGGGTGCCCGCGGAGGACCAGGACGACTTCCGGGACTGGGCCGGGATGATGATCCGGCACGGGAAGGGGCCGCGGGGCGGTGTGGCCCGTTCGGTGAAGCGGATGCGGGCCTATCTGGTCGAGTTGATCCACCGCAAGCGCGCCGGACTCGACTCCGCTCCCGGCGACGACCTGATCTCCGGTCTGATCCGGGCCAGCGACCACGGCGAGCACCTCACCGGGAACGAAGTCGCCGCGATGGCCTTCATCCTGCTCTTCGCCGGCTTCGAGACGACGGTGAATCTGATCGGCAACGGCGTGCACACCCTGCTGCGGCATCCCGCCGAGCGGCACGCGCTCCAGGAGTCGCTGGCCCGCGGTGAGAGCGCCCTGCTGGAGACCGCCGTGGAGGAACTGCTGCGCTACGACGGCCCGGTCGAGATGGCCACCTGGCGCTACGCCACCGAGCCGCTGTCCATCGGCGGCCAGGCCGTGGCGGCCGGCGACCCGGTCCTGGTGGTGCTCGCCGCCGCCGACCGCGACCCGGCCCGGTTCGGCGGCCCCGACACCCTGGACCTGGCCCGCCGGGACAACCCGCACCTCGGTTACGGGCACGGCATCCACTACTGCCTCGGCGCCCCGCTGGCCCGGCTGGAGGCAAGAACGGCGCTGGCCCGTCTGCTCACCCGGCTGCCCGATCTGCGCTCCGGCGCCGACCCGGCGGAACTGCGCTGGCGCGGCGGCCTGATCATGCGCGGACTGCGGACGCTTCCGGTGGAGTTCACCGCGCAGTCACCTTCCGGTCCCACCAGGTGACGTGACGGCCCGTCACCGCCGTGACCCGGACGTGATGATCGCTACATCGGCTTGTGATCCGGCGGTCAATCCCGCTACGTTCTGCGGTCAACGCGAGGCACGCACGGCTCGCGGGACGCGCCGATCCCCACCAGCGCACACCGCCGCGGACGGAAATCCGGCCAGATCGGCCGAGTTCGCAGGTCACCGGACCAGGGCGGGAGCGTACGGGCGCGTAAGGCCAGAAAGAAAGGCGACCGCAATGCTCTCGTCAGGTAACGGACGGCACCGACGCCCCCGCCCGACCCCCGCGGCCGTGGTGACCATGGCGACCGCCGCCGCGACAGGCGCCGGCATCGCCCTCCCGCTGCTCGGCGCCGCCACCGCCCAGGCCGCGGACCAGACCACCTGGGACCGTGTCGCGTTCTGCGAGACCGGCGGCATGTGGCACGCCAACACCCACAACGGCTTCTACGGCGGCCTCGCCATCACCCAGGACACCTGGGACCAGTACGGCGGCACCGCGTACGCCAAGCGGCCGGACCTCGCCACCGAGGCCCAGCAGATCGCCGTGGCCGAGAAGATGCTCACCGACCTGGGGCCGAACGCCTGGCCCGGCTGCGAGCAGGGCACCGGCCTGCTCCCCGACGACGCCGCGCCGACCGACCCGGGCGCCCCGACGCCGGCGCAGCCCGGCGAGCACACGCCCGCGAGCACCCCGACGACGGACCCGTCGACTCCGGCGACCACGCCGCCGAGCGCCGGCACCGGCAGCACGGACCCGACGGCCACCCCGCCGCCGGTCACCCCCACCACGCCGTCGACGGGCAGCACCGACCCGACCGCGACGCCGCCGCCGGTGACGCCCTCCGACCCGACCGTGCCCGGTACGCCCGCCACACCGCCCACCGGGACCGTCACCCCGCCGCCGGTCACCCCTGGCTCCGGCGCCACCACGCTGGCCCCCACGGACCCCACGGCGGGCCTCCCGGGCGCGAGCGACGGCACCGGCAGCACCGGCAAGCACGCGAAGCCCTACAGCCCCACCGACGAGGAACTGGCCGCACAGGACCAGGCGACCCGGACGCAGATCTACTCGATCACCGACCCGGGCCCGGTGAACACCTCGGTGGATACCACCAACAAGGGTGATGATTCGGGCACTTCACGGCCCGACGGCTACACGGTGGGTCTTGGCGACTCGCTCTCCGGCATCGCGACCGCGCAGCATGTGGACGGCGGCTGGCAGCACCTCTACGACATCAACCACCAGTCGATCGGCGACAACCCGAACCTCATCAAACCCGGACAGATCCTCAACCTCGGCTGAGAAATGGGTTGATGACGGTCGGCCGACAAACCGGACGTACCGCTCACGGTTCCTCTCCGAAGATGTGACAAGCCTCTCTCCGGCCGCTGTGACCGCCCGCTCGCAGAGCGCTGAAACTCTCCGCCGTGACCTGCGACTTCGTTCAGCGGCCGGGCGGGCGGACCCGGTAGGCGGTCCGAACCGGGATGTTTGTCCTATCGGTGGGGCTGTGCTTAACGTTTTGACGCTCGCCACAGCGGGCCCCGCCGGGCAGGAACGCCGAGTCCTGCCGCCGCCCGACGGGAACAGTCGACGCGAAAGCGCCGCAGGCAGGAGCGGGGGACCCAAGGTCTTCCGCCGGACCCCGGCCGTACGCCGCCGCAGCACCGGAGAGCATCCGGGCTTGCGTACGTACACCAGGCAGGGGCCCGGCTTGGGGTGAAGCCGAGATGGCCGCACGAGCACGATGCGGTCCGGCCGGGCAACTCACGTCCGAACCCGACAGCTGACCTCGTAGGCGTCGGTGAGGGACCCAAAAAACCATGGCTAAGCACCGTCGTGCCTCCAAGCTCGTCCGATTCGCCACATTCGCCGGTGTTGCCGGTACCGCGATCGCCGTACCGCTGATCGGCGCCACCTCCTCGTCGGCCGCCTCGGTCGCCACCTGGGACGCCGTGGCGCAGTGCGAGTCCGGCGGCAACTGGTCCATCAACACCGGCAACGGCTACTACGGTGGCCTGCAGTTCTCGCAGTCCAGCTGGGAAGCGGCCGGCGGTCTGCAGTACGCCCAGCGTGCCGACCTCGCCACCAAGGACCAGCAGATAGCGGTCGCCGAGAAGCTGCTCGCCCTGCAGGGCCCGGGTGCCTGGTCCTGCGCCGGTGCCGGCGGTCTGACCGCGGGCGGCCCGTCGCCCGACGTCAACACCGGTGGCTCGTCGTCCGCCTCGGACAGCAGCTCCACCACCACCAAGGCGTCCACCCCGGCGAAGACCACGCACAAGGCCGCCGCCCCGGCGCACTCCGCCCCGCGCCACACCACCCACCACAAGGTGGTCCAGAAGGGCGACGGCGAGTACACCGTGGTCCACGGCGACTCGCTCTCCAAGATCGCCGCCGCGCACCACGTGGCCGGCGGCTGGAAGAAGCTCTACGAGCTCAACCACGGCATCGTGCAGGACGCGAACCTGATCTACCCGGGCCAGCACCTCCACCTGAGCTGATCCAGGACCCGGTGACGGCCCTGACGCCGCCGCCGGGACCGGCACCGCGGGACCCCGGACGGGCAGTTGCCGGCTGAACGCCGGATGGACGCCGGCCGAAGCCTTTCGACCACCCCGGCCGGACACGCCCTCCCCCTGGCGTGTCCGGCCGGGGTATTCCGTCTGTTGGTCCGGGCCTAGCGCCGATCCGGGCCCGGATGCCCGTTAGGCTCGTCCCGATAAAGAAGAGAAGACATCTCAGAAGGAGACAACGTGCCGTCCATCGACGTCGTCGTAGCCCGGGAAATCCTCGACTCGCGAGGCAACCCCACCGTCGAGGTCGAGGTCGGCCTCGACGACGGCAGCACGGGCCGTGCCGCAGTCCCGTCCGGCGCCTCCACCGGCGCCTTCGAGGCCCTCGAACTCCGTGACGGCGACCGCAACCGGTACCAGGGGAAGGGCGTCGAGAAGGCGGTCCTCGCGGTCATCGAGCAGATCGGTCCCGAGCTGGTCGGCTACGACGCCACCGAGCAGCGGCTGATCGACCAGGCGATGTTCGACCTGGATGCCACCCCGGACAAGTCCTCGCTCGGCGCCAACGCCATCCTCGGCGTCTCGCTGGCCGTCGCGCACGCCGCCTCCGAAGCGTCCGACCTGCCGCTCTTCCGCTACCTCGGCGGCCCGAACGCGCACGTCCTGCCGGTCCCGATGATGAACATCCTCAACGGCGGCTCGCACGCGGACTCCAACGTCGACATCCAGGAGTTCATGATCGCGCCGATCGGCGCCGAGTCCTTCTCCGAGGCGCTGCGCTGGGGCGCCGAGGTCTACCACACCCTCAAGGGCGTGCTGAAGACCCGCGGTCTGTCCACCGGCCTCGGCGACGAGGGCGGCTTCGCGCCGAACCTCGGCTCCAACCGCGAGGCGCTCGACCTCATCCTGGAGGCGATCAAGCAGGCCGGTTACGCGCCCGGCCAGGACATCGCGCTCGCGCTCGACGTCGCCGCCTCGGAGTTCTACAAGGACGGCAAGTACTCCTTCGAGGGCGAGGAGAAGTCCGCCGCCCAGCTGACGGAGTACTACGAGGACCTGGTCGCCTCCTACCCGCTGGTCTCCATCGAGGACCCGCTCTTCGAGGACGACTGGGCCGGCTGGAAGGTCCTCACCGACAAGCTCGGCGCCAAGGTGCAGATCGTCGGCGACGACCTCTTCGTCACCAACCCGGAGCGTCTGCAGCGCGGCATCGACAACGACACCGCCAACGCGCTGCTGGTGAAGGTGAACCAGATCGGTTCGCTGACCGAGACCCTCGACGCGGTCGAACTGGCCCAGCGCAACGGCTACAAGTGCATGATGTCGCACCGCTCCGGTGAGACCGAGGACGTCACCATCGCCGACCTGGCCGTCGCCACCAACTGCGGCCAGATCAAGACCGGTGCCCCGGCCCGCTCCGAGCGCGTCGCCAAGTACAACCAGCTGCTGCGGATCGAGGAGATCCTGGACGACGCGGCGGTCTACGCCGGCCGCTCCGCGTTCCCCCGCTTCAAGCACTGACCCTGCCCCACCGGTTACGCCCGCACCGGCCTTCACGGCCACCGCCTCCGTACGTCCCCGCACCCGGTCCCGTACCGTGGGCGGGGACGCAGGAGTATCGGGTACGTACGGTTGTGCGGTCAGGAACGGCGAGGGGAGTCACAGCGTGGCGGCGGACCGGTTCTCCACCGCGGCCCGGCTGAAGGCGATCGGCCAGGAGGCGCAGGCGCGCGTCTACCGTGCCGCGGCCCGGCGTCCGGTGCGCCGCAACAAGCTCACCGGCCGCGCCGCCCTGCTCGCCCTCGTGCTGTGCGCCCTGGTGATCGCCCTCGCCTACCCGATGCGGCAGTACATCGCCCAGCGCTCCGACATCGCCGACCAGCGGCGCGAGGCCCAGCAGGCCAAGCAGAAGGTCGAGCAACTGCGCGAGGAGAAGGCGCGCTGGCAGGACCCGGACTACGTCCGCGCCCAGGCCCGCGCCCGGCTGCACTACGTCCTCCCCGGTGAGACGGGGTACGAGGTCGCGGCCCCGGCGCCCAGCACGACCGCGGATCCGGCGGCGCGGCGGCGGGCCACCGACCAGGCCGCGGCGCACCGCCCGTGGTACGACAATCTGTGGGACGGCGTCGACCAGGCCGACGCCGCCGCGGCCCCGACCCGCCGCTGAGCCGCTCCCTCCGACGCAGAACGGCACATGAACAGCACCCCTGAGCACCCAGTCCCGCCCACCGACGCGGACATCGCCGCCGTCCGGGCCCAGCTCGGCCGCCCGCCGCGCGGCCTGCGCGCGGTCGCCCACCGCTGCCCCTGCGGCAATCCGGACGTGGTGGAGACCGAGCCCCGGCTGGAGGACGGTACGCCCTTCCCGACGACGTACTACCTCACCTGTCCGCGCGCGGCCTCCGCGATCGGCACGCTGGAGGCGGACGGTGTGATGAAGCGGATGACCGCCCGGCTCGCCGAGGACGGGGAACTGGCCGCCGCCTACCGCGCCGCGCACGAGGACTACATCGCGCGCCGCGACGCCATCGAGGTCCTGCCGGGCTTCCCGAGCGCCGGCGGGATGCCGGACCGGGTCAAGTGCCTGCACGTCCTCGCCGCCCACTCCCTCGCCGCCGGCCCCGGTGTCAACCCGCTGGGCGACGAGACCCTGGCCCTGCTCCCCGACTGGTGGGCGAAGGGTCCGTGCGTGCAGCCCGCGCCTGACGGCGACCCCGGATCCGAGCGCCCGGAAGCGAACGGGCGCAAGAGGAGCGAGCAGGAATGACGACACGCGTCGCGGCCATCGACTGCGGTACGAACTCGATCCGCCTGCTGGTCGCCGACCTCGATCCGGCCGCGGGAACCCTCACCGACCTCGAACGCCGGATGCGGATCGTCCGGCTCGGGCAGGGCGTCGACCGGACCGGCCGGCTCGCACCGGAGGCGCTGGAGCGGACCTTCGCGGCGTGCCGGGAGTACGCCGAGCTGATCCGGGTGCACGGTGTGCCGCACGAACGAGTGCGGTTCGTGGCCACCTCCGCGTCGCGCGACGCGGAGAACCGGGACGACTTCGTCCGCGGCGTACGGGCCATCCTCGGCGTCGAACCCGAGGTGATCACCGGTGACCAGGAGGCGGAGTTCTCCTTCACCGGCGCCACCCGCGAACTCGGCGCGGCCGACGGCCTGCCCACGCCTTACCTGGTGGTGGACATCGGCGGCGGCTCCACCGAGTTCGTGCTCGGCGACAGGCACGTCATCGCGGCCCGCTCGGTGAACATCGGCTGCGTCCGGATGACCGAACGCCACCTGCTGCGCGACGGTCACCTCACCGACCCGCCGACCCCCGAGCAGATCGCGGCCATGACCGCCGACATCGACGCGGCGCTCAGCGAGGCGGCCCGCGCGGTGCCGTTCGACCGGGCCCGTACCCTCGTCGGCCTGGCCGGCTCCGTCACCACCATCGGCGGCATCGCACTCGGCCTGCCCGCGTACGACCCGGCCGCCATCCACCACTCCCGGGTCTCCCTGGAGCAGGTCCGGGAGATCACCACCCGGCTGCTGACCGCCACCCATGCCGAACGCGCCGCGATCCCCGTCATGCACGAGGGCCGCACCGACGTGATCGGCGCGGGCGCGCTGGTGCTGCTGCGGATCATGGAGCGGACCGGGGCGAAGGAGGTCGTGGTCTCCGAGCACGACATCCTCGACGGCATCGCCTTCTCGCTGGCCTGAGTCCTCGCCTGAGCCCTCGTCAGAACTCCTCGCGGGGGCGCCCGGCGGCCCGGGCGGCCGGGGGCTGCGCGGGCGCCTTCGGAAGGCGGCCGAAAGTCCTTTGTGAAACTCTTCACATGAAGTTCCCGCCCGGCGGCCCAATTTTCCCAGGCTTCCGGGGCGCCGGACCCGGGAAAGGCATGGCCAGGCCATGTTTCAGGGGTGTGACGCCCGTCGCACCGGCGCCGTCCGGCCGACAATCGACGCTGTTCAGGGCCCAGGTGGGGGAGGGGGCCCGGTGGACCCGGTAACAAGGGGACGTACCCCCTGGTCGTGAAGCCGGGCAGGGTAGCACAGGGTGTCCAGCACCTTGTGAAGGGGCTCACGAGGGGGTGCCCCCAACGTGCTGGATACTCGAAGCATGAGCACCACGGAGCGTCCACGGATCCTCGTTGTAGGCGGCGGTTACGTCGGCCTGTACGCGGCGCGCCGCATCATGAAGAAGATGCGGTACGGCGAGGCGACCGTCACGGTTGTCGACCCGCGCTCGTACATGACGTACCAGCCCTTCCTCCCCGAAACCGCAGCAGGCAGCATCTCCCCGCGGCATGTCGTCGTCCCGCTGCGACGCGTGCTCCCCGGGGCCGAGGTGCTCACCGGCCGGGTCACCACCATCGACCAGGACCGCAAGGTCGCGCAGGTCGAGCCGCTCGTGGGCGAGTCCTACGAGCTTCCCTTCGACTACCTGGTGATCGCGCTCGGCGCGGTCTCCCGGACCTTCCCGATCCCGGGCCTGGCCGAGAACGGCATCGGCATGAAGGGTGTCGAGGAGGCCATCGGTCTGCGCAACCACGTGCTGGAGCAGCTGGACAAGGCCGACTCCACCACCGACGAGGAGATCCGCCGCAAGGCGCTCACCTTCGTCTTCATCGGTGGCGGCTTCGCCGGCGCGGAGACCATCGGCGAGGTCGAGGACATGGCCCGCGACGCGGCCACGTACTACCCCCATGTGAAGCGCGAGGACATGCGCTTCATTCTGGTGGACGCCGCCGACAAGATCCTGCCCGAGGTCGGGCCCGAGCTCGGCACCTGGGGCCTGGAGCACCTGCGCGAGCGCGGGGTCGAGGTCTTCCTGAGCACCTCGATGAAGTCCTGCGTCGACAAGCACGTGGTGCTCGCCAACGGGCTTGAGGTGGACGCCTCCACGATCGTGTGGACGGCCGGCGTGAAGCCCAACCCGGCGCTCGCCAAGTTCGGTCTGCCGCTCGGCCCGCGCGGCCACGTGGACACCGCGCCCACCCTGCAGGTGCGCGGCACCGACTACATCTGGGCCGCGGGCGACAACGCCCAGGTCCCGGACCTGGCGGCCGGCGAGGGCGCCTGGTGCCCGCCGAACGCACAGCACGCGCTGCGCCAGGCCAAGGTGCTCGGCGACAACGTCATCTCCGGGATGCGCGGCTTCCCGCAGGCCGACTACAAGCACGCCAACAAGGGTGCGGTGGCGGGCCTGGGCCTCCACAAGGGCGTCGCGATGATCGTGGTCGGCAAGAAGACCAAGATCAAGGTCAAGGGCCGCCTCGCCTGGTACATGCACCGCGGCTACCACGGCCTGGCCGTGCCGACCTGGAACCGCAAGATCCGGGTCTTCGCCGACTGGACGCTGGGGATGTTCCTCAAGCGCGAGGTCGTCGCGCTGGGCGCCATGGAGAACCCCCGCGAGGAGTTCTACCTGGCCGCCCGGCCGATCCCGGCGCCGGTCGCCGAAGCCCGCCCGGCCGAGCCTGCCGAGAAGGCAGACCAGAAGGCGACGGAAACCGCCGTAGCCTCCTGACCTGGGATCATTCCGGCTGAACCGGGATTATTCGGAGTCGTTCCGGGCGCAGCCGGTCCCCGTGTCACCGCCGAAGGGCGCCCGCCATCCGTGGTGCGGGCGCCCTTCCGGCGTAAGTATGTGTATCTGCAACGTTATTTTCGCGTCAGGGGCGTCAGCGGCCGTTTTCGGTCGTAATCTCGGACGTATGGCTGACGCGGCTCATCGCATCCTTGACCTCGCCGAACATGCCCTCTCAACGTCGTTCCCGCTGCGCGTGCGCGCCTGGGACGGCAGCGAGGCCGGGCCTTCGGGAGCACCCGTACTCGTGATCCGACGCCGGCGCGCACTGCGCCGACTGCTGTGGCGACCCGGTGAACTGGGCCTGGCCCGCGCCTGGGTGGCCGGTGAACTCGACATCGAAGGCGACCTCTACTCCGCGCTCGATATGCTCTCCGGGCTCTTCTGGGAGCGCGGCGAGGGGGAACCCGCCCCGACCGGCGCCGAGACCCTGAAGCGGGCGGGCGCCATCCTGCGCGACCCAGCGACCTACCGGCTGGCCCGCAGCGCGCTGGCGCTCGCCGGGCCCGGGCTGCCGCCCCCGCCGCCCCCGGAGGAGGTCCGCCGGCGGGAGGGCATCGCGCACACCAAGCGCCGCGACAAGGACGCCATTTCGCACCACTACGACGTCGGCAACGACTTCTACGAGATGGTGCTGGGGCCGTCGATGGTCTATTCCTGCGCGGTCTTCGCCGAGCCCGGGACCACCTTGGAGGAGGCGCAGGCCGCCAAGCTGGACCTGGTCTGCCGCAAGCTCCAGCTGCGCGAGGGGCAGCGGCTGCTGGACGTCGGCTGCGGCTGGGGCTCGATGGTGCTGCACGCGGCGCGGCACTACGGCGTCCACGCGACGGGCATCACGCTCTCGGTCGAGCAGGCCGCGTACGCCCGCAAGCGCGTCGCCGAGGCCGGCCTGACCGACCGGATCGAGATCCGGGTGCAGGACTACCGCGACGTCAAGACCGGCCCCTATGACGCGATTTCGTCGATCGGCATGGCGGAGCACGTCGGCAGCGAGCTCTATCTGGAGTACGCCCGCACCCTGTACTCCCTGCTGCGGCCCGGCGGCCGGCTGCTCAACCACCAGATCGCCCGCCGCCCGCTGGCGGACGAGGAGACGTACAGGATCGACGAGTTCATCGACCGCTACGTCTTCCCCGACGGTGAACTCGCCCCGGTCGGCTCGACCATCTCCTGGCTGGAGCAGGCCGGCTTCGAGGCGCGCGACATGGAGGCGCTGCGCGAGCACTACGCGCGCACCCTGCGAGCCTGGGTGCGGAATCTGGAGGCCTGCTGGGACAAGGCGGTCGCGGCGACCTCCCCCGGCCGGGCGCGGGTCTGGCGGCTGTACATGGCGGCGTCCGCGCTGTCGTTCGAACGGAACCGGATCGGGGTCAATCAGGTGCTCGCGGTGCGCACCGCGGCCGAGGGCGCGGCGGAGATGCCGGCCACCCGGAGCGCCTGGCTGTCCTGAACTCGTCCCCCGCCGGGGTTCCGGAGGGGGTGGTTGTCCTGAACGCGGTGGTCCCTCAGGGACCCCGCGGATCGGGACGGCCGGACCCGGTCGGGGGACGGTCGGACCCCGTCGGACGCAGTCGGACCCAGTCGCGCGGCGGGCGGAAGTGCAGGAGAACGTGCATAAGTGCACGTCTTCCAGCCGGGACGGCCGGATTCCCCGCCGGAGGGCCGGTTGCGGAGAGCGAATTCACGTCACTTCTGCGTGAGGTCCGCCGTTGCCGGTAAACGCTGTCTGGGGTGCATGGAGGCCGTCTGGAACGGTCTAACACTCCGTCAGTAACCCCTAAAATAAGACAACATGGCTAGTTAGACGTCCTGTTGGCGTCCTTCAACCCGGATACGCTTTTCACTGCGCCCCGCCGGCCCGGATGGTGGAACGCAGACACGGCGAGCTTAAACCTCGCTGCCCCTCGGGGGCGTGCCGGTTCAAGTCCGGCTCCGGGCACTTCTCCGCCGGTCACGGCCGGCGTGGGGGACGGCCCGATTTCGCCGTGCACCGTGGACGGTTCGATGACGAGGAGTCGGCGGAGGCCAGCAGGCCGGCGCTGGTGCCATCAGGGGGTCCGGGGGTTTCAGGGCTCCGCGGACGCCCGCAGCCGGCCGGCCGAGGCGACCGTGGCCGCCGCCTCCCGCTCGCTCAGTCCGGTGTGCACCGCCGCCGTGACCAGAGCCGGTGCGAGCGCGTCACCGAGTCCCGCGTCGTAGGCCCGGCAGGCGGCCCAGAAGAGCCGGCCGTTGCGTTCGCCCTCCTGGGAGTCCAGGACGAACCGGACGAGTGCGGCGGCGCGCTTCTCTGCCGGGTGCCGGGGCGCTGCGTCCTCCGGCCCGCGGGGCGGGGCGGGCGGCGGGGCGGCCAGGGCGAGGAGGGCGGCGGGTGCCTCGCCCAGGGTGTGCTGCCGGGAGCCGGGGAGCAGCAGGTAGTGGCCCGCGACCGTACGGGAGCCGGGTCCGACCACGTAACCCCCCAGCCCCCGCACGTCGATGCCGGGGCCCAGCCGGCCGGCCGAGTTGGGGACCGGGCCCGGCGCGGACAGCCACAGGTGGCGGCCGCCGCTGGGGGTGAGCACGGTGACCGTCTCCGGGACGGTGAAGCCATGTGTCCGGGCGAGCGTGTCCAGCGCCGTCACTCCGTCGGAGCCGTGCTTGACGTCGAGGTCGAGCCCGATCAGGTGATAGGGAGCCAGACCGCACGCGATGCCGTAGCCGGTCGCCCAGGGGGCCACCGCGAAGAGCGCGCGTATCCGGGCCGGGTCGGTGGTGGCGTCGTGCACGCCGTGGCCCGGCCTGCCGCACTCGCCCCGGCAGGCGGCCGGCCGTGGCTCGTCGCGGTGCGGCGAGCGGACCGCGGGGAGCTTGGTGCGCGACAGCGGGATCACCGGCAGACCGCGCGCGGCGGTCAGCAGCGCCGCGTGCAGCGCGCGCGTGTGGTCGGGGCGTGGCATGGCCTGCTCCCTGATGTTCGAACGCATGTTCGCTTCCACATGTCAGTGATACCGCGCCGGAGCCCCGGCGTCCACCTCGTATCGCCGCGACGCCCGTCACGGCGCCGCGTGGCGGGCCGCAGGGGTGGCCGGGTTGGACGAACGGCTCGCTTCCCCGGCCGGCGGAAGCGTAAGAGCTCTGGCCAAGGGAAGATCTCCGCCAGGCGGATCCCGTCTTTTTTGCCAAGCCATTACTCTTGGCGGCAGAGCCGCAGCACGCGGCCCATGGAGGAGTGACATGAGGAGCAGCAACCCGGTCTTCTCCCGGCGGGGCTTCACCCGCGGGAGCGAGTACGCCGGCTTCGGCGCGCAGGGAGCGCAGGGTGCCCAGCAGGGCAATCCCTTCGCCGGGCAGGGCGGCAACCCGTACGCGCAGGCGCCGCGCAATCCGTACGACCGGCAGCAGACGCTGACGCCGGAGCAGATGGAGCAGATGTACGCGGGTCCGGCCGCGGGCCCCGCGCAGACCGGCCGGATGACGATCGACGACGTCGTCGCCAGGACCGCCATGACGCTGGGCACGGTCGTGCTCGGCGCGGTGCTCGGCTGGACGGTGCTGCCGGACAGCCTCGGACTGGCCTTCGGCGCGGCCCTGATCGCCTTCGTACTGGCGATGGTCCAGTCGTTCAAGCGCAGGCCGACGCCCGCGCTGATCCTGGGCTACGCGATCTTCGAGGGCGCCTTCCTCGGTGTGCTGAGCCGGCTCTACAACGAGGCATGGCAGGGCGCCCCGGTGCAGGCGGTGCTCGGCACCATGGCGGTCTTCGCCGGCATGCTCATCGCCTACCGGACCCGGCTGATCCGGGTCACCGCCCGCTACCAGCGCATCGGCATGGCCATCGCCATCGGCTTCCTGCTCGCCATGGTGGTCAACCTGCTCTTCTTCGCCTTCGGCAGTTCGAACGGCCTGGGCCTGACCACCGGCGGCCTCGGCATCGTCTTCTGCCTGCTGGGCATCGGCCTCGGCGCCTTCTTCCTCTCGCTCGACTTCAAGCGGGTCGAGGACGGCATCCGCTACGGCGCGCCGCAGCAGGAGTCGTGGCTGGCCGCGTTCGGCCTGACCGTGTCCCTGGTGTGGATCTACCTGGAGCTGCTGCGGCTGATCGCGATCCTGCGCGACTGACCAGGTCCCGCCTCCTCAAGGCCGTACGACGGGCCGCCCCGAAGTGCAGAGCTTCCCGGCGGCCCGTCGGCGTCGTGTGAGGGTGGTGTGTCGGGGGCGGGGGGCGGGGCTAGAGCAGGTTGCGCGCGGCCCGCCGCAGGTCGTACTCGTGGGCGATGGCCTTCGCGTGGCCGTGGGAGAGGGCGTGCTCGCTGCGCAGCCAGCTCACTTTTTCGTCGAAGCGGAGGAACGAGGGCCCGTCGGCGAGGGCGTTGAGCCAGTCGCTGACCTCGCGGCCCGTGCACTGCGGGATACGGGAGAGCAGATTCCGGTGGGTCTCGTCGGAGAAGTGCGTTTGGTACATCGGCGCCTCCGGTCTGTGGTCCGGTAACCCCACCGTGCCCGAGCCGTGGGTCGTTGGCAACCATCACGGACGGGTGGACAACCGGTGGACAGGGGTGCGATACGCGCCCGGCGGGGGTCAGGAGGTGCTGAGCGCACCCCGGGTAGGGTCAGCCCCATGTCGGATCGCGCCGCCCTGTACGCCGCCGTGGAACGCCTCTCCGGGCGGCTGCGCGCCCTGCCGCAGCGCCGGCTCCAGGCGGGCGCGGCGGCCGAAGGGCTCGAACTGGCCCGCTGGCTGGCCCGGCAGGCCCAGGAGCTGGAGTTCCCCGGGCGCGAACCGCGTGAGGTGCCCGACGACGGGGTCTTCGTGGTCGGCGACCAACTGGCCGTCGCCGGCCATGAACTGGTGGCGGCGCTGGACCACGGTCCGGCGCGGGCCGAGGAGGTGCTGCGCGAGGCGCTGCGCCGGGTGTCGGCCGCGGCCAGGGCGGTCGGCTGACCGGCGGCGGGATGTGGCGGGATGTGGCGGTGCCTCAGAGGGAGGCCACCACGCGGTCCGCGAGCACATAGACGCTCTCGTCGCCGTACGCGAAGGTGAGCGCGTACGCCCCCGCTATCGCCGAACCCCCGCGCAGCACCGGCACTTCGCCGCTGTCCAGTGCCTCGGAGAGCTTCTGGGCGGTCTCACGGTGGCCGGGGGTCATGCACAGCGTGGTGCCGTCCGCGAACACGTACACATCGAGCGTGCCGAGCGGCCCGGGCCGTACGTCGGAGAGCGGGATACGGGCGTCGGCGAGATCGGCGAGCCGGTCCGCGGTCTGGTCGCGGGAGGCGACCACCGGGGAGGGTGCGAAGTCCGGGCCCGAGGGGTGCGGGATCGCACCGGGCGCGGGCAGGGTCACCTCGGGGGCCTCCGGCTCCAGGCCGGCGAAGTCGGCCTGCCGCGGCAGGTGGGGCAGCTGCGGCAGCACCGGGGGGACCTCGTAGTCCGGCAGGCCGGTCGTCCCGGCCGCGGTGCCCTCGGCGTCGGCGGCGGGTTCGGCGGTGGCGTCCGCGGTGGAACCGAAGAGGCCGCCGCGGAAGAAGGTCCCCTCACCGGCGGTCTCGCGGGACTCCTGCTCGGCCCAGAAGGCACGGGCCTCGGCCAGTTCACGCTCCCGCTCGTCGGCCAGGGCGTCGGCGACCGCGGTCCGTATGTCGACCGTGGAGGCGCGCGGCCCCGGCAGGCTCAGGCCGGCCAGATCGCGGCGGAGCGCGGTCAGCTCACGGCGCATGCCACAGGCGCAGAGCACGGCGGCGGAACCCGCGGCCACGGCGATACCCGCGGCCACCAGCAGGACGGTGAAGTTGGCACTCACTGACGTTCTCCCGACTGATGCGACCCGAGCAATGCCCACCTGAGTGGTGGACGAAACTTTCCCCTCTCATCACTCTGCCGGTAAACCCCTGGCCTCTGCAGTGCGGAACGTCATGATTTGGTGCGGTCTGGGGGCCTGGGGCATCCCTGAATCACCTGACTGACCTGGGGAAACACCTCGCCCCCGGGGGAAAATCACGTCCCGGGGGCGATTTCATTGCGACTTATGTCACAGAGCGTGCGCAACGCAGCCGGCCGACCGCTGTGGGTGATCGGTCCTGTTCCAGCCGCTGTCCCGGGGGAAGCTGTGGACGGGCGGCCGCGCCGGCGCCGCGGCTTTCAGGAGAGGCGCTCGATCACCATCGCCATGCCCTGGCCGCCGCCCACGCACATCGTCTCCAGGCCGAACTGCTTGTCGTGGAACTGGAGGCTGTTGATGAGGGTGCCGGTGATCCGGGCGCCGGTCATGCCGAACGGGTGGCCGACCGCGATCGCCCCGCCGTTGACGTTCAGCCGGTCCAGGTCGATGCCGAGGTCGCGGTAGGAGGGGATCACCTGCGCGGCGAACGCCTCGTTGATCTCGACCAGGTCGATGTCGCCGATGGACATCCCGGCCCGCCGCAGCGCCTGCTGCGAGGCGTCGACCGGGCCGTAGCCCATGATCTCAGGCGAGAGCCCGGAGACGCCGGTCGAGACCACCCGGGCCAGCGGGGTGATGCCCAGGTCGCGCGCCTTGGTGTCGGACATGATCACCAGGGCCGCGGCGCCGTCGTTGAGCGGGCAGCAGTTGCCGGCGGTGACCGTGCCGTCGGGGCGGAAGACCGGCTTGAGTCCGGCGACGCCTTCCAGCGTCACGCCCGCCCGCGGGCCGTCGTCCTTCGCCACGACCGTGCCGTCCGGCAGTGTCACCGGGGTGATCTCGCGCTCCCAGAAACCGTTCTTCAGGGCGACCTCGGCGAGATTCTGCGACCGGACGCCGAACTCGTCCTGCTCCTGCCGGGTGATGCCCTTGAGCGCCGCCAGGTTCTCCGCGGTCTGGCCCATCGCGATGTACGCGTCCGGCACGAGGCCGTCCTCGCGCGGGTCGTGCCACTCGCCGCCGCCTTCTTCCGCGCGCTTTTGGGTACGGGCCTGGGCGTCGGCGAAGAGCGGGTTCATCGTGTCGGGCAGGCTGTCGGAGTTGCCCTTGACGAAGCGGGAGACCATCTCGACGCCGGCCGAGATGAAGACGTCGCCCTCGCCTGCCTTGATGGCGTGCAGGGCCATCCGGGTGGTCTGCAGCGAGGAGGAGCAGTAGCGGGTGACCGTACAGCCCGGCAGGTGGTCCATGCCCATCTGCACGGCGACGATCCGGCCCAGGTTGAAACCCTGCTCGCCGCCGGGCAGGCCGCAGCCCAGCATCAGGTCGTCGATCTGCCGCGGGTCCAGCTGGGGGACCTTGGCCAGGGCGGTCTGGATGACCGTCGCGGCCAGGTCGTCGGGGCGCAGCTCCTTGAGGGAACCCTTGAAGGCGCGCCCGATGGGCGAACGGGCGGCTGAGACGATGACGGCTTCGGGCATCGCGGCACTCCTCGGCGAGCGGCGGGTGGGTCGTCCGGACTCTCAGGGAAGTTACCCGCCCGTATTGCGGTGAGTCACCCTTGCGGGGCTGTGACGCGGGATACTTTCTGAGCGCTTGCTTACCCCTGCGGGGTGCCCTACCCGGAAATCCGGTGCCCTACACGGCGCCCCCGCCCGGGCCCGCCTTGCCGCGGGCGGCTGCGCACGCGGCGCTCCCTTGCCGCGGGCGGCTGCGCGCACGGGGCTCGCCTTGCCGCGGGCGGTGCCACACAGGGGCGCTGGGGTCCCCCCGGACGAAGTCTGGGGGCGGAACTGCGCGAGCAACCCACCACCGGCGCGAGGTCCGGCGACGACCGCAAGGGGCTCGCACCGTCGCCGGCTGCGGGCGCGGTGGGGTCGGCCGCGCAGTTCCCCGCGCCCCTTCGGGGCACGGCACACCGTTGCCGGCTGCGGGCGCGGTGGGGCCGGCCGCGCAGTTCCTCGCGCCCCTGCGGGGCACGGCGCACCGTTGCCGGCTGCGGGCGCGCTGGGGTCGGCCGCGCAGTTCCCCGCGCCTCTGCGGGGCGCGTCAGGTCGCGCCCTCGACCGCTGCCTCGGGCTCCGGGTGCTCCTCGGAGAGAGGCCGCCGCCGGCGCCGCTTGAGGAGGGCCCAGCGGCCCCGGGGGCCATGGGCGGACGCCGCCGCCGTGACCTCGGTGCCGCCCTCGGACGCCGCCTCGACCGCCGCCTGGGCCACCGGCAGGAACCCCTCGCCGCGGCGGGCGTCGGGCCGCTCGTCGGACTCGGGCCACAGGCCGAGCACCGCGCAGACGGTCGGCAGCATCGCCATCGCCGCCGTCGCGTACCCCTCGGCGGAGGGGTGGTAGTTGTCCGGTCCGAACAGCTCCCGCGGCCTCGCCTCGAACTCCGGCCCCAGCAGATCGCCCAGCGAGACCGTCCGCCCGCCCAGCCCCACCACCGCGATGGTCTGCGCCGCCGCCAGCTGGCGGCTGGCCCGCCGGGCGAGCCACCGCAGCGGCTGGTACACCGGCTCGACCGATCCCAGGTCGGGACACGTGCCGACCACCACCTGCGTACCGGCCGCGCGCAGCCGCCGTACCGCCTCCGACAGCAGCCGCACCGACGTGACCAGCGGCATCCGCCGGGTCACATCGTTCGCGCCGATCATGATCACCGCCACGTCCGGCGGCGGCACCGCCGGATCGACCAGCAGCGACACCTGCCGGTCCAGGTCGTCCGACTGCGCGCCCGGCAGTGCCACGTTCACCAGCTTCACCGGCCGCTCGGCGACCGCCGCGAGGCCGGAGGCGAGCAGCGCCCCGGGCGTCTCCCTGGCCCGGTGCACGCCCTGCCCCGCGGCCGTCGAATCGCCCAGGAAGGCGAGCCGCAGCGGCGGCTCCCCGGTGCGATGTGCGAACGCGGAACCGTACCGGCCGTCCGCCCGCGGCGGGATGTCGTCCGAGCCGCCGACCACCCTTTTGGCCAGCCGGACCTCCGTCAGCAGGAGCCCGACCGCCGCCCCGCCCAAAAGGCTGATCCCGCCGCCGCCGAACGCCGCCGCGGTCGCGATCCGCCGTGCCACTCTCGCCCTCGACATCGAGCCGGCCACCTCCACTGCCCCAGTGCTTGCCCCGTACAACTACCAGGTGCCCGGACGGGCACGACTGTCAACGTCCAACGTTGGCGGGCGCCCTTGCGTTTCCCGCCTAGGCTGGCCGTACCCATCTCGGAGAACCCGGAGACAAACGGTGCAGTTTCACGACTCGATGATCAGCCTCGTCGGCAACACCCCGCTGGTGAAGCTCAGCAGCGTGACGGCGGGCATTCAGGCCACAGTCCTCGCCAAGGTCGAGTACTTCAACCCCGGCGGCTCGGTCAAGGACCGCATCGCCCTGCGGATGATCGAGGCCGCGGAGCGCAGCGGCGAGCTCAAGCCCGGCGGCACCATCGTCGAGCCCACCTCCGGCAACACCGGAGTCGGCCTGGCCCTGGTCGCCCAGCGCAAGGGATACCACTGCGTCTTCGTCTGCCCTGACAAGGTGTCGATGGACAAGATCAACGTGCTCCGGGCCTACGGCGCCGAGGTCGTCGTCTGCCCGACCGCGGTGGACCCCGAGCACCCCGATTCGTACTACAACGTGTCCGACCGGCTGGTGCGCGAGACGCCCAACGCCTGGAAGCCGGACCAGTACAGCAACCCCAACAATCCGCTGTCCCACTATCACTCGACCGGCCCTGAGCTGTGGCAGCAGACGGACGGCCGGATCACCCACTTCGTGGCGGGCGTCGGCACCGGCGGCACCATCTCCGGCACCGGCCGCTACCTCAAGGACGTCAGCGAGGGCCGCGTGCAGGTGATCGGCGCCGACCCGGAGGGCTCCGTCTACAGTGGCGGCTCCGGCCGGCCCTACCTGGTGGAGGGCGTCGGTGAGGACTTCTGGCCGACCGCCTACGACCGGGAGGTGGCCGACGAGATCGTCGCGGTCTCCGACAAGGACTCCTTCCAGATGACCCGGCGCCTCGCCCGCGAGGAGGGTCTGCTGGTCGGCGGCTCCTGCGGGATGGCGGTCGTCGCGGCGCTCAAGGTCGCCGAGCGGCTCGGCCCGGACGACGTGGTGGTCGTGCTGCTGCCGGACAGCGGGCGCGGCTACCTCTCGAAGATCTTCAGCGACGAGTGGATGAGCTCGCACGGCTTCCTCGACGAGGGCGAGGGGCAGGCGCGGATCGCCGATGTCATCTCCCGCAAGGAGGGCGGGCTGCCCAACCTGGTGCACATGCACCCGGACGAGACGGTGGGTCAGGCGATCGAGGTGCTGCGGGAGTACGGCGTCTCGCAGATGCCGGTCGTCAAGCCCGGCGCCGGGCACCCGGACGTGATGGCCGCCGAGGTGATCGGCTCCGTGGTGGAACGGGAACTGCTGCACGCGCTCTTCACCAAGCGCGCCTCGCTGGACGACCCGCTGGACAAGCACCTCAGCGCGCCGCTGCCGCAGGTCGGCTCCGGGGAGCCGGTCGCGGACCTGATGACGGTGCTGGAGGGCGCGGACGCGGCGATCGTGCTGGTGGAGGGGAAGCCGACCGGAGTGGTGAGCCGTCAGGACCTGCTCGCCTTCCTGGCGCACGGCGGCGCCTGAGGCCCAGGCAGAGCCCCGGCAGGGCCCCGGCCGCGGACACCGCCCGGGATTCGTGGAACTGGTACACCCGCGACACGTATGCGCAGCACGGGCTTAACAACAGTCAGGCACCTTTGGTGATGTCGGAACGGCCGGGAACACCCCCGGCCGGGACGACCCACCAATGTGGCGCCAGGGCTTCCGGAGCGGCTCCCGGACTCCCATGGTCCACCTGGACGCGTACGGCCCGGCCCTGACCCGGCCCCGCGTCCCGGCGGGAACCGCCGTCGTCCCGCCCCTCTGGCGTCAAGCCCGGGGGTGCGGCGGTTCCCGCCCTATTCTTTTTCTCCCGGCGTCCGCCCGGTTCTCCCGGGGGCGTCCTTGCCCGTGCTCAGGCCCAGTCGTCCTTCTCCTCCTCCTTGTGGCGCGGGCCCAGCGCGCTGCTGAGGGACTGGGCGACGTTGACGCCCACGATGCCGGCCCAGGCGATGAAGAGGCCGGCCGTGTGCGCGTAGGCGGCGGCGATCGCGGAGAGCGGGATCGCGGCGATCAGGGTGAAACCGGCGAAGCCGTAGCGGGCGAACCGCGGCCCGGGCCGCGGGGGCCCGATGGGACGGCGGTCGGCGCGGGCGTACGACGTCTGCTGCTGGGCCAGTTCACGGCGTACGCGCTGCTCGACACGGCTGTCGACACGCTCGGCCAGCTTGTCCATGAAGGAGTCGACCAGTTCCGACTCGTACTCCGCCCCGAGGTCTCTGCGGGCCTGCACGGTGGCGGAGAGTTCTTTGGTGAGTTCCGGGTCGCGGGCGTCCATGGCCCAACCGTAGGCAGTGCGGGCGTGGGCGACACTGGGGTTAGCCCCCGATTCGGCCCGGGGGTCTGCCGTCCCCGAGGAGGATCACCATGCCCGACCTGCCCTTGCTCACCGCGCTGTACGGGAGCCGGGACCGGGCGGACGCGCTGACCGTGGACGGCAGGGCGTGCGGGTACGAGGAACTGCTGGGCGCCGCGGGCGCGGTGGCGCGCCGGGTGGCGGGCAGCAAGGCGTTCGCGGTGGAGGCGACCGCGTCCCTGGAGACGGTCGCCGCGGTCGTCGGCGGGCTCCTCGCGGGTGTCCCGGTGGTACCGGTCGCGCCGGACGCGGGCCCGGACGAACGCGCCCACATCCTGCGGGACTCCGGCGCCGAGCTGGTGCCGGTGGACTTCGCGGAGCGCGCGGACTTCAGCGAGGAGCCGGCCGGGGAGACCGCCCTGGTGCTCTACACCTCGGGCACGACCGGGCCGCCCAAGGGCGTCCTCGTCTCCCGCGCCGCCATCGCCGCCGACCTGGACGCGCTGGCCGACGCCTGGCAGTGGACCGCCGAGGACACCCTCGTGCACGGCCTGCCGCTCTTCCATGTCCACGGGCTGGTGCTCGGCGTGCTCGGCGCACTGCGCACCGGCAGCCGGCTGGTGCACACCGGCCGGCCGCTGCCCGCGGCGTACGCGGCGGCCGGCGGCAGCCTCTACTTCGGCGTGCCCACCGTCTGGCACCGGGTGGCGCGCGAGCAGGAGGCCGCCCGCGCGCTGTCCGGCGCCCGCCTGCTGGTGTCCGGCAGCGCGCCGCTGCCCGCGCCCGTCTTCCACGACCTGCACGCGCTGACCGGCCACGAGCCGGTGGAGCGCTACGGCATGACGGAGACACTGATCACGGTGAGCGCGCGGGCCGCGGGGGAGCGGCGGCCCGGCGCCGTCGGCACCCCGCTGCCGGGCATCGCCACCCGGATCGCCGACGCCGCCGACGGTATCGGCGAGCTGCAGCTGACCGGCCCCACGCTCTTCGACGGCTACCTCGGGCGGCCGGAGGCGACCGCGGCCTCGTACACCGGGGACGGCTGGTTCCGTACCGGCGACATCGCCGCGATCGACGCCGACGGCACCCACCGGATCGTCGGCCGGGCCTCGACGGACCTGATCAAGTCCGGCGGTTACCGGATCGGCGCGGGCGAGGTGGAGAACGCCCTGCTCGGCCACCCCTCGGTGCGGGAGGCGGCGGTGGTCGGTGCCCCGCATCCGGACCTCGGGCAGCAGATCGTCGCCTATGTGGTGGCCGACGGGGTGAGCGCGGCGGAGCTGACCGAGTTCGTGGCCTCCCGGCTGTCGGTGCACAAGCGCCCCCGGGCGGTGCGCTTCCTGCCGGAGCTGCCCCGCAACGCGATGGGGAAGCCGCAAAAGAGGTTGCTGCCGCCGCTGTGAGCGGAAGGATGGGGGCCCTGGGGGTCCATTGTTGATACTTGCCGGGCGGCAAGTAAGATCGGGCCGAACAGAACCCACCCACGAAATGACAACCACCGGACGGCGGCGTACGCACCGTCCGGGTCGCCAATACCCGGGTCCCGCTCCAAAGGGTGGTGGTGATACGTCCTGCCATGGAGGCAGCACCGCATGTTCCACCGCATCGGACGCGCCGTCGTCCGCCATCCCGTCTGGACGATTGTCGCGTGGCTCGTAGCAGCCGTCGCGATCATCGCCACCGCGCCAAGTCTGCCGTCGAACAGCGACGAGAGTAGCTTCCTCCCCAGCAGCTACCAGTCGATCAAGGCGATGGACCTGCAGGAGAAGGCGTTCCCCGCGGCCTTCACCCCGTCAGCGATCGTCCTCTACCAGCGCAGCGACAACGCCCCGCTGACCGCCGCCGACAAGGCGGACATCACCAAGATCACCAGCGGCCTGGGTCAGAAGAAGATCGACCAGGTCCAGAAGGTCATCGCCGGTACCCCGTCGAAGGACGGCAAGTACGAGACGGCGCTGGTCCAGATGAACAAGGAGTCGGCCGGCCAGCCCAAGCAGGCCGACGCGGCCAAGGCGCTGCGGACCGACTCCAAGGACCTCGCCAAGGGCACCGATCTGAAGGTGCAGGTCGGTGGTCAGGCCGCGCAGTCCCTGGACCAGCAGGACGCCGGACAGACCTCGGACGCGGTGGCGCTGATCGGCTCGCTGCTGATCATCATCATCACGCTGCTGATCATCTTCCGGTCGCCGATCATCGCCATCATGCCGCTGATCATCCTCACCGGCCTCGTCTACACCACCTCCAACGCGCTGGTCGCCGACGCCACCAAGCTCTTCGGGCTGAAGGCGAACAACTCGCTGTCCGCGCTGCTCATCGTGGTGGTGCTGGGTGTCGGTACGGACTACTTCCTCTTCTTGATGTTCCGGTACCGGGAACGGCTGCGGCTCGGTGACGAACCCAAGCAGGCGATGGTCAACAGCGTCACCAGGGTCGGCGAGGCGATCGCCTCGGCGGCCGGCGCGGTGATCATCTCCTTCCTGGCACTGACCCTGTCCACCCTCGGCTTCCTCACCCAGCTCGGCCCGGCGCTGGCCATCCTGGTGGCGGTCACCCTGATCGCTGGTCTGACCCTCTTCCCGGCGATCTGCTCGCTGATCCCGCCACGGGCGCTCTTCTGGCCCGGCAAGAAGTGGGGCGACGAGCCGTCCAACGACCGGTTCGGCGCGATCGGCCGGCTGCTCGGCCGCAAGTCCGGCATGGTGGCGATCGTCTCCGGCCTGGTGATGGTGCTGCTGGCGCTGGGCACGCTCGGCTACAAGGCCAACTACGACCTCGCCTCCGGGTCCATCCCGAAGACGAAGGAGTCGATGGTCGTCCAGGACACCATGCAGAAGGTGTACTCGGCCGGCGCCGCGGACCCGACCTCGGTCTTCCTCACCAGCACCGACGGCAAGCCGCTGTCCGGCGTGGACTTCACCGCGTACAAGGACAAGCTCGCCGGGGCCGACGGTGTCGCGGACGCGACCTTCGACCAGAAGACCGGTCTCAACAAGGACCGGACCACCGCGCTGTTCAACCTGACGCTGAAGTACTCCGGCGCCAGTGACCAGGCGATCTCGGCGGTGGGCAAGGTCAGGACGGTCGCGTCCGACAACGCGCCGCCGGGAACCGAGGCGGTGGTCGGCGGTACGTCGTCGATCTACCGGGACATCAACGCCGCCGTGGACCACGACTACCGCACGGTCTTCCCGGTCGCGGCGATCCTGATCATGGTGATCCTGGGGCTGCTGCTGCGCAGTGTGGTGGCGCCCTGGTACCTGATCGCCTCGGTGGCGCTCGGCTTCGGCGCGACGCTCGGTGCCACGGTGCTGATCTTCGGCCGCGGCGACGGGCTGATCTTCCTGCTGCCGATCATCATGTATCTGTTCGTGGTCGCCATCGGTACCGACTACAACATCCTGATGATCGCCCGGCTGAGAGAGGAAGCCCGCGAAGGCAAGGAGCCACGGGAGGCCGCCGCGGCGGCGCTGCGGCACGCGGGGCCGACGATCGGTGCGGCCGGGTTCATCCTGGCGGCCACCTTCGCCACCTTGATGCTCTCCGGCAACTCGTTCCTGACCGAGATGGGCTTCGCGATCGCCTTCGGCATCGTGGTGGCGGCGTTCGTGATGGCGATGTTCTTCACGCCGAGCCTCACCGCGCTCATCGGGCACGCCGCCTGGTGGCCGGGGCACGCGGACCGCGACACGGCGAAGGTGCTCACCGGTACGGCCGAGGGTGCGGGCCAGGATGCGGGCGACGGGCACCAGCCGCCGCCGGCCGGCGAGGGCCAGGGGCCGCACGAGCTGGACGAGTCGGGGCAGCGCCGCTGAGTCTTCCGGCGGCGTAGTTGTCCACAGGGCCGGACAGGTGTCGATCACCTGTCCGGCCCTTTCCCTTAGGCTGGTGGAATCGTCCGGGGGTACGCATACGGCCACGGGGGGCTGGGATGACGGGGGCTGCGGTGACGGGGGAAGTGACCGAAGCGGCATGGGGGCCGGGGCCGGGTCCGACGGCGCGCTGGCGCCGGCAGGTGCTGGCCGCGCCCGGGCTGGTCGTGCTCGGCCTGTTCCTGCTGATCGGCACGGCGGTGCTGGACGATCGGCACGGCAGGCGGGCGGACGCGCTCTGCCATCACCTCCCGGTGCCCTGGACCCTGTTCGCCCTGGCCTGGCCGGCGCTCCTCTGCGGGCTGGCGGGGCCCGTGCTCTGCGGCCTCCTCTTCCGCGCCGCCGCCCGCACCGGCCACCGCGGCTCAGCCTCCTGGCAGGGCACCCTCGCGTTGTGCATATGCGTCTGCGGGACGCTCCCCCTCCTCTTCGAACTCGTCGCCCTCTACGGCGTCCACGCGGAATCCACCGCCCCCTCCTGGCACTGCACCCCCGCCCCGTAGGGTCCGCGCCGCGGGAGACGGCACCCCGTCTTGCCTGACTGCATAGGTTCATGCAGAGTCGAGCAGGAGTGAATAACGGCCGGTGGGCCACGGGTCAGGGACGGGACAGGATGAAGGAAGCGGACGACGGCGGAGCCGACCGGACGGTCAGCCACCCCGCGGGCGGCGGAGCCGACGCCTCCGGCCGGTTGCTGAGGCTCTTCGAAGCACACCGGCTGACCCCCACTCAGCGCCGCATCGCCCACAGCCTGGTCGGAAAGGCGGAAGAGGCCCCGTTCCTCTCCAGCGTGGAGGTCGCCGAACTCGCCGGCGTCAGCCAGCCCTCGGTGACCCGGTTCGCGGTCGCCCTCGGGTTCGACGGCTATCCGGCGCTGCGCCGGCACCTGCGCGAGGTGACGCCCGCCCAGCTGCCGCCGGACGCCGCCGCCTCCAACGCGTACCAGCAAGCCGTGCACGCCGAGATCGAGAACCTGCGGCAGCTGGCCGCGCTGCTCGCCGACCCCGGACCCGTCGCGCGGGCCGGCGCGCTGCTGGCCGGCTCCTGCCCGCTGCCGGTGCTCGGCCTGCGCGCGTCGGGCGCCCAGGCCCGCGGCTTCGTCTACTTCGCCGCGAAGGTCCACCCCGATGTGCGGCTGCTGGACGAGGGCGGCACGATGCTGGAGGACCGGATCGACGCGGCCGTACGGGCCGGGGCCTCGGCCCTGCTCTGCTTCGCGCTGCCGCGTCACCCCCGCGAGGTGGTCGACGCCCTGGCCTACGCGCGAGCCGCGGGCCTGACCGTGGTGACCGTCGCGGACAGCGCCTTCGCGCCGGTCGCCGCGCACAGCGACCTGCTGCTCCCGGCCGCCGTCGGCACCGGCCTGGTCTTCGACACCGCGTGCGCGCCCATGCTGCTGGGCCGGGCGCTGCTGGAGGCGATCTGCGACGGGCTGCCGGACGCGCAGGCCCGGCTGGAGGAGTTCGACGCGCACGCCGCCGCCCGCGGCATGTTCGTCGACTGACGCCCGGGCCGGATTCGCCTTCTCTGCCCAGCTCCGGTTCTCTTCCCGGCTCCGGGTCTGGACGTCTTAACGAAAATCTGAGAAACCCGAAGTACTCTCCCGAGCAATCGCTGAGACGAGTCCTGTGACGAGTGCTGTGACGAGTGCTGAGTCCTGACACGAAGAGGAGGGAGCGCGACGTGGTGCGCGGGGCCTACACATTGGCGCGGGTGGCGGTGACGGTACGCGCGGCGGCGTGCTGGTTGTGGTGGCTGGGGGTGATCGCCGCGGTGCCGGGGACGGCGGTGACGTTCAGTCCGACCGGACGCCGTATCGGGGTGATGGCAGGAGCCGCCCTGTTCATCCTGGCGGCGCTGGCGGCGTACTTCATCCGCGGCGGGCGGTACGGGCAGCGGGCCGCCGCCGCCTCGCGGGCCGCCAAGTCGGTGTTCCTGCAGGACCGCCGGGTGACCGCGCGGGCCTGGCTGCGGCGGCGCCGCTGGTGGCTGCTGGCGGCGTTCGTGGTCGCCGCCGGGTCGTCGGTGCTGCTGCCGTGCGCGGGCGGGATGCTGATGGGCGGCGCGGGCGCGGGCCTGTGGGCCAAGAGCCGCCGGGTGGCCCGGATCGAACGGTCCAAGGACGCCCTGCTCTGGGTGCGTCCCGACGGCAAGCAGGACGCGTACCAGCTGACCGGCATCGCCGCGGGTGACGCGGCCCCCGGTGGCGGCCGCCGGCGCGGACCGGCCGGCCCCGGCAACTCCGCCCGGAACCGGATGGCCGTCAGCCGCTGACCGGCCGGCTGCCTCGTCGCGTACGGCGGGGGCGCGGGACGCGCGGGACACCGTGGGGGGGCGCGGGACACCTCGGAAGGCAGCGATGCTCCGGCCGTCCGTCCCGCGCCCCGGCGGCCGTCAGCAGTCGTCGTGCGGCCCTGCCGGCTTCACTGCCCCCGGTGCAGCGGCGGCAGCCCGGCGCCGCTCTCGGTGAGGAGTTCGGCCTCGGTCTGCGCGGTGCGGACCGGGCTGAAGGCGACCTTGCCGTCCGCGTGCACGGCGTAGCCCCACACGGCGGGGCGCGGCAGCGAGTTGTAGGCGAAGTGGTTGGAGAAGTAGTAGGCGCCGGTGTCCAGCAGCGCCACGTGGTCACCGGCCGCCAGCAGCGGGAGGGGACGTCCCTTGGCCACCAGGTCGCCCGCGAAGCAGCACGGGCCCGCGACGTCCTGGACCACCGGGTCGCCGTCCTTCGGGCGGCCCTTCTCGTCCAGCGCGAGGACGCGCAGCGGCCAGGCGTCGGGGACGAAGACGGTCCTGGTGGCGACCTGGGCGCCCGCGTGGGTGACCGCGATGGGCCGCCCGCCGGCCGACTTGGCGTACTCCACCCTGGCCAGCACCGAGCCGTTCTTGGCCAGCAGCGAGCGGCCGAACTCGGTGACCAGACCGTAGCGGCCGTCGAAGAGCCCGGGGATCTCGCGGCGCAGCAGGCCGGCGTAGTCGGCGAAGGCGGGGGTCGTCTCGTCGGAGCCGAAGTTGACCGGCAGCCCGCCACCGATGTCGAGGACGGTGATCTGCTGCCGTCCGGCGGCCTGGTTGATCCGCTCGGCGAGTTCGTACGCGGCCCGGACCCCGGCGGCCATCAGGTCGAGCGGCACACCCTGGGAACCGGTGTGGGTGTGCAGGCGGTTGAGCCAGGGACGTTCGGCGTAGGCGCGCAGCACCCACTCCTCGGCCCCCGGGTCGCGCAGCGCCACCCCGAACTTGGAGGTGGCGGTCGCGGTACTCATCGCCCCGATGGTGCCGCCGCCGACCTGCGGGTTGACCCGCAGCCCGACCGGTGCCGCGGTGCCGGGCACCGCCGTGCGCAGCGCGTCGATCCGGGCGAGTTCCTGCGGATTGTCGGCGTTCACCGCGACGCCGAGCACCAGCGCCTGGCGCAGTTCCGAGACCGTCTTGGCGGGGGAGTCGAGCACCGTCCGGCCGGCCGGGATGCCGGCCGCCCTGGCCAGCGCCAGCTCACCGGGGCTGGCCACCTCCGCGCCGAGTCCGCACGCGCCGAGCAGTGCCAGCACCGGGACGAGTGAGGCGGCCTTGACGGCGAAGGTGTGGGTGATCTCGACGCCGGGTGTGGCGAAGGCGGCCTGCAGTGCGGTCGTCGCGTGTTCGATGCCCGTGACGTCCAGCAGTCCGACGACCGGTTCGCCCTCGCTCACCAGTCCCTGCTCCACCGCCGCACGCAGCGCGCGCTCCCGCCGTATCCCCAGCTCATCCGTCATGACGTCCATACCATCATCCCGGCCCGGGGTCCCGCCAACCGCCCCCGGCCGGGCCGCGGCGCCACCGGCCGGAGGCACCCCGTTGACTAGGGGTATTCAGCTGGACAGGATGTGAATGAAAAACACCACGAGGCACCGCACCACGACGAGGAGGCCGGACCGATGACGGGACCGAGGCCGGTACGCGCACCGCGCGGCACGGAACTGAGCGCGCTGGGATGGCCGCAGGAAGCCGCGCTGCGGATGCTGCAGAACAACCTCGACCCCGAGGTGGCGGAACACCCCGACAAGCTGGTGGTCTACGGCGGGACCGGCAAGGCGGCCCGGGACTGGAACTCCTTCGACGCCATGGTCCGCACCCTGCGCGGCCTCAAGCAGGACGAGACCATGCTCGTCCAGTCCGGCCGCCCGGTCGGCGTCATGCAGACCCACGAGTGGGCGCCCCGGGTGCTCATCGCCAACTCCAACCTGGTCGGCGACTGGGCCACCTGGGAGGAGTTCCGCCGCCTCGAAGCGCTCGGCCTGACGATGTACGGGCAGATGACTGCCGGGTCGTGGATCTACATCGGCACCCAGGGCATCCTCCAGGGCACCTACGAGACCTTCGCCGCCGTCGCCGCCAAGAAGTTCAACGGCACCCTGGCCGGCACCATCACCCTCACCGCCGGACTCGGCGGCATGGGCGGCGCCCAGCCGCTCGCCGTCACCATGAACGACGGCGTCGTGATCTGTGTCGACTGCGACCCGCGCGCCATCGACCGCCGGATCGAGCACCGCTACCTCGACGTCAGGGCCGACTCCCTCGACGAGGCCCTGCGACTGGCCACCGAGGCCCGCGACGCCCGCAGGCCGCTGTCCATCGGCGTCCTCGGCAACGCGGCCGACCTCGTGCCGCGACTGCTCGCCATGCGGGCGCCGATCGACATCGTCACCGACCAGACCTCCGCGCACGACCCCCTGGCCTACCTCCCGCTCGGCGTCGACTTCGCCGACATGGCGCGGTACGCGGCCGAGAAGCCCGCCGAGTTCACCGAGCGGGCCCGCGAGTCGATGGCCCGGCACGTCGAGGCGATGGTCGGCTTCCAGGACGCGGGCGCCGAGGTGTTCGACTACGGCAACTCCATCCGCGGCGAGGCCCGGCTGGCCGGCTACGACCGCGCCTTCGCCTTCCCCGGCTTCGTCCCCGCCTACATCCGCCCGCTCTTCAGCGAGGGCAAGGGCCCCTTCCGCTGGGCCGCGCTCTCCGGCGACCCGGCCGACATCGCCGCCACCGACCGGGCGATCCTCGACCTCTTCCCGGAAAACGAGTCGCTGGCCCGCTGGATCCGGCTGGCCGGCGAACGCGTCCACTTCCAGGGCCTGCCGGCCCGCATCTGCTGGCTCGGCTACGGCGAACGCGACCGGGCCGGCGAACGCTTCAACGAGATGGTCGCCGACGGCACCCTCAAAGCCCCCATCGTCATCGGCCGCGACCACCTCGACGCCGGCTCGGTCGCCTCCCCCTACCGCGAGACCGAGGCGATGCTCGACGGCTCCGACGCCATCGCCGACTGGCCGCTCCTCAACGCGATGGTGAACGTCGCCTCCGGTGCCTCCTGGGTTTCCATCCACCACGGCGGCGGCGTCGGCATCGGCCGCAGCATCCACGCCGGCCAGGTCACGGTGGCCGACGGCACGGCGCTGGCCGGCGAGAAGATCCGGCGGGTGCTCACCAACGACCCCGGGATGGGCGTCATCCGGCACGTGGACGCGGGCTACGAACGCGCGGAGGAGGTCGCCGCCGACAGGGGCGTGCGCATCCCCATGCGGGAGGGCACCGTCGATGAGTGACGGTACGCCGGGCCGTCCGGCCGGCGGCCCGCCGGGGTTCCACACGATGTGGCGGGACCTCCTTCCGCTCGGGCGCAGCGCGGCGTCCGGCGGCTACCGCCGCTACGCCTGGACGCCGGCGGACACCGACTGCCGTGCCTGGTTCAGGGAACAGGCAAAGGCTCGCGGCCTCACCTACGAAGTGGACCGCAACGGCAACCAGTGGGCCTGGCTCGGCGACCCGCTGGCCGGCGGGGCGGTCCTGACCGGCTCCCACCTGGACTCGGTGCCGGACGGCGGCGCCTTTGACGGCCCGCTCGGTGTGGTCTCCGCGTTCGCCGCCCTGGACGAGCTGCGGGCCCGCGGCGCCACCCCGCGCAAGCCGCTGGCCGTCGTCAACTTCGGCGACGAGGAAGGCGCCCGCTTCGGCCTCGCCTGCGTCGGCTCCCGGCTGAGCGCGGGTCAGCTCACCCCGGCCGGGGCCAGGGAACTGCGCGACGCCGACGGTGTCACGCTGGCCGCGGCCATGGAGCGGGCCGGCTACGACCCGGAGGCGATCGGCCCCGACCCTGAACGCCTCGCCCGCGTCGACGCCTTCGTGGAACTGCACGTCGAGCAGGGCCGGGCGCTGGACCTCCAGGGCGCCCGGGTCGGCGTCGCCTCGGCGATCTGGCCGCACGGCCGCTGGCGCTTCGACTTCCGCGGCGAGGCCAATCACGCCGGCACCACCCGCCTCGAAGACCGCCACGACCCGATGCTCACCTACGCCAACACCGTGCTCGCCGCCCGCAAGAAGGCCCGGCTGGCGGGGGCGCTCGCCACCTTCGGCAAGGTCGCCGTCGAACCCAACGGCGTCAACGCCATCGCCTCCCTGGTCCGCGGCTGGCTCGACTCGCGCGCCGCCGACGAGGACACCCTCGCCGGCCTCGTCGCCGCCATCGAGCAGGCCGCCCGCGAGCGCGGAGCCCGCGACGGGGTGGACGTCGAGGTGGTCAGGGAATCCTTCACCCCGGTGGTCGAGTTCGCCCACGCGTTGCGCGACCGCCTCACCTCCCTCATCACGCGCTCCGGCCCGGACGCCGTACCCGTTCTGCCGACGGGTGCGGGACACGACGCCGGAATCCTCTCCGCGGCCGTGCCGACCGCCATGCTGTTCGTACGGAACCCCACCGGCGTCTCGCACTCCCCGGCGGAGTCGGCGGACGAGGACGACTGCGCCGCCGGGGTCACCGCACTGGCCGACGTACTGGAGGGTCTCGCGTGCAGGTGACGTACTGGCTGGAGCACGCCTGGCTCGACGAACATGTGGAACCGGACGTCGCCCTGGTCACGACCGACGGCAGGATCACCCAGATGCGCACGGGTGTGGAGGCGCCGCCGCCCGGCGCGACCGTGCTGCGCGGCCTGACCCTGCCGGGCCTGGCCAACGCGCACAGCCACGCCTTCCACCGGGCGCTGCGCGGCACCGTCCAGGTCGGCACCGGCACCTTCTGGACCTGGCGCGACATCATGTACTCCGTCGCCTTCCACCTCACCCCCGACTCCTACTTCGACCTGGCCCGCGCGGTGTACGCCGAAATGGCGTTGGCCGGCATCACCTGCGTCGGCGAATTCCACTACCTGCACCACCAGCACGGCGGCGCCCCGTACGACAACCCCAACGCCATGGGCGAGGCGCTGATCGCCGCCGCGCAGGAGGCCGGCATCCGGATCACCCTGCTCGACACCGCCTATCTGCACGGCGGCCTCGTCCGCGGCGGCTACCGGCCCCTGGAAGGCGTCCAGAGCCGGTTCGGCGACGGCACCGCGGACCGCTGGTACCAGCGCTGGCTGCGGCTCAAAGGCGGCGACCAGGTCAGGATCGGCGCGGCGCTGCACTCGGTGCGGGCCTTCTCCGACCGCGACGGCTACGCGGTCTTCGCCGAGCGGATGCGTCTGGTGCCGGTGCACATCCACCTGTCCGAACAGCCCGCGGAGAACGACGCCTGCGTCGCCGTGCACGGCCGCACCCCCGCCCGGCTGCTCGCCGACTCCGGCTTCTGGGGCCGCAACACCACCGCGGTGCACGCCACCCACCTCACCGGTGAGGACATCGGCCTGCTCGGCCGTTCGGACACCACCGTGTGCATGTGCCCCACCACCGAGCGGGACCTCGCCGACGGCATCGGACCGGCGCCCCAACTGCGGCGCGCCGGCTGCCTGTTGAGCCTGGGCAGCGACAGCCACGCGGTGATCGACATGTTCGAGGAGGCGCGGGCGCTGGAGCTCGACGAGCGGCTGCGCAGCAGGACCCGTGGCCACTGGACGGCGGCTCAGCTGCTCCGCGCCGCCGGTGAGGACGGCCACGCGAGCCTCGGCTGGCCCGACGCGGGGCGCCTGGAAGCCGGCGCGCTCGCCGACTTCACCACGATCACGCTGGAGTCGGTACGCACCGCGGGACCCGCGCCCCGGCTGGGCGCCGAGACAGCCGTATTCGCGGCGACCGGAGCGGATGTCCGGCACACCGTGGTGGCCGGCCGGCAGATCGTCCGCGACGGAGTCCACCAGCTCGTGGACGACGTGCCCGGCGCACTCTCCAAGGCGATCGCCGCGGCCCGCAGTTGACCCCCGCGGCCGGCCCGCGGCCCCTTCGGAACGAGAAAGAGAAGGCGATGACGACCAGCACCAGCACGGTCATCACCAGCATCGGCAGCCTGGTCACCAATGATCCCTCCCTCTCCACTCCCGCGAATCCGCTCGGTGTCGTCCACGGCGCGGCCGTCGTCATCGACGGTGACCGCGTCGTGTGGACCGGTGCTTCCAGCAAAGCACCCCCCACTGACAATCGGGTCGACGCGGACGGCCGGGCCCTGCTCCCCGGCTTCGTGGACTCCCACGCGCACCTGGTCTTCGCCGGTGACCGCAGCGCCGAGTTCGCCGCCCGGATGTCCGGCCTGCCGTACACCGCGGGCGGGATCAGCACCACCGTCGCCGCCACCCGCGCCGCCTCCGACGAAGAACTCTCCGCGAACGTCGCCCGTCATCTCGCCGGCGCCCTGCGCCAGGGCACCACCACCATGGAGACCAAGTCCGGTTACGGCCTCACCGTCCACGACGAGGTCCGTGCGCTGCGGATCGCCGCCGGGCACACCGACGAGGTGACCTACCTCGGCGCCCACGTCGTCGCGCCCGAGTTCGCGGACGACCCGGCCGGCTATGTGGACCTGGTGACCGGCGAGATGCTCGACGCGTGCGCTCCGTACGCCCGCTGGGTCGACGTCTTCTGCGAGCGGGGCGCCTTCGACGGCGACCAGGCCCGCGCCGTCCTCACCGCCGGCCTCGCCCGCGGGCTCACCCCCCGCGTGCACGCCAACCAGCTCGGTCCCGGCCCCGGCGTCCGGCTCGCGGTCGAACTCGGCGCCGCCTCCGCCGACCACTGCACCCACCTCACCGACGCGGACGTCGACGCGCTGGCGAGCGCGGCGGACACCACCGTCGCCACCCTGCTGCCGGGAGCCGAGTTCTCCACCCGCGCCGTCTACCCGGACGCGCGCCGCCTGCTGGACGCAGGCGCCACCGTCGCGCTGTCCACCGACTGCAACCCCGGTTCGTCCTACACCAGCTCGATGGCCTTCTGCGTCGCGGTGGCGGTCAGGGACATGCGGATGACCCCCGACGAGGCGGTGCGGGCCGCCACGTACGGCGGCGCGCGCGCCCTGCGCCGTACCGACGTCGGAACGGTCACACCGGGCGCGCGCGCCGATCTGCACCTGCTGGACGCCCCCAGCCACATCCACCTCGCCTACCGCCCGGGAGTGCCCCTGACGGCCGCGGTGTGGCGGGCCGGGAAGTCCGTGGGTCCGGCCGCCGGGTAGCGGGTCACTCCTCGACCATCAGCCCCCGGCGCAGCCGCGACAGCGTCCGGGTGAGCAGCCTGGAGACGTGCATCTGGGAGATCCCCAGCTCCTCGCCGATCTCGGACTGGGTCAGATTGCCCACGAAGCGCAGGGCCAGGATCTCCCGGTCCCGCGACGACAGGCTCGCGATCAGCGGCTTCAGCGACTCGAGGTACTCCACGCCCTCCAGGTCGTGGTCCTCGTAGCCGATCCGGTCCGCCAGGGCCCCCTCGGGGTCGTCCTCGGCGGGCTGGGCGTCCAGGGAACTGGCGGTGTACGCGTTGCTCGCCGCCATGCCCTCGATGATCTCGTGCTCGGGCAGGTCCAGCTTGTCGGCCAGCTCCCGCACGGTGGGCGTACGGTCCAGCTGCTGGGCCAGCTCGTCGCCGGCCTTCGCCAGGTCCAGCCGGAGCTCCTGGAGCCGCCGCGGCACCCGTACCGACCAGCTGGTGTCGCGGAAGAACCGCTTGATCTCGCCGACGATCGTCGGCATCGCGAAGGTCGGGAACTCCACCTCGCGGCTGAGCTCGAACCGGTCGATGGCCTTGATCAGGCCGATCGTGCCGACCTGGATGATGTCCTCCATCGGTTCGCTGCGGGTGCGGAACCGGGACGCGGCGAACTTCACCAGCGCCAGGTTCAGCTCCACCAGCGTGTTGCGGACGTAGGAGTAGTCGCTGGTGCCCTCTTCCAGCGTCTGGAGGCGGGCGAAGAGCGTCTTCGACAGGGCGCGGGCGTCGACCGCACCGATCTCGTCGTATGCGGGGATCTCCGGGAGTCCCTCAAGACCCGCGAGCTGTTCCTGCTGGTGATCCAGGCCGAGCCGGGGTGTCATGTGCTCTCCCTCTCCTTGCGTCGGCGGTTGGCAGCCAAGACTGGCTCGGCCGCTCGAATGCCGTACCTCAACCCCTACCCGCTTCGGTCGGCCGCTGCAAGTTCGCGGCGGGTTCCGGCGGGCAGAGGACGTG
The DNA here is from genome assembly GCF_036227265.1 of Streptomyces sp. NBC_01476. Taxonomy (NCBI): domain Bacteria; kingdom Bacillati; phylum Actinomycetota; class Actinomycetes; order Kitasatosporales; family Streptomycetaceae; genus Streptomyces; species Streptomyces sp. NBC_01476. The sequence continues at coordinate 3,031,945 of NZ_CP109446.1, read as the reverse complement.
CGGGAAACGTGCGGAAAACGTAGTGACTACCGTGAGTCCCGTCGACCGCGTAGGGTCGTAAGCGCGTCACCAGGGATGCAATAAGGAGCACACATGGACCGCGAGGCGGTCGGCACAGCCGATCTGGGCAGGCTGCGCGTCGAGGTCAGGCAGGTCGGTCACACGGCGGTCTTCACACCGTCGGGTGAGCTGGACCACCACACCGCGGACGTGCTCGCCGACCCACTCAATGACGCGGTCGACGCCGGTGTCACCCGCTTGGTGATCGACTGCGCGAATCTGGCGTTCTGCGACTCCACCGGCTTGAACGTGCTGCTCGGCGCACGTCTGCGGGTCGAGGCGATCGGGGGCGCGGTGCATCTGGCAGCGATGCGGCCCACGGTCGCCCGAGTCTTCGAGATCACCGGGGCGGAAGCCGTCTTCACCCTGCATGAAACCCTTGACCAGGCACTTCAGGAGTAGCGGGGTGCGGACGGGGGGCGATGGCGTGTGTGACCTTCGCCGGAGCGTACGAGCATTGCCGTCGCTCCGGACGTGTTCCCGGAGATCGACCGGGCAGAAGACTGTCGGATCACAGTTGGACATCCGTGAGGTGAGGCCCTGATGAGCACCGCCCGGCCCTACGCCGCGGATGACAGCGGCCCGGACACGGGAGGCTCCGACGGCGAGCCCGACGTGCGTACGCGGGCGCCGGAGCCGGTGAGGCGACTGACGCTGTCCGGAGAGAGCGGCATCGTGCCCCGCGCCCGGGACTTCACCCGGCAGGCGCTGCACGACTGGGGCTGGCTCCCGGCGGCCACCGCCGACCGCAGGGCAGCGGCCGAGGACGTCCTGCTCGTCGTCTCGGAACTCGTGACCAACGCCTGTCTGCACGCGGGCGGCCCCGAGGAGCTGCGGCTGTGGAGGAGCCCCAAGGCGCTCCGGATGGAGGTCGAGGACGGCGGCCCCGGTGATCCCGCGCCCCGCACCCCGCACCGCGCCGGCCGCCCCGGCGGACACGGCATGTTCATCGTCCAGCGGCTCTGTCTCGACTGGGGCGTGATCCGCACCGACGGCCGGCCGGGCAAGACCGTCTGGGCGGAGCTGGCCGCGCCGTCCTAGAGTCCGGCAGGGCCGGGAAGCGGGACTCCCCGTCGTCGTCCTCGATCACCGGCCCGCCACCGCTCCCGGCCCTGGCCAGTCGGCCGAAAGACCGCTCGCCGAGGCCCTCGCCGAAGGTTGTCCACAGCCCTGTACGCACCACCGACTCGCGGGTGCCCCGTGCGGACTACCATCAAGCCCATGACCCGCGTACTTCTCGCCGAGGACGACGCATCCATCTCGGAGCCACTGGCACGCGCACTGCGCCGCGAGGGCTACGAGGTCGAGGTGCGCGAGGACGGACCCACCGCCCTGGAGACCGCGCTGCTTGGCGCGGTCGACCTGGTGGTGCTCGATTTGGGGCTGCCCGACATGGACGGCCTCGACGTATGCCGCCGGATCCGTGTCGAGGGGCACACGTTTCCCGTGCTGGTGCTCACCGCCCGCGCCGACGAGGTCGACACGGTCGTCGGCCTGGACGCCGGCGCGGACGACTATGTCACCAAGCCGTTCCGCCTCGCCGAGCTGCTCGCCCGGGTCCGGGCCCTGCTCCGCCGCGGCACCACCGAGGCTCCGCAGCCCGCCACCCACGGCGTACGGATCGACGTCGAGTCGCACCGCGCCTGGATGGGGGACGACGAACTCCAGCTCACCGCGAAGGAGTTCGACCTGCTGCGGGTGCTGGTCCGGGACGCCGGCCGGGTGGTGACCCGCGAGCAGCTGATGCGCGAGGTGTGGGACACCACCTGGTGGTCGTCCACCAAGACCCTCGACATGCACATCTCCTGGCTGCGCAAGAAGCTCGGGGACGACGCCGCCAATCCGCGCTACATCTCCACCGTCCGGGGAGTCGGCTTCCGGTTCGAGAAGAACTGACCCGCCGCCTCCATGCGCCGCCGCCTGATCTCCTCCACGCTGGCCGTGGTGCTCGTCGTCATCGCGGTGTTCGGTATCTCGCTGGTCATCGTGGAGGCCAGGACCATCCAGAGCAGCGCCCAGGACGGGGTGGAGTCCGAGGCGGTCCGGCTGGTGGGCATCGTGGAGAACCGGCTGCTGGCGCACGAGCCGGTCGACGCTAAGGGTCTGGACCGGCAGATCACCGACGACCGCTACGCGGTGGTGCGGGTGCCCGGCCTCCCCGAGGTCCATCTGGGCGACCCGCCGCACGGCAAGGTCATCTCCTCCACCCAGAGCGGTGACCGGGGTGAATCGGTCACCGTCGAGGAGTCGCGCTCGAAGATCAGCCAGCAGATCGGCCGGACCCTGCTGGTGATCCTCGCCGTCGCGCTGCTGGCGGTGCTGGCCGCGGTCGGCCTCGCGGTCCGCCAGGCCCGCAAGCTCGCGAGTCCGCTCACCGACCTCGCCGAGACCGCGGAGCGGCTCGGCTCGGGTGACCCCCGGCCCCGGCACCGCCGCTACGGTGTGCCCGAGCTCGACCGGATCGCCGACGTGCTGGATGCCAGTGCCGAACGGATCGGCCGGATGCTCACCGCCGAGCGGCGGCTGGCCGCCGACGCCTCCCACCAGTTGCGCACCCCGCTGACCGCTCTTTCCATGCGGCTGGAGGAGATCGTGGCCACCGCCGAGGACGAGGAGGCGGTCAAGGAGGAGGCCGGCATCGCGCTCGGCCAGGTGGAGCGGCTCACCGATGTCGTGCAGCGGCTGCTCACCAACTCCCGCGATCCCCGCTCGGGTTCCGCCGTCGACTTCGACCTCGACGAGGTCATCCGGCAGCAGGTCGAGGAGTGGCGCCCGGCGTACCAGGCCGAGGGCCGCACCCTGGTGCTCTCCGGCGGCCGTTCGCTGCGGGCCGTGGGCACCCCGGGCGCGGTCGCCCAGGTGCTGGCCACCCTGATCGAGAACTCGCTGATGCACGGGGCCGGCACGGTCGCCCTGCACACCCGCGTCACCGGCAACCAGGCCGTGGTCGAGGTCTCCGACGACGGCCCCGGCGTGCCGCCCGACCTCGGCGCCCGGGTCTTCGAACGGGCCGTCAGCGGACGCAACTCCACCGGCCTCGGCCTCGCCGTCGCCCGTGACCTCGCCGAGGCGGACGGCGGCCGGCTGGAACTCCTCCAGCAGCGTCCGCCGGTCTTCGCCCTCTTCCTGGCCCAGGAGATCACCCCCCGGCAGCCGCCGCCGGACGAGCCGGTCATCGGCTAGCGGCTCATCGGGAGGCTGCTGCCCCGCCGGTGGTCCGCCCGCTTCCGGGCCCGCCCCGTCCGGCCGCCTTTCCCCGCCGGTAGGTGCGCATCTTCGCCCGGCTGCCGCAGATCGCCATCGTGCACCAGCGGCTCCGGCCGGCCGGGCTGCGGTCGTAGTACGCCCAGCGGCAGGTGTCGGAGGCGCACGCCTTCAGCCGCGGCCAGGTGCCGTCCGCGGTCGCCGTGGCGACGGCCGCCGCGACCCGCGCGGTCAGCGCCGGCACGCCGGTCAGGCCGGGGGCGGGCTGTACCGAGGTCCCGCCGTCCGCGTCGGCCACCAGCCGCAGGGTCCCCCGCGCGAGGATCGCGTTCAGCCGCTCCAGTGCCTCGGGGGCCACGTCCGCCGCCCCCGCGTGGGCCGAGCAGACGTCCCGCAGCGCCTCCCGGAGCGCCAGCACCTCCGCCAGTCCCGCCGCGTCGAAGACGCCCGCCTCGATGTCCTGGGCGCCGGCCCAGACGGTCAGCTCCTCCGGAGTCCGCAGCTGGTCGGCGTCGCACTCCAGATCGACGGTGTTGACCAGGTCCTGCACCAGGCGCAGTGGCGCGGGCGCGGGATGACGTTCTCCGGGCTGTTCCACGCTTGCCACGTTACCTTCAAGCCGCCATCATGAAGTAACGGTTACCGCTGCGGACGGGGATACAGGTAACGCGTGACAGCGCGTGCAGCAGTACGGTGACCTGCCCCGGTCCGCCCCTCGGAAGGAACTCCTCATGATCGGCACGCTGGGCGCCGTCGTCCTGGACTGTCCCGACCCCAAGGCCCTCGCCGCCTTCTACGCCGAACTCGTCGGCGGCACCGTCGACGCCGAGGACGACGAGTGGGTCGACCTCAACCGCGAAGGGGCGCAGCGCCTCTCCTTCCAGCTCGCTCCCGGCCACCAGGCCCCCTCCTGGCCCGACCCCGGCCGGCCGCAGCAGTTCCACCTCGACATCGCCGTCCCCCGGGCGGAGATGGACGCCGCCGAGGGCCGGGTGCTCGACCTCGGCGCCACTTTGCTGGAGGGCGACCAGGAGGGCAGCCGCAACTGGCGCGTCTACGCCGACCCGGCCGGCCACCCGTTCTGCCTCTGCGCCTGCTGAAGCGGAGATTAATCCGACGACACGCGAGGGGCCGCTGCGTAGGGTCGGCCGGATGACGCTCTCTCATGACGTGGCCGGGGACGGGCCGGCAGTGGTGTTCCTGCACTCCGGAGTCTGTGACCGGCGCATGTGGGACCCGCAGTGGGCTGTAGTGGCCGCCGCCGGCCACCGCGTGGTCCTCTGTGACCTGCGCGGCTTCGGCCGGTCACCCGCGCCCGGCCGGCCGCACAACGACGCCGACGACGTACTCGAACTCCTCCGCACACTCGGCATCACCCGGGCGGCCTTCATCGGCTCCTCCTACGGCGGGCGCGTCGCGCTGGGCATCGCGGCGCGCCGGCCGGAACGCGTCAGCGCGCTGGCGCTGCTCTGCCCGGGGCTGCCCGGACAGCGGCCGTCCGACGAACTGCGCGGGACCGGTGCCCGGGAGGACGCCCTGATCGAGGCCGGCGACCTCGACGGGGCGGCCGGACTGATGGTCGACACCTGGGTGGGACCGGCCGCCGACGACGCCACCCGCGACGCGGTGCGCGCGATGCAACGGCAGGCGTACGAGCTGCAGTTGGCGGCCGAGTTCGACCAACTGGAGGACGCGGCCGACCTGACCGCGGTGCGGGCGCCGTGCCTGGCCGTCTCCGGCGCACATGACCTGGCCGAGTTCCGGCAGATCGCCGCCGCACTGCCCGGCCTGCTCGCCGGCGCCCGCCATCTGGAGCTGCCCTGGGCCGGTCATCTGCCCAGCATGGAAAGGCCCCTTGAGGTGAACGAGCTACTGCTCGGCTTCCTGCGCGAGTGCCTTCCGGCCGGCTGAACCCGCCGTCCTCCCCCCGGATCAGCCGTCGAGCTGACCGATCGTCGCCGTCGAGGGTCCGCGCTTGGCTTGCAGCACGGTTGCCGCCGACTCGGCGTCACGGAGCACACGGACCGCGTTCTGCCAGGTGAGCCGGGCGAGATCGGCGTCGGACCAGCCGCGGGCGAGGAGTTCGGCGACCAGGTTGGGGTATCCGGCGACATCGGTGAGGCCGGCCGGGGTGAAGGCGGTGCCGTCGAAGTCGCCGCCGATGCCGAGATGGTCGATGCTCGCCACCTCGCGCATGTGGTCCAGGTGGTCGGCGACGGTGGAGACGGTGGCCACCGGGCGCGGGTGGGCCTCCTCGAAGGCGTGCTGGACGACCATTCCCTCAGGGGTGGTGTCGAGCGGGTGGAAACCGTGGGTGCGCATGTTCTCGTCGGCTTCGCGGGTCCACGCGATGGCGTCCGGAAGGACGAACTTGGGGACGAAGGTGGCCATCGCGACACCTCCGTTGGCCGGGAGCAGCGCCAGCACGTCGTCGGGGATGTTGCGCGGGTGGTCGCAGACCGCGCGGGACGAGGAGTGCGAGAAGAGCACCGGCGCCTCGGCGATCCGCAGCGCGTGCCGCATGGTGTCGGGGGAGACGTGCGAGAGGTCGACCAGCATGCCCAGCCGGTTCATCTCCCGGACGACCTCCTCGCCGAAAGCGGTGAGGCCGTGCGCGGCGGGTTCGTCCGTCGCGGAGTCCGCCCAGGGCGTGTTGGAGTTGTGGGTGAGCGTCATGTACCGCACGCCGAGTGCGTGGAACTGCCGCAGCACCGCGAGCGAGCAGTCGATGGAGTGACCGCCCTCGGCGCCCATCAGCGAGGCGATCCGGCCGTCGGCGCGGGCCGCCTCCATGTCGTCGGCGGTGAGCGCGAGCCGCAGATCGGCGTCGTACCGCTCGGTCATCCGGCGGACCACGTCGATCTGCTCCAGCGTCGCGGTCACGGCGGCGCCGCCGAGCCGGTCGGCGGGCACGTACACCGACCAGAACTGTCCGCCGACCCCGCCGGCCCGCAGCCGCGGGAGGTCGGTGTGCGTCCGGCCGCGCTGGTCGGCGGCGATGTCGAGCCGGTCGAGGTCGTAGGACACCTGCTCGCGCAGTGCCCACGGCAAGTCGTTGTGCCCGTCCACGACGGGGTGGGCGGCGAGCAGGTCTCGGGCGCGGGTCAGAAGGTCCATGCCGGACACTGTAGGGAATCGGGCCGACCGCCCGTTCTCGCCCTGTGGAAAACTCCGGCGCCGGCCCCGCAGGCTGTGGAAAACTTTCCGGCCGCCGCCGCTGCGGCACCGCCTGCGAGCCGCACGCCGCCGTCAACGCCGCCGCGGCCCAGGCCGACCGCTCCGGGCCCGCCGCCGGCTACTTCCCGAAGCCGAAGCCCGCGGACCCGGTCACCTTCGCCCGCAGCCGTTTGCCCTTCTCCGTCGCCTGCTCGTTCAGCGACACCTGGAACTCCCGCATCCGCTCCAGCAGCTCCGGATCGTGCGCCGCCAGGATCCGTACCGCCAGCAGGCCCGCGTTCCGCGCCCCGCCGACCGAGACGGTCGCCACCGGCACCCCGGCCGGCATCTGCACGATCGACAGCAGCGAGTCCATCCCGTCCAGGTACTTCAGCGGCACCGGCACCCCGATCACCGGCAGCGGCGTGACCGACGCGAGCATCCCCGGCAGGTGGGCCGCGCCGCCCGCGCCCGCCACGATCGCCCGCAGACCGCGCCCGGCGGCCTGCTCGCCGTACGCGATCATCTCGTGCGGCATGCGGTGCGCGGAGACCACATCCACCTCGAAGGGCACCGCGAACTCCTCCAGCGCCTGCGCGGCGGCCTCCATCACCGGCCAGTCGGAGTCGGAGCCCATCACGATGCCGACCAGCGGCTGACCAAGGGGAGCGTTACTCATCGATCGTTCCTCGCAGGTAGTCGGCCGCGTGGCGGGCGCGCCCGCGCACCTCGGCCAGGTCGTCGCCGTAGGTGTTGACGTGTCCGACCTTGCGGCCCGGTTTCACGTCCTTGCCGTACATGTGGATCTTCAGACCCGGGTCGCGGGCCATGCAGTGCAGGTAGGCCGCGTACATGTCCGGGTAGTCGCCGCCGAGCACATTGGCCATCACCGTCCAGGGAGCGCGAGGGCGCGGGTCGCCCAGCGGCAGGTCGAGCACCGCGCGCAGATGGTTGGCGAACTGCGAGGTGACCGCGCCGTCCATGGTCCAGTGCCCGCTGTTGTGCGGGCGCATCGCCAGTTCGTTGACGAGGATGCGGCCGTCGGTGGTCTCGAAGAGCTCGACCGCCAGGTGCCCGATCACGCCCAGCTCGCGGGCGACGGTCAGCGCCAGCCCCTGCGCCTGCGCGGAAAGGGCCTCCGGCAGGCCGGGCGCGGGCGCGATCACGGTGTCGCACACGCCGTCCACCTGCACGGACTCCACCACCGGGTACGCCACCGCCTGCCCGTGCGGCGAGCGCACCACATTGGCGGCCAGTTCGCGGACGAAATCCACCTTCTCCTCGGCGAGGACCGGCACCCCGGCCCGGAACGGCTCCGCCGCGTCGGCTTCCGACCGCGCGATCCACACGCCCTTCCCGTCGTACCCGCCGCGCACGGTCTTCAGCACCACCGGGAAGCCGCCCACCTCGGCGGCGAACCTGGCGACGTCCGCCGGGTCCGCGACGATCCGGTTGCGCGGGCAGGCCACCCCCAGCTCGGCGAGCCGCGCCCGCATCACACCCTTGTCCTGGGCGTGCACCAGGGCGTCGGCGCCGGGCCTGACCACCACGCCGTCCGCCTCCAGCGCCCGCAGGTGCTCGCCCGGCACGTGTTCGTGGTCGAAGGTGAGGACGTCGCAGCCCGCCGCGAAGGCGCGCAGGGTGTCCAGGTCGCGGTAGTCACCGACGGTGACGTCGGCCACCACCTGGGCAGCGGAGTCCTGCGGGGTGTCGCTGAGGATGCGGAACCGGATGCCGAGCGGGATGCCCGCCTCGTGGGTCATGCGGGCGAGCTGGCCGCCGCCGACCATGCCGACTACGGGGAATGTCACGTTATTTCCTGCCGGGAAGAGGCGCTTGGTGCGCGGGGCCGAGTGCATCGATGGCCACCGAAACTGGCCTTACCAGGGTATCCGGCGTCCGACCAGACGAATAACGCCCTTCGATCGCCGTATATTCGCACCGGGCGGCTAGCATGAGGGAGCCACGGACTCCAGCCCGACCCCACCGGGCCCCCGACCCCCAACAGACAGGGCCGAGCCACATATGAGCGGACTGCGCACGCTGCGTTCCCGGCTGCGTCGGGCTTACCGCGAGATCATGAAGTTCGGGGCGGTCGGCCTCGTGGGTGTGCTGGTCAATATCGGCGTGTTCAACCTGCTGCGGCACAGCACTCAGCTGCAGACCGTACGGGCCAGCATCATCGCCACGATCGTCGCCATCGTCTTCAACTACATCGGATTCCGGTACTTCACCTACCGGGACCGGGACAAGGCCGGCCGGACCAGGGAACTCAGCCTGTTCCTGCTCTTCAGCGCTGTTGGTCTGGTCATTGAGAACGGTGTGCTCTACCTGGCGACGTACGGCTTCGGCTGGGACAGCCAGCTGCAGAGCAACATCTTCAAGTTCGCCGGCATCGGGGTCGCGACCCTCTTCCGCTTCTGGTCCTACCGCACCTGGGTCTTCCGCACGATTCCGGCCCGGGAGGCCGTGGAGCAGGCCGAGTCCTTCCTCACCGTGGCGGACCGCCGCCCGGCCCCGGGGCTGACGGCCGAGCCCGACCGGCAGCGCGCGAAAAAGGCGAGCTGAGCCTCCTCGGCCTCAGGAGCCTCAGGCTGAGTTGAGTCCGGCCGCCTTCCGTTCTCAGGCCGAAGGCCGCCCCATCGCCCGGTACGTCCACCCCGCCTTGCGCCACAGCACCGGGTCCAGCGCGTTCCGCCCGTCCAGGATGTGCCGCCGCCCGGCCACCTCGGCGAGCGCGGCCGGGTCCAGCTCGCGGAACTCGCGCCACTCGGTGAGGTGCAGGACCACCTCGGCGCCGCGTACCGCCTCCAGCGCCGTAGGGGCGTAGCCCAGGGTCGGGAAGAGCCGCTTGGCGTTCTCCATGCCCTTGGGGTCGTAGACGGTGACCTGGCCGCCCTGGAGGTGGATCTGGCCCGCCACATTCAGCGCGGGGGAGTCGCGTACGTCGTCCGAGTCCGGCTTGAAGGTCGCGCCCAGGACCGCGATCCGGCGGCCCAGGAAGCCGCCGCCGACCGCCTCACGGGCCAGCTCCACCATGTGGGTGCGGCGCCGCATGTTGATCGAGTCGACCTCGCGCAGGAAGGTCAGCGCCTGGTCGGCGCCCAGCTCGCCGGCCCGGGCCATGAAGGCCCTGATGTCCTTGGGCAGGCAGCCGCCGCCGAAGCCGATGCCGGCCCGCAGGAATTTGTGGCCGATCCGGTCGTCGTGCCCGATCGCCTCGGCGAGCTTGACGACATCGCCGCCCGCCGCCTCGCTGACCTCGGCCATCGCGTTGATGAAGGAGATCTTGGTGGCGAGGAAGGCGTTCGCGGCCGTCTTCACCAGCTCGGCGGTCGGGAAGTCGGCCACCACGAACGGCGTGCCCTCTCCGATCGGACCCGCGTACACCTCACGCAGCACCGTCTCGGCACGCTCGCTGGTCACGCCCACCACGATCCGGTCGGGATGCAGGGTGTCCTGGACGGCGAAGCCCTCGCGCAGGAACTCCGGGTTCCAGGCCAGCTCCGCGTCCGCGCCGGCCGGGGCGAGCGTGCGCAGCGTCTGCGCCAGCCGCTCGGCGCTGCCGACCGGCACCGTGGACTTGCCGACCACCAGCGCCGGGCGGCGCAGATGCGGGGCGAGCAGGGAGAAGGCGCTCTCCACGTAACTCATGTCGCAGGCGTACTCGTTGTGCTTCTGCGGGGTGTTCACGCAGACGAAGTGCACGTCGCCGAAGTCCGCCACCTCCTCCCAGGAGGTGGTGAAGCGCAGCCGCCCGCTGGAGCCGTCCATCCCGGCCACGTGCTGGGCGAGCAGTTCTTCCAGGCCCGGCTCGTACATCGGCACCTTGCCGCGCGCGAGCATCTCGATCTTGCGCGGATCGATGTCGAGCCCGAGCACCTCGAATCCCAGTTCCGCCATGGCGGCTGCGTGAGTGGCGCCGAGGTAGCCGGTGCCGATGACGGTGAGCTTCAGAGGCATGCGCGAAGCATAGTCGGCACCGGGTGAACCAAATCAGGTATGCCAGGTGGCCGCCCGGTCCACAATGCGTGCATAGATCTAGGGGGTGGGCTGTGGCCGAGAGTAGTGACGACGGCAGAGACGACGCCGGTACGGAAGCCGGTACGGACATCAGCACGGAAGCCGGAGCGGACGCCGGTACGAAGCGGGGCACGGCGGAGGACCCGGGGGACCGTACGGCGGAGGACGGCGAAGGTACCGGTGACGCCACCGAAGGTGCCCCAGACTCCCCTGCCGCCCCCGACGACGACCCCGCCCGCCGCCTCCGGCGCCGCCGCCGCACCCGCCGGGTCCTCTACGGCGCCCTCATCCTTCTGTGCACCGGCATCCTGCTCTCCGCCGGCACCGCCTACTGGGCCTACCAGCACTACACCGGCCGCGTCGTCCGCATCCCCAACGCCTTCCCCACCAATGTGCCCAAGGCGGCCCTGCCGCCGCCCTCCAAGGACGGCAGCGAGACCTTCCTGCTGGTCGGCGTGGACGCCAGGTCCGACCTGCCGACCACCGGCAAGGACGCCAAGGCGCCGGAGTGGAAGCCCGGCGCCCAGCGCAGCGACACGATGATGCTGGTCCACCTGCCCGCCGACCACAAGCACGCCTACATCGTCTCGCTGCCCCGCGACTCCTGGGTCGCCATCCCCGGCCACGGCAAGGCCAAGCTGAACGCCGCGTTCTCCTGGGGCGGCCCGCCGCTGCTCATCGACACCGTGCAGCGGCTCACCAAGGTGAAGATCGACCACCTGGCGGTCATCGACTGGAGCGGCTTCAAGCAGCTCACCGACGCGGTCGGGGGAGTGGACATCACCGTCGACAAGACGGTCTCCCGGCTCAACGGCGGGGGCCCCGGCGCGGTCTGGTCGGCCGGCACCCACCACATGGACGGCAGCGAGGCGCTGGACTACGTCCGCGAGCGCTACGGCCTGCCCAACGGCGACCTGGACCGTACCCACCGGCAGCAGAACTTCCTGCGGGCGGTGCTCTCCAAGATGCTGTCGGGCGGCACCTTCAGCAATCCGCTCAAGCTCAAGAAGACGCTGGACCAGGTGACGTCCGTGGTGAGCGTGGACGACCAGCTCTCCAACGGCGACCTGCGCGGCCTGGTGTGGAGCATGCGGGACGTCCGTTCGTCGGACATGGCCTTCATGAACGCGCCGGTGGCCGGCTTCGACACGATCCAGAAGCAGTCGGTGGTGCTGCTGGACCAGAACGGCTCCGCGGACCTGTGGGAGGCGATGCGCAACGACACGATGACCGACTTCGTGGCGACGCATTCGCTGGACACTCTCGGCGACAAGGTGTCGTGAACGTCACGGGGCTGTACGGGCCGCGCTGACCCTAGGATCGTAGGGTTACTTAACGGTAGTTAGCCCTTGGGGAGTGAGACAACAGTGGCCGGATCCTCCGACTTCGACCTTTTCCGCCTCTCGGAGGAGCACGACGCGCTCCGGGACGCCGTGCGTTCGCTGGCCGAGGCGAAGATCGCGCCCTATGCCGCGGAGGTGGACGAGCAGGCCCGTTTCCCCCAGGAGGCGCGTGACGCCCTGGAGACCAGTGACCTGCACGCGATCCACGTGCCCGAGGCGTACGACGGATCCGGTGCTGACGCGCTCTCCACGGTGATCGTGATCGAGGAGATCGCCCGGGTGTGCGCCTCCTCCTCGCTCATCCCCGCGGTCAACAAGCTCGGTTCGCTGCCGGTGCAGCTGGCGGGTTCCGAGGAGCTCAAGACCCGCTACCTGGGCGCGCTGGCCCGCGGCGAGGGCATGTTCTCCTACTGCCTGTCCGAGCCGGACGCCGGCTCCGACGCGGCCGGGATGAAGACCCGCGCGGTCCGCGACGGCGACTCCTATGTGCTCAACGGCGTCAAGCGGTGGATCACCAACGCCGGTGTCTCCGAGTTCTACACGGTGATGGCCGTCACCGATCCGGAGAAGCGCTCCAGGGGCATCTCCGCCTTCGTGGTGGAGAAGGGCGACGAGGGGGTCTCCTTCGGCGCCCCGGAGAAGAAGCTCGGCATCAAGGGCTCCCCGACCCGTGAGGTCTACTTCGACAACGTCCGTATCCCCGCGAGCCGGATCATCGGCGCCGAGGGCACCGGCTTCGCCACCGCGATGAAGACCCTCGACCACACCCGGATCACCATCGCCGCCCAGGCCCTCGGCATCGCCCAGGGCGCCCTGGACTACGCCAAGGGGTACGTCAAGGAGCGCAAGCAGTTCGGCAAGGCGATCGCGGAGTTCCAGGGCATCCAGTTCATGCTCGCCGACATGGCCATGAAGCTGGAGGCCGCCCGGCAGCTGACCTACGCCGCCGCCGCCAAGTCCGAGCGGACCGACGCCGACCTGACGTTCTTCGGTGCCGCCGCCAAGTGCTTCGCCTCCGACGCGGCCATGGAGATCACCACCGACGCCGTCCAGCTGCTCGGCGGATACGGCTACACCCGCGACTATCCGGTGGAACGGATGATGCGCGACGCCAAGATCACCCAGATCTATGAAGGCACCAACCAGGTGCAGCGGATCGTCATGGCACGCAACCTCCCGGCGTAACCTCTCCCGTCTCAACTCCCGTCTCAACTCTGTAATAACCGCAGTTCCCAGGGCGCCCTACGGGGTGCCCTTTGGGTAGTTGGGGTGGTTTAGCGGTCGGTTTGCGATCAATTGACAAGCGGTCGAGGCGGCTTGTAGAGCTGTGAGGGCCAACAGCGGGACGGGGGGCCTTACACGTCTGCTGGGTGGCCCTTTTCTCTGCTTGTGATCCGAGTCCCGTGAAGGGAAGACGTGTCCATTAACCGCCGCACCGCGATAGCGGTGCGTTCCATTGGTGTCGCCTCCGCCGCAGCCGCTCTCGCGCTGGGCGTCGCAGGCAACGCGTTCGCTTGCAACATCGGTGACTTCACTCCGACCCTCGCGTGCGACACCGCGACCGGCAAGAGCACCGTCACGGTCGTCGACACCGACGCCTCGCGTCCGGTGGTCGTCACGGTGAACAACGGTTCCACCCAGGTGGGTACCGGCACCTTCACCGACCGCAGTAACACCTTCGTGGTCCCCGTGCAGTGGGTGCCCAACGCGACCTACACCGTCCACGTGACGGTCGGTCAGGGCAGCCGTCCCATCCTGGACAAGGACCTCGACGTCAAGCTGCCGGTCGGCGCCGACGCGTGCGAGACGCCCGCTCCGCCCTCCAGCCCGCCGCCCACGTCCCCGACGGACACCCCGACCACCGACACGCCCACCACCGCGCCGTCCGAGTCCGCGACTCCGACGGCGACCGCGACCACCGTCGCTCCGGTCGTCGCCGACACCAACGCGCCGTCCCCGGCCGCCGGTGGCAGCCAGAACCTGGCCGAGACCGGTGGCAGCAGCAGCACCCCGATCATCGCGGGCATCGCCGCGGCGCTGGTCGTCGTCGGCGGTGGCTCGGTGTTCGCGCTGCGCCGCCGCAAGCCGGCCGCGCACTGACGTTCGCCGGCGCCCGGTCCCCGGGCACGGCGCACCGCACGACAGCACGGAACGACAGCACGGAACAACAGCGGTAATCAGCGGTGAGCAACGGCCGTACGGCGCATCCAGCGTCGTACGGCCGTTGTGCGCAAGGGGGGGGTGACGGACCGTCACCTGGCGTCCTCGGCGGGCCCGGTCGCGGCGGTGATTCGTCACTGATGCGTCACGGTCGTCACGAATTCGCACAGGACGCGTACCTGACAGCCGGGAGGCGATACGCTGCGACGCCGCCGTCACCGGATCCCCGGTCGCGGCGTGGCGTTTCAGCAGGCAGAACGTGAAATTGGGGGCACCTCATGGCTATTCGCAAATCGACGATGCAGGAACAGGTCGCACAGGCCATCGCGCAGATCAACCCGGCCGACAAGCCCATCGTCACCTTCCACACGGTCACCGGGCCGAGCCCGTGGCTGATGGACAACCTGGGGCTGCTCGCCCAGGCCTTCGTGAAGTACTACTTCGTGACGGTCACCGAGCAGGCCGTGGTCTTCCACAAGGCCGGCCGGATGACCGCGCGCCCCAAGGAGCTGGTGGCGGCGATACCGCGCCAGGAGGCCGCCGGTCTGGTCAGCGACATCCGCCGCAAGCCGCTGTGGAGCTCGATCCGCTTCCAGCTGCCCGGCGAGGCCAAGCCCACCCGGCTGAACGTGGGCCGCTACTGGCGCTCCGAACTCGACCAGTGGGTCCCGGCCGTCACCGGTCAGCAGATCGCTGCCTGACAGCCCGTCCGCCGGCCCGTGCGGGCCGGCCAGGGGCGGTCGCCCGCTCCGCACACCCGGGGAACGCGAGAACGGCCCCGGCCCCGCGACGATCTCGCGGGGCCGGGGCCGTTCCCATGAACGGGGAGGAGCGGGGAGGGCGGGGGGAGCCGGGGACGGGGGCTACTTGCTGGTGCCCACCGTCACCTTCTGGTCGTTCTTCAGCTCGTCGAAGAGCGTCTTGGCCTTGGTCATGTCCCACTTGACGGCGTCGCCGTCGTTCGGGGTCATGTAGTTGGAGTTGGCGATCGGCACCGTGATCGAGTTACCGCTGCCGCCGGTGACGCCCTTCATGGCCCAGAACATCGAGGCCAGGTCGGGCAGGCTCATCTTCTTGTCCACGATCAGCGTGTCCAGGCCGGAGCCGATCACCGGGTAGAGCTTGAACGGGTTGAGGATGGTGCTCGGCGACGCGGCCTGGTGGGCCAGGGTGGACAGGAACTTCTGCTGGTTCCGCATCCGGCCGAGGTCCTGGTCGGCCTCCTGGTGGCGCTGCCGCACGAAGGCGAGGGACTGCTTGCCGTCCAGCTTCTGGCAGCCGGCCTTGAAGTCGGCACCGGACGCCTTGTCGTGCACCGCCTTGTCCAGGCACATGTTCACACCGCCGAGCGCGTCGACCAGGTTCACGAAGCCAGAGAAGCCGATCTCCGCGTAGTGGTCGATGTGGATGCCGGTGTTGTACTCGATGGTCCGGGTGAGCAGCTCGGGGCCGCCGTCGGAGTACGCGCGGTTGAGCTTGTGCGTGGAGGCGGCGTACCGCTTGTGCGTCTGCTGCCCGGTGAAGGCCGGGATGGTGACGTACGAGTCACGCGGCAGGCTCATCATCGTGGTGCCGTTGTCACCGGTGTGCAGGATCATCATGGAGTCGGTGCGCTGGCCGCTGTCCGCACCGGTGTGCAGCTGCTTCTCCTGCTCCTTGGTGAGGCCCTCACGGCTGTCGGAACCGACGATCAGGTAGTTGGTGCCCTTGCCCGCCGGCGGCCGGTCCTCGACCTTGCTGAGGTCCACCTCGCGGCGCACCTTGGAGTCCGCCCAGAAGTAGGTGGACACGGACACCACGAGCAGCACCACGACCAGGCCGAGCACGGTGTACCCGACCTTCCTGCGGGTGCTCCAGCGCGGTGTGCGCGGACCCCCGCCGCCGGGGCCCCCGGCGGGCGGCGGGCCGTACGGACCGCCGGGGCCGCCGCCCGGCTGCGGGCGGCGGGTGGCCTGCGGCGGGACACCACCGGTGGCAGCGGCCCGGCGCGGCGACAGTTCTGGGGGCAGCGGGGGCTCGGAGAGCCGGCGCCGCTCGGTGTCATCGCTCCAACCGTTCATGCCCGCAAGTGTGCCCGCCCCGGTCCGGCGTCCCGCAATCCGAGGCGGTTCTGTAGCAGACCCGATGCATTCGGCCACCGGCCGCAGCGGTTCCGTAACGGACATAAAGTGGGCGTCATGATCGAGTCATCCGCCGGACGCGAACCGTCCGGGCCGGGAGCGGGAAACCGCAGGCCAGAGGCGTACACCCCGGAGCCGCTGCCTCCTCCCGCCGTCCCGGTGATCCCCGGGAAGCCGACCTCCGCGTCCCGCATCACGCTCTCCCACATCATGAGCGCGCACGACACCAACCTGCTGGGCACCGTGCACGGCGGGGTGGTGATGAAGCTGGTGGACGACGCGGCCGGCGCCGTGGCAGGACGGCACTCCGGGGGCCCGGCGGTGACCGGCGCGATGGACGAGATGGCCTTCCTCGAACCGGTCAGGGTCGGCGACCTCCTCCATGTGAAGGCCCAGATCAACTGGACCGGCAAGACCTCCATGGAGGTCGGCGTCCGGGTGGTCGCCGAGCGCTGGAACGAATCGGGCCCCGCCAAGCAGGTCGCCAGCGCGTATCTGGTCTTCGTGGCCGTGGACGCGGAGGGCAAACCGCGTCCGGTGCCACAGGTGATCCCGGAGACCGAACGCGACCGCAGGCGTCGCCAGGAGGCCCAGATCCGCCGCACCCACCGCCTGGCCCGCCGCCGCGCGATCGTGGAGCTGCGCCGGGAGCGCACGGCGGAGGGACTGGAGGAATAGCGGCGACAGGACGCCCGGCCTCTTAGGGCACCTGGCCTCCTAGGACGCTTGGCCTCTTAAGACGCTCGGGCCCTTAAGGCACCTGGTCTCCCAGGGCGCGTGGGCACATCCCTAGGCGCACACCACCTCGTCGCCGGTGACCGCGTTCTCGCCCACGCTGTTCTTCGCCACCGACACCGGCGTGACCTTGGTGAAGTCGGCGCCCAGTGTGACCCGCAGCACCGGGCCGAGACCGGTCACCGGCATCAGCCGCGCCCCCGGCAGCGCCGCCGCGAGCGACTTCGCCGAGTGGTCCCACCGGGGGTCGTAGCGGATCACGGTCCGGTCCGCCTTCTGCGCGGCCGTGGTCGGCAGGCCCGGGGTGACGAAGCCGGTGGCCTTGAGCGCCTTCTGCACGGTGGCGGCCAGCCCGTTGGTGTCCGTGCCGTTGGCGACCTTCACGCGGACCTGCGCCGGGTCGACATCGACCTTGACGCCTCCGTGCGGGGACTTCGGGTGCGGTGGGGCGAGCGGCTGGTCGGCCCGGATCGCCGCCCAGAGCTTGCCCGCCTTCGTGCTGTCCCACTTCACGGTCGAGCCGATCCCCGGGACCTTGTAGTCGAGGTTGCTCAGCGGCACCGACGTGAACTCGGAGGAGCTTGCCGACAGGCCCTTCATCCCCTTGGCGAGCGCGATCAGATCGGTCGTTCCGAGTCCCTGGTCGGCACGGACGGAGCCGAGCACGGTACGGGCGATCCGGGTCAGCGCCACCGGGTTGCTCAGCGTCTTCTCGCTGGTGATCTTGTGGATGATCTGGGCCAGGAACTTCTGCTGCCGCTGCATCCGCCCCAGGTCCGCCGAGCCGTCGGTGTGCCGGGAGCGTACGTACTGCAGCGCCTGGCCGCCGTCCAGCGTGGTCGTGCCGACCGGGAGGTCGAGACCGCTGTAGGAGTCCTTCAGCGGGACGGTGGTGCACACCGGGACACCGCCGATGACGTCCACCGTCTTCATGAAGCTGGTGAAGTCCACCTCCAGGTAGTGGTCGATGTGCACGCCGGTCATCTGCTCGACGGTGTGCACGGTGAGCTTCGCACCGCCGTCCGCGAACGCTTCGTTGATCTTGGCGGGATGGGTGGTGAGCGGCGGCCGGGCCGGCGTGGGCCGGGCCGCGGCGGGCACGGCGCCCGCGCCGCTGTGTCCCGGGGTGTTGGGCAGCCGTACATAGGTGTCGCGCGGGATGCTGACGATGCTGGCGCGCTGCCGGTCCGCCGAGAGGTGGACCAGCATGATGGTGTCCGTGCAGTGGCAGGGCGCCCCGCCGAGGTGGTAGAGCTGCTTCTCTGCCGGGTCCAGGCCGTCGCGGCCGTCGGTGCCCACGAGCAGGAAATTGGTGCCCTTGGTGCCGTCCGGGCGGCCCTGCATCCCGCCGAAGGCGTCCACCCGGCCGATCGCGCCGTTGACGCCGGTGACGACCGCGTGGCCGATCCCGCTGACGGTGATCACCATCAGGGCCATGCCGCCGGCGATCCGCGTGCTCCAGCGGACCGGCGGCCTCGGGCGGGTGCGGGTACGCGGTGGCGGGCGCCGGCCGGCCGGCAGGCGGTTGGCGGGGGGCGGCGGGCGGCGGCGGGTGGGCGGCAAGGGGGAGACCTCCAGCCAGCGGGGACAGACCCGTTCAGGCTAGGAACAAATAGGACTGTCGGTCTTGACCCCACGCGCTGGGGTCCCCCGTTAGCGGTAACGTTTGCCCCGATGAACGCCGCCACTGACCCCACCACGCACTCCGCGCTCCCGGCCGTCTCCGTGATCATGCCGGTGCTCGACGAGGAGCGCCATCTGCGCAACGCCGTCCGGCACATCCTCGGCCAGGACTATCCCGGTGAGCTGGAAGTCGTCATCGCGCTCGGGCCGTCCAAGGACCGCACCGACGCGATCGCCGCCGAACTGGTCGCGGAGGACCCCCGGGTCCACACCGTGCCCAACCCCACCGGCCGCACCCCCGCCGCGCTCAACGCCGCCATCAAGGCGTCCCGCCACCCCGTCGTGGTCCGGGTCGACGGGCACGGCATGCTCTCCGCCGACTACATCGCCACCGCGGTCCGCCTGCTGGCGGAGACCGGCGCGGCCAACGTCGGTGGCATCATGCACGCCGAGGGTGAGAACAACTGGGAGCACGCGGTCGCGGCCGCGATGACCGCCAGGATCGGCGTCGGCAACGCGGCCTTCCACACCGGCGGCGTGGCGGCCCCCGCCGACACCGTCTACCTCGGTGTCTTCCGCCGCGAGGTGCTGGAGCAGCAGGACGGCTACAACGTGGAGTTCATCCGCGCCCAGGACTGGGAGCTGAACTACCGCATCCGTGAGGCCGGTCATCTCATCTGGTTCTCGCCCGAGCTGAAGGTCTCCTACCGGCCGCGGCCGAACGTGCGCGCGCTCGCCAAGCAGTACAAGGACTACGGCCGCTGGCGCCGCGTCGTCACCCGCTACCACCGCGGCTCGGTCAACCTGCGCTATCTCGCCGCCCCCGCGGCCCTGCTGGCGAATGTGGCCGGCATCGTCGTCGGCGCCGCCCTGACCCCGTGGGCGCTGCTCGTCCCGGCCGCGTACGTCGTCGGGATCACGGCCGGCTCCCTCCCGGCCGGCCGCGGCCTGCCGTTCGGCGCCCGGCTCCGTATCCCGCTGGCGCTGGCCACCATGCACATGTGCTGGGGCTACGGCTTCCTGACCAGCCCCCGCTCGCTGGCCCGCAAGGTCATCGCCAGCCGCCGCCCGGCGGTCACCGCCCCGGCCGGCCAGCCGGCGGACGTATGACCGTAAGGACACCAGCCGCAGGGCCCGCCGGACACCGTCCGGCGGGCCCTGTTCCGTGACCCGGCCCGGGATCAGCCGCCGTGGTAGACGTACGGCCAGTAGATCGGCATGCAGGCGGCGGCGTCGGCGCCGTTGAGGGCCTGCGCGGTCTTGGGCACGGAGCCGGCCTTCGGCAGCGTCGCGCTGTAGTCGGTACCGCTCTTCCAGTCCGCGCCGACCGTCAGGCCGCCGCGGCGGGTGGCCCCTGCGGCGCGGTCGTCGTCGGTGCCGCCGACCACGTCGGCCATCGCCACCACACCCGCGAAGTCGATGGTCAGCCAGTGGTCGATGCAGAGGCCGGTGAGGTTCTGGACGGTGGCGAGCGTGCAGCCGGCTCCGCCGCGCCGCCGAGCTTGGCGTCCTCCGGGGCGGAGCGGGTGTCGGAGCCGAGGATCAGGATGTTCATCGCGGTCCGGCCTGCCGCGTTCGCCTTCGTCCTGGCCACGTTGGTCGCACCGCTGGCGCGCTCGCCTTTGCGGATCTTGCCGGACAGGTACTCGTAGTAGCCGTAGGCGGCGCCCGCTGAACCGAGAACGCCCACCGCGGCGACGACCGACACCCACGTCAGGACCTTGCGCCTGCGGCTCTTCCGGCGCCGCCGGGGGCCGCCGCGCCGGCCTGCGGTGCGGACGAACCGGAGCCGTCAGGACGGGAGTCCTGATCCCGGTCCAGGTCGTTTCCCCCGACCGTGCCGTCGTGCGTACGTGCCCCCCCCGGGCGCTGTTGCGCTGTCCCCCTGTCAGACGGTCCTGAAGCGCACGGAGTTGCACCCGGCGGCCCGGACTTCGCAGGCCACGGGGAACCCTTACGTCTCCGGTGGCAGGCCGGACCACGATCGGCCTACGACCGGACGACGCCCGGCCCACGAGCGGGCCCATGACGGAACGCGGACCACGGCACCGCGCCGCTCACCCCGCGCAGACCGTGCTGTCCGCCGTCACCACCCGCAGCCCCTTCGGCGGGGTGGTCGGCGGCCCGATCGGCGTCCCCGGTGCCGTGTAGTCCGCGCCCAGGGTGAGCGTCATGTACGTGAGCGGCGCGACGTCCTTGGTGCCCTGGTGCAGCGCGGAGGCGGGCAGGCTCATCATGGCGGCCAGCGAGCGGGCCTGGTCGGCCTGGTTGGGGGCGTACTCCAGGGTGGTCTTCGCGAGTTTGGCGGGCGCGTCCCCGCCGTTCGCCGACCGGTTGACGCCCTTCTCGTTCTGCAGCCAGGCGAGGACGTCCTGGGAAGCGCCGAAGACACCGCTGCCGTTGAGGACGGTGACCCGGGTGTTGTGCGGAGTGGCCTTGGACCCGACGAGTCTGGGATCGGGCTTGGGCGGTCCCGCGGTGACCGGGACGTCGTTCTTGATCATGGCGTCGAGCTGCGCCGCCCCGGTCTGGTCGACCACGACGGTGCCGTGCGTGGGGTCGGCCGGATTCTCCTTCACCGGCAGGGTGGTGAAGGTGAGGTGCTTGGCGTCGACCCGGGCGAGGTCCTTGGCCAGCGCGTCGAGCGCGGCCGGCGTGCCGAGCGGGGTGTCGACGGTGAGCGCCTTGCCGGTGACCAGCGAGCGCAGCTGCCCGTCGTCGCCCGGCAGCTTCGCGAAGCAGACGTCGTCACCGCCGGCCGCCGCCGACAGCGCCTGCACCTTCGCCGAGCCGAGCATCATGAAGTGGTCGACGGGGATGCCGGTGAGCTGCCTGACCAGGCGCATCGTGCAGCCCGGGTCACGGCCGTCGGAGCCGAGGCTCTCGGCGACCTTCGGGGAGGCGGCCTTCTGGGGCGAGCCCGGCACGGACTCGCCGTCGCCGCCCCGCACCGCGGGGCAGTCAGGGATGCTCGTCACGAGGTCGGCCGGGATGCCCACAGCGGTCGCGTTGCTGCGGTCGGCTGCCACATGCAGCAGGACCGTGGTGGTGGCGGCGCCCTTGTCGGTGCCGATGAGCAGCAGGTTCATCGGGCCGGTGGCCGACAGGGTGGCGGCTCCGGCATCCCCGACGGCCACTGTGCTGATGCCGTTGCCGGAGGCCGAGTGCCCGGAGGCGAGGATCCCGGCGCCGCCCGCGACCACGGCGACGCCGGCCACACCGGCCGCCCAGAGCACCGCCTTGCGGTTGCCGGACTTCTTCGGCTTGCGCCTGCTGCTGCGCCCGCCGGCCGGCGCGGCGGCCCGCCTGCCGCCCTGTGGCGGCTGCGCCGGCCGGGACGGGGGAGGGGGCGGCGCGGGCGCCGGTGCCTCGGGTGCGGGCGGCGGCGCGGCAGGCGGTTCCAGCCGCAACTCGTACATGCCCGTCGCCGGATTCAGCACCCACTGGTCCGCCGGGTCCACATAGTCAGGCCCTTGTGCGTCCACCGTCGCTCCGGTCCTCCGTACGGTCGCCGGCGCCCCGGCCCGGGGTCATCCGACACACTTGGTACTGTCCGCCTGGGTCTGCTGCACCCCGCCGGGCACCGCCGTCGGCGGCCCGATCGGGACGCCCGGCTTGGTGAAGTCGGCGCCCAGGGTGAGCTTCATGTACGCCAGCGGCTCCGCGTCCACCGTGCCCTGGTGGAGAGCGGAGGCGGGCAGGCCCATTATCGCGGCCAGCGAGCGGGCCTGGTCGGCCTGGTTCGGCGCGTACTCCAGAGTCGTCCTGGCCACCGGCGCGGGTGCGTTGCCCCCGTTGTCCGAGCGGTTGACCTGCTGCTCGTTCTGCAGCCAGTTCACGGTGTCCTGGGCGGCGCCGATGATGCCGCTGCCGTTGAGCACGTTGACCCGGGTGTCGTGCGGGGTCGCCTTCGGGCCGACCAGTCTCGGGTCGGGGGTGGCCGGCTTCTTCTTCGCCTGGGTCAGCGAGGTGTCGTTCTTGACCAGGGTCAGCAGCGGAGTCGCCTTGGCCTGGTCGACGACGACGGTCGCGCGGATCTTCTCGTCCGGGTTGTCCATCACCGGCATCGTGGTGAAGGTGATGTGCTTGGTGTCGACCTTGCTGAGGTCCTTGGCCAGGCCGCTGAGCTTGCTGACACTGCCGATCGCGCTGTCCACGGTGAGCGCCTTGGTGGCGGCGTTCGCCAGTGTGAAGAGCTTCCCCGGGTTGGTCAGGGTGCCGCTGGACTTGATCTGACGGATCATCGCGCTCAGGAAGTTCTGCTGGAGCTTGATCCGGTCCAGGTCGCTCTGATTCTGCAGCGCGTGCCGGGTGCGGACGAACTCCAGTGCCTGCTCGCCCTCGATCTTGTGCGGGCCCGCGCTCAGGTTGAGGTGCGACTTGGGGTCCACCAGCGGGCGGGCCAGGCAGATGTTCACGCCGCCGACGGCCGTCGAAAGCGTCTTGACCGCCTCGAAGTTGACCATCATGAAGTGGTCGATCCGCAGTCCCGTCATCTCCGAGACCAGCCGCATCGTGCAGCCGGGGTCACGGCCGTCCTGGCCCAGGCTCTCGTTGAACCGCGGCGTGCTCACCTGCCTCGGCGTGCCCGGGATGACCTTGGTGGAGCCGTCCTTCTGCTTGGTCGGGCAGTCCGGGATGCTGGTCACGATGTCGCGCGGGATGCTCAGCGCGGTGGCGTTGCTCCGGTCGGCCGACACATGGAAGAGGATCGTGGTGTCGGCGTGCCCGACACTGCCGGTGTCGCCGTACTGCGAACCCAGGCCCTGCCGGCTGTCGGTGCCGATCACCAGGACGTTCATCGGGCCTTCGTGGGTGACGGACTTGCTGCCCGCGTCACCGACGTCAACCGTGGTGATGTTGTTGTTGATGTGCTGATAGACCAGGTAGCCGCCGACCGAGGCGGCGATCACCACGAAGCCGAGCGCGCCGCCGGTCCAGGCGAGCACCTTCTTCTTACGGGACTGCCGGGTCCGGTCCGGCTTGCCCTTGCGGCGGCTGCGCGGCCCGGTCAGGGCGGTCGCCGGGGCGGCGCCGGTCCTGGCGGCCCGGCGGCCTCCGGTCACGGGGGTGGAGGCACCGGCGGCGCCCGCGGCGGTACCGGTGGAGGAGGACGCGGTGCGGGACGGTGCGGCCGGACGCTCGGCGGAATCGCGGTGGCTGCCCTGCGCGGGCACGCTCGGTGACGGCGCCTCGTCGGGGTCCAACCGCAGTTGGTACGTGCCCGTTTCCGGGTCCAGCACCCACTGGTCCGCCGGGTCGATGTTTCTACGGCCTTGCGTGTCCACGGTCCCTCGGGTCCTCCATCCGGGATCGGCCGGAGCGCTCACACTAGCCGCCAAGTTCAGCGCCGATATGCGGTCGTGACAAATTCCGCATCCCTACAACCGGACAAACCTGACGATCCCGGCGACGCCTTGAAGTGGGCTTTCAGCGGCCTTTCACTGGTCTTTGCTGCACAGGTCACGGTCGGCGGTGGTGCCCCGGTACGTCGGGACGGCGCTCGGGGTGCCGGAGGCGGTGTCGGTCGGGGTGGCCGTCGGGGTGCCGGTCGATGTGCCTGTCGGCGTCCGGGTCGGCGTTCCCGTCGGGGTGCCGGTCGATGTGCCTGTCGGCGTCCCGGTCGCGTTGGCTGTCGGCGAGGCGGTGGAGGAGCCGTCCGGCGTCTCCCCGGTCACGTTGACCGCCACGTCGTCGCGGATCGCGGTGAAGAGCTGGTCGGCGGCGGGCTGCATCAGCTGGTCGCGGTTGTGGTCGGCGACGTACGGCTCGCGGGGCAGGGTGAGGAAACGTATCGCCCCGGTCGGCGTCTGCTGGATGCTGTGCGCGAGGTCGTACAGCTCGCTGAGCGAGTCGAGCCCCGGGTCGGCGGTCAGCGAGGAGGTGGCCGCGGAGAGCAGCGGGTAGAGCTTGACCGGGTTGAGCAGCACGCCGTTGCTGCGCACCTTGCTCACCAGCGAGGCGAGGAAGTCCTGCTGCCGCTCCATCCGCTGGGTGTCGCTGCCGTCGCCGATGCTCTCGCGGGCCCGTACGTATCCCAGCGCCTGCGATCCGTTGAGCTTCTGCCGGCCGGCGGGCAGGTCGAGTTGCGCGTTCACGTCGTGCACCGGCTCGGGCACGCACACCTCGACGCCGTTCACCGCGTCGACCATCTTCTTGAAGCCGGTGAAGTCCACGATGAGGTGGTGGTCGATCCGGATCCCGGTCATGTCCTCGACGGTCCGGATGGTGCAGGCGGCGCCGCCGAACTGGAACGCCCAGTTGAACTGCTCGAAGCGGGCCGGCGCGGTGCCGCCGTCGGGCTTGGTGCAGTCGGGCACGTGCGCCATCAGGTCGCGGGGGATGCTCACCGCGGTGGCGCTGCTGCGGTCGGCGGCCAGGTGCAGCAGGATCGTGGTGTCCGAGCGCTGGGTGCCGGTGTCGTGGCCGTACTGCTCGTTGCCGTTGCCGCGGTTGTCCGAGCCGATGAGCAGGATGTTCTCGGCCTTGGTCGGGCCCTCGGCGGGGCGCTCCTTGTCGTGGGCCTTCAGCTCGGTCTCGGTCGTGGTGTCCGTGGTGATGTTGCCGTTGAGCTGGCGGTAGACGTACCAGCCGCCGGCGCCGAGGGCGAGCACGAGGAAGGCGGTGCAGGCGGCCAGAATCCGAAGCCAGTGCCGCCGGCGGTGCCGCGGGTGCGGGATGAGCGGCGTCGCCGCACCAGCACCGGGACCCGCCTCCGCGGGGACACCCTCCGGCCCGGCTTTCCGGGCTGACGCCCCGTCAGAAGCGGCCGGCGCCTCAGCGCCGGGCCCGACCGGGGCATTCGCGTCGCCGTCGGTCGCGGGCTCGGGTCCGGCCTCCGGCTTGGGAGCCGCAGTGCCGGCGCCGCCGTCCGGCGTGGCCGCAGTGTCGGGTCCGGCCGGGGTATTCGGTCCGGCGTTGCCCTCCGGCCTATCCGCCGTCGTGCCGGCGGCGGCCGGCTTCTCCGCGTTGCCGGCCGGCGTGGCACCTCCGGCGGGTTCCGGCGCCGCGGGCGGCGCCTTCCGCGTTATGTGTGCGTCGTCCGCCTCGGGCGGGCTGTCGGTGGTGGACCCGCCTTCGGTTTCGTTCGCGGGGGAGCCCTCGGAAGCCGGGGTCGCGTCCGGCTTCTCCTGCGGGGGCTCGTCTGGCGTGGTCACGTCTTGTGCCCGTCCCTCGGTAGTTCGCCCGGCGGTGGCCGGTTGCCGGTTGTCTCCGGGGGTTCGGACCCGAATGCCCCACCGGCACTCGTTCAGACAGCCGAATAGCGCTGTTGGTTGCCCGAGGTGTCGAATTCCCCGCGGATTCGCAAGGAATCCCGGGCGTCCGCCGGGCATCCGGCCGGGGTCCTGCCCCGCCCGGCGTCACACCGCGGTGTGCGTGACCCGCTCCGCGTCCTTGCGCCGCTCCAGCTGCTCGGCCGACAGCGCCCCGGAATTGCGGCAGAGCACGACCGACGCGTCCGCGGCCAGCGGCGCCAGCAGCCCGGCGGCCAGCCCGTCCCACGTGTCGTAGGGCAGCGCGGACAGCAGCCGGGAGCCGCGCTCCAGCCCCAGCGCCGCGGCCGAGCCGAGCGCCCGGTCCACCACCTCGCCGGCCGTCAGTACGGCGCCGCCGCCCGGCAGTTCCAGCGCGGGCGCGTCCGGACCGACCGGGGCGTACGGCGCGAAACGGTCGCCCTGGGTCGGCACCTCCACCGCGTAGTCGGCGAATCCGGCCGGCGGCTGCGGGAAACGCCCGCCCAGCGGACGCAACGCGAGAGCGACGCGCTCGCCCTTGCAGGCACGGGCCGCGTCCAGCGTGTCCGGCCCGCTCACCACCAGGTCGGCGCCGCCCGGGTCGCCGCCGGGCGCCACCACCACACCGGTGGAGAAGGCGGCGAGCATCCACACGGCGGTCTGCCAGTGCGCGGGCAGCAGCAGCGCGAGCCGGTCGCCCGGCTGGGCGCCGAGTTCGTCCTGGAGCAGATTCGCCGTCTTGGCGACCCAGTTGGCGAAGGTGGCGACCGACAACTCGACGCGTTCGCCGGTGGCGTCGTCGTAGAAGGTGACCAAGGGGCGGCCGGCGTCGGAACGCAGGGCGTCGGAGAGCAGAGCGGCGGGAGTACGCAGGCTGGGTGTCACGCCGGTCAGGCTACCCGGCCTGTTCCGGCCACCTCGCTGAGCCGTACGGGTAGCATTGCTCCTCGCAGCCGACCGGCCGTCAGCTTCCTGGTTTATCGGGTTTGCGGCTTGTGTCACTATCTTCCTCATGCCTGCACCCACGCCTGCACGGAGCCCTCTGGCGTCCGTAGCCATGGCCACGGACATCGCGGACGCCACGGACGCCCGGACAGCCGCGGACAACTCCCGCGCGACCGAGGCGATCCTCCTGGTCGGCGGCAAGGGGACCCGGTTGCGACCGCTCACGGTCAACACCCCCAAGCCGATGATCCCTGCGGCCGGAGTGCCTTTCCTGACCCACCAGTTGGCCAGGGCCCGAGCCGCCGGCGTCGAGCACGTGGTGCTCGCCACCTCCTACCTCGCCGAGGTCTTCGAACCGTACTTCGGCGACGGTTCCGCCCTCGGCCTGAGCCTGGAGTACGTCACCGAGTCCGACCCCCTCGGCACCGGCGGCGCGCTGCGCAACGTCGTCCACCGCCTGCACGCAGGGCCCGGCGACCCGGTGCTCATCTTCAACGGCGACATCCTCACCGGCCTCGACATCCCGGCCCTGGTCGCCACCCACCGCCGGACCGGCGCGGATGTCTCGCTGCACCTGACCAAGGTGCCGGACCCGCGCGCCTTCGGCCTGGTCCCCACCGACCCCGACGGCCGCGTCACCGCCTTCCTGGAGAAGCCGCAGACGCCCGAGGAGATCGTCACCGACCAGATCAACGCCGGCGCGTACGTCTTCAACCGGTCGGTCATCGACGCCATCCCGGCCGGCCGCCCGGTCTCCGTCGAACGCGAGACCTTCCCAGGACTCCTCGCCGCCGGCGCCCACCTCCAGGGCATGGTCGACTCCACCTACTGGCTCGACCTCGGCACCCCGCACGCCTTCGTCCGCGGCTCGGCCGACCTCGTCCTCGGCCGCGCCCCCTCACCCGCGGTCCCCGGCCGCCACGGCGAGCGCCTGGTACTGACCGGCGCACAGGTCGCCGACGACGCCAAGCTCTCCGGCGGCACCTGCGTGGCGGCGGGCGCGGTCATCGGCTCCGGGGCGCGCGTCGACGGCAGTACGGTGCTGGCCGGCGCCCGGGTCGAGGCCGGCGCCGTGGTGAAGAACTCACTGATCGGGGTGGGTGCCGAGGTCGGTGCCAGGACCGTGCTCGACGGTGTCGTGCTCGGCGACGGCGCGGTCCTCGGCCCCGACAACGAGCTGGCCCCCGGCGCCCGGGTGTGGTGCGGGGCCCGTATCGGCGCGGGGGCGATCCGCTTCTCCTCCGACCAGTAGCGGCCGGGTACGCTCGGCGGATGCTTCCGCCCCGTACCCGCCTGCCCGCCCCCAGGGGCGGCGGTGCCGTCCCGGCACCCAGGACACGGACGTGGACACCCGCGGGGCCGCTCGACGTGCGGCTCACCGTCATGCCGCTGCGCCGGGGCGGCGGCGACCCCACCTTCCGGATCACTCCGGACGGCGCGGTGTGGCGGGCCAGCCGTACGCCTGCCGGCCCGGGCACCCTGCGCATCACCGGCAGCCCGGCCGCGCTGGAGGGCCAGGCGTGGGGGCCCGGCGCGGAGTGGCTGCTCGACGCCCTGCCCGGGCTGCTCGGCGCCCATGACGACCCTGCGGCCTTCGAACCGCGGCACCGTGTCGTCCATCACGCCCACAGGCGCCACCCGGGGCTGCGCCTGACCCGTACCGGGCTGGTGCTGGAAGCGCTGATCCCGACCGTCCTCGAACAGAAGGTCACCACGTCGGAGGCGTATCGCGCCTGGAAGCTGCTGCTCTTCCAGCACGGTGAACCCGCGCCCGGGCCGGCGCCGGCCGACCGGATGCGCGTCATGCCCGACGCCCGCGGCTGGGCCCTCATCCCCTCCTGGGACTGGCACTGCGCCGGCGTCGACAACAAGCGGGCCTCCACCGTCCTGCGTGCGGTCCGCGTCGGCTCCCGGCTGGACGCGCTCGCCGCCCTCTCCCCGCAGGACGCCTCCACCCGGCTCCAGAGCCTGCCCGGCATCGGCCCCTGGACCGCCGCCGAGACCCTCCAGCGCAGCCACGGCGACCCCGATGCCCTCACCGTCGGCGACCTGCACCTTCCGCATCACATCGGGCACGCCCTGGAGGGCACCCGCCGCTCCTCGGACGAGGCGATGCTCCGCCTCCTCGCCCCTTACGCGGGCCAGCGCCACCGCGCCGCCCGGCTGATCCTCCTGACCACCCCTGCCCCGCCCCGCCACGGCCCCCGGCTGGCCCCCAACCCGCCGACGCGCCACTCCTGAACCAGCGCAGCGCCCGCCGGCGTGCCTATAGGGCGGGGCCGTCACCGTACGACCAGGAAGTCCTCGCCCGACCGGGGTGCCCGGGCCGGCGCGGGGGCCGCGGGCCTGCCCACCGCCACCGCGCCCATCGGATCCCAGTGCGCCGGCAACGCCAGGACCTCCCGGACCACATCCCGGCAGAACATCGTGGACGACACCCACGCCGACCCCAACTGCTCACCGGCCAGCGCGACCAGGAAGTTCTGCACTCCGGCGCCCGCCGCCACCACGAACATCTCCCGCTCTGCCGCGGCCCTGCGCTCGTCCGGGTAGGCGTGCGACCCCTCGGTGACCAGGCACGGCACCACCAGATACGGCGCTGCGCGCAGCACGTCCCCGCGGCGCAGCCGCTTCTCGACGCTCGCCTCGGAGAAACCGTCGCGCCGCAGGTCCGCCGCCCAGGCGTCCCGCATCGCGTCCAGCAGCCGTGTCCGCACCTGCGCCGACTCCAGCAGCACGAACCGCCACGGCGTGGTGTGGTGCGGCGCGGGCGCCGTCACGGCGAGTGCCACCGCCCGCCGTACCGCTGCCGGATCCACCGGTTCGTCGGTGAACTCGCGCACAGTGCGCCGCAGTGAGACCGCCTCGCGCACCGCCTCGGACGTCCCGAGCCGGAACATGTCGTTCACCGCGACCCGTACCAGCGGCCGGGCTCCGGTGTCCTCGTCGCCGGGCTCGGGGTCCACCACCGAGCCAAGGCCGCGCACCACCGCGACCGGTACCCCCGACGCCTTGCCCTTCACCAGGTCGCCGGCGGCGGCCAGTTCGTCCGCGGTCGCGGTCACCGTCATGCTCAGCTCGTTGCCATGCGAGTCCCGCCGGCCCCGCAGATCGCCGAGCACCCGCACCCCGGAGGCGCCGATGGCCACGTCGGTGAGCCCTTCCCGCCAGGGACGGCCGAAGGTGTCGGTGACGACGACCCCGGTCCGTACCCCCAGGGTGTCCAGCAGCCCCTCGCGGATCCGCCGGGCCGAGCCGTCCGGGTCCTCGGGCAGCAACAGCACCGTGCCCGCCGGGGTGTTGGACGCGTCCACGCCCGCCGCCGCCATCACGAACCCGTGCCGGGTCTCCACGATCCGGGTCGGCCCGCGCCGCGCGACCAGCCGTACCGCCTCCGCGTCGATCGCCGCCTCCCGGTCGTCGGCCCGTACCACCCGGCCCTCGGCCTTGCTGACGATCTTCGAGGTGACCAGCAGCACATCGCCGTCGGCGAGTTCCACACCGGTCGCGGCGATCAGCTTGGCGATGTCCGCGCCGGGCTGGACCTCCCCGATCCCGGGCACCCCGAACACCTCGTACCGCGCGGGCGCGCTCATGCCCGTACCTCCTCGGCCAGCGCCAGCGCCTCCCGGGCCATCTGCGCGGTGGTGTCCACGCTCTCCATCAGCAGCGGCACCGCCCGGCAGCGGATGCCGGCCGATTCGACCTCCGCGACGGCGCCTGCGTCCACCGTGTCGACCAGCCAGCCGTCGAGCAGCCCGCTGCCGTAGTGGGCGGCGACCGCGGCGGCCGTCGACTCCACGCCCACCGCGGCCAGCACCTTGTCGGCCATCCCGCGCACGGGTGCGTCCCCGACGATCGGCGACAACCCCACGACGGGGACCCCGGCTTCGGCGATGGCCTCCCTGATGCCGGGCACCGCGAGGATCGTGCCGATGCTGACCACCGGGTTGGACGGCGGGAAGACGATCACATCGGCCGCGGCGATCGCCTCCAGCACCCCGGGCGCCGGCTTGGCGGCGTCGGCGCCGACCGGTACCACGGCGTGCGCCTGCACCGATGCCCGCAGCCGGACCCAGTACTCCTGGAAGTGGACGGCCTTGCGCTCCCCGTCCACGTCGACCAGGACGTGTGTCTCCACCCGGTCGTCCGACATCGGGATCAGCCGCACCCCCGGCTGCCAGCGGGCGCACAGCGCCTCGGTGACGGCGCTCAACGGGTAGCCCGCGGCGATCATCTGGGTCCGGACGATGTGGGTGGCGAAGTCCCGGTCGCCCAGGCCGAACCACTCGGGCCCGACTCCGTACGCGGCCAGTTCCTCCTTGACCGCGAAGGTCTCGTCGGCCCGGCCCCAGCCCTGTTCCTCGTGAATGCCGCCGCCCAGGGTGTACATGACGGTGTCGAGGTCGGGACAGACCTTCAGCCCGAACAGATGGATGTCGTCTCCGGTGTTGCCGACGACGGTGATGTCCGCCTCCGGCGCCGCTGCCTTGAGGCCGCGCAGGAAGCGCGCCCCTCCGATACCTCCGGCCAGAACCACGATTCGCATGGTCCCCAGTCTGTCAGCCCGCCCACCCGGGCCGATAAGTCACATACCGGCAGCGGCCGAAGGGGCCGGCCGCGCGGCGGCGGACTGCCTGCCGTCCGCGCGCCCGTGGGGCGTCATCGCGGTCAGCCCGGGGAAGTACACGTGCACGCTGACCGCCGGCTCCAGGGAGTCGTTGACCACCTCGTGCACATATCCGGGGGCGAACACCCGCTGGTGCCCCGCGGTGAGCACCCGGCGGGCATCGCCCTCGGTGCCCCGGGCGCGCTCGCGCAAGGTGCCCTCCAGGACGGTGAGCACGCCGGAGGAGGGGCCGTGGTCGTGCAGCCCGCTGCTCTGGCCGGGGAGCCAGCTCAGCAGCCACACCTCGTAGCCGGGGCCGGTCTGCAGGCGCGCGTACCAGCGGGTGGTGGCGTCGTAGCGCACCAGAGGCGTCCAGCGACCGCGGTCGGCGGCCACGGAGCGGGCGAGTCCGGCGAACTCCGCGACGGTGCTGGGGTGTTGCGGCACCGGGGGGAGCAGGTGGGGCAGAGCGAGTGGGTCACCGGCGATGGAGACGTCGGAGTACATGGGGGTTGTGTTCCTCTGCGATGCGCGTGAAAGGGGGCGGTGCCGGGTCCTCGTACGGTCCCGGGCAGGAGATTCAGCGGCAGCGACAGGAACAACAACAGCTCTGCGCGAGCGCGACGCAGCGGGACTCGCCGCAGCGAGTCCGGAAGGGCGCGTAGTGCTCGTCGGACATGGCGTTAAGGAGACCGCTCCGCGCGGGCGGCTGTCAACTCCATTGTCCGATTTGTCCATCATGTTCACCCGATCCGGTAACGCACGGTGCTGAAAGGTTTGTGCACCGGAAGGTGCGGATAGATGGTGCGGCATCCGTGCAGATCCGATGCAGATCCGATGCGGTCCGATTCGACGGGGAAGACACACCGCCCGATGTGACGTTGTGCTTCTGTGATCGAAATGTGATCCACAACGCTTCATCCGATCGGGCGGAACGCGGCGCGTCGCCGCAGCGTCTGACGGTAGGTGAGCGGTAAGTCGGCGGGACGATGGTTGACGATGGGTATTTTCTGGCGGATATCAACACTTTCCGTTACGCCTTGGTTCAGCGGAGTGAATAACGGGCCCAATAGCAGATCTCGGCTTGACTGGCCCGGATCGGCACACTTGTAATTTCACTCGTGTCGTTTCAGCCGGACATGGTGACGGCAGGCAGTCACGGGGAAGCACGACAGACGAGGGGCGCGCATGACCGAGCAGTTCCAGTTGCTGCTGGCCGAAGAGGCCGACGAGGAACTCGGCTGGCAGGAGCGCGCGCTGTGTGCGCAGACCGACCCCGAGTCGTTCTTCCCCGAGAAGGGCGGATCCACGCGTGAGGCGAAGAAGGTCTGCCTCGCCTGTGAGGTCCGCTCCGACTGCCTGGAGTACGCCCTCGCCAACGACGAGCGGTTCGGCATCTGGGGCGGCCTGTCCGAGCGCGAACGGCGCCGGCTGAAGAAGGGCGTCGTCTGACCGCGGCCGGCCCCCCGGAAACCCGCGTACAGCCCGTCTGCCGCGCCCACCGGCGCGGCGGACGGGCTGCCGTTGTTCTCACACCGGCCCGCTTCCGGACAGCGCCCGCGGCGTGAGCCGTTAGTGTGGGGGGCCGTCCATGACGAGGGCCCGCCACAGCGCGGGCGTTACCGTCCACCGCAGTCCAGCGAACCGGGGCCAGAACCTCGATGTCCGTGAACAGCCCAGCACCGGCCGCTCATCCGGCCGGCACCCCTGAGTTCCCGCGCCATGTCGTCACCGCCGTGCTGGTAGCGCACGACGGCGCGCGCTGGCTGCCCAAAGCCCTCTCCGGGCTGCTCGTCCAGGACCGCCCGGTGCAGGACGTCATCGCTGCCGACACCGGCAGCGCCGACGACTCCGCCCGGCTGCTCGCCGAATCCCTCGGCGACCAGCGGGTCCTGCACCTGGCCCGCCGTACCGGCTTCGGTGCCGCGGTCGACGAGGCCGTGCGCAGCGCCGCCCCGCTCACCGCGGCGGAACTGCCGTACCTGGAGCGCCGCAGCGGCTGGGACCCGGCCACCCGCACCTGGAACGACGACGTCTACGACGAGCCGCAGCAGCCGTTCGGCGAACCCGTCCAGTGGCTGTGGCTGCTGCACGACGACTGCGAGCCCGACCCCGGGGCGCTCGCCGCGCTGCTGCGCGCCGCCGACTCGTCGCCATCCGCCGCGATCATCGGTCCCAAACTCCGCAGCTGGTACGACCGCAGGCAACTGCTCGAAGTCGGCGTCAGCATCGCCCGCAGCGGTCGCCGCTGGACCGGCCTGGAGCGCCGCGAGCAGGACCAGGGCCAGCACGACCAGGTGCGCCCGGTGCTGTCGGTGTCCTCCGCGGGCATGCTGGTGCGCCGCGACGTCTGGGAGGAACTGGGCGGCTTCGACCGCAGGCTGCCCCTGATGCGCGACGACGTGGACTTCTGCTGGCGGGCCCAGGCGGCCGGCCACACCGTCCTGGTCGCCCCCGACGCCGTGCTCTGGCACGCCGAGGCAGCTTCCCGCGAGCGCCGGCCCGTCGACTGCGCCGGCCGCTCGGCGGTCAACCCGCACCGCGTCGACAAGGCCGGCGCGGTCTACACGCTGCTCGCCAACACCCGCGGCCCGCTGCTGCCCTATGTGGCGGTGCGGATAGCTGTCGGCACCGTGCTGCGTACCCTCGCCTACCTCGTGGGCAAGGTCCCCGGCCAGGCCGTCGACGAGATCGTCGGCCTGATGGGCGTACTGCTGCGCCCCGGCCGGGTGCTCGCCGCCCGCCGCCGCCGCGGCCGGGGCGAGGTACCCCCCTCCGAACTGCGCCCGCTCTTCCCGCCGCCCGGTGCCACCGTCCGCGCCACCGTCGACCAGGTGGTCAGCAACCTCTCCGGCCGCGCCGACGCCGCCTCCGCGGCCGCCGGACGCCACGGCGGAGCGGTCGAGTCAGGACCCGGCGACGAGGACGGCGACTTCCTGGAGGTCGAGCAGTTCGCCCGGCTCAAGCGGATCGCCCGCAAGCCCGGCCCGGTCCTCTTCGCGGTCCTGCTGGTCTTCTCGCTCGCCGCCTGCCGCGCCCTGCTCGGCGGCGGCGCACTGGCCGGCGGAGCACTGCTGCCCGCCGACCCCGGCGCCTCCGACCTGTGGGCCGCCTTCACCGGCTCCTGGCACCCGCTCGGCACCGGCGGCACCCAGTCCGCCCCGCCGTACATCGCGGTCCTCGCGCTCTTCTCCACCGTGCTGTTCGGCTCCACCGGCCTGACCCTGACGCTCTTTCTGGTCGCCTCGGTGCCGCTGGCCGGCATCGCCGCCTACTTCGCCTCCCGGCCGCTGGTGGAATCCCGCCTGCTGCGCGCCTGGGCGTCGGTTGCCTACGCCTTCCTGCCCGCCGTCACCGGCGCGCTCGCGGCCGGCCGCCTCGGCACAGCCGTGCTGGCCATCCTGTTGCCGCTGATGGCCCGTGCCGCGGTCTCCACCGCCGGACTCCAGCTCAGCGACGGCGCCATCGAGCGCGGCGCCCGGCCGAGCTGGCGCGCCGCCTGGGCGCTGGCCCTGATGCTGACCTTCACCACCGCCTTCACCCCGGTCACCTGGCCGATCGCCCTCCTCCTCGCCGCGATCGCACTCGGCTGGCGGCTGGCGACCGGGCACGGCCAGTTGCTCCTCCCGCACCTGCTGCGCTCCGCGACGGTGCTCATCACCCCGATCGTGCTCCTCGCCCCGTGGTCACTGACCCTGCTCAGCCACCCGGGCCGGCTGATGAACGAGGCCGGCCTGCCGTACGGCACCGGCTCCGCCTCCGGCGTCGACCTGCTGCTGCTCAGCCCCGGCGGCCCCAAGGCGTCCGGCGGATTCCTGCTCATAGGCGTGGTGCTGGCGGCGCTCGCCGCCCTGATGCGCGACACCCGCAGGACCGCCATCGTCGCCGCCTGGGCCGCCGCCGCGACCGGCCTGCTCTTCGCCGTCGTGGAGAACGGCAAGGACTGGGCAGGACCGGCCACCCTCGTCTACGGCATCGCCCTGCTGGCCGCCGCCGCCATCGGCGCGGAAGGCGCCAACGAGCGGATCGCGGCCAGCGGCTTCGGCTGGCGGCAGCCCGTCGCAGGACTGGTCGCCATCGCCGCCGTCGCCGCGCCGCTGCTCGCCGCCTTCACCTGGGTGGCCGACGGCGCGAACGGTCCCATCAAGCGCACCGACCCCGAGCAGGTGCCCGCCTTCGTCGCGGAGGAGAGCACTTCGGGCGACCAGCCCCGCACCCTGGTGATCAGCGGGACGCCCGGTCGCGTCTCGTACAGCCTGGTCCGCGGCTCCGGTGTGCGGATCGGCGACGCGGAACTCGCCGCCGAGGCGACCCGCGACCGCGCCCTGGACAGCGTCGTGGCCAACCTGGTGGCAGGCTCGGGCGCCGACCAGGGCAGCCGGCTGGCCGGATACGCGATCCGGTACGTCCTCGCGCAGAAGGGCGCCCCGCGCACCTTCGGGCGCGTGCTGGACAGCACCCCGGGCCTGTCCCGGGTCAGCCAGACCGGCGGCACCGAACTGTGGCGGGTCAACAGCGAGGTCTCCCGGATCTCCATCACCAGCAAGGACGCCCAGCCGGTCGCCGTCGCCGCCGGGCGCGTCGAGGCCCACACCAAGGTGCCCGCCGGCCCCTCGGGACGCGTCCTGCGGCTGGCCGACTCCGCCGCCCCCGGCTGGCACGCCACCCTGGACGGCAAGGCGCTCACCCCGACCACCGTCGACGGCTGGGCACAGGGCTTCGACCTTCCCTCCGACGCGGGCCGGCTGGACGTCACCTTCGAGGAGCCGGTCACTCACATCGGCTGGCTCGGCGTCCAGGGCTTCCTGCTGCTGGTGGTGATCGTCCTGGCGCTGCCCGGCCGGCGCCGCGAGATCGACGACGACCTGCCCGAGCCCGACGGCGCCACCACGTCCGGCTCCGGCCCGCTCACCGCGGAGATCCCGGCCCAGGCGGCCGGCGAGGGCCGCAGGGCCCGCCGCCTCCAGGCCGCCGCCGAGGCAGAGGGCGCATCCGACGCCGCGGACACCGCGGACGCTGCCGGCGCCCCTGACGCCCCGTCACACGACGCCGAGCAGGAGCCGTACGAGGAGACCGCCTACGAGACCGCCGAGGGCGGCTACGACCCCTACGCGGTCCCGGTCGGCACCGACGGCGCCTACGGCTACCAGGAGCAGGGCTACCAGGACGCCGGCTACACCCAGGGCGCCGACACCGGTCAGCAGCAGTGGGACAGCGGCCAGTACCCGGCGGCGCCCGGTACGTACGAGCAGCAGCCCGGCTACGACCAGCAGCAGGAGTACGGCTACGTCCCGCCCCAGCCCGGCTACGACCCCTACGGCGCGCCCGTCCCCGACGACCAGGGCGGCTACGGCGGTCAGCAGCAGGGCTACGGCCAGGGCTACGCCGACCAGCAGCAGGGCTATGCCGACGGCGCGCCCTACGGCGACGACCAGGGGTACGCCGATCCCGCCGCGTACCCCGAACCCGGCGTCTACTACCCAGAAGGCGACCCCCGCCGCGACGGGAGCAACCAGCAGTGAACCGCAACGCACTCTCCCTGGCCGGCGCCGTCGTGGTGCTCGCCGTCCTGACCGGCGCGGCCACCATGAACAGCGGCGACTCCTCGGACGCCGCGCCCGCGGCCTCCGCCGCCCGGCTGCCGGTGCAGCGCAGCAGCCTGCTGTGCCCGGAACCGTCCTCCTCGGAGTTCGCGACCACCCAGTACACCTCGTTCACGCCCAAGGGCACGGGGCAGGCCGACGGCAGCGCCAAGCTCATGCCGATCACCCCCAAGGCGAAGCCGCTGCTGCCGCAGACGCAGGCGGGCAAGCCCGCCACCACCTCCACCGAGAAGTCGGACGCGCCCGCGCTGATCGGCACCGCCGACGGCGCGCTGGCACCCGGCTGGACCGTCCAGCAGACCACGGTCGTGGACAGCGGTGACGGCCGCGGCCTGCTCGGTGCCTCCTGCGCGGTGCCCGACACCGAGTTCTGGTTCCCCGGCGCGAGCACCGAGGCCAACCGTCAGGACTACGTGGAACTGGTCAACCCCGACCCGACGCCTGCCGTCGTGGACATCGACCTCTACGGCAAGGACGGCCTGCTCAAGGCGTCATCCGGCGACGGCATCACGGTCGCGGGCGGAACCTCCAAGCCGGTGCTGCTCTCCACCGTGGTGCCCCAGAAGACGGCCGACCTCACCGCGCACGTGGTCGCGCGCAGCGGCCGGGTCGGCGCGCTGCTGCAGGTCACCGACACCAAGGCGGGCGCGGACTGGATGGCGCCGGCCGCAGAACCCGCCACCAGCCTCGTCCTGCCCGGGATCCCCGCGGACGCGACCGATGTGCGGCTGGAGGTCTACGCGAGCGGCTCCGACGACGCCGACCTCACCTTGAAGCTGGCCACCTCGACCGGCACGATCACCCCGGCCGGACACGAGACCCTCCACGTGAAGAGCGGCATGACGGCCTCGGCTGACCTCGGGGACGTCACCAAGGGCGACCCCGCCTCACTGATCATCGGGTCGAGTGCCGCGCACACACCGGTGCCGGTCGTCGCCGGACTGCGCGTCACCCGCGGCAAGGGCGACAAGCAGGAGATCGCCTTCCTTCCCGCGGTCTCGCGGATCGACACCCGGGCCAGTGCCGCGGACAACCGCGCCAAGGGGTCGACGCTCTCGCTCACCGCGATCGGCCAGGACACCACCGTGCGGGTCACCTCTTCGGCCGGCTCGGGCGGCGGTACTCCGGCGAGCAAGGTGGTCACTGTCAAGGCGGGCACCACCTCGGCCGTCACACCGCCGCAGCCGGCCGGCCTCAAGGGCACCTACGCGGTCACCGTCGAGCGGGTCTCCGGCGGTCAGCTCTACGCCTCGCGCACTCTTGCGCTGCCGCTGGACGGGGTGCAGATGTTCACCATCCAGCCGATGCCGGACGACCACAGCACGGTGTCGGTGCCGCAGGCGGTCCCTGACCTGGGGGTTCTCGACCACTGAGGGCCTCAGGACGCCAAGCGTCCTGAGGGCAGGGCGCTCAGGACGCTCAGCCAGGACGCGAAAACCTCCTCCTCG
Organism: Streptomyces sp. NBC_01476; assembly: GCF_036227265.1. Classification (NCBI taxonomy): domain Bacteria; kingdom Bacillati; phylum Actinomycetota; class Actinomycetes; order Kitasatosporales; family Streptomycetaceae; genus Streptomyces; species Streptomyces sp. NBC_01476. The sequence continues at coordinate 2,993,681 of NZ_CP109446.1, read as the reverse complement.
GGGCACCCGGTGCCCGGAGGAGGCGGTCCGTTCAGCGGGCCGGACCGGGCCGGGCCTCTGCTGGGCCCCACCCGCGCCGGTTCTCAGTCCTCGCCGTACTTGGGGTCCACGTTCTCCGGTGAGAGCCCCAGCAGCTCCGCCACCTGCTCCACCACGATCTCGTGCACCAGCAGCGCCCGCTCGTCGCGGCTCTTGGCGCGGATCTCCACCGGCCGGCGGTAGACCACGATCCGGCTCGGCCGGTCCTTGGCGGCGCTGATCAGGCGTCCCAGGGGCACCGGATCGCCCTCGGTGGCCAGCCCGTCCTGCGGCCACGGCACTTCCTGGACGGCGAATTCCACATCGGCCAGCTGCGGCCAGCGCCGCTCAAGACGGTCGGCGGCGTCCCGTACCAGGTCGTCGAAGGCGTCGGCCCGGCTGAGCGCCAAGGGCACCTGCGGGGGCGCGATGGGTCCGCGCATCCCGCGCCCGTGGCGGTCGCGGTGACGCGGTCGTGGCGCTGGAGGGATCGGAGGGGTGGAAGCCGAGCTGTCCATCATCGTGAGCCTAGTCCTCGCAGCGGATCCGTACAGCAATAGATCCTGCTCTTGTCGCCGGAAGAGCGAACGACACCCGACCGGGGGCGTACCGCGCACCGCAATCGGACCGCATCAAGCCACGGAAGTGACGGATATGCGCCACCTGTCGACCGAACCGGACGGCCGGTCAAGCGGTGCCCAGAGCATTACCGTAGGTACACCAGTGCTGGGACCCGGCGTCCCTGCAGGTCAGCGCGGGCTGGCCGGAAATCGCGGTTCCACGGGGTACCCGGCGACACGACAGAGTGAGTCCGCGGAGAGTCGTCGCGGCCCGTTCAAGAGTGCGGTACCGTCCAACCTCGTGAGCCCTGTACGTCGCTGTTCGCGCACCGCCTGCGGCCGTCCCGCCGTCGCGACGCTGACGTACGTCTACGCGGACTCCACGGCCGTTCTCGGCCCCCTCGCCACCTATGCCGAGCCCCACTGCTACGACCTTTGCTCCGAGCACTCCGAGCGGCTCACCGCCCCTCGCGGCTGGGAGGTCGTACGGCTGGCCACGGACAACGGCCCGGTGGGGCCCAGCGGCGACGACCTCGAAGCCCTCGCCAACGCCGTGCGGGAGGCCGCCAGGCCGCCGGGGCGGGGCGCCGGAGCGCGCGAGATCGACCCGCTGGAGGTGGCTCGGCGCGGGCACCTGCGGGTCCTGCGGTCCCCGGAGTCGTAACCCCGTCACCTCGGTTCGGTAGGTTGTGCCGGGGTTTCCGGCCGGCCGGCTCCTTCCGGCGTCGCCAGGACAGTCCCGGCCGCGCGGATTCCCGTTGTCCCGTTGTTCTGCTGTCCCCGTGTCCCCGTGTCCCGTTTTCTCGATGTCCGACGTTCGACAGAGGTGTGCTGTGACCGATTTGTCGCCGATCGTCAAGGCGTACGACGTGCGAGGCGTCGTCCCCGACCAGTGGGACGAGCCGCTCGCCGAGATCTTCGGCGCCGCCTTCGCCACGGTCACCGAGGCCGGTGCCATCGTCGTCGGCCACGACATGCGGCCCTCCTCTCCCGCGCTCTCGCGGGCCTTCGCCCGCGGTGCCGCCTCCCGTGGCGCGGACGTCACCGAGATCGGCCTCTGCTCGACCGACGAGCTCTACTTCGCCAGCGGCCGGCTCGGCCTGCCCGGTGCGATGTTCACCGCCAGCCACAACCCGGCCCGCTACAACGGCATCAAGATGTGCCGGGCGGGCGCCGCCCCCATCGGCCAGGACACCGGACTGGCCGACATCCGGTCGCTCGCCGAGAAGTGGTCCGAGACCGGCGTACCTGCCGCGACCGCCGCCCCCGGCACCATCGGCGCGCGGGACGTCCTCGGCGACTACGCCGACTACCTGCGCTCCCTCGTCGACCTGTCCGCCATCCGCCCGCTGAAGGTCGTGGTGGACGCGGGCAACGGCATGGGCGGCCACACCGTCCCCACCGTCCTGGCCGGCCTGCCCGTCGATCTCGTCCCGATGTACTTCGAACTGGACGGCACCTTCCCCAACCACGAGGCCAACCCGCTCGACCCCAAGAACCTCGTGGACCTCCAGGCGAAGGTCCGCGAGACCGGCGCCGACCTCGGACTCGCCTTCGACGGCGACGCCGACCGGTGTTTCGCGGTGGACGAGCGCGGCGAACCCGTCTCCCCGTCGGCCGTCACCGCCCTGGTCGCCGCCCGGGAACTGGCCAAGCACCCCGGCGCCGCCATCATCCACAACCTGATCACGTCCTGGTCGGTGCCCGAGGTGATCGCCGAGCACGGCGGTGTCGCGGTACGCACCCGGGTCGGGCACTCCTTCATCAAGCAGGAGATGGCCGCCTCCGGCGCCGTCTTCGGCGGCGAGCACTCCGCGCACTACTACTTCCGCGACTTCTGGAACGCCGACACCGGCATGCTCGCCGCCCTCCACCTGCTGGCCGCCCTCGGTGCCCAGGACGGCCCGGTGTCCGCACTGGTCGCCGAGTACGACCGGTACGCCGCCTCCGGTGAGATCAACAGCACCGTCGCCGACCAGGCCGGCCGCACGGCCGCGGTCCGTGCCGCCTTCGACGGCCGGCCCGGCGTCACCTTCGACGAGCTCGACGGCCTCACCGTCACCGCCACCGACTGGTGGTTCAACCTGCGCGCCTCCAACACCGAGCCGCTGCTCCGGCTGAACGTCGAGGCCCGCGACGCGGCGACGGTCGTCCGCCTGCGTGACCAGGTGCTGGCGATCGTCCGGGCCTAGCCGGCCCGGCCCGCCGTTCCGTCGCCTGCCCGCCCGGTGCCCGGCCCTCAGCGCCGGGGATCGTAACCGGCGCGGGCACGGCGATAGGCTTCACGTACGGCGAGCAGGCCGCTGGTCCCGCGGGCACAGCGGGCGACTCGCCGGCCGCGCCCCGACCGGTCACCGCCGACCGGCCCCGGGCCGCCGATGCCCGACGCCGGCCCGCCCGGCCGCCCACCGTCCGGAGGACACCGCCCATGCCGCTCGTCGAACCCAGCCTGCTGGAGATTCTCGCCTGCCCGGCCTGCCACGCACCGCTGCGCGAGGACGCCGCCGCCAACGAACTCGTGTGCACCTCCGCCACCTGCGGCCTGGCCTACCCGGTACGCGACGAGATCCCGGTCCTGCTGGTGGACGAGGCCCGCCGCCCGTCCTGACCCCGCAGTCCAACCCGCCCACCGCATCACAGCCGGATCCGACCGGGAGGTCGCGTTGTTCGACGAGTCGCTGCTAGAGGACCCCGACGCACTCGAACGCGCCGACGTCCACGGGCTGCTGCGCGGAACGGCCGCCGCCGGCGCCCGGGTACGCACCGCCCTGCGGCTCGCCGAGGAGGCCGGCGTCACCGAGCTGCGCCCCGACGGCCAGCCGCGCGCGGTCCTCGTGGCCGGCACCGGCCCGGAAACCGCCGCGGTCGCCGACCTGCTCTCCGCGCTCAGCACCGGCAGCTGCCCGGTCCAACTGCTCCACCCCACCGGGCCCACCCCGCAGCAGTCCCGCTGGACGCTGCCCGGCTGGGCCGGCTCCCTCGACCTGCTGCTCCTGCTCAGCACCGAGGGCACCGAACAGGGTCTGACGGACCTGGTCGAGCAGGCCTACCGGCGCGGCTGCACCGCCGCCGCGGTCACCCCGCCCAAGGCCCCGCTGGCCGAAGCCGTCGCGCAGGTCCGCGGCTTGGCGCTGCCCTTCGCAAGCCTCGACGGCAACGGCGGCAACTCCGGCACCCCGGACGGCGCGAGCCCCGACCCCGGCGCCTTCTGGGCACTGGTCACCCCGCTGCTCGCACTCACCGACCGCATCGGTGTGCTCAACGCACCCCCGTCCGCGCTGCACACCGTCGCCGACACCCTCGACGCCGTCGCCACCCGCTGCGGATCCGCCGTCGCCACCTACACCAACCCCGCCAAGACCCTCGCCGCGGAACTCGACGGCTCGCTGCCCCTGCTGTGGGGACAGGGCCGCATCGCCGCAGCCGGCGCCCGCCGCTTCGCCGCCGTACTGGCCGGCCGCGCCCGCAGGCCCGCGCTCAGCGCCGAACTGCCCGCCGCACTCACCGTCCACGGCCCCCTGCTGTCCGGGGCCCGGGTGACCGCCGGCGACAGCGACGACTTCTTCCGCGACCGCGTGGACGAACCCGACACTCTCCGGCTGCGCATCGTGCTCCTCCAGGAAGCCCCCGACCAGCCGGGCTCCGCCGCCCCCGCCGTGCGCGAACAGGCATACGCCAACGACACCCCGCTCAGCGAGATCTCCGCCACCGCCGAGACCCCGCTCGACACGGCCGCCGAACTCCTCGCCCTGACGGATTTCGCCGCCGTTTACCTGGCCGTCGCATCGACCGAGAGACCATGACCGGCATGAACCGCCTTCTCAACACCATCCGCCCGTACGCCTGGGGCTCCACCACCGCCATCCCGGAACTGCTCGGCACCGAGCCCACCGGCGAGCCCCAGGCCGAACTGTGGATGGGCGCCCACCCCGGCGCACCCTCCCGCGTCGACCGCGGCGACGGGCCCGTCCCGCTCGACGCGGTCATCGACGCCGACCCCGCCGCCGAACTCGGCGAGGCCACCGTGAAGCGGTTCGGCCCCCGGCTGCCCTTCCTCCTCAAGGTGCTCGCAGCCGGCGCCCCCCTGTCCCTCCAGGTCCACCCCGACCTCGCCCAGGCCAAGGCCGGCTTCGCCGACGAGGAAGCCCGCGGCATCCCGATCGACGCCCCGTACCGCAACTACAAGGACGCCAACCACAAGCCCGAAATGCTGGTGGCGCTCTCCCCGTTCGACGGCCTGTGCGGCTTCCGGCGCCCCACCGAAGCCGCCGACCTGATCGAGGCCCTCGGCGTCGGCACCCTCGCCCCCTACGTCGACATCCTGCGCGCCCGACCCGAGGACCAGGCCCTGCGCGAAGTCCTCGCCGCGGTGCTCGGCGCCGACCGCGACGAGATGGCCGCCACCGTGCACACCGCCACCGAAGCGGCCACCCGCCTCGCCGCGATCCCGGGCACCCCGCACGCCGCCGACTACGCCGCCTACGCCAAGATCGCCCACAGTTACCCCGGCGACGCGGGCGTCATCGCGGCGATGCTCCTCAACTACGTCCGCCTCCAGCCCGGCGAAGCCCTCTTCCTCGGCGCAGGCGTCCCGCACGCCTACCTCGAAGGTCTCGGCGTCGAGATCATGGCCAACTCCGACAACGTCCTGCGCTGCGGCCTCACCCCCAAGCACGTCGACGTACCCGAACTCCTGCGCATCGTCCGCTTCGAGGCCGGCGACCCCGGGGTCCTGCGCCCCGAAGCCGCCCCCGACGGCGAAGAGCTCTACGCCGCCCCCATCGACGAATTCCGCCTCTCCCGCTATGTCCTCGCACCCGGCGCCGACGCCCACCCGCTCGACCAGGGCACCCCGCAGATCCTCCTCTGCACCAGCGGCGAGGCACTGCTGCGCACCGCCACCGCCACCCTCACCCTCACCCGCGGCGAATCCGCCTTCATCCCGGCCGGCGAACGCACCGAACTGAGCGGCGAAGCCACCGTCTTCCGTGCCACCGTGGCGGCCTGACACCCCGGAACCCGCGAGGGCTGCAAGAATGTCCGACCGCGACGCCCGACCAGGCGTGGCGACATGCCCGGCCGACGGAAGGGACATCCAGCAGCTATGAGCGCGTCAGGCGGAACCAGGGCGATCATCGCGGCGTTGAGCGCGAACCTCGCCATCGCCGCGGCCAAATTCGTGGCATTCGCGTTCAGCGGCTCCTCGTCGATGCTCGCCGAGGGCGTCCACTCCCTCGCGGACTCCGGCAACCAGGCCCTGCTGCTGATCGGCGGCAAGAAGGCCAAGCGCGCCGCCAACGAGGAACACCCCTTCGGCTACGGCAGGGAACGGTACGTCTACGCCTTCCTCGTCTCGATCGTCCTCTTCTCCGTCGGCGGCATGTTCGCGCTCTACGAGGGCTACGAGAAGGTCCGCCACCCGCACGCGGTCGAGCACTGGTACTGGCCGGTTGGTGTGCTCATCTTCGCGATCATCGCCGAGGGCTCCTCCTTCCGCACGGCCGTCAAGGAGTCCAACCACACCCGCGGCACCCTGTCCTGGATCAGCTTCATCCGCCGGGCCAAGGCCCCCGAACTCCCGATCGTGCTGCTGGAGGACTTCGGCGCCCTCATCGGCCTGGTGCTCGCACTGGCCGGCGTCGGTATCGCGCTGGCCACCGACGACGGCATCTGGGACGGCATCGGCACCCTCTGCATCGGCGCTCTCCTCATCGTCATCGCCCTCGTACTGGCCGCCGAGACCAAGTCGCTGCTGATCGGCGAGGGCGCCAACCCCGAATCCGCCGCCCGGATCCGCTCGGCCATCGTCGACGGGGACACCGTCACCGCCGTCATCCACATGCGGACCCTCCACCTCGGCCCCGAGGAACTGCTGGTCGCCGCCAAGATCGCCGTCCAGCACGATGACACCGCCGGCCAGGTCGCCCAGGCCATCGACGCGGCCGAGGAACGCATCCGGGCGGCGGAACCCTTCGCCCGCGTCATCTACCTCGAACCCGACATCTACAACGAGGCCGCGGCCTCGGCGGGCCCCGATCCCGCGCAGACACCCGGCGGCCGCTGAGCCGGGCCCACTGGGGCCAACCCACGGACCGGTGTAGATTCGTCCTTAGCCAGACGTCGCTGCTGATGGCGGTCGGGCGGTCACTCATTGCTGACCGGCCGAGGGAGAGAGGGCCTCCGACGGATTGCGCTGCCGCAAGGGGACGGGTGTGCTCGCAGGACGTCGCACCCCAAGCCGTCCGTCGGCCGCGCCGTATCCCTTTCCACCTCGACCTCAACCGCGAGGAGCAGACCGCATGTCCACCACTACCGCCGACTTCAAAGTCGCGGACCTCTCCCTGGCCGCTTTCGGCCGCAAGGAGATCACCCTCGCCGAGCACGAGATGCCCGGCCTGATGTCCCTCCGTGAGGAGTACGGCGCCAGCCAGCCGCTGGCCGGCGCCCGGATCACCGGCTCGCTGCACATGACCGTGCAGACCGCCGTGCTGATCGAGACCCTCGCTGCTCTCGGAGCCGACGTCCGCTGGGCCTCCTGCAACATCTTCTCCACCCAGGACCACGCCGCGGCGGCCATCGCCGTCGGCCCGAACGGCACCCCCGAGGACCCTCAGGGCATCCCGGTCTTCGCCTGGAAGGGCGAAACCCTCGAAGAGTACTGGTGGTGTACGGAACAGGCTCTGACCTGGCCGAACACCCCCACCGGCGGCCCGAACATGATCCTGGACGACGGCGGCGACGCCACCCTCCTGCTGCACAAGGGCGTCGAGTTCGAGAAGGCCGGATCCGTGCCTGCCTCGTCCCCCGACGACGCCGAGGAGTACGGCTACGTCCTCGCCCTGCTGCGCCGCACCCTCGGCGAGAACCCGCAGAAGTGGACACAGCTCGCCTCCGAGATCCGCGGTGTCACCGAGGAGACCACCACCGGTGTCCACCGCCTCTACGAGATGCAGCAGGACGGCAGCCTGCTCTTCCCGGCGATCAACGTGAACGACGCGGTCACCAAGTCGAAGTTCGACAACAAGTACGGCTGCCGGCACTCCCTCGTCGACGGCATCAACCGTGCCACCGACGTCCTCATCGGCGGCAAGGTCGCGGTCATCTGCGGCTACGGCGACGTCGGCAAGGGCTGCGCCGAGTCCCTCCGCGGCCAGGGCGCCCGGGTCATCATCACCGAGATCGACCCGATCTGCGCGCTGCAGGCCGCCATGGACGGCTTCCAGGTCGCCACCCTGGACGACGTGGTGGAGACGGCTGACATCTTTGTCACCACCACCGGCAACCGCGACATCATCATGGCCTCCGACATGGCCCGGATGAAGCACCAGGCGATCGTCGGCAACATCGGCCACTTCGACAACGAGATCGACATGGCCGGCCTCGCCAAGATCCCGGGCATCGTCAAGGACGAGGTCAAGCCGCAGGTCCACACCTGGACCTTCCCCGACGGCAAGACCCTCATCGTGCTCTCCGAGGGCCGCCTGCTGAACCTCGGCAACGCGACCGGTCACCCCTCCTTCGTGATGTCCAACTCCTTCACGGACCAGACGCTGGCCCAGATCGAGCTGTTCACCAAGCCCGAGGAGTACCCGATCGGCGTCTACGTGCTCCCCAAGCACCTGGACGAGAAGGTCGCCCGCCTCCACCTGGACGCGCTGGGCGTCAAGCTCACCACGCTGCGCCCGGAGCAGGCCGCGTACATCGGTGTGAAGGTGGAAGGCCCGTACAAGTCGGACCACTACCGCTACTGATCCACGCAGCCACCCGCGTAACGACCCACCGCGCACCGGCCCCCGTCTCGCCCGCGAGGCGGGGGCCTCGCCGAATCCTGAGACCACACGATGCCCCGCGGCCGCTACTCGTTCCACGACACCCACGACCACACCCCCCTCGGTGCAGAACACTTCCACTGCGCCACCGGTCCCTCCGGCTGGCGCTACACCGCGCAGACCACGACTCCATCCGGTGGTCACGCGGGCTCGGTCGACCTCACCATCGACGACCTCGGCAGACCCATCCGCCTTGAATTGCACGCCCACGCCTGGCAGGTCCGCGCGGCCGCACTCGACGGCGTCACCTGGGTCCGCACCGATCCGACGGGCG